>JAIQFB010000014.1 GCA_020073485.1 Terriglobia bacterium | reverse complement strand
GACCGGCATCGAAATGTTCCGCAAGCTGCTGGACGAAGGCATGGCCGGGGACAACGTGGGCCTGCTGCTGCGCGGCACGGAAAAAGAGGAAGTGGAGCGCGGGCAGGTGCTGGCCAAGCCGGGATCGATCACGCCGCACACCAAGTTCAAGGCCGAGGCGTACGTGCTGACCAAGGAAGAAGGCGGGCGTCACACGCCGTTCTTCACGGGATACCGTCCGCAATTTTATTTCCGGACCACCGACGTTACGGGCGACGTGAAGCTGCCGACGGGCGTGGAAATGGTGATGCCGGGAGACAACGTGTCGGCGGAGATCAGCCTGATCACGCCGGTGGCATTGGAGAAGGGGCTGCGCTTCGCGATCCGCGAAGGCGGCCACACGGTCGGCGCAGGCGCCGTCACGGAGATTATCGAGTAATTTATGTCAGCCGGAGAAAAAATTCGCATCCGTTTGAAAGCGTACGATCACCGAATTCTCGACCAGTCCACGCGCGAGATTGTCGAGACCGCCAAGCGCACCGGCGCCAATGTGGCCGGACCCATTCCGCTGCCCACCTCGATTAACCGGTGGACCGTGCTGCGTTCGCCCCATGTGGACAAGAAATCGCGCGAGCAATTCGAAATGCGCACGCACAAGCGGCTGATCGACATCCTGGAGCCGACGCCGGACACGGTGGACGCGCTGATGAAGCTAGATTTGCCGCCCGGAGTGGACGTCGAAATCAAGGCGTTCGGGTCGGCGCACGCGGGCAAGTAAGCAGAAGCAAGGAAGCGAAGAGGCAGGGAAAGAAACAGGAAAGAAGAGACGGGGAACTTCGATGGCTGTGAATGGAATTCTCGGAATCAAGCTGGGCATGGCCCAGGTCTTCACCGACGACGGCACGGCCGTCGGGTGCACGGTGCTGCAGGCCGGCCCGTGCGTGGTGGTGCAGCGGCGCACCAAGGAAAAAGACGGCTATGACGCCGCGCAACTGGGCCTGGTGGAGTTCATCAAGCCGCAGCGCGTGACCAAGCCCATGATGGGGCACTTCAAGAAGTCGAATGCGGCGCCCATGCGGCGCTTGCGCGAAGTGCGCATTGACGATTCGGCCGACGACACCAAGGCCGGCGACCGCGTGCTGGTCGACCGATTCGCTCCGGGCGAACTGGTGGACGTCACGGGCATCAGCAAGGGCAAGGGCTTTGCCGGCGGCGTCAAGCGCTGGCATTACCGCGGAGGCGACTCGACGCACGGCTCGATGCATCACCGCGCTCCGGGCGGCATCGGCGGCAGCTCGTTTCCTTCGCGCGTCTGGCCGGGACAGCACTTCCCGGGACACATGGGCCGCGCGCGCGTGACCGCGAAGAATCTTCGCGTGGTGAAAGTGGATACGGACGAGAATCTGCTTTTGGTTTACGGTTCGGTTCCCGGGCCGGTGGGCACGTACATTCTGATTCGCAAGGCGCGCAAGGCCAAGTAGCCGCGCCGCGCGGTTGGGCAAAAAATTCAGCCCTGGATTTGAGTACAGGATTTGAGCAGAGGATAGGACGATCATGGCGGTAGTGGACATCAAGAATCTGGAAGGCAAGAACGTCGGACAGATCGATTTGCCCGACTATGTGTTCGGCGCGAAGGTCAACCCGAACCTGCTGCACGAAACCGTGCGTTGGTACCAGGCCGAGATGCGCGCCGGAACGCACAAGACCAAGGGCCGCGGCGAAGTGTCCGGCGCGGGCCGCAAACTCTGGAAGCAGAAGGGCACCGGGCGCGCGCGTGTGGGCTCGATTCGCAGCTCGATCTGGCGCAAGGGTGGCACGGTCCACGGGCCTGTGCCGCACAAGTACTCCTACCGGCTGCCGCGCAAGATGGTGCTGGGCGCGCTGCGCTCGGCGCTGTCGGCCAAGCTGGCTGAAGAAAAGCTGACGGTGGTGGATACCTGGAAGCTCGATTCGCACAAGTCCAAGCCGTTCCGCCAGGCGCTCACCCGCCTGGACGGACTGAAGACGGTGCTTCTGGTCGAGACCGAAGCGAACCGCAATCTGGAACTGGCGAGCCGCAACCTGGAAGGCGTGAAGCTGGTCGCGCCGCACGCCCTGCAGCCGTATGATTTGCTGCGGCACGACCGCCTGGTTCTATCCAAGGACGCGGCCGTGCGCCTGGGAACCACGCTGGGACCGCGGCGCGCCGTGCCCGCTTCCGAGATTGTAACGATCGCGCCGGCTGCGCCAGCCGAAGCACCCAAGGCGGAAGCAGCCGCGCCGAAAAAGAAATCCGCTCCGGCAAAAAAGGCTGCGGTGAAAAAGCCTGCGGCGAAGACCAAGGGCAAGAAGTAAGCCCGGAAATTAACGCGAGAAAAAGCGAAGGACGAGGCAATGCTCATCAGCGAGTTTCAAGTGATTCGCCGGCCGATCATCACCGAGAAAGGTCTCGGCGTGAAAGAGACCCAGCACACGGTGGTGTTTGAAGTGGCCCCGGCCGCGACCAAGACGCAGATCAAGGAAGCGGTGCAGAAGATTTTCAAGGTCAAGGTGGCCGGAGTACGCACGGCCATTTATCACGGCAAGTTTCGCCGCCGCGGGCGCGCCGAAGGGCATCGTCGCGACTGGAAGAAGGCCTACGTGAAGCTGGCGGCGGGCGAAAAAATGATCGAGTACGCGGATAACCTGTAGTTGATGGCGCAGTTCAGGGCGGTAGCCCGGGGTTTCGGCGGCAAGCTGCTGCAAGGCCTGCCGGCTGGGGCCTGCGGAGCGTGCCAGGGGAAGAGAGCAAAGTTATGGCACTGAAAAGCTTTAATCCATATACAGCGTCACGGCGCTTCCTGACCATGCTCGATAAGAGCGAGATCACGAAGCAGGAGCCCGAGAAGTCGCTGGTCGAGCCGAAAAAGCGCTCGGGCGGACGCAACGCCCACGGCGAAATCACCATCTGGCATCGCGGCGGCGGACACAAGAAGCAGTACCGCGCCATCGATTTCCGGCGCGACAAGACCGGCATCCCCGCGCAGGTGGCGGCCATCGAATACGACCCGAACCGCTCGGCGCGCCTGGCGCTGCTGCACTACGCCGACGGCGAGAAGCGCTACATCCTGCATCCGATTGGCCTGGAAGTGGGCGCGACGGTGCAGACCGGCGAGGGCGCGGATATTCTTCCGGGAAACGCCATGGCCATCCGGTTTATTCCTCCCGGAACGCAACTGCATAACCTCGAACTGCAGCCCGGCAAGGGCGCGCAAGTCTGCCGCGCGGCGGGCGGAGCGGCGCAACTGCTCAGCAAAGAGGGCGACATTGCCCTGGTGAAGCTGCCCTCGGGCGAAGTCCGGAAATTCGCCTTGGACTGCATGGCCACGGTCGGCCAGGTCGGCAACCTCGACCACGAGAACGTGACCTACGGCAAGGCGGGACGCACGCGCTGGCATGGACGGCGTCCGACGGTGCGCGGCGTGGCCATGAACCCGGTGGACCATCCGCACGGCGGCGGAGAAGGCCGCGTGAAGGGCAATCACCCGCAGACGCCGTGGGGATTCTCGACCCTGGGCGCGAAGACGCGCCACAACCGGCGTTCGGACAAACAGATCGTGCAACGGCGCAAGCCATAGCGGGTGCGGGCTCCACTTTAACGCTGAACGTTTTATAGTGAAGCGTGGAGCCAGCCGGAAAAAGTTTTTTGGTGCGGAGCAGCAAAATACTCAGCCTGGCGCGGCGGGTATTTGAGAGCAAGTTGAGACCATCATGATGAGCGCAACACGAAGCAGGCGAACACGGACGGCCCCGCGGCGGGTGGCGCGCACGCGCAAACCGGTGCGCGCGGCCCGTCCCGCGGCCCGTCCCGCGGCAAAGCCCGCCAAACCGGTGACCCGGTTTGTGGCGGCCCCTCCGGTGCAGGTGCTGTACCGGCTGTGCAAGCCCGGATGGGCGGTCACGGTCGAGAAGACGCCCAACGCGCAGGGCACCCGGTTTGTGTGCCCGTTCTGCCCGGTGTCGCACCGCGTGCCGGGCCCGGTGCGCGGATTCAAGAAATTGCGCCGCGCGCAATGGATCAAGCTGCGGCGGGTGGAAGAGTAAGGCGGGTACGGGCTCTACTTGGAGCCCGCCTAGAAAAAGTCAGGGCTCTACTTTTACGCTGAACGCTTCCAGGGAAGCGTGGAGCCCGCCGGAATAAGAGAAACGTTTTAGGAGCAGGGAGAAACGATGGGACGCTCGCTTAAGAAAGGCCCGTTCATCGACGGCCACCTTCGCGAAAAGGTGGAAGGGATGAACGCGCGCAACGAAAAGAAGGTCATCAAGACCTGGTCGCGCCGGTCGACGATTCTACCGGTGATGATCGGCCACACCATCGCCGTGCATAACGGCCGGAAATTCATTCCCGTGTACGTGACCGAGCAGATGGTCGGGCACAAGCTGGGCGAGTTCGCCGCAACTCGCACGTTCAAGGGCCACGCCGTGAAGGCTGCCCTGGAGCGCGCCGCGGGCGTGGCGGGAGCTCCGGTAGCGCCGGCAGGCGGCGCACCAGCCGGAGGCGGCGCGGGAGCGCCGAAGGCATAACCCATGGCAAACGAACTCATGCAGGCTCCGGCAATTGAAGCAGTGGCCATGGCGCGGCACGTGCGCATGTCGCCGCAAAAGGTCCGCCTGGTGATCGACATGATCCGCGGGCAGAGGGCTGAAGAGGCGCTGCAGATTCTGCGCTTCGCCAAGAAGCGCGCCACGCGCGACGTCGAAAAAGTGCTGCGCAGCGCGATCGCCAACGCCGAACGCAAGGCGGAAGACGCCGGCGCGTCGCTGGATGTCGACCACCTGTACGTTTCGCGCTGCTTTGTGAACGAAGGTTCCCGGTGGAAGCGGCTTCGTCCGGCGCCGATGGGCCGCGCGTTCCGCTACCAGCGGCGCACCGCGCACATCGTCGTGGGAGTGGTCGAGCATCACCAGGCCGCCCAGCAGCGCGTCGCGGCCGCCGCGGCCGAAGCGCAATCGCAGAAGGGCGTCGCGGGAGCGGTGAAGAAAGCTCGCCAGGCGCTGTCCGGGAAAAAGAAGAAACCGTCGGCGAAGCCGAAGAAGTAGCGGGAGGAAGCTTTGGGACAGAAGACACATCCATATGGATTTCGCCTCGGCTACAACAAGCCGTGGAAGTCGCGCTGGTACGCGGACCGCGATTACGCCGATCTGCTGCACGAGGACGTGAAGCTGCGGGAAACGCTGAAGGACCGGCTGAAATCGGCGGGCATCAGTTCGATCGACATCGAGCGCGCCGCCAACAAGCTGGTCGTGCGGCTGTTCACGGCGCGCCCGGGAATCATCATCGGGCGCAAGGGCGCGGAAATCGACAAGCTCAAGGGCGAAATCCAGAAGCGCACCAAGCGCGAAGTGCACATCGATATCCAGGAAGTGCACCGCCCGGAACTGGACGCTCAACTGGTGGCCGAATCCATCGCGCTGCAATTGGAAAAGCGCGTGGCGTTTCGCCGGGCGATGCGTAAGGCGGTCGATTCCGCGCTGCGCTTTGGGTGCAAGGGCATCAAGATCCGCGTGGCCGGCCGTCTGAACGGCGCGGAAATCGCGCGCAAGGAATGGTACCTGCAGGGGCGCCTGCCGCTGCAAACGTTGCGCGCCGACATCGATTATGGTTTCGCCCAGGCGCTCACCACCTACGGAATCATCGGCGTGAAGTGCTGGGTCTATCAGGGAGAAAAAATTCCCGAGCGCGGGCAAAAGAAGCCCGTCGCGCTAGCGGCGGCGGATTAGCGCTGCCGGCAATGCCGAGAAACGGGTGCGGGCTGTACTTGCAGCCCGCGTAGAAAAAAGTTTGAGGGTCGACGACGATGTTAATGCCAAAGAAAGTGAAGTACCGGAAACAACAGCGCGGGCGGCGCAAGGGCAAGGCCTGGAGCGGGGGAGAACTGTCCTTCGGCGAGTACGGGCTGAAGGCTTTGGAGCCGGCCTGGATTACCGACCGGCAGATTGAAGCTTCGCGCGTGGCCATCACGCGGTTCATCAAGCGCGGCGGCAAGCTGTGGATCCGAATTTTTCCGGATAAGCCCTTCACCAAGAAGCCGGCGGAAACCCGCATGGGTAAGGGCAAGGGCGCTCCGGAACGCTGGGTGGCGGTCGTGAAGCCGGGGCGCGTGATGTTCGAGATGGCCGGTGTGGACCTGGCCACCGCGCAGGAAGCCATGACGCTGGCGGCGCACAAGCTTCCGATCCACACCAAGTTTGTCAGCCGCGCGGGAGGCCTATAATGCCGAGCCGAGTGGAAAAAATGCGCGATCAGGACACTCCGGAACTGGCCGAGCGGCAGAGGGAACTCGCCGAGCAGGTTTTCCGGCTGCGGTTTCAGCTTTCGACCGGCCAGGCCGAGGCGGTCACCAAGCTGCGCCAGGCGCGCAAGGACCTGGCCAGGGTCAAGACACTTTTGCGGGAGCGCGAATTGAGGAAGCAAAATGGCAAGTGAAACGGCACCGGAAACAGCGGCAAAACCGGCGCGGCACCAGCGGCAGGAACTGACCGGCAAGGTGACCAGCGCGAAGATGGAAAAAACCATCGTCGTGAAAGTCACGCGCCTGGTGCAGCACAAGCTGTACACGCGCGTGATGCGCGTGTCGAAGAAATTCTACGCGCACGACGAGCAGCGCGAGGCGCGCCTGGGCGACACCGTGCGCATCGTGGAAACCCGGCCGATGTCGAAACTGAAGCGCTGGCGGCTGGCCGAAGTGATTACGCGCAGCACGCGTGTGAATTAACGTGCGCAAGAAAGTTAAAGGACAACAGTCATGATTCAGATGCGAAGCTGGCTGACCGTAGCCGATAATTCCGGCGCCCGCCAGATCACCTGTATTCTCCCGCTGGGCGGCGACGCCGGCAGCCGCGCAGGCCTTGGCGACGTGATTACCGCGGCGGTGAAGGAAGCCGCTCCGGACAGCGCCGTGAAAAAAGGGTCGGTGGTGAAGGCCGTGGTGGTGCGCACCCGCAAGGAGCACCGCCGCAAGGACGGCACCTACATCCGGTTTGACGACAATGCCGCGGTGCTGATCAACGACGCCAACGAGCCGGTGGGCACGCGCGTGTTTGGCCCGGTGGCGCGCGAGTTGCGCGAGAAGAAATTTGCGAAGATCGTTTCGCTGGCCCCGGAGGTCTGGTAATGCCGCTGAGAGAACCGATCGTACAGCCGCCGACCACCGCGGGCATCAAGAAGGGCGACCATGTCCGCGTGATGACCGGAAAAGACCGCGGAAAAACCGGGCGCGTGCTGGGCGTCAATCCGTCCAAGCGCACCATCACCGTCGAGCACGCGGGCGTCATCAAGCGGCACACCAAGCCCAACCCGTCCAAGAACATCAAGGGCGGGATCGTGGAAAAAGAAGGGCCGATTTCGATTTCCAACGTTTTGCTGCTGTGCCCGTCCTGCAACAAGGGCACGCGGCTGGGGCACAAGCTACTGCCCGACGGCACCAAGGAGCGAATCTGCCGCCGCTGCGGCAACACGCTCGAAAAGTAACTTAAATTCCGGCGCGCCCGGCAACGATGGCGCGCCCGCAGAGGATCAAGAGATCGAACCATGATGAGCCGAATGCACGAGCATTACCGCAAAGAAGTGGTCCCCGCGCTGATGAAGCGGTTCGGGCGGACCAATCCCATGTCCGTTCCCAAGGTCGCCAAGGTGATCATAAACATCGGCATGGGCGAAGCCAGCCAGAACGTGAAGCTGCTGGACGTGGCCGTGATCGAGCTGGGACAGATCGCCGGGCAGAAGCCGGTGGTCACGCGCGCCAAGAAGTCGATCGCCAATTTCAAGATCCGCAAGGGCATGCCCATCGGTTGCTGCGTGACGCTGCGCGGCGACCGCATGTACGAATTTCTCGACCGGCTGTGCCACGTGGTGCTGCCGCGCGTACGCGACTTCCGCGGATTGCCGCCGAACGCGTTTGACGGGCGCGGCAACTACACGCTGGGCCTGAAGGACCAGCTGGTGTTCCCGGAAATCGATTACACGCGGGTCGACAAGATCAAGGGCATGAACATTACGCTGACGACCACGGCCAAGAACGACGAGGAAGGCCGCGAACTGCTGAAACTGCTGGGCGTGCCGCTGCGGCCGCAGGCGTAAAGAGAGAAATTCAGGAGAAACCATGGCGCGAGACTCACAATTCGCCAAGATGAAGAAGAAGTTGAAGTACAAGATCCGCATCCGCAACCGCTGCCGCCTGTGCGGCCGCCCGCGCGGGTATCTGCGGAAATTTCAAATGTGCCGCATCTGTTTTCGCGGGCACGCGCTGCGCGGGGAGATTCCCGGCGTGGTGAAGGCCAGCTGGTAGGAAAAAACGACTATGCAAACTGACCCGATATCCGATCTGTTGACACGCATCCGTAACGCGGCCAAGGCGCGCCACGCGCGCGTGGACATTCCCACCTCCAAGCTCAAGGCCGAGGTGGCCCGCATCCTGAAGGAAGAAGGCTACATCTCGACCTACAAGCTGGTCGAGGAAAACAAGGTTCGCAAGACCCTGCGCTTGTTCCTGAAATACACGCCGGACCGCCGCAGCGTGATCACCGACCTGAAGCGCGTGTCCAAGCCCGGCAGCCGCCGCTACAAGGGCGCCACCGAAATCCGGCCCGTGGTCGGCGGCATGGGTATCAGCATCATGACCACGCCCAAGGGCGTGATGACCGGCCGCGCGGCGCGCAAAGCGCATGTGGGCGGCGAAGTGCTGTGCGAGGTCTGGTAAAAGTCTGGTAGAAATCTGGCAGCAGGCAGGGCAGGAGAGCCATAACGTTATGTCGCGCATTGGAAGAAAACCGATAGCCGTGCCCGCGGGCGTGAAGATCCAGATCGCCCCGAGCGCGGTGGAAGTGCAGGGGCCCAAGGGCAAGTTGAAAGTGAATTTGCCGCAGGGCATCACCCTGGAGCAGAAGGGCGCCGAACTTCACGCCATCCGCCAGTCGGATGATCACGCCGCGCTGCACGGGCTGGCTCGCGCGCTGGTGGCCAACGCCGTCACGGGCGTGACCACGGGTTTCAAGAAGGACATGGACATCGTGGGCGTGGGATACCGCGCCGAACTCAAGGGCAAGGTTGTCAGCTTCGCGCTCGGGTATTCTCATCCGGTGGAGTTTCCGATTCCCGAGGGAATTCAGATCACGGTCGAGAAGCAGACGCGCATGACCGTCTCGGGTGCCGATCGCGGGCAGGTCGGCCAGGTCTGCGCCGATATTCGCGCGCTGCGCCCGCCGGACCCGTACAAGCAAAAGGGTATTCGCATTACCGGCGAGCGGTTGAAGAAGAAGGCCGGAAAAGCCGGAGCCGCAGCTAAGCCTGGCGCGTAAAACGGGTTTTGGCCTGTCGCCGCGGCGACAGGCCACCTATTTTAAGGATTTAAGGAGAGCATCGTGGCAACTGTACCGGTACGAAAACTATCGCGTGACCTGCATCGCCGACGCATTCACCTGCGCGTGCGCACGCGCGTGAGTGGAACGCCCGAGCGGCCTCGTCTGTGCGTGTACCGCTCGAACGGGCATATTTACGCCCAGGTGATTGACGACCGCAGCGGACGCACGCTGGTCTCGGCCAGTTCCATCGACAAGGAAATGCGCAAGGAAATGAAGGGCGGGAACAACGTCGCGGCGGCAAAAATGATCGGCAAGAAAATCGCCGAGCGCGCCCGCGCCGCAGGCATCGAACTGGTTGTGTTTGACCGCGGCGGGTACATGTACCACGGCCGTGTGGAAGCCCTGGCCGCAGCGGCCCGGGAAGCGGGGTTGAAATTTTAAGTTTATGTCCAAACACATTCTCAGGGAAACACTGGCGGTCCGGCGCAATCTCAACGTCAACGCCAATAGCTTGAAGGACCAGGTCGTGGCCATCCAGCGCGTGACCAAGGTCGTCAAGGGCGGCAAGAACCTCAGCTTTTCCGCCCTGGTCGTGGTCGGCGATCAGCAGGGCCACGCCGGCTTCGGCATGGGCAAGGCGCGCGAAGTGCCCATGGCCATCCGCAAGGCCATCGAGCAGGCCAAGAAAAACCTGATTCACCTGAATTTGAAGGGCACCACGATTCCGCATCAGGTCCTGGGCCTATACGGCTCGGGGCAGGTGCTGCTGAAGCCCGCGCCCGATGGCACCGGCATCATTGCCGGAGGCCCGGTGCGCGCGGTGATGGAAGTTGCGGGCATCTCGAATGTGCTCACGAAATCGATCGGCACATCGAACCCGCACAACGTCATCAAGGCCACATTCGACGCGCTGCTGCGCCTGAAGGACATTGCCAAGGTCGCGGAGCTTCGCTCGAAGACGGTGGAGGAACTCGGGCGCTAAATGCTCCCGAAATAACGATCATGGCGAAGAAATCAACGGGAACTTTAAAAATCAAGTGGGTGGTCAGTTTCATCGCCTGTCCCAGGGACATGCGGGAGACGATTCGAGGGCTGGGCTTCCGCCGCATGCAACAAGTGGTCGTGCGGGAAGACACCCCGGCGATTCGCGGCATGATTCACAAGGTGCGGCACCTGGTGACGGTCGAGGAGTACACGGTATAAGAAACGCGTAGGATTCGGAAATTCGGGCGCGGGCTGTACTTGCGGCCCGCCTTAATGGGGACACTATGGCAGTGAATTTATCCAATCTGAAGCCGGCGCGCGGATCGCGGCACCGCAAGGTGCGCGTGGGACGCGGCATCGGCTCCAAGCTCGGCAGAACGTCGGGCAAGGGCAACAAGGGACAGAAATCGCGCAAGGGCTATTCGCGCAAGCCGGGGTTTGAAGGCGGCCAGATGCCGCTGCGTCGCCGCATGCCCAAGCGCGGCTTTCACAATCCGTCGCACAGCGAATACGCCGTGGTGAACGTCGATATGCTCGGCATCTTCGCCGCCGGAGAAACGGTCACGCCGGAGCTCTTGATTGCCGCCGGGCTGATCCGCCAGGTTCGCGCCGAAATCAAGGTTTTGGGCGACGGCGAACTGAATACAGCGCTCACCGTGCGCGCGCACAAGTTCAGCAAATCGGCCGAGGAGAAAATCACCAAGGCCGGAGGCAAGGTCGAGATTTTGCCATGAACCAGTTCTTCGAAGCATTCGCCAACATGTTCCGCATTCCGGACCTGCGCAAGCGGCTTCTGTTCACGCTTGCCATGCTGGCGGTGTATCGCCTCGGCGCGTTTTTGCCCACCCCGGGCATCAATACCGACGTGCTGTCGCAGTTCTTTTCGCAGAATCAGGGCTCGGTCCTGGGCGTCATCGACCTGTTCAGCGGCGGCAATTTCCGCCGTCTCACGATTTTCGCCCTGGGCATCATGCCCTACATTACGGCGTCGATCATCCTGCAGCTGATGACCGTTGTATGGCCCTACCTCGAACGCCTGCAAAAAGAGGGCGAACTCGGGCGTAGGAAAATCACGCAATACACGCGCTACCTGACGATCCTGCTGAGCGTGGTGCAGTCGCTTTCGATCGCGGTGACCCTGGAAAAGACCGGCGGGCCGAACAATCAGGCTCTGGTCTACAATCCCGGCATCGCTTTCGTGCTGATGACCATCCTGACGCTGACCACCGGCTCGGCTTTCATCATGTGGCTCGGTGAACAGATTACCGAACGCGGCGTGGGCAACGGCATGTCCCTGATCATCTTCGCCGGAATCGTGGTCGGGCTTCCGCGGGCCGTGGCGGACATGGTCGATAAGTTCAAGACCCAGCAGTGGGGACCGTTCACCGGCCTGGCCTTGATCCTGATGATGGCCATGATGATTGGCGTGATCGGGGTCATCGTGTTCGTCGAAGGCGGACAGCGGCGCATCCCCGTGCAATACGCCAAGCGCGTGATGGGCCGGAAGATGATGGGCGGGCAGATGACCTACCTGCCGCTGCGCGTGAATTCGGGCGGCGTGATCCCTCCGATTTTTGCCAGCTCGCTGCTCACGTTTCCGGGCACGATCAATTTGTTTCTCGGCCGCAAATTCAAGGTCGTGGACTGGCTGGCCACGAACCTGGCCTGGGGCGAGCCCTGGTACATCCTGGTCTACATTACTTTGATTATTGTGTTCGCGTTTTTCTATGTGGGGATCGTTTTCAATCCCACCGAGCTGGCTGACAACATGCGCAAGTACGGCGGGTTCATCCCGGGGATTCGCCCGGGGCGCAACACGTCCGAGCACATCGACCGCGTGCTGCGGCGGCTCACCTTTGTGGGCGGAGTTTACCTGGCTGCGGTTTGCCTGCTTCCCGAATGGCTCATGGCCGGCGTTCACCTGCAGCATTTGCCGCTGGTGGGCACCTGGTTTGACAACCACATGTGGCGCTTCGTGCTGGAAGGCCTGAAGGTTAACTTTTATTTTGGCGGCACGTCCCTGCTGATCGTGGTCGGCGTGGCCATGGACACGGTCCAGCAGATCGAAGCCCAGCTGGTGATGCGGAATTACGAAGGATTCGTGAAGAAGGGAAAACTGCGTGGCCGCCGTTACGGCTGATCCGAGCAGCGTAAGCGCGTCGAAGCAACTGGGCCACGCGGTGATCTTGCTGGGTCCTCCGGGAGCCGGCAAGGGCACGCAAGCCCAACGCATTGCGGCGAGGTATCATTTGCCGCATCTTTCCACCGGGGACATGTTTCGCGACCACATCCGGCGCGAAACCGAACTCGGGCGGCGCGCCAAGCCCTTGATGGAACGCGGCGAGTTGGTTCCCGACGACCTCGTGCTCAGCATGGTCGAGGAGCGCATCGCGCAGCCGGACTGCCGGAACGGATTCGTCTTTGACGGCTTTCCGCGCACGCTGGCGCAGGCGGGCGACCTGGAACGGATTTGCGAGAAGCAGAAGTTCGGCTGTACCTTTGTATTGCACATGGTCGTCGAGCCCAAGCTGCTGATGCGGCGGCTGACGGGACGAAGAATCTGCAAGGCCGGCGGGCACATCTATAATATTTATGACCGCCCGCCCAAGCGCGAAGGCGTCTGCGACCAGGACGGCAGCGAATTGATTCACCGGCCGGACGACACCGAGGGCGTGATCAGCGAACGGCTTCACGCATACGAGGTGCAGACGCGCCCGCTGGTGGAGTACTACACCGTGCGGAAGCAGCTGAGCGCGGTGGACGCGATGGCCGACGCGGACGAGGTCACGGCAAACATCGCCAGGATTTTGGATGGAGCGCAGATACCCAGATGATCGTTTGCAAGTCACAGGCGGAACTCGAAAAAATGCATCACGCCGGCCTGATTCTCTGGGAAGTGCTGAATGAACTGCGCGGCATGGCGCGGCCCGGGGTCACGACGAAGGACCTGGACGACTATGCCGAGCGCCGCACGGCGGAACTGAAGGCCCGGCCGGCGTTCAAGAATTACCGAGGGTATCCGGCGACGTTGTGCACATCGATCAATTCGGAAGTGGTGCACGGCATTCCGTCGAAGTCGCGGCGGTTGGAGGAAGGCGACATCATTTCGCTCGACTTCGGCGTGGAGCATGACGGCTACTACGCCGATGCCGCGGTCACCGTGCCGGTGGGGCAGATTACTCCGGAGCTGCAAAAGCTTTTGCAGGTGACGCGCGAATCTCTGGATCAGGCGATCGAAAAAGTGCGCGTGGGCAACCGACTGTCGGACATTTCCGCGGCTGTCCAGAACTGGGCCGAGCGCAAGAACGGCTACTCGGTGGTCCGCGATCTCTGCGGCCACGGCATTGGGACGCACATTCATGAGGAGCCGAATGTGCTGAATTACGGCGAGCCCGGCCGCGGCCCGCGATTGCAGGAAGGCATGGTCTTCGCCATTGAGCCGATGGTCAACATCGGTGGACCCGAGGTGAAAGTGCTCGACGACGATTGGACGGCAGTAACGACCGACGGCACCAAATCCGCTCATTTTGAGCACACCGTGGCGGTCACCGCAAACGGGCCATGGATTCTGACGCGTCCCCGCGAAATGCAGGGACCATCTTGGTAGCTTTCGCGAGAGGGGCTATGGGCAAGCGACCCGAACCGGAAAAGCGCAAGGCAGACGCTTCCAATCCCAAGGAAGACGCCATCGAAGTGATGGCCACGGTCATCGAACCGCTGCCCAACGCGATGTTTCGGGTCGAGCTCGAGAACAAGCATCGCGTGCTCGCGCACATTTCCGGGAAAATGCGCAAGAATTTCATCCGCATCCTGGCCGGAGACAAAGTCGCGGTGGAGCTTTCGCCCTACGACCTGACGCGCGGCCGCATTGTGTATCGGTATAAATAGTGAAGTCGGCTGGGGGCTCTATCGGGTGTGGGCTTTACTTGAAGCCCACCGGAAATTGGGACCCGCTGGAATAACGACGAGGAGTTGGAAATGAAAGTCCGGGCATCAGTAAAGAAAATTTGTGACAAGTGCAAGGTCATTCACCGGCGCGGCGTGGTGCGCGTGATTTGCAGCAACCCGAAGCACAAGCAGCGCCAGGGATAAGTTCATTGAAGTTGCGCGCGGGTCAAGATGAGACCCCGCGAGAGGATTAAGGAGCACGCATGGCACGTATTGCTGGAGTGGATCTTCCGCCGCAAAAGCGCATCTGGGTCGGCCTGACCTCGATCTATGGAATCGGGCAGCCCCGCGCGCGCTCGCTTTGCACCAAGGCGGAAGTGGAATACACGAAGAAGATCAAGGACCTGACCGAGGAAGAGATCAACCGGCTGCGCCAGGCGATCGAATCCGAAGGGCGCGTGGAAGGGGATCTCCGCAAGGAGGTCCAGATGAACATCCGCCGCTTGATCGAAATTCAGTGCTACCGCGGGCTGCGCCACCGGCGCAATCTTCCCGTGCGCGGCCAGCGCACGCACACGAACGCGCGCACCCGCAAGGGACCGCGCAAGGGCGCAGTGGCGGCCAAGAAGAAAGTCGCCGCGCGCAAGTAGCCGCGTGATGGATTTGGAGTCCGCCGCGTAGGCGGCCGCAGGCAAAGTTTGAAAAGCGGGTGCGGGCTCTACTTGGAGCCCGCCCGAAAGGGTAATGACTTGGCAAAAGAACAGGCAGTAGACGCGACAAAGGCGCCGGAAAAAACATCCAAGCGCAAAAAAGAGTTCAAGAAGAAGCGGGAGAAGCGCGTGGTCCCGCACGGCGTGGCGCACATCCAGGCCACGTTCAACAACACGATCATCACGATCTGCGGCCCCGACGGCCGCACGGTGTCGTGGTCTTCGGCCGGCTCAATCGGCTTCAAGGGCTCGCGCAAGGGCACCCCGTACGCCGCGCAGCAGGCTTCGGGAACGGCGGCGGGCGTGGCACGCGACCAGTACGGGATGAAATCCATCGAAGTACGCATCAAGGGGCCGGGCTCGGGCCGCGAGTCTGCCGTGCGCGCGCTGGCCTCGTCGGGCCTGCACATTGTGCACATTAAAGACGTCACGCCGATTCCGCACAACGGCTGCCGTCCGCCCAAGCGCCGCCGCGTTTGATCCGGCGAGAGCGCTCAGTTCGCGCCCAGCGTTTGGAAGTAACGGGATTCTCGCAAGAATGATTCGGATTCGAGAAGCAGCAAGAGAATAAGGAGATACGAATTTGGCACGTCATCGAGAAGCGGTTTGCCGGCTCTGCCGCAGGGAAGGGCAGAAGCTGTTTTTGAAAGGCCTGCGCTGTTTTACCGAGAAGTGCGCCATTGAAAAGCGCAACTTCGTTCCGGGGCAACACGGCCAGTCGCGCCGCGTGAAGAAGCTGGCCGGATACGGCCTGCAATTGCGCGAAAAACAAAAGGTGAAGCGCACCTACGGATTGCTGGAGCGGCAGTTCCGCAACTACGTCGAAAAGTCGGAGCGCGCGCAGGGGCCCACGGGCGAAAACCTGATCGTGATGCTCGAGCGGCGCCTGGACAACGCGGTGTGGCGTTCGGGATTCGCCAGTTCCCGTTCGCAGGCGCGGCAGATTGTTCTCCACGGCCACGTGCTGATCAACGGGAAGAAGGTGAACATCCCTTCCTACCTGGTCGGCGTCGGCGAGGAGATCTCGCTCAAGGGAAAAATGCACGAAAACACCATGGTGCTGGAAGCGCGCAACGTTGCGCAGAGCCAGAACGCCGTGCCCTGGCTCGAAATCGACCGCGAAACGTTCAAGGCCAAAGTGGTGGCTCTGCCGAAGCGCGAAAATGTGCAGACGCCGCCCATCACCGAGCAGCTCATCGTCGAGCTGTACTCGAAGTAACGTCCGGAAGTAATCCCGGTCTTTGATTTCAAATTTGAAATTCCAAATTTGAAATCTCAAATAGATTCCCGAAAAGATTCGATGTCCCCGCAATCGCGGGGAGGAAGGACTTGACAGATGTGGAAAGGTTTTCAGAAACCAAAGCGTTTGGCGGCCGAACTCGAGTCGCTGACCGATAAGTTCGGAAAGTTTTCCGCGCAGCCGTTCGAGCGCGGATGGGGCACCACCGTGGGCAACGCCCTTCGCCGGGCGCTTCTGAGCTCGATCGAGGGCGCGGCCATTACCGCCGTGAAAATCGAAGGCGTGCTGCACGAATTCTCCTCGATTCCCGGCGTGGTGGAAGACGCCACCGACATCATTCTCAACCTGAAGCAGGTTCCGCTGAAGCTCAACAATGATCAGGCGAAAACGATCGTCATCAACGTTGAGAATCCCGGAGTCGTGACTTCGGCCATGATCGAGGAAGACGCGGATTTCGCTGTCCTCGACAAAACGGTCTATATCGCCACAGTCAACGAGGGCGGAAAACTTCAGCTCGAAATGCGCGTGAAGAACGGCCGCGGGTATGTGTCCGCCGACCGCAACTTCGACGAGGATCTTCCCATCGGCTACATCCCCGTGGATTCGGTTCACTCGCCGGTGCGCAAGGTGAACTACTCGGTGGAAGCGGCTCGCCTCGGCCAGATGACGGACTACGAGAAACTGGCGCTGGAAGTCTGGACCAACGGCGCGATCACTCCGCAGGACGCCATCGGCCTGGCCTCGAAGCTCGTGAAGGACCACATGAGCATCTTCATCAACTTCGAGGAACAGCCCGAGATGGTCGAGGAGTCCGTGGAATCCTATAATGACCCGCGCGTCGAGCACCTGGACCGCTCGGTCGAGGAACTCGAACTTTCCGTGCGCTCCTACAACTGCCTGAAGAACGCCAACATCCAGTCCATCCGCGAGTTGGTGCAGAAGAGCGAGAATGAAATGCTGAAGACCAAAAACTTCGGCCGCAAATCGCTCAATGAAATCAAGGAAATCCTGCACAAGATGGGCCTGAGCCTGGGAATGAAGTTCGACGAGCACGGCCGCATCATCTGGCCGCCGCTGCCCAGCCAGACCGCGCCGCCGACGCCGGAGGAAACCGCGGGCCTGTAACCGCCCCTGGGACTCACTTATGCGACATCGCAACTACGGTTCTAAACTCGGACGTCAGCCGGCCCACCGCCGCGCGACGCTGCGCAACCTGGTCACCAACGTGATCGAAAAGGAGCGCATTACCACCACCGTTACACGGGCAAAAGCCGCGAAGCCCTTGGTCGAGCAGATGATCACGCTCGGCAAGCGCGACACGCTGCACGCCCGCCGCCAGGCCGCCTCTTACCTGATGACGCCTGGCGCTACCAAAAAGCTGTTCGCGGACATCGCTCCGCGATTTTCCGACCGCAACGGCGGCTACACGCGCATCATCCACGCCGGCTTCCGCATCGGCGACGGCGCGGATCTGGCCATCCTCGAGCTGCTCGGCTCCAAGCTCAAGAAAAAGATCAAGAAGGAAAAGTCGGCAAAACCAGAGCCCGCCGAGGAAGAAAAGAAGGAAGAGAAAGCCGGCGCGTAGGGATTTCGACAGACTCAGTTTCAAATGGAAGGCCCGTTCCGAATCTTCGGAACGGGCCTTTTTCATTTTCTTTGATTCACCTTGGGTACCTTAGGCGAATCCACGCCCACAATCCCAGCGCCAATTGCGCCGCCGCCGCGCCCGTCGTGTCCAGCAGCGAATCCCAAGGCGAGGCCGTCCGGCTCGGCACGAACGACTGGTGGAATTCATCGAGCGCGGAGTACCCCGCGGCGATGGCCAGCGCCCAGATCGCCCAGCGCAGGCGCCATCTTTGGTCTTTCTCTTTCAATGCCCTGAACAGCAGGAGGCTGAACACAAAATATTCCGTGAAGTGCGCCGATTTGCGGATGAAGAAATGCATGCGCTCGAGTATTTGCGGATCCGCGCCAGGGAATAGCCAATGCAGGATGGGAATAAAGACAGATGACGTGTGGCTTTCGGAGAAGGTGTCCGTGGAGGCCGCGGAAATCAGGATGGCCCAGAGAATCGCCGGCAGCCACTGCTTCAGGCGATTCCACACTGGATTATTCGACCTGGTAGTTCGGCGCTTCGCGCGTGATGATCACGTCATGCACGTGGCTTTCGCGCAGGCCTGCTACGGTGATGCGCACAAAGCGCGCGCGCTCCTGCAACTCGGCCAGCGTCGAGACGCCGCAATAGCCCATCCCGCTCTTGAGCCCGCCAACCAGTTGATCGACCAGCGCGCTGAGCGAGCCCTTGTAGGGCACGCGTCCTTCGACGCCCTCGGGCACGGATTTTCCGCGCGCGGCGCCTTCCTGCGCGTAACGGTCCGCCGCCGCCGATCCCGCCTGCATCGCTCCTAGGGAACCCATTCCGCGGTACGACTTGAATGTGCGTCCCTGATAGAGAATCGTTTCCCCGGGCGATTCTTCGGTCCCGGCAAAAAGTCCGCCCAGCATAGTGACCGCTGCACCGGCGGCGATCGCCTTGCTGATATCTCCGGAATACTTAATTCCTCCATCGGCAATCACTGGCACGCCCGTGCCCTTGGCCGCGCGCGCGGCTTCCAGAATGGCCGTGATCTGCGGCACGCCCGCGCCCGTCACTACGCGCGTCGTGCAGATGGATCCCGGGCCGATGCCGACTTTGATCCCGTCCAAGCCCAGCGCGATTAGATCGCGCGCGCCTTCGTAGGTTCCCACGTTTCCGGCGACCAATTGCATTTCGGGCAGGCGCTTTTTTACGGCCTTGATCGCTTCCATCACGCGCGCCGAATGCCCGTGCGCGGTATCGATGGCCAGCACGTCGGCCTTGGTGCGTGCCAATTCCACGGCGCGCTCCAGAAAATCTCCCGTCGCGCCTATGGCCGCGCCGACCAGCAGGCGTCCCTGGTCGTCCTTCGAGGCGTTCGGAAACTCCAGTTTTTTCTGAATGTCTTTTACCGTGATCAAGCCTTTGAGACGGAATTCGCTGTCGACGACGAGAAGTTTTTCAATCCTGTACTTTTGCAGGATGCGCTCGGCTTCCTCGAGCGTGGTGCCGACCGGGACGGTCACCAGGTTTTCCTTGGTCATGACGGCGCTGACGGGCTGGTCGAGATTTTTTTCAAAGCGCAGGTCGCGGTTGGTCAGGATGCCCACAAGGAGAAGCCCGCGCGTCACCGGCAATCCGGACACGCGGTATTTGGTCATGATGTCCATGGCCTCGCGGACGGTCAGCTCCGGAGAAATAGTCACCGGATCGACGATCATGCCGCTTTCCGAGCGCTTTACCCGGTCGACTTCTTCGGCTTGCCGGTCGACTGGCATGCTGCGGTGCACGAAACCCAGTCCCCCCTGCCGCGCCATTGCGATGGCCAGGCGCGATTCGGTGACCGTATCCATGGCCGCCGATACCAGCGGAATGTTCAGCGCAATCTTGCGCGTGAGTTGCGTCTGCGTGTTTACTTCGGTGGGGAGCACGGAGGACTTTCCCGGCACCAGCAACACATCGTCAAATGTCAGACCTTCCAGGATCGGTCCTTCCATTCACAGCTCCTTGGACGATAAGAAAACGGCCCCTGAAAACAGCGCAGCCCAGCGGAATGCCGCTGGGCGGAAAAAATGGGAAGCTTCGCGACAACGGAGTTTCATGGGTGAAAATTCATTTTATGCGCCCCGCCGGATGAAATCAAGCGCGCGCGTCGCCAGCGGCCGGGAGCGAACTCGGGTGCGGGCTCTACTTGGAGCCCGCCGGAATGACGTAGAATGAAGTCTGAATGAACACCTTCGAACCGCACCCGCTGCTGCGCGGCCCGCACGCGCAGACGGTTGCGTCAACCTATTGGCGGCGGCGATTCCCGCGCTTGCCCGCGAGCACCCTGCGCGAATTTGAAACCGAACCGGGGACGAAAATCCTCGGCGAATGCCACTGGCAGGCGGCGCCGCGGGAATGCCCCACGCTCGTCCTGGTTCACGGACTGGAAGGTTCGAGCAAGTCCGGGTATATGCAGGGGCTCGCGGAGCGCGCGTTCGCTTCCGGTTGGAATGCCGTGCGCTTGAACCAGCGCAATTGCGGCGGCACCGAATGCCTTACGCCGACGCTCTACCATTCCGGGCTTTCCGTGGATTACCGCGCCGTCCTGTGCGAACTCATCGAGCGAGATGCGCTTTCCGCGATTTTCTTTGCCGGATATTCCATGGGCGGCAATCTGGTGATGAAGATGGTGGGCGAACTGGCGGGGGCCGCGCCGCGGCAGTTGCTCGGCATCGCGACGGTTTCTCCCAGCATGGATCTGGCGGTGTGCGCCGATGCCATTGCGCTTCCGGGCAATTTTCTGTACGAGCGGCATTTCGTGACGAGCCTCAAGGAGCGCATGCGGCGAAAGGCAAAACTCTTTCCCAGAAAATTCAATCTGGAGCCGATGGCGCGAGTGCGGACCATACGCGATTTTGATGACATCATCACGGCGGTTTACTGCGGATTCCGCGGCGCATCCGATTATTACGAGCGGTCGAGCGCGCTGCGCGTCGCTGCCAATATAAGGGTTCCCACCCTGATCCTGACGGCGCAGCGCGATCCCTTCATTCCGTTCGCCAGTTTTTCCAATCCGGCGCTGAGCGGTAACGAAAAGATCGCGTTGATCGCGCCCGAGCACGGCGGGCATTGCGCGTTTATTTCCCGCCAAAATGGCGACGCGCGCTTCTGGGCCGAAGCGCGCGTCATGGAGTTTTTTAAGGGGTTGGTGGCGTAGGCTTCAGCCTGTGCGGTTTAAATTTCACACGTGCAGGATCTAAACCGCACAGGCTGAAGCCTGCGCCACCCGGAAAATCAAAATCTACTGCCGCGAAGATCGGATCCTGTCGGGGAAGTAGCTTACTTCCAAAGGCTGCTCCAGGCTGAAATCCAGCTTCGTTTCCGATGGAATCTTGATCTGTTCGCCCTTCGTTACGCCCTGCACGACTCCGCCGGCGCCTGCTCCGGTGGCCGCGCCGATCGCGGCTCCTTTTCCGCCGCCAATCACCGCGCCCAGCAGCGTCCCAATTACAGCGCCGCCGCCCACGGTTTCCGCGGTGCGTTTGCCGCGCGAAGCCCCGGTCTGCGTGTAGTCACTGGAAGCCAGCCCGTAGGACTTTCCCTGGAACTCCATTCGCGTCAGCTCCAGCGCCAGTTGGCTTTGGCCGGTCATGTGCCCGGCGGACTTGGCGTTGACCAGTTTCAGGTAGACGTCCGTCCCGGCGGGGACAACAATCTGGTTGTCAACGACGATGGGAGAAGCAATTGTCGCGTGAAACGTATCCCCTGTGTGATTCACCGCCGAATCCACGCCATCAATCATTTGCACGCGCACCGAAGTGCCAGCGGGAATCTCCACGCGCGTCGGTTGCGGTGGTGGAGGAGGTTGCGGAGGCGCCGCGGTAACTGCGGGCTGCGCCGCGGAAGCCGCCGGAGCGGCGGCAGGCGAAGGTGGCGGCGCGTAGGCCGGCTCAGCTTCCGTCTTCGCAGCCCTCAGTGTCGCTTTGGGCTGCCGCTTTTCGTGTTTTTCCGTTTTGCGCGCTGGCTTCACAGCCTCATGACGCGGCTTGGCTGCAGGCGGCGGCGCAACGGGCTCGGCCTCTGCTGGGGGCGCGGCCTGCGCCGCTTGCATGGTCATTTGATCCACCACGTGCTTCACGCCGGGCGTATCGGATGCAATCTTGTAGGCCTGTAGATGCGTCCCTTCGTTGGGGACGTCGCCGGAAATTGTGGCTTCGCCGTCTTTGACGGAAACGGTGATGTTGGCCGCCTTCACCTGCGGGTCGGCAAACATTTTCGATTGGATATCCGTTGTGAGGGCCTGATCGCTTTTCGCGCTGGAACATCCAGTTGCCAATGCAACCATACTCACGGCCGCGAGAAAAAACGTCGCAACGATTTTCATTCGCACAGTCCTCCGATTAAGTTCAACCCCTGAGCGGGCCCGAGGGTTCGGGACCACTTTGCTGCCGGCGTGGGCCGGGTATCGCCGTGCAATCAGCCTAACAGATTTTTAGATGCAAGAAAGGACGGAGAAGGCTGCATGTTTCGCGCCGTCATAGGGCGCAAAATATGAAATAGCCGAATTGCGCCACAACACCTGGGATCATTGCGCTTTGAGGAACTGGGACAGATTTTCCGCCGCCCCGCCGATGGCGCGCGCCATGCTCAACTTCGCCAGGTTCAGCCCGAACTCGCTGTTGATGTAATCCAGTTCTGCCGAGGCAACCGTCTGCTCCGACTGAACGACTTCCACCGAGTCGGTCACTCCCGCCTCAAAACGCTGCTTGGTTAAGTCTAAAGTTTCCCGGCTGACCTCCACGTTCTTTTTGGCAACGTCGACCTGGCTGGCCGAGGCCTGCAGGTCCAGAAAGGCCTTGCGGACTTGGCTCTCGACCAGACTCTTGAGGTCTTCGAGCTCGGCGCGCCGCTGCGCCAGCGCCGCGTTTGCCTCTTCCATATCGCCCTTCGCCCGGCCGCCCTGCCAGAGCGGAATTTTCATGCTGCCGGCGACCGTATAGGTTCCAAAGGCCTGTCCGGGATTAACTCCGATCTCGCCAAAGTCGGCGCTGACCGAAACCGATGGAAGGAGTTCCGCGCGCGCCGCCGACCGCGCCAGTTCCGAGGCGCGCACCTGCGATTGCGCGGCCTTCAGGTCCGCTCGCTGCTCGAACGCCTGCTTGAGCGCGGCGTCGAATTCGATGGGGGGAGTGGCCGGCAGAGGGACGTCATCCGAGACGTCATACTGGTCGGTCGGCGGGAGCCCGATCAGCCGCGCCAAATCGATTTTCTGTTTCGCGAGGTCGTTCTGCAGGGAGAGCAGCCGTTGTTGGTCCGCCAGAGCCTGCACCTGGCTGCGATTGACGTCCACCTGCGCGAGCAATCCGACGCCGCGTTCCTGCAGCGCCTGCTGGTAGAGCGCGTTGGCCGTTTCCAGTTGCGCGCGGGCAGATTCGACCCGGGCCCTGGCCGCAATCACCTGAAGATATGTGCCGCCCACGGCCAGAACCACCAGGTCCAGGGCGTCGCGCGCCGATAGTTCATTCGAGCGCAGGGCCTCGTTCGATGCCCGATAGTTGTTTATTGCCGTCAAATCCAGCACGGTTTGTGTCAACCGGGCGCGGGCGTCGAAATAATTAAATGGCCCGACGATGGTGGGAAGAGAAAGACCGGGGAAGGAGAAGTGAAAGCCGAGTGCTTTCAAGTTTTCCGTGAGGTAATTTTCCGAAAGCGATCCATTCAAGTTGGGAAGCAGGGCGCTGCGAACCACCTGGCTTGCGCCGCTCGCCTGGCGCACGGCCTGCGCCAATCCCACTGCGCCCAGGTTGTACACCAGGCCGCGCTGTATGGCTTCGCGAAATGACAAGTGGCCCGAAAAAGGCATGGCGGCGACGCTGCTCGCGCTGCCGGTGTATGGCCCCTGCACCTGCACAGCGGGATTCAGCGTATTCACGCTCGAGGTTGTCCCCGGAACAGCGGTTTCCGTGGAGTTTACCGAACCGGCTTGCCCGGGCCGGCCAGACAGCGGCAACTGGATCGCTTGCGCGCCCTGCGAGGATCCGCCTCCTCCGCCCACCTGGGCACCGGCGCGGATCGCCAGGATGGACAGGGCGCATGCGGCCGCAACGGTCGTGATTTTGACTCGCACCGCGAGACTTGAATTTGTTTTCATTGGATGTATTCCATTCCTATTTCGATTAACTGAGCTGTTTTCGGAAACGCCAGACGCTCAAAACGACCAGAACCGACGTGAATGCAAATAGCGCCAGAAAATGGGGCCACAGCGCTCCAAAGCCGCTGCCTTTCAGCAGGCTGGCCCGGGAGATCACCACGAAGTGGTACACAGGATTAAACGCGGTGAGGCGCTGCAAGATGTGGGGCATTCCCTCGACGGGATAGAACGCCCCCGACAAAGTGGAGAGCGGCGGATTGACGAAGAAGCTCGTCAGTTGAGCCTGCTCGGCGGATTTGCTGAACGTCGCAATGACCGTGCCAATGCTGATTCCGCACAGAATGCAGAGAGCCGAGCCTCCCAGAAGGAGCAGCAAGTTCCCCTGAATCGGGACATGGAAGGCCGTTTCCATGACCACGACCGCGAAAAGGGTCATCAAGAAAAGCAGGACAAACAACGGCGCGATCTTGGCGATGATGATTTCGTAGGTGCCGGCCGGAGACATCAATAACTGTTCGATGGTGCCGCGTTCGCGCTCCTTTACCATGGCCGCCGAGGCGACGATGGATCCGTTCAGAATCAGCAGCAGACCGAATACCCCGGTCACGATGAACCAGGAAGCCACCAGGCCGGGATTGAAAAGATAAGCGGGATGCAGGGAAACGAGCCCACGACGGTTGACGTCCGACGCCGCAATCTGGCGGAAGTTCGCATGAATGCCGCTAGCGGCAAGGCCTTGATTGTAGGATTGAATCACGCCTTCCGCGTAACCCTGCGCGATGGCCGCGGTGTTTGCGTTCATGGCGTTCAATAAAAATTGCACGGTGGAGGGATTACCGCGGTACAAGTCTCGAGCGTAGTCGTAAGGGATGACCACGCCGGCATCGAGATCACCGCGGCTGATGGCGCTGCCGAGCTCGTCGACGGAAAGATAGGAGCCGGCGGACTGAAAACTCTTGCTTTCGGTCAGGTTGGCAATCAATTCCCGGCTCTCCGGGGTTCTGCTGTCGTCGACGACTCCGAGGCGGATGTTGGAAACGGTCGCACTCAGTGCAAAACCAAACAGCAAGAGTTGGAGCGTCGGAGGGAGAATCAGCGAGATGGCCAGCCGGCGGTCGCGCCGGATCTGCCTGAATTCCTTTTGCATCAGGGCGCGCACGCGGTGATTGAAGACTCGTCGCAGAAATGTTTTCATGGGCTACGCCTTCACCTGCATGCGGCGCATCGTGCGCCACGCCAGCCCGTAAAAAATCGCCCCGGTGACTCCGATTTCGAGGACTTTGTACCAGGTGGCCGGCCAGCCGCCGCCTTGCAGCAGCGCGTCGCGCACAATCTCAATGTAATAGCGGCCCCAGATAAAATTGGAAAGCCAGCGCAATCCCGCGGGGATATTGGAAATCGGATAGATCAATCCGGAAAGCAGGAATACCAGCAGAAAACCGCCAAGCGCCACCGCCTGCAATGCGGCGGCCTGGCTGGGGATGGCTGCTCCCACCATGACTCCGAAGGACGCGACACAGAACGCGTACAACACCGTGGCAATCAGAAACGGCGTCGGATCTCCCGCCAGGTTCAATCCAAAATAGGTGAATAGCAGGACGCACATCAGTATTGCTTCGCCGATGGCCACGATCATGAATGCCAGAATTTTCCCCAGCAGAAATTCATGCGCCGAAATGCTGGAGACGTAAACCTGCAGGATGGTTTTCTGTTCTCCCTCCTTGGCCATGGCCAGCGAGGCCAGCAGCGGAGGAAACATGGAAATGCCCAGCACGAAGATTCCCGGGCCATAGAATTTTTTCGATGATCTTCCTGGGTTATACCAGAAGCGCATCGCCGTCTGAACCGGCTGGGGATGGGAGGCGGCGGCCGAGGTCTTGTTATAAGCCCGCGTGATCTGGCTCGAGTAGCCCGCGATCAATTGCGCGGTGTTGGAATCCGAGGCGTCGACCAGGAGTTGCACCTGTGCGTTGTAGCCGCGCGCGATGTCCCGCCCGAAATTGGCTGGAATGATCAGGGCGCCACGCGCCTGGTTGGACGTGAGTGCGTCTTCCGGTTTGCGATCGACCGGCCAGGAAACGACGTGAAGGGTGACGGACGCGCGAAACGCGTCGATGAAATCGTGCGACGCGGAGGAATTGTCCAGGTCTTGAACGACGATGGGAAGATCGTCGACGGTAAGCGAAATCGCCGAACCCAGCAGCAGGAGCAGGCAGAGCGGAAGCAGAAGCGCCAGCATGAGCGTCCGGTAGTCGCGGACAATCTGCGTCAGTTCTTTTCGCGTTTGCGCCAATATGCGTCGCATCTTATTTTCCGTACTGCTTTTCCGTACTGCTTTTCCGTACTGCTTTTCCGTACTGCTTTTCCGAAATGCGATTTCCGTTACTCGCCGTCCGAAGCCACTTTCCCTTGCAGACGCGCCCTCTCGACCACGCTGATGAAAACATCCTCCAGCGAAAACCGGCCTTCGCGGGCCTCGAGCACGCCAATGCCGACCGCTCGCAATTGTGCCGTGGTTACGGCAATCGCTTTCTCGGCGGGTTCATCGGCGATGATGTGGAGCCGGTCGCCGAACAGCGAAACGCGCCAACGCTCGCCAGTAAGTTTGAGGAAGTCTGCGGCCTTTTGCGGTTGGTCGATGACGAACTCGAGCAGGTGGCCGGTTTGGCGCGCCTTCACGCCGCTGGGGCTGCCTTCCGCGACGAATTCACCGGCAACCATCAGGCCCAGACGATTGCACTGTTCGGCTTCCTCGAGATAGTGCGTGGTGACCAGGACCGCGGTGCCTTCGTCGGCCAGGCGGTTGATCATGGTCCAGAACGCGCGCCGCGCCAGCGGATCGACGCCGGAGGTGGGTTCGTCGAGAAACAGGACGCTGGGCTCGTGCATGATGGCCGCTCCGAAAGCCACGCGCTGTTTCCAGCCTCCGGGCAGGCTTCCGGTAATCAGGTTTTCCTTGCCTTCCAGGCCGGAGAACGAAAGCACCCACTCCCTCTTTTCCTGGCGTTCATTTTCCGGCACACCGTAGACGCCGGCGAAAAACTCCAGGTTTTCCTCGATGGTGAGGTCATCGTAGAGGGAAAATTTCTGGGACATGTACCCGATCCGCTGGCGCACGGTTTGCGATCGCGCGCTTCCCGCGCGATCGGCGCCGGCGAGTTGCACTTTCCCCCGCGTCGGATCGAGCAGGCCGCACAGCATTTTGATCGTCGTCGTCTTGCCCGCTCCATTCGCGCCCAGCAGTCCGTAAATTTCGCCATAGCGGACCTGCAACTGGAGGTCATTGACGGCGGTGAAGGAGCCGAACTGCATGGTCAGGTGGTCGGCGCCGATTGCTATTTGCCCTTTGAGTTCCTTGTGGCTGTGGCGGCCAGGGAAGGGAGAGTCGTGCATCTCGTGGCCGATGCTTCGCAGTGTGGCAACGAACGTGTTTTCCAGCGTCGGATCGGCGACGCGAATTTCGCTGACGGAGATTCCCGCGGCCTTCATCTCCCCGTTCACCAGTTGCTGCGCCTGCGCGGGATCGCGCGCAAGCAAATCCAGCCGGTCGCCAAAACGCTGCACGTCGGAAATAATTTCCTGCGTGCCGCTGCCTTTGGAAAGAATCTTCTCGGCCTTGCTCAAATCCGAGGCGCGAAGCTCCAGGCGCTTCATGTGCAGACTGGAACGAAGTTCCGTGGGAGTCCCGATCTGCTGAATCTCGCCCAGGTGCATGAAGGCGACGCGGTGGCACCGTTCGGCCTCGTCCAGATACGGAGTTGCCACCAGGATTGTGAGGCCATCGGAAGCCAGATGCGCCAGGGCATCCCAGAATTCGCGGCGCGACACCGGATCGACTCCGGTGGTGGGTTCGTCGAGCAGGAGCACATGAGGCTGCGGCACCAGCGCAGCGACGAGCGACAGTTTTTGTTTCATCCCGCCGCTCAACTTGCCCGCGAGCCGGTGCGAAAATCGGCCCATGTCGAACATCCAAAGATAAGTTTTCGCGCGCGATTCAATCTCGTCGGCAGGAACCCGCCGCAAGTCTCCGATGTAGCGGATGTTCTCGGAAACGCTCAGATCGGGGTAGAGGCTGAAACTTTGCGTGAGATATCCGGTCTGCGACCGGGTTTCGCGAGCCGGGCGTGAAAAAACCTCGGCCACTCCGCTGGTCGCTTCCATCACTCCCGCAAGAATCTGAAATGTCGACGTCTTGCCCGCGCCGTCCGGCCCAATCAGGCCGAAAATTTCCCCCGACGCGACTTCCATGCTGATCCCGCGGACCGCCTGGATCGCGCCGTAGTTTTTCCGGAGGTCGCGCACACGGATGGCGGGAGGCCTGCTTGCCTGCACCCCGCCGAGCGCTCCGGTATCTATTGTGGTAGTAGCCATTGGCGTCTACTTACTGTTCGGCCAGGCGCTGCCTTTTACCAGGATTTCGCCGTCGGCGGGCATCCCGGGTTTCGCGAATCCGATGCCTTCTTTCAGCTGCAGTTTGAGCCCGACCACTTGTTTGACGCGGTCGTCGCGGAAGTACGTGTTTTCGGGCGTAAAGGTGGCCTCGGGATCAATGCGCGAGACGTACGCGTTGAGCGCCTGTTTGGGATTGGAATCGAGGTAAATATGCGCGGGCTGGCCTACGGCAACTTTTCCGATTTGCCCTTCCGGCACGAAGCCTCGCAGGTAGACTTTGCTCAGGTCCAGCAGCGTAACGATCGCGGTGCCGGCCTGCACGACTTCGCCTGGCTCCGCGGCGCGCGTCATCACCGTGCCGTCGAAAGGCGCGCGGATGCTCAGGTCCTGCCGGTTGGCCTCGGCCTCGGCCAGTTGCGCGCGGGCCATTTGCATGTCCGCATTTACACTGGCGATCTGCGCCTGCTGCTGCGCAATCTGCTTTTCGACGCCCACGACTTGAGACTCGCGAATCCCGGGATTTGCGAGATTAGCCTGGGCCATGGTCAGCGCGCCCTGCGCGGCAGTCACGCGGCGCTTGGCGGCTTCCACGGCGGCGGCGTCCTGCGCGGCGGTGGACTCCGCCAGTTTTCCCTGGCGTTCGGAGACGGCACCGGTTTTTACAAGCTTCGTGTAAGCGTCGCGGTCGAAGACGGCGAGATCGTAGGCGGCCTGCTTTTGCGCGAGATCGGATTGCGCGGCGGCGAGATCGGCCTCGGCTTGATTAACGCTGCCCTCGGCGCCGAGTTTCGCCTGTCCGGTGAGCATTTGGCTCTGCTTCAACTGCTGTTCGAGGACGGAAATCTGTGTTTGCGCCATTCTTGCGTTGGCTTCGGCCGCTCCCAACGCGGACCGCGCGGCTTGTTCGCGCGCCCGCACTTGTTCGTCATCGAGGACCGCGATGATATCTCCGGCCTTGACCGTGTCGCCTTCGCGCAGGCGGACTTCGAGAATGCGTCCCGTAATTTTTGCCGCAACCGCGGAGTCGTCGCCCTCGATGCGGCCACTCAGGGCCACGACTCCCTCCGGCACGCCCGTCCCCACAAAAAATCCACGCCACACGAAAAATGCAACCACCGCCACACCCAGCACAATCAGCGGGATTTTGAGCCGGGAAGATGCCGCAGGTTCCGGCGATGGTGCCGTTTTTTCCGGCGCGTCTGGAGGCGTAGCGGACGGAGTAGAGTTTGCAACGATCTGCCGTTCTGGCATTAGGATCTCCTGGTGCTGAATACGGGCAGGGTCTGCCGCTGGCCGGGCCGGATTTCCCGGAGATACGCGAGCGAAAAATCGGCGATGTGGTCGGCAATCCGGTCCATCTGTTCGGGCGTCATTTTCATTCCGGACCAAAGTTTCATCAGGATCGGGCCAGCCAGCGCGTACAGGAAAATCTGTCCCATCACGCTATAGGTGCACAGGCGCGTCTTTTCGTTGTCGGCGGGCAGGCCAATGATTTGTCCGATCAGGTCCAGCATGCGTTCGTAGAGGGGCCTGGAAACCTTGTCGATCATGCGGGACATGGCCGGAGTGGGGTGCGAGAACTCGCGAGCCACGATGCGGAAGTGCCAGTCCGGCGGGCGGTGGGCGCCCAGGCCTTGCAGCCGCGCTTTGATCACGCGGCGAAGAATTTCCTCCGGGGGAGCGCTCTGGTCGAGAGCCACGCGCATGCCCTCGATGCGCGCCTCACCGGCCATGCGCGCCAGGACCTGCGCGTAGAGGCCCTGCTTGTCGCGAAAATGGTAATTGACGGCCGCGACGTTGGCGCCGGCGCGGCGGCAAATTTCGCGGACGGTCGCGGCCTCGTAGCCGCGGTCGGCGAACACGCGCCCGGCGGCTTCCAGCAGTTTCTCGCGCGTGGCATCGGATGCCGCGGGTGCGGCCGGGGATCGCTGCGATTTTCTGACGAGCCTGGTTCCGGTCTTCATGTCAAACAACAGTTTCAAACACATGTTTGAATTTGTCAAGCGGCAATGTGCGAGGCCTGTTTCATTCTGGAAAGACAGGGGCCGGGGTGGTCAGGCTTGGGGAATTACGCGGACGGTTCCAGGTGGCGATAGACATGGGCCTTGTTACATAGAAAGCATCAACCTAGCATGGGCGACATTTAACTTGACATCTAATACATGGTAAGTATAACTCATCGTCAGCTTGCGAGCGGGCCCAGCGACAAGGGGCTCCAGGCGGCCGCCATGCCTGTGCCGTGCCTCCGGGGGGCGGCATGTTCGAGGAGCAGACATCTGCCGCCGGAGGGCTCGAGCGATGCGCTGGAAGATCTGCACCCCGCTGATCCTGTTCATTTTCCTTTCCTTTCATGCCTGGAATGCCGCGGCGGCCGATTGGGACCCGGTCACCGACGCCGAAAAAACGATGAAAACCAGCCCGCTGGATCCCGGCGCGGGCGCCGTGGTGCTTTTCAAGCGCGGGCGCATTGACGTGATTGAAAAGACCAGCCTGTTTTGGGTGACGCGCAAGCAATCCTACGTGCGCATCAAGATATTCAACGACGGTGGGCGCGATGCCGGAACGGTTTCCATCGAGTCGTTCAAGAATGTGCGCGTCTCGAAAATAGAAGGACGCACGATTCTGCCATCGGGCGAAATCATTCCTCTGGATTCCTCCAAAATATTCACGGGCAAGGCCTACGAGTCCGGGAAAAAATTCGCCATCCTGTCGACCAGTTTCTCGTTTCCGAACGTGGTGCCGGGGGCGATCATCGAATACCAGGTGGAGGAAAACGAGGACACGGTGTATCCCTCTCCCTGGATTTTCGACACGCGGGATGTCGGCACGCTGGGTTCCACGCTCCAGGTGACCATCGGGCCGCGGCTTGGCATGAGCCAGTACCCGCTCGAAACCAACATCAACAAGATCTCTATCCAGCAGTCCCAGACGGTGAACGGCACGCTGTTCAATTTTTCCGTCAAGAATTTGCGCCCCATCCAGAGCGAGCCGTTTTCGCTGCCCTTTCGCGACCTGGCGACCATGATAATTTTCACGCCGACGCAGCTGGGATTCGGCGGCGATGTCTATCCGCTGATTACCAAGTGGGACGATGTGGGCACCATCGTTTCGCGAGATTTTGGCGAGATGCAAAAAAACAGCAAGGCGACGCGGGACAAGGCCAAGGAAATTGCCGAGAAACTTCCCGACCCCAGAAAAAAAGCCGAGGCTCTCTACCAGTTCGTGCAGCAGAATATCGCCTCGTCGGATCTGGCCGGGGTGGCCCTGGGCCGCCCGGTCGACGAAATCATGACCTCCAAGCGGGCCAATCCGGACGATGAGAATGCGCTTTTCGTGACCATGCTCAAGGAAGTCAAGGTGGATGCCGATCTGGTCCTGGTGGCGACGCAGAACTGGCAGACGCTCATCAGCGGGTTTCCCAATCTGAGCCAATTTTCCCGGGTCGTCACGCGCATCAATTTCAAGGATGGCGCCGTGTTCGCCGATCCGGCCGGTGCCGGGGCCCCGTTTGGCGAATTGCCCTGGTTTGACCGCGGCGTTATGGGGCTGGCCGTAAAAGGCAGCAAGATTCAGCAGGCCCCGATCATGGAAGGCACGCCGGAGGATAATCTCTCCACCACCAAAGTGACTGTGCACGTAGCCAAGGACTGGACGGCGGAAGGAGACACGGAAGTCGATTTGAGGGGCTCGGAAGCGATCGAACTTCGCGACGACCTGATCGACGAGTCGCCGGACAAAGTGGAAAAGTTCATGACCGATTTTTTTGCGAACGGGCACTCGGACGCGGAAGTCACGCAAATCGTGCATCCCGATTTTCACGATTCCTCCCAGCCGCTGGTCTTGAAAGCCCACGTGAAGCAAGGGCTGACGAATGAACTCGGGCCCGGCGAATTGTTGCTGAATCCGTGGGTGTCGGACCAATACGAGCGGCCATTGTTTAAGGCCGCTGTGCGGCACTCCGCGGTGAAATTCAACGATCAGGAAAAGCGCGTGAGCACGAGCACCTGGCAGCTGGCTCCGGAGATCAAAGTGGAGCAACTGCCCAAGGACGTGAAGGTGGACAACGACCTCGGCGGGTTTGCTCACTCCTGCGCGCAGAACGGGACGACGGTGACCTGCACGCGGACGTATTATCTGAAAAAAACGCAGCTGCAAACGACGGTTGAGTATCTCAATGCCAAAAAATTCTTCGACGAGATTGCCAAGAACGACCAGGAAGTCATCGTGTTGCGCGGCCAGTAGATTTCTCGCCGCCGCAGGAGCGCTTCCGGTGCTTCTTCTGGCCCTGTGTCCGGCGACGCTATCGGCTGCGCCGGCCTCTTCGGCGCCCGACTGGCTTATGGTCGCAAACCGTGTGGACCTGGGCCGTTTGGGCGACGGCAGCGCCGCGGTGGTCGTCGGACAGTGGACGAATTTCTCGGTGGACGCGGCCGGCGAGTTCACGATGACCAAGCGATGCGCCATTCGCGTGCTGCACCTGAAGCCGGCGGAGAAGTACCTGGATGCCGTGGGGTACGAAAACAACGACACGAAAGTAACGTCCATTGAAACATGGGCCATCGATCCCGCGGGCCACGTCACTCAATCCAGTAAGAAGGATCTGAACATCGTAGCCGCATACGCCGAGTTTGAAATGTATTCCGACAACCGCGCGAAGGTGATCGAGGCCCCCGGAGCGCAGGACGGCTCGCTGGTCGGTTATGAAGTGGTGAGCCACGGGCGCATTCCGATCAAAGGCGAAGCGTTTCCATTGGAAAGGGAAATCCCGATTCATCAGGCCGAATTGCATTTGTCGGTGCCGTCGGGATCCATGCACTGGTTTTCCAATCATCCGGACCGCATGGAAGTCGTCGAGCAGTCGGAACGTTCGGCCACCATTCGCGTGACTGACCGCCCGGGCATTCCGGACGAGCCGAGCGCCCCTCCGGCAAGTTCTCTGGCGCTGGAAGTTGTGGTGAACTACGACCCTCAGGGCGCGTCAGCCATCAAGTCCTGGGACGATGCCGGGCGGATTTACCATCCCATTTCCGTGCCCGCGGAAAAGCCGGACACGGGCATCTCCGCGCAAGTGGACACGCTGATTTCCGGAAAAACCGATCCTCTCTCCAAAATGGACGCCCTTTATAATTACGTTTCGCGAGAGGTCCGGTACGTGGCCATTGAAATCGGCATTGGCGGATACCAGCCTCATCCGGCGCCCGATGTTTTCAAAAATAAGTACGGTGACTGCAAGGATAAGGCGACTCTGCTGATGACCATGCTCGACCGTATTGGATTGCACGGGTACCCGGCGCTGGTGGGCACTCGGGGAGACGTGGAAGCCGATCCGAAGGTGCCGACGCTCGCCACCTTCGACCATTTCATCGTGGCGCTGCCGGTTCCGGCCAGCCTTCGCCCGGCGGTGGAACGTTTCCCGGCCTATGACGCGCAAGCGCAAATTCTCTGGATTGACCCGACCTCGGAATTCGATCCTCTGGGGCAGCTCCCGGAAATGGACCAGGGCGTTTTCTCGCTCATTTCTTATCCGGACCACGGCGAACTTCGCCGGATACCCGAGCCTTCGCCGGTGGAAAACAGGATCGAATACAACGCGCACGTCCGCTTGCAGCCCGACGGCACGGGAAACGCCGAAGTAGAAGTGAAATACTGGGGCACGCACAATTCGGACCGGCATGCGTACTATCGCGGCCGCTCCGAGGAAAACATGCGGAAGATTTTCGAGAACCGCGTCGCGCAATATGTCAACCAGGGGACGTTTCGCCAGGCTTCCATATCGGGAGTGGAGGACAGCCGGGAACAGATCACCGAAAAATATTCTTTTTCGGGAGACTTTTCCACCGCTTCGAGCGGAGACAGCTGGTTCTTTCAGCCCTTGTTCCTTTCGGGTATAGCCGTTCCCGAGTACGGTCCCAGGCCCCGCCAGTTGCCACTCGACATCGGCACTCCCGAACAGATTCTGGTGAAATACACCGTGGAACTTCCCGCAGGCATGGGGATCGCGCGCCTTCCGGAAAAAACGCAGATCCAATCGGAATTCGGTGAAATCGAGATCCAGTATGCGGTTTCCGGAAACGTGTTGAGCGCGACGCAAACTTTAACCTACGTGCAAAGCAGGATACCGCCGGAAAAATATCCGGAATTTCGCGATTTTGAGACTGGAAATTTGCGCGCGGAAAAACTGCGCCTGCGCGTGGCGAAACTCGCGCCCTGACGGCAGCCCCCCGCGCGGGCGCCTCTCCGCCTATTTTGTGTTCGTTCCCACCGGGCGCATGTCCTGCGGCATGTCCTGCGGTTTGAAAAGATACGCGGACTTGCGTTCGCGGCGAATGCCGGCCACGGTTAGCCCGATCATTCTCAACCGGTAGGCGGGCATCGTTTCCTCGAACCACATCTCTCCAACGCGGTAGCGAACCATCGAAAACATGATGCACGAATATTTGCGCTGCGGTTTTCCGGCGGCCAGGTAAATGGTTTCCACCAGGCTGATCGGCAACAGGTCCTCCGGGCCGACGGTTTGGCGGATTTTGTGTGTTTCGTGGCAAGTGGCTTCGGCCGTTTGCTGGTTGGCGCTGAGTTCGGTAAGTGCAATCTCAATTTCCTCGGTCCACACCGACGCGCGGGATTTGTTGGTCAGCAGAAGAGCGACTGATTTGTATCCATCTTGCATGGCAAAGCCGATGCTGGGGCGAAAGTCGATGCCGCTGTGCCGTTTCCCGGAATTTGCCCGGCTGCGCCCTATGCGCAGGAGCATGTAAACAATGCCCCCGCTAAGAAAGAGCAAGATCGCCGCGCGGATTGAGGTGGGCCAGTCCACGATTGTCCCTGTTACCTTCGCATCGAAGAAGCGAGTTGATTTAAGTTGCCCGAGCCCAAAATATAACCATAACAGAAAATTACCTGAATATACCATCCGCTTTCGAAAGCAGTACTGGCTTCCCCGTACGCCGGACCCCAGGAAAGGGCATCCCCGGTTGCTCCGGCTTCGGTTGCCGCCGGGTGGACCAAACTGGACGCATCCTGTTGGCGCGGCTTTTTATGGAGCAAATATGGCATGGAAAAGCGAGATTCGGCATCTTTATGTGTTCTTTATGAATTCTAGTGTATCTGTTTATGCCGTTAAACGCATGCTGGACCCGACAATGAATCGATTCCTCACTGCCAATGACGTTTGCGGCCCCTGTATTGAGGCCGCCGGAATCGGGTGCGGGCTCTGCTTGGAGCCCGCCGTAGCACGAACGCCGCATTTTGTGTCCTCGAGGAGCACAGCACACGGGACCAGGGATCGCCTCCATTTCTTTCAAAATAAATGGAATGGCACCCAGTCCGCTTTGTTCGTGCCCGGCATAGCCGGCCGTCTACCTGGACCGGATCAAATGGCGCCTGTTCTCGTGCGCTCTTGCGAGCCGCAAGTTCGATTCAATCCTATAAAGGAGTATGCACTCTTGACGCTTGCGGCGTAAGAGTGGTTTCCACCCAAGACTCAACTATGTCCACAAATAGCATCCCTAAGACATCGATTCCGGGACAGAAGTCTGCCCTGCCAAGGGTACTTCTCGCCACAACCGCCATGCTGTCCTTCATATCGTTTTGGCGGGCGGCGGCGATTGTCTTGAACGATTTGGGCTCCTCGGCGTTTTATGCCGGAGCGATCGCCGAGCAGGCCATCGGGAAGGCCGCGCCATGGTTCATTCTGGCCATCATGCTGTTTTCCTATGCCGTGCGGTCCATGTACATCGAAAGCTGCAGCATGTTTGTGCGCGGCGGCGTGTACCGCGTGGTGAAGGAAGCCATGGGCAGCACGCTGGCCAAATTTTCGGTCTCGGCGCTGATGTTCGATTACATTCTCACTGGGCCGATCAGCGGGGTTTCCGCAGGCCAGTACCTGACCGGTTTCCTGAACGACCTGTTTGCGCGCATGCACTGGAATCTCGTTTTGCCCATCAATGCTACCTCGGCGATTGTCGCCATCGTCATCACGGTTTATTTCTGGTGGGAAAACATCAAGGGAATCCCGGAATCGAGCGGAAAAGCGCTCCGGATCATGTACGTCACCACGGCCATGGTGGTGGTGATGATTGTGTGGTGCCTGGTCACGATCTCTATGCGCGGCGCGCACATGCCGCCATTGCCCACGTCCGCAAACTTGACGTTCGCCCCGGAAGCCCTTGGCTGGCTGCGGTTCAGCAGATTGCCTTACACATTCGCCTTGATCGGAATTCTGATCGGGCTGGGGCACTCGGTGCTGGCCATGAGCGGTGAAGAAACCCTGGCGCAGGTCTACCGCGAAGTGGAATATCCCAAACTGCCCAACCTGGAAAAGGCCGGCCTCGTCATCTTTACCTACAGCCTGGTGTTCACCGCCGGTGTTTCCTTTTTCGCGGTCATGATTATTCCGGACGCCGTTCGCCAGCAATACTTCGGTAACCTAATCAGCGGCCTGGCGATGAGTTTTGCGGGCCCCTACAACCTGCGGCTGTTCTTTCAGGGTTTTGTCGTGTTGGTCGGCGTCCTGATGCTTGCCGGAGCGGTGAATACGGCGATCGTGGGATCCAACGGAGTGCTCAACCGTGTATCGGAAGATGGCATTCTGCCGCACTGGTTCCGCCATCCGCATCCGCGGTTTGGGACCTCTTCACGCATGCTGAATCTCGTTGTGGGATTGCAACTGCTGACGATCATTCTGAGCCGCGGGGATATTTTCGTATTGGGCGAGGCTTACGCGTTTGGCGTGATGTGGAGTTTCTCGATGAAGGGGCTTGCCGTCCTGGTGCTGCGATACAAGCAGCCGGGGAAGCGCGAATTTCGCGTGCCGCTGAATTTTCACATTGGCAAGACGGAAATCCCCGTGGGACTCGGCTTTATTACGCTGACATTATTTTCTCTTAGTATTATAAACCTATTCACTAAGCAGGTGGCCACGCTGGCCGGCCTCGGTTTCACGATCATCTTTTTTACGGTGTTCGAGATTTCCGAAAAAGTTACGCGCAGGCACGGAACCGACCACTCCGAATTGGATCAGTTTAATCTCGAGCCCGGAGGGGATTTGACTCCGGAAGCGTTGGGCGTGCGTCCCGGAAATACTCTGGTGATGGTGCGCAATGCCAATGCACTGTATAACCTGGCCTCGGTCCTGGAACGCTGCGATCCGCGCCGTCAGGACGTGGTGGTGATTCACCTGCGCGTGATTGGTCGCGCGGGTTCCGGCGAAAACGAGATGTCGCCCGAGGACCTGTTTACGGTCAACGAGCAGGATTTGTTCACGCGCGCGCTGTCGCTCGCGGAAAAAAGAGGAAAGTCCATCCATCTTGCCGTCGCGCCGGCGGCGGAAAAATGGGATGGCATCCTGCGCGCGGCGCAGAGCCTGCAATCCACCACCATTGCGCTGGGCACTTCGTCCTGGAGGGCGATTGCGGATGAAGCGCGCATTGCCGGCCTGGCCTGGGAAGCGTTGCCGGAACCCAGGCCCCAATTGACGCTGGAAATTCATTCGCCAACCGGGCAGGAACACATTTTTTATCTGGGCCCGCACGCGCCGCGGCTGACGTCCAAGGAAATCGACCTGCTCCACGGCATCTGGCTCGACCTCAGCTGTGAGGTGGCGCCGGAAGAACTCCATCACCACGACGTCGTGCACATCGCGCTCGAGGAACTGAACGCGGATATCCACGACGGGCGAAGACAGGAGATCATCCAGACCCTGCGGAAACACCTTTCCGAAATTCGCGAGCGCCGCGCGGCCAATCCGTAACGCGTCTCTTACAGGAACCCCCGTCCCGGTGGCGGGGGACCCTTCTCATCGTTCATGGAAAGTCTCACCTTGACAGGTATTCCGGGATACTGTATATTCTGTACAGACAGAAATGACTGACAATCACAACGCGCTCTCTCCCGCCGTGCAAAAATTCATCCTCCACTGGGGCGAAATGGGCACCCGCTGGGGCATCAACCGCACCGTCGCGCAGATCCACGCCCTGCTGTTCCTCTCCGACCGGCCCATGTCGGCGGAAGAAATTGCCGCGACACTCTCGGTGGCGCGCTCCAACGTCAGCACAAGCCTGCGCGAATTGCAGGGCTGGCGCATTGTGCGCGGGGTTTCCGTGTTCGGCGACCGCCGGCAGCATTTTGAGTCCATGAAAGACCTGTGGGAGATGTTCCGCGTGATTGTGGAAGAGCGCAAGCGGCGCGAATTCGACCCGACGGTGGCCGTAGTTCGCGAATGCGTGGCCGAGGCCAGGAAATCGGGCTCGGGAGATACCTATGCGCGGGACCGCATGGAGGAAATGCTCGAATTCATCGTCTTGATGAGCGGGCTGTTCGAGGAATTCAGGAATCTCTCGCCCGGTGCGATGAAGGGGATGGCGAAGCTGCGGGGCGGGATTCGCAAACTATTGCGCGGGTGAGGCGGGTGCGGGTTCTATTTTTACGCTGAACGACCCGACATGGTCGGGACGTGGAGCCCGACGGAAGGGAGAAAAGGCGGCGAGCCGCCTTTTTTGATGGCTCATGATTTCTCTTATTACAGAAATAACTGATACGAAGGGAATGCGCGCCTCCCGCGGCCTGGTTTTCTTCGACCGCGACTGCTCCGTCTGCACGCGGCTGGCGCGGCGTTTCCGAAACACACTCGCCAAGTGCGGCTTCGGCCTGGCTGCCCTGCAGGACCCGCGCGCCGCGGCCTTGCTGGGCCTGCCGCCCGCGGAGTTGCTGCGCGAAATGCGCGTCGCCACCGCGGACGGTAATGTGTTCGGCGGCGCTTCAGCGATTATCTACCTTGCGCGCCAAATCTGGTGGGCCTGGCCGTTCCATGCGGCTGCCCGGCTGCCCGGCGCCTCGCGCATCCTGGACGCCGGATATCGCTGGTTTGCTGATCATCGCAGGTGCGCCTCCGGAACGTGTTCCATCTCCCAGAAAGGTGGTTACACTTTATGAACGATAGACGGGATTTCCAAGTCGTCACCGGAGCGTTCAGCTACACCGGAAAGTATCTGACGCGGCGTCTCCTGAACGCCAGCAAAAGAGTAAGGACAATTACCGGCCATCCGGATCGCGCGCACGAGTTCGGCGATCAAGTCGAAATTGCACCGCTGAATTTTCATGATCCGGCGGAATTGATCCGATCGTTGCGCGGCGCCTCGGTCCTATACAACTCCTATTGGGTTCGGTTCAACCACGGCGCTGCAACATTTGCCACGGCGGTAGAGAATTCGCGAATCCTGATTCAGGCGGCTCGGGAAGCGGGAGTTCGCAGGATCGTGCACCTCAGCATTGCGAATCCGTCGCTGGACTCGCACCTTCCGTACTATTCGGGCAAAGCACAGGTGGAGAAAGCGATCGTCGACTCGGGGCTCTCGTACGCAATCCTGCGCCCCACGGTTATCTTCGGCCCGGAAGACATCCTCATCAACAACATCGCCTGGTTCGCGCGCCGTTTTCCGGTATTTGCGATTCCCGGGTCGGGCGCATATTCGATCCAGCCTATTTTCGTCGAGGATGTTGCTGAACTTGCCGAAAACGCCGGCGGGGAAGGAGGGAACCTGGTAATCGATGCCGTGGGCCCGGAAGTATTCGAGTTCGAGGACCTGACACGCAAGATCGCCGCAGCGGTAGGTGCAAGGCCGAAGTTCGTTCACGTAAATCCAGGCGTTGCCCATCGGACGCTTCAACTCCTTGGCCCCATCGTCGGCGACGTAATTCTGACGCGCGAGGAAATTGAAGGTTTGATGGCGGATCTGCTTGTATCGAAAGATCGGGCCAGCGGGCGCACGCAATTCACGGATTGGCTGGCAAACAATGCGGCAATTTTAGGAAATACCTACACTTCGGAACTCAAGAAACATTACCGGTAGGAATCACGTAATATTCAAAACGGAAAAAGACGAATTGTTTTCGAGGATGACGCCGAACAGGCATGCTGGCCGGTGCGAGGGATGAATTCCCCTCGCACCGGCCAACCTGATTCGTTAGAAGGTGAGTTTCAAACCGAGCTGCATATCCCGGTTGGCGCCCGACCCAATGAGCGGATTGCCGGCGGCGATATCCGGCGTGGCGGCCGAGCAACCGAAGTATCCGGGCGTGGGTGGATCGACTCCGCCAAGATATCCGTTCGATGCGTCGTACGGATTGGCGAAGGTTTGGCGGTTGAAGAAGTTAAAGGCCTTGACGCGGAACTGCTCTCTGTAGCGTTCCTTGAACGTGAAGTTCTTGAACGCGGAGAAATCCACGGACCGGAAGCCCGAGTCGCGGAACAGGTTGCGGGGCCTGTTCAGGTTTCTACTCCCCGTCCGTGGCAAATGGCATATACTAGCCGCGCTCAAAATGACTAGAGATGCAGGGACTTCGACTCCAGGGGGAGCCATAATGAAAGCCATTCAAATTTTGCAAAAAGGCGGACCGGAAGTTCTCAGCTACATGGAACTTCCCACTCCCCAGCCCAAGCCCAATGAGGCGCTGGTGAAGATTTCCGCCGCGGGCATCAACTTCATCGATGTCTATTTTCGCGAAGGGCGTTATCCCATTGCGTTTCCGTTTATCTCCGGGCAGGAAGCCAGCGGCACGGTGAGCGCAGTCGGCAGCGAAGTGAAAGATTTCAAGCCCGGCGACCGCGTTGCCTATACGGGAATCATCGGCGCGTACGCGGAATATGCCGCGGTGCCCGCGGACCGGCTCGTGCGCGTGCCGGCCGGGATCACCGATCAACAGGCCGCCGCCGCGATGCTCCAGGGAATGACCGCACACTATCTGGTCAATGACACCTATCCATTGAAGAAGGGCGAGACAGCCCTGATCCATGCCGCCGCAGGCGGCGTGGGGCTGCTCCTGGTGCAGATGGCAAAACGGATCGGCGCGCGCGTCATCGCCACCGTAGGGACCGAGGATAAAGCCAAGCTGGCCCGCGAAGCGGGCGCGGATGATGTGATTCTCTACACGCAGCAGGACTTTGAGGCGGAAACCAAGCGGCTCACCGATGGCAAGGGAGTTCACGTCATCTATGACGGCGTCGGACAAACTACCTTTGACAAGGACTTGAACGTACTGCGGCCGCGCGGCTACCTCGTTCTGTTTGGCGCATCCAGCGGTCCGGTTCCGCCGTTCGATCTGGGAAAACTGGCCCAGAAAGGCTCATTGTTTGTGACCCGCCCGACGCTGGGGCATCATATTTCCAGCCACGAGGAGCTGCAGCAGCGCGCCGCCGCCGTTTTGAACATGATTGGCGCGGGCCAATTGAAACTTCGCATTGGGCACGTCTATCCCCTGCGGGAGGCGCAGCAAGCCCACCGGGACTTGGAAGGAAGGCGGACCACAGGGAAATTGCTTTTAATTACCAGAGAAAATGGGTAAATTGACATTGCGGGGCATGCCCTTTGGGTGGGATGTGCCGAAAGCATTTTCTATTCGTTGTAATCCTAACTTTAGTGGGATAACATCGCTGTTAAGAGAGGGTGGTCTGACCATTCTACCTCTTCCGATCAGCAAGGAGATTTATGGCCCGTGAAAAAACCAACCGGAGCGCGCCGCCGACGAATCTGGCTTCGCTGATCCGAGGCCTATACGGGCGAGTCGCTCGCCAACTCAAGGTTGATCCTTCTTACGTGAGCCGTGTGGCTCGCGGCGAGCGCCAGTCCGACGAGATCGAAGCCTCGCTGGAACGCGAACTGAAACGCATCATGCGGTTGGTCAGCAGGAGTTCTGACGGCTCCGACAGAAGCGCCGGCAAAGCGACTCGTTCTCGAGCCAGGAAGAAAAGCAAGGCCTGAGTTTGCGCGGGAAGCCGATTTCTCTCCTGTTCTCTCCTTTTTGATTGATAACTGAAATCCAGGCGGGTTGCGGGTGCGAACATCCGCACCGGTGAACCTTGTTCACTGTTGCTGCTGCGCAGGTTGTTGCACGCGTTCGGTGATGACCGGGGCTTCCGGCGGCGGCGTTTTGTTTTCGCTAAGCTGTTCGCGGCCATCGTCATCGAGCGCAGGCCGCACGTGAACGTCAACCGATAGGCGCTGTCCCGCATGCCCTTTGTAAACTCCTCGCACCGGTGCCACATCCCCATAATCGCGGCCGTAGGCGATGCGCACATGCTGCAACCCGGGCGGCTTTCCCAGCGTCGGGTCCAGGCCGATCCACCCGGAATCCGGCAAATAAACCTCCGCCCAGGCGTGCGAGGCGTATCCGCCGATCACTTCCTGCAGTTTGGCGTCGGGCGAGGCCGCGCTCTGCGGGACAAGATAGCCGGAGACGTAACGCGCCGGAAGTCCCCGTTTGCGGACCACGCCGAGCATGATATGCGCGAAGTCCTGGCAGACTCCCGCGCCCTGCGAGAGAGAATCCTGGATCGAGGAATTGACGTGCGTTGCCCCCTTCACGTACCGGAATCGTTCGTGGATCAAATGGGAGGTGGCGTGAACGAATCCGGCAACGGTTCCGTCGCCAGCCTTGGCGGCCGCTTCCCCGAGTTCGTCGAGTTGCGGCAGATGCGGCACATAGCCGGTGGGCGCCACGAAGTCGAGAAACTGCTCTTCCAGTTCTTCGCGATGGTCCTCGAGTTCGGAAAGCTTCATACCGTTGAATTGCGGCACGGGCGCGTCGTGCGCCAGCACCACCGACTCCGCCTCGATCTTCAGGTGGCGGTGCTCGGGAAGAATATTGAATTGATGAACCCAGTTCCCGAACGCATCGCGATACGACGTGCCGCGTGAGACCGGGTCGGTGAGAATGCGAAACGAAAGGCAGCTTTGCGTTTCGTCGTGGATCGGCCGCAACCGCACCTCGTTATAGCTTTCCGAAACCGGGCCGTCGTATCGAAATTGGGTTGCATGCAGCAGATGATATCGGTTCATGCGACCACCGCGTAGTAGAAGTAGCTTCGGGCAATGTCTTCGCCTATGGACCCGCACATCTGCAACATTTCATTCAGATAGGAATGCAGGCCCAGCTGGAAAATTTCCGTGATTTTGTCGTAGCGCAGCCGTTCCAGGACTTTTCCGGTGAGGCGCTCGGCTTCGTTGGCGTAAGAACCGGGTTCTGACCCGCTGATGGCGCGCAATCCGGATTGCACCTCGGTCATGCTGAAGCGAATCGAGCGGGGATGCAGCGGATGCATGATCAGCATTTCGGCCACTTTTTCCGGCTCGATCGAGGAATGGTATTTCCGGTGGTAGGCCTCGTAGGCGCCCACCGATTTCAGCACGGCCATCCATTGATGGTTGTCGGCGCCGCTGATTCCCGCGGGGGCGTCGTACAAAATGTGATATTGCACGTCCACCAGGCGCGCCGTCATCTCCGCGCGCTCGATGAACCATCCGATACGCAGAAACTCCCAGCCCTCGTCGTGCGGCAGGGTCGCGTCGGTGACGCCGTGAAAGCGGTGGCTGCCGAAGCGGATGGCGTCGCAGAAACGGTGCGGGCCCGCGGCCATTTCCTCCGCGGGACTGAAGCGATTCACGGTGAAATAGAGGCTGTTGATGTCCTCCCACATCTCGCGCGAAATGTAATCGCGAATGGTGCGCGCGTTCTCCCGGGCTTTGGTGATGCACTGCACGATGGAGCTGGGGTTGTCCTGTCGAAACGCCAGGAATTCAAACACAGCCTGCGCGTCGGCCTCGCCGTAGGATTTCCGGAAGCGTTCCTCTTCTCCGGCCATGACAATCAGCGGGTCCCAGTGCAGGCGGTACCTGTCCTTGGTTTGTTCCAGCACGGTGTGAAAATTCACGTCGAGGATCCGCGCGGTATACTCCGCTCTCTCGATATAGCGGGCCAGCCAGAACAGGGATTCCGCGATTCGCGACAGCATCTCAGTCTTCTCCAAACAGGACCCAGGTGTCCTTACTGCCGCCGCCCTGGGAAGAATTCACGACCAGCGAGCCTTGTTGCAACGCCACGCGGGTCAATCCGCCGGGCACGATCGTTACTTTTTCTCCGTCGTAGAGGCAGTAGGGACGCAGGTCGACGTGGCGCCCGGCGATGGTTCCGAGCGCGGGATCGTAGGAGGGCACGCGGGACAGCGGCAGCACGGGTTGCGCAATGTAGTTTCGCGGATCGGCTTTAACCCGCCGTCCGAATTCCTCCAGGCGTTCGCGGTCCGCCGTGGGGCCCATCAACATTCCGTAGCCACCGGATTCTCCCACCGCTTTGACGACAAGTTCCGGAAGGTGACCCAGGACGTAATTGAGGTCCTCTTTTTTCGAGCAAAGATACGTGTCCACGCTACGCAGGATCGGATCTTCCCCGAGGTAGTAGCGGATGAACGCGGGAACATAGGCGTAAATAGCTTTGTCATCCGCAACGCCGTTGCCCACGGCATTCGCCAGCGCCACATTTCCTGCGCGATATGCTCCCATCAATCCGGGAACGCCCAGCACGGAGTCCGGCCGGAAGGTCAGAGAATCGAGAAAATCGTCGTCCACGCGGCGGTAAATGACGTCCACGCGCTGCAAACCGTGAATGGTTTTCATGTAGACGATTCCGCCATCCACAATGAGGTCGCGCCCTTCCACCAGCTCAATGCCCATTTGCTGGGCCAGGAAACTGTGCTCGAAATAGGCGCTGTTATAGATGCCGGGGGTGAGGAGGACGATTTGGGCATCGTCCCCTCCCCTAGGTGACAAGCTGCGGAGAATTCTGGAGAGCTCGGCGGGATAGTGGTTGACGGGGAGAACCTCGTAGGCCTGGAAGGCGTCCGGGAACGTGCGCATCATGACCAGGCGGTTTTCCAGGACGTAGGAAATGCCGCTGGGCGTGCGTACATTGTCTTCCAGCACGCAATATTCACCGGTCTTGGAGTCGCGGATCAGGTCGATGCCGCAAATGTGGGTATGAATTCCCCGCGGCACTTCGATGCCGATGACTTCGCGCAAAAAATGTTTGCACGAATAGACCAGGGAGCGGGGAATTTTGCGGTCCGCGAAAATACGCTGTTTGCCGTACACATCCTGGAGAAACAGATTCAGCGCGACCACGCGCTGCGCCAGTCCGCTTTCAATGCGCTGCCACTCCGAATGCGGAATGATGCGGGGAATCAGGTCGAAGGGAAACAACCGTTCGGTTCCACGCCCGTCGCTGTACACCGTGAACGTGATGCCCTGCAGAAGAAATGCGAGATCGGCATGCTGCCGGCGCTCCTCAAACTGCGACGGCACCATCGAAGCCAATTTCTCGAAAATCTTGGCGTAGTGCGGGCGCGGCTGGTCTGGGGCCGCGAACATTTCGTCGTAGAACGACCCGACCTGATAGTCCCCGAAAAGCCCTTGTAATGGCATCTTTGACGGCACCGCTGACATGCATGAACTGTAGCAGGATAGCACCGAGTCGGACGGTCGAAAGAATCTATCGGACCCATCAGAAATCCTGTGTTTATGGGAAAGGCTGCGGTTGGAGGCGCGTCCGGACAGAGCAGCGAGGCGCCGGCGGCAATCCCTGGTGCAACGTTGTTAAAGGGTTAGTTACGTCGTATCCAGCGCAAATCAAAAGGGAAAGCCGCGTAAATTCTTTATAAAGAACGCCTTGAAGTATAGCGTCATAACTTCGGATTTGGTATCGTACCGGAGGTCAGGTCCACGACGACAATGACAAAAAAACTATTTCTCCTATGCATTAGTTTGATGTTTTGCGTTTCACCGCGTGCAGCCTCCGCGAGCAGGCTGGGCACGCAGCAGTTAGCGGCAATCCTGGTCGCGCCGCCCATTCACACCGACGCGGATCGCATTGCCGAGTTGGAAAAGCGCGTAGCCGAGGCGAAAAGTTCGGCCGACAACTCCTGGATGCTCATGAGTTCCGCGCTGGTGCTTCTGATGACCGGGCCGGGACTCGCCTTGTTCTATGGCGGGTTGGTGCGCAGGAAGAATGTTCTGACTACGATGATGCAGAGCTTCGCCATGATGTGCATGGTTACGATCATGTGGGGCGTGTTCGGGTACAGCCTGGCATTCGGGTCGGGAAATAGCTTCATCGGGGGATTCGAGCACTTGTTTCTGCGCGGCGTCGGCGGAGACCCGAATCCCGACTATGCCGCCACGCTCCCGCACCAGACATTCATGATTTATCAGCTTATGTTCGCGATCATCACGCCGGCGCTGATCACCGGTGCTTTCGCCGAGCGGATGAAATTCAAGGCCATGTTGCTGTTCATGGCTCTTTGGACCGTGATCGTGTACAGCCCGATGGCGCACATGGTCTGGGGCAAGGGCGGACTTTTGAACGCGGCCTTGGGGGGCCCCATTCCCACGCTGGATTTTGCGGGTGGGACGGTGGTGCACATTACCTCTGGCGTTTCGGCGCTGGTTTGCGCACTTTACCTTGGCAAGCGAATCGGGTATCCGGCCGAATCGGTGCCGCCGCATAGCGTGGTCCTGAGCTTCATCGGCGCTTGTCTGCTATGGGTCGGCTGGTTTGGATTTAACGCGGGCAGCGCGCTATCCTCCGGTACCCTGGCCACCAGCGCATTTGTCGCCACGCATTTTGCGGCTGCCAGCGCGGCTGCGGGTTGGAGCCTGGTGGAATGGAAGCGCAACGGGCGGCCAAGCGCGCTTGGTGCGATCTCGGGCGCCGTGGCCGGCCTGGTGGCAATTACCCCGGCATCCGGATTTGTCAGGCCGATGCCGGCACTGATGATCGGATTCATCGCCGGAATTCTGTGTTACTTCATGGTGGCGAAGGTCAAAGCTCGTTTCGGTTATGATGATTCGTTGGACGCCTTCGGCGTTCATGGCGCGGGCGGGACGATCGGAGCGATTCTTACGGGAGTTTTTGCGGTCAGTGCGGTCAATCCGATATTGAAGGATTCCAGTGGCAACGTGATGGCCTCGGGCCTGATCGAAGGCAACTCGCATCAGCTTCTCAATCAGTTGGCCGGTGTGGCCATTGCATGGGTTTTGGGAATCGTCGGAACCCTTGCGATCCTATTCGTTGTGGACAAACTGGTGGGGCTGCGCGCTTTGCCGGAGCACGAAATTCAAGGCCTGGACCTTTCGCAGCATGGGGAGGAAGGGTATAACTGGGAGACTTCGTAGCGATTGTCTCTCTGCCGGGGATCTGGTTCTCCTGGGAGACGCAGTTCGTTGAGAGATCCCGGTTGCGGCCGGCGCGATCCCAGGAGAGAGTTGAAATAAGCAAGCATGGCCACACAATCCTCACTCGGCAGTGAATTGAAAAGCCTCTACGACGCTGAATCCGCGCGGTTGCAGCAGGAATTTTCCGTTACCTCGGACGGCTTGAACTATTCCCGCCGGCGTTCGGCGCTTGCCGAATCGATCGTCTTGCGGCTTGCCGAACAACTTCTCCCTTTCGACAAAACTCTTATCCCGGGAGGCGTGCTGCTCGCCATCGGAGATTTGGGCAGGCAAACGCTTTTCCCCTTTTCGGAAATTGAACTGCTCTTTCTTTTTGAGACGCAGGAGGCAGATGACCGCTGCGCCGGGCCCATCCAGCATTTCACCGAACAGATGGGGCAGATTGGCTTGAAAAACAGAATTTCGGCCAAGCTGCTTTCCGAACTGCTCCCCTTCGATTCCGAGAATGCGGAGGCCATCCTTTCCCTCCTCGATAGCAGGTTGCTGGCGGGGGACCCGGAACTGTTTTCCAATCTTCGAGACCATTTGATTCCCGAAGTGATGGTGCGGGAGGCGCAGGTTCTGGTCGAGCGCCTCGCGGAAATGACGCGGAACCGCCATCGCAAATTCGCCAACACCGTCTTTCATCTGGTGCCCAACGTGAAGGACGGACCCGGCGGCTACCTGGACTACATCATGGCGCGCTGGCTGGCGGTCCTGTCCGCGATGGAAAAAAAACACGGATGGCCCGATTCGGAGGCGTGCTTTTCTCCGACGGTCCAGGCCACGATGGATTCGGCGCTTGCGTTTTTTGCCTCGGTGCGCTGCTTCCTACATTTCCGGCAAAAACGAGAAGACGATTTACTGGCCTGGGACGCGCAGGAAGATGCCGCCGTGCAAAAAATCGGCGCGCCCGGCGGCGAAATTCATGGCGCGATCGATTGGATGCGGATCTACTTCCAGCATGCCCGCGCCGTCGATCATATTTCCGGGCAACTGCTGGAGGAAATGCCCGCGGCGCAATCCCTTTTTTACCGGCAGCTGGAAACCTGGAGGACCGGATTTTCCGACGCGGATTTTTCCGTGGTGGACGGGCTGATCTTCTTCCAAAAGCCGGAAAGCCCTTCCGATCCGGGCCTGTTTTTCCGCACGTTTCTCCTGATCGCGCAGCGCGGCTTTAAGCTCAGCCCCACGGCAGAGCACCAATTGGAGCAGGCCAGGACGCAGCTTGCGACGCGGGTCCCTCCCGGGGCCGAGATTTGGGGCTTTTTCCAGGAACTGTTGCCGGAGCCGCATGCGGCCGATGCCCTGCGCGCGATGCACTCGCTTCATCTGCTGACCCTGTTCCTCCCTGAATTTCAGGGCATCGACGCGCTGGCCGTGCGCGATCTATCTCATCGATTTACGGTCGATGAACACACCCTGCAGGCCATCGAGAATTTGCATCTCTTGCGCCAATCCAAATCCAAGTGGGACGAGCGCTACGCGGGAATCCTGGACGAACTGGATCAGCCGGAACTGCTCTACCTGGCAATTTTGCTTCATGACACCGGCAAAGCCTCTGCCTTGCAGGAACATATTCCGGCCAGTCTCGCGGTTGCCAGGCCGTGCCTTGATCGGCTGGGGCTTTCCGAAGCCGACCAGGAAACCGTTCTGTTTCTGATTGAACGCCATCTGGATATGGCCGCCAATCTTCGGCGGGACATTTTCGATCCGCGCACCGTGGCGCAATTCGCGGAAAGCATGGGCGCGCCGGACCGCCTGAAAATGCTCTGCCTGTTCACGTACGCGGACATGAAGGCCGTCAATCCCGAGGCGCTCACTCCATGGAAGGCTGAGGACCTCTGGCAGCTGTATATCGGGTCGGCCAATTATCTGAACCGCAGCGTGGACGAACGCGTGCACGCGGATGAAAACGACGAAGTCCTGAATCATCTCCGCTCGCTGGCCGCGGCTGCCGGGAAAAAACTCCAGACGTTTCTCGACGGCCTGCCGCGACGCTATCTGCGGACGCATCCGGTGGATGAAATTCTGCGGCACTTTGAGATGGTGATCCACCTGGACCAGGATCCGGTGCAATTGGCGCTCAAGCGCACGCGCCACTGGTACGAATTGACGGTGGTAACGCAAGACCGCCCGCGCCTGTTTGCGACGGTCGCTGGCGCACTGGCCGCCTGCGGCATGAACATCGGCAAGGCCGGCGCGTTTTCCAATTCCAGCGGCACAGTTGTCGATACGTTCAGCTTTACCGACCGCTTTCGCACGCTGGAAATGAATCTGCCGGCGTGGGAGCGATTCAAGACCACGGTGCACGACGTGCTCTCGGGGAAACGCGACCTGAAGCGCATGCTGCGCGAGCGCCTGGAAGTCGAAAAAAATCAACCCGCGAAAATCGCCGAAGCGCCGCAAATTCAATTCGACAACGAATGCTCCGCGCACAGCACGCTGATCGAGATCGTGACCCAGGACCAGCCTGGGTTGTTGTACCGCATCAGTTCCGCGTTCTCGGACCAGGCCTGCAACATCGATATCGCCCTGATCGACACCGAGGGCCAGACCGCCATCGACGTGTTTTACCTCACCACCGCCGGGGGGAAACTCACCGCGGAGCACCAGGCGCGCCTACGGAAATCCCTGCTCCAGCAACTTTCCTAGTAACATATCGTCCTGAGCCTGGACGAATCACCGTGATCCGGACTCATTTCCTGTATCTTTTCCCGCACAGGCGTATCTCATCCAGTGAAACGAATTTGTCGTATACTAGTCAAATAGAAGAAGAATAAGGAACGCATTCGGCTTTCAGGGAGGGACGCAATGTTGATCAAGCGTGCTTCGGACTTGAAATACTCGGACATCACCCCCCGTGAGGATTATGTGAACCGCCGCAAGTTCCTGTACGGCTTGGGTTTGGCGGGAGGGTTGGCACTCGCGGGCAAGGGCGTGGCCGATCTGGTCAGTCCCTCGATCCGGGCCTATGCCAATACCAAGCTTTCCGCGTCTTCCCCCAATCCGTTTGACACCACCGAGAAAGTCACGCCTTACCAGGTGGTCACCACCTACAACAATTATTATGAGTTTGGGACCGATAAGGATCAACCCGCGAGAAATGCGCAAAAATTCGTGACCTCGCCCTGGACGGTTTCCGTGGAAGGCGAAGTGGCCAAACCGCGCAAGTTCACCATGGACGAAATCCTGAAGCTCGCGCCGCTGGAAGAGCGAATTTACCGGCATCGCTGCGTGGAGGCGTGGTCCATCGTCGTCCCCTGGATCGGGTACTCGTTCAGCACCATCGCAAATCTGGTTGAGCCCACCCCGAAGGCGAAATTTGTGGCCTTTGAGAGCTATTTCGACCGCAAGCAAATGCCGCTGTGGGATCGCGCCGGGATCCAATTGCCCTACGTCGAAGGCTTGCGCCTGGACGAGGCCATGCATCCGCTTACGATGCTGACCGTCGGAATGTACGGCGAGACGCTTCCGAATCAGGACGGCGCGCCGGTGCGTATGACCATCCCGTGGAAATACGGGTTCAAGAGCATCAAGTCGCTGGTGAAAATTAAATTCGTCAAGGACCAGCCGCCGACCACCTGGAACATTACCAACGCGCATGAATACGGCTTCTATTCCAACGTAAATCCCAACGTGGACCATCCGCGCTGGACCCAGGCTCGGGAAGTCCGCCTCCCGGGATATTTCAAGAACACCAAAACCCTGATGTTCAACGGCTACGGGGACCAGGTGGCCAGCCTCTACAACGGCATGGACCTGAAGAAAAATTATTAGTCTAAGAATTGTTTTCAACGGACAAAGAATATGAATTCCATTCTGACCAGTAAATGGACCAAGGTTGTTGTGTTTCTGGCCTGCCTTATTCCCGCGGGCCTCCTGATTCGCGGCGCAATCACCGGGAATCTGAGCAGCAACCCGACCCAGTTTCTCGAGCACGCCACCGGAGACTGGACGCTGCGGTTCCTGGCCATCACGCTGGCGATCTCACCCTTGCGCAAAATTCTCGGCCAGCCGCAATTGATTCGATTCCGCCGTATGTTTGGCTTGTTCGCGTTTTTCTACGTCTTTTGCCACTTTTGCATCTATCTCGGACTCGACCAGGTCTTGGATTTCCATGGCGTCTGGGCGGACGTGATGAAGCGGCGGTACATCACCGTGGGCTTCACCGGATTCGTCCTGATGATTCCGCTGGCGGTTACGTCCACCGCAGGATGGATTCGCCGCCTAGGAGGGAAGCGCTGGCAGATGCTGCACCGCTTGATCTATGTGAGCGCGGCTGCCGGGGTGATCCATTTCTACTGGCTGGTGAAGTCGGACGTCCACTTACCCCTTGAATATGCAGGAGTTATATCAGTTTTGCTAGCCTGGCGGATTTACAATTGGTATACGAACCCGAAACGCGGCACGGCCATTCCCAAAATGGAACGCAAGAGTTCTGCCCCCGCCATCTCCGACTAGCGTTTCCGGCTATTTGCCTTTCCACAGCCTCTCCCGATAGAATTATTCCTCCTGGCTTTCTGGCAAATGCGTCGAACTCCAGGCTTCAAGATTCCGGCGGTCTGCCAACGCAGCCCGAACCTGCAAATCTTCCAGCTTACGAGTAATTCTCAAGAAGGACATTTTTCCCGTCGTGACTGCAACACACTCCACAATCCCGGAGAAGGTCGGGCTTCCCTATTGGATGGACCGTGTCCTGGAAGAGCACGCGAAGGTCGGCGCGGAATTATCCCCTGATGCGGTGCATGACCTGCGCATTTCCTTGCGGCGCTGCGTCCTGATTGCCGATGTGATGCGGGACCTCGATCCGAGCGCCGACTGGAAGGGGATGCGCAAAGCAGCGAAGCACATTTTCAATCGTCTGGGCGCGCTGCGCGATTCTCAGGTGCTTGCGGAATGGATCGAGAAACTTCGCGCGCCGGGCGACGTTTCGGCGGATCCGCTGGTTCAGTTCCTGAAAGATCGCAGCGAACGGGACCGGACTGCCGCGCGGGGCGCCATCCGGGAGTTTGATCGCAAACAATGGCGCGCCTGGACCGGAAAACTGGCGAGCCACTTTCGCCACGTCGCTTCCGATCGTCCGGCGTGCGAATCGATTGTCTACGAAATCTGGGAAGTAGTTTGGGACCTGCATCGCCGCGCGCAGAAGAGCCGAAGCCAGATCGCCTATCACCGGTTGCGAGTGGGGCTAAAGAAATTCCGTTACGGCGTGGAAAATTTTCTGCCGTCCATGTATTCCGCATGGGCTTCGGACTTAAAATTTCTGCAAGATGTGCTCGGGCAAGCGCACGACCTGAATGTTTTGGAGCAGGTGTTCGTTCACGGCAAGAGCCTGGTGGATGAAGCCGCGCGGGGCGCGTGGATCAAGAAACTCCGTGAGGAGGCAGCCGGCCGCATCGAGCAATACCGGCGGAAGATGGCGGGGAAATCGTCGCCGCTTTGGACGTGGCGCGAGGGATTGCCGGTGGAAAGGGAGTTGCGATCGGCGGGATTGTCGCGCTTGGCGCAGTGGTCTTATTTTTTGACGCCCGATGCGTCGCGAGTCCGGAGGGTCGCCCGACTCTCCTTGCAACTCTATGACGGTGTTGCGAACTGCGGCCTCGCTGGGCGCGATTCCCGTTTCGAGGAGCGCTACCTTCTGCAGGCGGCGGCGCTGCTGCAGGAGGTCGGGCATTCCCACGAAGGAAAGCCGCATCATAAAGAGGCCTACCGGATGATCCGCAAGATTTCTCCGCCGGCCGGGTGGACCCGGAAAGACCTCGAACTGGTCGCGTTGATCGCGCGATTTCACCGCCGCGCATTGCCGCGTCCGGATCACAAGATTTTGCGGCCCTATGATTTCCCCATGCGCCACTCGCTGATTTTGCTGGCGTCAATTTTGCGCTTCGCCAATGCATTCCGCGCAAAGCCATACCGCGCCATCCGGCGACTGGAAGTAGAAGACGTCTCCGGCGTCATCGTGGTACGCGCGGAAGGCTTCTCGGATAAGGATCCGTTGGAATCGAAATTGTCGGAAGCGCGGCGGTTGTTGGAATTTGCCCTCCAGCGGGCCGTGCACATTCTTGCGCCGGGTTCACGGATGATGTCGCCTCGAATTTTGCGGCCCGCCACGCGAATTGACGCCGCGTGATCCAAGTGACACGGGCTTCAGCCCGTGCGGTTTTTGCAGGGCAGGGAATCTAAACTGCACAGGCTGAAGCCTGTGCCACCAGAGACCGCGGTCCCCCATGTTGTTCTTCCAAATCCCAAACTAAGGTTAAAACGCGAGGCGCAGGGAAAACTGCATGATGCGCGGATCCTGGGCGCTGGAGATCGAGCCGAAGGCCGACGGCGTCGCCGTAAAGATACGGTTCGGCTGATTAAAGTTGGGGTGATTCAGGAAATCGAATATATCCGCGCGGAACTGGAGTTGCGTGCTTTCCCGGATGGAAAAATTCTTCTGAAACGTGGCGTCAAAGTTGTCGGTGCCCGGCCCGGTGACGATGTCCCGGCCAGCGCTGCCATAGGTATACTGCGCGGGCGTAGCAAAGCAGGAGGTGTTGAACCATTCCGCGGTTGTTTTCGGGCCGCTGTTTGGGTCGCAGATCAAATTCGGCCTCTGCGACGGCGCGGAGAGAGGCACTCCGTTGTTGGCGACGTCCGTCGAGAGGTTGACGGTAAACGGCGACCCGCTTTCGATCGTCCAGATGCCTCCGGCTTGCCAATCGGCAAATACCGCGTGGATCCAGCCCTCCGAATCCTGCAGGAAAGGTAGGCGGTAGAGGAAACTGGTCACGAAGCGGTGGCGGTGATCGAAATCGGAGAGGCCTTTTTCCGCCGCAATATTCTCAATGTCTTGCGGCAGGTTCGTTCCGGCATTATTGGTACCGGGGTTGGAAGCATTATCCAGAGCCTTGGACCAGGTGTAATTGGAATCGACGGTGAGGCCGTGCCAGAGATGCTGCGTGAAGGTCAGCGCCAGGGCGTGATATTTTTCCCAGCCGTCCCAGGTGACCGAAGTAAAGCCGCTCATTTGCGGGATGGGTCGAACGTGCAAGCCTGAGCGGGGGTCCAATCCATTGTCCGGGAACAGGTTCTGCAGCGTCAGATTGTCGGCGTGCACGGTGTACGATCCGATGTATTGCGCCTGGAATGATGTGGAGGAGGAAAGGGATCGCTGCACCGACAGATTCCAGACGTTGTTGTATTCGATTTTGAAATTATGATTGAGGCTGTTCGCGCTGACGGCGCCGGTCGCCGATGCGGCCAGGATATTTTCCGTATTGCAGGTGATCGCTCCGGCGCACGACCCGCTATTGGCGACCGTCTTTGCATAATAGAAGGGCAGATTCAAGGCCGCGTTTTGAATGATGCTGTAGGCTGCCTGATTGGTATAGATACCGAAACCCGAACGGATCACTGTTTTTTGGTCCGGGAAAGTCCAGGCGATACCGATTCGCGGAGCCAAGCGCAGCGGCCGAGCCTGCAACAAGCTGGTATCCCATCCGGCCTGTGCGGAAGTGACATAGGGAATCGGGATATTCGCCAGCAGGGCGGAAGCGGCCGGCGAAATCTGGCCCGCGCTGTTGCTGGCGATCACGAACTGTCCCCCCGGCACGAGCGTGTTCACCACAGCCATGTTGTTGTTCGCATCGGTGACATTCTGGTTGTATTCGTAGCGCAGGCCGATGTCCAGCTTCAGGCTGGGCAGGATTTGCCAGCTGTCTTCGATATACGTGTGCAACCAGTTCGTCCTGCCCAGCAATTGACCTCGGCCTCCGACGCCGACCTGCCCTTGCGCGGGGGCTCCCAGCAGGAAATCTCCCAGGCCATTTCCCGTGTAAGCCCCCGTAAAATTGAACAGGCCCCTCGCGTTATTCGCGTTCACCGGGTCAAAATCGAGGTGGAAGAAATAAACGCCGAATTTCGCGGTATGCGTTGCGCGATGCCAGATCAGGTTGTCGTACAACTCATAATTATTGTCCTCGCGCGAGACATATTGTGTGGGCTCTCCCATCGTGGCGAAGCCACCGGAGATCGAGGCTTGCGGGTATCCGGTGTCGACGGGATTGGAAGTTACCCCTTGCAATCCCGTCGAAGCGGCAAGATTGGTTCCGGAATTGATGCTGCTTTGCCCGCCGCCGACCCACAGCCAGCCGAAGCGCAATTCATTGATCCAGGACGTGTTGAAAATATGGGTCCAGGTGGCGGAGAGGCTGTCGGTGTGCGTGCGCAAATTGTAGCCAAAGCCGGGCAATAGAGTTTCGTTCAGCGCGCTCAGGCCGAAAGGATTGAATTGATTGGCGTCGAAAATCGATCCGCGAACGAAGACGCTGTCCTTGGTGGAGAAGGTGTGATCGAACCGCGCGTTGTACTGGTCAATGTTGATCGTGGACAAATCCGTGGCGCGCAGGTTGCGCGTCAATCCCGGCAAATTCGCGTGCGGGACTTTCGCCAGGATCGCGGTGGCCACCGGATCGATCGCCGGAATCGTGTCGCTTGCAAACGGGACCCCGCCCGCGGCGGGATTGGTGACCGTAATCCCCGTTCCCGCAAAATTTCCGGCGCGTTCCGCGTCGGTAGGCACCGTGAACAACTGAGTCAGGGTCTGGTGCGTGCGCTGGCCCTCGTAATTCACGAAGAAAAATGTCTTATCCTGCTGAATCGGCCCGCCGAGGCTGCCGCCAAACTGGTTCTGCTTGAAGGGGGGACTGGCCTGCGTGGGAGAGCTGAAGAAATTCCTGGCGTTAAAGACGTCGTTGCGCACGAACTCAAACAGGCTGCCGTGAAACTGATTGCTCCCGGATTTGGTGATGACGTTGATGACCCCGCCGGACTTGCCGCCGAATTCCGCGTTGTAGGATGTCTGGTTGACGCTGAATTCCTGAATGGAGTCGATCGATGGATTCAAAACCATATTGTTGTAGTACTCATCCGTGATGGTTACGCCGTCCACCAGATAGAGGTTATGGCCGCCGCGCTGGCCGAGAATTCCCCAGGTCTGCCCGGTTTGCTGCAGCGCTCCGCCGCGCGTGCCCGAGGGCGCGTGCGTCATGCCCGGCGTGGTCCCCACCAGGTCGATGAATTGGCGGCCCTTGAGGGGCAGGTTCATGACCTGCTGTTGCTCGACAGTATCCTGGATGGCGGCCGATTCGACCTGCAACAAGCTTTGATTTGCGCTGATGGTCACCGTTTCGCTTTGCATTCCGAGTTCCAGGGCGAAGGTTTGACGCAGGCGCTCGCCGGCATGCAAGGATACCTTGGATTGCATGGCCTGCTTGAAGCCATCCATGCTCACCGTCAAGGTGTACTCCCCGACGGGAAGCTGGGCCAGCAGGAATTCCCCGGATTCATTAGTTTTGGTGGAATATTTCAGCTGGGTTCCGGATTCGACGGCGGCCACAACGGCATTGACAATCACGGCGCCGGAAGGATCCCGGACAATTCCGTCGATTTCGCCCGTATTCATTTGGCCAAATGCGGGCATCAGCGAGAAAAGCAACGCGCCGGCCACTATGAATGCCGCCCGGATGCGGCACATGGATTTCATCCATGTGCCGGGACAAGATTGCCCAAGCCGCCCTTGCGGCGGATGTTTGAGCACGGGCCGAGTGCCGGCTGCCCTCATCGACATTCGCAGTTCCACAAATACTTGCGCAAAGGATCACTCAGTGCGGCGTCCCGCCCAGGACACCAACCACGGGATGCATACACCCGAAACTACAACGGAATTGATCTTCGTCGCTGTAAGGATGTTGTAAAAATCATGCGCTCCGTCGGCGGCAGCCAGAAGATTTTCCAGCGGCCTTTCCGAGGAGCTGGCCCGCCATCTAAGTCAAAGTCCAGACAGAGGTTAGCTGGTGAATGAAGCTACAGCGTGGAGGCCGAGGAGGAGGAAGAGACCGTCTCACCCGCATTCGTTTCCGAGTGCCGAACCGCATTTTCCGTGAGAGGCAGATGCAGCGTAAACGTGCTCCCATGCCCCGGCGCGCTACGGACGGTAAGACGGCCTTTCATGGCCTCGACAATGCTCTTCGCCAGCGGCAAACCCAAGCCGGTACCGTGGATTTGCGCAGCCATCACCGAGGGGCTGCGGTAGAACGGCTCGAAAATGTGCGGCAACTCCCCCGAGTCGATGCCGATGCCGCGGTCCGAAACGCTGATCTGGATTTCCCTGCCGTGCAATCCGTGCTCGGCGAGCCGCGCTTGAATGCCGATCCAGCGCTGTTCGCTGCCGTACTTCAACGCGTTGGTAATCAGATTCTGCAGGCACTGGGAAAGCGCGGATAGGTCGCCGAGGATTTGAGGCAAGTTCGGTTCGATCTCCTGTTCCACCTGGAAGCGTGCCGTGCGGACAAGCCCCGCCGTGCTGGAAAGCGCCGCGTCCAGGATTTCCGCAACCTCGATTGGCCGCAGATTATAACGCTGGTGACCCTCGCGAATGGCCGCGAACAGAAGAATCTGCTCCACCATGTCGAATAATTTTCTGGCCTGGTTGCCGATCACCGTTCCGTACTGCTCCAGTTGCGATTTTCCCTCGACCACGCCGTGCGCGATGTTCTCGGCCGCCGAGCTGATGACCGTCAGCGGCGTGCGCAACTCGTGAGAGACCGCGGTGACGAAATCCATCTGCAGTTTGGCCAGGCGCTGCGCGCGCATGCTCGTGATGATCAGGATCGCAATGCTGATCACCAGCAGGAAGAGCATGCCGAAGCCGATGGCCAGATCGCGGCGCCGCGAATCGGCGACGAACGCTCCCAGCGCTCCTCCGCGGCGGTGACGCACCACCAGGCGCCAGTCCTGTTCATCCCCGTTCAGCCGCAGCAGCGGAAACCAGGTAATTCCCACGGACGCGGCGGGGCCTTTGTTCTCCGAGGGCGTTTGAAAAATATGGATGGGTGAGCCGGTTCCGCCGTTTTGCAGACGGCCGAAAATGTCCATCGTGCCGTCGGCGTCGGTCACTTCCTGCTCGCCGAAGCCTGAATCGGAGGTGTAAAGCAGGTGTTCCGGTTTGCTTCTGGCAACCACCGCAACCTGATAATCCAGTCCTTCCGTTCCCCGGAAATATCGTTGCGAGAGATCGGGTAGAAGCTGGTCCTGAACGGTTTTTTCGTCCAGGACCATGACGATCCACTGCGTGCCGTGGTGGCTCGTGTTTCCACCCTCCATTGCCGCGGTATCGATGTTGGGGATGGAGCGTACCAGCGCCGGAATGCTGGTTTCAAATTGCCAGCCGGCCAGCGGGCCACCCGGGTAAAAACGGTCCGCGAATTCCCGGTCATTCGCTTGGGAAAGCGAATTTTGCATTTCATTCACCGGGCCGGAGGGGCCCTGAGAGGCCGCTCGCGAACCCCCCTGCCGCAATTCCTGGAGCAGAGGGGAAATGTCCAGCGTCAATTTCGCCGGCTCAAAATGCGTAGTGTGGGAATCGAGCCGGTACACTTCGGGATCCCGGTCTTCCTTAAATTCCATCAGGTAGACGTTGGAAACGAGATCGGGATGCGCCGTGGATTTTTCCCACAATGCGAATCGGTGGGCGTATTCGTTCCGATCATCGGGTTTGGTGACATCGGAGTCCGCGTTCATGGCGATGCAGATTTCGGAAAAATCGCGGAAGAAATCTAGATGCCAGTTGACCATGGACATCTGCAAGCTGTCCGCCAGGCGGATGCTGGTGGCTTCGCTGACCTGGTTGCTCCAACGGTACTGCAGCGCCGCCAGGACCAGCACCACGATCGTGGCCAGGATGACCATGCCCGTGGTGAATGCGCGCTCTTTGATAGGCAATTTCATGCTGCGATCCATCCGGGAACGACGGGAAAGCAAACCGCTATGCTTTGAACTTATATCCGAGCCCCTGTACCGTCAAAATAAATTTTGGCTGCTTGGGGTCGTCTTCCAGCTTTTGGCGAAGGCCGGCAATATGCACGTCCACGGTCCGCGTGTACATATCCGCGCTATAACCCCACACCGTTTTCAGCAGTTCTTCCCGCGAGAGCGTCGCGCCGCGGTGCTCGATGAAATAGCGCAGGAGTTGAAATTCGCGGGCGGACAAATTGACCGGGATTCCGTCGCGTGTCGCTTCCGTGCCCACCAGGTCCACGTGGATGGATCCGAAATCGAAGACGCCGGTTTGGCCGGCCGGGCGGAAGGGAGCGCGCCGCAGCAGTGCCTCCACGCGGGCCATCAATTCGAGCATGTTGAACGGTTTTGTGACGTAATCGTCGGCGCCGATCTTCAGGCCGTCCACTTTGTCGCTGGTCTGTCCGCGGGCGGTGAGCATGAGGACCGGGGTGATGAGACCGGCCTCGCGGATTTGCTTGCAGACATCGAACCCGCTTTTTTTGGGCAGCATGACGTCGAGGATAATCAGGTCGAAGGGAAGTTGGGTGGCCTTCTCGAAGCCTTCATCGCCGTTGGCGGCGCACTCGACGGCGTAGCCTTCGTTGCGCAGGCGGTCGCCCACCGTCATCCGCAGTGCTTCTTCATCCTCCACAAACAGAATGTTTCCGCGCATCCCGAGTCACCCTTTTTTGTTTTGCGCCGACGCGGCCGGACGTTTTCCTAACCGTATCGAGTTACCCGATGCAGGTTCGATTCTTGACATGCCTTCTCGCCTAGTGCTAGCTTCGATAGCGTAGCATAGCCCCGCATCCGCGATGAGGGGGCGAGAAATGATTTCCGACCGCGCCACAAGCCGCCGTTGTTCGCTCTGCCTGGTCCTGATAGTCGTGCTGTTTTTGGGCCTGGTGCAATGGAGCTTTCTCCCTCTGTTGATTGGAAACGGGCTGCCCTCTTCGATCGCATTCCTCTCGATTTCCGGGGGGCACACCTCGAAGTTCGCGGCGCCGTTCAAATGTCTGTTTGGGGACCCCTTAAACACTTGTGTGTTGCCCTCCGGCGTCTCGCTGCCGGTGGTTGCGGCGATTTTGTTTCATCGGCCCGAAGAGCCCGCTTCCGGCCGGAATGACCGCTTTTTCTCCCATCGTCAGTTGCGCGCGCCGCCCTGCGTCTAACCGCGTCGGGGGAGCGCCCCCCGTTTCCCATTTTACAGAGATAGCTGGAGCCACAATCGCATGATATCGTCCCCGAATTGATGGGGCATGCCGCCGGAAAGGAACGATTGTGAAAACTCGTCAATTGGAACTAGCCCAACTGGAGCAATTACGCGGGCTTGATTCGTGCAGCGTTGCGAACGCAATAGAGGCGTTCGATGTTCGCCTGCGGAATCAGGGGTTCACCGATTCCAGCGTACACTGCCTGTTTCCCGAACTTCCCCGGATGGTCGGCTACGCGGCCACGGCGCGAGTGCGCACGTGCGCGCCGCCCATGGAAGGGCACAGCTATTACTACCGGCTGGACTGGCTGGACCATGTTTTGAGCATCCCCGCGCCGAGAATCCTGATCCTGGAGGACATGGACGAAAATCCAGGATTAGGTGCTTTTGTCGGCGACGTGCACGCGAATATTCTGCGCGCCCTGGGATGTATCGGACTGGTGACCAATGGAGCGGTCCGCAATCTTCCCGAGGCGCGGGCTCTTGCGTTTCAAATGTTCGCGGCGAATGCTTCCGTTTCGCATGCCTTCGCGCACATTTTCGATTTTGGAAAGCCGGTCGTTGTCGGGCACATGGAAGTCCAGCCCGGGGACCTGATTCACGGCGATCTCCACGGGGTGCAGACGATTCCGGCTGAGATCGCGGACAAGCTTCCCGGCGTCGTGCGGGAAATGAGCGAACAGGAGAATCGCATTATTCAGGTGTGCCGTTCCACGGATTTCACAGTCGCGAAACTTCGCGCCGAGGTCAGCGCTCTCGGACAAAAGAGGAAGGAAAATCAGCGATGACTGGATGCACGCAACGCACAGAGGTGATTTTATGAGTCGAATGAAAACGCCATCGTTTCTTGTACTGCTCGCTCTATTCGGGTTCGCATGCGGCTGCGGCGGAGGGCACCAGGCTAATGCGGATGACGCGGCCAACGCGCCTTCCGCCGCAGTAATTAAAGTGACGCGCGGGGACCTCGCGGACGATCTAGAGATCGCGTCGGAATTCCAGCCTTTCCAGGAAGTCGACGTCTTCGCCAAAGTCTCCGGCTACATTCAAAAACTGAACGTGGACTACGGAACGCACGTCAAGCAGGGACAAGTCCTGGCGGTGCTGGAAATTCCGGAGTTGCAGCAGCAACTGCAGCAGGACGAAGCCTCGGTGCGGCGCAGCGAACAGGATCTGGCGCGGGCGCGCGAGGAACTCAACCGGGCGCAATCGGCGTACAACGTCGCGCACCTGACCTACACGCGCCTGGCCGATGTGCAGAAATCCCGCCCGGAACTTGTCGCGCAGCAGGAAATCGACGTGGCCCAGGGAAAGGACCTGGAAGCCGGCGCCGGCGTGTCTTCGGAGAAGGCCGCGCTCGCTGCTGCCGAACAGGGCTTGCAAGTGGCCAAGGCCACACTCGGGAAAGACCAGGCCATGTTCGACTACGCGAAAATGACGGCGCCCTTCGACGGCGTCGTAACGCAGATCTATGCGTACAAAGGAGCGCTGCTTCCGGCCGGAACGGCGTCCAATAAAAGCGATTCGGGCCTTTGCCGGCTGGCGCAAAACAATCTTTTGCGCCTGGTGATTCCCGTTCCGGAAAGGGCCGTTCCCGAAGTACATGCCGGCCAAACGGTTGCCGTGGAAGTTTCCGGAATCCATAAAACTTTCAACGGGAAAATCGTACGCTTCTCCGATCAGATCGATACGACTACGCGGACCATGCACACCGAAGTGGATGTCCCCAATCCCAAGTACGAGCTGGTGCCTGGAATGTACGCCTCCGTGAAGATCCCTCTGCACTCGGCGGCCAATGTCCTCACCGTGCCCATTCAGGCGATCCGTTCAGCCGGAGCAGGAAAAGGCGCGGTCCTGGTGGTGGACTCGAACAACAAGATCGAGAGTCGCGACGTGGTGCTGGGCATGCAATCCGCAAATCAGGTGGAAATCACTTCGGGCCTGCGCGAAAACGAGACCATAATTTTCGGTTCGCAAGGGCAGTTCAAAGCGGGAGAACTGGTCTCCCCCAAGGTCGTTGTGCCTTCCGTAACGGAATAGGAGCCTTTATTTATGCCCTCATTTGCAGTTCGACATCCGTATTTGCTGATCGTCGTTTGCTTGTTTGTTTGCGTGCTCGGAATGACCAGCGTGGCGCGCATGCCCGTGGACATGTTTCCGCCCATCAATATTCCCGTGGTTCTGGTGGCCACTTTTTACAGCGGCATGCCGCCCCAGCAGATCGAAGCGGACATCACGGACACGTTCGAGCGTTTTTTCACACTGGCCGCAGGTATCGACCATATGGAATCGCGGTCGATGACCGGAGTCAGCCTGATAAAGATTTATTTTCAGCCCGGCACGGACGCCAACGCGGACGTCACGCAAATTTCCAACCTTGCCATGGCCGATCTGCGCAGGCTGCCGCAGGGCACGCTTCCGCCGGTGGTCATGAAGGTGGATGCGTCAAGCCTTCCGGTGTGCCTGCTGACCGTTTCCGGCGAAGGGCTTGACGAAACGCAGCTCCACGATTACCTGCAATATCAAATCCGGAATCAGATCGCCGGCGTTCCCGGCGCAACCGTTCCCCCTCCTTTCGGCGGCAAATATCGCCAGATCATGGTGTACGTCGACCCGCTGAAACTGCAGGCTCACCAGTTGAGCCCCATGGACGTGGTTCGCGCGACGAATTCTTCAAATCTTATTTTGCCGGCCGGCGACGTTCGCATCGGGCCGATGGATTACAACATCTACACCAACGCGCAGGTCTCCGACGCGACATCTCTCAACGACATTCCCCTGAAAACGGAAGGGCAGAAGTCCGTATTTCTTTCCGACGTCGGCAAAGCCACCGATGGCGCCGCAATGCAGTACAACATCGTCCGCGTGGACGGCCAGAAATCGGTGTACGTGGCCGTCCAGAAGCAAGGCGGAGATACCAACACGATTGCCGTCGTGAACGGAATCAAGGACGCCATCCTCACGCTGCGCGACATTCCCGCGGAGTTGAAGGCGCACGTAGTCTTCGATCAATCCGTGTTCGTCAAGCAGGCCATTTCCACCGTGGTTCGCGAAGGCAGCATCGGACTGATCCTGACGGCCATCATGGTTCTTATTTTCCTGGGAAGTTTTCGTGCGACCATCGCCGTTCTGCTCTCCATTCCGCTCTCGGTCATGATCGTGTTTTTCGTGCTGTATACAGGGAACCGGTCGATCGACAGCATGGTGCTCAGCGGGCTGGCGCTGGCGTTTTCCCGGCTCATCGACAATTCCGTGGTGGTCCTCGAAAACATTTACCGCCACATCGAACACGGCGAGGATCCGGCTACGGCGGCGGTGAGCGGTGCGAACGAAGTGGCTCTCGCGGTTCTCGCCATCACATTAATTGCGGTGGTGGTGTTCTTCCCGGTGACGTTCCTGTTCGGGGTGAGTAAGTATTTGTTCACGGCGCTGGCCCTGGCTGTGGTGATTGCTTTGTTTGCTTCCTACTTTGTTGCGGTCAGCGTCGTGCCGCTGTTCTGCTCGCGCTATCTCAAGGCCATGCATGCGCATGGAGAAGGCGCGGAGGCGGCGAATCAATCCTGGGGAGCCAGATTCCACACGTCGTTCAACGCGAAATTCGACCAACTGCTGAAATTCTACGATCGATGGGTGCGTAAAGCGCTCGACCATCCCCGGCAGGTTCTGTATGCCTTTAGCGGACTTTTTCTGTTGAGCTTCCTGGTGTATCCGTTCATCGGAGTCTCGTTTTTCCCCCGGACGGATGCCGGGCAATTCATCATCAACGTGAAGGCGCCGACGGGAACGCGCATCGAGTCCACCGAGGAGTACGTAAAAAAAGTCGAGGACATCGTTCGCCAGGTCGTCCCGCCCGATGAATTGAACACCGTGGTTTCCAATATCGGCCTGATGTCCGACTTGTCCGCGCTGTTCACACCGAATTCGGGAATGCACACCGCGTTCGTTCAAGTGGGTCTCAAGGAGGAGCATAAGGTCAGCAGCTTTATCTATATGAACAAAACGCGCGACCGCGTAGCGCGCGAGTTGCCGGAGTTGCGCACTTATTTTCAAGCTGGCGGGCTTGTGGATTCGGTCTTGAACCAGGGAGCTCCGGCGCCGATTGACGTGCAAGTCAGCGGAGCTGATTTGCAGACCGACGATCGCATTGCCGAGGATCTGGCGCGGCAGTTCCGGGCAATTCCCGGTGTCTCTGACGTATACGTTCCTCAGGACATGGACTACCCAGCGTTGCAGGTAAATGTGGACCGGAACCGGGCCAGCCAACTGGGCCTGGACCCGCGGGAAGTCATCGACAACCTCATCACCTCGCTGACGTCAGACGCCATGATCGCGCCCAGTTACTGGGTCGATCCGAAAAATGGAAATAATTATTTCGTGACCGTCCAATACCCGGAAAATCAGGTGAAGTCGCTGGAAGACCTGAAGGCCATGCCGCTGCGCGCACCCGGTTTGAAGATGCCGACGTATTTGAACCAGGTCGCCGACGTGAGCCTGAGGCTTTCCCCGACTGAAGTGGACCACTACCAGTTGCAAAGAAGCATTGACGTGTATGTGGCGCCGACCGGCGAAGATCTTGGAAGAATCTCGACGGCGATTTCCAAAGCGGTTGCGGGCACGAAACTCCCGCCGAATATCCGCCTGAACATTCGAGGGTTGGTGGTCACGATGCAATCGTCGTTCCGGAGCTTCGGCTTTGGCCTCGTGCTCGCGGTGCTTCTGGCTTACCTGGTTCTGGTCGCGCAATTTACTTCGTTTCTCGATCCGGTGCTGATTATTCTTGCGGTGCCCACGGGGCTGATCGGAGTTCTGGTCACGCTGGCATTGTCGGGCACGACGCTGAACATTCAATCGCTGATGGGCGTGGTGATGCTGCAGGGAATGGTCGTCTCCAACAGCATTCTGATCGTGGATTTTGCGAATGTGCTGCGCGGCGAAGGCCACAGCGTGCGCGAGGCGATCGCGGACGCGTGTCGCATCCGCCTGCGCCCGATTTTGATGACTTCTCTCGCCACGATTGTCGGGCTTCTGCCCATGGCGTTGAAACTGGAAACCGGCAGTGAGGCCTACGCTCCGCTGGCGCTGGCCATCATCGGCGGACTTGCTTCCTCTATCGTCCTGACGGTTTTCGTAGTTCCCGCGGCGTACCTTCTCATTTACGAGCGCCGCGAAGCAGCGAGCACGTCCATGGTTTCTCAGGAGGCGCAATAATGCGCGGCGCGTCGGCCTTTCTCATTATTTTGTTTCTTGCGGCAATTCCATGTTGCGGGCAGGCGCCGCAGACGCTCACGCTCCAGCAAGCCGAACAGATTGCGATCCAAAATCATCCGCAGATTCAGGCGTCCACGCAATTGGCCTCGGCTGCCGCGGCCCAAGTCACGGAAGCCAAGTCGTCCTATTATCCGCAGGCGTACGGCAGCGTTACCGGCGTCGAGGCGGAACACAACAGCCGCGTTGCCGCCGGCGTCCTGAACAACCCGATCATTTACGACCGGTTCGCCGACGGCGTCGCGGTGAATCAGTTGGTCACCGATTTCGGGCGGACTTATGAACTGGTCAAAAGCTCGAACCTGCACGCGAAAGCGCAACAGGAATATGTGACGGCCACGCGCGCTGATGTTCTGCTTCGCGTCAATCAGGCCTATTTTGCGGTTTTGAAATCCCAGGCGGTTCTGCAAGTGGCCGAGCAGACCGTGAAATCGCGGCAACTTGTGGCCGATCAAACCAGCGCTTTGCAAAAGAGCAATTTAAAATCCGGGCTCGACGTGAGCTTTGCGAATGTGGACCTGGCGCAGGCGCATCTCCTGCTGATCCAGGCGCAGAATGACGTGCAATCTTCGTTCGCCGACCTTTCCGCCGCCCTCGGATATTCGGATCAGCGCACGTTTGTGCTTGCGGACCAGCCGCCGCAGCCTTCTCCGCCGTCGGACTTCGCGCCGCTGGTCCAGGAAGCGTTGCAGAACCGGCCGGAGCTGATCGGCCAGGGCTTCAATGTGAAATCGGCGCAGAGTTACGCCACGGCGGAGCGCGATCTTTGGTTTCCGACGATTTCGGCGGTGGGCGTCGCCGGGCTCATCCCCTACCGTCAGGACACGCTGGCCAGCCGTTACGCCGCCGCAGGATTCAACGTGAACGTTCCGATCTTCAACGGGCGGCTGTTCACGGCGCGCAAAAATGAAGCCGTTGCGCGAGCCAGTGCGCAGGAGCAGTTTCTGCGCGATCTGCAAGACCGGATTGTGCGCGACGTGCGCACCGCGTGGCTCAACGCCAACTCCGCATTCCAGCGCCTGTCGGTGACCGAGCAGCTCCTGAATGAAGCCACGCAGGCGTTCGATCTGGCGCAATCGCGTTACGGGCTTGGCTTGAGCTCGATTGTCGAGCTGAGCCAGGCGCAGCTGAACAAGACACAGGCGGAAATTACCAAAGTCAGCGCACAGTACGACTACGAGGGCCAGATTGCCTATTTGAATTATCAGTTGGGGCGAATGCAGTAAAACTTCTTTAACCATATTTCTTGCCAGAGTCACGCAAGCGCTTGACAGCCGGAATTCGCGCACCCTATGCTGTGGCCCGTGAAGATTGCGATCGGGTCCGACCACGCAGGGTTTGAATACAAAGAAAAGATAAAAGCGCTTCTGGCCGGGTTAGGCCATGAGGTGAAGGATTTCGGCACGTTCAGCGCCGAGCCGGTGGATTATCCTTTGTTCATCCGGCCCGCGGCGCAAGCCGTGGCCAGCGGCGAGTGCGAACGCGGGATCGTGCTGGGCGGGTCCGGAAACGGCGAGGCCATCGTAGCCAACAAAGTGCGCGGCGTGCGCTGCGCGCTCTGCTGGAGTCTGGAGACGGCCCGGCTGGCGCGAGAACACAATGACAGCAACGTTCTTTCGCTCGGCCAGCGCATGATTCCCGAGGAATTGGCGCTGGAGATCGTGAAGGTGTGGCTGGCTACGGCGTTTGCGGACGGGCGGCACGCGCGGCGCGTCGCCATGATCGAATAGAGCTTTCAGTTCAACCTGAAAAGGGAGGGCCGCACTTTGATGCGCTTCATCAAAATTATTTTGGCCGTGGTGGTGTGTCTGGCGGTGCTTCTCGCGGTAGCCATCACGTTCACCATCGGATGGCGCCCGTTCATCGGACCGCGCGTCCGGCCGCTGACCAGCCGCGTATTTGAAAAGACGCCGCAGCGTTGGGCGCGCGGGAAATATCTGGTGGAAAACGTATCCGCCTGCATGGATTGTCATTCCCCGCATGACTGGACCCAGCATGATGCGCCGATCGTTCCTGGAATGGAGGGCGCGGGCATGGATTTTTCGGTGATGAAGGGCCTGCCGGGGCATGTTGTCGCGCCAAACATTACTCCTGACGCGGAGACGGGAGCGGGCACTTGGAGCGACGACGCGCTGGCAAGAGCGATTCGCGAAGGGATCGGCCATGATGGCCGCACGCTGTTCCCCATGATGCCCTACGGCAATTTCCGCAAGTATTCCGATGAAGATCTCGCATCCATTGTTGTATTCCTGCGTTCGCTGCCGCCGGCACGAAATCTCTTGCCGCAAACGGAAATTATTTTTCCCGTAAAATATTTGATCCGGAGCGCTCCCGAGCCGATCACTTCTCTCGTTCCGGAGCCCGACCTTTCCCAGCAGGTCAAGCGCGGCGAATTCCTGGTGGGGGTGGGGAACTGCGCCGATTGCCACACGCCGATCGATCAACATGGCCAGCCGATCGCCGGCATGGATTTTGCGGGCGGGCAAATTTTCGAAGGCCCCTGGGGCAGGGTTGCGACCGCAAACCTGACTCGCGACCCATCAGGAATCCCTTACTACGATGAAGCGTTGTTCCTGCAGACAATCCGGACCGGCACGGTAAGGGCGCGGACGCTCAATCAAATCATGCCCTGGTTCATCTTTCGGAATATGACCGACGAAGATCTGAAAGCTATTTTCGCTTATCTGAAGACGGTCAAGCCGGTAAAGCATCTGGTGGACAACACCGAGCCGCCGACCATGTGCGAGATTTGCAAGACGGCGCACGGCGGCGGGGACAAGAATCACAAGAACTAGGCTGGCGAGGTTGAAGTTGTAGGGGCATCCACCGAGGTCCGCCACATCGGACGCCCCTACCAAATTAACAGCTACTTGAAAATCTACCGCCCCATGACCAGCACGTTAAACGTGCCTGGAAGAATCGGCGGCCTCGGCGCGGGCTTATCCGGCGTGGCAGCCGGGCGCGGGCCAAATCCCGCGACCGCCATGTACACGTTTCCGGTTTTTCGGTCGAGGGCCATGGTCCTGGCGCCATCCTGCGTTTTCACCGATTCCACGAGCGAGTATTTGTCGGGCGTGTCTTCATGGAAGATCCAGAGAGCGCCATCGGCACCCGTTGAACAATAAATGAGCGCGGTGGCGGGATCGAATTCACAGGCGTCCACGCCTTTCCCCATCGGTTGCGTAGCGATTATTTTCCCTGTTTCCGCATCCAACACGGCCATGTCGCCGCTGCGGCATCCGACGAAAATGCGTCCGTGCGCACGGTCCATATCCATGCTGCTGGGCAAACCGCAGGGAGCGGTGGGCCAGGTGGCGAGCAACTTCAGCGTTTGCGCGTCGAATTTCAGCGTCGTGTTGAGGCTCTGCATATTCAGGAAAATATGGCCCGCTCCATCGGAGGCGAGGTGCTCGGTTCTGCCCACCAGATTTTCGGAGGTGGCCACGATTTTTCCGGTCTTGGCGTCGATGGCCGTGAGGCGTTTGCTGCCGCGATCCGCGGTGAACACCCGCCCCGTTTTTTGATCGTAGATGATTCCGTTGGGATCGTCGCCCACGCGCACCTTGTCAATCACCGCAAGCGTTTTCAAATCGAAGATCGTCACTGAACCGGGATCGGAGGCGCTGATGAAACCGCGTCCGAGATCGCGGGCGACGGCGGCGCCGTGCGTGTCGTCTCCACCCGTGATTTTCCCGACCACCGCCCCGGAATCGAGATCGAGCACGATGATTTCCGTGCCGTGCGAAACAAAGAGCCGGCGGCCTTCCGTGTCGGCGGCCACATAATCCCACCCGGCATCGCCCGCAATCGGAATTTTTTTGATCAGGTGGTAGCCGCCCGCTGCTGCGAGGGCAGAGGCCGCCATCGCGAAGGATATGATCCAGCATGCCAAGCCGCAAAATTTGCGTGGATTGCGCTTCATCAAGTAATCCCTTCATCTATCGGAATTCGGAGCGGCGATCCTCGCCGCCCAGTTCGGTGGCTGGATTCTAGTCGACGGGGGCTAATTTGGAAACATCCCAGCCGCCGCCCAGGGCCTTCACTAGAAGGACCGTCGACGTCATGCGGCGCGTGAGCAGACTGACCGCCGTGCGCTGATTGGAAAGCGCCGCGGATTGCGCGGTAATCACGGTCAGATAATTTTCCAGGCCGCCCTTGTAGCGGTTGGTGGCTTGTTCCAGCGAACGGTTTGCGGCCGCGACGGCGGCATCCTGTGTTTTGGATTCTTCCTCGAGGACGCGCAAGTCCGAAAGTGAATCCTCCACCTCTTGAAACGCGCTCAGCACCGTTTGCTGATAATCCGCGGCCATTTCGTCGTAGGAGGCCTTGGTCTGATCGGAAATCGCGCGCCGCCTCCCGGCGTCGTACGCGGTTTCGAGTGCCGTAGCTCCCACCGTCCACAGCGTGCTGGGCCCGGTAAGCCAGGAAGTGAACTTGCCAGATTCAAAGCCCGCAGCCAGCCCGAGCAAGAAGGTGGGGAAGTAGGCCTCCCGCGCCAGGCCGATTTGCACGTTGGCCAGGGCGACGCGCCTTTCCGCGCTGGCAATATCCGGGCGCCGTTCCAGCAATTCCGAGGGCAATCCGGTGGCGGGAATCGGCGGAGCGGCGGGCATCTGGTCCACCGGCGGCAAATGAAAAATGGAGGCGGGCTGCCCAACCAGGACCGCGACGGCATGCTCGAACTGGTCGCGCGCCGAAGTAATGTCAATGTCCTGCGCGCGCGTCTGCTCCAACTCGGTCGTTGCCAGATCCACGTCTTCGCGTGAAGCCAGGCCGCCCTGAAAACGGCTTTGCGTCAGTTCGAGCGCTCTTTCAAACGCGGTCACATTGGAATCGAACAGTTGTTTCTGAGCATCGAGCCCGCGGAGGGTCAAGTAGTCCAGAGCGAGTTCCGCGTGCAGGCTCAGGCTCACGGTTTCCAGATCGGCGGCCGTGGCCTGCGCTTGCACGCGGCTGGATTGCACGACCATGCGGACTCTGCCCCACACGTCCGGTTCGTAGGAAACATCCCCCGCGAGAATATAATCCGAGTAATAGGTCGGCGAAGTCGCGCCTTTTAGCGCACGGTCATTGGACTGGCGCTGTCGCGTGGCCGAGGCGTTTACGGTCACCAGCGGGAACTGCTCCGAGCGCGAGATTCGCACCGCGTCGCGCGCTTCCTGAAAGCGGTCCGCGGCGGCCCGCAGCGTCTGGTTCGAGACCGTTAATTGATCTTCCAGCGTATTCAACTCGGGGTCCTGAAAAATGGTCCACCACTTGCCCTTGCGCACATCGTCGCTCGGCTCGGCGGGTTTCCAGGTTCCAGTTTCTTTATAGGCGGTGGGGGTCTGCGTTGCGGGCTTCGAGTATTTAGGGCCCACCGAGCAGCCATCAAGCAAAAAAAGGCCGAGGCAGAGTCCCGCAAAGGCGGCCGAGGAAATTCTTGTTTCAGTTTGGCGAGAGAGCCGGACCGTGGTCCAGTTGGGCTTCATGGTTGCCTCTGCGTGCCTGGCTGCGGCTGCAATATTTTAACTTCCTCGCCGTCAATCAGCGAATCCGGCGGATTGACGACCACGAAATCGCCGGCCTTCAACCCCGCCAGGACTTCGATTTCCGCGCCGAAATCGCGGCCAGGAGTGATCGGAACCAGCGCGATGGTCTTGCCATCCTTTACGGTGGCCGCTTGCATGCCCGCGGATTTGAAGATGGTCGCATTGACGGGCAGCGTGAATGTGGTCACGGACGTAGGTAGCTTCAAATGGACTTCCACGTAAGAGCCGGGCTTTAGCTCGCCGGTGGGATTGTTGACGTCGATTTCGGCGAGCAGCGTTCGCGTGGTGCTGTCGATCGCTCCGGAATTTCGGACCACGGTGCCTTCAAACTTTCGGCCGGGGAATTCATTCAAAATCAGGTCGGCGCGCAAGCCGGATCTCACGTTCGCGGAATAAATTTGCGGAACATTGACGTAGACCCGCAGCTGATAGACGGCCGCAATGTGGAATAATTCGCGGGCCGTGCCTCCGCTGCTTCCCGAATCGATCAGCGCACCGATATCGGTGTTGCGCGCGGTGATCACTCCATCGAACGGGGCGTAGATTTTCTCGAAGGATTGCATTTCCTGCAGGCGCTTGACGTTGGATTGCGCCGACGCCACGGCTGTGTTGCGCGCATCGTAATTTCCGATGGCGTTGTCGACGTCCTGCTGCGCCACCGATTCGGTCTTCAGCAATTCCTTGTAGCGCGTGGCGGTAATTTCAGCAAGGTGGAGATTGACCTGCGCCGTGGCCAGGTCGGCGCGCGCCTGCTGGAGTTGCTGGTCGACTTCGGGCGCGTCAATTTCAGCCAGTAATTGCCCGGCCTTGACACGCGCGCCGATGTCCACATACCACTTTTTCAGGTAACCGTTGGTGCGGGCGTAAATGGGGGCGTCGGTAAACGGCTGCATGTCCCCGGGTAGGACGATTTCCTGCTGGGGCGCGCCCAGCTTGGGATGGATGACGGCCACGACCGGAACAGCGAGTTCCTGCGTTTCCTGGGCCAGTTGCGCGTTCGTCTTGCGGCGGCTCGATATCCCCCAAATCACGGCCAGCGCAAGCACGATCACCATGCACAGAAAGAGGACGGCCCGCGTGGCAGCAGATCCCGAAGTTTGCGACCCGCCGCATCCGAGCCGTCCTGCGCTCGGTGTTCGCGTGGCGTTCCATCGATTTGCAACAACCCGCATCTGTTCCTCCGAAAAACAAAAAACTAATCGCCCGGCAGCTCCAGCACCGCCGATTTGGTGGCGTCCTTGCGAAGCCCGTGAATCAGGCTGTAAACCGCGGGGACAAACAACAGCGTCGCCACGGTCGCAAACACCAGCCCTCCGATCACGGCGCGGCCCAGCGGGGCGTTCTGTTCGCCGCCTTCGCCCAGGCCCAGAGCCATCGGCACCATACCGATGATCATGGCCAGAGCGGTCATGAGCACCGGACGAAAGCGCGTAAACCCGGCTCCTTCGGCGGCCTCCAGAGGACTCTGCCCCTCGCGGACCCGGTCCTTGGAAAAACTGACTACAAGAATACTGTTTGCGGTCGCCACGCCCATGCACATGATCGACCCGGTCAGCGCCGGCACGCTCACAGTCGTATGCGTCAGAAACAGCATCCAGACAATCCCGGCGAGCGCGGCGGGCAGCGCGGAAATAATGATCAGGGGATCGAGCCAGGATTGGAAATTCACCACGATCAGCAGATAGATCAAAAGAATGGCGAACGCCAGGCCGGCCAGCAAACCCAGGAAGGAAGATTCCATTGTCGCGATCTGCCCCCGGACGACGATTTGCGCTCCGCGGGGAAGATGGCTGCGGTTACGATCGACGATGGATTCGACCTCGCTTGCGACTCCGCCCAAATCGCGTCCTTGCGTCGATCCAAAAATGTCGATCACGGGTTGCGCGTCGTAATGAGAAACCGTGGCCATTCCCGCGCCTCGCGTGATGGTCCCCAAATTCCCAAGTATTTGCCAGGGTGCATGGCTGCTTCCGGTCACGGGGATGCTTTGCAGGTCTTGCAGCGATTCAAAGCCGTATTGCGGAGATTCCGTGGCGACGGTGTAGGTGACACCCGATTTTGGGTCCAGCCAGAAGGAAGGAGAAGTCTGAAAACTGCCGCTCAGGGAGACCAGCAGATTTCCCGCCACTTCGCGCTGGGTGAAGCCCGCCTGGATTGTCTTGGTGCGATCCACATTGATGTGCAGCTTCGGCTGGTTGAAGGGTTGCTGAATGCGCAGGTCGGCAATGCCGGTGACCTTGTTCAACTGCCTCAGCAGATTATTGGCGAATTCGTGGTCCGCCTCAACGTCCCGCCCGATCACTTGGATATCGATGGGGGCGGGAAGACCGAAATTGAGAATCTGGGTGACGATATCGGCCGGCGGAAAATAGAACATCACGCCGGGATACTCCCGTGTCAGGCGCAGGCGCAAATCGTGAATGTACTCATCGGTGGGCCGATGATTTTCCGCCAGGGAGATCATGATGTCGGCATCTTCCGGGCCCACCGGAGCCGACGTGCTGTAGGTGTAATTCAGCGCGCTGTAAGGTAACCCGATGTTATCGATGACGCTGGCCACTTCCCGGTCGGGAATCACCTGCTTGATGGAGCGCTCGACCTCCTCGCACAATGACGCGGTTTCCTCGATGCGCGTTGCCGTCGGCGCCCTCAGGTGCAGCTTGATTTGTCCGGAGTCCACATTCGGGAAAAAATCCCTGCCAAGCCAAGGAAGCAGCGCAAACGAGCCCAGGCACAGGGCCAGAAAAACCACCGGGAAAACAATCCTGTGCGCCAGGCACGACCGCAGGATTTCCCGGTAACCGTTCCGGAATTTCTCAAACCAGAGTTCGAAAAGTCCCTGCAGCCGCACCAGCGGATTGCGGCTGGCCAGCGATTTTTGCGCCGATTCTTCCTCGTGGGATTTTAAAAGGAAACGCGCCATCGTTGGCACCAGCGTCCGGGAAAGCAGGTAGGACGCCAGCATCGCGAACACAACCGCCTCGGCCAGCGGCACGAACAGGTAACGCGCGACGCCGGTGAGAAAGAACATCGGCACGAACACGATGCAGATGGAAATCGTGGAAACAAACGCGGGAACGGCGATTTCCTCCGAACCGTCCAGGATGGCTTGAATCGCTTCCTTGCCCATGGCCAGATTCCGGTTGATGTTTTCGATGGTGACGGTCGCATCGTCGACTAAGATTCCCACGGCCAGGGCTAGCCCGCCGAGCGTCATGATATTGATGGTCTGTCCGATGGCGCTCAAAACGATGATGGAGGTCAGAATCGAAAGGGGAATCGACACCGCGATGATGAGAGTGCTGCGCCAGCTTCCCAAAAAGACGAGGATCATTATCCCCGTGAAGCACGCGGCAAGCGCGGCTTCCCGCACCACGCCGTTAATCGATGCGCGAACAAATACCGATTGGTCGGCGATGGGGCGCGCCTGGAATGCCGGGGGCAGGCCGGCCATGACGATGGGCAGTCGCTGCTTGATCCTTTCGATGATGTCCAGGGTGGAGGCATTGCCCGACTTCATGATGGTCATGAGAGCGGCGCGCTGCCCATTCACGTGCACGATGTTGGTTTGCGGGGGATTGCCGTCGCGCACATGGGCGACGTCGCGGACGTAGATCGTATTCGTTCCCACCGTTTTAATCGGCAGATCGTTGAGTTCCTCGACGGTTTGCGGGCTGCCGTTCATATCCACGTCGTTTTCCAGCGAGCCGATCTTGACCGTGCCGGCCGGGAGAATCAGGTTTTGCGCGCCGACCGCGGCCACCACGTCATTGGGCGAAAGCCCTTTCGCCTGCAGCGCCGGGATATTCAGGTCCACCACAATTTCGCGTTGTTTTCCTCCGTAGGGATTCGGGAATACGGCGCCTTGCACGGTCGCCAATTGCGTACGAAGGAAGTTGGCTCCGATGTCGTTCAGTTGCTGCTCGGACAGGTTTTTCCCGGACAGCGCCAGCTGAATAATCGGCACCGAGGAAGCGTTGTAATTGATGATGAACGGCGGCGTGGTTCCCGGCGGATCGTTCCGGACGGCGCTTTGCGCCAGCGCCGTGACCTGGGCCAGCGCCAGTTCGATATGCGCGTCGGGATAAAAATAGACCTTGATGACGGCGAGGCCGTTCAGGGATTGCGATTCGATATGCTCGATATCGTTTACGGTTGTCGAAAGGCCGCGCTCGTAGGACACCACGATTCGATCGGCCATTTCCTCGGCCGAAAGTCCTCCGTATGACCAAACCACGCTAATCACAGGAATATCGATGTTCGGGAAAATGTCGGTGGGAGTGCTATAAACGGCCAGGGAACCTACGATGAGGATAAGCAGCGCCATCACCACAAAGGTGTAGGGCCTCCGCAGGGCTAGCCGAACGATCCACATACCGAATTCCGACTCCTTGGGGTATCCAGCGCCGGCCGTTTCGCGGACCGGAACGCGCGGGCCGCAATTCGATCGGCCCATTCCAGCGAGGTGCGAGCGAATTCCCGATGCACTGGACTCGGTTCTTGCCGGTCACTCTGAAGACAAATCCCGGTTCGTGGTTTTGCTGCGATCAATCACGGGGTCCGGCTGCCGGCCGGGTCGCGCGCTCTTCCATAGTGTGTGATGCGGAGCCCCGAACTTCCGTTACAATTTGCTTCCGGCGAAAGATCGCAAAAAGCGTTGCAAATTTAGGCCGCGCCGACCTGGAAAATAGAGTCAAAAAACAAACCCAGCACATGCCGAACGTCGCCATCGGAAAGCGTCTTGGGGTCCATCAGATGCTCCAGCAGCAATGCCTGGGCCACTGCTCCCAGGCAAGTGGACGCCGCGGGATTGGCAATCGGCAGCTCTTTTCCGAGCGGGCGCAACAACTCGGAAAACAGTTCGCCGAAACACGCGCGGATGCGGCGGTGGCGGTTGCGTAAGCGCACGTGGGCTTCCGGGTGGCGCAACGCGAAGAGCTTGAATTCGAGAGAGATCAAAACCAGACGGCGGTCCTTGGCCAGTTGCGCGTAATGTTTGCGGAGCGCAGCGAGTTTTGCGAGCGGATCCTTGTGGCGGCTCAGCGCCGCGGTAACCGAGTCGATACGTTCCCGTACCCATTCCTCGAACAGGGCAAAGAAGATGTCTTCCTTGCTCTCAAAATTGGCATAAAAGGCGCCGCGGGTATAGCCAGCGCCGGCGGAAATGTCTTCCAGGCGCGCGGCTTCAAAGCCGTTTTTGGCGAAGACTTGCTTGGCGGCGGTCAGCAGCTTGCGGCGTGTTACTTCGGTACGCTCGGCTTGCCGGGAGGGAGTCCGGCGGCCCGCCGACACCCGCGCCCTGTTCTTTTTGGCCAGGGCTACGCGCATGGAAAGCTGTCTCATCTAACCGTGGCGCTCTGCTTGACATCATACATACGTGTATGTATCTTACTTGGGTGCCGCAGCGCTGGCAAGCGCTAATTGCAAGGCCGGGCAGACCGCGTTGCGCGCACCCGGAAAACGGGAGGCGAGGACGGCGGCGCAACCGGCAAGTCCCAAGAATCGAGTGGTCCCCATGCGAACCCTGTGGTTTCGTCTCCTCTTCGTGATTTTCGGCGCACTCTCGCTGGCGGCAGCCGGGTTTGCACAGGCCGGCCCGTTTCAGGGCAGCGTGAGCCCGGCGGCGTCCGTCGCAACTCCTTCGGACCAGCCAGTCAAACTTTCTCTCGATGACGCGCTGCAACGCGGCTTGCGCTACAACCTCGGCGCCGTGCGTTCGCTGCAAGACTCGCGCCAGGCGCAGGGTGCAACCATCGCCTCGCGCGCTGATTTAATGCCGAATCTTTCCACCGGCTTGCGCGAAACGGTTCAACAAATCGATCTGGCCGAGTTTGGCTTCAAGCTTCCGCCCGGCAGCCCGTTTGCATTTCCGCAAGTTCTCGGGCCGTCCAACTATTTCGATCTGCGCGCCATGTTGACGCAGCGCGTGGCCGACCTGCAGGCGCTGCGCACCTATCAATCTTCCCGCGAAGCGCAGCGCGCCGCGGAACTTTCCGCCGTCAACGCCCGCGAAACGGTGGTCTACGTGGTAACCGCCGGATACCTGCAAGTGCTGGCCGAAGCGGCGCGCGTCGATTCCGCAAGGGCCCAGGTGGCCACCGCGCAAGCCATTTATCAGCAGGCCCAGGACCGTTTTTCCGCGGGGCTCTCCGCCAAAATTGACAGGACCCGCAGCGAAGTCGAACTGCAAACGCAGCAGCAGCGCCTGACCGCGGAGCAAGCCGCCTATGCCAAGGACAAAATCGCCCTGGCGCGCCTGATCGGTTTTCCCGCGGGCCAGGACTTGATTTTGACCGACGCTTTGCCCTACGCGCCGCTGGAAAATCTAACGCTAATCCAGGCCATTGCGCTGGCGTCGGAAAACCGTTCGGACTTGAAGTCCGCGCAAGCGCAAGTGCGCGCCGCGGAACTTTCTCTCCGGGCGGCTCACGCGGAGCGGTATCCCACGCTCGACCTCGGCGGCGATTACGGCCTGGCCGGCGTGAATCCCGGAAATTCGCACGGGTCGTTCTCGGCTACCGCCCAGATCCGCTTTCCCATCTGGGCCGGCGGACATTCCAGGGGCGATATCGAGGAAGCTGACGCCTCCCTGCAGCGGACGCGCGCGGATTATGACGACCTTCGCGCCCAAGTCGAAGCCCAGGTGCGCACCGCATACCTCGATCTGAATGCCGCCGCCGACCAGGTGCAAGTCGCGCAAAGCCGCCGCGAACTGGCACAGGACGAACTGGCGCAGGCCAGGGACCGTTTCTCTTCCGGCGTTGCAGATACCGTCGAAGTCGTGCAGGCGCAGGAAGCGGTTTCCAGCGCGGAGCAGGATTACATCGCCAGCCTGAACGCGCACAACCTGGCCAAGGCCAGCGTGGCTCGCGCGGTGGGCCAGGCGGAAAAAATCATTCGCACTCTTCTGAGGAGTCAATAAACATGGCTGTCGATCAGACCAATTCACCCAGCGCCGATTCCGCCGGCAGCAACTCCCAAGGCCGGCGCAGAAGCCTGATCGTCGCGCTCGTTGTGGGCGCCGTGATCCTGATCGGGGCCATTGCCTTCTGGATCTATTCCAGCACCTACGAATCCACCGACGACGCCCAGGTGGACGGCCATCTCAACGGAATCACCGCGCGCATCGATGGGCAAGTGATCGCCGTGCACGCGGAGGAAAATCAATCGGTAAAGGCCGGGGACCTGCTGGTGGAACTCGACCCGCGCGATTATCAAGTCGCGCTCGAGCAGGCCCAAGCGCAACTGCTGAAAGCGCAGGCGGAAGTCCGCGTGGCGGGTTCCAACCTGCCGATTACCAAGAGCGCATCGCAGACCAGCCTTTCGACCAGCCAGTCGGAAATTTCCGATGCCGAAGCGGGCGTTGCGGCCGCCGAGAGGGACCAGGCTGCGGCCGCATCCCGCCTTCAGGAGGTCCAAGCCAATAACGCCAGGGCGCAGGCCGATGTCGCGCGCTACAAATCGCTGGTGGATAAGGACGAAGTTTCGCACTCGCAATATGACCAGGTCGTGGCCACCGCCAAAGCTCTGGCGGCTGCGGTGGATTCGGCGAGGTCCTCGGCCGAGTCCGCGCAAAAGGTCGTGGAGCAGCGCCGCGCGCAACTCGATCAGGCGCGCAGCCAGCTGCAGCTGGCCAACGTGAGCGCGCCGAACCAGATCGCCATCTCCCATGCCAACCTACAATCGGGCCAGGCCAATGTGAAGGCCATGCAGGCGGCGGTCGACCGCGCCACGCTGGATCTCAGCTATTGCAAAATCGTTTCACCCGTCACCGGAGTGGTTAGCAAGCGCACCGCCGAGGTGGGCGAGCACGTCAGCAAAGGGCAGAGGATTCTCACCGTCGCCGACTTGAGCGTTTTGTGGGTGACGGCGAATTTCAAGGAGAGCCAGTTGAGGGAGATGCACCCGGGACAATCGGTCACCGTTTCGGTCGACGCCTTCGGCCAGGACTTCGATGGCACTGTGGAAGCCATGCCCGGCGCCACGGGTTCAATCAGCAGTTTGCTTCCGCCGGAAAACGCCACGGGAAATTACGTCAAGGTCGTGCAACGCCTGCCCGTGCGCATTCGCCTCAAGCCGGGACAGCAGGGCCTCGACCGGTTGCGGCCAGGGATGTCCGTGGTCCCCAAGGTTTGGCTGAAGTAGGGGACTGACTTAGGGATAAGCCTTATGACGGACGCTCTGGAAGCACCCTGGAAGCCGAGATTTAATCCGTGGCTCATCGCGCTGACGGTCACGCTGGCCACGTTCATGGAGGTGCTCGACACTTCCATCGCCAACGTGTCGCTGCCGCACATTGCCGGCAGCCTTTCGGCCAGCCATGAAGAGTCCGCCTGGGTTCTGACCAGCTACCTGGTTTCCAACGCCATCATTCTTCCCATCAGCGCGTGGCTCTCGACGATCATCGGCCGCAAGCGCTTCTACATGATGTGCGTCGCGCTGTTCACCTGCAGCAGTTTCTTGTGCGGGCTGGCACCGAGTCTCGGGATGCTGATTTTCTTCCGCGTCCTGCAAGGCGTGGGCGGCGGAGGTTTGCAGCCCAGCGAACAGGCCATCCTCGCCGATACGTTTCCGGCGGCCAAGCGCGGCATGGCCTTTGCCGTTTACGGCATGGCCGTGGTCCTGGCGCCCGCCATCGGCCCCACTCTGGGCGGATACATTACCGACAATTTCAATTGGCGGTGGATTTTCTATATCAACGTTCCGATCGGAATTCTTTCGCTGTTCCTGACCAATCGCATGGTTGAGGACCCGCCGTTCCTGAAACGCGAACAGGAAAGAAGAAGAGGTATTCGCGCCGATTACCTCGGACTGGGGCTCATCACCATCGCCATCGCCAGCCTGCAAATCGTGCTCGACAAGGGGCAGGAAGCCGACTGGTTTGCCTCGCACTGGATAACGGCGCTGACGATTTTGTCCGCGTACGCTTTCCTGATCTGGATCGTCTGGGAGTGGCATCACGCCAATCCCGTCGTGGACATCCGCCTGTTCCAGAAGCGCAATTTCGCCACGGCCATGTTTTTTAGTTTTACGCTGGGCACCGTGCTCTACGGCACCACGTTCATGATCCCGCAATTCCTGCAGGTGCTGCTCGGATATTCGGCGGTCAAATCCGGGGAAGCCCTCGCCGGGGGCGGATTTGCGATGATCTGTATGCTGCCCATCGTGGGCACGCTGGTTTCGCGGGTCGATCCGCGCAGGCTGATGGCCTTCGGGTTCATTTCCATTTCCGTGGCCATGTATTACATGTCCTCCGTGTTCAGCCTCACCATGGATTTCCGCACCGCCGTGCTCATTCGCACGTTTCAGATGCTCGGCCTGGCGTTTATTTTTGTGCCGCAAAACGTCCTGGCCTACGTGGGCGTGCCGCGCGAAAAGAACAACCAGATATCGTCGATGAACAGTTTCATGCGCAACGTGGGCGGGAGCATCGGGATCGCGCTTATCTCGAATCAGATTTCGCGCATCGGCCAACAACGCCGCGGCACGATGACAGCGCATGCAGCGCCGGGAATGAATACGTATGAAACCATGACCCGCGGCCTGGCGCAGACCCTGCAGAAGCAGGGAGCCGGAAGCGTGGAAGCCACGCAGCAGGCCCACGGGATGATCTCCATGTTGATCGACAGGCAGGCGGCGACGCTGGCATACGTCCAGGTGATCTCCACGCTTGCCGTCATTGTTCTCTGCCTGGTCCCGTTTCTCCTCATCATGAAAAGAAATAAACCGGCCGCGGGCGAGCAAGCCATCGTTCATTAGGCCTCGGAGGCCTACGCGCCCACGCGATTGGCGTATCTCAGCTATACTGGTGCGGCTCGCGAAATTTATCCGCTGTGAGCAGCACGACAGGGAACGTGAAATCCGCGCTACACATGGAGCATTCTTGTTTCCTTTTATTCATCTTGGCCCCTTGACCCTCGGCACGTACGGACTGATGGTCGCCGTCGGATTGATCTGCGCGTTTTTTATCCTTCGCGCCGATTTCGCGCGACGCCGGGTTTCCGCCGACGCCGAGGCCATCATCGGCATCACGGGTCTCGCCGGACTTGCGGGTTCCCGGCTCTACCATTTGCTCGAAAGCCCCGCCGAGTTTTTCGCCGACCCGTGGCTCCAGCTGTTCAGTACCATGGGGTTCGCATTTTTCGGCGCGGTGATCGGCGGATTCCTCGCGCTGTGGCTACTGGCCCGGCGCTTTCGCATTCCGGCGCTGCTGATGCTGGACGTGGCCTCGCCCGCGGCCGCCCTGGGCTACGGAATCGGCCGCATCGGCTGCCTGCTTTCCGGCGACGGTGATTACGGCATCCCCACGTCCTTGCCCTGGGGCATGAGTTTCCCGAACGGTATTGTTCCGACGACCGATCGCGTTCACCCCACGCCCATCTACGAATTTCTCGTGGCAATCATTATTTTCTGGATCCTCTGGAAGCTGGGCGAGCGCGGCTTGAAAATGCGCGCGCCGAACGGAATGATTTTCGCGGCGTATCTCGTGCTTACCGGCATCGCGCGTTTCCTCGTTGAGATCATCCGCATCAATCCGCGGTCGTTCTACGGACTCTCCAACGCGCAGGCTGCCAGCGTCGTTTCCGTCATCGCCGGGATTCTCCTGTTCGTGCTTTGCCGCCGGGCCCAGACGGCGCCGCGCCGCGCTTGACATCCGCAATCCACGCCCTTAGTGGTAATCTCAAGAGCAGCAATAGACAATTCAGCGTGCCTTGCTGAAGAGGTGGACCATGCATCGTCCAGTGGGAGTCAATGTCCTCGGAGTATTGATGATTGCGGCGGGGGTGGGATTTGCCGCCGCTGGCTTCCTCTTTTTTTTCATGGGAATAACGGGAGCGTCGGCCACCGCGCCAACGCACGGGGTTATGGCCGCCATGCTGGCGGCGCTCGGGGCCGCCGCCGGAGTGATTTTTTTGTTATTTGGAGCGCTGCACGTGGTGCTGGCGTTCGGAATCTTCAGACTGCGCAACGTCGCGCGCGTGTTCACGATTTTTCTGTTCCTGCTGATCGGAGCCGGAGCGTGCCTGGGGGCGATCGCCACGCTGCTGAGCTACAGTCACGTCGCCCTGGCGTGGAACATCTCGCTGCTGGCCGTGGATGCGCTGGCGCTCTGGTATTTGTGGCGCCCGGAAACCAAGGCGGCATTCGGCGCCTGACCGCGGGCGTTACATTTCGGGCCAAGACGTTTCAGATTTAGGAGAGTCCCATGCCTCCACGAATCAAGACCACGACCGTCGGCAGCTACCCCGTTCCTTCCTGGATGGTCGGCAATACCTCGCGACTGGTGCTGCGCGATGCCGTGATGGCTGTTCTGAAGACTCAGGAACTTGCAGGGCTCGACCTGCTTACCGACGGTGAGCTCATGCGATTTGATCCCAGCCATCCGGAGACCAACGGAATGGTGGATTATTTCGTTTCGCGGATGGATGGCATCCGCAAGGAGTTTACTCTCTCCGATTTTGACCGCTATCGCGCCGACCGCGCCTCCGGTTACCGCCTCCTCACCGCCGGCATGGCTGTTGGCCGGATCCAGGAAGGCACCTTGAACCTTCCCAGGGACTACGAGTTCGTGCGCGCGCTGACGAAGGCGCCGCTGAAATTTACGTGCACCGGTCCGCACATGCTTGCCAGGGTCTTGACGAACGTTTCCTACAAGGATGTCGCCGAGTTGGCCATGGATTTGGCGGCCGTGCTCCGCCGCCAGGTCGAGTTCATCGAGGCGGACGTGTTGCAACTGGACGAGGCCAGCATCGTCGGGTTTCCCGAAGATGCGCCGTGGGCCGCCGAAGCCATCAACCATGTCCTGGAAGGCGTTTTGAACGAGAAGGCGGTCCATATCTGTTTCGGCAATTACGGCGGCCAGCCGATGTTGCGGGGATTTTGGCGGGATATGATTCCGTTTCTGAACTCCTTGCGCACCGACCACCTGGTGCTGGAGTTTGCGCGGCGGGGCTACGACGAGATCGATTTATTTTCCGAACTCGACCCGAGCATCAGCCTGGGAATCGGCCTGGTGGATATCAAGGACAACGAAGTTGAAAGTCCGGACCTGATTGCGTCGCGCATTGAGCGGATTGTAAAGACGCTGGGGGCAGAACGGCTGCGTTACGTTCATCCTGACTGCGGTTTTTGGATGCTGCAGCGCAGCGTCGCGGACCGCAAAATGCGCGCCTTGGTCGAGGGAAGGGATTTGTTCGAAGGGCGGGTGTAATTAGCACAGCCAAGAGTGGCTGTGCTACAAAAATCTTCCCGCAGCCCGTAAGGAGCGATGGCGAGCCAATCCACCACCGACGACGAGAAAGCCGCGGTCCGGACGCGCATTTTCCACCACCTCGCGGGAATGGTCCTGGTTCCCACCGTCAAGGCGCTCTGGGATCGGAAAGTGTTCGAGGAATTTCGCAACTCACCCCAGCCCGTGGGCCTCGATCAAATCGTAAATCAAACCCACGGCAACCGGGGTTACCTTCGCGTGGCGCTTCGCCTGCTCGCCTCCTGCGGCTGGCTGGAAGAGCGCAGGGAAAAAGAACCCGGCAACATCAGCTACACGCTGACCGGCAAAGGCAGGATCGGCGCGGATTTGGCTCCGCGCTATGCAGAAGCTGTCTCCTTTCTCCCCAAAGCAATCTTCCTGGAAGATTTTTTATTTGGCACCTCCGGCGAGACCGTTTTGCCGTCTCTTCACACCATGGTGGCCAGAAGCGAAGACCGCTGGAATATACCCGCCGAAGAGGATTCCGTGAAACGCGAGGTGCACCACGAAGTTCAGCAGCACCTGGACGGGATGCTCGTCGGCCCGGCCATGGTGGCCCTGGCCCGTGGCGGAGTTCTGGAGCGCCTGGCCCAGGGGCCGCTGAAGCCAAGCGAGGTTCCTGGGCATCGGGGCAGCCTCTCCATGATGTTCGAGATTCTGGCGCTGCAAGGTTGGATGGCGCGCGAGCAATCACGCGTTTGGCTCACGCCTGCGGGACATTATGCCTCGCAGATCGCGGCATCGTACGGAGTCACCGTTTCCTACCTTCCCCTCATGAACGTCCTCAGCACGCTTTTATTCGGCAACCCGCGCATCCCGCGCGTTGACGAGACCGGTTCCGAACTGCTCGTCAATCGCGGCATGAACGTTTGGGGAAGCGGCGGCGCTCACAAAACCTACTTCCGGAAGGTGGATGAAATTATTGTGGAGATTTTCAACCGTCCCATTCACGAGCAGCCCCAGGGCATTTGCGATATGGGCTGCGGGGACGGCACCTTGCTCGAGCACTTGTACTGCGTGGTGAAGAGTCAAACGGCTCGCGGAGCAGTTCTGGACAAGCACCCGCTACTGATCGTCGGCGCCGATTTCAACAAAGTGGCCCGCCGGATCACCAAGCAGAGATTGCGGGCCGCGAAAATTCCCGCGCATTTTGTGATTCACGGCGACATCAACCGGCCAGCCCAGTTGGCGAGCGACCTTGAGGCCCTCGGGCACGAAGTTCACAATCTGCTTCACGTACGCTCGTTTCTCGATCACAACCGGCCCTACTCGCCACCCGCGAATTATGTGAAAGGATCGAGGACTGGAACTTCCACTGGCGCTTTCGCGTATCTTGGAGAAGAGATCCCCCGCGATGAACTCGAGGAAAATCTGGTCCGGCACCTGCGCCGCTGGGCCCCCTACGTGGGTAGTTTTGGTTTGCTGGTCCTCGAACTGCACACCCTGCCCCCGGAAATTACCGCCGCGAATTTGGGGAGGACACCCGCCGTGGCTTACGACGGCACGCATGGATATTCGGATCAGTACCTGGTGGAGCTGCCGGTCTTCTTGAAATGTTGCCGCGAAGCCGGCCTGCAGGCCGATCCGCGGTATCAGTTCCGCTTCCCGCCCTCGGAACTTGCCACCGTCAGCATTAATTTCTTCACCGCGCTGAACCTGCGAACCACTTGAGCCGATTATTGCGAATTTCCTCCCGGCGATTTGACGGGCTCGTCCGCCGGTTTTCCGGAAGCATCCACCACTTCGACCGGGCCGTATTTTTCCAAAACCGATTTTATTTTCCCTGCATCGCCCACGGCCACCAGCTGCATCGTCGCTGGATTGATATATTTTTTCGCCACGCGCTGCACATCGTCCGCCGTGATCGCCGTGATCTGCGCCGGATATTTGTCCCAGTAATCGGCGGGAAAGTTGTAGGCCTTGCGCGTGATGGCGTACCCGATCAGTTGCTGCGGCGATTCCAGCGACAGCGCGAAGCTCGCGACCACGGTTCGCTTTGCGGCATCCAGTTCCTCGTCCGGCACTTTCTCATCGCGGATGCGGTTCAGCTCCCGCAGGAATTCCGTCATCGCCCCACCGGTCACCTCCGTGCGCAGGTCCCCGCCCGCGGTCCACGGCCCGGCATATTTCCGCGCGGTAACGTTGCTGTAGACGCCGTAGGTGTAGCCTTTTTCCTCACGCAGATTCAAAAACAGCCGGCTGGCCGCTCCCGCCCCCAGGACTTCATTCATCACCACTAGTGCGGGATAATCCGGGCTGGTGCGATCGATCGCCAGGTTGCCCATCAGCAGCGTTGTTTGCACCGAGCCCGGCCGGTCCACCAGAAATACTTTGGGTTGGGTCGCGGGCGGCGGCGCCGGCTGCAATTTCACGGTCTCTTTCGAGCGCTTCCATTCGGCCAACGATTGGCGCAATTTCGGGATCAGCACATCCGCGTGGACGTCACCGGAAATTGCCAGCACCGTATTTTGCGGAACGTAGTGGGCATCATGCCAGTTCGCCAGCAGTTCAGGCGTCAGCGAGTCCAGCGATTCCGGAGTGGAGGAGACAACGGCTGCCGGGTAACTTCCGTACAGCGCGTGGCTCATCGTCTGGAACGCCAGAAAACCGGGTTGCGCGCGCTGCTGCAGCAGCGCGGGTTTTGCACGGGACGTGTATTGCGCCAATTCATCGGCCGGGAAAATGGGGTGCAGCAGGACGTCCGTGGCCAGCGCGAACCATTGGTCGAACGTATCGGAAAGTCCCGACGCGTAGAGCGATGTCGAACCGGAACCGAAAGAGGAGGAAGCGGTAAGCGATGCGCCTAGCGAATCGATCTGTTCGGCAATTTGCTTGCTCGTGCGGGTCTTGGTGCCCTCGTCCAGCAAGCGCGCCGTCGTACCGGCCAGGCCCGGAAGATTCGGCGGCTCATACATCTGGCCCGCGCCGTCGATGTCGAACTCCACGGCGACGAGGGGGAAGCGGTGGTCCTCGAGGATGAGCACGTGAATCCCGTTCGGAAGTGTCGTCTCGATGGGGCGCGGCAGCGTCACTTTCAGAATTTCCTTGGACACCGGCGCGCGATTCAGGCGCTCGACTTTGCTGGGGGGTATCGCTTTGTCCTGGCCTGAGTCGATTTGACTCCAGCTCAGCCCTGGCATCGCGGCAGTCATGGCCAATGCGATAGCCGCCTGCAGAAGAAATTTTCTACGGATTGTGAATCTCATTGATTTCCTCTCGGGCCTTCCAGGGCCGTGGGCGCCTGCGCTTTTGGAACGGTCAGCACCACTGTGCTCTGCTCCGTACCCAGATACTGCCGGGCGACGCGCTGGATATCTGCGACGGTGACTTCGCTGTAATTCACCAGCGCGGTATTGATCAGGCCGGGGTCATGGAAATAAACGGCGTCCCGGCCCATCGTGCGCGCCCGGTTGAGCGTGCTGGTCAGAGACCCGGCCTGGCCCAGCCGGTCCTGGATGCGCACCTTGTCCATTTCCTCCTGCGTCACTCCGTCTTTTTTTACGCGTTCAAACTCATCGTTAATCAGCTTCTCGATCTCTCCCGCGTCCTGCCCCGGTTTCATCAATGCGATGGCCTGAAACAAAGAGGGCCCGCGCCTCTCGGCAACTCCTCCGCCCACTTGCAGGGCCACGGCCTTTTCCTTCACCAGGAGTTGATAGAGGCGCGAGGACGTCCCGCTGAACAGGATGTCGCCGAGCATATCGAGCGCGTACCAGTCCGGCGTATTTGCGGGGACAGTTTTGTAAACGATATCGAGGCGAGGCAGCTTCGCGAACGAATCTTCGACCTGCATCCGGCGCTGCGCGGTCTGCGCGGGTTCGCCGATGTCCACGGCGGGCGGCGCGGGCTGCGAAGGAATGTCCTCGAAGTATTTCTTAATTTTTGCGAGCGTCTCGGGAGTTTTGAAATCGCCCACCAGCGTCAGGACCGCGTTGTTGGGCGCGTAGTAGGTCTTGAAAAAATGCCCGACATCCTCGAGGCTCGCCGCATTCAGGTCGTCCATGGAACCCATCGTGGAATGTTTGTAGGCGAAGCTGTCATAGGCCAGGCCGTCGATGATTTCGTAAGTCTTTCCGTACGCCTGATTGTCCATGCGCAGGCGGCGCTCTTCCTGCACGGTATTGCGCTGGTTGTCGAGATTGGCCTGGGTGATGCGAAGCGCGCGCATGCGGTCGGATTCCAGAAACAGCGCCATGTCCAGCTGGTTAGCCGGGACACGCTCGAAATAATTGGTGGAGTCCTGCGTGGTCGTGCCGTTGACGTCGCCGCCGTTCACCCGCACCAGGATCAGGTGCTCGCCCTTGCCCACGTTTTGCGAGCCCTGAAACATCATGTGCTCGAACAGATGCGCGAATCCGGTGTGCCCGGCGAGTTCATTTCGCGATCCCACGTCGTAGGTAATGCACAGGGAAACGGTGGGAGCGGCATGGTCCTCCGAAAGCACAATCCGCAAGCCGTTTGCCAGCGTGATTTGCTGGATGGGAATCTGCACCTTGGGAATTGCAGCGGCTTGCGCGGGCGGGCTTTGTGGCGACGCTGATGCCGTGCCGGCCGCGATGGCCAGCGACAATACGACGCCGGCGGTAAAATGGAAAAGGAAACGCTTCATGTTGTGCACTCCACCCACGGGTATTTTACGCTGATACCTTATCCTACTTTCTATTGACGGCCTCCGACAGCTAAAGTTTCACCGCTGTTTAGGAGTCCTGATGTGCATGGCGAGAAGTTCACGATTGTAGGAGTTCGGCTGTTTCGTGGCAGAGCGTGGCCGCGACTCCGCTCTTCGCACCAGATCCTTTTTGGAGGTAAACTGCAGAGCGCATGGAAAATGCTCCGGACTCGGGCTCGAACGCGATAGAGGTCCTCTCCCTGACGCGCCGTTTTGGCACGCTGGTGGCCGTCGATCATTTGAATTTTTCCTGCGCCTCCGGCGCGACGTTCGGATTGTTGGGTCCCAACGGCGCGGGCAAAAGCACGCTGATCAAAATGCTGACGACGTTGTTGCCGCCGAGCGAGGGTACGGCAAAAATCGCCGGCTTCGATCTGGTGCAGCATCCGGAGGCCGTGCGGCGGAAAATCGGCTACGTTTCGCAGATGCTGTCCGCCGACGGCGATTTGACCGGGTATGAAAATCTGCTGATTTCGGCGAAGCTCTATGGAATTCCGCGCGCAGAGCGCGCCCGCCGGATCGCGCAAGCGTTCGAGTTCATGGACCTGGCGCACGTGTCGGGCAAGCGCGTGCGCCAGTATTCCGGCGGCATGATCCGGCGGCTGGAAATCGCCCAATCCATGCTGCATCGTCCCAGCGTTCTATTCATGGACGAACCTTCCGTGGGGCTTGATCCCTCTGCAAAACGATCGGTGTGGGAACGCATCCGCGAACTGCGCCGCGAATTTGGCACTACGATCCTGATGACCACGCACGATATGGAAGAGGCCGACCATCTTTGCGATCGGGTGGCCGTCATGCATAACGGAGTCCTGGCGGCCATGGATACGCCCGCGGGACTCAAGGCGCAAGTGGGCGCGGAGGCCACGCTCGATGACGTCTTTATTCACTTCACCGGCGCCACGATTTCGGAGGGAGGAGACCTGAGAGATGTCGCTCGCACACGAAGCACCACTCAGCGGCTGGGCTGAGCCGTTTCCGGGCGCGAATTATCTGCGTCAGACGCTGGCCGTCGCCGAATCCGATATTCGCAAGCTCATTCACGATCCCGTGGAACTGTTCACGCGCATGGTGCAGCCGGTGCTCTGGCTTTTGATTTTCGGGCAGGTCTTCAATCGCGCGCGGGCCATCCCCACCGGCGGCATCAGCTACCTGGATTTCATCGCGCCCGGGATTCTGGCGCAAAGCGTTTTATTTGGCGCGATTTTTTATGGAATTTCCCTGATCTGGGAAAGGGACCTGGGAATCGTGCAGAAATTTTTGGTGAGCCCCGCGCCGCGCAGTACGCTGGTGCTGGGACGCGCGATTTCGTCGACGGCGCGCAGCCTGTGCCAGATGGTATTTGTGTACCTGGTCGCGCTGCTGCTGCACGTGCAGTTGCGCTTCGGGATCCTGCAATTGGCCGGAGTGGTGGCGGCGGTGATGCTGGGATCGGCGATTTTCTCGACGTTTTCCTTGATCGTGGCGTGCCTGGTGAAGTCGCGCGAGCGCTTCATGGGTATCGGCCAGGTTCTGACCATGCCGCTGTTCTTCGCCAGCAACGCGATCTACCCGCTCAGCCTCATGCCTGGGTGGCTGCGCGCGATTTCGCAGGTGAATCCGCTGTCCTACCAGGTGGACGCGCTGCGTACGCTGATGATCGTGGGCGGATCGAGCGCCTTTGGAATCGGCAAGGATTTTCTGATGCTACTGGCCGCGTTCGCGGTGGTGATGGCCGTGGCGACCAAGCTCTATCCGAGCATTGTTACTTGAGTGCGGGGCGGGTGGGGAGCGGCCGGGGGATTCTAAACCACAAAGTCTCTAACACAGAGAATGCAGAAGGCACAGAGGACACAGAGAAAACCGAGGAATAAGAAAACAGAGAGCAGTGAAAACGGAGCGCAAAGGGCGCCACAATATTACGAGAACCTGCCTAAGATGTAGTTAGTTCCCCCTGGATCGACTTTCACTCTTCATGTTCCTCTGTGCTCTCTGTGTCCTCTGTGTTAAAGCCTTTAGATTTTAAAGCGTCTGGCAGCATCCAACACTGGACCGCAGCGGCCTGTTGAAATCCCGCCCGGAGGCGCGTCACCACAGTAATTTCAGCCCGAATTGTACTTGTCTCGCCCAGGTCGAGGTGCTCGTAATGGCGCCGGCGGAAGGCGATTGCACCGGCACGGTCTGATTCGGCGAAGGCAGGAGGACGCTGGTGATCAGATTAGGCGTATTGAAATTCGCGCGGTTAAGCAGATTGAAAATCTCGGCGCGGAACTGGAGATTCATTCCCTCGTGGATGTGAGTTTCCTTGAGGACGGAGAAATCCCACGTGGCCAGGCCCGGGCCGATATAGGAATCTCTGCCGACGTTGCCAAAATATCCGCTGTTGTTGGGCACGGCCACGAATGCATTGGGATTGAACCACTGCGCCGGCGTCCCGAGGATCACCGGGCCGGTGAAAGAGGGATTCAAGAACGGGCGGACCGGGTTTCTTGTATCCCCGTTGTTTGAGGGGTTGTACCCGAGTTGCGGCGTGAACGGAAATCCGGACTGCGCGGTCACAATGCTGTTCACCGTCCAGCCTCCAGCCAATGAATTTGCCGCTCCGCCGGAACTGTTCAAATATTTTCTGCCGCGGCCGATCGGCAGGTCATAACTGGCCGTGACCACGCCGATGTGCCGCACGTCGTACGTCGCAAGGCCCCAGTCCGCCTTTGGAACATAGGGATTCGAGAGCAGCGCGGGAGCGTTTCCCGCAGCCGTGGCATTCAGCGAATCTCCGTCATCCAAGGATTTCGACCAGGTATAAACGCCGCGGACCGCCAGGCCATGGCTCAATCGCCGCTTCAAGTCCACCTGCAGCGCGTTATATGAGCTAGTGCCCTCGGAAAACCAGGTCCACGTGTTTGCCAGAGCCGTGTTTGGTTTCTTCGTCCCAGGGACAATATAGAAAGTCCCGGCAGGTACCGCTGTGCCGGCCAGTGGTCCATAAACCGGAAGAGTGGCATGAGTGTTCGGGTCGACATACGTCGTGGTGGGAAATGTTGTCGGGCACGTTGATGATGGACAAACGACCGGCACGGGCGCATTGGCGTCGGCGCCGATCAGTTCGTGATATCCGTGGCTGCCCACATAGCCCACTGAAAGAGATGTGTTGGGAGACAATTCCCGCTCGATGCGCAGCGAATACGTGATGACCCTCGGCGTATACATGTCCGGCTGAACGCCCCCGGGAACCAGCAGAGCCGCCGCCGCCGGGGCAGCTGCGGGATTAATCGGCAGATTCAGCGCGGCGATGCTGCCTGCGGCAATCGTGTAGGTCGGGTTATAGGGCGCGTTCTGGTCGGCCCGGTATCCCAGTGAATCCTGCAAATCGTTGTACATGCCGAATCCGGCGCGGACGACCGTCTTGGAACTCCACGGACTCCATGCCAGCCCGATTCGCGGCTGCGGCAGGAATTTCGCGCGGTTCATCGTGAAGAGCGAACTTCCGACAGCAGGAGTATTGGAAATTAATCCATTCGTATACGTATAGTTCGCGGCTCTTCCTTGCGTTTCGTTCCATCCGGTGCTGAATTCATCCCGGAACCCGAGCGAGAGCGTCAAGCTCGGCCATAGCCGGATCACATCCTCCGCGTAAAATGCGCCGTACAAGGATCGCCAGCCAAGCGCAGAGGGCGCAGGATCGTACAGGAAGCTGGCCGTGCCGGACAGCAACGCGGGCAGGCCGGTAAAGGTCATCTGTCCGAATTGGCTGAGGCCGAGGGCTTCATTGGACTGCAGACGCTGAAACCACACGCCGGCGGTAATCTGGTTGCGGCCCTTGGTGATCGTGGCCTGATCGGCGTACGTGAAAAGATTGCGCGCGATATACAGGTTGCTGCCGTTGTTGCTTCCCGCCAATCCGAGTTGCGCTTGCGGATTGGACGCCTGGCTGCCGCCCACCACGACCGCTCCCACCGGATGCCCTTGTATGAAACCGGGAACGGTGGCTGCCGGTATGCCGGGCGTGGGCTCTCCGGTAAAAAAGTATCCGGCGCGGGAAAACCCGAACCGGGCGGTGTTCACCAGGCGCGGCGAAAAAATGTGCGTTTCTTCCATGCTGAATACTTGTTCGCGCAGGGTCAGCAGATCGCTGGAGTAGGCATTGAGCGGAGTCGCCGTGGCGCTGCCGCTGTCATCGTTCGTGTAGGCCGCCATTATCGAATCTTTCGCTGAAAATATGTGATCGACGCGCGCGGTGCCGAAATCCTCGCGTATCGTTTGCGGCGGGCTGATGAAAACTTCCGCGACCCCTCCTGTGGCCGTGACCGGAAAATCGGGCGCACCGGCCGGAGCGACGGGCCAGAGATTCAGCAAGCCGAGGTTCACCACCGTGGCGCTGGCGTTGGCCCGCGCGAGCGCGTCGGGAACCAGGTCCACCGAAGTCTGATGCAGATTCTGGCGGTACCCTTCGTAGTTGGCGAAGAAGAAGGTCTTGTTTTTTTGGATGGGCCCGCCGATGGATGCGCCAAACTGGTTTCGCTGGAAGGGAGGCGCGGAAGTCACATCGAAGAAGTTGGGAGCGTCCAGGGCGTTGTTGCGCAGATATTCAAACGCGGAGCCATTCCATTGGTTGGTCCCGGATTGCGTGACGATGGTTACCTGGGCCCCCGGGCGCTTTCCGTACTGCGCGCCGTAGGTGTCCTGCAGCAAGTTGAATTCGCGAACCGCATCCACGCCAAGCATTTGCTGGCTCGCGCCGCCCGGCTGCATATTATTTTCCGCCGCCCCGCTGAATTCGACGCCGTTGAGCAGAAACAGATTTTGCTGCGGCCTGTTCCCGGCGACCGAAAACATGTTTCCAGTAGTCGAGTTCGAGACCCCGATCCCTCCGGTTTTTTCCCAGGTGAAATTCACGACGCCGGGGTTGAGCGTCATCAACTCATCGTAGCTTCGGCCATTCAGCGGGAGGTCTTTTACCTGCTGTTCCCCCACCAGGCCCGGTATATCGGCCGCCGTGACGCTGACCATCGGAGCGTCGCCGGCGATTTTTACTTGCTCCGTCACTTGTCCGAGTCGCAAGGACATGTCCACGGTGGCTTGCTGCCCAATGGCCAGATGAATGCCCGTGCGCACGCCTTCCTGAAAATTCTGCTTTGAGACGCGCACCTCGTACTCGCCCACGGCCAGCGCTGGGATCGAATAGCGGCCGGCTTCATCGGTGACCGTGGCGCGGGTCGCTCGCGTCTCCACATTCCTGGCGGTAACGGCCGCGCCGGAAACCGTAGCTCCGGCCGGGTCCGTCACTCTTCCCGAAATTGCGGCCGAGACCTGGGCGCGGGCCGAAGAAGCGAAAATCAAAATCATAAACAGAAAGCCCGGTGTGAGAGGGAACAAGGCTCGGGAACTTAAGTCCGTGCGCCGCGGGCCTCGGCTTGATTCTGTAATCCGAAACATAAGGACCGTCACCTTTGGGCAAATTGGATCTTCATCTGAGAACCAGCCAAGCTCGCAAACTGCGGCTTGCGGCCCTGCCGCGTGTAAAGGTGCCACACAACAACGCGATTTAATACAATAAAAACCGCTATGTCAAATCGACTCAATACGGATTGGAATCAGCCGGTTTGCTGCGGATCGCCGGGTGGGGAATCGTTAGGTGGGCTGAACGCGCGCCTCGCACTGCACCGCTCGCCGGATTCTATTCGTTCTTAAACACGCTGCCATTCTTCATCACGAACGATACTTTTCGGACGGCCTGAATATCATCCAGCGGATTTTCCGGCGTAGCGATGATGTCGGCGGCCAAGCCCGGCTGGATCGCGCCGCGTTCGCGGTCCACGCCGAGCAGGCGCGCGGAGTTGATGGTCATTGCGCGCAGCGTGTCTTTCGCAGGCACTCCGGCTTCGGCCCAGGAGTCAACGTATTCGGCGGCCTGGGTGCCGCGCGTTTCCCCGGGCACGGACACAAACGCGTCGGTGCCGAAGGCCATGGTGACGCCAATCTGGTAAGCGCGCTTCAGCCGGTCCACAAAGACCGAATGCAGGCTCGGAAAACTATTTCGGCTCGCGGCGATTTCCGTGAAGTCAGTTCCCACCAGCACGACGTGATTTTTTTTCGCGAGCTCTAGATCCTCGTTCGTCATCCGCTCCCCGTGCTCGATGGAGTCGACGCCCGCCTCGGCCGCGTTGTGCGCGCCGGCCTCGGTCCAGCAATGAGCGGCGAGTTTCAGGCCGTCGCGGTGCGCCTCGGCGACCATGAAACGGATGTCGTCCGTGCTGTAAATGTATTTCTGATCGTCGACGACGATTTTGATGACCGTCGCGCCAAAATGAATATTTTCGCGGATGGCCTTGACCATCTCATCGCGCGTATCGGCGAAAAAATATTCCGGCGTGGCCAGGTCCTGTTTTTCCGGCTGCAACTGAAACTGCCCGCCGAATGGGGCGATGATGCGCCCAGCGTTCAGCATCGTGGGACCGGGCACCAGACCGCGCTCGATGGCTTCGCGCAGGGCCGTGTCCGCGTAGTTTCCGGCGTTGCCGACGTCGCGCACCGTGGTGAAGCCCGCGGCCAGCATGTCCCGCGCGTTGGCCACGCCTTCGATGGCGCGGTAGGGAGTCGGGTCCATCAGCGTGGTGATGTAGTAGCTGCTCCCGTCGCGGTTTCTCTTGAGCGTCATGCACAGATGCGTGTGCGCGTCGAACAGGCCCGGCAGCACGGTGGATTTCGACAGGTCGATGACCTTTGCGTCCGGCGGGATTTGCACATGCGGGCCGACGGCTTCGATCGTTTTCCCGCGCACCAGGATGATCTGATTGGTTTCGGTCGTCCCCTTTTCCGGGTCGACGAGTTTTCCTGCTTTGATGGCCACGACGCGGTCGACTTCGGCCTGCGGATATTGCGCCGTAAGTCCCGGCAACACGGCGGCGAACAACAGAATGAATAATTTCAGAAAAAAGACCGGCTTGATTTGCGCGCCCATCAGCGGCTCCTAGTGAAATAAGGAGATGAAGGTAACAGAAGTGTGGCGGCGATGGAAAGGCGCAAGGAGAAGCGGGAAGCTTCTGTTTTGCTGCAGGAGTGCGCTAACGAATCCTGGCCGCCAGCCAGGCTAGGACGTCGCCGGCATTCTGGTCCGGCGGAAAAACCGGATAGAAGACGTGCTCGATCCGCGCGTCGCGAATCACCAGCGTAAGCCGCTTGAGCAGCGTCAATCCGCTGGCCTCAAATGTCGGCAGCCGCAAGGCGCGAGTCACCTTCAGTTGTTCATCCGAGAGAATCGGAAACGGGAGGTGCAGGCGATCGGCAAATTCGCGCTGGTAGGTAGGTTTCTGCGTGGAAAGGCCGAACAGAAAGTTGACGCCCAGAGTTTTCAGTTCCGCAAAGTGGTCGCGGAAGGCGCATGTCTGCGGCGTGCATCCCCGCGCACCGGGGATCAGGTCCCAACCTGGTGGGTTATCGACGCCGGGAATTCCCGTTCGGGGGTACGCGTAGACCACTACAAGGCCACGCAGGGAAGACAGATCAATGATCGTGCCATCCGTGGCGGGAAGTGGAACGGAGGGAACTTGCGCGCCGGTCAGGTGCCGCGTCGCGCCGTCATCTTTCGGCGCGGGAATTGCCGACCAATCGGGAGTTGCAATACTATTGCTCGACATTTTAACTTGCACGCGTCGACTGCTATTGGGCTTTGAGTAGCACAGGCTTCAGCCTTTGGGTTTAGATTTCGCACGTGCAAAAACTAAACCGCACAGGCTGAAGCCCGTGCCACCAAATCCTCGCGCAACAACCTACAGCATCTGCCGCAGAACGTACGGCAGAATGCCGCCGTGCCGGTAATAGTTGACTTCCTCGGGCGTGTCGGCGCGCGCCACGGTCTGAAACACTCTTTCCTTGCCCTGCGCGTCGCGGGCTCGGACTTCCACGGCCATCCCGGGCGCGAGTTTTGCCACGCCTTCGATGGTGAAAACCTCGAATCCGGTGAGGCCAAGCGATTGCGCCGATTCGCCGGCGCGAAATTGCAGGGGAAGCACACCCATGCCCAGCAAATTGCTGCGATGGATGCGCTCGAAGCTTTCCGCAATCACTGCGCGCACGCCAAGCAGGACCGTGCCTTTCGCGGCCCAGTCGCGCGACGAGCCCGATCCGTATTCCTTGCCGCCCAGTACGATCAGCGGCACGCCTTCCTTCTGATATTTCATCGCCGCGTCGTAGATGGACATCTTTTCGCCGTCGGGCTGGTGGACGGTCCAGCCGCCTTCGGTGCCCGGGGCCAGCTGGTTGCGCAGGCGGATGTTGGCGAACGTGCCGCGCATCATCACTTCGTGATTTCCGCGGCGCGCGCCGTAGGAGTTGAAATCGGATGGCTTCACGCCCTGCGCGATCAGCCATTTTCCGGCGGGCGTATCGACGCCGATCGAGCCCGCGGGAGAAATGTGATCGGTGGTGATGCTGTTGCCGAGCATGGCCAGCGCCCGCGCGTCGTGGATGTCGGTGAGCGGCGCCGGGGTCTTCGTAATTTTCTCAAAGAACGGAGGATTCTTGATGTACGTGGACTTGTTGTCCCAGGCGTAAAGATCCCCCTCGGGAATTTTCAGGCCGCGCCAGCTGGCATCGCCTTGAAACACTTCGCCGTACTCCTTGTTGTACATCGCGGTCGTCACGCTGGCGCGCACGGTCGAATCAATCTCCTGCGGCGAGGGCCAGATCTCGCGCAGAAACACCGGCTTCCCGTTCTTATCGTTGCCAAGCGATTCGCTGGCCATGTCGAAATCCATCCGTCCGGCGAGCGCGTACGCAACCACGAGTGGAGGAGACGCCAGATAATTTGCGCGCACCAGGGGATGAATGCGGCCTTCGAAATTGCGGTTCCCGCTCAACACGGAAACGGCCACGAGGCTGTTGTCCTTGATGGCCGCGCCGACGTGCTCTTCGAGCGGGCCGCTGTTGCCGATGCACGTGGTGCAGCCGTAACCGACCAGTTGAAAACCGAGTTCGTTGAGATATTTCGAAAGGCCCGCCGCGTCGAGGTAGTCCGTGACGACTTTCGAACCCGGCGCCAGGCTGGTTTTCACCCAGGGCTTGCTGTGCAGGCCCCGTTCAATGGCCTTCTTTGCCAGCAGGCCGGCTCCAAGCATCAGCGATGGGTTGGATGTATTGGTGCAGCTCGTTATCGCCGCTATGACCACGGAGCCGTTGGAAAGTTCGAACTTGTCGCCGTTGTTTTTCACCGCGACATTTTTCTGCGCGGTGCCTTCGAGTGACTTTTCGAACGCCGCCTTCGATTGCCGCAGCGGCACGCGGTCCTGAGGGCGCTTCGGTCCTGCAAGCGTCGGCTCGACGCTGGCCAGGTCCAGTTCCAGCTTGTCGGTATAAATCGGGTCGGGCGTGGCGTCCGTGCGGAAGATTCCCTGCGCCTTGGTGTATTCCTCGACCAGGCGCACCCGCGCGGCGTCGCGGCCCGTGAAGCGCAAATAATCCAGCGTCTCGGCATCGACGGGGAAGAATCCCATTGTGGCGCCGTATTCGGGAGCCATGTTGGCGATCGTGGCGCGATCCGGAAGGCTCAGGCTGGTAAGCCCCGTGCCGTAGAACTCGACGAATTTTCCGACGACGCCCTTCTTGCGCAGCATTTCGGTGACGATCAGGACGAGGTCGGTCGCGGTCGCGCCCTCGGGCAGGCGGCCATGCAGCTTAAAGCCGACCACTTCCGGGATCAGCAGCGAAAGCGGCTGGCCCAGCATGGCGGCTTCTGCTTCGATGCCGCCAACGCCCCAGCCGAAGACGCCGAGCGCATTGATCATGGTGGTGTGCGAGTCCGTGCCCACCAGCGAATCGGGGAAGGCGAACGTCTTGCCGTCGGAAGCGGCGTCAAACACGACGCGCGCCAGATATTCCAGGTTCACCTGGTGGCAGATGCCGGTATCCGGAGGAACCACTTTGAAATTATCAAAGGCCGTTTGTCCCCAGCGCAGGAAGGCATAGCGCTCGACGTTGCGGTGGAATTCCAGCTCGGCGTTGAACGCGAAGGCCATGTCGGAGCCTGACTTGTCCACTTGCACCGAGTGGTCGATCACGAGTTCCGCGGGGAGCAGGGGATTCACTTTCTTGGGATCGCCGCCCAGCTGGCGGATCGCTTCGCGCATCGCGGCCAGATCCACGACGGCCGGCACGCCCGTGAAATCCTGCAGGAGCACGCGCGCGGGCATGAAGGAAATTTCCTGCTGCGACGCGGCGGTCGGATTCCAGCCGGCCAAGGCTTCGATATCCTTCGCGTGAACGAAGCGGCCATCCTCCTGGCGCAAAAGATTTTCGAGCAGGACGCGGAGCGAGAAGGGCAGTTTGGCCGCGTGGCCCACGCCCTTTTTCTCCAGCGTGCTCAGTTGGAAAATTTCGTAGTTCTTGCCGTCGACCGAAAGCGTGCCGCGCGTGCCGAATGAATTCTTGGATACGGGAGACATTCTGCTCATGTTCCTTTCTGATTGGATGCAGAACCATAATCATATCGCATCCCTGTGTTCCGCGCAGCCTTCCCGGTAGCGGGGTACTGTCCTAAAATTCAATTTTCCGTGGGTAGTCGGAGGTCCGAGCTTCAGCTCGGACATTTATGCCTGGTTTGTCGTGGGCTTTCGCCCCTGAAGCTTCAGGGGTCAAAACCCCCGATCCGACAACGTTAAACGTCGGGGCTGAAGCCCCGACCTCCAAAATCTTGCCGTTCATCAAATTACGAAAGTGCCGGCAGTGGAGTAGGTCTCCCCCGAAAATTTCTCCACACCAATAACTTGCTAATTCATATATTATGCAGCCCTGATCCCGCGCCCACGGTCCGCCATCCCGTGGTATGATGCCGCTCACAGGCGCCAGGCACCGGAGCGAGAGATCACGCGGTTCGGCTGCACTTGTGCTCGTGCCCCGGCCGATCTTCCTGAATGGAGGCTTTAATGAAAAGTTTAGTCATTGCGGTACTGGTTCTCACGTGTGCGTTTGCAATCGCAGTTGGCACCCCGGCCCAGGATGCGGCTCCAAAAACTCATAGCATGACCGGTTGCTTGAAGGCTGGCACCGCGCCCGACACCTTCATGCTTACCGATCTGGAAAAGGGACCGAAGCAGGTGGGAATCGTATCGTCGGATGTAAAACTCGCGGGACACGTCGGCCACAAGGTGGAGATCACCGGCACGGCGATGCCCGAGGACGCAGCGATGAAGGAAAACAAGGACGTGCCGAAGTCTCCTCACTACATGCATGTAACCGCGATGAAGCACATCGCACCCACTTGCCCATGAGGATCTGATTTTGCGCCTTCACGGCTGCTGACATGCTCCGCATGCGGCGGCCGGGATTGGCTCGATTATCCGCCTCGCCCCGACTCGGTCGGGGCGAGGCGTTTTTTATTCTTATTCCTCCGCGATTCGCTTCGGTTAGAATGGCCATGGACGTTCCCACAGCCGTATGAACATCGTTCTCATCTCCACGTACGAACTGGGCAGGCAGCCGTTTGGCCTTGCGTCGCCTGCGGCATGGCTGCGCGCACGTGGGCACGAGGTTGCTTGTTTCGATCTGACGCGCGAAGCTTTCCAGGATGCTGCCGTGCGCGATTCGGAATTGATCGCATTCTACGTGCCCATGCACACGGCGACACGCCTGGCGGCCGGGCTGGTCGATCGCGTTCGCGGACTGAATCCGCGTGCGCATCTTTGTTTTTATGGTCTGTACGCCCCGGTGAATGAGGAGTATCTTCGCGGGCTCGGCGTCGCCACGATTCTCGGCGGGGAATTCGAGCAGGGCCTGGTCGATCTTGCGGGCCGCCTGAATGAGACACTCGACCAACCCCAATCGTTGTTATTCCGAGCGGAGCGAGGAATCCCTCTTGGATCGTCGGACGGAGAGATTCCTCGCTCCGCTCGGAATGACGGCCCTGTACAACAAGAACCCGTCATTTCCCTCGCGCGGCAAAAATTTCTTGTCCCGGACCGCGCGGGCATGCCCGAGCTTGCGAACTACGCGCGCGTGGTAATGCCCGGAGGCGAGCACCGCATCGCGGGCTCGACCGAGGCGACGCGCGGCTGCAAGCACCTCTGCCGCCATTGTCCGATCGTGCCGGTTTATAACGGCGCTTTCCGCGTGGTGGACCGCGACGTCGTGCTCGACGATATCCGCCAGCAGGTTGACGCGGGCGCTCAGCACATCACCTTCGGCGACCCGGATTTTTTCAACGGCCCGGCGCACTCGCTTTCCATCGTGCAAGCCCTGCATCGCGAATTCCCGGTCCTCAGCTACGACGCGACCATCAAGATTGAGCACCTGCGCAAGCACGACGCTCTTCTCGCGACACTGCGCGACACGGGCTGCCTGTTCGTCATCAGCGCCGTGGAATCGGTGGATGACCGCGTGCTCGAACAATTCGATAAGGGGCACACGCGCGCCGATTTTCTCGCCGTGGTCGCGAGATTCCGCGAACTGGGCATGACGCTGCTGCCCACGTTCGTGCCGTTCACGCCATGGACATCGCTTGAGGGCTACATCGATTTGCTGGACGTGATCGCGCGGGAAGAGTTGTGCGAAAACGTCGCGCCCATTCAGCTGGCCATTCGCCTGCTGATTCCCGCGGGATCTCGGCTCCTGGATTTGCCGGAGGTGCGCCGCATGGTCGAGCCGTTTGATTCCGCCGCGCTGGTGTTTCCTTGGAAGCACCAAGATCCGCGCGTCGATGCTTTGTCCAAGGCAATTTCCGATCTGGTGCAGCGCGGGGATTCGCTCAAACTTTCGCGCACGCAAATTTTCTCCCACATCTGGCGCGCCGCGCACGCTGCGGCGGGGATCACCGCGCCGCCAATTCCCGGGCACTCCGCCGCGCACCCCGCTCCCGTGCCATTTCTCGACGAACCCTGGTATTGCTGCGCCGAGCCGATGGATAATCAGTTTGTATCCATCGGAAAAGCAAGCGCGGCCCCGGCCAAGGCAGACCAATATGTTTAAAGGGGTGCGCCTAGCTGCTGTAGCCCGCCTCTTCAGAGGCGGGGCTTCTTCGCACCTTACAGCGCCCCCTCGTCCACCGCGGCGGACGAGCGACAGCAAAAAGGGTGACACCGCAGCATGAGCCGACTGCTGATTCTCGCGAGTAAACTGGGTTACCAGACGCGCAGCTTTGCCGAGGCCGCGCGCGCGCTGGGCGTTGAAGTCGTTTTCGCGAGTGACCGCTGCCACCAGCTCGAAGACCCCTGGTCGGACGGCGCCATTCCCGTGCGCTTCGACCAGCCGGAGGACGCCGCGCGGCGCATCGTCCAGCAATCCCTGGTGCGCCCCATCGACGGGCTGATCGCGCTCGGAGACCGACCGACCAATACGGCCGCCTTCGCGGCGCGCGCCCTGGGCATTACTTACAACTCCCCACAATCGGTGGAAAATTGCCGCAGCAAATTGCGCCAGCGTGAAATCTTGCGGGATGCGGGACTGCCCGTGCCCGGATTTTTCTCATTTCGCCTCGATAAGCGATTGGAAAAAATTCTGCCGCGCGTGCAATTCCCGTGCGTGGTCAAACCCTTGCGGCTGGCTTCCAGCCAGGGCGTGATCCGCGCGAATACTCCCGAGGAGTTTCATGCCGCCGTGGAACGCATCCAGGCTTTATTGAAAACTCCGGAGATTCAAGTCACGCACGAAGCGGAACTCGACCGTTTGCTCGTGGAGCGCTATGTGCCGGGTGCGGAAGTGGCGGTCGAGGGATTAATGAATCGAGGAAGATTGCGAATTTTGGCGATCTTTGACAAGCCCGATCCGCTGGAAGGGCCGTACTTCGAGGAAACGATTTACGTCACGCCGTCGCGCCTTCCCGAACAGATGCGGGAACGCATCGCGGATTACGCGGCGGCGGCCGTGAAGGCGCTGGGCCTCACGCATGGCCCCGTCCATGCGGAATTTCGCGTGAACGAGCAGGGTCCATGGGTGCTCGAAGCGTCGCCAAGGCCTATCGGGGGACTTTGTTCACGCGCGCTGCGCTTCGGGCCGCAACGCATCTTGCTGGAAGAGTTGCTCGTGCGCCACGCCCTCGGAATTCCCGGGAGCGACCTTGATCGCGAAGACGACGCCAGCGGCGTGATGATGATCCCCATTCCAAGAACGGGCGTCTTGGACCGTGTTGAGGGTGAAGCCGAAGCCCGCGCGACGCCCCTTGTCGAGGACATCCAAATCACGGCGCGCGTGCACGATCTCGTGCAGGCCTGGCCGGAAGGTTCCAGTTACCTCGGATTTATTTTTGCGCGTGGAAAATCGCCGGCAGAGGTGGAAACGTCGCTCCGCCAGGCGCATATCTTAATGAAATTTGAAATTGCGGAGCGTTTGCCGGTCGAGCATCCAGTGACAGGAGCGCTGCCGGCCGCGGGAACGTCCGGCTAGCCTTTCGCCCTCGGGGGAACGTAATCGGCGGGCAGCTTCGCACCTTCGCCGAAGAAAAATTGCTCCATCTGCTCTTCCATGATCTTCTGCGATTGCGGGTCCAGCGGGTTCAGACGGTACTCGTTCATCAGCATTTTCGAGTGTTCGATCCACATTTTCCAAGCATCCTGCGACACATTTTCATAGACGCGCTTGCCGAGTTCGCCCTTCCAGGGAATCCTTTCCAAGCCTGGCAAATCCTTGCCAAACTTAACGCAACGCACCATGCGCGCGCCAGGTTTGGCCGGAGTGCTGGGCAGTACTGGATTTGTCGGTCCGCAGGAATCGTCGGCCATGTGTGTTTCCCCCTCGAAGCCATCAAGCTATATCGGCAATAATGTCCCTCCTACGATACTGCAAGACGCGGGGAAATCCAAACCTCGGATCGATAGCAACCGAAACCAGATACCGGGGAAATGATTTCAGATAGAGTATAATTTCCCGATTCCCGGTTCGCCTGCGAAAGCCGGGATCGAGGAGCGGTCCTGCGGGGGGCGCGATGCCGGACGTGACGGCGCTGTTCTGGGATGTCGGCGGAGTAATCCTATCGAACGGATGGGATCGCGCGGCCCGCGGCGAGGCGGCCAATAAATTCGGCCTCGATTGGGAAGAGTTGCAGGACCGCCACGAACTGGCCAGTCCGGCGTTTGAAACCGGGAAAATCACGCTCGACACCTATCTCGAGCGAATCGTCTTCTATCGCAAGCGCGCATTCACGCGCCAGGAATTCACCGATTTCATGTTCGCCCAGTCGCAGGAATTTCCGGAGTCGCGCGCGGTCCTCTCCGGCGTGGCCGCAGCCGGCAAATACCTGCTGGCTACCATCAATAACGAACCCCTCGAACTGAACGAGTGGCGCATCCGGCAGTTTCAGTTGCGCCGCGAGTTCAAGGCCTTCTTCAGTTCCTGTTTTGTCGGCATCCGGAAACCAGATGAGGGGATCTATAAAATTGCGCTCGAAGTGACCCAGCGCCAGCCGGAAGAATGTTTGTTCATCGACGACCGCGAGCTGAATCTGGAATGCGCCCAGCAGCTGCGCATGGGCACGATACACTTTCAAGACGCCGCGCAGTTGCGGCGGGATCTCGCGGCCAACGGCGTGAAGGTTGCGGAACCGGAATCGGGAGGCTGAGATGGAACTAGGAATGGTTGGGCTTGGCAAGATGGGCGCGTACATGGTGGAGCGCCTGGTGCGCGGCGGACATCGACTGGTGGGTTACGACCGCGATCCGAGCGCCGTGGCGCGCGTCGTCGCAGTTGGAGCGGAAGGCGCGGACTCTCTCGCCGCGCTTGTGAAAAAACTCAGCGCGCCTCGAGCCATCTGGATCATGGTTCCCTCGGGCTCGCCCGTGGACGACACCATCGCCACGTTGCTTCCTCTTTGCGCCAAAGGCGACATTCTGATCGATGGCGGAAACAGCAATTACAAGGACACGCAGCGTCGCGCCGCGAATCTGAAGGCCCAGGGATTTCAATTCGTCGATGTCGGCACCAGCGGCGGAATCTGGGGACTCAAGGAAGGCTACTCGATGATGGTCGGCGGAGATCAGGCAACGGTCGAACACCTGCGGCCTCTGCTGGAAACGCTCGCGCCGGCGAAAGATAAAGGCTGGGGGCGGGTCGGCCCGTCCGGCGCGGGACACTTCGTCAAGATGGTGCACAACGGCATCGAATACGGAATGATGCAGGCCTACGCCGAGGGCTTCGCTATCCTGAAAAAGAAAAACGAATTTGCGCTCGACGTGCACCAGGTGTCGGAAATCTGGCGCACGGGCAGCGTGGTGCGCTCCTGGCTGCTGGACTTGCTGAGCATCGCCTTGAAGGAAAACGCCGAGATGGCCGGCATCGCGCCGTACGTTTCGGATTCCGGAGAGGGCCGCTGGACCGTGGCCGAAGCCATCGATCTGGATGTTCCCGCGCCGGTGATTACCTTGTCGCTGCTGCAGCGGCTGACCTCGCGCGATTCCGACTCCTATTCGGATAAACTGCTTGCCGCGATGAGAAACCAGTTCGGTGGCCACGCGGTGAAGACGGAACCCAAAAAATGAGGACCCGACCATGACCCCCAGGAAACAGACCGCCGCCCAGGGCGCCGAGCCCGCCAGGAAGAGTCTCATCACCGCGGCTGATCCCTGCACCATCGTCATCTTCGGCGCTTCCGGCGATCTTTCCCGCCGCAAACTTGTGCCCGCGCTCTACGGCCTGGCGGCGCAGAATTGCCTGGCGCGACGGTTCGCCATTATCGGTTTCGCGCGCACTCCCATGACCGACGAAGCATTCCAGGCCTCGGCCATCGATTCGGTCAAGAAATTCGCCGATGCGAGCGCGATGCAAGAGGAGGAGTGCAAGGAATTCGCCAAGGCTCTGGCCTACGTCGCGGGGGAATATCATCGCCCCGAAGCGTTTGAGAAATTGAAAAGCCGCCTCGAGGAACTCGATCGCGCGCACAAGCTCGATGGCAACCGCCTCTTTTATCTGGCCACGCCCCCGGATGTGTACCCGCTGATCATCGAGCAACTGGAAAAGGCGGGACTCGCCAAAAGCCCGAATGGGAAATCCTGGGTGCGCATCATCATCGAAAAACCCTACGGCCGGGACCTCGATTCGGCGAAGAAATTGAACCAGGCGGTCCTCAAGGTATTCGACGAACCGCAGGTTTACCGCATCGATCACTACCTGGGAAAAGATACGGTCCAAAATCTGATGGTGCTGCGTTTTGGAAACGGCATTTTTGAGCCGCTGTGGAACCGCAACTACGTGGACCACGTCCAGATAACGGCAGCGGAAACGCTGGGAGTCGAGCAGCGCGCGGCCTTTTACGAAACCGCCGGCGCCACGCGCGACATGATCCAGAGCCACGTCCTGCAGCTCACGTCTCTAGTGGCCATGGAGCCGCCCGCCGCCTTCGACGCCACCGCCGTGCGCAATGAAAAAATAAAAGTCCTGCAATCGATCCGGCCGTTTACCGAAGAGAGCATCAGGACCGACATCGTGCGCGGACAATACGGGCCGGGAAGTTCGCAGGGCGATTCTTCCTTGCTCAACGGGTACCGGAAAGAACCGGGTGTGGCGAAAGATTCCTCGACCGAAACCTACGCCGCCGCCCGATTGCAGATCGACAACTGGCGCTGGGCCGGAGTCCCGTTTTATCTGCGCACCGGCAAGCGCCTGCCGAGCCGCGTGAGCGAAATTGCCATACAGTTCCGCAGCGCCCCGCACCTGGTGTTTCGCGGGCAGGGCCTGGCGGGGAACACGCTGGTACTGAATGTGCAGCCCGACGAAGGAATTTCCATCTCCTTCCACGCGAAACTTCCCGGCCAGGAAATGAAATTGAAACCCGTGGCCATGGATTTCAGTTACCAGAAAGAATTTGGCGCGGGAGAGCGCAGCGCGTATGCCACGCTCATCAACGACTGCATGCGTGGCGACGCCACGCTGTTTGACCGCGCCGACGGCGTCGAGGCGGCGTGGGCGCTGGTGAATCCGATCCTGGACTGGTTCGAGTCTCACAAACCGAAATTTCCAAACTATGCGGCGGGGACCTGGGGTCCGAAGGAAGCCGACGAACTTCTGGAGCGCGATGGCCGACACTGGCGGAAACCGTAAAGGCGCCCCGCGGGAGATTCTCCCCGGCGTGCACGTGTATGCAAGTCCCATGGAAGTCGCGCGCGGTGCGGCGCGGCTGTTCGTGGACTACGCCTGGCAATCGATTGCGAAGCACGGCCAGTTCCTGGTCGCGCTCTCGGGCGGAAACACGCCGCGCATGCTGTTTGAGATTCTTGCCTCTGCGGATTTTCGCGGGCAAGTAGACTGGGCGAAAGTGCAGGTTTTCTGGAGCGACGAGCGCGCGGTCCCGCCCGACAACGCCGAGAGCAACTACGGAATGGCCCGGCGCGAATTGCTTGTCCGCGTCCCCATTCCTCAGGCCAACGTGCACCGCATGGAAGCGGAAAAGCCCAACATTGGCCGTGCCGCGCACGACTACGAAGAGACGCTGCGAAAATATCTGGAGCTCGACGATCGCGGTTTTCCCCGGTTCCATCTGATTTTCCTGGGCATGGGGAATGATGGGCACACGGCGTCGCTGTTTCCTGGTACGCGCGTCACGCGCCAGACATCGCGCTGGGTCAGCACGCCGATGATCGCGAAATTCAACGCGCGCCGCATGACGTTGACCCTGCCCGTGCTGGACGCCGCGCATCGCGTGGTGTTTCTGGTCGTGGGCCCCGAGAAAGCCGAAATCCTGCACGCCGTCCTGCAAACCAAGGTCGATCCGCCGTATCCCACGCAACTCGTGCAGCCGCGCGACAACGGCATAAAGCTTTTCCTGGTCGATGAAGCCGCTGCCGCCATGCTGGTTCCTCTCGATCCCCGTAATGCCGTGCCCCTTGGAAAAACCACGGGGACGGCAAAACCAAAACCCGGGAGAGGCTCATGATCCTTGCCGGAGATATCGGCGGCACCAAATGCAATCTGGCGCTGTATGAACTGCACTCGACCGGATACCGGAAAATTGTCCAGCATCGCTACGAGAGCCGCGCGTTTAACGCCTTCGATCAGGTCATTGAAAAATTCTTATCCGAAACAAGGAAGGAAACAAAGGACGCGGGTGCAGGTGCAATCGAAGCCGCTGGTTTTGGCGTGGCCGGTCCGGTCGTCGACCATCGCGTCAAGGCGACCAATCTGCCCTGGGCCGTGGATGGCGCGACGCTCGCGAAGCAGCTTGCCACGGATCACATCGTCCTATTGAACGATCTGGAAGCGACCGGCTACAGCCTGGCCATTCTGCAACCGTCGGAAATCTCCACGCTGAATCGCGGCACGCCCGCTCCAAAAGCCAACCGGGCGGTGATTGCCGCTGGCACCGGTTTAGGCGAGGCATTTCTGGTTTGGAGTGGCGACCACTACGCCGTGGGAAGTACCGAAGGAGGTCACACCGACTTTGCTCCACGAACCGAGCAGGAAATCGAACTGCTGCGCCACATGAAAAAGCGTCACGAATGCGTCAGCGTCGAACTTATTCTTTCGGGCAGGGGATTCCTCACCATTCACGAATTTCTCGATCCTTCCGTGCGTCACGCGTCTTTCGACGGCCACGAAGATGATGCCGCGCCGGAAATCACACGCCTCGGGCTTGCGGGGCAATGTCCCGTCTGCGTCCGCACGCTCGATCTGTGGGTGGACATCTACGGCGCCGAAGCAGGAAATTTCGCGCTGAAGGTCCTGGCTCGCGGAGGTGTGTGGGTAGCCGGAGGAATCGCCGTCAAGATCCGCAAGAAAATGGAGGACGGCAGTTTCTTGCGCGCCTTCTGCCAAAAAGAAAAATTCGCGGCGCTGCTGGCGCAAATCCCGATTTATATGGTGCTGAACGAGGAAGCCCCGCTCCTCGGCGCGATGTCCCAGGCCAGCCGCGCGGCGAAACTAGGCAAGGCCTTGCAGTCTCCAGCTTGAAATCGGACACGCTCAGCGAGGCGTTCCCTCGCTGGAGACGCGCGCTGTGGCGCGAATATCGATTGTGACTTTATCGCTCACCCGCAGGATGAACGTACTCGGATTCTTCAATCCCCACAGGACGTAAGGAATCACGGTCTGGGCCGTGAGTTGCAGTTTCCCTCCGCCGGAAACCGCTTCGACCGGCAGCGTGATGTCATGATCCTGCCCGTGCAGACGAATCTGGCCGGTTACTTCCAGCTTGGAAGGCCCATCGGCGGCCAGCGCGCCCCTTATCTGTTTCGGCGTGAAAATGATTTCCGGGAATTTATCGCTCTCGAGAATTTCGCGATGCATTCTCTTATCGCGGCCGTCATTGCCGCTCTCACCGCTGGTCGCATCGATCACGATGGCGCCGCTCACCGTTCCCGTCGTCGGATCGAAACGGATGGCTCCGTTCCTCAGACGGAAGCTCCCGTGCACCGAATGCAGGGTTGCACCGAGCGCAAACTCGATTTTCGTTTGCGCGGGATCGAGCTGAACAGACAATGCCTGCGCGCTTGCGGCAGGGGCCAGGCCAGCTGTTGCCGACACGACAAGCAGGAGCAGGTTACGAAACACGCGAAGAGTAGTGGAAGCGGAAAGCATGCGCGTCAGGCCCGCAACATCTTCCACCCAAAATAAATCATTTCGCCCGCGCCCACCGAAGAAAGCGGAAGCGCGCCGGAGTGGATGGACAACAGTCTTGAAAACAAGCCCGGCGTTTCCTCAAAGAGCCTCAGGGCCCTCCGCCGGATCGTATTGCTTCCCTCCATCAGGAGCATCAGGCGAGTCATGGCCACTGGCATGGCCGCGATTTTTCGGTGCGCGGCCTCATACAGCGAGAGGTTTTCCTGGCGCAAAGCTTCGGCCAGCGCAAGGGCTTGTTGAAACGCCAGGCTCAACCCGTGGCCGGTAAGCGCGTCGACCGTTCCCGAAGCGTCTCCGGCCAGCGCGATGCATCCCACGGTTACTTCCGGCAATCTTCGCAACGTAGTTGTGTCGCCCAATTCCTTGCTGGCCGGCGGGGCGCCTTGGAGTTTTTCGGCGAGGGCAGGGAATCGCGGTAACCCTTCCTCGACGCGCATCTGCGGGTCGCGCGAAAACACGGCCACCCCCACTTCTTTTTCTCCCGTGGGCGTCACGAACATCTGGCAGCCTTCCCTCCAATACACTTCCACTCCGTCCGACCAGGGGCGTACCTGAAAGTGGCGCCTGTATCCGAATCGCTTCCTGCGAAGCGCGCTGGAGCGAAGCCCAGCCCACTCGCGGACCGCCGAGTTCTGCCCGTCCGCGCCGACTAGCCAATCGTAGGGAATTTGTTTTTCGTCCGTGGCAAAGAATTTGGAATCCACGTGGATCACGCGCGCGCCCCACTGGAATTCCACTCCCACCTCAGCGGCTCGCTCCATGAGCAGCTGATGCAATCGCGTGCGCCGCAGCGCAAATCCGGGTTTCCCGGTAAATTCCGCCTGCACGGAAGACTCCTCGTCCAGAAACCGGATCCCCGAGAACGGATGCGCGATGCTGGAATCGAGGCGAATCCCTAGTTCGCGGAGCGCCGCGACGCCATGCGGCAGAATTCCTTCCCCGCAAGCCTTATCCACCGGCGGCACGCGCGCGTCCAGGACCACGCTCCGGAATCCAAGTTGGTTGGCGGCGATGGCCGCCGCAATCCCCGCGGGCCCCGCCCCGATCACGACGACATTTTTCGACGTATTCATGGTTCAGCCGCGTTCGTGGTCATCAGATGCCCGCGCGGCAGGCGAAGTTGTCCCCGGCCCGAAACACGTTGCGGCCTTCACGCCTCGCGCTTCAACGTCCGGCGCGCGTTTTTCAATTCCTTCTCCTTCTCCGCATCCACCTTCGGAAAAGAGAGGTCCAGCGCATCCAGCGCATGAATAATGACTTCAGCGACGGCAAGACGCGCAAACCATTTGTGGTCGGCGGGGATGACGTGCCACGGCGCGAACTTCGTGCTCGTGCTCCGGATCATCTCTTCGTACGCGTTCATGTACTCGTCCCAGTGGCGCCGCTCCAGTACGTCATTTTCCGAGAACTTCCAATTTTTTTCCAACGTATCCAGCCGTTCCATGAATCGTTTCTGCTGCTCCTTCTTGGATAGATGCAGAAAAAGTTTCAGGACCAGCACGCCGTTCCTGGACAGATGCCGTTCGTACGCATTGATGTCCTCGAATCGTTCCTGCCAGATTTTGTCGGTAACCAGGGACGCGGGCATTTTCTCGCGCGCCAGCATTTCCGGGTGCACGCGAACCACCAGGACTTCCTCGTAGTAGGAACGATTGAAGATTCCAATCTTGCCGCGCTCGGGCAAAAATCGCTGGCTGCGCCACAAGAAGTTGTGATCCAGGTCCTCGGGGCCGGGGGCTCTGAACGACGTCACGCTGCAGCCCTGCGGGTTCACGCCGGACATGACGTGCTTGATGGTGCTGTCTTTCCCTGCAGCGTCCATGGCCTGCAGAACCACGAGGACAGCCCAGCGGTCCTGCGCGTATAACATTTCCTGCCGTTCGGAGAGCCGCGCGATTCCCCGGTCGAGCGCTTCCTGCGCGTGCTCCTTGGATTTCAAGCCAAGCGTTTCCGCTGGATCGAAGTCCTTGAGCCGGAAGCGCGATCCCTCCGCGATGCGGAAGGAATTTACGAATTCGCGGGATTTCATGGCTGCGTCACTCCCTTTTTTCCCCGCACGCGTCACAGCTGCATCATTTTTGTTTGGCAGGGAGCCGGATCGTGAGCCCGTCGAGCGCCTCGGTCATTTTGATCTGGCAACTCAGGCGGCTGTTGGCTTGCGGCCCTTCGGCCGCAATGCTCAACATGAATTTCTCATTCTCTTTCGCCGCCGGAATTCGATCCAGAAAATTCGCATCCACGTAGACATGGCAGGTCGCGCACATGCAATTGCCGCCGCACTCCCCCAGAATGCCCTCCACGCGGTTATTCAGACCTGCTTGCATCACGGACATCCCGGCCGGCACATCGATCTTCCGGGAAACTCCGCTTGCCGAAACAAACGTGACTTGGGGCATCAATCGCCTCTCCACACAGTATGCGCTGCACACTTGCGGGCATTAGTGTAAATGCCGCCGGCGAATCCTGTCGAGCTTTCCGCTTTTTCTCAGCCAATTTCTTGGCGGCGCGGAATGAAATTAGACGAACCAATGAAGCAAGAGGTACAGGTTGGCGAACGGGCCGCCACCCCTACTTTATCTGTCCCTCAGAACAGGCGACCCCCATATTCAAACCAGATTAACGTCTGTGTTCATCAGTGAGCAAATGGGGGGCGACAGCATTCGCTTTGAATGAATTTTCCATTTTCGGTGAGAGATTTCGTCCCGATTTGCGCGGACGGGGAATCGAACGCCGGATGCAAGACAACCAAGGGGAGAGCCATGAAACAAATTCCTGAAGTTCCATCGATCAACACGGCGCATTTTGCCGGGAAAAGAAACACCGGGTCCGGGCGTTCGCTGGTCCTGCGCAGTCTGTCCTTGATGATTTTCCTGCTTGCCTTCGGCTTCGTTCTGCAAGGCCAAAACGGCGCGCAAGACCCGGGTCCGCGCACCGGCAACGCGCAAGCCGGCACTCCAATTGCCGGCCTGACCGCGGACCAGACGGCGTACTTCAACGACGGGCTAAGTCGTTTTCAGGAAGTCGAAAGCGTTCAGAATGGCGCGCACAACGGGCTGGGTCCGACCTTCAATTCCAACTCCTGTTCCAGTTGCCACGCGCAGCCCGCGATCGGCGGCAGCAGCCCCGCGGTTAACCCGCAAGTCCAGGTTGCTAACGCCGAGGGCGCGACGAACACCATCCCGTCATTCATTACCCTCAACGGCCCAGTCCGCGAAGCGCGATTCAAATTTGCAACCGGCCCGAACGGGAGAATCACGAACACGCCCGACGGCGGTGTCCACGGTCTATTCACCATTCAAGGCCGCAGCGACGCCACGGGATGCACACTCGCCCAGCCGGACTTTCAGCGGATGGTCGAGCAGAACAATATTTCTTTCCGCATTCCCACTCCGACCTTCGGCGAAGGTTTGATCGAGAGCATTTCCGAGAACACCATCATCGCCAATCAGGCCGCCGAATCCGCCTGGGCGCGTTTCCTGGGCATTTCCGGACACCCCAATCGCAGCGGCAATGACGGGTCGATCACCCGCTTCGGATGGAAGGCTCAGAACAAGTCCCTGACGGTGTTTACCGGGGAAGCCTATAACGTGGAAATGGGAATCACCAATGAGCTGTTCCCGAACGAGCGCGGATATCCGCCCACTCCGCTTCCGGCAAGCTGCCTGTTCAATCCATCGCCTGAAGACGGCACGAATTTCGACGCGACGACAACGACCCAGGTCCCCAGCGACGTCGTGGCCTTTTCGGCCTTCATGCGTTTTCTTGATCAACCCGCGCCGTCCTGCACCGGCTCCGGCTGTTCCGCATCCATTCAAAACGGCCGGCACATTTTCACTGACGTTGCAAAATGCGCCGTCTGCCACACACCTTCGATGACCACGGGGACGTCCTACGTCGCCGCGCTCAGCAACGTCCAGGCGAACCTGTTCTCCGACTTGCTGGTGCATAACATGGGGCAGGGCCTGGCCGACGGCGTCTCGCAAGGTGGCGCGGGCCCGGACGAATTCCGCACCGCGCCGTTGTGGGGATTGGGCCAGCGGATCTTCTTCCTGCATGACGGAAGGACTTCGGACCTGCTCCAGGCCATCGAAGCCCACGCCAGCCAGGGATCGGAAGCCAACGGCGTCATCCGCATCTTCAACGGCCTGACGCAGAGCCAGAAGCAGGACCTGCTCAATTTCCTGCGTTCGCTCTAAGCGGGAACGGGGGCTGGCGCGCCGGGTTTCGCAGACTTCGGCGCGCCAGCCTCGCCAATTTTTGATCTTGTTTTAGGTTGGAGTTCGTGAGGCTGGGGCAATTTCTTCGGAAGTCGGGGCTTTAGCCTCGACGTAAAGCGACACACCCGGGGGTTTTACCCCTGAAGCTTCAGGGGCTAAAGCCCAGGGTTCATTGGAGCTTAAATGTCCGAACTGAAGCTCGGACCTCCGAAAGCCGGAACCCGAGAACGAAAATCTGCAAATCGCAACAGAACCAAATCCGCAATGCCATTGCCGGCTGCTACGCAGTTCCCCAGATTTTGCGCGCGGTGTCCACAACCAGGCCAAGCTTTTTCCATTGCTCGTCCATCGAAAGCAGATTTCCGGCAGCCACCGACGCAAAGCCGCACTGCGGGCTGAGCGCCAGGTTTTCCAGCGGCACGAATTTTGCCGCCTCGTCGATCCGCCGCAGCAATTCGTCCTGCGATTCCAGTTTGGCTTCCTTCGTGGTCACCAGGCCCAGCACCACGGTCTTGCCTCGCGGAACGATGCGCAGCGGCTCAAACCCGCCGGAGCGTTCTGTGTCATATTCGAGCAAAAATCGATCCACCTGCAGCGATCCGAAGAGTTTTTCGGCGATGGCGTCGTACCCGCCCTCGGTGTACCAGCGGCTCTTGTTGTTTCCCCGGCAGACGTGCAGGGCCAGCGTCACGCCGCCGCGCGCCACGTCCCCGAGCGCCGCATTGTCTCCGGCAATCGCGTGGTCAAGTTCCCGGTCGGGGTCAAGCCCGGCCTCGCGCATATGTGCGCGCTGCCGCGGATCAAGATAGTGGGAGTAATACGGTGCGTCCAACTGAATGTAGGACACGCCCTCCGAGACCAGCCAGCGCACATCATCGCGCACGATCTCCACCAGGTCTTTTAACAGATCGCTGTGCGTGGGATAAAACTTGTCCGAGATTCCGGCCTTGAAACTCGCCAGCATGAAATTCGAGGGCGCCGGAAGCGTGACCTTGAACGGCCCTCGAGCGTTTCGTTTCAGAAACGGCACTTCGTGCCCCGTCATCTTCCGCACTTTCCTTAGTTTCCCGCCGACGCAGTGCGCCGTGCTCCCTTCCACGCCTCCGCCCGGGCCTTTCCATTCCAACGGCACCCGCTCGGAAACAAATCCCTCCACCGCATCCGCCATGTCCGTGAGCCACGACCCTCGCCGCATCTCGCCGTCGGTCACCACGCCTAATCCCAATTCGTGCTGCTTTTCGAGAGCCTCAAGAATGGCGCGGTCCTCTATGGCGCGCAGCTGTTCCAGCGCGATGCGCCCTTCGGCATGCGCGGCCCGCGCCTGTAGCAGTTCCGGCGGGCGCAGCAAACTGCCAACATGTTCAGCGCGAAATTGTGCGCACATTTCCGTTGAACTTCCTTTCTTGTCCCACTGCTAGGCGGAAAGTATTTCGGCGAGAAACGCTGACACACTATCGGAGGCAAAAGGAGGCGTCAAGGACGCAATGTTTGGGGGAAAGGCCAGTTTCCGAGAAGACCGTTTCTCAGGACTTGGCCGCCAAAACCTTTCGACCCGCTTTGAATCATAAAGTTTGGAGGATCATTGGCGAGGAAGACGCACGATTTCCACCGAACAGTGGGCATGACGCAGGACCGCCTCTGACACACTTCCGAGCAGGAATCGCTCCAGTCCTTTTCGTCCGCGAGAGCCAAGAACAATCAAATCGGCATCCCACGCTTTGGCATCGTCGATGATTGCGATTCTCGGGTCGCCTTGTATGATGGCTGTCGTCACGTTGACTCCGGCAGAACGCAATACGTCCGCGCTCCTCGCAACGAGTGCCTTCACCTCCTCCGGCTCCCTTGGGGGTATATATTCAGCCATCTCCGGGGCCATCAATAGCGCCGGTGGCTCGGTCGCGTGAAGCACTCGTACTTCAAGGCCTTGCAGTCGGTGATGTGCGATCACCGCCTGTACGGCTGCCTCGGAAAACCTCGAATCGTCGACCGCGAGCAGAATTCTCATATCCCACTCCTATAAGTGACGCCCATCCGATTCTCATTCGGGCGGCACCGTTTATCGGGAACTGGTCGAGAGACAACGCATCTTAAAGAATGGTTGCCGGGGCCACGTACGGCTTCTTGACGCCAGCTTGTACGTTCCCTGTCCGTGCTTCATTGTTTGGTGATGGTGGCCAATTCATTTGCCGTCGGATCGCGAGCAGCAACCAGCCTTCTTGCTGGGGGCTGCCGCTTTTTTGCTGAACTCACGGATAATAGGAATCAAACTGTTGATTTGCGCCTTGTCCAGGGTCCCTCCGAAGGGAGGCATGTTTCCTTTCCCCTGATCAATCTGGGTAGTGATTTCAGCGTTGGTGAGCTTCTTGGCTTCGTCGGAGCGTAGATCCTTCGCTCCGACGGCCTTGCCAATAGCCGTGCTCCCGCTTCCGTCTGACCCGTGGCACTTGGCGCAGTTATTATCGTAAAGCTTCTGGCCGTCGGACTGCGCAGAGGCCGAGCGCGGAATTGCGAAGAGAATCAGTGGCAGTAAGGCAATGAGGCTGAATCTGTGCTTCGTTGTAATTTTCACTGACCTTTCTCCCTTGCGCCACGCGAGTAAAAATGCGCTAACCAACTAGCGGCGCGTTTTCCCGAAATAACCGATTCTTAGTGCAGCAGTGAACTGAACTTCATACCAAGGTAGTACGGCCACAACACAATGGCGAGGACACCCTTCCAAAAAGTCAGGTGCAGAAATCCGATCGTGAAAAGCCATGCCCCGAACCACAGGCTCCCCACAAAACTGTGCTGCTCAATTTTTATCTTCTCCATTTTCAAAGTATATACCCCTTCCAGCAGAACTGCAGCACACCTGCACATTATCCTAAGTCCTGTTAAGTCGTCTTCTCGGAACGTGGGATTGGCCGGGTTCCCAGTTAATGGGATGGTCCGCCGCAGATCTCTGGAAGTTGTAGAGTGCGGTGGCAAGGAGGCATCCCATGAAACTACAAGCGCTAGGTATTGATTTAGGTAAGACGGTCTTTCATTTGGTTGGACTGGATTCAACTGGCAGGGTGGTGA
>JAIQFB010000039.1 GCA_020073485.1 Terriglobia bacterium | reverse complement strand
GAAGCCTGTGCCACCGGCCGTGCACCAATCGCGAACTCGCCATTCTTCCGGAAAATGCCGGCTAATTCGTTCGCAGACGGTTCTCTCGTTCGGCCCGCAGATCTTCCATCACGCTCTGAATCAGTTCCTTCGCCTTGCGCAATTCTTCGGTGATGATTTGGATGTCCATGGTGGGTTTGGAGGGATCGCGGTGGCTGTGGCAATAGACGCCGTGCTGCCCGACGAGGACCATGGCGTTGGTTACGCGGTCGAGCGTAACGGCCAAGCGTCCGCGATGCGCGCCCAGCATCTGTTCGTAATGCTCGATCTCGTCCTTATGGTCGTCAAATGCGGACATGGAATTCTCCTGCGTGCAATCTTCCACCAATGTTCTGCATTCCAAGGTACGCGACATTGTTCGGTATGGCAATTCCCTCGGGCCGTTATAGGGCAGACGCTCCTGTCTGTCCGCTGTGCCAAAGTGGGCCAATCCCGCGTAATGCTAATTTTCCGCTATTCCGGCGTAGCCCTTCCATGCCCGCGGGGACAGGCAAGAGTGCCTGTCCTACGCAATCCTGTTGCGCGTCTGGAACCTCGCGGGGGCCGCAATCTTTACAGCGGCAGTGACTGGTCGGATAATTCGAGATGACTTACGAACCCATCTACGCGCGGTTTGCAACCGTGGGGTCTGACGGCGTGCGCCGCGAAGCAGAATTTGTACGTGCGGGTTTTTTGGCGCAGGGGGACCGGCCTGAACTTTTCTTCTTTCGGGTGAACGGAGAAGAAACCGTGATTGGCATTTCCGGCGGCAGCCTGGCTCGATTTGAGAGCGGGCGGCCGCGCCTGACGCGCGAACAAAAAATTGACGTGGCCGGACGGTGGTTGAAACGGCAGATGGAAGCCGGGTTGCCACTCGATTCTCGGAGCTTGTACATCCAAGACGATGAGCTGGCATATCTGGCAAACGAACTCGATTTTACTCAGTGAGGTAGCGATGAGACGCTCTGATCTGGTGCAGACGCCCACCAAGGGCGCCACTCCCCGCACGACGCAAATCGTATTCGGCGAGCGCCAGCACCTGCTTCGCGTGCTGGATTCCCTGGAAACGACGGCCGTGCCGCAAGTGCGGTTGGGCGAAGAGCGCCGCGTGCTCGAGGAACTTATCCACGAACGTACCCGCGAACTCAATCACATCAACGCTTCCTGGGACGAGAAAGTGGGAGTGGTCCTGAACGCGGACTCCAAAGCGGAAATGCTCGATAAGTTGTCGCGCGAGGCCCCTGAATCCGACTACTACCTGCTGCGCCTGATCAGCGAGCATCCCAAAGTGAATTCCAAGACGCTCGCGCGCCTGGCCAAGCATCCTTACGCCGCCATCCGCGAAAACGTCGCGCGCCATCCCAATGCCGATCCCGTCACCCTGGCGTGGCTCGCCCGCGATCGCAGCCAGCCGCTCTGGTATCTGGTGGCCTTCAACCCCAATACCCCCGCCGTCCTGCGCCGCAAATTGCAGGAGCGTTTGCGCAAACTGGGGCAGAGCGCGTCCAGCAAGTAAGAAGAGCGGCGGCTATCCGGTCCAGTTTGCAGGAGCCGGATCGTCAGGATTTCCTTCGCTGTCGGCAATTCCATCCGATTTCCAATTTCACGCAATTCCCATTTCCTCCAGCGAAAAATTTGCGCGCGCGGTCGCTCTGGAGCGATTGGCCCGGCGCAAAAATCTTTTCCTGGCACTATGCACTCCGATATGTATAATTCGCTCGCCTCAGGAGGGCACTAACGATGCGTATGTTACTCAAGGTTTCCATCCCAGTGGAATCGGGCAACGCGGCAGCCAGCAATGGAACGCTGGGGACCACGATTTCCAGCATCCTTGCGGACCTCAAGCCCGAAGCGGCGTACTTTGCCGAGGATAACGGCGAACGCACCGGATACATTTTCTTCGACATGAAGGAGTCGTCACAGCTGCCGGCGATTGCCGAGCCGTTTTTCCTGGCCTTCAACGCGAAGATCACTGTACGGCCGGCCATGACTTTGCAGGATCTGGCGGCCGCTGGTCCGGGAATCTAACGAGCCGTGAAAAGCTATGGCAAGGCCGCGACAGCCTGAACCGACTTCACAGGCGAGTGGCGTGGAGCACGGATTAGTCGAAATGCCGCTCAGTGTGCCGCTGGACCACGGATTGGTTATAGGGGCGTCCGCCGCGGCGGATGCCCCTACTTCTTTAGAGGCTTGGTCATCAGATCGACAAAGAGTTTCTTGAACCGGTCGTGATCGGCCTCCAGCAGCACGTTCACCAGTCCTGCTGAAGGTGGCGGCCCCAGATAAAACTGCCGCGGGTTCACGAACACGCGGCTGTCGGATGCGGTCACTCGGGATCTTCCCGCGTCAGCTGTCCCCTCCCAATCTTTCGCCCAGAACATGGAATCCCCGTAGCGCGGCCCCGGCGTGGTGCAGATATCCACGTACATCTGTTCGGATTTTGTAAAAATACTTGGGTCGATGATCTGCGCGGCGATCATTTCATCCGCCATTCGGAACAATTTCCTGCCGGGATTCTGTTGCAATGGCTCCACGGCGTACCTTTGGAACAGGTCGGAAATGGGGGACACGGCACGTCGCGCGATTTCGTCGACCATCCTGCGGCCGGGCGCGATTTCATCGCTCTCGTGCAATTCCTCGGCGAGGTCCACGGTGACGATCGTTAATTTCGGCCACGCAGCGCGCAGCACTTTTCGCCCAGCCTCGGGATCGAAGAAAATATTGAATGCGTTCGTGAACACGTGAAACCCGGTTCCCATGACCACGATTTCGGGCACCAGCGGAACGATGTCGGGAGCGAGCGCAATGGCCAGCGCCACGTTCGTGAGCGGCCCTCCCGCATAGATCGTCACCTGGCCCGGATTTTCGCGAACTGTCTTGACAATGAACCGCGCGGCGTGGTCCTGCTGGCCCTTGAGGTCGGCGAAGCGATCGTAGGGCGCCGGCAGCGGCTTGATCTCATCGGGCCCGCCGTTATTTTTGTTAAACGCACCGAGCCAGGGGTCCAGGCGATGCCCGCCATAGAGTTGCAGGCGCAGCAGCCATTCTTCCTTCGTGTTGAGCATCGGAAATTCCGCGCCTGGATACACCGGAATTTCCGTGCGCCCCATCAGTTCCAGCAGGCGCAGCGTGTAGGCCATCTCCTGCTTCATCCAGGCGTCTCCGGTGACCATCGTAATCCCGAGCAGGTCGATGTTGCCGGCCTGCAGCATCATCAGCGTCCCCAGGATGTCGGTGCCGAACGGCCCGGAATTGTCCTGGTCGTAAATCACTTTTCGCTTGCCGCCCGCCTGCGGCGGCGCAGGGGAGGGCGCTGCGATCGGAGCAGGCTCCGCGCTCATCGCCGCGGTTTCGGGGGGAATCTGCGTGGAGGCAATCGCGGCTCCCACTGTCTTAATAAATTCACGGCGTGTTGGTGACATTTGTTTTCGCCTTTAGTGGAACAGGCTCCAGCCTGTTTGTTTTATTGCGCGTGTGAAACAAAAACCAACAGGCTGAAGCCTGTTCTACTTAAACCCATTAATCGGCCGCGTCATTAAATCGACGAACAGATCGCGAAAGCGCGCCTTATTAATATCCTTCAGCATCTGAACGCGGCCCGCCTTGATGGAAGGATTGTTCTGTCCCAGCCCGGCGGTATCCCCGCCAATGCCTTTCCAGCTCGCATCCCAGAACGACGTATCGCCGTAGTGCCCGTCATTGTGCGTCACGATATCGATGTACATATCGTCGTATCCGCCGAAAATCGTGGGATCGATCACGTGCGCGGCCATCATTTCATCCGGCATGCGGAACGACTGCCGTTTCGGATTGGCCCGCTGCGGCGCCTGCTCGTAGAGGCGGAACAGATCGGCGATGGGCGCGTGCGCGCGGTCCACGATCGCGTCCACTTTGCCGTCGTCGCCCAGGTGAACTTGTTCGGCGAGATCCGTGGTGACCAGCGTAAATTTCGGCCACCCCGCGCGGAATCCAATTTTGGCGGCTTCCGCGTCGAAATACACGTTCACCGAGCTGCTGGAATGATGAATGCCTCCTCCCATGAAAATCACTTCCTTGGTGATCGGCACAATGTCCGGAGCGAGCATGGCCGCCAGCGCCAGATTCGTCATCGGCCCGCCGCAATACATCGTCACTTCGTTCGGATTGGCGCGAATCGTGCGGATGATGAAGTCGGCGGCGGGTTCGGGCTGCGCTTTGATCCGGGCAAACCGGCCGTAGGGCGGCGGCAGCGGCGTGAGGTCGTCACGATTTCCGGCATCTTTCGCAAAGCACCCCAGGTATCCTTCGTTTCCAAGCGTGCGCGAACCAAACATCTGGTAACGCATCTGCGCCTCGGCCTTTGTATTGAGCAGAGGCTCCTCGGCGCCCATGAACACCGGCACTTCCGCGCGGCTCATGAGTTCCAGCAACCGGAGCGCGTAGGCGGTTTCCTGCTTGGCCCACATATCGCAGGTCACGGTGCAAATCCCCAGCAGATCGATGTTATCCGCCTGCAGCAGCATCAGGGTCGCGGTCGTGTCGGTGGAAAGCGGCCCGCGGTGGTCCTGGTCGTAAATTACTTTCTTTTTGCCGTTGGAGGCGGAGGGAGTTTGCGGCGCGGGAGAAACCATGGCGCTGTGCGCGAGCAGGCCGGAAGATGTCGGCATCGTGTCTCTTCTCTTTCAATCGGCCGATGAAACGATTCCGGCCGATCTGGATTCAAAAGACGGCCCCACATCCGTCGCGGGATCGGAGACGATTTTTCATCATCTTATCGTATATTAACGGCTTGACGTATTTTTCCCGCGATCTTGGCTAGATATGTTTTGATAAGAAAGGCCAATCAATAAATGCCGGCCTTTTCAATCGTGGCCAAGACTAATTTTTCAAAACTGGGAGCGAGTTCCCCCACAATTTTCACTCGGTCATGGCACAGAATCTGTTCGTGATCGATCTTTACGATTCGACTGTCCCTACCTTTGTTCTTGCGAGAACTCATGTCAAAGCATACTGGATCGTAATCTAGGTCGGGTCCCTTCCCGAATTGGACGTAACCCGCTTTTCGGAGGCAATTCCAAAGAGCCTTATCCTTTGATATCTCGTGGAGTAAACCACCCAGGTCTGTCCCAGGCGGGTTTGCCAAAAGGGTGAAGGACTGCAAATCCACGTCCGCCCAGCGGTAAGACAGCACGAGCTGTTCATAGAGACGTGGAAACCGGGCAGGTAAGTTTGAATAGATGGGCTCGAGGTTCTCAGCCTTGGAGATCACTTTTATCGGGCGCCAACGCTTCTGCCCATATTCGTCAGGATCACCAACGGCCAATTGCCAGGCAATCGGATAGATGCCTTCGGTCGCAGTCAACTCATCCAACTTCTCGAAGCTGGCTACAAAGCGCGCTATCAGTAAATGTTCGTAATCTTTGACCGAAGTCATGTCTGATATCTAGACAGTCCGGGAAACGAAAAACAATCCTTGTGAAACGGTTGGAAATTCGAGTTGAGCCTCGTCTTTGCGCGCCCTACAGCAGCGGCCCGGGGTTTTTCTTATACCGATTCACAATCGCATCGGCTGTCAGATACGCCAGCGCCTGAATCGTCAACGTCGGATTGAACCCGGCCATGGTCGGATGCGTCGCGCTGCCCATCAAGAAAAGGTTCGGGATGTCCCACGACTGGCTGTAGCGGTTGACCACGGAAGTTTTCGGATCACGGCCCATGCGCGCGCCGCCTTCGTGGTGCGCGCCGGGAGCGCCGGGCCCAAGCCCGCCGCGCCACACTTTGCTCGCGCCCATCGCGCGGCCAATCCCTTCCATTTTTTGCATCAGGAATTCGACGCGCGCCAATTCGTTCGGGCGCTTCCAGTTGTAGGTGATGCGCGGCGCGGGCAGGCCCCACTGGTCGCGCACGTAGGGATCGAGGTCGATGGCCTGGTCGGCGTACGGCAGGTTCTCGGTCTGCGCGACGATTGCCGCATAGCGATTAAAATATTTCGCGGCGAAGTCGCGATACGCGGCGCCCCAGCGCGGCGTTCCCGGCGGCGGCTCGAGACTCATCGCCGTTCCGATCGGGCCGGCTTCCAGGTCCGCGGGGCCGATGCAAATCTGCGCGCCGCGAATGAAGTCCAGGCCGCTGTGATCGAAATTGTCGGCGTTGAAATCGTCGAGCGCATGCTTCTGCGCGCTGGGCCCCATGTACACGTTCACGTACCGGTCGTCAAAAGCGGCGAAAACCTTGGCCATAATGTGCGCGGTCATGTGTTTTCCCAATTGCCCGCTGGAATTTGCCAGGCCATTTGGGAATTTTTCCGTTTTCGAGAGCAGAAGCAGTCGCACATTGTCATAGATGAACGGCGCAAGGATCACGAGCTCCGCTTCGATGGTGTTGTCCGACCCGTCCGGGCCGTAATACGACACGCCGGTGGCGCGGCCGCTGTTGTCCGTGTTCACGTGATAGACCATCGTGCCGGTAAGCAGTTTAAAATTGCCGGTGGCGTCGGCTTCCGGCAGTTTCGTTACCAGGATGCTCGATTTCGCTCCCACGTGGCAGCCGAACGACTGGCAATAGCCGCAGTACGTGCAGCTCGGCCGGTCCTGATACGGCTGCGAAAGAATCGCGCGCGGCGAGGAAAACGGGTGATACCCCAGCTTGCTCGCTCCCTCATTAAAAAGCACGCCGCATTGATCCGGGTGCAGCGCCGGCAGGGGATATTCGCGCCGCCGCGGGGCCTCGAAGATATTTCCGCCGTCGATCTTGCGCCCTTGCAGATTGCCCGCCTTGCCGGAAACGCCGAGTTCGTATTCCGCGCGATCGTAATACGGCTCGAGGTCGGCGTAGGTCAGCGGCCAGTCGGCGACCGAGGAATCCGCAGGGATCGCCTTCGCTCCATAACGCTCGATGGTGTGCGACCGCACGCGGAAGTCGTCCTCGTGAAAGCGCCACGACAACGCGCCGTAGTGGACCGTGCCGCCGCCCGCCTGATTGCCGTAATTTAAAATGGACATAGGGGTCGCACGCACGTTTGCGTTCTGCCGCCAGGTGATGGGCTGGCGTTTGTTGCTGGGGCGTAGATCCATCCGCTGGAAATAACGCAGCTCATCGTGCGGCGCGAAGTCCGCGGTCGTCAGGCGCGGGCCGCGCTCGAGGCCAATGACCTTCATTCCGGCTTTCCCCAACTCCGCCGCCAGGATTCCTCCGGCCGCGCCCACTCCTACGATGACTACATCCGTTTTTTCAGTGGCCATGGCTTATCCCTTCCGCGCTGGGCCATTGGAAGGCCCCATGGAGATTTTGGTCAGCCCCGTTTGTAGCCCCATAATCGGCGCGCGCGAGAACGCCTCTTTGCTCTCCATATCCTTCGGCGAATAAAACATCTGCGCGCCCGGAAATCCCACCAGTTCCCAACCCGCGAAATCCTTGTTCCCGCCATATATCGGGTCGGCGAACATGCCTTCCATCGTGTGCGTGCGCACGGTGTTGAAAAACGCCTGCGCCGTGGGCCACGCGAATCCCGTGGCCTTGCCTTCATCGAGCGCCGTCAGGACCTCATCCTGCTGCGCGGCGCTAAGCTGCGCGAACTGCTTTTTATATTTTGCCCCGCAGTAGACGCCGAGCTGCGCAAGTCCCTGGCGGTAGAATTCCTGAAGATCGGAATACGCGCCGGAGAGCGCCAGATCGATGTAATTGAGCACATCGGCGTCGCGCGCGCCCGGCTTGCCGGGAGCGCCAGGCATGATGCGTTCGACAAACGCGGCCATCGTGGCGGCGTCGGCGTGATTGAAGAACGCGCCCTGAATTTCGCGATTCGCGTGCACGTTTGCGTGCATTGGGGCAGCGGAGGATGGAACCGCTTCCTTGGCTTGCTCCTGAGTTTCGGCGAAGGCCCCAGGCACAAGTCCCGCCCCTGCCACGGCGCCCGCGCCGGCTGCCGCTCGAACCAAAAACGCGCGGCGCGCTGCATCATGCTTGTTCATGGTCTTCTCCTTGACGCAACTTCACAAACTTCCACTCACTGGATGGCTCTGAGATTTCCCTGAACAATAACAATTTCGTTGAGGAATGTCATGGGTCTAAGTGGGGCAGACTTCGGCCTGCCGCGTTTCTGCTCTCCATCGCAGAACGAACCTGACAGGCTGAAGCCTGTCCTACTCGAATTTCCGAATTCGGTGGGTGAGGGATTTCACGGTTGGGACTGCGCGCCGTTGCTGTTCGCGGGCGTCGATTCCGGCTTCAGCGTGGCGCGCCAGCAGCGCTCGCACAACTCATCGGGGTAAACAAAATAATTGGAAGCCTTATGACATTTCGGACATTCCAGCGGTACCGGACGGGCCACGCCACGAACGCTGAGGCCGCGAGCGCGCGCCTGCCGTTCCACCCATTTGCCGAAATCCAAAGCAACGTTTCGATAGGCCGGCGATTCGTGCGCCGCACACGAATCCTCTTCCGCTCGGAAAAGGGGCCAGGGGCGCAGCAAGATAGCTAAACCGACGACAGCAGCAATCATCAAGGGAACGAAGATCATGCGTCTCTCAATTTCTGGACCGGGTTTTCTTGCCTCCAACAATTTGAAAATACGCCTCTGCGAAAGCGCCGTCATCGGGTTGTTGAGGGGCGGACACCAATCGGATACTGCCATTTTGGCACAGTGGGTTTTGGACGTGCGGGGCTTCGGGGGCTAGCCAAGGGAACAACATTGGCAGGTCTTTGTAGCGCCCGCATTCGGGCGGGCGCTACACGCACCGCGTTTTCACACGGCCTCCGCTTCTGCCGTCCGCAATTTCCCGCGCTCTATATCCGGCAGGAACGCGGTGAGCAGACCCACCGCCGGCAGGAAGGAGCAAACCAAATACACAAAATTGATGCTGGTCAAATCGGCCAACTCGCCCAGAATCGCCGCGCCGAGGCCGGCCATCCCGAAGGCGAACCCGAAACACAGGCCCGAAATCATTCCCACTCTTCCAGGGACGAGTTCCTGGGCGTACACGACAATCACGGAAAACGCCGAGGCCAGAATCAGGCCGATCAACACGCTCAGAATTTCTGTCCAGAAAAGATTCGCGTATGGCAAAGCCAGCGTGAACGGCAGGACCCCGAGAATCGAGCACCAGATGACGCGCTTGCGCCCGATGCGGTCGCCGATCGGGCCTCCGGCGATCGTGCCCATGGCCACGGCGCCCAGAAAGACAAACAAGTGAATCTGCGCGCTCTGAATAGACACCTGGAATTTATTCATCAGGTAAAACGTGTAGTAGCTGGTCAGGCTGGCCAGATAAACGAATTTTGAAAACAAAAGCGCCATCAGGATGGCAATGGACCATCCGATCCTTTTCCGGGAAAGATTCACGTGCTCTCCGGTATCCGCTGCTGTGAATCTCTTTTTGATCGCGCGGTGATGCTTGGCCCAGCCGCTGACGCTGGTCAGCATGAGAATGCCCATCAAAGCCGCGCCCGAAAACCAGGCAATGCTGATTTGCCCTCGCGGCAGAACAATCAATGCCGCCATCAAAGGCCCCAGCGCCAGTCCCATGTTTCCGCCCACCTGAAACAGCGATTGCGCCAGGCCATGCTGTCCTCCCGACGCCATTCGCGCGACCCGCGACGACTCCGGATGAAAGACCGACGACCCCGTGCCCACGATTGCCGAAGCGATGAGGATCGTCGCAAAGCTTCCAGCGATCGACAGCAGCAGCAGCCCGATCAGCGTGGATCCCATTCCAAAGGGCAGGGAATACGGGATCGGCTTCCGATCCGTGCGCAGCCCGATCAGCGGCTGGAGCAGGGAAGCGGTCGTCTGGTAGGTAAGCGTAATAAGCCCCACCTTCATGTAATTCAAATGGAAGTTGCTTGCCAGGAGCGGGTAGATCGAGGGCAGCAGGGATGAAAGCAGATCGTTCAAGAGGTGGCAAAAGCTGATCGCCGTCAGGATCTTGAAGACGGGCCTGGTGCCTACCTCGAGCGGAATCTCGACTTGCGTTGCCGTCATTCTTGTTTCCCGGAAGTTGAGTTAACTCCGAATCCCCGTTTGAAAACCGTGCCGCATATTGTACCGCGCGCCCCGCTGCGTCCGAATGAAAAAAGAAATACAGGCAGTGAATTGTTCTCGAACAGTACCATAGCACCTGATAAACTCTCTGCTCGAAAGTTCTCATTTATACTGCGAACGGATTGGGTTGGAGGAGGCAGAGGTGCTCGTGAATCGGAATCTTAATTTTCGCTTGATGACTTTGGCCAGCGGGAGCCTGCTTTTCGCGGTCATGATTTTTTCTCCTTTGCCCATACGGGCGCAGTTGGGCGTGCCCAAGTTTGAAGTGGATCCTTCTTGGCCAAAACCTTTGCCCAACCGCTGGGTGACCGGCGAGATGGGCGGCGTGTGCGTGGACTCCCAGGATCACGTGTTCATCGCCCAGCGTGTGAGCGACGTCGGCGGAATGGACGGCCACCAGGAGGGCTTGACCAACGACGAGTTGAACGCCGGGCAGCCCGCGCCGCCGGTGATTGAGTTTGACGCCGACGGCAAGGTGGTCAACTCCTGGGGCGATCCGAAACTTCTGCCGAAGGATCTTCACGGCTGCGCGGTCGATAAAGAAGGCCACGTGTGGATCGACGGATCCGAGGACGGCATCGTGCAGGAGTATTCGCACGACGGCAAGGAACTCCTGCTGCAAATCGGGAAGAAGGGCGTTTTCGATTCCTCTGACGGCACCGTGATGGGCACGCCCCTGAACAAGAGCACATCGCAATTTTTCCGCGTTTCGGAAATCGGATTCGATCCGCACAATGGCGACGTCTACGTCGCCGACGGACACGCGAAAGGGAAGGGCAACAATAATTTCCGGATCGTCGTGTTCGACAAGACCGGGAAATATTTGCGCCAGTGGAACCTGCACCGATCGCCGGAAGAGGCCGCGACCGCGGCCCGCCCCACCATTCACTGCGTGCGCGTCAGCAACGACGAGCTAGTCTATGCCTGCGACCGCTGGATGAATCGCCTGCAGGTCTTCGACACCAAGGGCAATTTTATTAAGGACATGCCCTTCAGCTACAAGATCTGGACCCCGCTTCCGCCATCGGCCAGCGGCGCCAGCAAGGATGCGGCGCAAGTCGGATCGGCTTCCTCGGTTGAGTTCTCTCTCGATCCCGCTCAGAAGTACATGTACGTGATCAACGAAATCGACGAGGAAATCGATATCGTGGAACGCGCGGGCGGCCGCGTGGTGGGCAGCTTCGGGCGACCCGGCCACCAGGTGGGCGAATTCATGCACGCGCACACCATGGCGCTGGACTCCAAGGGCAATCTGTATGTGGGTGAGTCGGTGGACGGCCGCCGCGTTCAGAAATTTAAATTGGTCAGCAAGTAAAAAACGATTCCGCGAGCGGGTTTAAGTAGCGCAGCCACTTCTGGCTGTGCTGCTGGAATCACATTCCACGCGCCGCCTTATACCAATCCAGGATCTTCCCGCCGGTGGTAAACATCACGCCGCTCTTGGCTGAAAGCTCGTCCAGGCATTTCTCGAAATATCCGATGCGGTGCGGCACTCCGTGCAGATATGGATGGCAGGCGAGGGAAAGCACGCGCGCCTGCTCGGGCCCTTCGGAAAGATAGCGGTCGCAGGTCGCCAAGGCACGCTCAAAAAGTTCGGACGAGCTATGCTTTTCGATGGCCATAAGCACCACGTCGTTTACTTCCACCGAATACGGCACGCTGTACAGCGGTCCCTCTGCGGTCTTGATGACGCAAGGCTGATCGTCCAGCACCCAATCCACGGTGTATTCCACGCCCGCCTTCACCAGCAGCTCGGGTGTGTGATGCGTCTCGGTGAGTCCGGGCCCCATCCAGCCGCGCGGCTTCGCTCCCGTGAACTTCTGAATCATCTCGACGCTCTTCAAAATCGCTTCTTCCTCGTTGGGCATGGCATGCATGGGTTTCTGAATCAGGTTGTGGCCCATGAATTCCCATCCAGATTCGAGTGCGGCTTCGCAGATGCGCGGGTACCGTTCGATCACCGAAGCGTTGATGCAGAACACCGCTTTCATGTCTCGCTTATCGAGCGCCGCCTTCATGCGCCAGAACCCCACGCGCGCGCCGTATTCCGACCAGCTCCAGTTGGGCACGTCGGGAATGAACAGCACGCCTTGCGGCGGCGTCAATATGGTACGGGGCAGCGGCCCGTCCGGATCCCACACCTCGAACGTCACCAGCGGCCAGACGGCCACGGTCTTATTGTCCGGAAGGCGCAGCGGTTTGCGGTCCACAATCGCGCTGTATTCCACACGGTCCCAAAGCTTCATTCGTTTCTCCTTGGAGGCGTCCATGCTCTGGCTAATATAAAAAATCGTCGTCATTCCGAACGAGTGAGGAATCTCTCCGGGCTTTAATTGTTAAAAGAAAGAGAGATTCCTCACCCGCAGGAGCGGCTTCGAAATGACGATACTTTGTTTTTGTTGCAGATTGTTTTTCCAGAAAAATTGTCCATTCAGCGGCTCGCGTGCGCGGTGGCCTGGTATTTCTCGTACGCTTTCTTGTACGAATCGTTTTCCGGGTCGCGCGCCAGCGCCTTTTCTTCCGTCGCCACGGCCTGGTCGGTCTGACCGTCGGCGAAATACGCTGCCGCCAGCGTATTGAGGTAATCGGGATTGCTCCCGCCGCCGACCGCTCGCGTCGCCAGGGCGATCGCCTGCTTGGGGTTTCGCACCTGCGCATTCGTGGTGGTCGCCATCAGCATGGCGAGATTATTGATGGCCGGCACGTAGTTCTGATCTACTGCTTTTTGATACCACGCTGCGGCCAGGGCCGGATTCGCAAGCACTCCGTCGCCGTTCCCGTAAGCCACGCCCAGGCCCATCTGTCCGGCCGCCAGGTTTTGCTCCGCCGCCTTGGTCATCCAGTTCAGCGATTCCTTCAAATTTCTGGGAACGCCCTGGCCCTGTGAGTAGAGCACGGCAAGATTGTACTGGCTCTGCGCGTCGCCCTGATCGGCGGCCATGCGCAGCCATTTCGCGGCCTCTTCGTTGTCTGGTGCCACGCCGCGGCCCTTGAAATACATTTCGGCCAGGTAGCGCTCGGCGACGGGGTTATCCTGATCGGCGGCCAGTCGCAGCCATTTCACGGCTTCCACGTCGTCTTTCGGCACGCCATCGCCGGTCAGGTAGATCACGCCCAATCGCACCTGCGCCATGACGTCGCCGGCGTAGCCCACTTCCTTAAGATCGGCGATCACTTTCTTCCTGGCCGCCGCTTGTTCGGAGGATTGCGCCCGCGCGACTGCTCCTGTCATTAGGAGCAATGCCGCAGCCAGCGCGACTTCGGCGAATCTTGTCAGAGATCGCATGGGTTCCACGCGAGCTTACCACTTCGAGGCTTGCGCTGCACGTGCCCGCCAACTGGTAATCGCGCGTTGCCAATTGGGGTGGCGTCGTATCAATTTTCGCGCGTGATTTGTGTCACGTGGCCGGGTGACGCCGTGCACTGAAGAGGGCCGGAAAAAGAGCCAAGCTGATTTTTGTAAACGCGAAGGATTTTGTAGCAAGTGTCGGGAGGAATTTATGGGCAGCCTGATGAGCATTCTCGATTATCTATTGGGATTTTGCGGCGCAATTTCGGCGTTCCTGGTGGTCCTCGTGATCTACGGGAATGCCCTGGACTCACGAGAGGACACCGAGCTCTATCTCAACCAGAAGGAACAGGAAGTGATGGCGGGCGACCAGCCGGCGCTGGTTGGCCGGATGAACCGCCTCGCGCGCGTCATTGTTATCGTGGCCATCGTGACCGGCATTTCTTTGCTGGGAACTGCGGGCTTCTGGGCCTGGATCCGGCTCTACAAGTCGTAACGACCGGTCCGGATCAAGGGAAACAGGCTTTTAATCCTGAGGATCGCGAAGGGCAGCCTGTTTGGTTTTCCGGTTGACATCCCGCCTCAAGACCGGACAGGCTGAAGGCTGTCCTAACCAATCCTCTCAAACCGTTTTCGTCTGCCCCCCGTCAAGGTCGATCAGCGCGCCCTGCAGGAACCGGGACTCAGGAGACAATACAAACGCCGCCAGATTCGCGACGTCCTCGGGTTCTCCCACTCGCGCAATACTGGCCTTGCCGATAATTTCCTGCATTGCCGCTTCCAGACTTATTCCCTCGCGTGCCGCCTGTGCCTCTACCATTTTCTGGAACCTGCCGGTGCGGATTCGCCCCGGATTGATTGCGTTCACCTGCACGCCGTCACGAATGCCGATATCGGCCAGGGCCTTCGCAAATGACAGGCAGGCGCCGTTCACCGAGCCGCCGATGGCAAATTCCGCGCCGGGCGTGCGCCCGCCGATGCCGATGATGCTCAACACGGAGCCGCGCCGCGCCTTCAGGTACGGCCAAGCCGCGCGCGTCAACCGTACCGCGCCGAAAAATTTCAGCGCGAAGCCATCCAGAAAATCGGCGTCGGTCAGCTCAAAAAAATCGCCGCGCTTGGTCGCGCCGGCGTTGTTCACCACGATATCGATCGCCCCGTGCGCGTCAATGGCGGCCTTCACCAGCGCGGCCGGAGCGTCGGCATTGCGCAGGTCCATCGCGACGCATGTCGCCGCGCCTCCACCGGCCTTGATCTCCGCGGCTACTTTGGACAAATCTTCCGCCGTGCGCGCGGCCAGCACGATCGTGGCCCCGTCCCGCGCCAGTCGCAGCGCGATGGCCCGGCCGATACCGCGGCTCGCGCCCGTCACAATCGTAATTTTTCCTTCCAAGGGTTTAGCATTCGCCATTCTGCTCACTTCCTCCGTTTCAGGAATCGGCCCTTCATGATTTTCAAGTCGATAGGGAGGGGAATTGTAACCCGCAAGCCGGCCCAGGCAAACACCAAGAAATGCGTCGTCTTTCCGAGCGAAGCGAGGAGTCCCTCTTTCTTTTTCCATCGATCCGGGAGGGATTCCTCGCGAAGTTTGTCGCGGTCCCTTCCGGGACTCGCAATGACGGCGTAGGGTGCGTTTTCATTTGTAAGACAGGCCTGGAGCCCGGGAGACAATTTGGCTCTATACGAGCTTCACTTATGCTATATATTGGACTAATAGAGAGAGCCAATGATTCCTCTTCATCTACAGCCCGAAAGCCACGTGCCGCTCTATATTCAGCTGCGCGACCAGCTGCGCGCCCTGGTTCATGCCGGCGACCTCCGCGCCGGAGACCGCATTCCCGCCAGCCGCGAACTGGCCGTGCAACTTGGTGTCCACCGCACCACGGTCGCCAACGCCTACGCCGAACTCGAATCCGAAGGCCTGATCAGCGGGCACGTGGGCCGCGGCACTTTTATTTGCAGCGATGGTGAGGTCAAGGAAATTCATGCTCCTCCTCCGGCCACGCCCGTGCACGGCGGACTGCGATGGGAAGCCCTGTTTGCCGACGAGCGCGGCGAGGAAATGCTGAGCCGTCTGACCCAGGCTGCACCGCGCGGGGCCATCTCGTTTCTGATGGCCCGGCCCGCGTCCGAATTTTTTCCCATCGAGGAGCTTCGGAATTGCACCAACACCGTCTGGCGGCGGGAAGGACCGGACATTCTGCAATTCGGCTCGTCCGATGGCTACCCTCCGCTGAAGCAGGCGTTGATCGAAATGCTCTGCGAGGAAGGCTACGGTGTCACGGATGAAAACATACTGATCACCGACGGCGGCCAGCAGGGCCTCGATCTGCTGTGCAAGGCATTTTTGCGGCCCGGCGACACCATCGTCATCGAAAATCCCACCTACCCGGGCGCGCTGGCGATTTTTTCCGGGGCGCGCGTTCGAATACTGGGCGTGCCGATGAAGACCGAGACCGGTCCCGGCAAGGTGCCCGGGGTGGACGTTTCGGCGATTGAGTCCGTGCTGCTGCAGAACCGCGTGAAAATGATCGTCCTCACGCCGGATTTTCATAACCCCACCGGCACCACGCTTCCGGTGCCCGAGCGGCGCCGTCTGCTGGAAATAGCGGCGCGCTTCCAGGTGCCTGTGATTGAGGATCACATTTATGCGCGGCTGCGGGCCCGGGGCGAGCTGGTTCCGTCTCTCAAGCAGCTGGATCGTTCGAATCTGGTTGTGCAAATCGACAGCTTTTCGAAAATTGCATTTCCGGGACTGCGTGTCGGATGGGTTCTGGCGCCGGCGAACGTCATCGACCGGCTGCGTCTGGTGAAGCAATCGACCGATTTGCACACCGGCCATCTGGCGCAATCCATCCTGGCGGAATACATGCGGCGCGGGAAGTTAGTTCGCCACCTGGAACGCATGCGCAAGGCCTACAGCGGGCGACTGGCCGCGCTGGAGCACGCGCTCGTGGCTCATATGCCACCTGGAACACAATGGACGCGTCCTGAGGGCGGCATGTGCGTTTGGCTTGAGTTGCCCGCCGGATTCGATTCGAACGAGTTGCTGATTCACGCGCGCGAGCGGGGCGTGCTGTTCGCTCCGGGACGCTATTTCTATTTCCAGAATCCGCAGCCGAACACGCTGCGCCTTGGATTCACCGGGCTCAGCGAACGCGATATCGCCCGCGGCGTCGCCACGCTGGCTGACGTGCTGCGCAGCGAAATGCGCAAGCGCCAGCGCGGCGCTCGCCGCGCCGAAGTGCCGCGCGTGGCGCTCGTGTAACCGGAATTAGCCACGAACCTTGGGATGGACCCGCGCGGAGAGGTTTTGGTGGGACAGGCTTCAGCCTGTGCGGTTTTGGTTTTCCTGTATCATAAATTCGCACAGGCTGAAGCCTGTGCCACCGGGGTGGATGCGCGTTTTGCGGCGCATCGTCAAACCCAGACCGGGAAATGATCGTGAGAAACTGAGGACCAAAAGGCCAAAATGAAAATCGATCCCAAACCTGGGAATCATTGCTTCGGTTGTGGCGGCGCGAACGCTCGCGGAATGCAACTTTCGTTTGAACAGGACGACGAGCGCAAGCGCATCGTGGGCCGCTTCCGCCTGGGTGAGGAATATCAGGGAGGCTCTGGGTTTCTTCACGGCGGAATCATTGCCTTGCTGCTCGATGAAGTCATGAGCAAGGCCTGCCGCTTCGACGGGCAGTCCGCGGTCACCGCGGACCTGCTCGTCGAGTACAAGCGCCCCATCCGCGTGAACACGGATATTGTCGTGGAGGGATTTGTCACCCGCCGCGAGGGGCGTCAGTTGTATCATGAAGGGGAGATACGGAATGCCGCAGGAGATTTGCTCGCGCGTGGCGAAGGCCGGTTCGTGATCATCGACCGGAAGAAATACGCGGCGCAGCCGTAAGCGCGCCGGAATTTCAATTTGTGGCGCAGCCAAGCAGGATTTGAATGAGGAGACGGAAATGACAGCAACGCAAGGAAGCAACGGAAGCTATTTGAACGACGCCTGGCGCGTAAAAGTAGGCCTGGCCGAAATGCTCAAGGGCGGCGTCATCATGGACGTCACCAACGCCGAGCAGGCGCGCATCGCGGAGGACGCCGGTGCCTGCGCCGTGATGGCGCTGGAGCGCGTGCCTTCGGACATTCGCAAAGAGGGCGGCGTGGCGCGCATGGCCGCGCCGAAAATCATCCGCGAAATCATGGACACCGTGAGCATTCCGGTGATGGCCAAGGTACGCATCGGCCACTTTGCCGAAGCGGCGGTGCTCGAGGCGCTGGAAGTCGATTTCATCGACGAGAGCGAAGTGCTCACGCCCGCCGACGAAGAGAACCACGTATGGAAGCACGACTTTAAAGTTCCGTTTGTGTGCGGCGCGCGCAACCTGGGCGAAGCGCTGCGGCGCATCGCCGAGGGCGCGGCCATGATCCGCACCAAGGGCGAAGCGGGATCTGGCAACGTGGTCGAGGCCGTGCGCCACATGCGGACCATCACCGGCGAAATGCGGAGGCTCACCACGCTGCGCGGCGATGAATTGATGCACGTGGCGAAAGAGATGGGCGCGCCGCTGGACCTGGTCCGGGAAATCGCGCGCACCGGAAAGCTTCCCGTGCCGAATTTTTCCGCCGGAGGCATTGCCACACCCGCCGACGCGGCGCTGGTGCGGCATCTCGGCGCGGAATCGGTCTTTGTCGGGTCGGGAATTTTCAAGTCCAGCGATCCCGAAGCGCGAGCCAAGGCCATCGTGAAAGCCACCACGCATTATCAGGACGCCAAGGTTGTCCTCGAAGCCTCGGAAGTGTTGGGCGAGGCGATGAAGGGCCTCGACATCCGGCAGATCGAAGAGAAAGATTTGCTGCAGACGCGCGGATGGTAGTGGAAGATTGAAAACTCGAAATTAATTCATTCGTCGTCATTCCGAGCGAAGTGAGGAATGCCTCCTTCTTTTCCCATCGACCCAAGAGGGATTCCTCACGAAGTTTATCCCGGTCCCTTCCGGGACTCGGAATGATGTTTCCATGTTGTTTTTCAATTGGAAGGCGTGGTTGGTTTAGAGACGTATGGAAAAATTACCAAAAGTCGGAATCCTCGCCGTGCAAGGCGACTTTGAAGCACATGCCGCGACGCTCGCGCGCCTTGGTGTGGAACATGTCTTCGTGCGCACGCCGCGCGACCTTGAAGGTGTGGACGCCATGATCTTGCCCGGTGGCGAAAGCACCACGCAGTGGAAATTCCTTGTCGAGGAGGGACTCGATAGGAGTCTCCGCGAATTTGCCGCGCGCGGCGGCGCGATCTTCGGCACCTGCGCCGGAGCCATCCTGCTGGCCCGCGAAGTGCATCATCCGGACCAGGCCTCGCTGGGCCTTGCCGACATCACCGTAATTCGCAATGCCTATGGACGCCAGCTCGCCAGCGAAGTTCGCAGCGGATTGACGTCGCTCTCGCCGGAACCCATCGAAATGGTGTTCATTCGCGCGCCAATCATTGACCGTATGGGACCAAATGTGGAAGTCCTAGCGACCTCCCAAGGCCAGCCGGTCCTCGTGCGCCAGGGCCGCACCTTGATCGCGACATTCCATCCCGAACTCACCAGCGACACCACCGTGCACGAGTATTTTCTGCGCATCGCATCCGGAAAGCTCGATTCCGCGGACAAAGTCCTTGCCCGGGATTGATTTTCTGGTAGAACAGGCTTCAGCCTGTTTGCTTTTCTGATCGTACCAAGTTCAAATCCAAACAGGCAGCCCTTCGCAGTTCTCAAGGTAAAAAGCCTGTCCTACTGGATTCGCACTGCCCACCTTGAGCCGCAATTAAATCCATGTCATTCTCTCTGAGTTGGGAAATGGTCCGGGGGATATCGAGTGATTGTGCGCACCAAAGTTCTGTTCCTGTGTGTCGGCAACGCCTGCCGGAGCCAGATGGCCGAGGCCATCGCCAAACACGTGGCGGCGGACGTGATCGAACCCGCCAGTGCGGGACTCGTTCCGTTCGGTGAAATCACCGGGCCCACTCTTACAGTCCTTGTCGAGCACGGGTTTTCCGCCGACGGCCAGTACTCCAAGCCGTTAGTGCCGGAAGAATTGCATGCCGCTGATTTGGTCGTGAATATGACGGGGCGCTTGGGATCGGCGATTTTCACCGAGCCGACGCCGCCGGTCGAGGATTGGGACGTCGGCGATCCCTTCGGATTCAATCTTGCCGTGTACCGCGGGATCCGCGATCTGATTGAAAAGCGCGTCGAAGATCTGGCTCGGCGGCTGCGCGAACAGGTAGACTCGCCGGGAGCGCCGCTCGAAAGCACGAGAGCCGACTGATGCCACGCGAAAAAACCAGCGTCTCCCGTGAGGATTACCTGAAGGCGATTTGGGACATCGTCCAGGAAGAGCAGGAGCCGATCAGCGCGCGGCTTGCGGAGGAGTTGGGCGTCACGCCGCCTGCGGTGACGGCCGCGCTCAAGCGCCTGACGCGCGACGGACTGCTGGTGGTGGGCCGCGACGGCCGCATCACTCTGACGCGCAAGGGCAGCGGCATCGCCGATCGCCTGGCCATGCGCCACCAGCTTGCGGAAAAGCTGCTCACCGAGGTCATTGGCCTGGACTGGACACGCGCGCACGATGAAGCCGAGCGCCTGGAACACGGAATTTCTCCCGAAGTCGAAAAATTATTGCTGGCGCGATTTGGCGCGGAGGGATTCTGCCCGCATGGCGTGCCGCTGCAGGGCGGCCTCGCGAAATTGCGGCGCAAGCACGGCGCCGTCCCGCTTTCCGATCTGCCTGCCGGGCAATCCGTGGAAATTCTTTGTGTCTACGAGAAAGACCCGGAATTTCTGAAATTTCTTTCCGGGCTGGCGATCCATCCAGGAGCGCGCGCCCGCATCCGCAAACGCGAGTATGACGAGACCATGACGCTAGCGGTCGGACAGCGCACCATCCACCTCGGCAAGCCTGCCACCAGCCGTATCTGGGTTCGACCGCTGCCGCAGTAAAGTAATTAACTGTTCCAATTAGATCGCTTTTGTCGTCCGCTGCGGCGGATGCCCATTCTCGTGAAAAGAAAAAGGGCCGAAGAACTTCTTCGGCCCTTTTCCCCTTTTCAATTGTTCGTTCTGTGCCGCTGCCCTACGAAATCGGCGTGCAAACAGCCTTGACCTCGGTGTATGCCTCGAGGACTTCGTGGCCCATTTCGCGGCCCCAGCCGGACTGTTTGTAGCCGCCGAAGGGAAGCGCGGCGTCGAACACGTTGTAGCAATTGATCCAGACGGTTCCGGCGCGAAGTAGGCTGGCGATGCGGTGGGCTTTCTTGATATCCCGCGTCCAGACGCCCGCTGCCAGTCCGTAGACGGAGTCGTTGGCCTTCGCGGCAATTTCCTCGACGCTGCGGAAGGGAATGACGGTAACCACGGGGCCGAAGATCTCTTCCTGCACCACTTTCATTTTGTCAGTGGTGTTCACCAGGACCGTGGGCTTGACGAAATAGCCTTTCTCGCCATGCCGCGATCCTCCGGTGATTGCTTTTGCGCCTTCCGCTTTGCCCGATTCTAGGTAGCCGCAAACGCGGTTCAGCTGTTCCTCGGAAACCAGCGGTCCCATGTCGCTCGACGGGTCCATGCCAGGTCCAACGCGAATGTTGTTGGCGTGTTTCGCGACGCCGTCGACGACTTTGTCGAAAATTTCGTTTTCGACGAACAGGCGGGAGCCCGCGCAGCAGCACTGGCCGTGATTGAAGAAAATGGCCATCGCGGCGCCGTCAATCGCGGAATCGACTTCGGCATCCTGGAGAACGACGTTGGGCGATTTCCCGCCAAGCTCGAGGGAAACTTTCTTCAGGTTGCCGGCGGCGGCCTGCAGGATCAGCTTGCCTACTTCGGTTGAGCCGGTGAAGGCGACTTTGTCGACGTCCGGATGCGCCGCTAAGGCTGCACCGGCCGTCTCACCAAAGCCGGGCACGATATTTACCACGCCGTCGGGAATGCCCGCTTGCTGAATCAGCTCGCCCAACAGGAGCACGCTGAGCGGGGTTTGTTCGGCTGGCTTCAATACCACGGTGCAGCCGGTCGCCAGCGCCGGACCCAGTTTCCACGCCGCCATCAGCAGGGGGAAATTCCAGGGAATGATTTGACCGACGACGCCGACCGGTTCGCGCAAGGTGTAGGCCAGAAATTGCGTTTTCCCGCCGCCCGAGGAAATCGGAATCGTGTTGCCTTCGATCTTGGTGGCCCATCCGGCCATGTAGCGGAACATATCCGCGGCCAGCGGCACATCGGCAACGCGTGCGACCGTCAGGGGCTTGCCGTTATCGAGCGATTCCAGTTGCGCGAATTCTTCCAGGTGTTTTTCAATTAGATCGCCAAGCTTCCAGATCATGCGGCCGCGCTCGGATGGCGTGAGCTTCGACCACGGGCCGGTCTCAAACGCGGCCCGGGCCGCTTTTACAGCGCGATCGATGTCTTCCTTGTCGCCCTCGGCCACACGGGACAGCACTTCGCCGGTGGCGGGATTGAAGGTGGAAAACGTCTTGCCCGAAGCCGCCTCGGTCCACTTGCCATTGATCAAAAGTTTTTGAGTCCTGCCTACAAACGCGGATACATTTTGATGCAGCAGAGGTGCGGATGCTGTGGTTGCCATTTTCTGTTCTCCTTGTCTGCGTTGCGGTGCGAGGCGCGTGGGTGCGGCGCCTCTCAGTACCTCGAGTAACCTGACGGGTAGGTGGGGCGAAAATCAAATTACTCCCCTGGGGCGGGAAATTCAAGCGCCCAATATTCCTTTCATCGAAAATTTACACGGATGCGCAGCCGAAAAACCGGTCCAAGCCAAGTTGCGATACACTATAGTCGCGTCTCCAAAGACGGGAGGTTGATTCCGATGGATCTGCGTTATCCGGTTGGCAAATACGTGCGATGCGAGTCGCTCATCCCGGAGCAGCGCTCCGAGGCCATCGCGCAAATCGCGGCCACGCCTAAAAATTTGCGCGACGCGGTCGCCGGACTTTCCCGCGAGCAATTCGATACGCCGTATCGCCCGGGCGGCTGGACCGTCCGCCAGGTCGTCCACCATTTGCCGGATAGCCACATGAACTCCTACGTCCGTTTGAAACTCGCGCTGACCGAAAATGAGCCTACGATCAAGGCGTATGAAGAACAACTCTGGGCCGAGCTTGCGGACTCGCGCGATACGCCCGTCGAAGTTTCGCTCACGCTGCTCGAATCGCTGCACCAGCGCTGGGTAATTCTGCTGCGCTCGATGCGGGCGGAGGATTTCTCGCGGACGCTGCGCCATCCGGTGCTTGGCGCGATGTCGGTCGATAACCTGTTGGGTATCTACGCCTGGCACGGGCGCCACCACGTCGCGCACATTACAGCTCTGCGCGAACGCGAAGGCTGGAAATAGACGCTTGCTCTTTACCGCGCTGCGCTACTACTGGATCACGGCCAAGGGCTACCGCCTGCGTCCCTGGGCGAGCCCCTACATTCGTTGGCGCCTGGAAACATTTTTTGGCGGGGACATGCACGCACTCGGGCCTGGGGAATTTATCCGTTTGCTGTGGCGCGAACGCGCGCGCTCTGGGCAATTCTTCTCGTGGCTGGCTGAACGGTGGCGCGTACAACGCGAGCGCCGTTCCTGATTCCGATTCCTTTCACAGGTGTATAGTGGGAATAAAGGAAGGAGCGCGCGGGCAAGATTCAGTGGCGCATCCTTCAGCCTGTCCGGTCTTGATTTTCGGCAGCTCCGAAAAACGCACAGGCTGATGCCTGTGCCACCAGGAACAGCCGCGAATTGCGCCCCCGTAGGACGCCATGCAGGAACTTAAAATATTCCAGAAAACGGAATCTCTTCACGAGGCGCGCTGGTGGGAGACCCTGCCCGACGGCCGCATACACTGCTTTCTGTGTCCGCGCCACTGCCACATCGGCGAAGGCCAGGCCGGTTTTTGTTACATTCGCGTAAATCAGGGCGGAAAACTTTACAGCCTGGGATACGCCTCGCCGGCCGCGCTGCAGATCGATCCGATCGAGAAGAAACCCCTCAACCATTTTCTGCCCGGCACGCGCGTTTTTTCACTGGGCACGGCGGGCTGCAACATGGGCTGCTTCTTCTGCCAGAATTGGGACATCTCGAAATCGAAATCGGATCAAGTCCATTCCACGCATATGCCGCCGGAAGACGTTGTGGCGCTTGCGATCCGCTACGGCTGCCCCTCCATCGCATTCACGTATAACGAGCCGACAATCTGGGGCGAATATGTGATCGATATCTGCCAGGCCGCGCGGGAAGCCGGGATTCGCACCGTGATGGTGACCAACGGCTACATCACGCGAGAAGCGTTCCATGACATTTACGACCATGTGGACGCCGCCAACGTGGACCTGAAGGCGTTTACCGAGAATTTTTACGGTCGCGTGACACTCACCCATCTGCAGCCAGTGCTCGATGTGCTGACCTGGCTGAAACAAGAGACTAATGTCTGGTTTGAGATCACCAATCTTCTGATCCCCACGCTCAATGACGATCCCGGCGAAATCCGGCGGCTCTGCGACTGGATTCTGGAACATCTCGGTCCGGATGTTCCTCTGCATTTCACCGCGTTTCATCCGGATTTTAAATTGCAGGACAAGCCCGGGACGCCGCCCGAGACACTGCACGCCGCTCGGAAAATTGCGCTTGCTGCGGGACTTCATTACGTGTACGAGGGCAATATTCGCAGCGACGCGGCGCACACATATTGTCCCGGGTGCGGCCGCATTCTTGTGCGTCGGACATGGCACGATGTGCTGGAAAACGCGATCCGCGATGGAGCGTGCCCTTCCTGCGGCCTCATGATTCCCGGCAGGTGGACGTATCCTCAAACCGCGAGGAATACGGCGGCGATTCAGGAGGCGGAAAAAGCCGCGCGCAAGTACGACGCCCTCAATTTGTAACACCCCTTAACCCGGCGTAGTGATTTTCGATTTTGGCTGACTGTTTGCGCAATTTTGTTCGGGGTTGTTTTAGTAGCGCAGACTGAAGTCTACGCTACGCGCGCGGCCCCGGCAGATATTTGGCCGCATCCACGTCAGGAAAGCCGCGATTGGTCAGGTGTCCGATCAGGCGCGCGGCGGAGATTGGGCCGCGCGGAAATAGTGCCTGTATGGATTCGAAGACGACCTGGTGTTCCGCTTCGAGGAATGCGTGGCTGGAATGGGACTCGATCAGCCTTGACCGCTCTTCGCGGGACACGGCCTCATCGCACAGCCAACGCAAGATCTTGAGTTCATCTTCCATACGTCTATCTTATTCCAGGAAGCGAGTCGCGCTGGGGGATACTTCACTGTGTTATTGGTTTCGCGGATGAGTTTGCCCGAAGCCGAACGGCAGCCGCTTTGGCCACCGCGTCGGAAGGGTCCATTTCCAGGCCCTTCTCGAATTCACGAAGTGCCTCAGCCGGGTGGCCGGTCGCTTCCAGGACTTGTCCCATGCCCACATGGGCATCGATATCGAAATTGTCCACGCCCAGCGCGTGTCGATAGGCCCGTTCGGCCCTCGGAAGATCCTTCCAGGTGAAATAAATTTTCCCCAACTGGTTGTAAGCATCCGTGGTGGAGTCCGCCTCGACTGAGCGCTCGTATTCGTTGCGGGCGTCTTCCAGACGGCCTCTCTGAAACAGGAATTTGCCGTAGCCGTTGTGCGCGCGCGTCGACAGCGGAGTGAGCGTCGTGGAGATGCGGAATTGCCATTCGGCTTCGGCGTCGCGACCCACGGCGGCCAGCGTTTCGGCGAGATTGACGTGCGCCATGGTGTAGGCGGGCCGGCCGCGTAGCGCCCTCCAGGAATAATCTAGCGACTCGAGGTAGCGATGCTGCTGCTGGCGCAGAAGCGCCATGTTGTCTATCGCAAAGACGTTGCTCGGACCGTTCGAGAGCGCCTCCTGCCACTCGCGTTCGGCCTGGGCCAGGTTGCCGTGGTTGTAATACACCGCGCCCAGATCGGAGCGGACCAGGCTGGCATCGCTCTGCGACTGCAGCGCCTGCCGGAACAGAACTTCATCCGACGTCCAATCGCGGTTTCGCGTGACGGTTCGCACGGCGTACAGTAGCGCCACGACGGCGACGAGCACCGGCACGGCGCGTGCCAGTGGGCGCAGCAGAGCTGGCCCTTCGGCATTCCAAAGTTTTACCGCGGCCCATCCGAGCAGCCAGCAGAATCCCACCGAGGGCAGATATAGGTAGCGCTCCGCAAACACGCTCGCGGGCATCCAGCGCGCGTTGAGGACGGGACCCAGCGGCAAGAAGATCAGCAAGAATGCGAAGGAGAGAAGGTGTGCGCGCTTCCAGAGCAAGAGGAACAAAATCGCGCAGGCCACGAGGCCGGCCGCGCCGAGCAAAACAGCGGCATCGATGAAATGCCGGCTCGGATGAAACACATAAAACGCGGCGAAATGCGCGGGCCAGATCAGCTTGGCGATGTATCCGCCGAGCAGGGAAACCGAGGAAAGCAGCGTGTCATGCCAGGAAAGGTTAGGGCGCATCAGGACGCTGGCAACGCCGCCTAAGATCAGCGTGCGGATGGTCAAGTAGAAAGCGGCCATGGCCCAGAGGGGGCCGATGCGCGAAAGTTTTTCCCAGGCCGTGGTCGTGGACCGGTCATCGCGGTAGAAATATTCAAAAATCGTGGCCATGACCGGCAGCGTCATGGCTTGTTCTTTCGAGAGCAACGCCAGAAGAAAAACAACGCACAGGATTATACGCGCGCGCAGTCGGCGATCGGTCTCCGCTAGCCGCAGATACAGTAGAAACGCACCGAGGTAAAAGACGGTGAGCTGGAGATCGGTGACGGCGGCAATCCAGGCGACCGGTTCCGTGTGAATGGGGTGCAGCGCGAATAACCCGGCGGCGACCAGCGCTACGCGCTCGCCGCTGAATCGACGGAGCAGCACGAACACCAGCCACACAGCCACGCAATTCAGTACGAGATTGACCAGGTGAAAGCTGAACGGCACCAGGCCGGCGATCTGGTAGGTTAGTAGATATCCCAGCGTCATCATCGGGCGAAAATAATTGGTGACCCCGGCGGCGCCCTCGAACGACCACACTGTGGTCGTGAAAATTTCCCGCAAATGCCGGAAAGAATGGACGTAGGGGTTTGCCACGACCTGGAAATTATCGTCGTAGACAAAACCGGACAGAAGCGTGTTCACGTACGGCAATAAGCCGAGCAGAAACAGGGAGAAAAATATGGCCACTTCGCGGCGGTTTTCCGCCGAGGGCTCTCGCCGCAGGGATGCTCGAAGGGACATGAAACGATGCTACTGGAGAGCGCTTGCGGAAGCCATCGCCGCAGTTTGAGGACGTGCCACAACCGTCAGCAGCGGTGGATACTAACCATTCCGAGCCTATCTGGAGTAGACTGCGCGTCATAAGATCTGATCCCAAAGTGCAGGTGAATTGAAAATGAAGCGTCTCTTCTTCGCGGTGTTTTTGACGATGCTGTTTGCCGGCGTATTGCGCGCCCAGCAAAGTCCCGACTGGACGCAGCCGTTTCCGCCGCATCGCATCATTGGCAATATCTATTACGTGGGGAGCCAGGGGCTGGCTTCGTACCTGATCACCACTCCGCAGGGAAATATCCTGATCAATAGCAGCCTGGAAAGCTCCGTGCCGCTGATCCGGGATAGCATCGAGAAGCTGGGCTTTCATTTTCGCGATACGAAGATTCTGCTCATCAGCCACGCGCACTGGGATCATTGCGCGGGCAGCGCGGCGGTCAAGGAGTTGACCGGCGCGAAATATATGGTGATGGACGCTGACGTTCCGGAAATCGAGGCCGGCGGAAAAGGCAATTTTCAGTACGGCGATAACCCGGGTTCCCGGTATCAGCCCACCAAGGTGGACCGAATTCTGCACGATGGCGATGAAGTGAAGTTGGGCGACACCGTGCTGGTGGCTCATCTCACGCCGGGACATACAAAGGGGACGACAACCTGGACGATGAAAGCCAAGGAGGGAGACAAGACCTACAACGTCGTGATCATCGGCAGCCCGAACGTGAACGCCGGATACAAGCTGGTGAATAACGCGCTCTACCCGCAAATTGCCGACGATTACGCACGAATGTTCCGCGTTCTAAAATCGCTGCCCGCGGATGTGTTTCTGGGCGCGCACGGGAATTACTATGGAATGGAAGCGAAGTACGCGAAATTGAAAGAGGGCGGCGCCAACCCGTTTATCGATCCGGAGGGCTACAAGAAGTATGTGGCCGACAAGGAGCAGGAGTTCCTCACGGAACTTGCAAACCAGAAAGCTGGGCGGGAATAAAAACCTGGATTCGGACGCAATGCTTTACCAGCGGTGGTACCGTGCGAAGAATATCGGAGGTAGCTCGTGAAAAATAAGGCGCTTGGAATTTTCGCAGCGGGCATTTCCTTGCTGGTCGTTGCCGCACCGTTGCCGGCTCATCATGGATCAGCGGGCTACGATCTGGACAAGGAACTGACCATGAAGGGAACCGTGACGCAATGGCTGTGGGCCAATCCCCATTGCTTCCTGAAGTACGATACGACCGACGACAAGGGCGTGGTCGTGCATTGGGCGGCGGAAGTCAGCAACCCGATCGACATGACCCGGCGCGGCTGGGCCAGGACTACTCTGAATGTTGGGGATCAAGTTACCGTTACCGTGCGGCCGGCCAAGAATGGCGCGCCGGTCGGACAACTTATGAAGGTCGTCCTGCCGGACGGCAAAGAACTGATAGGGTGGACCCCCTTAGTGCGCTGAGTGGGCGGTGAGGATTCTACAATGCTAAGGCAGCGTACAAACCCGATCCTTGCAGGCGTTGCGCTGCTGGCGCTTTCGGTTGGAATGTGCGCGCAGACTTCTCCGCCCAAAAAACCAATAGCACCGAAAACTCAACAGGCGGCGCCCGCCCCTCGCCGCGACCTGTCCGGAATCTGGGACGCGGAAAATACGATGGAGGGAATCTCCCCGCGGGGTGTGGCCTCGCATGCTCCCTTCACGAAGTGGGGGGAGGACCTCGCCAACAACGTGTACAAGCCCGGGGACGGGCCGCGCCGAGTTTCCGTCGGGCTGGTCAATGATCCGCTCGACGGTTGCGATCCCGCGGGGTTCCCGCGCAATCTGCTGTTTGAGTTGCGGCCGTTTCAGGTGGTCCAAACTCCCAAGCAGGTGCTCATGATGTATCAATACCAGCGTGTATGGCGAGTCATCTGGACCGATGGGCGCGAACTTCCGAAGGATCCGGATCCGAGGTGGTACGGCTACTCGGTCGGGAAGTGGGAGGACGATTACACGTTTGTTGTGCAGACGGTGGGAATGGATGAAAGGACCTGGCTGGATAATGCCGGGGACCCGCACAGCGGCGAGATGCGCGTCGAAGAGCGGTACCACCGCGTTAACCGCGACACCGTGGAACTGACCGTGAAGATCGACGATCCCAAGGCCTATACGGAGCCGTGGATTGCCCGGGAAAAATTTCGTCTCAAGCTGATGCCGGCTACAACAGACATTGCGGAGATGATCTGCGCTCCAAGCGAGGCGGAAGAATATAAGAAGACGATGGCCGATCCTCTTTCAAAATAGTCTTCCCGTCTTTCCGTCAGGAATGTCCGTTGGCGTGTTTCTGCTTGTTGTCCACGTGCTCGTCGATCCATTTCAAAATCAAGTCCGCGACCTGCAAATTATTTTTGTCCTGCATGAGCATATGGCTGTTCCCAAATAGACCGTACTTGGGGAGGTGCATCATGGTGGCGTCGCCGCCCGCGGCCTTCACTTGCTCGACGAATTTGGCGCAGCCGGCAAATCTCTCTTTCCACATGTTGGGGTAGGCGGTGACGTCGTCGATGTGATCGCCAAAGACGACCAGCGTCGGAATTTTCGCCAGGCTGGAAATCTGTTCCGCGCTGAGCGCGGGGCATACGCTTTCAATAGTGATCAATCCCTTGATTTCCTCGGGATTGAGGAGCGCCGCCTGTTCCGGAAAGAATCCGGATTCCGAGTGGCCCATCAAGATTGCGCCTTTCAATTTAATGGCGAGGCCCGAGAGATTGGTCCACGTGGGATTGGGCGATGGCAACTCCGCATTGAGGTCGGGAATTACCTGTTTGCCGAATTCGTCGTAGGCCTCGACGGGGAATTGTTCGTTCGCGAACGGCTTGCCCATCTCGGGCCCGAACCGGAAGACGACCCAGGCAAGTTCATGGGTCGCGGTGCGAATCTCGGGCATGTCGGAGGCGGGCCGTTTTCCCAGCTTGATTTCGTTGTAAAGGGTCGCGTCGAATCCGGAGCGCGCGCGGGAAACCTGGTCGGGCAGATACACCGAGCGGTGCTTGCGCAGGAAATATTCGTTCCATCCCATGCGACCGTCGGGAGTGGTTTCGTAGCTCTTCGAGCTAAGGCAGCAACCGTGCAGCATAACCACGGGAACATGCGCGCCGGCGCCCTCGGGAATCTGGTACTGCACGTACATTTGCTCGACCGTGATGTGTCCGTTGTTGACGCCTGTGCCCAGGAATCCATCGGGGTTTCCGGTAAGCGCGTCTGTGTAGATGGTACGGCCCCCGACGAAAAAGCTGCCTTGCTCCTTGAGCAGCAGGGAATCGGCCGTGGTCACGCCGGCGGCGGCCATCGACAACGCGAACAGGCATACGAGGAAAGCGAAGCGGCGAATTGGTTTTGCAAATCGATTCGAGTTTCTCACGAGGGTCTCCTCTCGAGGTCTCTCGCCAACCCGACAGGCTTCAGCCTGTCGGGTTTTGCACCGGCCGGAAAAATCAAAAGCGACAGGCTGAAGTCTGTCCTACTCGGATTTCGGAACGCAAGGTGGCCGCAAAATATTTAGAAAGTTGTCATTCCGAGCGAAGCGAGGAATCCCTCTGTTCTCGTGGCTCAATCGAAGAGGGCTTCCTCGCTTCGCTCGGAATGACGGCTTTTTATTTACGACCGCAACCTGCTAGATATCAGCAGTGGTGATCGCCCCCAGAGACGCCGAACTCACCAGCGCTGCATACTTGGCGAAGACTCCGGTCTTGTAGCGCGGCGCAGGCGCCTTCCACCTGGCCAGGCGCGATTTGATTTCGACGTCGCTCAATTCCAGGCGCAGCGTTTTCTTCGCCAGATCAAACGTAATTTCGTCGCCCTCGGCGACGATGGCGATCGGGCCGCCGCGCGCGGCTTCCGGCGCGGCGTGGCCCGCCATCAAGCCGCGCGTCGCGCCGCTGAATCGTCCGTCCGTTAACAGCGCAACATCCTCGCCCAATCCCTGGCCCACCAGAGCCGCGGTGAGGCCGAGCATTTCCCTCATGCCGGGACCTCCGCGCGGGCCTTCGTACCGAACCACGACCACGTCGCCTTTCTTGATCTGGCCTTTGGTAGCAGCGTCCATGGCGTCTTCCTCGCGGTCAAACACGCGCGCTGGCCCTCGAAAGTGCGGCTTCTCATGCCCGGAAGTTTTCAGCACGCATCCTTCGGGTGTGAGATTACCTTTCAGGATCATGAGCCCGCCGGTGGTCTTCAGCGGATTCGAGAGCGGGCGGACGACTTCCTGTCCGGGACGTTCCTTGGCCGTGAGCGCTTCTTCGTCCAGCGTCTTCAAGCTGGCGGTGATTTGGCCGCGATGCAGCAGGCCGGCGTCCAGAAGGCGTTTTGCAAGCAGCGCCATGCCGCCCGCATTGTAGAGATCGACTGCGGTGAACCGGCCCCAGGGTTTCATGTCGGCCAGCAGGGGAGTCTTCGAGCTGATTTCGTCGAACTCCTCGATGCGCAGGTCAATGTCGGCCTCTTTGGCCATCGCCAGAAGATGCAGGACAGAATTGGTCGAGCCGCCGGTGGTGACCACGGCGGTGATCGCATTTTCAAACGCCTTGCGCGTAAGAATCTTGCTGGGCGTAATGCCTTTGTGGAGCAGATCCATGACGAGCGTGCCGCAACGATACGCGGCGTCGCCCTTGCGCGCATCGGTGGCCGGGACATTGCCTAGGCCAAACGGCGTGAGGCCGATGAATTCCAGCGCCATGGCCATGGTGTTGGCCGTGAACTGGCCGCCGCACGCGCCCGCTCCTGGACACGCGACGCTTTCAATTTCCTTCAAGTCCGCGTCGCTCATTTTTCCGGCGGAGTGAGCGCCGACCGCTTCAAACACATCCTGAATCGTGACGTCGTGTCCTTGAAACCGGCCGGGCTGGATCGATCCTCCATACAAGACGAGGCTTGGCAGATTGAGGCGCGTCAGGCCCATGGCCGTTGCGGGGATGGTTTTGTCGCAGCCTGCCAGGGCAATCATGGCGTCAAACATATAGCCGCGGCCGACCAGTTCAATCGAATCGGCGATCACCTCGCGGCTGACCAGCGAGGACTTCATTCCTTCCGTGCCCATCGATTCGCCGTCGCTGATGGCGATGGTATTGAATTCCATGGGAGTGCCGCCGGCGGCGCGCACGCCCTCCTTCACTTTTTCGGCCAGCTGGCGCAGGTGGGAATTGCAGGGCATGATCTCAATCCAGGTGTTGGCAATGCCGACCAGCGGCTTGGAGAGATCGTCATCGGTCATGCCCACGGCGCGGAAGTAGGAACGCGCGGGGGCGCGCGACGGGCCGTCGACGATGATGCGGCTGTGTTCTCTGAAACGCGAATCCATGGGGCCTCCGGGAGAAAGTGACTGGTGACTAGTGATTGGTGACTGGTGAAACGTGACTCGTGATTTGTGATTCGTGAAAATCAGTCCCGCTAAGAATTCAAGCTTGGCGGATTGCTATAGCCCGTCCGCCGCGGCGGACGGGCTA
>JAIQFB010000038.1:22786-55806 GCA_020073485.1 Terriglobia bacterium | reverse complement strand
ATCCCCAGCTTCGGAAATAATTCGGTGGAGAGATAGACGCCGCTGGCGCTGTCGGAATAAGCGATGGATTTTGCCGCGAGCAGCGTGCGCTTGAGTGCGTCCACCGAGCTGATGTCGGGGTGGGGCGCTCCGGCCTTCACGGCCAGGGCGATGTAGGATTTGACCAGGTCGACGCGGCTGTCCGCGAGGACCTTGCCCTGCTTGACGAGTTCGGCCAGTGCGGGCCCGGCCAGGATCACGACGTCTATCTCCTCGCCCCGATCGAGGCGGTTCGGAATGGCGTCGTGCGTGGTTCCCATCGACGGTCCGAACACGGTCACGAGTTTGTTGTGTGTCGTGCTTTCATATTGAGGAGCCAGTTCCTGATAGGCGGCCGTGAATCCGCCGGACGTGGCGACCTTGATCTCGTCGGCGCGCGCCGCTGCGGCGATGAAAAGCGCGCAAGCCAGCGCGAGGGCCACAGGCCCAGCGAATTTCCCGCGGAACATTTTTCTCAGCTGTCTCAGGGCTCTCATCGAATTCCTTCCCGTGCTTACTTTTGTTGCCGGCCGTCCTCGTTCATTATTGCCCTAGCCCGTAATTCTCACAAGCGGCGCGCGGCCGCTGTTCGTTGACCGACCACTGGCCGCTTCCTGACAGAGCAAAGGGAATAAGTCGCCGAAAATCTGATACGATACTGCGTCGCCAAGCAAGTGTAGAGCAATGTATGGTCCCGAGGGACTCGGGGAATTCCTGCGCACAGCGCCGGGGCAGTAGGCATACGTCATTCTTGCAAGGCCGTCCGCAATTGGCCGTCGACTGCTGGCAATGCTGCGGGCAATGCGATTCGGAAAGGATCGGTCCAAGATGAACCGCTGGATTCGGTTGATTGCCGCAGTGATCGCGATGATCATGATCGCGAACCTTCAATATGCCTGGGCATTGTTCGTAAAGCCGATTATCGGCGCAACAGGGTGGAAGTTGTCCCAGGTGCAGTGGGGATTCACACTCTTTATTGCATTCGAGACCTGGATGATGCCGCTATCGGGCTGGTTCATGGACAAGTTCGGTCCCCGCGTGTTCATGTCCGTTGCCGCGGTGATGTGCGGAGTTGGCTGGGCGGGGTTGGGGCATGCGAAAACCCTGCCGCAACTGTACACGCTGTACTCCATCGCCGGGTTTGGAGCGGCGCTGGTCTATTGCGGCGCGACAGCCGTGGGGCTCAAATGGTTCCCAGACAAACTCGGGCTCACTTCCGGATTGATTGCCGCGGGATTCGGATCCGGGGCCGCCCTGTTCGTTCCCTTCATGGCCTACATTATTCGAGTGGAAAATTACCGCGCCGCTTTCCTGTACACAGGGATTGCGCAAGGGCTCCTGATATTTTTGGCCGCGCAAGTTCTGATCAATCCGGATCCCAATGACCCGCAAATCGCGGGAAAGAAGGCGGGCAGCAAGTATAAGTTGCGGAGCCACGCCGAGCAGTTCACGTCGCTTGAAATGCTGCGGACTCCTCAATTCTACGTGCTCTACGTGATGATGCTGATGATGGGAATCGGAGGGCTGATGGTGACGGCCCAGGTGGGTTCCGTGGCCGACACGCTGGGGATCGGCAAGGCAGCGTTCACCCTGGCGCTGACCATCAATCCGCTGGCCAACGGCGGCGGCCGCATTTTCTGGGGATGGGTCTCCGACTATCTTGGCCGCGAACGGACGATGATCATTGCGTTCTTGCTGCAAGCTCTTGCACTGGTCAGCGTTCTGCGCCTGGGGTATCACTCCCCGGTTCGATTCATCGTTTGTCTGGCACTGGTGTTTTTTACCTGGGGCGAGATTTACTCGATCTTCCCCGCGGCATCGGCAGATTTTTTTGGCGGACGCAACGCCGGCTCGAATTACAGCTTTCTTTATAGTTCCAAGGGGATGGCCGCGATTCTTGCGGGCGGCCTGGCCGCCCGGCTCTTTGAGAAGACCGGCACGTGGACGGTTGTATTTTACGGCAGCGCCGCGCTTGCTTTCATAACGGCGCTCATGGCGGTCGGATTGATCGCCATGCCGCTGCCTAGCAAGGGAAGCAGCGCGGTTCCTGAAACGGCTGTTGTGAAGACTCTTGATTCTTAAAGGACAACCGAACAGATTCCTGTTCTGCGCGGCGTATCCTCTGTGATTGTTAGGGTGTGTTATTTTGCGATTGTGTCGAGGAAATGACCCGGCAGGCTGAAGCCTGTCCTACTTGGAATGTTCAAGCAGGAAGACTCTTGCCCTTGGTTTCCTCGCCCAGCGGGATCAGCGCGAGCCCCACGATGAACGCCAGCGCCATCATGGCCACGGGAATTCCGAACGTCTGGAAGTGGCGAATTCCTGCTCCCACCAGAAACGTAAATCCGGCGGCAACGAATCGCCCGAGGTTGGTGATGAACGCGAATGCGCTGGCGCGGCATTCGGTGCCGTACTGCTCGGGCAACCAGAACGAATACACGATGAAATTCGCTCCGCCCAGGCCCAGCAGCACCGAGCAAACCAGGAACCACGCGATGGCGTTCTGCTGCATGTAAAACACGCGCGCGAACGCCAGCCAGATCGCGGACATCATCACCACATAGAAAATTGCGAGTGTCGCGCGGCGTCCCACCCAATCCGCAATGAAGGGCACGATCAGAGCGGCGAGGACAGTCGTGATTCCGAGCAAGGCGGTAGAGTAAGACGCCAGGCGCGCGCTTTCCGCGGCCGTTTTTCCGGCTCTTTCCGCGATATAGGTCATCGCCGTGGGCGCGTACACCGACCCAGCCCACAAGCCGCACAATGAAACGATCAGGTACATGCAATTCACAATCGTCCTGCGGCGGTATTGCGGGGAAAAAAGTTTCAGGAACGCGCGATGCATGGCCCAATTCCCGCCGAGTTCCTGCAGCTTGTTTTCCCAGCGCGCAGGCTCCTGCACGTTATTGCGGATCAATCCGATCAGCAGCGCCGGGACCCCGCCCAGCGCGAACATGTATCTCCATCCATAGCGGCTGCCGATAAAAATATTGGCGATGCCCGCAAGAAAAAAACCGATGTAGTAGCCCGTGTGCATCAGCGCCGCGCCCATGGTGCGGCGTTCCTCTGGCCAATCCTCGGAAACCAGCGCGGCGCCGATGGACCATTCGCCGCCGATGCCGACTCCGGCCATGAAGCGGAAAACCGCCAGGCTCCAGATGCCCGTGGCAAACGCAGCCAGCAGCGTGAACAACGAAAAACAAAAAATGCTGAACATCATTGTACGCACGCGGCCGAAACGATCGGCAATCGGGCCCCAAACCAGAGCTGTGCCGTAGCCGATCAGGAACAGCGTGAAGAAAAGTCCGCCGTAGTAGCCGACGTTGGCGGTGGTGGCCGGAATTCCGGAGCGCGGCAACAGTTCGGTGAGCGCCGGAACGAGCACCAGCGAATAGATGAACGAATCCATTCCGTCCATGCTCCAGCCGCCCCAGGCGGCCCAGAAGCTGCGCACCTGATTGCGTGTGAGGCGCGGTTTCGTGCCCGCAGGATTCTGCGCGGCAATGATTTCCGGCGTTTCCACAAGCGTCTCCTGGGAACTAGGAAGAATGGATATTGTACGTTAGGTTCTTTCAGGCGTGTCTGAGTTTCCGGCGCATGTGGCCTTCTTATGCCGAACATGAGTTCCGGCTGGCCGATGCCACTTTCCGCTGCGCCGTGCGTGCCGAGTGTCGTACTATTGCGCATGGCTCGAGGCACGGTGGAATTGGTCTGGGCCAGTCCGGCTAGACACCGAAGGCGTATCGCCGTTTTTTTTGCAGATCATAATCTTGAAATCGAACCACTCGGGTTATCTGGTTCGAACCGCGTGCTGCGCGCGAAATCCAATTTCTTGGGGGAAACATGGCAAAACCAGAATCCGCATCTCTTGATCGTCGGGATTTCCTGAAAACGGCCAGCGGAGCAGTGGCGGCTTTGGCGGCCGGCAATTCCCTTGCGGGCTTGGACGCAATCGCCGCACAGCCGCCCGCCGTGGACGCTTCCGGCGCGCCCGATAAACTTCGCATCGATATTCACGGGCACGTCTATCCCGACAAGTACCTCGATCTGCTCGATAGCCTGGGAGGCGGCGGAACCGGAACGCACATCGCGCGCATCGTGAAAGGCAGTGGAAACCCCGACGAACTGGAAGCGCGCTTCCAGATGATGGACCGCGCCGGCGTAAAGGTGCAGGTGCTCTCGCCCGCTCCGCAATTACCGTACTTCGACAAGAAGGAATCCGCGGTAACCGCCTGCCGGTTCATCAATGACGCATACGCGGAGATCGTACGGCGGTATCCCGACCGCTTCGTTGCCTACGTAACCACTCCCTTGCCGCACGTGGACGCAGCCTTGGAAGAGATGCGCCGCGGCCTCGACACGCTTGGCATGGTGGGCGTGACCATGGGCACGTCGGTGCTCACAAGGTCGGTGGCCGATCCCATGTTCGACCCGTTCTGGGAGGAGATGAACCGCCGCGGCACCATTCTATTTTTCCACCCGCACGGCCTGGGGGCATGCTCGCCACTGGTCGAGCAATACGGCCTGACCTGGCCCATCGGAGCCGAGGTCGAGGACACCATGCTGGTCGGGCATCTTCTAGCCAAGCAGATTCCCAAGCGATTCCCGCGCGTGCGCATCATCGTGCCGCATTTGGGCGGAGACATCGGCTTGCTGATGAACCGGATCAATAACCAGCGGATGCTTTTTCTTCCTGCCGATGCGGAGAAACCCAGCCTTACCGTCAAGCGCTTTTGGTATGACACCGTGTCCCACGCCTACGCGCCCGCATTGCGTGTGGCCTGCGAGTCTCTTGGCTACGATCGCTTCCTGCTGGGCAGCGATTATCCCTACGAAACCGGAGAAATCTACCAGCAATGCGTGGACTACGTGAAAGACCCCGGCACAGGATTGACGCCCGCGCAAGCGGAAGCCATCCTGGATCGCAATGCGCAGGCGTTGTTCCGCCTGGTGCCTAAGCCGCCCGTGTCGCGGTGAGCGGGACGGCATTCCCACGCAATCTGGTTATTCCGGAAGACTCCAGAAAAACAAAACGCCCCGACCGGATCGGGGCGTTTTGCGTTGCGTACCTTCCCTATGGCCGGGCCTCGCCGTTTCTGGCGGAGGACCTTTAAATGTCATAATAGAGATGGAATTCGTGCGGGTGCGGGCGCATGCGCACGGCGTCCGCTTCGTTCTTCTTTTTGTAGTTGATCCAGAGCTCGATGTAGTCCTCGGTGAAAACTCCGCCTTCGGTCAGGAATTTGTGGTCGTTTGCGAGTTCGCCGAGGGCTTCGTCCAGCGAGCCCGGCATCGACGGGATTTTCGCGGCCTCTTCGGCGCTGAGGTCGAAGATGTCCGCATCGAGCGGGTCTCCGGGATCGATTTTGTGCTTGATGCCGTCCAGGCCGGCCATCAGCATGGCCGAAAAAGCCAGGTACGGATTGCACGACGGGTCGGGCGGGCGGAATTCGAGTCGCTTAGCCTTGGGGCTTTCCGAATAGACCGGAATGCGGACCGCGGCCGAGCGGTTGCGCTTGGAGTAGGCCAGGTTGACAGGGGCCTCGTAGCCGGGCACCAGGCGTTTGTAGGAGTTCGTGCCGGGAGCGATGATGGCCGAGAGGGCGCGGGCGTGCTTGAGCAAGCCGCCTGCATAATGAAGCGCCATTTGCGACAGGCCCGCGTAGCCGTCCCCTGCGAACAGGGGTTTGTTTTTCTTCCACAACGACTGGTGCGTGTGCATGCCCGAGCCGTTGTCGGAAAAAATAGGCTTGGGCATGAATGTGACGGTCTTTCCCGCCTTCGCGGCCACATTCTTGATGATGTATTTGTACTTCATCATGTTGTCGGCGGAATTGAGCAGGGTGTTGAAGCGCAAATCGATTTCCGCCTGCCCGGCCGTGGCTACTTCGTGGTGATGGCACTCGACGTCCATGCCGATGGAGATCATCTTCAAGACCATTTCCGTGCGCAGATCCTGATAGTGGTCGCTGGGAGGCACAGGGAAATAGCCTTCCTTATAACGCGTGCGGTAACCCAGGTTCGGGCCGTCGGCGCCGTCGCCTTCGCGGCCGGAATTCCATTTGCCCTCGTTGGAATCGATGAAATAGAAGCCGTGCTGCGGGGCCGAGTCAAAACGGATGCTGTCGAAGATGAAAAATTCCGCTTCCGCGCCGAAAAACGCTTTGTCCGCAAGCCCGGTGGAGGCCAGATAAGCCTCGGCGCGTTTGGCGACGTGGCGCGGGTCGCGGTGATAAGGCTTGTGGGATAGGGGATCGGTTGCGTCGCCGATCATCACCAGTGTCGGCTCGCTGCGGAACGGATCCATGAAGGCTGTATCCGGGTCCGGGATCAGGAGCATGTCGGACTCATGAATCGAGGCCCATCCCCGAATCGAGCTGGCGTCGAATCCGAATCCCTCCTTGAAGGAATCCTCGGAAAGTTCGTCGATCGGGTAGCTGACGTGTTGCCAGATGCCCGGGACATCGATGAAACGAAGATCTAGGATTTTCGCATTGTTTTTCGCTGCAAATGCAAGCACGCCTTTGGGGTCCATTCGCTCTCCTTATGGGACTAAGTGATTGGAATGTAGGCCTACCAGCAACGGATGGCGGGAATGTATCGAAACTGGATTGGACCGTCAAGTTGCCCAGAGGTGATATTTTTTATGCACAGCATAACCATTTCCTTATGATTTCCTTACAGCTCCTTTATGCATTTGGCCGGCCCGCTCAGCCCACCGTGGCTTTCTCCAGTCTTTATGCGGCCGGCACGCATTTCGAGAGGTCATTCACGTGCTTTGCGCGGGGTTTTCCAGGAGAAGGGTCCAAGGCCCCAGGTCCACCTTGGGATCACAAAATGAAAACCAGCCAAAAGATATCTTCGATTTGACGCGCGGGAAACGCCGCGATACATTGCACGTTCGCTGAACGGGGGTTTAGGTCCGCTTAGCGCTGCCCGTGAACTTAATCTTTAGTTTTCATTAAGGAGATCCACCAAACGCTATGACGAAATATAAACTCGAATATATCTGGCTGGACGGCAGAAAGCCCATTCCTGAACTGCGCGGCAAGACCACGATCAAGTCATTTGAGAAGCCTCCCACGCTTTCCGATCTGCCCCTTTGGGGTTTTGACGGCAGTTCCACCATGCAGGCCGAGGGCAAAAGCTCCGACTGCATACTGAAGCCCGTGGCTCTGTATCCCGATGCAAGCCGCAAGAATGGCTACATTGTTCTGAGCGAAGTCATGCATCCGGATGGCACCCCGCATGCCACCAACGCACGCGCCACGATCGAGAACGACCCTGACTTTTGGATTGGTTTTGAGCAGGAATATTTCCTCTACAAAGACGGGCGTCCTCTCGGATTCCCGAAAGAGGGCTATCCCGGTCCGCAGGGCCCGTACTACTGCGGTATCGGGTACAAGTACATGGGCAGCGTGGCCCGTCAAATCGTCGAAGAGCATCTGGAACTCTGCCTTGCCGCCGGCATCAATCATGAGGGCATCAACGCCGAAGTCGCCAAAGGCCAGTGGGAATTCCAGATCTTCGGCAAAGGCTCCGCCAAAGCCGCGGACGATACCTGGACCGCCCGCTACCTGATGATGCGCCTGTGTGAAAAATACGAAGTGGATTTCGTATTGTATTGCAAACCCATCAAGGGTGACTGGAACGGATCCGGTATGCACACCAACTTCTCGACGAAATACATGCGCGAAGTGGGCGGCAAGGCCTATTTCGAGGCCCTCATGAAGGCGTTCTACGAAAACATTGCCGCGCACATCGACGTCTACGGCCCGGATAACCACCTGCGCTTGACCGGCCTGCACGAAACGCAAGCCATCGACAAGTTCAGCTACGGTCTCTCCGATCGCGGCGCTTCGATCCGCATGCCCGTGAACTTCATCAAGGATGGATACAAGGGCTATCTGGAAGATCGCCGCCCGAACTCGGAAGGCGATCCCTACCAGATTGCTTCGCGCATCCTGAAGACAATCAACACTGTGCCGAAGCCCTGATGGAGCGTTTTACCCGCTCATCCCTGCAAATACTTGGCTCAGGATGGGCGGGCAAGAAGGAATGTGCGGCTCTGAAAAAGTACTGGCGGTGAGACCGCACGCGGGAGAATCAACAGCATTGCGGAACGAACAAAACGCCCCGGCGAGCCGGGGCGTTTTGTTTTATTGTCACTCAGCTACTGGTGAACGCGAGTTAGGACCGGCTTCAGCCCGTCTGCCTTCTGTAATGAGCAAAGATCAAAACCAGACAGGCTGAAGCCGGTCCCACCTACGCGGATCGCAGCGCGTCCAGCGCGGCTTTGACGCGCGCGGGCGTCAGCGGCGCCTGGCGCACGCGCGCGCCGGTCGCGTCGAAGACGGCGTTGGCAATGGCCGCGGCCACGGCGCGGCTGGAAGGCTCTCCCGCGCCGGTCGAGGGAAGTTCCGGGTGGTTGATCAGAATAACGTCGACGCGATCGGGAACGTCCGATGCGCGCGCGACGGGATAGGTGACCCAATCGACGCTGGTCACGTTCGAGCGGTTGAAGGTCACTTCCTCTTTCAGCGAACGGCTGATCGATTGGATCAGGTTGGCTTCGATGGTGGTGCGCAGCGCTTCGGGATTGATGATCAGGCCGCAATCGTGGGCGCAGACAAAGCGCGTTACGCGCACCGCGCCGGTCTTGCGGTTCACCTCGACCTCGGCAACGGTCCCGACGTACGTGCCGTTGCGCGTGCTCAACCCAATCCCACGGCCCTTGGCGATGTCGCTCTCCGTAGCCGCCTTTTTCGGGGACGGGCGAGTATCCCACCCGGCCTTTTGCGTGGCGGCGGTTAGCACGGCTTTCGCGCGCGCGTCATCCAGATGTTTGAAACGGAATTCGACAGGATCGGCGCCGGTCGCGGCGGCGATTTCGTCCATGAACGATTCGGTGGCGAAGGACGTTGCTGGCCCTTCGGGATCGCGCAAATGCGTAGTTCGCAGCGGCGACGCGCTGTCATAAAACGCGGGCACCACGTGCGCCATGGCGTGAATATTTTGAAATGCGTAGGGCGCCGATTCCGCGCCCCATTGCGCGAATTCGTCGACACCCGACGTGTTGGGGATTCCAGTGAGTTGCGCCCCCAGATAATTTCCCGCGTCGCCCGGACGAAAATGCGTTTCGCCTCCGGAAAACGCGCGCGAAGTAAATCGGACGGCGGTGGCTTCTCCTTGCGCGTCCAGCGCCGCGGCCAGGTCGCAGATTACCGCGGGGCCCTTGGTGCCCCACGCGGTCATGTCCTCGCGCATCCACTGCACACGCACGGGCTTGCCGGTAGCTGCGGAAAGCAGCACGGCGTCGGCGCCCGTGTCCTCAAAGCCGGGGCGGCCGTACGAGCCGGCATCTTCCACCCAGACCACGCGCACCGTATCCACGGGCACGCGCAGCAGCTGGGCGTAGCCCTTCTGCAATTCATGCGGCTTTTGCCCGCCGGACCAAACGGTGGTAATGCCGCCGGGGCGAACGTCGGCGACCGCGCAGCCTGGACCCATGGTGGCATGAGACTGGAAGGGAAACTCGTAGCTGGCTTCCACCTTCTTCGCGGCGCTTGCCAGCGCGACGTCCACGTCTCCGCGCTTCAGGGTTTCCCTGCTGGCTTTTACCGGCACCGAACGCATGTGCGCGTACAAATCCTGCTGCTCGGGAAACGCCTGCTTGGGCTCTGTCCAGGTGACGCGAAGAGCTTTGGCGGCCTGGATCGCCGCCCACTCATTTTCGGCCACCACGCCGACGAAATTTTCCTTCACCACGGTTTTCACGAATCCGGGAACGGCCTTGGCCGCGGTTTCATCCACGTTCACAAACGTGGCGCCGACTCCCGACGGGCGGATCACGCGGCCGTGCAGCATCCCCGGCACGCGTACGTCAGTGACATATTTGTATCGCCCCAGAATTTTCGGCGGCAGGTCCTCGCGCGGCACCGGTTTTCCGACAATCGAGTATTCCGAGGGGTCCTTCGGTTTCCCCGGGCCCTGGACGTTCAGCGCGAATCCGTCGCCGGAAACTTTCAGCGTATCGTTCAGGTCACCGGCGCTTGCAAGCTCCGCGTAGGCAACACTCTTCGATGCGTCGCCCTTTACACGCACCACGCCGTCTTTCACTTCGAGCTGATCGGCGGGAACCCCGAGGCGCTGTGAAGCCATCTGCATCAGCATATAGCGCGCGTTGGCCGAGGCATTGCGCAAGGGTTTCGCGCCCAGCATGATCGACGTGCTGCCTCCGACGCCGCCTTGGTTAGTGGTCACGGACGTATCGCCCATCACCATGACCACGCGATTCAGGGGCACGTCCAGTTCCTCGGCCACGATCTGCGCGTAGGCCGTGCTCACTCCCATCCCGATTTCCGCTTTGCCGGTAAAGACATGCACCAGCCCTTCCTTGTCGATGTGCAGCCACGAATCCAGACGGCTGGGAGAAGGCGCCGTTATGGTTTCGGCCGGAGCCGCGGCCAAAACACGGGGAACGATTCCGGAATCGGCCAGGCTGAAGCCGATCAGCAGCCCTCCGGCATCCTTCACAAATTCTCTTCGCGAGATTTCCAGTTTGGGAGGCATGCTCAGGCGCTCCTTTTTGCGGATTCGGACGCGCGGCGGATCGCGGCGAAAATGCCGACGTGGCTGCCGCACCGGCACACCAGGCTTTCAAACGACCGGCGCATTTCCGCGTCCGTGGGATGAGGATTCTTATCGAGCAGAGCCTTCGCGGTCAGAACCCAGCCGTTCAGGCAGTAGCCGCACTGGAACGTCTGTTCGGCGATGAACGCCGCCTGAACGGGATGCGGCTTCCCGTTGGTCTCCAGACCTTCGAGCGTGACGATTTCTCGCCCGGCCGCATTCGCCACGGTCAATTGACACGACCGCACGGCGCGATTATCCACCAGCACGGTGCACGCGCCGCATTGCCCGACGCCGCAGCCGAATCGCGGATTGGTCAATTCCAGATTGTCGCGCAGGACGTACAGGAGGGGACATTTCGGGTCCACGTCCAGGTTGTGCACGCGCCCGTTTACTTTCAAAGAGGCTACGCTCATAAGCACCTCACAGCCGGAAATTATACATCTCGAATTCAGCGACGTAAAAATACGAATTTCACTAGGACAAGCACTCTTGCCTGTCCGGTTTGGTTCGCGGCAATGAGAATCTAAACCGGACAGGCAAGAGTGCCTGTCCTATCAGCCCTAGCCCCCAAGCGCATTGGTGTGGCACCGAATTACGGAGTACCCAGTTGGGAAGGGTCCGCAGGCAATTGCTCCCGGATGCGAAACCCGCTGCATCGCAATGCCATCATCTGCGCCGCAAGATTCAGAATGCGGTCGGCCGCGGCCTGCGGACTTAATCCCCGTGAATGAATATTCGACACGAGATTCCGGTTCGCGTCGGTATGCGCCGCGCTGGGCCGGTAAGCCATGTACGCGGACAGGCTTTCCGCCGTGGCCAGGCCCGGGCGCTCGCCGATCAGCAGAACCGCTACTGTCGGTGCGAGCCATTCTCCGATCTCGTTCAGGATTCCGACGCGGCAGTAGCGAATCGTAAATGTTTGGCCCACGTTCCAGCCGCGCGCCCGAGCCCGTTCGTGCAATAGCGGCAATAGCGCCGGGATTTGCGAGGAAACCGCCGTCACGGACAGACCGTCGCCGATAGCAATTTGCAAATCGGCGCCACGCGGGCAGCGCTTCACGAGTTCCTGCCTGGACTTTTCATCCAGCCGCCGACCTAGATCCGGCCGCACAAGATACTCCTCCTTGGACCTCGCCTCGGTCGACACCTCGAATAAATTCCACATCTTCACGAACTCCCCGCCAAATGCGGTTTCTAATTCGAATTCGGCCCGAACGGCATCGCGCGCGGCGGCATGCGCTTGGCGCAAATCCAGCTGCGTGCCGGTGCGATAGGCCGCACCGGCACGGCCCAGGAAAATGCGCGCGGGCGTGCGCTCGCGAATTTTTCGCAAGATGTCGGGAAAGTCGCGCTCGAGAAAAGAATCGGTGTCTTCCGGCATCTAAACGATTTCTCCCAGCGAGGATTCCAGCCCCTGCATCAACTGGCCGCGCGCGGCTGCACCCAGCATAGCCGGCTCGGCGCCGCGGAAAATTCCCATCGATTGCAGCCACGCGAGAAACTCCGGAGCAGGCCGCAGATGGAAAAGTTTTCGCGCGGCCAGCGCGTCGTGATAGCTGGTGGACTGGTAGTTCAGCATCACGTCGTCCGAAGCGGGCACACCCATAAAATAATTGCAGCCGGCCGCGGCCAGCAGCATCAAGAGATTGTCGGCGGAATTTTGATCGGCGGCCGCGTGATTGGTGTAGCAGACGTCACAACCCATGGGAAGTCCGAGGAGCTTGCCCATGAAGTGATCTTCCAGGCCGGCGCGGATGATCTGCCGCTCGTCGTACAGATATTCCGGGCCGATGAAGCCCACCACGCTATTCACCAGAAAGGGCTGGAACACGCGCGCGACGCCATAGGCGCGGGCTTCGAGCGTCACTTGATCGACTCCATGATGCGCTTCGGCGGAAAGCGCGCTGCCCTGGCCGGTCTCGAAATACATCACGTTCGCGCCCTTCCAGGTGACGTTGCGCCGGGAATGGTGCTCGATCACTTCCTCGCGCCCTTCCTGCAGCATTTGGAGAGTCACGCCGAAGCTTCGGTTCGCCGCCTGCGTCCCGGCAATGGATTGGAAAAGCAGATCGACCGGCGCGCCGCGACGGAGGGCTTCGAGCTGGGTGGTGATATGAGCCAGGCAGCACGCTTGCGTCGGCGCTGCGTACGCGTCGATGAGCCGCGCCAGCGCGTGCAAAATGGCGGCGGTCGTTTCCACCGAATCCGATGCCGGGTTCACGCCGATCACGGCGTCGCCGCACCCGTAAAGCAACCCCTCGAACGCAGCCAGCAGAATGGCGCCGATATCGTCGACCGGATGATTCGGCTGGATGCGAATCCCCAGCACGCCGCGCTCGCCCATCGTATTCCGGCAGCGCGTCACATTCCGGATTTTCGCGGCGGCCAGCACCAAGTCTTTGTTGCTCATGATCTTCGCGGCGGCCGCGGCGATCTCCGGAACGATGGCCCACTGGATTTGCTGGAGTTGTTCTTCGGTAGTGGCGTCGTCCAGCAAAAATTCCCGGAACTCGCCTACGGTCAAGGCTTCGATCCGTCGAAACCGCTCCCGGTCGAAGGTCTCCAGAAGCAAGCGGCTGACGTCATCTTCGTCGGGATCGATCACGGGATGGGAGACGATGTCCGCAAGGGAGAGATCGGCGAGTTTGCGTTTCGCGGCCACGCGCTCGCGTTCGGACCGCGCGGCAAGACCGGCCAATTGATCGCCGGATTTTTCCTCGTTGGCCTTGGCCAGCAAGTCGCGCAGGTCACGAAACACAAATTGCTCAGGCATGGATTTCCCACGTGTAAATCGAGTGCCATGAAGAAAGTAGCATCAATCGGGGGTTCTAGGAAGGTTGGGGGCTGCCCAGGTAAATGTAATTTTGAGCAGGCTCGTACGACTCACCAGTCAAGAATCACAAATCACGGGTTACGAATCACAGGAATTCTGGTGCCCGAAAGAGGACTCGAACCTCCACTCCCTTGCGAGAACTAGCTCCTGAAGCTAGCGCGTCTGCCAATTCCGCCATTCGGGCACATCAGCGTGTATTGTGAAGCAAATTCATTGTGCCCGTCCGTCAACGGGTTTGTCAACGCGGGTTAAATACCGGCAAGTGTGGCCACTCCTGAGGCACGTGCGGAGCGCATAAGGTGCAGCGCCGCGAAGATCTACCGAGTCAATGGGAGGGAAAGTCCGAGCCCCCCGCAATGTTTCATTTTAGTACAATACATTCTGATCTTAATATCTTTAGTTTGACACCACCATTTTGTTTGTCATAATCTATGTCATTTTTAGGCGGCAACTTGGGGGAAAGTGTCTTGGACGCAAGCCATCGGTTTGAAAAACGCCGGCAAGACCGGCGTGTGCATATGAGTGTCCCGGTGACGGTGCGTACCGCCGGCGCTGATGGCAGCCCCCTTGAAGAAGAAACCCATACCGGCGTGGTGGGGGTCCTGGGCGCCATGGTGCGAATGTCCCGGGAATTGGCCATCGGCGCGGAACTGGAGCTCACCAACCGTTTTTCACAGCGCACGGCCAGGTTTCGCGTGGTCTGGGTGAAGGCTCCGGAAGACGGCAACCATTGGGAAACTGGAATCGAATCCCTCGAACCTCTGGGGGATTTCTGGGGAGTACGTTTCCCATCGCGGCCCGACGCACAGTGACGTTTTCGCGGCACCTGTCCCGGTTTGTGCTATAGTTAATATAAGATCATGCCGTTCAAGAGCGGCACGCGGTTTAGACCCCTTTCCAACCAGTGCCGTTGCTGCAGGGAGGAAAATCATGGCTAATTCTCAATCACTGGCCCTAACGCTCCTTATGATTTCGTGGGGTGTAATTACCGCGGTCTTGGCGGTTTTGGTAATTTATCGGGGAACGCTTTCGTCCAGGGAAGATGACCAGATTTTCATCGACGCCGCGGAACAGCATCATTACCAGGAGCAGCAGGCGATTATTGCGCGTAGCGTTCGCCTGACCAAGCCGATCATCGCCCTGGCTGTGCTATCCGCGGTGCTTCTGCTCGCCAGCGCCAGCGTCTGGATGTACCAGGGGTTCAAGAGCTTCTAATGCTCGCCGGGCGGCGCTGAAACCGCCGGGCCAGACGGACCGGAAGTGGTGGAGTCCACGACCGAGGAGTGATTCACGGCAATCACCCAGCGGTCCCCGGCCTTATTCAGAACCAGAGTGGTGTGCCCCCGAAACTGGACGATCTTGCCCTCGGACGCAACCGCAATATATAAAAATTGATAAGAAGCCCAGGCGGAATTGCCATTCACCTTGATATAGGTGTTGCTCCGTTCGATGCGCACGCCCGTCACTCCGGCCCGCTGGGCCTGGTACGCCTTCACAAAATTGTCCCAGCCAACGACCGGCGGCTCCCAGGCGCCGCTGACCATGACCACGTCATCGGCATAATATTTATGCAAAGCGTCGACATCCCCGATTTGCCAGTACCCCAGCATTTCGCCCACGGCCTGGTCGACCACCTGCGAATCCGGCGGAGTAGGCAGGGCGGACCGGAGATCTGATACCGCGTTGGGATCGGGATCTGGCGCTTTCTTGTTCTTATTCTTTTGAGCGGCGGCCGGGGACGCCGCCAAGACCACCGCCAGGAAGATCCAGGCTGCACCACAAACGAAGCGATGCTTCGCGCTCCTTTTCATTTTTTCCCCCGCTGGTGAAGATAGCACGAACATTTTTTCAATCCTCAGGAATCCGCGGCGCGCGTGTCGTGCTGGTGCACGTTATCGTCTTATCCCGGCCGGACCAGTCGTTCGATGCGGGCATTCCGGGGAGATCACTTAAACCGCGTCTTGCGCACCACGTCCAAACCAAAAGTGCCGTTTTCATCGCGCAGTGCCACCACCGAAAATTCCCGGTTGATCGTGTACTCAATCTGGATGACCTGATATTGCGTGGTGGTGACGTCCGTGATGTAGGTGATCACCAGGCCGCGCGACACCTGCTGCTCGATGGTTACGCTGGCAATTGAGTTCTGCTGCGTGTTCAGGTTCGCCACCGACGGCCCCACGCGGAAGTGGCTGATCCCGAATAGGCGCTCAATGCGGCCGCCGAGCTGGCTGGAGATGGCCTCGGAAAGCAGCGTCGAGGCGCCCGCGCCGGGGTTTTGCCCGGTCGCGCTGCGCGCCGTATTTTCCTCGGTGGTTTGCCCAAGGGCCAGTAGTTCGATGATGTCGGTCGAAGGCAGGGGCGGATCAGAACGATACGCAAGAGTCAGGCGGCTCGCGGGCCCGGTGAAATCGAGCGTGACTTCATATTGGCGGATGGTGGTGGTGGCCTCGACGTTCAGCACCGGATCGAGGCGGAACGGATTGGCGAAATTGATGTCGCCGCGAGCGATGGTGTACTGATTGCCGCGAAAATTCATCTCGCCGCTCAGCAAGTGAATGTGGCCGAGCAGAATGGGGTGCTCCCACGTGCCGCGCAGGCGCAGGCTCGCATCGGTCTGCAGGCGCGCTCCGCTCCACTCCATGCGCGAATCGGGGCTGGATTCTCCCTGGATGTCGAATTGCAGATTGCGCAGAAACGGAGACGTGGTGCTCGGCCCGTTCACCGGCTCCTTGGATGAAACCATGAAACCGGCCAGGTCAAATCCTTCCGCCATCAGCAGGCGATCGACGACGATACGGCCGGACAGCGTGGCCGCCTGGTCATTGCCGGAAAGGCGCAAGGTTCCCGCAACCAGCCAGCTCATGCCCACTGGATAGCGAATACGGACCTGATCGGACCGCGCAGTGACCGTATAGGTGAGCGGCCCTTCGCCGTACGTAAGGGTCCCGCCGAGGTTGAGATGGCCGCCGCCGCTTTCCGCAACGACATTTTCAAACACCATGCGCGCAGCGTCAAAATTGAAATCTCCGGTCATGTTACTCAGGCCTGCCGGGAAATCCCCATAACGGAACGATGCGCCCTCAATATGGACATTTCCGTTAAACCGAGGCGTGGTCAAGGTTCCGGCAACCGCGGCGTTGATTTGCGCGCGGCCTCCCGCTTCCAGCTGCGGCACAAATCCCGCGAGCAGCTGCAGGCTGACCGCGCCGTCCAGCCGCAGATTGAGCGCGCGATCTCCGGAAAACCGCGCCGCGCCGCTGACGCGAAAGTCCGTGTCGATTCCCTTGAAGCTTGCCGGTTCGACGCGCACTTCATCCTGGTGGTAGGTCAACCGCACGGGCCCGGAATTTTCCAATTTTATTTTTTGAAAATCGAAAGTGATGCGCGAAAGATTGGCTTCCACCGCAATGGTTTCCGCCTTTGCGCCAAACCCCGCGATCGCGAACTGGCCGTCCACAAGACTGTGCCCATTCAACTTTGACACGTGCATCGCGGACATCAGGAATGGATCGAAGTCAATTCGCTCGGCGGTAGCTTCGGCGGTAATGGGGTAATCGCCGCCCATGGTGACGTCCATTTTGCCGCTCAACCGGCCGGTGGCCATTGCCGAATCGATCGTCGCGGTCAAATGACGTCCATCCGAGTCCGCCTTCGCGTCGAAGCTGCCCACAACATCGTTGCCCAGCTTCAGATCGATCAAGCGCAGCGTGGCGTGAATCTCGGGAGATTTCAAAGGCCCTTGCCCCCGCGCCTGCAAATTGAGGCGGCCACCTACGGGGAGGCGCTCGGTCTGAATTCGCTGGATGGCTTCGAGGGGAAGGGACGCGCCAGTAACGTCAAAACTGACGTCCTTTGTATCCGTGTGATAGTCGAAATTTCCCGTCAACAGGCCGGCGGGTTCACCGGGAGCGTGCGCCGGCAGGCGAACCTCGGCGTTTGAAATACGCACTTCGTTGCCGCCCATGAAGAGCTGCCCTCGCGCGCGGTCAAACCGCCACGACCCGGCCGTGGCGCCGGACAAATCGAATAAGCCCGAAAATTCAGGTTTGGCGCGCGTCCCCTTGCCGTGAAATTGGCCGGTGAGCATGCCGCGGGCGGGATACGACGTCCCCAGCAGGTGCTGCAAATCGTCGGTGTCGGCGCCGACCAGATTCGCGTCGAAATTCCATTCGCTTTCAGGAGCGAAGCCCCAATTGTCGAGGGCCAGGAGGAGTTCGAGCTCCGCCGAGGATTTTCCACGGCGCGCCCGGCCGCGCTCCAGGTGCAGTTGGTCGGAGGAATAAGTGAGCTCGGTTTCCAGTTCGTCCCAGTACAAGTCGCCGTAGCGTGCCTCGGTGCCCTTCGCGTGGCCCGCGAAGATGGGGTCATCGAGCGGGCCGGTCAGGCGTCCTTGCCAATGGAATTGGCCGGTAATGATTTCAGGATGCGCGTCGAGACCCCGCAGGCGGTTGATGAAATCATCCCAAGGGGCGAGGTCATTGGTGTCCACCGTCATTTCGATCGAGGAATCGACCATGCTCAGCCCGCCCTGGAATTGAATGCGGCTCGAGGGCGTGGTGATTTCGCCGGGCTCGAGCGCGAACAGTTTATGGTCCATATCGAAATGAAATCCAAAATGCGCCGCGGTGGGAATCTGGCCTGGCGCGGAAGAATCCGGGGGAGTCCAGACCGAGGCGCCGCGCGAATCGACGTGCTGGAAATTGGCAACCCAGGTCGTGGTGGCGTCGATGTCCATGCTGCTGGCCCAATGCAGGGGAATGATGGGCAGGCCGGGGTTATCCTCGGCGGCGAGCGCCTGGCGCAACTGCAATCCGCGGACTTTTGTTTCCGCGGTGAAGTCGAGTTTGGGAAGGCCCATGCGCATATGGCCGGTTACGCTCCCGCCAAGAAGCAGCGCCTCAAAATCCGGCAGGTCCAGGGCGCGCGGGTCGAGGTGATACCCGCCGTGCGCGGAAACATTGCCGGGATGAAACCACTGATATTTCAAGGTGACTGGATCGGCCGTGTAGCGGCCGTTGGCGCTCCACTGGTCGCCGGCATACCGGGCGTCGCCCGTAAATTCCATGCGCCCGGGAGGGGCATCCTTCTGCCGCAAAATCGACCACAGGTCCTCAAAGCGAAGTTGAGCGCGGTATTTAAAATCCCACGCAGGCCGCGAAAAACTCGCGAGGTTGGCCTGCGCATCGACTTCGCTATGCAGCGTTTTCCATTGCAACTGCGTCAGGGAAAACGAATCGGCGCGGAGAGCGAACCGCGCGGAGATGTCCGAAGCAAAGGGCAGAAATCGCAGGGCCGAAATTTCGCACTTCTGCCAGCTGGTTTGCCCGAGGTAGACCGGGCCGGCGCCATCGGTGGCGTAGTCCATGGCGAATACAAATTTTCCACCTTTTGCGGCAAATGGCGTGCGCACGTCGTTCCATGAGATGTCTCCGTCTTCCAGGCGCAGGTGCGCGATCTTCAGGTCGATTAGACTCTGCACCGGCAGTTTGCCGGGGCCGGCCGGGACTTTGGGGCCGGGGATATTTGTCGAGCCGTCCTTGGCGACGCGCACGTCCACCGAGAAATGCGACATTTCCAGATTTCCAAGGGAAATCTTGCGGCTCCAGATGGATTCCACGTGAATATCGAACTGCAGTCGGTCGGCGTGGAACAGAGGCGGCGCGCCCTGCGGCTCTCGTCCGTGGAGCGTAAGGCCATCGAACCGCGCTGTGAGCGCCCACCACCCAAAATGAAAACGGCCAAGCTCGACGCGCGCACCAGTGGCCTGTTCCAGCTGCGCCACGATTGTGCGGCGCGCCCACAGATCCGCAAGCCCGCTGGTAATCAAATAACCGATGGCCAGCCCGGCAAGGATCGTCAGTCCGAAGGCGAGCCCCAGCCCGTGCTTCAATCCGAATTTTCGCTTCGCGCCGCTCATACCATTAAATCTCGATCTACCCTCACGGCTTGACGCCCGAGGCCGCCTGTTCAATCTTCAAACGTGATTTTGTTTCGTCCAGCCATTTCGCGGCAAGGTTGGAGATTCCGCGCTGCACGAGCACTTCGCGAATCTGCTCCTCGACGTCCGCCTGGCGGGGAGCAGGCTGCTTTTGCTTGGCAAGTTCCGGCAGCAACTCGTTCTTGTAGTACGCGTCGATGTCGGCGGCTTCGATTTGGACTGTCGGGCGGAATTTATAATCGAGATAACGCTCGATATAAATCTGCCGTGTGAGCATCCGCCGCACTTCTTCCGCGGAAAGTTCCAGCTCGCGGAGCTTTGCCGAATAGGCTTCCGGGCTCGCAAAACTCGCGGCGAGCCGGGTCATTTCGCGGTCGACTTCCGTCTGCGCCGGATCCGGAAAATGCGACGCCGCGGCTTCGGTCTGGACCATCCACTGTTCGATGAGTTCGGAGAGCAACTGGTCGTCGCTTTCCGCATGGCCTTCGAGCAACTGCTGGAACGCGCCGAGCTCGCGCACCTGGCTTTGGAGGATGATATCCCCCTCGATGCGCGCCACGATGCGGTCGACAACGCGCCCCCCTTGCGGCGCCGACGGAGCGCTGCCCGCGTGCGCCGCGAAGGTTGCGGCCAAGAGTGCCACGAGTATATAGATCGCACGCCGCATCAGAACGTCGTCCCCAGATTGATGAAAAATTGAAACGCCGGAAGCCGCGACAGTCCCACGCCGGGATTGCCGTTCACGGTCATGGGCACCAGGAAACGCGCCGGGTTCAGCTGGTAGCCCAAATCCAGGGCCACCGGGCCGATCGGGGTGCCGTAGCGAATCTCGAATCCCACGGTATGAGAAAAATAATTCAGTTCGTTGCCGCAATTCACCAGGCACGCCGTGGTCGGCTGGCCATTCGCGCCGGCCGCCGGACCGATCACGGGAAGCGCCGGCGCGGCGCGCAGCGTAATTTGCCGGACGTTCGAGAACACGTTCCCGGCGTCGTAGAAGACGGCGCCACCCAGCCGGTTGCCGATCAGGGGCAAGTGCATCGGAAAACGCAAGTCCTGATTAAAAACAAGCATCGCCTGCCCGCCGATCGGAAACCCGGTGATGGGATCGCGCGGGCCGGCCTGGTTCAGTCCGAATCCGCGCAAGGACGTGCCGCCTCCGGCGAAGAACCGCTCGGGGAGTGGGATGTCTCCGGAGACGGAATTGCTGTATGGAGTCTGAATCCCGAAACGAGTGGATCGCGCAAAAACCAGGCGCCGGCCGATGGGATGGTACGTCGAGTTCTGCAAGTACACGCGAAGGAAGTTGGCTGACGAACCGATCGGCTTCATCGCCACGCTGATGTCCACATTTTCAAAGTCGCCGCGGCTGGCGTCCGATGCGCTGTTGCGGCGGTCCCGCAGCCAGGCCACGCCGAATTCGGAAACTTCCGTATTCTGGCTGAACAGAGGAATCAGCTCGCTGGCAATTTTCAAGTTGCTGGCAACGACGTGCCGGAAGGCATAGCGGTAGAGCAAGGAACTGGTGGGAGAAAGAGTTTGTGCCAGCCGCACGGAACCTTCCGCGCGCCTGGAATCGAAGGTTTGCACATCGCGAGCCGTCTCGTAATACGTGGACAATTGCAGGCTGAAATTCGGCGACGCAAAATAATTCGGCGCTGTATAGGTCAGCAGCGCACGCCCCTGGATGGTGCTCGCACGCACCTTGAAGGAGAGGGCGTCGGCTCGGCCGGTGAGATTGGCCTTGGTCAGCTCCAGGGTGATGCGCGGAGCGACGCTGAGCGACGTGCTGGTCGCCCCGCTGCCCAGGCGTTGCGCCTCCAGGCCCAAGCCGTAGGCCACGGTGTAGCGCTTGGCCTCATCCACCATCACCACCATGGTCTTCTCCGTGCTCTCTCCCTCCGGATTTTGCGGCGCGACCGTAACGCGGCTGAAAATTCCCAGGTTGTAGAGTTTCCTCTGCGTCTCTACGACTGCGCCTTCGCTCAAGGGTTCGCCAGCGCGAATGCCCACCTCGCGCGAGATCACGCCCGGACGCGTATGCTCGTAACCGCTCAAGAGCACGCGAGCCACGCGCACTTGCGGCCCTTCGGTGATGTGATACATCAGCCGCACACGCGGGGGCGCATCGGGTTTTGTCGGGGGGACTTTCTCGACGTCGGCGGAAAAACGCGCTTGCGAAAATCCCTGGTCATAGTAGAGAGCCAGAATATTGTCGCGATCGGAGGAAATGTTAAATTCAGAATAAGGCTGTCCCGCGGAGGAACCGATCACGCCGAGCAGCTCGTCCATGCTAAGTTGCTGGTTCCCGTCGATGACCACATCGGCGACCCTCGTCTGCTGGCCCTCGGTAATCTCGAACTGTACAAACAGATCCCCCTTGTGGTCCCGGTAATTGTCGATGAGCTGGCTGTGCACCTCGACGTCAGGGAAACCGTTGGCATCGTACAGCGTGCGAATCGAAGCCGCGTCATCCTGCAGCAGCGCGTCCGAATAGCGCCCGGGGGAGGCATACGCGGCAGGCTGAACCTTCAACCGCCCGGTCAGAAGGTCCGAGTTGAAATACCGGTTGCCATGGAAAGCGACTCCCACCAGGCGATGGATGTCGCCGCGATCGACGTGGAAGGTAACGGTCCGGGAGGGGCGTTGCGCCGCTTTGCCCACTACTTCCGGAGTGGAATCCAAGGACGTGTAGGTCACCTTGGCGTCAAAATAGCCCGCGCGCTCGAAGTACTCGCGCAGCGCCCGGCGGCCCTCCTGCAATAGGTCTTCATCCACGGCCCCCTCTTGATAGATGGGCACCAACCGGCGCAGCGTGCGCATGGGAACCTTTGCGCCGTCCACGGCCACGCGAACTTCCAGTCCGGCGTACATGGTGACGTCCAGCGGCACACGGTTCGACTTTGCGTCGTACACGCCGCGATGAATGGTGACTCGCGCGCCGAGATAATTCTTATCCGCCATCCATTTTCGTTCGCGTTCGGCGGCCCGGTTCAGCCGGTCGGAAGTAATTTCGCCGCCCTGCTTGAGCCTGAGGCGGTTGCGGAGTTCGGCGTCGGAGAATTGGGTCTGATTTTGAATGCCGATGGCACCGATGCGGGCCCTGGGACCCGGAGTGACGCGCACCACGACGTCCATGGCGAGCGTATCGGGATGCGGCGTGGTTTCGTACGTAATCATGGGCTGATATTGGCCGTCATCCTCGAAGGTCTGGCGAAGCCGGTCCATGGCGTCCTTCATATCGCTTTCGCGGAACGTCTCGCCCACATTCAGCCGGAGCGACGATAATGCCAATGCCTCGCTGGGCGGTTCGTGCAATCCCTCGATCAACACCCGGTTGATGTAGAAATTCTGCCGGACCACGAAATCCAGGCGCACGCCGCCCGGCACATCGCTCAATTCGGCGCGCAAGTCCGCGTAGCGCCCCGAACGAAACAGCTCGCGAAGGCTCGCGCTCTCTTTTTCCATTGTAAAGGGCTGGCCGGGCTGGAGCGTCAGCTGGGCGGGATTCTGTTCCAAAACGGCGCCGGATTCGGTGACCACGCGCACGGCGACCACCTGCGGCGGCTCACCCGAGGGATTGCTCTGCGCTGCGAGAGGGCCTGCGCAGAACCAGCAGAACGCCGCTAGCCAGACGGCGAACCGTACAAAGAGGCGTTGTTCGCTTCGCATCACTTTTCACAACAGAACCAGCGTAGCACAGCCCGGTTGCCTGCCCGGGGCAAAATCTGCACAAAACGCGGAACGTTACACTCGATTTCCGGGACGGGGCCGGGGGCGCTATGATGGACGTTAGGACAGGCTTCAGCCTGTCTTACTCCAGCGAATAAGAGGTCGGGCCGCCCACATGGATCCCAAGGCGTACGAACGATACTCGAGGCAGATTCTGTTCGGCGAAATCGGCGAGGCCGGGCAGCAGCGCTTGCTCGATTCTTCGGCCGTGATCGTGGGCTGCGGAGCGCTGGGAACGTCCCTGGCAAATCTGCTGGTGCGCGCGGGCGTCGGAAAGTTGCGCATCGTGGACCGCGATTTTGTAGAGCCGTCGAACTTGCAACGGCAGACCCTGTTCGAGGAATCCGACGCCGCGGAGGCGCTGCCCAAGGCCGTGGCCGCGGAGCACCGGTTGCGCGCCATCAATTCCGGCGTATCGGTCGAAGGCATCGTCGCCGACGTGAGCCCGAAAAATGCCGAGGAACTGCTGCGCGGATTCCCGCTGATTCTGGACGGGACGGATAATTTCGAGACGCGTTTTCTATTGAACGACGTTGCCGTCCATCTGCATGTGCCGTGGATTTACGCCGCCGTGGTCGCCAGCTACGGCGTGACGCTGACCGTACGTCCGGGAGAAACCGCGTGTCTGGCCTGCGCGCTGGAGTCCGGAAGCCCGGCCGAGGGCGAAAACGGGTCGCGCGCGCTTTCAGGAGCGGAAGACACCTGCGACACCATCGGCGTGATTGGCGCTGCCGCCGGCGTGATCGCCTCAATCGAGGCGGCCGAGGCCATCAAGCTGCTGGTAGGAAAAACGGAATTGTCGGGCGGGCGCCTGCTTTCGTTCGACGTGTGGACGGGCCGTTTTCAATCCGTGCGCGTGGCACGCAATCCCGAGTGCCGCGCCTGTGTGCGTCATGATTTCCGCTATCTGGAGGGTGAGGCGCAGCCGCACCTGACCATGTGCGGCCGCGATTCGGTGCAGATCCACGAACGGCGGCGCCAGCTCGATCTTGTCGCGCTCGGCAAGCGCATCGCGCCCACCGTGGCCGAAGTCCGCGAGAACGGTTTTCTCCTGCGCTTCCGCGTTCCGCCCTATGAAATGACCGTGTTCGCCGACGGCCGCGCCATCATCAAGGGCACACGCGACACCGGCGTGGCGCGGTCGCTGTACGCGCGGTATATCGGCACGTAAGACATTGGAGAGGCTTTGGTGACACAGGCTTTAGCCTGCGCGGTCTAAATTTCACAAACCTCATTCTTGGAATGCAGCCGCGTCAGCCCGTGGCCCATCGAGTTGAGATTCTTCTCACCGAGTACTTTTTCGATTCGCGGAAACACTTCATTTTCTTCCAGGCGCACGTGATCGTGAAGAAGCTTGCCGACGCGGGCTACTTCTTCGGGTTCAATGAGGGCTTTCTCCGCCAGCCGCCTCTCGAATTCCTGCACGGCCGCGCGAATTTCAGCGTGATCGGCGAGCAGGTGCATCACGCCCGCGTCCTGATCGAGCCGCATGTGGCGCGCGTACGCCGGCAACAGCACTTCTTCCTCTTCGCGAAAATGAATGTGGCCGTTCTTGTGCCAGAACTTGACGAATTTGTCCGCCTGGCGCTCCGCAGCCGCCGCGCGCTTTTCAACGGGCGCTTCGGCCGCGCGCCGCATCGCCAGCGCCTGAATCAGCGCGAAATGGTGGTGCTGGCTTAGGGGGTGCAGGCTGGGATGGCGTTTCATGGTATTGGGAAACGCGGAGGCTAGGAGCCGGTGCGGCCGATGGGCTGGCGCAGGGCGGCGCGGTCCAGATTTTCGCGAAGGTTCATTAACGTCAGGAAGGTGTTCAGGATACGGGCCTTCATTTCGTCGGCCAGGGTCAGGCCGCTGGTGGAGGCGCGGGCCAGCATTTCGCCTGTCTCGGCGATGTAGCGGATGATTTCGACCTGCCGAGCGTGGGGCGTCTTGCCATAGACGGTTTCGCGGCGCATTTGCGCGCACTCTTTTTCAATTTTCAGAGTGAAGTGCAGCACGCAGAGATGAACGGAATCGAGCGAGTGTGGCACCGGCCCCTTGCATCCGTGTTCGCTGCACGCTGTCAGTGTAGGCATGGCTTGGACTAGCCTTGAATTCCTCATTGTAAGCGCCACTCGGGCCAAAAATCCACCCCGGTACAAAGGGATGCGCCGAATCAGGCATCTATCCCCCAGGCCCTGGCAGGACACCTCGAAACGCGTTGGCGGGCGTGGACATAGGGGGCCCGGGGTACAATATCTGGCCGGGGCTGGGTGTGGGCTCTACTTGCTTGTCCTGACATTAGGAAGGGGAGCCCGCGTAGAACCGGGTGTGGGCTCTACTTGGAGCCCACGCAGAAGAGGTTCGGGCACTGCGTGTTTCCACTGAATCCAGAAGGGGAGCACGGGCTGTAAGAACTCACTAGATCAAGGGACGCTAACATTTTCTGAAGTCTGAATAAGCAGGAACCAAAAACTGGAGCTTCAATCCCAACATGGCAAATACAATCGAAACGACCGACGAAAAAACCAGCCAAATTCGCTGGGACCTGAGCATTCTGTATTCGGACATCGCCGACCCGCGCCTCGATACCGATCTGGCGAGCCTAACGTCCATGGCCGCCCATTTCTCGGCCGCCTATAAAGGCAAGCTGGCGGAACGCCTGGACGGCGCGATTCGCGACTACATCGAAATCGAGATGCTCAGCGGCAAGCTCGCCTCGTATTTGTTCCTGCGCGAGACCACGGACCTGACCAATGCCGCGATCAAGGCCAGGCACGCCGCCTTTCAGCGCGAAATGAGCGCGGTGCGCGGCGAGCACCTCACCTTCTTTGAACTGGAGCTGGTCCAACTCACGGACGAGACGCTTCAGGCGTTTTATGCCAATCATCCGGTGGTGGCCAAGCATCGCCCGTGGATCGAGCACATCCGCACCTTCAAGCCTCACTTTCTGATCGAGCCGGTGGAGGCCGCGCTCACCAAGCGCTCACCTTTCGACTCAAGCGCGTGGGCCGATTTTTTCGATGAGGTGGAGGCCGATCTGACATTTACTTTTCACGGCGAGCCCAAAAATCTCACCCAAGTGCTGCACCTGCTCAGCGAATCGAAAGATGCCGTCGAGCGCGCCGAGGCCCTGAAGTGCGTGAACGACGGGCTGGCCGGGCCGTTCGCGAAATATGCCGCGCAGACGCTGTACATGGTCGCCGGGCTCAAAGCTGTGGAGGATAAGGAACGCGGCTACGCGCACCCGATGGACGTGCGCAACAAATCGAATCGCATTCCCGATTCCGTCGTCGACGTGCTGCACAAATCCGTCACCAACGTGGGCGGGCCGCTGACGCGACGGTATTACAAATTGAAGGCGCGCCATCTGGGGCTGCCCCTGCTGCGCTGGAGCGACCGCAACGCTCCCATGCCGTTCGCCGATACGTCGAAGATTCCGTTCGACGAGGCGGCGAATATCGTTACGACTTCCTACGAGAGTTTCAGCCCCACGCTCACCACGATAGTGAAAAGTTTTTTTGTCGACCGGCGCATCGACGTGCCCGTGGCGAAAGAGAAACGCAGCGGCGCATTTAATTCCTCGCACGTGCTGCCGGGCGGAAAGCCGGTGTCGTTCACGCTGCTGAATTATCTGGGATCGAACCGGGACGTGATGACCCTGGCGCACGAGTTGGGCCATGGCGTGCACGGCATCCTGGCGGGCGAAGCGCAGGGCCCGCTGATGTACCACGCGCCGATTGCATACTGCGAAACCGCGTCGGTGTTCGGCGAGATGACTACCTTTACTTTCTTGAAAGAGAGGCTCATGCGCTCCGGCGACAAAAGTTCGCTGCTGGCGCTGATCATGGAGAAGATCGACAGCACGATCAACACCGTTGTTCGCCAGATCGGCTTCTCGAATTTCGAGCGGCGGCTGCACGGCATGGATGCTTCGTATGCGGCGTGGGCCGAACCCAAGAAATTGTCGGTGGAGGAATTGAACGCCATTTGGCTGGGGACCGCGCAGGAACTTTATGGCAAGGAAGGCGAGATTTTTACGTATGAAAATTGCGAACGCCTGTGGTCGTACGTTCCGCATTTTCACAGCCCGTTTTATGTGTACGGGTATGCCTTCGGTGAACTGCTCACACAGAGCTTGTACGCACAGCGCCAGCGCCTGGGGGCGGCGTTCGAGCCGCTGTATCTGGACTTGTTGCGGTCCGGTTCCACCAAAAACGTGGTGGAATTGCTCGCGCCGTTCGGCCTCGACGCGCGAAAGGAAGCTTTCTGGAAAGACGGCATCATGGGCAGCCTGGGCGCGTTGATCGAGGAAGCCGAGCAATTGTCGCGCGACATGGGTGTGATTTAGGTTCAGGTGTGGGCTCTACTCGAGCCCGCCAAGAAGAAGTAGTGTAGGCTTCATCCTACGCTACCAAAACTTCGCCCTCTTTACCGCTGGGCGGGTATACAATGCCGCACAATTCCCTGAACGGAAATTCTGAATGCAAGCGAGAGAGCGAGGCTTCGCTATGACGAAATGCAACGTGATTCGATTCTTCCTGGCTGCTACTGCGGCGGCAATTCTATTCACCGCCCCAATGAGAAGCGGCGCGCAGGCTGCCCCTGCCTCGCCGCGAAAAGCGAAAGCTCCGACCTCGCTCCGGTTGTACGTTTTCGATTGCGGCGTTCTGCACAACGCGGATATGGGGCGCTTCAATTTGAAGAATGAAGACGTCACGACCTCGGACATGTCCATGGGCTGTTATCTGATCGCGCATCCCAAGGGAAATCTGATCTGGGATACCGGCGCGGTTCCCGACGATTCCTGGAAGCCGAACGGCAAAATGATGACCCATCACATCACGCTTCCGGACGGAGGGACGCGCGACGCGGAACTCGGCAAATCCCTGCGCGGGCAACTCGCGGCAATCGCTTACGCGCCATCCGACATCACCTACCTTGCGCTTTCGCACTACCATTACGATCACACCGGGAACGCCAACGAATTCGCGGGCTCCACGTGGCTCGTGCCGCAGATCGAGCGCGACACCATGTTTGGCGGAAAGCCTTCCGGCTCGTTCCAGCCCTCGACGTTTTCGGCCCTGCAGAAGAGCAAGACGATCATCCTCAAGACCGATGAATACGACGTCTTCGGCGACGGCAGCGTCATCATCAAGTCCGCTCCTGGCCACACGCAGGGCCACCAGGTTTTATTCCTGAAGCTGGCGAAGACAGGCGGCGTCGTGCTGTCCGGCGATCTCTACCACTATCCGGCGGAGATGAAACTCGATCGAGTCCCGACATTCGAGTTCAACCAGGAGCAGACGCGCGCGAGCCGGAAGTCAGTGGATGCCTTCTTGAAGAAAATGAACGCGCAGCTTTGGATCCAGCACGACATCGTCGGTTTCGCGAAACTGAAAAAATCGCCGCAGTTTTATGAGTAGGGGCGTGATTTTAGAGAGGCTTGCTCTCAAAGGACCGGCCTCAGTACTTTGTTCGTTTTATTCCGATTCCGCAAACCCTATGCTAAACTATCCCGGCAATAAGCAGGGATTAGTCCCCCAACTCGTTTCCTAAGAGGCGATTTCCATGTCTGGGCACTCTAAGTGGGCCACAATCAAGCACAAGAAGGCGGCTACGGACGCCAAGCGCGGCCGCGCTTTCACCAAAGTGATTCGCGAAATCACCATTGCAGCGCGTGTGGGCGGCGGCGATCCGGATTCCAATCCACGCCTGCGCACCGCCATCCTGGCTGCCAAGAATGAGAACATGCCCAGTGACAACATCGAGCGCGCAGTGGCGCGGGGCACCGGGACGCTGGAGGGCGAGCAATACGAGGAAGTGAAATTCGAGGGCTACGGCCCCGGCGGCGTGGGCATCATCATTGAGGTGGTCTCCACCAATCGGAACCGCGTGGTCAGCGAAATCCGGCACATCATGAACAAGCATGGGGGCAACCTAGCCGAGACCGGCGCGGTGGGATGGATGTTCCACCGCAAGGGCGACATTGTCGTGTCCAAGGAAAAGGCCGACGAAGACAAAATGCTCTCCATCGTGCTCGATGCCGGCGCCGAGGATTTGCGCGACGATGGCGAGGCTTGGGAAGTGCTGACTCCTCCCGAAGCCTTTGAGCCTGTCCGCGACGCATTGACCAAGGCGGGCATTACGCCGGATTCCGCCGAAGTCGGCTGGGTGCCGCAAAATTACGTGAAGCTTACCGGGACGCAGGCGGGGCAGATGCTGCGCCTGATTGAAGCACTCGAAGAGCACGACGATATTCAGAAGGTGTACGCTAACTTCGATATCGACGAAAAGGAAATTCAAGCGGTGATGGCCGAGGATTAGTTAGCGCTGGTATTGGTGGCACAGGCTGAAGCCTGTGCCACCAAGAATCTCTTCCCGCAGTTTTCTTCCCAAATCAGAACCGCACATTCCGGCACACCTGGATTAAAAAATTGTGGCTGCGGGCCGTCTGCCGCCGTACACTCAGTGCCGTGCCGCAATCCTTTCTATCGAACGGCGAATTTTTCCGCGTGCTGGGAGTCGATCCGGCCGCTGCCGGGGCCACGGGCTTCGGTATCGTGGAAAGCGACGGACGGCGCTGCCGCATGCTGCGATTCGGCGCGCTGCGCGCCACGCGCAAGGGACCCGAACATTTTCCCGAGCGGCTCCGCGAAATCCACGCCATGCTCGCCGAATTGATCGAGGAGTTTCAGCCGCACGGCGTCGCCGTCGAATCCGTGTTCACTGCGCTCAACATGAAAACGGCGCTCAAGCTGGCCGAAGTTCGCGGCGTGGTGCTGCTGGCCGCGGCGCAGCGCGACATTCCCGTGTGCAGCTATTCGCCCCGCGAAGTGAAGGCCTCGGTGGCCGGCTACGGGCACGCGGACAAGCAACAGATGCAGCTCATGGTTCGCGCTCTGCTGAACATGAGCGAAACGCCCGAGCCCGCCGACGCCGCCGATGCCCTGGCCGTGGCCCTGTGCCACATCCAAGCCGCGCAATTCCGCGCGCGGCTCGATGCCGGGACATCGCGCGTCAGTGAACGGGCAAGCGCCCGCGCCCCGAATCGCGCGGCCGGACAAGCCTCCACGAACGGTTCCCCCTCGCCCTCCCCGCGCGGCAGGCGCAGCCGCGATGACATTTCGCGCATCTCACTGGTGTGATGACACGGCACAAATCCCACTCCCGGCTTCTACTTTTCCTGGTGTGCGTCCTGCTCATGGTTCCCGCACTCCATGCGGCTCCCGGTCCGGTCACCATCTACTATCGCCGTGTGTTCAAGGGCAGCACGCCGGAATTCATCGAAATCAAAATTACCGAGCCGGGCAAGGCCACATTTGAAATTCGACAGCTGGAGGAAGACCCCGACGCCGAACCGTTTGAAGTGGGCGCGCCGGTGCGACAAAAAATTCTGGAACTTGCCGCAGGCCTGAACAACTTCGACATCGCCAGCCTGGATATCCATAAAAAAATCGCCAACCTGGGCGAGAAGACGTTCCGCTACGAGCACGACGGCGAAGTTCATCAGACGACATTCAATTACACGCTAAGCGCCCCGGCCAACCAGCTCATGCAAATCTTCGAAGGCCTGGCCCGCCAGCAGAGCGACCTGACGCTGCTGGTGCGGAACGTCAAGTACGATCGCCTGGGCGTTAATGACGCACTGATGCAGTTTGAATCGGACATGGACCACAGGCTGCTTCCGGAACCGGAGCGTTTCCTCTCCGTGCTCGACCAGATCGCCGGGGATTCCCACTTTGTGGATATCGCCCGGACACGCGCCAGGGCGATCGCGGAAAATATCCGCAATTCCCGGGGGCATTGATCTCTACACCGATTGTTTAGCCGCACAAAACCCCGCCTCTGAAGAGACGGGCTACAGCCGTCTGCCGCGATGTCCTGATGCTGTAGCCCGGGTTTCCTTTCCCGAGTACAGGCGAGGGATCAGACCCGGGATTTTTCGCTGCGCGGGCGCCCATGCCCCATAGGGTTCGACCGCCCACTTCTGGAAACTTCGGTGAGCCGCGAGGGCCAATTGGCGCATCCAACCTGACAGCGGATGGCACGGCCAGGTGTCCATGAAAAACTTATTGCGGTTCCCGTCAGGCTTCTTCCTCGCTGTCGCGTTGATTTTTGCCCTTGCACCCGAACTGCGGGCCCAGCAGTACGATTCCGTCCGCGTGGTTCGCGTGAGCCGCGTGGAGGGGCAAGTCCTGGTGTTGCACCCGGGCAGCGATGCCTGGGAGGAGGCGCTGGTCAACTTGCCCTTGCAGGAGGGTGACACGCTGGCCACGCAGGACGGCCTTGCGGAAGTGGAATTCGAGAATGGCGCGACGTTTTATCTCGCGGAAAATTCCACACTGCAATTCACGCAGCTCGGCTTTTCCGGTGAAGGCGGGCGCATAACTGCGCTGAATCTGACCGAGGGCGCCGGAACTTTCTACGCCAATCCCACCAGCCAGGATGCGTTCCGCGTGGCGACTCCCACGTTCGATGTTGCCGTTACCGAGCGCGCAGAATTTCGCGCCGATGTGTTCCGCGATGGAGCGGCGGTTCAGGCCCTGCTCGGAACGGTCACCGTGAGCACCACCCGCGGCTCGACGGAACTCGAAAAGGGACAAAGCGTTGCGGTCCACGAAAACGATCTGAAGGATTTCAGCGTCGGCCATCTCCCCGACCCGGACGCGTTCGACCAGTGGGTCACCGAAGAAGGCGAAATTATTCGCTCCGGGAACAAAAACACGCTCAGCTACATCAACTCGCCAAACTACTATGGATTGTCGGACCTCGCCCTCTACGGCACGTGGATCAATCTCCCGGGGCTAGGAATTTCCTGGCGGCCGTTTCGCGCCGGCATCAGTTGGACGCCTTACCTGAATGGAATCTGGATTCTCGACGCGCGCCTAGGATGGATCTGGGTAAGCAACGAGCCGTGGGGATGGATGCCCTATCATTTTGGAACCTGGCAACTCTCGCCCACGCTGGGTTGGGTTTGGATTCCGGGAGGGCCCGCGGGACTTCGCCATTGGGAACCTGCGCGCGTGAACTGGGTGCGCGCGGGAAATCAAGTGGGATGGGTGGCGAAAAGCCCCAACGATCACGATGGAATTGCGGCGAATCTTGCAAACGGGGTGAACACGAGGCCGGGCGGATCTTCGCGGGCCGCCAATGGTGCGAACGAAATCTTATCGGGGAAAGCGCTGCAAGGCGTGACGCCGGTCAAGGGGCCGCCGCCGGAATTCGCCTCGCATCCATCGTCCATGGCGCGACGCTCTGAACATCCAATTGTTCTTCGTCCGTCGGCGCCAATAGAGGATCGGAACTCGTCGATTGTCTTCGACCGCGATACACACACGTTCATCAACCGCGACTCGTCCGGCGGACCGGTAAGCGACAGCAGATCTCGCGCGGGGATGTTGCCTCGGACTAAGACGCAAAATGAGATTCCGCGAGTGACAATCCCGTCGACGGGCGCACCGGATTCTCGAACCAATCGCGTTCTTCTGCCGCCGCCTTATCCCACGGCTCCCGGCGCGCGCACAAATGTAACGCGGAATGAAAGTGCGCCGGCGCGGACTCCGATGCCACCGACGACAATGACGCCACTCGGCTCTTCGCCGCGCACTGGTCCGGCTATGCCCGCTCCGGTAGCGCCCGGCCAATTGCGAGGGAATCCGGGGCCTCCTGCTTCGGCAGCCCCGCGTCCGGTAGCTCCTCCAGTGTCACCGCCGCAGCCAGCCGCGCCACGGTCACCAGTGCCACCGCCGACGCAGCCTATGCAAAATCAGCTTGGTTCCGCGGCGCGCCCTTCGACGCCGCAGGGCGCCCCCGCCCCGCGCCCCGCACCTTCTCCTGCACCAGCGCCTGATTCGAAACGCTAAAGTGGCGCCGGTTTGCGCC
>JAIQFB010000038.1:0-22747 GCA_020073485.1 Terriglobia bacterium | reverse complement strand
ATAGGCGGAAACCTGCGCCACTTCACGGAATCACGATTCCCGCGTAGCCGACTACTTCGCTCAAATCTCCGTTCACGTCGCCCGAAGTCGCGTAGCGCAACAACTCCGAGTGCGTTGCGCCCAATTCGCGCGCCGCGATGAGCGCGGCCACTGCGGCGCCGTAGCCGCACATGGAAATTTCCTCGTTCCGCACCGTGTCGTAAAGGCCGCGGGGATCCAGCGCGAGGATGCGGTCGATCGCTTTACGATCCTTCACGCGCGTCACGGCGTCGCTTTCATAATGATTCATGTCCGAGCTGGCGACCAGCAGGACGGGGTCGCGCTCCGAGCGCAGGACTTCGGCGAACGCGCGCCCCAGCGATTCGAGATGTTCATAAGAAACGGAAGCGATCACGATGGGAACAAACGAAAAGGCCGGAGCGAGCCGCTGTAGAATCGGCAGTTGCAATTCGAGCGAGTGCTCGGCGCTGTGGGCCACCTGATCCTCTCGAAGCAGCATGCAGGCGCGCGCGATTTTCTTCGCGAGCGGAGAATCGATCGGCGCGAATCCCAGCGGCGTTTGCCAGGCTCCCTCGGAAACAATCGCCATCGGCGCGCCGCGCGGATAATGGCGCGGTCCGGCCAGAATCACGCGCGAGGGAATCTCGATGCGCCGAAACACTTTTCCAGCAACGGCGCCCGAGTACATATATCCGGCGTGGGGAACCATGCACGCCCGCGCACGTATTTTTTTATCGTCTGATTGTTCCCTGAAGGAAGGCGCGAGCAAGGAATCGACAGTTTCCTGCAGGCGCGCGGGATCGTCAGAATAGAATCGCCCGGCAACAGCAGGAGGACGGATCATAAAGAGCTCCCGGGCTCAGGCCCGCGGATCAGAGAGGCTTGGAAGGCTTCCCTTTGATCTTCAAAGCGACCTCGGTGCCCTGCATGTACCAGATTTCCACTTTGTCTCCGTACTGGTAGCCGCCCTGGTCGAATAATTTCTGCATGCTGTCGTGGATCTGATCGGAGTAGATGAACGTGTGGACTTCGAGGCCATTGACCAGGCTCCGCACCTGGATGGAATTTGTAAACATGTGCAGGACTTCGAAGCGCGTCTTGAGCGGTTTGGGGGAGGCCGGCGGGGCGCTTTTTATGGTGATGACCGGAGTGTTGATGTCTTGCGCCCGCGCGGAAATCCGCGCGGCGCAAAATGCCAACGAAATTAACGCCAGCAGCGCGAATTTTTTATTGCGCGTCATTTATTGCGCGTCATCGAGCGTGATCTTCAGCGACTTCAGGAAACGCAGGTCTTGCGCCGTCATTTCCAGCTTGGGAGTTTCGCGCTCTTCCTGCAGGATTTCCTGGTCCACCTGAATGTGCAGGGATTCGAGGAATCTCCGGTCGTTGGGAGTGATCTTCGAGTCGTCGCTGTCGCGGCGCGCCAGGCCGATCGTCGCGTCCAGCTTTAATACGATATCGAATCCGGCGGCGCGCACTTCGGAGATGGCTTCGGTGATGCGCGGAGATTCCGACACGGTATCGTTGATTGCATGGCCCAGCTCGCGCAGCAGCTGCTTCAGGTGATTATCCAGTTGCACGACGCCTCCCTCAGGCAAATTGCCTCTCATCAAATTGTATTGCGCAGCGGAGTTGGATACAAGTCCCAGCAGGCCGCCGCGCGTGTCTAATCCGCCCACGCTTCCGTTCGCGGCTGTGGGCGGGGGTGTTTTGTACTAGAATTCCATTGTGGCGACGCAACCCATGGGATTGTTTGCGACGGTGCGGCACTCGCTGCGCGTGTTGTGGCGCGCGGCCCGTGAACTGTTTCATGAAGTCACCGGCACGCTATTTTTCCTAATCGCGGTTTCCGCGCTCAATTCCGCGTGGCGCGCCTGGCACCGCGGCGCGGGACAGTGGCTGGTGGGCGTGAGCGCGGGCTACGCGGTCCTGATGATCCTGTTTGGGGTGTTGTCTTTCCGCGATTCACGGCGTGTGCGATGAGCCTTCCTTCCGAAAAACCGGTGGAGCAATTGCCCAATAAGTCCTCCGCGCGCGGTGAGCGTAAGAGCCGCTTCGCCACAATGGGCGGCATACCGCTGAAAACCGTGTACACGCAGGAAGATTTGTCGAGCGGCGACGGCAGCACTTCAGTCGGCGTTCCCGGGGAATTTCCCTATACGCGCGGAATTTATCCCACGATGTATCGCGGGCGCTTGTGGACCATGCGGCAGTACGCGGGATTCGGCACGGCGGCGCAGTCCAACGAGCGCTATCGGTACCTGCTCGGAAAAGGGCAAACCGGACTATCCGTTGCGTTCGATCTGCCCACGCAAATCGGACTCGATTCCGATCACCCGCGCTCGGCCGGAGAAGTCGGCAAGGTAGGCGTGGCGATTGACTCGCTCGAGGACATGGAAACCCTGTTTGACGGCATCCCGCTCGAGCGCGTCTCCACGTCGATGACTATCAATTCGACGGCCGCGATCCTGCTGGCGCTGTACTTGGCCGTTGCGAAAAAGCAGGGCGCGAATCTGCAGAAACTTGCGGGAACCGTCCAGAATGATATTTTGAAGGAGTACATTGCGCGCGGCACTTACATTTATCCGCCGCGTCCGTCGATGCGCATCGTCACCGATTTATTTGCCTGGTGCCGCGCGGAATTGCCTGCGTGGAACACTATTTCGATTTCGGGATACCACATTCGCGAAGCCGGATCGACCGCGGCGCAGGAAATCGCCTTCACGCTGGCCGACGCCATCGCTTACGTGGATGCGGCCATTGCCACGGGGCTAGCCGTCGATGAGTTCGCTCCCCGGCTTTCTTTTTTCTTCAACGCGCACAACGATTTGCTCGAGGAGATTGCCAAGTACCGCGCCGCGCGCCGCCTGTGGGCGCATTTAATGCGCGAGCGCTTCGGCGCGCGCAATCCGGCTTCAATGATGCTGCGTTTTCACGCGCAGACGGCCGGAAGCTCGCTTACCGCGCAGCAGCCGGAAAATAATATCGTGCGCGTCGCGATTCAGGCGCTCGGCGCAGTACTGGGCGGCTGCCAGTCCCTGCACACCAATTCGATGGACGAGGCGCTGGCGCTGCCCACCGAGGACGCCGCGCTGCTGGCGCTGCGCACGCAGCAAATCATCGCGCACGAAACCGGCGTGGCGAACACCGTGGACCCCGCCGGAGGCTCTTACGCCATCGAGAAATTGACGGACGAACTGGAATCCCGCGCCAGGGAGTACATCGCGAAAATCGACGCGCTCGGCGGAATGCTGCGCGCCATTGAAACCGGATACGTCCAGGGCGAGATTCAGAAGGCCGCGTACGAATACCAGCGAGCCGTCGAACGCAGGGAGCAAATCGTAGTGGGCGTGAATGAGTTCGTGGCGGAAAAGGAAATCGCCATCCCCACGCTGCGCATCGATCCGGACATCGAACGCGCGCAAGTGGAACGCGTCCGAGCCATGCGCGCGCGGCGCGATTCCGCAAGGGCCGCCGCGAAGGTTACGGAAGTGGAACGGCGCGCGCGCTCCGGCGAAAATCTGATGCCGGCCATATCGGATGCCGTGGAGGCATTGGCAACGATCGGCGAAATCTCCGACGCGATGCGGCGCGTTTTCGGCGAGTACACCGAATCGGTGGTGTTGTGATTTGGTAGGACAGGCTTCAGCCTGTCGATTTTAGTTGCACTGAGTTCGATTGCGCGCCATCCAACCCCGACAGGCTGAAGCCTGTCCTACCGCTATGCACATGAAGATTATTTTGGCGTCCAGCTCTCCGCGCCGCGCGGAAGTTTTACGCGATGCGGGAATCGCGTTTGAGATTTGCTCGGCCCGGCAGGTCGATGAATGCGCGAAACCCGGCGAGTCTGCTCACGCGATGGTCGCGCGGCTGGCCGAAGCGAAAGCCCGCGCGGCCGCTTTGCAAATCGGAGCCAGCAAGGGCGGCTGCATTGTCGTCGGCGCGGATACAGCCGTGGAACTTGATGGCGAAATTTTCGGCAAGCCGCGCGACGCGGTTCATGCGCGGGAAATGCTGGCCGCTCTTGGTGGGCGCACACATCATGTTCTTACTGGAATATTTCTGGTTCGATTGCCGGACGGCGCAACGCGCGCGACTGTCGAAACTACCTCCGTGACGTTTGCACCGCTCGACCGCACAGAAATTGAAGCCTACGTCGCTAGCGGCGAGCCGATGGATAAGGCCGGGGCATACGGCATTCAGGGCGTCGCGGGCCGTTACATTTCCAGAATTGAAGGGTGCTACTTCAACGTGGTGGGTTTGCCGCTGGCAAGGCTCCACGCCTTGCTTCGCGAACTCGGCTGGCTTGGCCCAGCCTGAACCACAAAGAAAAAGGGCAGTCCGGCGGACCGCCCTGATTTTTAAATTTTTACCCGGGCAAACTCGCGAAAAATTACTTCTTTTCCTCGGCCGGCGGAGCGGAGGTGGGTGCAGCGGGAGGAGACACCTGTGTTGTTTGCGCCGGACCTTGTCCCGCGCCGTGCATGCCTTCCTTAAAACTGCGGATCCCTTCACCCAAGCCGCGCATCACTTCCGGGATCTTCTTGCCACCGAACAAAAGCACCACGATGGCCAGCACAACCAGCCAATGAAATGGGCTGAATTCTCCCATAATGTACCTGCCTTTTGAGCCGGATCCCGCTGAAGCGACGGGTTCTCCCTAGAGACTCAATGGACGAAGTATACCACGTTCGCCCTTTCGTTTCCCCTAGTCAGAAAGCGTACAGTGCCTGATTCGGCGCGTATACATATTTGCGAACGGCGGAAGTCAAACCTAAGGGAGAGCGGACGCAATTTCATCCAGGATGGCTTGAGCGGCGGCTACGGGATCGGGGGCCGCCGTAATCGGCCTTCCTACGACGAGGAAATCCGCCCCATCGCGAATTGCTTTGGCTGGGGTAGCGTAGCGAGCCTGGTCGTCTTTCAAGCGCTTTGACGCCCGCCCCGATCCTCCCTCAACCGACGGGCGCACGCCGGGCACCACGATCAGGAAATCCTTGCCGCAGGCCCTGCGAATCGCCCGGGCTTCCTCGGGGGAGGCTACGACCCCGTCCAGACCTGCCTTCTTGGCAAGCTTGGCAAGACTGACCACTCGTTTGGCTGGGGGACCTGCAATTCCTACGTTCTTTAAGGCAGCGTTGTCCATGCTGGTGAGAATGGTCACCCCAAGCACCTTGGGTCGCTGCGGACCGGGCAGCTTGGATGTGTCTCTCACATTGGCAGCCGCGCGCATCATGTCCAACCCACCGAGTGCGTGGATGTTGAGCAACCGCACTCCAGGTAGTGAGAAGGCGCTCGAGACAGCTCCGGAGACCGTATTGGGGATGTCATGAAATTTCAGATCCAGAAATATTTCCGAGCCCAGCTGACGCAGCTTTTCCACTGCCGCAGGACCTGCAGCTGTAAATAAGTATATATTTATCTTAAACATACAAACAAGGTGGGCCAGGGATTGGGCAAGCTCAAATGCGGGTTCCAAAGAGGGGAAATCCAGTGCAACGATCAACTTTTGCCGGGCTTTTTCCATCAGGGACGTTTTGGCACCTCAAGAAGCTCGATCTTTAGCCGTGTAACCCCATGGTCCTGGATCCCCAACCGGCAGGCCACCAGATAGGAGACGTCCAACTCTCGGTCGTCGATAAAGGGTCCCCGGTCATTGATTCGCACCAATTGGGCTGCGTGGGTCTTCGGGTTGGTTACCCGGATCAAGGAGCCGAAGGGGAGATTGGGACTGGCGCTGGTGGAGGCGTACATGTCGTATTTCTCGCCACTTGCCGTCTTACGGCCCTGGAACTTGGCGCCGTACCAGCTGGCTTTTCCGGACCAGACTCGGATCGGCTTAAGAGGTTGGCTGGTGTGGGCTACCAGAGGAGCTTCCAGGCCCTGAGCCACCAGAAACATCAAAGGCACCCAGCGAAGGGCGGCCCAAATCATGAAAAGTCGCCTACGCATATCGTCCCCCTGAGGACCAATTCCTCATAAAGGCTAACACGACCCTCTGAACGGATCAAGCAGAATCGACTTGAATTGATCCAATTAAACTATTGATATTATTGATCTTATGCTTTACACAGGCGATTTCCAGGTCAGCCGCGATCCTCAGGCAGGCATCCGGGCGCGTAAAGCTGGCAGTCCCCACTTGCACGGCCGAGGCACCGACGATCATATATTCCAGGACGTCTTCAGGCGTTTCAACCCCGCCAAGACCAACAATCGGAATCTTGACGGCGCGCCTGGCTTCGTACACTAGGCGCAGTGTGATCGGCTTAATCGCGGGGCCTGAGAGGCCCCCAGTTGTCCTGCCGAGCCGCGATCTTCGTGTTTGGACATCCACGCTCATGGCCTGGTAGGTGTTTGCGACGGTCAGAGCGTCAGCCCCGGCCTCCTCTGCCGCACGGGCGATAAGGGTGATATCTGTAACATTCGGCGAGAGTTTCACCCACAAGGGGCGGCGGGAAGCGCGCCGGGCGGCGCTGACGACCTCCGAAACCATCTGAGGGTCGCTGCCGAATTGCAGGCCGCCATGGGCCGTGTTTGGGCAGGAGATATTCAATTCGTAGGCGGCCAGGCCTTCCGATTCATCCAGAATGCGGATAACTCCAACGTATTCTTCCACAGAGTATCCAAAAACATTGGCAATGATCGCCGTGCGATAGGTCCGCAGTGCCGGGAGCTTTTCCGCGACGAAGGCTCGAACGCCGATATTTTGCAGGCCCACGGCGTTGAGCATTCCGGAAGGCGCCTCGCACAATCGAGGAGGGGCGGCACCGGCTATCGGCTCGAGAGAGAGTCCCTTGACGACGATTCCTCCCAACCGGTTGAGATCCACCAGGTGAGCGAATTCCACGCCGTAGCCGAACGTGCCGCTGGCTGCAATCACGGGATTGGAAAGGCGCAGGGCGCCGACTTCGACGGAGAGATCCACGGCGGCGGAAACAGTCACACGCAGGATTTTAGCATGCGCGCGCGCGGACGGGCTTGCAGCGACTGTGGAAAAATCCGGGCGGCTCGCACCCGACGGCCGCACAACGCGCTTCGGGACGGACATTCTCTGTGCTAGCATGTTCGACCGATGCGAGTCGTAGAAAAAACTCAATTGATGACCGCGACGGAAATCGATCGCACCGTGCAGCGGCTGGCGCATGAGATCGTCGAAAAAAGCGGCGGTACGGCAAATCTGGCGCTGATCGGAATTCGCCGGCGCGGAGTGCCGCTGGCCAATCGAATCGCGCAGGCCATGCGGGGAATTGACGGCGTAGACGTGCCCGTGGGGACGCTGGACATCACGTTGTACCGCGACGATCTCTCGAAAGTGGCCGCGCAACCCGTGTTGCAATCGAGCGACATTCCATTTCCCGTGGATGATAAGGACCTTGTCGTGATCGACGATGTCCTTTACACGGGGCGCACGATTCGTGCGGCGATGAACGGATTGTTCGATCTGGGGCGCCCGAAACGCGTTCGCCTGTGCGTGCTGATCGACCGCGGCCACCGCGAACTTCCCGTGGAAGCCAGCTTCATCGGCCGTACGGTGCAAACCAGCGACGCGGAAATCATCGAAGTCCGCCTGAAAGAGATTGACGGGGAAGAGCGCGTGATGCTGGTCGAGCGCGTTCCCTGAAGCCGGCGGATGGATGACCGCGCCGGCTGAAATTCTGAGGACAGTTGTGTCATTTCGCTTCGGCCACATGCTCGGGATAGAACCGCTCAGCGCCGAAGAAATCGTATTTTTACTCGACCAATCCAAGCCCTTCCAGGAAATCCAGCGCCACCCGTTAAAAAAACTGGCCACTTTGCGCGGAAAAACCGTGGCGCTGGCGTTTTTCGAGCCCTCGACGCGGACGCGCATCAGCTTTGCGACGGCGGCGTCGCGGCTGGGCGCGGACCAGATGAACCTGCAGGCCGAATCGTCCAGCCTGAAAAAAGGGGAATCGCTGCTGGACACGGTGCGGACGCTGGACGCGATGCGGCCCGATTGTATCGTAATACGACATAGTTCGTCGGGGGCTCCGGAATTTGTCACGCGGCATTTGCCTCTGCCGGTGATCAATGCCGGGGACGGCACGCACGAGCACCCTTCGCAGGCGCTGCTGGACGCGCTCACCATTCGTGACCGCATCGGTACGCTCGAAGGGCTGAACGTTACGATCCTCGGCGACATCCTGCACAGCCGCGTGGCGCGCTCGAATATTCACCTGCTGTCGAAATTCGGGTGCCGATTCACGCTCTGCGGTCCGGCAATGTGGCTGCCGCGGGAACTGGAATGCCTCGGCCCGGCGGGAACTTCCATACGCCGTGTGACGCGCATATCGGAAGCGCTGAAAGACGCGGACGTGATATTGACGCTGCGCGTGCAACAGGAGCGGCTGCACGAACCGTCGCTCTCGATCGATGAATACGTGCTGCAATATCAACTCACTCCGGAACGCTTGCGGCTGGCGAAACCCGGGGCCCTGGTGCTGCATCCCGGGCCGATGATTCGCGGGCTCGAGATCGATCCCGCCGTCGCCGACGGGCCGCAATCGTGCGTGCTCGAACAGGTGACCAACGGGCTGGCCGTGCGCATGGCGCTGTTATTTCTGATGATCGGCGCCGCTGGGGACCCTGCTTCGGAAAAGGAATCTTCTCATGCTGCTGATTAGCAATGGACGTGTGCTGAATCCGGCGTCGGGTTCGGATGCACCGCGCGATATTTTGCTGGATGGAGACCGCATCATCGGTCTTGCGCCACACGGGCAACTGGCGGCCCGCGCCCATGGCGCTGAAATGTTTGACGCCAAGGGGATGATCGTTGCCCCGGGCTTTATCGACTTGCACTGCCACCTGCGCGAACCGGGCGGTGAATCCTCGGAGACGATCGAGACGGGAACTCGCGCGGCGGCGCGCGGCGGATTCACGGCCGTGTGCCCGATGCCGAACACGCGTCCGGTGAACGACAATGCCTCGTTGACGCGTTCGATCATGGAACGCGCGGCCGTGGTTTCCCCCGTGCGCGTGTGGCCCATCGGCGCGGCGTCAATCGGCAGCAAAGGCGAAGCGATTGCGGAAATTGCGGCGATGAAACAGGCGGGGATCGTCGCCGTGTCCGACGACGGCCATCCGATCGCGAATGCAAAATTGCTGCGGTCCGTGATGGAGTATTGCCGCGAACTGGAATTGCCGGTGATCGATCACTGCGAGGATAGTTCGCTGTTTGCCGGAGCGGTGATGCGAGAGGGAAAACAATCCGTGCGGCTGGGATTGCGCGGAATGCCGGCGGCCACCGAATCGCTTTGCGTGGCGCGGGACGTGCAAGTGGGCGAACTGACGCACTGCCGGCTGCACATTGCGCATCTTTCGGCGCGCGCGTCGCTCGACCTGGTGCGCGCGGCGAAAGCAAATGGCCTTCCGGTGACGTGCGAGGTCACACCACACCATTTCACGCTGATCGACGAGGATGTGCAGTACGATTCGCGCTACAAGATGAATCCTCCGCTGGCTTCGCGCGAAGACCGCGAAGCGCTGATCGCGGGGCTTGCCGATGGCGCCGTGGACGCCATCGCCACCGATCACGCGCCGCACGAACCAGCCCTGAAGGACGTCGAATTCGATCGCGCACCGTTTGGCGTCACCGGATTTGAGACGGCGCTCGGTCTGGGGCTCGAACTGGTGCATGCGGGAAGGATTTCGCTGATGCGGATGGTTGAACTGTTCACGTCCGGCCCCGCGCGCGTGCTGGGGATGCAGCGGCGCATTGCGGAAAATGAACCGGGCGACCTGACGATTTTTTCCACCGAACACAAATGGACGTTTCGCGCCGAAGAATCCGCCAGCAAATCGCGCAATTCTCCGTTTGATGGGCGCGAATTCCGCGGGGCTCCGATGGCCACGATCGTCGCCGGACGGATCGTCTACAAAAGATTGACCAGCCACTGAGGCACTGAAACACAAAGAAAATCAAAGGAGTTGTTTTCTTTCCTTATCACTTCGTGTCTCTGTGGCAAATCGGCGCTTAGTGCGCGCCGGGTTCGGCGGCGGGGTGCATGCCGTGTTGCGGGACTTCGTGGACGCCGCGCGTAGGGGGCTCCTGGTGCACGCGGTAGAAATGATCGAGTGGGCCGGGACCCTTGCCAATGGAGAAACCTTTTTCGATGGCCTTGGTGACGTAGGCTTTCGCGAGCAGGACGGCTTCGCGCAGAGGGCGTCCGCAGGCAAGCTGCGCGGCAATGGCTGATGCGAACGTGCACCCCGAGCCGTGCGTGTTTTCGCTTTTGACGTGTTCGCCGCCCAGGCTCAGCATTTCGGAGCCGTCGAACAGGACGTCGATGGCTTTGTCCATATGCCCGCCCTTAACGACGACGGCACGAGCGCCGCGCTCGACGATTTTGCGGGCGGCGGCTTCCATGTCGGCGTGATCCTTGATGGAGTGGCCGGAAAGAATTTCGGCTTCGGCGATATTTGGAGTCACCACGGTCGCGCGCTTCATCAATTCCTCGGCGATGTACTTGATTCCGCCCGCGTCGACCAGATCTTTATCGCCGGATGTCGACTTCATGACCGGATCGAGGACGACGTTCGCGACATTGGCGCGATCCAAAAATTCCGCGACGACCACGGCGTTGCCGCGATGGCCAAGCATGCCGATTTTGATTGCGGAAATCTTAATGTCCTCGAGAAGCGCGTCGAGTTGCGCTCGCAATTCCGCCGCCGGCGTGTCGTGCACGGATTTTATGCCCTGCGTGGACTGCACGGTAATCGCGGTGATCGCGGCCACTCCATAACAATTATGGGCGGAAAAGGTTTTCAGGTCCGCGGCGACACCCGCGCCGGCGGAAGGATCGAATCCCGCGATCGAGAGCACGATTGGCGGAGCTGCAATGACGTGATTGGACAATTCTTCGCGCCCTCCGGGCCGGAATACGCCTAAAGAAAAATGGGCCGGCTGCGCAAATCGAACGCGCGAGCCGGCAAGTCGAAATGTACGCGCGTCACCCGCCGCGCGCAATACAATTTTTCATGTCAGGGTTGTTCGTAAAGAACTATTTGACAGCCGCGTGATCGAAAACCGCTACTTTGCGTTACGGAAACATTCCGCGGACGGTGGTGGCTTCGGCGACGCGGCCAACGGCGAGGATATAAGCGGCGGCGCGCGGGTAGACGTGGTATTTGCGCATCGATTCGTACACGTCGTTGAAGGCGCGCCGCATGACGAATTCGAGCTTGGAATTTACTTCCTGCAACTGCCAGAAAAATCCTTGCAAATCCTGCGCCCACTCGAAATAGCTGACGGTGACGCCGCCGGCATTGGCCAGAATGTCCGGGACGACGAACACGCCCTTGCGCGAAAGAATTTCGTCGGCGTGCGGCGTGGTGGGGCCGTTGGCGGCTTCGGCCACGATTTTGGCCTTGATCTGTTCGGCGTTGTGCAGCGTGATGACGTTTTCCATGGCCGCGGGAACCAGGATGTCGCATTTCAGGGCGAGCAGTTCGTCGTTCGAGATGCGTGACGCCCCGGGCATACCCACGACGGTGCCGGAACGTTCCTTGTAACGCAGGGCGCGCATCGGGTCGATGCCGCGCGGGTTGTGCACGCCGCCGCGGGAATCGCTGATGGCGACGATCTTCGCTTTTTTCTCGGCGAACAGGCGCGCCACGGCCGAGCCCACGTTGCCGAACCCCTGAATCGCGACGGTCGCGCCCCGCAGGGAAATCTTTTTGACCTTGCACGCTTCCTCGACCACGAACAAGACTCCGCGCCCGGTGGCGTCGATGCGCCCCTCGGAGCCGCCGATCGATACGGGCTTGCCGGTGACGACGCCGGGCGAAGCATGGCCGACGGCCATCGAGTAAGTGTCCATGATCCAGGCCATGGTCTGCGCGTCGGTGTAGACGTCGGGCGCGGGAATATCGATTTCGGGACCGATGATGGGCTGAATTTCGGCGGCGTAGCGGCGCGTCATGCGTTCAAGCTCGCTTTTGGACATGCGCTTTGGATCGCAAATAATTCCGCCCTTGGCGCCGCCGTACGGCAGATTTACCGTAGCCGTCTTCCAGGTCATCCAAGCGGCCAGCGCCTTCACTTCATCGAGCGTGACGTTGGGATGATAGCGGAGCCCGCCTTTTGCCGGGCCGCGCGCCACATTGTGCTGCACGCGAAATCCGGTGAATACTTTGGTCGTACCGTTGTCCAGCTTTACGGGGACCGCAACTTCCATCACGCGCTTCGGGGTGCGCAGAATCTGGCGCAGGCCGGGATCGAGCTTCAAGTATTCCGCGGCCATGTCGAACTGGATCTGGGCGATGCGGAACGGGTTCAGATCTTCGCGCGGAGCCATCCGCGGGAGAACAGGTTGGGGAACCGCTTTCGCCACCGTGGCCATTGAAGTTTCGCTCCTTGAGAATCGCGACTCCGGGATTGCCGCGCGCGCTCCCGGGAAAGTCACCAGCTATGAATGATTTCCGTGAATCGGGCCGGCCGAAACCCTCTGAAAGAGTTACCAGGATGCCTAGTGCGCGGTTGCTGATCGCGCAATAAACCGAGTGTAGTCAACCGGGAAAAGCGGTGTCAACCAAAGAACGGGGATATTTTGGGGGAAGATGCGCGGGAAACACGGGAGGGGGGTGCGTGTGGCGGTATTTTTCCTGTAACATGTTTATAATAAATAACTTGGGTGAGAGCGATCGACGTCCGTTCCGACATCCGTTCAAGTAACCATACCGGATGCCCTCTATAGACCGCACGATGGCGGTCGCCCCCCTCCGTTGCCGACTTAAGTGAAGCATTCAATGCGCGTGATTCCGAACGAAGCGAGGAATCTCTCCGGGATTTCAATCGAAGAGGGATTCCTTACTTCGTTCGGAATGACGACGATTTGGGGTGTTCCGAAATCGGTCAAGACAGCGGCGGAATGCGATCGGCGCCCACGTAGGGGCGGAGCGCGTCCGGTATCGCCACGGAACCGTCGGCTTGCTGGAAGTTTTCGACGATGGCCAGCCAGGTGCGGCCAACGGCGAGGCCGGAGCCGTTCAGCGTGTGCACAAATTCGCTTTTGCCACCCTTGGACTTGAAGCGAATGCCGGAGCGGCGCGCCTGAAACGCTTCGGTATTCGAGCAAGAAGAAATTTCCATGAACTCATTGGCCGACGGGAGCCACACTTCGATGTCGTACGTTTTCGAAGAGGCGAAGCCCATGTCTCCGGTGCAGAGCTGCACGACGCGGTAATGCAGGCCGAGTTTTTGAAGGAGGAGTTCAGCATTGGCGACTAGCGATTCGAGTTCGTCGTAACTCTGCTCGGGCCGCGTGAATTTGAACATCTCTACTTTCTGGAATTGATGCTGGCGCTTTAGGCCGCGCGTATCTTTTCCGGCGGCTCCGGCTTCGGAGCGGAAGCACGCGGTCCAGGCACAGAGTTTGATGGGCAGCAGTTCGGCGTCGAGCGTTTCCTCGCGATAAAGGCTCGTGAGCTCGACTTCCGCCGTAGGCGTGAGCCAGAGATCGGTGCCTTCCAGGTGAAACATGTCCGCGGCGAATTTCGGCAATTGGCCGACGCCGGTGAGCGCCCCGGTGTTTACTAGGAAAGGCGGAAGAATTTCGGTGTAACCATTGGCCGCGTGCGTATCGAGGAAAAATGAGGCTAGCGCGCGCTCCAGGCGCGCGCCCAGGCCGCGATACACGGCGAATCGCGTGCCGGCAATTTTTGTGGCGCGCTGGAAGTCAAGGATTCCGGCGCCCTCGGCGATTTCCCAGTGCGGGCGCGGCCGGAAATCGAATTTTGGCGGCGCACCCCAGCGTCGGACTTCGACGTTAGCTGAAGCGTCATGCCCCACCGGCACGGAACTATGCGGGCGATTGGGCACCGTCAGCATGAAATCGGCCAGTTGCGTGTCCAACACGGTCGTACGTTCATCGGCGCGTTTGATTTCGTCCGAGACTTGTTTCATTTGCGCCAGCAGTGCCGAGGCATCCTCGCCGGCTTTCTTGCGCCGCGCGATTTCCTCGCTGGCTTTGTTGCGTTCGGCTTTCAGGCGCTCGGCCGCGGTAATGCGCTCGCGGCGCTCCTGATCCAGCGCGCGGAATGCGGCGAAGTCGATGGCCACGCCGCGGTTCGCCGCCATTTGCTCGAATTCGGTCAAGTGTTCGCGAAAATATCCCAGTTCATGCATGCGGGTAGAATAGCTTAAGAAGAAGTCGGGAGTCGACAGTTGAGAGTTGAGAGTTTAAACCGAACTCACAAACGTCACTGCACGAGGATGAGGAAAACATTTGCATGGCGAATTTCCCGAGGCTCAATGCTGTCGTTATCTTCCGGCGCTGAAAGCGCCGCGGTCTGCCAGCCCGGGGCAACGCCCCGGGATTTGCATTTTGCAATTCGTGGCGCGCCTTGAAGGGGCGTGAGGATCCCTTCCGCCCTTTCAGGGCGGACTATCATACGTGGGCGATACCCGGGGCGTTGCCCCGGGCTAGCCACCTCCGCGCCGTTGGCGCGAAAAGCGGCTATGCCTCAGTGGCTTTGTTTATGGGGACAATCTTCGGGGCGTGCCACCCTCGGGCGTGCCGCCGAAATCCCGTTGCCAAACTTTTATTTATCCTTTTCCGGCAGCGCGAAGACAAACAGCGTGGACGCGGGCTGCAGGATGTGCGCGTCGGGATAATACTTTGAGAGTCGGCCCTCGGTCTCGGAACCGCCGCCGGAGCCGATGGCGATATATTGCCGGCCGTTGACGGAATAGCTGACCGCAGCAGACGCGATGCGGCCTCCGGTGTTGAAGGACCAGAGTTTCTGGCCGGTGCGGGCGTCGAGAGCGAACACATCTCCATCCAGATCGCCCCCAAAAATCAAGTCGCCGGCGGTCGCCAGCAGGGACGACATGTTGTAGTACCGGGTGTTGAAGGTCCACTGCTTCTTTCCCGTCGCCGGATCGAAGGCGCTGATGTTGGGCGGAACCTTTGGATTCAACTCGTCGCCTTTATCGCCGCCGTTGATGAAGTGGCTGCAGAGCTCAAAGTCGGACGTGTACCACCATCCGGTGCGCGGACTGTACGCCGAGTGTTGAATGCCGCGCCCGCCCGTGTGGATGCTCGGGCAGACAAGATAATCTTTCTGCTCTTTCGGAACGATGGGGTCGATGGGATTGCCCTTTTCATCGATGCCCTTGTTCCAGTTGGGAGCGGAGTACGGAAATGAATGGAGGTACTTGCCGGTTTCCCGGTCGTAAACGTAGGTGAAGCCGTTCTTGGTGGGATGAATGATGACCTGGCGCTTATGTCCGGCCACGTCCATGTCCACGATGATGGGCTCGGCCGCGGAGTCGTAATCGTAGAGATCGTGCGGAGTTTCCTGGAAATACCATTTCATCTTTCCAGTATCCACATCGAGCGCAAGGAGCGACGCGGTGTAGAGATTGGGGCCGGGGCGCAGCTTGCCGTCGATCGGTGTGGGATCGCCCGTGCCCCAATAGAGCAGGTTCATATCCGCGTCGTAAGTGCCGGTGAACCAAGTTCCGCCTCCACCGGTCTTCCAGTAATTGTCTTCGGCGCCGGCCCAGGTTTCGGCGCCGGGTTCACCCGGGGCGGGAATCACTTCAAAGTGCCAAATAAGCGTGCCGGACTTGGCGTCATACGCGTTGATGTGGCCGCGCAACGCCTGATAGCCCGAGCCGGCGTTGCCGATGAACACTTTGCCCTTCACGTATAGCGGAGCCTCGGTGATCCGGCACTCGCATTCGGAATTTTCCTCAATGTGAATGTTCCAGACTTCCGCGCCGGTCTTGGCGTCCAGGGCCACCAGATGATTATTTTGCGTGCCCATGTAAATGCGGCCGTCTCCATAGGCCAGGCCGCGCGCGCCGCGAATGCTGAAGGTTTTTACTTCCGGCCATTTGTATTCGTAGGTCCAGAGCGTGCGGCCGGAGACCGCGTCGATGGCATAGACGTTGTTCTGCATGCCCTCTAGGAAGAGGACGCCGTCAACGACCAAAGGCGCGGCTTCGAGGCCGGGGCGGAGTCCCGCGGCGCCCGAGGGAAAGCCGGCGGCGAATGTCCAGACCGGGACGATGCGCTTCACATTTTCGCGCGTGATCTGGTTCAGGGGGCTGTAGCTCCATCCCTTGTAATTGCCGTAGAAGGTGAGCCAATTCTGCGGCTCTTTGTCGGCGTGTTCGATGCGCGCGGTCGTGGCGTCTTGCGCGCGGACGGCGCCTGCGGCGCCAAGAATAAGGCAGATCAGGAAAAAGCCGGCGTGTTTGCCGAAATTGAGAAAATGTGTCGAAACCTTGCTTGGCCGATTCATCTTTGGTCTCCGCGTAATGTGCTGAATGAACAATATTTCCGCAATCGAAATGGTCTTACGTTCACCGGATGCTGTTGGATCGTGGCAGGCCAACTGCGCGGCCAGACTGGTTACTTGGCCGGCGGGGCCGCGGGTTGTTTGGCAATTTCCCGTTCCTCGTGCAGGACGCGCAGCCAGGCGCCGTTCTGCTTCACCCAGACATCGGAAAAATTGCTTTCCCGCGGCGTGACTTTGCCGTTGCGTTCGAGGACTCCGAGGGCGTGATAGGTGACGACCGCGACGTTTCCATTGTCATACACGCGGAAGCGGTGCCCATCCTGCTTCATCGAGTGCATTTTGAAGACGCCGGGTTGCAGGCCGTCCTCCACTTGTTTCTTGGTTGGATTGCTCCCGTCAATATTGGTCTGGGCGATGTCCTCGGCGTCGTACTTTACGATCCAATCGACGGGCTCGGAGCCGCCGCGGAGAAGGCCGGCTACCTTGTCATCTTCGATTGCCATTATTTCCTTCTTTACCGCTTCGGCTTTTTCCTTGCTCACTGTCTGCGCCGGAAGGGCTCCGGCCAGCGAACCTGCCAACAGCGTTGCCATCAGAAGTTTTCGCACCGCGTGTATTCTCCGATTGAAAATTGAGCGCCCAACAGATAGATACATTTATACACCCGACTCTCTCCCGAGCGAACCAAATTGCGAAGGGCTCCCGGCGAACGACCGTCGCAGTCATTACTCTTTACTGTCAACTCCCGACTATCGACCTTCAACTTCTTCCCCCTGTGCTAGCATTTACCAGAGCAGATAATGGCAGACCTGGACCAGTCCGAGGAAATTTACGCCAAGCCCCCGAGGCGAAACCCTGAGCGGTTTGAACTCGTCCGCTACCGCGTGGAAGGTCCGGTGGCGCGGCTCACGCTGCATCATCCCGAACATAATTTATTGAACGAAACCCTGCTGCGCGAACTCGCGGACGGCGTCGGAAACGTCGCGGAAACGGGCGCGGTCAAGCTGATCGTGCTGGACGCGGCGGGAAAAGTGTTTTCCGGAGGCGTGGACATCGGCGAGTACACGGCCGAGCGCGCGTTCTCCATGCTGGACGCGTTTCACGCCGCCTGCATCGCCATGGTGGAAGCGCCGCAGCCGGTCCTGGTGGTGGTCGATGGTCCGGCAATCGGAGGGGGCGCGGAGCTGGTGGCGTACGGCGATCTGGTGATCGCGACGCCGCGGGCGCGATTCGCGCTGCCGGAGATCACCATTGGAATGTTCCCCCCGCTGGCTTCCACGATGTTTCCGCATATTATCGGGCCGAAACGCGCGCTGGAGCTCATCTTGACCGGAGAAGCCATCACCGCCGAACGCGCGCGCGATCTGGGCTTGGTGAATCGCCTGGTTCCCGAAGCGCAACTGCAGGCCGCCGTGAACGAACTGATCGGCAAGATCAGCGCGCAATCCGGCGCGGTGCTGGGCATGGCCAAGAAAGCGGTCCTCGCGGGAATGGGGATGTCCCTGCGAGATGCGCTGCGCAATTCGATGAGCATTTTTCTCAATGAACTCTACCGCCTCGAGGATTCGCAGGAAGGCCTGCGCGCGCTGCTTGAAAAACGCAAGCCACAGTGGAAGAATCGGTAAGTTGGCTTTCCGCGCGACCCCGCCGCGCGAAGAACCGGGTGCGGGCTCTACTTGGAGCCCGCCGGAAAATGGACGATCCGAATCTCATCCCCGATCCACTTTCCTCCGAACCGTCGCCGGAACCTGACGGCGCGCCGGGGGCAATGTCCGCTCGCGAACCGATGGCCGGTCCTGCTGCCGCGGAGGAAGCGGGCATGCTCGAAGCGCGCGCCGCCGATTTTCCCGTGGATGTGGTGTCGCGCCGGCGCAGCTTCCTGAACAATCTTCTTCTATTGCTGTCCCTCACATTGGCCGCATTTATTCTGACGGCCTGGATTCTGGTTCGTGTCGATGCGCCATTCGGGCCGTTTTCCTCGGGGCCGCAGGAAATCGTGCGCGCGCAGCTTCAGGCGCTGGACCGCGGAGAGCTTCGCCCGGCATATGACATGTTCTCCACGCGGTATCGCGGAGAAGTTTCGTTCGAGGTTTGGCACGAGTTGATCGTCACGCACTGGCGGATGTTTCACGGCGAGGTACTGCGTTCGGAACAGCCGGCGAAATCAGGGCCGGGGGTTTCGCTGGAGATTTATCTGCGCGGGGCCGATGACAAGGATTACCGGGCGCGGTTCCTGCTGATTCGCACGGACGGCCGCTGGTGGATCGATGACGTGCACTGGGCGGTGGAACCGGATCAGGGGGAATTTTCACGCACGTAATTTTCCAGCGCGGCTTTGCACGTCTAATGGGCTCAAACGGCGCAGGCTAAGAATTGCCGGGCGCGCTCGCCGATAAATCTTCCGCGATGACTCCGGCCTTGATGGGCGAAAGCAGGCTCACCAACGCGGCGACCACACTGTTGAGGCACAGTGCGAGGAATCCGGCATTCCACCCACCGTAAGGATCCCTATTGCTGAGAATCAAAAATGCGGTGCACGCGACGCCGACGATCAAGCCGCTGAAAACTCCGACCATCGTGACGCGCTTCCAAAAAAGGCCCAGGACGACGCCGGGGAAAATTGTGTTACGCCGGCATAGCCGAGCAACAGCAGCGAGACCAGGGTCGTCGAGCTGTAGATCGCGAAATATAAACAGACGAGGCTGAGCGCGACGACCATGATCCGGGCGAGGCGCGCGACTTGATCGTCCGTCATCGTGGGCGCGAAGACCGGGCGGTAAAGATTTTTTGCGAATAAAGTGGAAGCGGTAAGGATGAGGATGGACGCGGGCACCATGGCGGTGAGAGCGCCCGCTCCGCCGACCACGCCGAGCATCCAGGGAGGCAGGGTCTGGCGCACGAGCATCAGCAGGGAAAGATCGCCGTTGGTAAGGCCGGGGATGACCAGGAATGCGGTGAAGCCGATGAAAAAAATGAACGCCAGGGTGATGTTGTAAAGCGGCATCACGACGGAGTTGCGGCGCAGGACATTGGCGCTGCGCGCCGTAAAAGTGGCTCCGAAGGCGTGAGGCCACATGAAGGCTCCCAGGGAAGTCAGCAAGACAGTGGAAACATACCAGGTGTGGCCCAGGTTATTGGTGGCGCCGGGCATCACCAAGTGCGCGGGCTTGGCTCGCGCCAGTTCGGCGAACATCGGGCGGATTCCGCCAAAGAAAAAGTGCGGGACGTAAATGCCGATCGACACGGCGGCGAAGACCATCAGAAAATCCTTCAGGACGCTGACCCAGGCAACGGCGCGTATGCCGCTGACAAAAACGAATCCGGCGAGAAGGACGACGCCGAGGATCATCGCGCGCGTGCGGCCGATCCCCCCGAAACTCGCCACCTCCACGATGATTCCGAGCCCGGTTAGCTGAATCTGCAGGTACGGAATCATGAACGCAACGCCGACCAGCGCCACGAATGCCATCAGGTATTTGCTGCGATACCGGACCAGAAAAAAATCAGGCTGCGTCTGCAGGCCGTGTTCGCGGCCCAATTCCCACACGAGCGGCGAAATAAAAAACGACACGACGTAGGAAAGGGGTAAATAAGCCAGGATGTACAGCGCCGGACCGCCGCGAGAGTACGCCCACCCGCTGGCGCCGAGAAATGAAAATGTGGTGTAGATTTCGCCCGCCATCAGCAGCCACATGAGCAGCGATCCGAATCCCCGGCTGCCCACGGTCCACTGTTCCAGGCTCATCCTGTGGCGCGTGCCGGCATAGAAGCCGATGGCCGAGCCCAGCGCGACGATAAAAAAGATGATCGCCAGTGCGATCGCTGTAGGGCTCATTGGGCACGGCCCGCGTTTTCGCGGCGCCCTTCGGCCTTGGCGATCTGCGGCGCTTCCAGCCGATACACGCCCCACATGCACACCGACGTGAGGACGATCCAGGAGAGGAGCCAGAATAAATTGAAGGGCAAGCCGAGGATCATGGGATGGACGCGGTCCCAGGCGGAAACGGAAAAGCACATGGCGAGGAATGGAATCAGTGCGAGGCTGATCGCGCCAAACGAAGGTCGTCTCATCGGAAAACTCCGCGCCTAGTGCGGTCATGCGTTGCCGGGCCCGGGATCAGGGCGGCGTTCGCGGACACATGTTGCACTACACGGGTCAGAATAACAATCGCTCCCGGCTGGGTAGGGAAGGCCACGCGCGGCCATTCGTTGACACCTCGCGGAGCGGTTGTTAAATTGATTGTCTATCCGACGAGGGGTTCGAGACACTGAGAAAACGGGTGCGCATTGGCAGTCTATTGCTGGCGCTGACGACGATCCTGTCGTCGGGATGCGTGACCATCAAGCGGCGGCATGAAGTCACGCCCCAAGAAATTCGACCCCAGCTCGCATCCAGCGAAGAAAAACTTCTGGCCGACTACAACGATCAAGTCCGCGCCGCGCAAAGCCTGCAAGCCACGGTGGACCTGATTCCCAGCACCGGCACCACCTACAGCGGCGTTATCGAAGATTATCACGACGTTCAGGGGTTTATTCTGGCCCAGCGCCCGGCGAATGTCCGCGTGATCGGGCAAGCCCCGGTGGTGGCGAAGAATATCTTTGACATGGTCAGCGACGGCAAGGAATTCCGGATTTACATTCCGTCGAAAAATACGTTTCTGGTGGGTCCTACGGCGCTCATCCGCCCTTCGAGCAAGCCGATTGAAAATCTGCGTCCCCAGCACATTGTGGAGGCCTTGTTCTGGCCGGAATTCCCGCCCGGGGCGAAGGTGTTGTTTGAAGAGTTTGATATCGATTCGGGCCGCTTTTACATCCTGACGCAACTGCGCGAGCTGGAAGGCGGAAAACTCGAAATTGCGCGAAAAATCTGGTACAACCGAGCCGATCTGAAGGTCTCCCGCGTCCAACTGTTCGGAGCGGGCGGCCGGCTGGAATCCGACATCGAGTATTCGGACTGGCAACCTGTGTCTGCGGCGCCCGGCGCGACGCCTGTAAGCGCGCCGGTCAACTATGCGCACGACATTCATATCTGGCGCCCGCAGGACGATTACAAACTCGAGATCCGCATCCTGAAGCTCACGCTCAACGAAACGATTGCGCCAGACCGCTTCGAGCTGGCGCAGCCGGCTGGAACCCAACTGACGCGCGTCGGCGAGGATACGCCGGAAGTCAAACCATGATCCGCCAATTGATCGTCAACAACGTGCTGCACCGCCCGGTCCGCACGATCGTCAGCGTCATTGCCGTGGGCGTTGAGGTTGCGCTGGTCATCCTGATCGTGGGGCTCACCAGCGGACTGCTGCAGGAAACGGCCAAGCGCATCGAAGGCATCGGCGCGGACATCATGCTGCAGCCGCCTTCGTCATCCGTGTTTTTGGCGTTCAGCGGCGCGCCCATGCCCATCAAGATTGCCGACAAACTGCGCGAAATGAAATACGTTCAGGCGGTGGCCCCGGTCCTGCTACAGTTCAGCTCCTCGGGCAGCGTGGATATCGTGTACGGAATCGACGCGCAGAGTTTCCGCGACGTTTCCGGAGGCTTTGTTTTTCTCGAAGGCCACGACTTTCAGGGTCCCGACGACATCCTGCTGGACGATTGGGCGGCCAAGGCCAAGCAAGTGAAGGCGGGCGATAAATTCACTCTGCTGGAACACGATTTCCACGTGGCCGGAATCGTGGAGCACGGCAAGGGATCGCGTATGTTTGTGCCCCTGGCCACGCTGCAGGACCTTTCGGGATCGAAGGACAAAGCCTCGGTCTTCTTCATCAAGTGCACCCGCACCGATCACACCCAGGCCGTGATGGACGCGCTGAAGCCCGTGTTTCCGGGCTACGAAATTCGCCCTCTCAAGGATTTTCTCTCCATGATGAGCTCCGCGAATTTGCCGGGGCTGGACGCCTTTATCGACAGCATGATCGCGCTGGCGGTATCCATCGGATTTCTGGTGATCCTGCTTTCGATGTATACGACCGTGATCGAGCGCACGCGGGATATCGGCGTGCTGAAATCGATTGGCGCTTCCAAGGGATACATCATCCGGGCGCTGTTGGGCGAATCCGCTCTCATCTGCCTGATCGGCATTGGCGTGGGCATAGGGATGAGCTACGCCGGGCGGGCCGTGTTCCTCGATTCGTTTCCCACGCTCTCGATTTTGATTACGCCGGATTGGATTGTGCGGTCGGCCGTGATCGCCCTGGCGGGAGGATTGCTCGGGGCCAGCTACCCGGCGTGGCTCGCCAGCCGCAAGGACGCGATCGAAGCCCTTTCCTACGATTAGCAAGAGGTCCGGCCAAACGCAGGTCTAGTCAGAATTGCCAATCGCGACTACAATAACCCGGCCTGCCGAAGCGCCGTTTTCCACAAGGGAATCAAGAGTGGAGCCGATAGTCGTTACCGAAAATCTGTGGAAGTTGTACCACGCGGGGAAGCTGGAAGTTCCAGCGCTGCGCGGCGTCAACTTCAAAGTGATGCCCGGAGAATT
>JAIQFB010000037.1 GCA_020073485.1 Terriglobia bacterium | reverse complement strand
CTGGTCATGCCGTACAGCGTGCCCGGCGAAGGGCAGCGCGACGGCTGGTTTTTCCCCGGCCTGAAATCCGCTCCTGCCGTGATTCTTTGCCCGGGCTACGAATCGAGCCGCGGAGAGTTGCTCACGCTGGCTTCGGCCCTGCAGGATCATCAGTACAACGTGTTGCTCATCGATTTTTCGGGGCATGGATCGAGCGGCGGGCGTTCCACCTTGGGTTTTCAGGAAGTGGCGGAACTGCGCGCGGCCATGGACGCGGTGGCCAATCGCGGCGACGTGGACGCCCAACATTTCGGCCTGTGGGGCGCCAACCTGGGCGCGTACGTGGCGCTCTCGGAAGCGGCGCGTGACACCCGCGTACGTGCGGTCGCCGCGGAATCTCCCTACGACCATCCGGTGGAAATGGCCGGCCTGCTCGCCAACCGCATGGGGCTCGGTTCGATTCCATTTGTTACCAGCATGGTGAAGACAGGATTTGGCTGGATGAACTCCGACTATCGAAGCGTGCCGCCGCTGCGGCCGCGCATCCAGAAACTCACGGGCGTCGCGCAGCTCTTCCTACAAACGCCGGAAGAGCCGGCTCTCGCCGCAAGCACTCGGGACCTATTCCAGGTTTCGCCGGTGCCGCACGAACTGGTAACTCTGGAGCACGGAAACTACGCGGGGATGCTGGACGATGAAAAGCGCGACTACGAGAACCGCATCGTGAGTTTTTTCCTGGTGAATTTGTCGCCGGCAGGGAATCCTTAGCGCTTTCATTGCGGCGCGTTGGGAACGTCCGGCAAGATGTGAAGCAGCACGGCGAACGGAGCGCCCGCGCGGCTCGCCTCACGGATGCGGTCCCTTTGCCGCTCGAGTTCCGCGCAGTTCTTGTCTGAAGTGAACAGCCATTCCGGCAGTTGTTTGCCGGGCGTCCATTCCGGCAGCTCACGCCTGAAGTAGTAACTCAGTCCGTAGTTCCAATCTCTCTTGAGGCCGTAGACCGCGATATTCTTGCCGGCAAGGTCCAACCGAAGGGCGTCGTTCGCGGCGGCGCGCGCGGAAATGCGCGCGTCGGTGGCCGGCAGAATGCCAGAATTCAGAAAAACTAGAGCAGCAACCACGACCAGAACCAGTGCGGTAATCCCGGACATGGGACGTTTTCGCGTGCTGAATACGACTGCAATCAATCCGCCCACTCCTAGAATAGCCAGCAGTGCAATCGATCGGGAATTGGAAATATTGAATGTATTGGCGGTCCGGAGCAGAGCTTTTCCAGCAAAAATGGCACAGGCGGTGAACATCGCTCCAGTGATTCCGGTCAACACGGCGGCTCCCCGGTTGCTCGATGCAAACAGGCGCTGCATCGCGCCGCTCATGAAAAGAAACAGCGGAGGAATCGCCGGAAGGATGTAGCCGGGCAGCTTGGATTGCGAAAAGCTGAAGAAAAGAAGCGGGAAGACAGCCCAGCATAAAGAGAAAAGCAACGGGGAACGCGACCATTCCTCCTGGCTCCGCCTCAGATAAGAGGCGCGGACGAGAACGAAAATCCAGGGCATGGTCGCCACGCAAAGAATCGGCGCATAAAACCAAAATGGCTGGCGGTGCTCGAAGATGGGAGAAAGATAGCGCTCAAAATTGTGCTGCAGAATGAAGACCCGCAAGAAATCGGGATTGCGCAGCGCGCACAGGACATACCAGGGCAACGCTACGGCGCAGAAAACTACGAAGATCAACGGATGCAGGAATCGAAACGGCGCGTGCCACTGGCGGGAGAGAGCGGCCCAAAGCAGCGTCGCGCCGCCGGCAAGGATTACGGCGGCCGGACCTTTCGCGAGCACAGCGGCGCCGAGAAAAATTCCGAATGCGATGCGCAAAATCGGGCCGGGACGCGGCTTTTGCAAAATTTCGACGGCGACGGCCATTGCGGCGGTCAGCAGGCCGGCAAACAGCATATCGGGACTTGCAGCGCGCGAGAAACCGACCATAGCGACCGACGTGGGCAGCATCAGCAGCGAAAACCACGCGGCGCGCACGCCGAATGATCGCAGCGCGGTCCACGCCACGACTAAAACGGCAAGGAGTGCGGCCAGCGCCGACGGCAGACGCGCGGCGAATTCGCTGACGCCAAACAGGCGCATGGAAATTCCTGCAGCCCAGTAATAGAGCACAGGTTTCTCAAACCACGGCGTGCCCCACAACCGCGGCGTGACCCAGTCGTGCGTTTCGGCCATGGCCCGGGCAATCGCGGCGTAACGGGGTTCATCGGGGCCGACAAGCCCCAGCGCGCCGAGGCCGCTGAACAAGCACACGTAGAGAACGATGAGAATAAAGGGAATGCTCCAGAGGGGAATCTGGAAATCGCCTTCCTCGGCGGCGCGCGAACGAATTGGGGCGGAAGAATCCAAGCGAGTGAGTCTAGCACTGGCGGCGGGAGTTTTCAGTAGCGCGGCGAAAAAACGGGTTGATCAGTTTGTTTTGTAGGACAGGCACTCTTGCCTGTCCATCGCAACCTCGGCGGGGTTCACGCGGACAGGCAAGAGTGCCTGTCCTACAAGAACGTTCAGCACAAAAGTAGAGCCCGGTCTTTTACGATGCGGGCTCCGCACTTCACATCAAACGTTCAGCGTAAAAGTAGAGCCCGCACCCGTTATAATCCCCGGGTGCGAGAACGTGCGGAATACACGGCGGCGTGGCTGCTGCTCAAGATGCTTGGCGCGATGCCGCGGCCCATTGCGAGATTTGCGGGCGCGGGCATGGCCGCTTTTCTCCTGTGGCTTCGGCTAGGATTGCGGCGCGCGGCCGCGGAAAACCTGCGTCTGGCCTTTCCAGACTGGAACAAGAAGCAGCGCCGCGCGGCCATCCGCGGAATGGTGCGGCAGTTGGGATGGATGGCGGCGGAATTTGCCCATTTTCCGAAATATACGAAACAGAATATCGAGCACATCGTTCTATTGGACGGGTTTGAGAATTTCGCGTCGGCACAAGCACGTGGCAAAGGAGTTCTGTTTCTCACAGGCCACATGAGCGCGTGGGAAGTTGCGCCGTTCGCGCAGGCGCTGTTCGGCCACCCGCTGCATTTCCTGGTGCGGCCGGTTGATAACGCACTGGTGGACGCGCTGATCACGAAATACCGCTGCCTGAGTGGAAATTTGCCCATTGAAAAAAATCAATCGGCGCGAGCGGTGCTGAAGGTGCTGGGCGAGGGCGGCACGGTGGGAATCCTGGCCGATCACAATACCCTGCACACGGAGGGCGTGTTCGTCGACTTTTTCGGCATCCCGGCCTGCACCACGGCAGGCCTGGCGCGGTTTGCGTTGCACACCGACGCAGCCGTCGTTCCCGGTTTTCTGCACTGGGACGCGGCGCTGCGAAAATACAGGCTGTGCTTCGAGCCTGCGGTGTCATTGACCCGTAGCGGCGACGACGCCACGGACATCCGGGAAAATACCCAGCAGTTCACGCGCATGATCGAAAATTACGTGCGCCGCTACCCGGACCAATGGCTCTGGCTGCACCGCCGGTGGAAATCCCGCCCGCTTGGGGAATCACAGGCCTATCCCTCCCCAAAATAAAAGTATGGGGAAGCGTTCCATAAAGGAGAAGCGCGCTATGACACGCACGGCAAGCGAACTCGCGCAATTTCTGGGCTGCACGATGGAAGGAGAAGGTGCGGCGCAGATCTCCGGCGTTGCCGCGCCCGCATCGGCGCGCGCCTCGGACTTGATCTATGTGGATGCTTCCAAACATCTGGAGCGGGCCGCAGCCTCGGCGGCCCAGTGCGTGGTGATTCCGCCCGGCCTCGCGCTCGCGGGGAAAACGCTGTTGCGCGCCGAGAATCCGAAACTGGCCTTTGCCCGCGCGGCGGAATGGCTCATGCCTGCGGCACCCATTGCGATGGGAATTCACCCGACTGCGGTGATTTCTCCCAACGCGAAGCTTGCCGATGGGGTCGCCGTGGGTCCCTATGCGGTGATCGAAGACGGAGCGAAAATCGGCGCGGGCACCGAAATCGGCGCATTCTGTTTCGTGGGCCGGGGCGCCACGATTGGAGAACGCTGCAGGCTGTATCCGCGCGTGACGCTCTACGCCGGGGCGCGGCTGGCGAACCGCGTGGTCCTGCATTCTGGGGCGGTGATCGGTTCGGACGGGTTTGGATACGTGCAATCGGAAGGAAAACGCTGGAAATTTCCACAGGTTGGGGAAGTGGAAATCCATGATGACGTGGAAATCGGCGCGAATACGACCATCGACCGCGGATCGCTCGATCGGACGGAAATCGGCGCAGGTTCAAAATTGGACAACCTCGTCCACATTGCCCACAATGTCCACATTGGAACAAACACGGTCATCGCCGCCCAGACGGGCATTTCCGGATCGGTTGTCATCGGGTGTGACGTTGCCTTCGGCGGGCAGGCCGGCTTGGGCGATCATTGCGTGGTCGAAGACGGCGCCATCATCGGCGGGCAGGCAGGGATCCTGCCGGGGAAAATTGTTCGCAGCGGGCAAATCGTTTGGGGGACTCCGGCACGGCCGCTGGACAAATTCAAGCAGCAGTTTGCCTGGTTCAGCCGCTTGCCGGAACTTGCCAAACGGATTGAAAAGCTCGAAAAGGGCCACGAATCGGGCAGCGCCGGGGGCCGCTGAAGAATTGAAAAGAAAGAAGCTATCTACTTATTTGACACCGGACGCAATCCCTGTTGACCCGCGTTTAAATACTGAAGATAATAGACATCGGGGGTTCTAGGTGTGCAAGCTTGGGGCGGATGGATTCGTCTATCCGGGCAGATGAGATAGAAATCCCAAGGAAAAATTTACCTCACTGAGGGCGCAAGATTTGGTGTATTCAAATGATCGTTCCTGGGTGGAACTGCATCACATAAGTTTGAGGTGTGGGCACAAGCCATGGCATTAGGAACGCGCGTACAATTTGAAGAGTCCGGCGGCGCCCGACCTTCGGGCGTTTTTCCGATCCTTGCCGAGCGCCTTTCTGAGGCGATAGATCGCGGCGCGAATTATCTCCTTTCCCTGCAGGCATCTGAGGGATATTGGCTGGGTGAGCTGGAAGCGGACACAACGCTGGAATCCGATTACATTTTTTATCTGCACGTGATCGGCAAGGCGCGGCCCGACCGCATTGCCAAACTTGCGAATTACGTGCGCCGGCGGCAGCTGGAAGATGGCGGCTGGAATATTTATTTCGGCGGGCCGTCCGAGTTGAATGCCACGATCAAGGCGTACGTGGCGTTGCGGCTGGCGGGCGACCCGGCCGATTCCGAGGCCCTGCTTCGCGCCCGCACGCGCATTCATGAATTAGGCGGGCTGGAAGCCTCGAATTCGTACACGCGGCTGTACCTGGCCCTGGTAGGCGCGGTGGGCTGGGACATGGTTCCGGCGGTCCCGCCTGAATTGATGCTCCTCCCGAATTGGTTCGCGATCAATATTTACGAAATGTCCTCATGGACGCGCGGGATCGTGATTCCACTGACGATTCTATACGCGCACAAACCACGTTTCAGCGTTCCGGACGGCATTTCCGTGGAAACGTTATACCGGGATCCTTCGCGCAAGGCGCTCGGCCTGGAATGGGACAAGCAGTTGTTCAGCTGGCGGAATTTCTTTGTGGCCCTGGACCGCGGCCTCAAGCTGTACGAACGCGTGCCCTGGAAGCCTTTGCGGCAGCGGGCGCTGCGCCAGGCGCGCGTGTGGATGCTGGAGCACCTGGAGCGTACAGAGGGACTCGCCGCAATCTATCCGGCCATGATGAACTCGATTTTTGCACTTCTGGCGCTGGGCCATTCGCCGGACGATCCGCTCACGGCTCGTGAGATCGGGGAATTTTCGCGCTTCGAGATCGAGCAGGGAGATACCATCCGCGTACAGCCATGCGTTTCGCCGGTCTGGGACACGGCCATCGCCATGGTGGCTCTGGAAGAAGCGGGGTTGCCGCCCGATCATCCGGCCCTAGTGCAGGCAGCGGATTGGCTGCTGGAAAACCAGATTGTCGGTCCGGGCGATTGGATGATCAAGACTCCGGGTGTGATGCCGGGGGGCTGGGCGTTTGAGTTCCGCAACGATTTTTATCCGGACGTGGACGATACCGCATTCGTCCTGATGGCGCTGCAGCGCGTGGATTATCCGGACAAGCCGCGCATGGAAGCCGCCACGCGGCGGGGCCTGGAATGGCTGCTGGCCATGCAGAACCGCGACGGGGGCTGGGGCGCATTCGACCATAATAACGACCGCCATTTTCTGTGCCATATTCCGTTTGCCGACCACAACGCGATGATCGATCCTTCGACCGCGGACGTTACGGCGCGCGTCGTGGAATGTTTGGGGCGTTATGGATGGCCGGCAAGTCATCCGGTGATCCGGCGGGCGGTGCAGTTCCTGTTGAGAGATCAGACCGCGGAAGGGCCGTGGTTCGGGCGCTGGGGAGTCAATTACGTGTATGGAACCAGCGGCGTGCTGCGCGCGCTGGAAACGGTGGCGTTGACGGCCCAACAGTACTGCCAGCGAGCGGTGGGATGGCTACGCGCGGTGCAAAATCCCGATGGCGGATTTGGTGAATCCATCGCGTCTTATTACGATCCCGCGCTGAAGGGCAAGGGCGCCAGCACGGCGTCGCAGACGGCCTGGGGACTGATCGGATTGCTGGCAGCCAGCGATGCCGACGATCCGGCCATTGGCCGGGCGGTGAACCATCTGGTCGAGCAGCAGGAGGCCAACGGCTCCTGGTCCGAAAACGAATTTACCGGCACGGGATTTCCGTGCGTGTTTTATTTGAAATATCATTTGTACCGGAACTATTTTCCCTTGTACGCGCTTGCGCGGTACCGCAACACGAAGAACCGGACCGTCCAGTTCTGCGGGCTGCAATTGCGGCCCGAGCAGCTCGAGCGGCAGAACGCTTAGGAGAGTGAATTGAGATATCCGCTAAAGATGACCGCGAACCTGGCAAAGTACGTGGCGACACAGCGCTTTCGCGGCGCGAAGAAGTTTCCGATGGTGATGATGCTGGAGCCGCTGCACGCGTGCAACCTGACGTGCACGGGATGCGGCCGCATCCGCGAGTACAAATCCACGATCAACGAAGTTATGACCGTGGAGCAGTGCCTGGCGGCGTCGGATGATTGCGGAGCTCCGGTCGTCTCGATCTGCGGCGGCGAGCCCATGATCTATCCGGAAATCGGCCGGCTCTCGAAGGAAATTCTGGACCGCGGCCGCCACATTATTCTATGCACCAACGGCATGTTTATCCGCAAGCGGCTGCACGAGTTCAAGCCGACCTCCAGCTTCTTTTTCAACGTCCACCTAGATGGAATGGAGCGCACGCACGATCTTTGCGTCGAGCGGGACGGCGTGTTTCGCGAAGCCATCGAGGGAATCAAGGCCGCCAAGGCCGCCGGGTTCCTGGTTTGCTCAAATACCACGATCTACAAGGAAACCGACCTCAGCGAAATTTCCGACCTGTACGCTTACCTGGATACGCTGGGTGTGGATGGATTCATGCTGGCGCCGGCCTATGGTTACGCCGCGGTGCAGACCACGGACATTTTCATGTCGCGCGCGGACATTCGCGAGAAGTTCCGCGCGGCGGTGTCACTGCTCGATAAGCACAACCTCATGGTTTCGCCCATTTATCTCGATTTTCTGCGTGGCGAACGCGAACTGGAGTGCACCGCGTGGGGCACTCCCACGTACAATCCGCGCGGCTGGAAGGGCCCCTGCTACGTCATCACCGACAACCATTACAATTCCTACCGCGAGATGGTAGAGCAAACCCCGTGGGAAAATTATGGCCCGGGCAACGACCCCCGCTGCGCCGACTGCATGATGCACGTGGGATTTGAGACCACGCCGGTGCTAGGCGCGAAAAGGAATCTGGGCGATACCTGGACCATGCTGAAGTGGCAGCTTTCCGGAAAGATGGGCGGCCACCCCGAAAAAGCCGGCACCTACAAGCCGACCAGCGGCTCTAATGGAGGAGGAACCACGCTCATGCCTCCGCCGCCATCGAATGCCGACTTGGTTTCTTCGGACGGCAGATTACGGGTGCTATGAAGACGCTGGTTACAGGCGCGACGGGCTTCCTGGGAAGCCACGTTGCCCGCCAACTGGTTGAACGCGGAGAAGGTGTGCGCATACTGGCGCGTGCGTCTAGCGACGTTCGCGCGCTGGAAGGTCTGGGGGCAGAGCGCTGCACGGGGGATTTGCGGGATGCGGCCTCGCTGGAACGTGCCTTGGCGGGTGTTACGCGCATCTATCATGTAGCGGCCGATTACAGGTTGTGGGCGCGCGACCCGCGGGAGATTTACGAATCGAATGTGACCGGTACTCGGAATCTGCTGGATGCCGCGCGGCGCGCCGGAGTGGAAAAGTTTGTGTACACCAGTACCGTGGCGACGATCGCGGTGCCACGCGAAGGAGAATTGCCAAACGAAGCGACTCGGTCTTCGGTCGACGAAATGATTGGCCATTACAAGCGCTCGAAATTCATGGCCGAGCAGTGCGCCTTGCGCGCCGCCGAAGCGGGAATGCCGGTCGTCATCGTCAATCCGACGACCCCTGTGGGCCCGGGAGACTGGAAACCAACGCCGACCGGAAAGATCATCGTCGATTTTATGAACGGGCGCATGCCGGGTTACGTGGATACGGGCCTGAACTTTGTTCCGGTGGAAGATTGTGCGCGCGGCCATTTGCTTGCCGCCGAACGCGGCCGCATCGGCGAAAGGTATATCCTGGGGGGCGTGAACCTGACGCTGAAGGGTATGCTCGACATTCTGGCCGGGATTACCGGACGGCGCGCGCCGCAATGGAAATTTCCCCACGCCTTGGCCTATGCTGCAGGGTGCGTGGATACGGCGGTGTCGCGGGTGCTCGGGCGCGAGCCGAGGATTCCGCTGGAAGGCGTGCGCATGGCGCGGCACAAAATGTTCGTGGACGCGTCCAGGGCCGGGCGGGAGCTTGGATTTGTTGCTGGACCGATCGAAGCCGCGGTGGAACGCGCCGCGCGCTGGTATGAATCGAACGGATATATCGCCGCCAGGGGAGCGCAACCTGCTGTACGCGCTCGTGCGGCGTAGTTGAGTGTCGGAGGCCATGAACATACTGGTGACATTTGCGGTTCAGGCGGAATTTTCGCCTTGGCAGAGGCGCAGGAATTTCATGCGTCTGCCCGGGCAATTGCCTGTCTTCGAATGCCAACTGGGCGGGGCCCGGATCCGCGCCGTTCTTACCGGCATGGGACAATCCTATGCGTTGGAAGCGATGCGGCAGGTACTTCCGTCCAGGCCCGATATTTGCATATCGACCGGGTTGGCCGGCGCCTTGAGAAGCACGTATCACCCCGGAGATATTTTGGCGGCGCGCCTGGTGAGCGAAGTGGGCGAACCGGTGGCCGTGGCCAGCCATCGCGAATTGCTTTCGACTGCCTTGGATTGCGGTGCGCGCCAGGTCGAGCGTTTTGCGACATCGAGAACGATGGTGGCTCGAGCGGAAGACAAGCGGGTTCTGGGAAGCCAGGCGGAAGCCGTGGAAATGGAAAGCTACACGATTCTGGCGGAAGCGGCGCGCTATGGCGTGCCGGCTCTGGCCGTGCGCGCCATCAGCGACACCGCCGAGTTCGACATGCCCTATGATTTTGACAGCGTGCGCGACGACCGCGGCCAGATTCGCACCGCCGGGGTCATCGCCCAGGTGCTTCGCCGCCCGTTCGGTTTGCCCGGCCTGATGGCCCTGGCGCGCGATTGCCGGGCAGCATCGAAACAACTGTCGAGCTTCCTGGACGTGTTTACGGGAACGCTTGCGGATCGTCTGATTCCGATCGAGCAGGATACGGTGGCCGTGCGATGAGCCAGTCGGGAACCATACTCGAAGCCTCGTTTACGCCGCCCTTCGTGCCGCCCACGATGCGCGCGGCCGTGTACCGCGGCAAGGGGCGCGTGGTGGTCGAAACCGTGCCTGTGCCGGTGATATCTGACGGGGAAGTGCTGATTCGCGTGGCCGCTTGCGGGATTTGCGGCACCGACATCAAGAAGATCGAGCACGGATTCGTCGTCGCTCCACAGATTTTCGGGCATGAAGTTTCGGGAACCGTGGTGGCCGTGGGCGCCGGTGTGACGAGATGGAAGCTGGGCGACCGCGTCATGAGTTTTCATCACGTTCCTTGCGGCGCGTGTTTTTATTGCGCCCGGCGCTTGTATTCGCAATGCCCCGGTTATAAGAAAGTGGGATTGACGGCGGGATTCGACCCCAATGGCGGCGGGTTTGCGCAGTACGTGCGGGCCATGCCCTGGGTCGCCGAGCGCGGGATGGTGGCCATTCCGGACGAAATCAGCTTCGATGAGGCTACGTTCATCGAGCCGGTCAATACGTGCGTTAAAGCCGTGGAAAAGGCGCGCGTGGAGGCGGGAGAGACAGTCCTGGTAATGGGGCTCGGGCCGATTGGCCTGCTGTTGATGATGCTTTCGAAGCTGCGTGGAGCGGCCGTTATTGGCAGCGATCCCATGCCGGAGCGCCGCGTGAAAAGCGAATCGCTGGGCGCCGACCTGGCCCTGAATCCGCGCGACGGCCTACTGGCGGAGGAAATTCGCGCGCGCACCGGCGGGCGCGGCGCCGACGTGGTGCTGGTGGCCGTGCCGATTCCGTCCGCGCTGACCGACGCGCTAGCTCTTGCCCGGCCCGGAGGGCGCGTGCTTTTGTTTGCGCAGAACGACCCGCAGATGAAGATCGAGTTTCCGGCGGCGGCGGTGGGCGTCGAGGAGAAAGAGATTCTGGGAAGCTATAGCGCCGCGGTGGACCGGCAGGAAGAGGCCGCCCGGCTTATCTTTTCGCGCCAATTGCCGGTGCGCGATTTGATCTCACACCGTTTTTCGTTGGAAGATATGGCCCGGGCGCTGCAGTTGGCCGCCCGGCCGGTTGGAGATTCCTTGAAAGTGGTGATGCATCCTTGATGCGAACTGAAGAATTACGAAGTGGGAAGAATGGCCAGCGCAACGGTCACATGACCGCTGCGGTTCTCTATGGCAGCGAGGATCTCAAAATAGAGAGCGTGGACATTCCCAAACTCGCGGCGGACGAAGCGCTGCTGCGCGTCAAAGTGGCTTTGACCTGCGGCACCGACCTGAAAGTGTGGAAGCGCGGATACCACGCGCGCATGATTACGCCGCCCGCCATCTTCGGGCACGAACTTGCCGGTGTGGTCGAACAGCTGGGCTCGGACGTGAACGGCGGTCTGGCCGTCGGTGCGCGCGTGGTGCCTTCCAATTCCGCGCCCTGCAACGTCTGCCTGTTCTGCCGCAAGGGGCAGAGCAACCTGTGCGAGGATTTGCTATTCAACAACGGCGCGTACGCCGAATACATGCGCATCCCGGGCCGCATCGTGCGCCAGAACATGCTAGTGATCCCGGAACATGTATCCTTCCAGGACGCCGCGATGGTTGAGCCCTTGGCCTGCGTCCTCCGCGGGATTCACGAGACCGGCATCCAGGCAGGAGACACCACGATTGTGATTGGCTGCGGTCCGATCGGCCTGAAGTTCATTCGCGTGCTCTCCGCGCGCGGCGTGAAGGTCATCGCACTCGGCAAGCGAACCAACCAGGTTCGCGCCGCGGAAAAGGCCGGCGCGCGCGCCGCTTTTATCGCACCGGAACTTTCAGACCCAATTAAAACCGTTCGCGAACTGACCGAGCACGGGCGCGGCGCTGATTCCGTGATCGAAGCGGTGGGTACCTCGCAAACCTGGGAATGGGCGCTGCAGATGGTTCGCCGCGGCGGCACCGTCAATCTGTTTGGCGGCTGCCCGCGCGGCACGCTGGTGCCGGTGGATCCGAACACGCTGCACTATTCGGAAATCACCATCAAGTCCACGTTCCATCACACACCCGAATTTATCCGGGAAGCGCTGGATTCGGTGGCGCGCGGCGAAATTCGCTCCAGCGACTTCGTGAACGCTGAAATCCCGCTCACCGAACTTCCCAAGATGTTCGAGCATATGAAGCATCGCAACGGCGAAATGAAAGTCGCGGTGATCCCGTAAGAGGCCGCGTCCTCACGGAGTTTTTCGGGCCGCGCCGGGTTCTCCGGCGGGCCGCGCAACATGCAAAATCCTTCTGAACTCGAAATCTCCCGCAATGTGCCCGCGTCCGGCTGTACGGTAACCGAGGCCGAGCGCTACACGCGCTGGCTTGCCACGCACCATTACGAAAATTTCAACGTGGTTTCCTGGCTGCTGCCCCGGCGGCTGCACCAGCATTTTTACAATCTCTACGCCTATTGCCGATGGGCGGACGATCTGGGCGACGAAGTTTCCGATCCCGCGCGGGCCCTTGAATTGCTAGGCGAGTGGGAGCAGGAACTGCGCGAATGCTACGCGGGCCGGGTATCGCATCCCGTTTTTATCGCGCTCCAGGGCACCATCGCCGCCTGCAGCATCCCCATCGAACCGTTTTCCGACCTGCTGATCGCCTTTCGCCAGGACCAGACCGTGCACCGCTACCCCACCTGGAATGACATGATCGGCTATTGCCGCTATTCCGCGAATCCCGTAGGCCGCCTGGTTTTGTATTTGTGCGGGTATCGCGACGCCGAGCGCCAAAGACTTTCCGACGCCACGTGCACGGCGCTGCAACTTGCGAATTTCTGGCAGGACGTTTCCCGCGACATCGAGAAAGGCCGCATTTATATTCCCCTGGATGCCCTCGCGGCCCACGGCTTGAGCGAACAAGACATCGTCGCGCGCCGTTTCGATGCGCGGTACGTTTCGCTGATGAAGGATTTGCTCTCGCGAACGCGCGAATTGTTCCAAGAAGGCCTGCCGCTGGCCCGAACCCTGGATTCCGCCATGCGCGTGGACATCGAGATGTTCAGTAGGGGCGGGCTCGCTGTGCTGGATGCCATCGAGGCCGCCGGATACAACACGCTCGATCGCCGGCCGTCGATTCCGAAATCGAAGCAGGCGATGTTGCTTGTGCGGGCGCTGGTTCAGCGCCTGTTTGTTCGCGACAATTCGCCCGCGCCGCCATCTCCGGCCATTTCCCAGCGCCCCGCGATTGTGGAAGGGGGGAATCTCACTTCCCATACGGTGCCGGACCCGCTCGGCGCAGCAAACGAAGTTGCGCGCTCGTACGAGCTTTGCCACCAGATCGCGCGCGAAGCCCGCAGCAATTTCTACTACGCCTTCTATCTCCTCCCGAAGCCCAAGCGCGACGGCCTCGCCGCGCTCTACGCCTTCATGCGCCTGGTCGATGACGTCGCCGACGAAGGCGAGGACGTGGAGGCGAAACAGCGCGGCCTGGCCAAGTGGCGCGCCGCATTTGACGCGGCGGTCACCGGCCGTTCTCAGGTTTTTGAGGGCACGGGCCTGAAGCCCGTTGGAGAACCCCTTTACGGCGAACGGGAAGTCCTGCCGGCCCTGGTCGATACCATGCGCCGCTACAATATGCCCGCGCGCTACCTGCATGACTTAATCTCCGGCGCGGAAATGGACCTCACCGTCAAGTCCTATCCGACATTTGACCGGCTGCGCGAATATTGCTACCGCGTCGCTGGAACCGTGGGTCTGACCTGCACGCACGTTTTTGGTTATAGCGACCCACGGGCGCTCGATCTCGCCGAGAAACTTGGACTGGCGTTTCAGCTCACGAACATTATTCGCGATGTCCGCGAGGACGCCGCGCTCGGCCGCGTTTATATTCCCGATGAAGACCTCGCGCGGTACGGCGTCTCGCCGGAGGATTTCTCGCGCAACGAAGCCACGCTCGGGGTCCGCGAACTTCTTCGCTACGAAGCCGACCGCGCCTGGCGGCTGTACGAAGAGTGCGCCGAGTTCCTCGACCTTATCGACGCGGACAGCCGCGGCGCACTTTGGCTGCTGGTGCACACGTACAGCGCGCTGCTTGCCCGCATGGAATTGCTCGACTTCGCGGTGTTCGGCGAGCGCGTGCGTCTCAGCAAAACGGAAAAAATGATGTTCATCGCCCGCGCGCGCTTCGCGCGGCTTACCCGGGATAATGTCCTTGAAAAACGTGATCGTGATCGGCGGCGGCCTGGCGGGACTGTCCTCGGGCGTCGCGCTGGCTGAAGCCGGCTTCCGCGTGCGTATGCTCGAACAGCGGCCCCATCTGGGCGGCCGCGCCGCGTCCTACGTGTTGCCGGGCGGCGAGCATGTGGACAATTGCCAGCACGTCACGCTGGGCTGCTGCACAAACCTCGCCGATTTCTACGCAAGAGCCGGCGCCACGGACAAGATTCGATTTTTCGACTGCCTGTATTTTGCGGCGCCGGATGGGCGGCGCGGTTCGATGCAGGCCGCCCCGCTGCCCGCGCCCCTGCACATGGCGCTGTCCTTCGCGCTGTTTCCGTTGCTCGACTGGGCCGATAAGCGCGCTATCGCCGCGGCGCTTCTGGCGATTGCGCGCAGCGGCGGTCGCCCGGCGGATATTTGCAGCGCCGGTGGCGGCATCTCGATGCTGGCCTGGCTGCGGAAACACAGGCAGACCGACCGTGCCATCCGCCGATTCTGGGAAGTGATTCTGGTCAGCGCGCTTGATGAAGAGTTGGATCGCATCGACGCGCAGTACGGTATCGACGTGTTCTGGAAAGCGTTTCTTTCGACCAGCAGCGGATATCGCATCGGGATCCCGTGCGTTCCGCTCGGCAATCTGTACGACGGCTGCAAGGAAGCGATCACCAAGCGGGGCGGGGAAGTGATTTTGCGCGCGGGAGTACGCGGATTTCTGGTTGCCGATGGCGGCGTCGAGGGCGTGGAGAGAGAAGACGGTTCGGTCGAAACGGCGGACTATTATCTTTCGGCGGTGCCGCAAGACGTCTTGCCCGAATTGTTGCCGCCGGACGTGGCCGAGCGCGAGCCGGTGTTCTCAAATCTGAAAAATTTGCGGGCTTCTCCGATCACCGGGGTTCACCTCTGGTTTGACCGGCCCGTGATGAGCGAGCCGTTTCTCACGCTGGTGGACTCGACGACGCAGTGGGTGTTCAATAAGACGCAATTGTATGGCGAAGGCGGGGAAAACAGCGGACAATACCTGCAGTTGGTGATCAGCGCGTCCTACGGATTGACGCAGCGTTCGCGCCAGGAAATCATCGCCCTCTGCCTGGAAGAACTGCGCGGCGTCCTTCCTGCAACGCGCGAGGCCACGCTGGTGAAGGGGACCGTCGTCAAGGAAATGACCGCGACATTTTCGCCCGCGCCCGGCTCGGACCAGTGGCGTCCCGCGCAGAAGAGCCCCCTGGCAAAATTATTTCTTGCAGGAGACTGGACCGCGACCGGATGGCCCTCGACCATGGAAGGTGCGGTTCGCAGCGGGTACCTGGCCGCGGAAGCGATTCTTGCCGATGCCGGAACCCCGCGAAAATTCTTGCAGCCTGACCTGAAGCCGGAAGGTCTGGCGCGTCTTTGGGCCCGCAAGTCCTGACAGGCAAGCAAGACGCAAGGGGCCGCGCGCCTTTCGCGGGCCCCCGATTCTGACCCGAATTAAGAGAAAATTCGTAAGATTGCGTTATTTGCGTGTTGTGTACGGGAATTCAGAGTATGATCTAAGTATCCCCCTGGAGGTTTTCTTTGGAGCGGAAGTATAAGCAACATGGCTACATGAGTGCGGACAAGCCACAGAAAAAAGAGCGGCGTCCGCCGGAAGGTCACCCGAGACAGGATCAAATCGGACCGCGCACGCCGCGCATGGTCGGCACCATCACGCGCGCCCGCTGCTCCAACTGCGGCGCGGTGCTGCAGCAGGGTTTCGACCCGAAAGGCAAGTGCCCGAAATGCGCGTATGAATTGCACTCCTGCAAGCAGTGCGCCTATTTCGATACCGCCGCGCGTTTTGAATGCATGAAGCCCGTGCCCGAGCGCATCGCGCGAAAAGACCAGCGAAACGATTGCACGTTCTACGAATTCCGCACCACTATCGAGAAGGATACGGCGCCGTCGGCGCCCGCGGCCAATGCGCCGGCTTCTCCGGAAAGACCTTCGCGGCCGCTCGATGCCCGCCAGGCGTTTGAAAATCTGTTCAAAAAATAAGCCGCTCTTCACGGTTTTCCCGCGGGGATTTTCCATTCAGGAAAGTCATCCGGAAGTGCCGTTTGCAACCGCCTTCCGGAATTGCTATTCTGAAATTGCAGTTGAGTCTGTGGCATGTGCCGCCCACTCGAACCCGCTACGAACTCTTCCCCGGAAAGGTCATCCCATGAAACTTGCGATTCGGCATGGCAATGAGGAATGGCGCGAGCCAATCGAAAAGGAAACGGATCTGCATGTAGTGAAGCTGAAGAAGCTGCTGAACCGCTATGATCCCGACCTGGTACAGATGCATGGGAATATCGAAAAACATCCGCGAAAGGAAAGCTACTCGTTCACGCTGAATCTTTCACTCCCGACCGGAACCTTGCACGCGACGGGCGAAGGCACCGACGTCCGCAAGTGCGTCAAGGCGGCCTTCGCCGAAATCGAAACGCAGACTAAGAAGCATGTTTCCTTGCTCCGCAAAGACTACGAATGGAAACGCAAACGGCCGCGCACGAAAGTGCTGGCCTGAACCGGCGGTTTAACGCTTGCGGCGCGCTTGCGTAGTGGGCCAGCCCGAAGGAATTCCGCGCGGGAGTGTTGCTAATTGGCGCAGGGGCCGTCCTTCATCCTGTGTGGAGTCAGTGCGCGGATTGGAATAACTTCGCGGGACTGATCCAAGTAGGCAGGATTTTCGTGGCGCCGGCTTCCCGCCGGCGATTTCTTTTCATCTAACATTTAAAACAGAACAGCCGGCGAGACGCCGGCGCTACAGCGCGAATCGCACCGCGCGCTCTTTACCAAATATGGCAGCCGGGCGTTAAAACTTCAGCATGAACATAGGTCTTGCCCGTTCGCTGGGAAGGGGTAGCAGCCGGAGGCTGCTGGCCGGAAGTGCCCGGCGTCTTCGGAGCGGAGTCTCCGGCAGGTTTCGGCGCGGAATCGTCCGAAGATTTCGCGCCCTCGTGCCTCTTCGGGGATCGCTGGGTCAGCGTATCCAGCAGCAACTTGGCGGCTGCGGGGGGAGCATCACTGCCATGCAGCACCACGTCCTTCGTGTCCACCTTCTTGACGTAGATTTTTTCATTGGCAGGGCAGTCCGCGCACAAAGTGGATCCCGACAATTGTGCCCCTGCAAAAAGCCCCTTGGCCCGCGCGAAGGTCAGAAGTTCGGATTTCATCATGGCGTCGGATTCCGCGGCCGCATCGCGGCCCACGGGCCCGGCCGTCGCGGTCACGTCGCCGCCAAGTTTTGTTTTGCTGGTCAGAATGGAACTCGCGCCCTTGTCGTTCATGACCAGAATCAAAATGTCGGTAGAAGCTCCCCCCAGCGCGAGTCCCCAGGTAACTCCTTCCAGGGCCACCATGGTCGGGGCTCCCCACGGGCCGTCAAATTTCTCTCCTGTCCGGCACGTCATCGCGCCGCGCTCAAATGTGCCGCCAAATCCGCCGGTGAAGATAAATCCGTTGCCCTTCTTGGTTCCCGGCAGCATGATCACGCAGTAAGAGCGGTCGAGGATGAATTGCGGCATACCGTGTTCTGGCTCATTCAGGATTTCGTTGAGAATCTTGCCGCAGTTTTCCAGCCGCTTGTCTTCCCGTTCCTCATCCTCCCCCGCCGCGAGCGGCAGGCTCACCAGAGGGAGCATCATCAGGAACGCCATCGCTTCGCGCATGTTTAGCCCTCGGCTGATGCTAGCATGGGCCCTTCATTCGCCCGCAGACGTGAAATCGCTTGAGCCGCCAGCCCCCGCTTTCTTGCCCAGAGCCTGAACCGGCGCATGTGCACTCGCAGTTTTTCGTGTAAGATGTTCAGATTCAATTGCAGGGGCGTAGCTCAGTGGTAGAGCAGCGGCCTTTTAAGCCGAAGGTCGTGGGTTCGATCCCCACCGCCCCTACCAATTCTGTTGCAATCATTGATGTTGTAGGCGACTCGCCAACAATTCAGCAACTCAACTACAATTGAAATCAATTCACTGCGTACTTCTCTACGTTCTTAGCGTGTGCTTCGACTGCATTGCGATGAGCATTTCCCACCACATGGCCGTATATTCCCAGAGTGATCCGAGCCACTGTATCGCCTTTGGCGCTGCACAACTGTCGGAGCTACACCAGCTTCAAATAATTCGCTGGTCATTCCGTGTCGCGCAGCCGTGTCGGAAAAGTGGCGCGCGTATTATCTCGGCAATTACTTTGCGCCCCAGTGCCGAGTAGCGATGTTGGCGACCCGAGAATGAAAGTTCTCTCCCGTGAGCCGATTGTTTTCGGTCCGATCTCTTCTCTTGACGTGTCCTCCTCGAAAGGCGGTTACCGTACGTTCGACGAGGCGCTGGGCCGGTCGCGTACAGAACTGGTGAGTGCGGGTGAAATCTCAGGGCTGCTCGGTCGCAGCGGCGCAGGATTCCAGATTAAAAGGAAGTGACCTTTCCAGCTCTCCGCGAGCACATATGGGTGTGATCCGCATCACTGTGCTATTTCTTGTCGTTTGCGACTGTGTTAACCAGGGCGCTGGCCATCGGAAATCCTGCCAAATCGTGCTGGAAGACTGGGCTGATATGGCCGATTGAACCGAGGCCGGCGCTGAGCGAAAGCAGGAGGCGATACCCCAATGTCAGAGAAATCCCTTGCAGTACAACGCGCTGAGGAACGTTCGGCACTCAAGCCGGTCAAGTTCGAGAGTCTGCTTGATCGGATGGATGATATCTTCGACCGAATCAACAAGAGGGCTTTTGAAATCTTTGAAGGAAACGGCCGTATTTTCGGCCGCGAACTGGATGACTGGCTAAAGGCCGAGAGAGAATTTCTCCATCCCGTTCACATCCAGCTCGCCGAATCCGGAGAGTCGCTCGATGTGCAGGCCGAGCTTCCTGGGTTTGACGAAAAGGACCTGGAAATCAACGTTGAGCCGCGCCGCGTGACCATCAGCGGCAAGCGAGAGACAAGCAAGAAGGAGAAGAAGGGCAAGACCGTCTACTCCGAGACGGGATGCGATCAAATCTTGCGTGTTGTGGACCTACCCGAGGAAGTCGAAACGGATAAAGTCACCGCCACACTGAAGAACGGCGTCCTGGCGTTGACAATGCCCAAAGTCGCTAAATCACGAAGTGTCCGGATTCACGCCAAAGCCGCGTAGTGCGCCGGTCCTCGGATAACAGGCAGATCTAGGAAATGGAGACTGGATCATGTCCATGGTGTTCTGGCCACAATGGCCTGGGGCACGCCTCCACCCTACGAAAACAATGACCTCTATGAGAAAAGGAGAAAGACGATGAAAGTTACAGACATTATGGCGAAGCCGCCCGCTTATTGCAGTCCGCAGACGAACTTGGCAGCTGCTGTGGAAATCCTTTGGCGACAAAACTGTGGAATCCTTCCCATTGTGGATTCTAAGGAAAAGGTCGTTGGCTTGGTCACGGACCGCGACATCTGCGTTGCTTTAGGTACACGGAACAGGCTGCCGAGCGACATGACAGTGAGCGAGGTAGCCTCCGGCAAAGTCATCGCATGTAAACCGGATGATGACCTACGTGATGCATTGGCGACGATGGCCCAGGCAAAAGTACGGCGTTTGCCCGTAATCGACGCTGCAGGCAAGCTTCAGGGGATACTCTCGATAGACGACGTCGTCTTGCGCACCGAGACAGAACTAATCAAGAAAGACTCCGAATTGTCATTCGAGGATGTCGTTAATACTCTGAAGAGCCTTTATGCGCCAAAACCTCTGCGATCGGCACAGCAGAAGGCCGCTGCGGCTTAATCTGAGTTGAGCAGCATTGGCGATCGCGCGCTGGGCGTCACACCGGGATCAGCACGCAAGTGCTGATTGAAGCTCGAGTTCGCGTGGCTTGTCTCACCCAAAGCTGTATCGCGAAATAGTCTGGATGTGGGTTGAACACAATAAGCGTTGAGTTGAGTCACATCCATTTTGGTGGTCTGCAGGCTACAGAGTATCAGTGTGGGAATGATTCCACAAAACACGGAGCTATTCCTAAAACATAGATACGAGCCAAGCCGAACGACATTTCGAGCGGCACAAGACCAAGAGCGGAAGTGGCAAAGAAGCATTAAAGGAGGAATACGGCTATGGCAACATTCAGGAAGATTACCGTACTGTCGTTGATCCTGCTGACCGCTGGGCTGTTAGTTGTAGTGGCGGGCGATGTCTCTTCAGCGGCCAAGCCTAGTGTGAACAAGACACTCCAGAATCTGCAGTCAGGGTTTGAAGGGGAAAGCAATGCGCACAACCGATATGTTGCGTTTGCGCAGAAAGCTGATCAGGAAGGCTACGGGGAGGTCGCTAGCCTCTTCCGTGCGTTGGCCCGGGCTGAAGAGATTCATATGAATAACCACGCGGAAGTGATTCGGAAGATGGGAGCTGAGCCCCAAGCAACACTTGCGAAGTTTTTTACTCAATCTACTCAGAAAAATATTGAATCCTCTGCCAACAAGTTTGAGTTCTACGAGGGCGACAAGATTTATCCGAGGTTCATTGTCCAGGCACGCGCTGAAGAAAACACGGACGCGGTCCGCACATTTGAGTATGCGCGCGCGGCAGAACTGCAACACTTTAAGCTTCTTACCGCAGCCTTGAAGAATCTGGAGCACATGCGCGGAAAGAGCCGGACGTATTACGTCTGCCCCACCTGCGGCGCCACCTCAGAACAACAACCTATCCACGAAATGTGTCCAATCTGTGGAAAGCCTGCAGACGCATATGAAAAAGTCAATTGAGAAGGGTCGGGCCCGCCCGACGCAGTCAGGGACATTGAGTTCAACAAGACGGCTGCCATATCAGGTCGCTAGCGTTGGAATCGCTCGGGCTCAGCCATCCTGAGGGAGTATGTGGCTGACCGTAGGGAACGATTCTTCGGCAGGACTCGTGATGTACATCACAGCCTTGCAACAGATTCGTGGGATAGAAGAAACACATCGGAAGATGGAGAAGGCAATGGGAGAGAGTTTCTGGGACTCAACGGATCGAAAAAATCCGAGAGTACAGAAATTTCCCTTGGTGGCCTTCTAAAGCGAAGGGACAGCCAGGGTTTGAACAGTCACAAGTCTTCCATCCTTCGATCTTAGGCAGTGGTTGTGGTCAGCTACGCTAAGCGGCGGAGAGTTTCGACGCATCGGCCCGCGACTGTCGGAAGCACTTCGCCACCGGCCACTGTATGCGATTTGTCCTACAAGTTTTGGAAAGAACTTATCTGCGCCACGGCGATCCATTTCACCCGGAGGTGTTCTATGGCGACTTATGTAATTCTTAGCCGATTTTCACCCGATGCTTTTCGAGAGCCGAGAGATTTCAAGAAATTAGCCGAAGCGGTCTCAAACAAGATCAAGACAGATTGTCCTGGACTCAACTGGAAACACAGCTTTGCCACGCTCGGGCGTTTCGATGTCGTGGACGTCGTAGAAACCGAGGACCCCAAACAGGTCGAGCGAGCGACTATGATCATCCGTGCTTATGGCCATTCGACAACGGAGACGCTTGTCGGAACTCCTTGGAAGGAATTTCTGGCGAGGTTGTAGGCAAAGTCCAGTTGGATGTGCAAGTTTGCATTGATATGCGAGCCTCGGGATTTGCGCCTCCCGGGCCGTGAAAAGGTAGCTTGTGTTCGTTAAGGCGCGGAGGTTCCTATGCTGAAATCTGGCACCATTCAGTCTCTTCCCGATCTCCCAGTTCCGCTTTTGACAATTTATTTGGACACGAACCCGACAAAGCAAATGATTCGAGGACTCAAGCCGGACTACCTGAACCGGTTCGAATCTCGGGCCAAGTTGATCGCGCAAGCAGTCCCCACAGGTGACCTTCCACTTTTCCTTGAGCAAGTGCAGCGAGCCAGCGCCTATCTGCAGGACCACCCCCTACAATGCCGCGGGGTGGTAATTTTCACCGGACTTGACACGTGGGAACTCATACCACTCCAGGTGGACGTAGAAGATGAGGTCCGCTGGGGCACGCCAGCCCTCGCCCAATTATTTTGGCTGCTCGATGAACATAAGCCTCACGGCATCGTGCTCGTAGGGCAAAAACGCGTGCAGATTTTCCTTTGGTGGCTCGGGGAGATGCTCGAACTCGAAGAGAAGGAATTCCGGATAGAACCATCGAAGGTGAAGGAGATGGGCCCTGTCTCGCGAGCTGCTGGTGTGCGGATGTCTCACGGGACGAATCGCGACGTCTATCAGCACCACGTCGATGCTCAATATGAGCACTACCAAAAGCAGATCGCAAAGGATGTCGATCGCTGGTGTGCGGCAGAACACTTGAACTCATTGTTTGTGGTCGGCTTGGTCGAGATGGCGAAGGGCATCCAGAAAGAACTCCCGCCAGGGCTCCGGGAGAGAACAACTGTGATCGAAAAGGATCTTGTTTGGGTCGAATCTCGAGCCGAACTGGAGAAGCGTATCGAACCGTTCGTCGAAAAACACGAACGCGAGCGTAAGGTATTGGTGATGGAAAGTCTGCTCGGCGACAGCCGCGCCGTTGTGCTTGGGATCGACGGGACATTAGTTCAACTTCAGCAGGGGAGGATTCGTAATCTGATGGTCGTCAAAGGGCTGGATGGAAGCCTGCGACAGTGCCTGAAATGTTCGTGGGCGGACCGAACGCAAGACCCCGCTTGCCCGGTTTGCGGAGGTGAGCGGGAAGTCGTCAGGCTTCGTGAGGTTCTTCCCCAGTTGGCCCGGCGCTACAGTGTCTCCGTGGAAGTCGTCTCGGGCGAGGCTGCCCGCAGGCTGCAGGAGGCGGGTGGGATGGGCGCCTGGCTCCGAGAGACTGAGAAGAAAGAGTATGCGCAGGCTTGACGAGCATGGCGGCCCCTGTCATCTCTTTCTTTATTCGCCATTGGCAAACTAATAAATGTATGAACGATCCTTTGGCAAACGATGGACAGTCTGGGCCAACGTCCGGTGCGGTTTTTCACCATGTCCAGAACGTGATGATCATCACAGATTCTCGACAGTTCGCGCTCTAGATTTGCTAATGGGAGAATTTCTCACCAGGAATAAACGAGAGAAAAAATCGCCAGTCCCCGTAAGCATTTGAAAAAGGAGTCAGACCGATGCCAGGAAAATCAAGCGCCGTGCGACGCACGACAGTTCAGAGCTCACTGACAGCCAAGGACATCATGGAACAATCTGTTCTTGCCGCGACTCCCCGCGCTTCTCTGCGGGACGTCGCAAGCCAGCTCGTCACCAATCAAATCAGCGGAATGCCTGTAGCCGCGGATGATGGCCGGGTTATAGGTGTCATCACAGAAGCCGATATCGTCCGTGTGTTGCTTGAGGGAAAGTGGCTGGAGAACTTAACCGCTTCGGATGTGATGACCGGGCCCCCAATCACAGTGGACCAAAATGCCTCTCTTGAGGATGTGATGAAAAGCTTGGAAGACAACCGCATTGTCCGCGTGCCTGTGACCAATGACAATATACTCATTGGGATCATTGCTCGGAGAGACGTAATCAAGGCAGTTTTGGAACCGGAGTTCCTCACCTTTGGAGGTCTCTAAGTGCCAGTTGCTAGGCCTGAACCGCCTTCTTTACTCTAGCGCGACCCGAAATGCGAAATGGTGTTGGGCAGCGTTTCCTCTATAACGCGAGGACCGCGTCCTCCACCTGCTTGGCCAGTGCTGTATAGTCTTCGCCCTGAAGGTACAGTGGTGCCCCAAAGACAATCTCTACGCTGCCGGACCGTGGCCACCACTGGTGCCGGTGGAGAACTTTTTCCACACCCCGCAACCGAATGGGAATCACTGGCAACCTCAGCCTTCCGGCGAGCAAGCCGATCCCGGGCTGGAAGCGGTGAATTTCACCCGCCTCAGTACGCTCACCTTCTGGAAAGAACAATATTGACCAATTATCGCTAATCAAGTCTCCAATGTACCTGAGCGATTGGCGTGCGCCAGCTTCGGTCTGTGGAATCGGGAACGCATTGAAGAACAACGCCACGAGCCAATAGATTAGGCTATGCCCAAGTCGTTCGAACCGTGTGTGGCGCTCTGGCGAAAAGTGAGCATCGAAGTACTCCTTCCACATTGCCACTGCAACGCGGAAGCGGTATCGCACAGGCAAAGCAGACAAAATCAAGGGCGTATCCAGATGGCTCTGATGGTTTGGCGCGAAGATAACAGGTCCTCGCAGAGAGGCCAAATGTTCGCGACCGGAGATGCGGGCATGCGCGAACAGCCGAGTGAGGGGGAGCCAAACTGTCGGTAACGCGACATTGCGAATCACTTTCGCCAGGTAAACGCGGTTCCATGTGGGGAATACGGAGGCGCTGGGAGGCATGCCGATTGCAGCCAGCGCTGAAACCGTCTGCGCGCCAGTCAAGAGCGATTCGTCGATGCTGGTGTCATAGTGCTGCTCCAAGTCAATCATGAGTTCCACCCGGTCGAGAGAGCTTAGTCCCAGTTCGTCTAACGTCGTGTTCGGCGTGATGGCGCGGTCTGGAGCATATCTTCGGAGAAGATCGATCATCTCCTGTCCGCTTGATGTCGTTGGCGCTGAAGTGCCACTCTCGACCCACGTTTGAATCTCGCCATGCTTTAGTTTCTGTGTGCCTTCCGTACGCGGCAGCCGCTCTCCAGGCCAAATGGAAACACTGCGAATCTTCTGGTGATCTTCGAGTTGTAAATTGGCACGGCGGACGACTTCGTTGGGGTCACCGATATCCTCAAGTACTAGCACCGCATGCACGCGTCCACTGCCTACTACCGCGGATTCTCGGACTCCTGGAATCTCATTTAGCACCGCTTCCACGTCCTCGGGGAAGACCTTTAAGCCCTCCGGGGTGACGATCATTTCCTTCTTGCGTCCTCGAATGATCAGGTTCCCAGCATCATCAAAGGATCCAAGATCACCCGTGTGAAACCAGCCGCCCGCGAACGCGGACATAGTCTCAGCGGAAGCTTGGTAGTAGCCTGACGTCACGCTTTCACCGCGCACTAGGATTTCACCATCTGGTGCGATCTTGATTTCTACCCCTGCTATAGGCTTGCCGACAGTCCCTTCCTTGGTATCGAATGGATTGTTGAATGCAACGAGGGGTGCCGTCTCGGTGAGACCGTAGCCTTGAACTACAGCGAATGCGAGGCCGGACCAGAATTCTTCCAGCTCTTTGGCAAGCGGCGCTCCACCGACGATGAATGCCCAGAACTTCCATCCGAAGGAGGAATGTATACAGCGGTGGTAGTACCAGCGCCATACCCAATGCGATTTAACCTGGGGTAAATGTGCGGCTTCCGGAAATTGGCGCAGAATTTGTTTCCTGAGGACCTCGAGGATCTTTGGGACTGCGACCACTACGGATATACGCCGGGTGCGGATTTGCCGCACAATTTCGTGCGGGCTATACCCACGCATGAAGACCGCTACTCCAGGAATGAGTGGCAGAATAAAGAGCGTGATCACCTGCCCGAACATGTGGCTCAGTGGGATCAGGCTCAGAAAACGCACGGGAAAGAATGGTCGAAACCATTTGGCGTACTTGGAAACAATCTGCTCTGGTGACACAATATTGGCCAGAATATTTCCGTGCGTGATAAGGACTCCCTTCGGCTCTCCGGTAGCACCCGAGGTGAACACGATTTCAGCGATATCGTCCCTCCCGATGCGAACAGAAGGCGCTTCGCAGTTCATATCGGACCACTCGAGTTCCGAGAGTCGCCATGCGGGCAGCTGGCGGTCCGACGGGCTCAACTGAACTTCCTCCCCAATCAGGATGAGGCGAGCATCGACGATCTCTTGAACGTGCCGCAAGAAACGCAGTGACGTACGGTAGTCGATTGGGACAATGATGACACCGGAGAGGATGCAGCCCCAGAATGCCGCAACCCATTCGGGGCGGTTTTCAGACCAGAAGATGACTTTGTCGCCCTTGCGAACCTTGTGTTTGTCCAGCCGCATCGCAAAGTGACGCGCGGCATGCGCCACTTCTATGTACGTGTATTTCCAACTGCGATACCCATTATCGTACTCAATAAACTCGTCCGGAGATTGGGAGAACTCGCAGAATAGGTCTGCGAGGTTCTGACGAGAGCGTGACCGTGATTCGGGATGGTTCGACATGCCCTGCTCTGCGAGTAACCGAATAGACTCCCCCACGTGTGCTTTTTATCCCAGATGTGGTCCGGTCTCTGTGAGGCTCATCACATCTTTTGGGATCGGGAAGGAAGTAAATATGCCATCAGCCGTGTCACGTGCCACGTGGACGAACGTGTGGATGTTCTGCGGCAGATGAATCCGCGAGCAACGTCGGCCTGTGCGAACACGGAATAATTAATAAGGATCGGCTCCTAGCGCCAAGGAGGTGTAACGCATGCGTTCCGTTCTCATTCTCATCTACAGCGCATTCTTCATGATTTCGTCTGGTGTTCTTTCACAAAAAACAAATCAAGAAACTCTACCTTACGAACCGCCAACTGTAATCTCAGCGACAGAGGCCGTCTACCCAATCAGAAGCGTAGCGTCAGGGACGGTCGTTCTGGAGGCTGCGCTCGATGACGGGGGCGCAATTACAAATGTGCGAGTCGTGCGCGGGATCCCCTCCTTGACGGAGGAGGCGATACGCGCCCTCCGCCAATGGAAATTTCAGCCGGCTCGGCTCAACGACCATCCCATTGCATCCAAGGTTCCCGTGGGGTTTGTTTTTGTTCCTCCCAGTTTTGGTCCGCGTCGTTAGGTTATGGTTGATTCGATAGTTGAGGAGCAAATAGGGAACGGCTCATCACAACACAAGTTGAGAAGATACAGGAAGGCAATGAGGGAGGATTTGCCACAGCAAAGGAGCGACTTGCCATGACATTTCATCTGACCAGCCCGGCGTTCGAAAGCGGTGAGGATATTCCAAAGGAATTTACATGCGATGGACCGGATAGTTCGCCTTCCCTAATCTGGACCGACCCCCCTCCAGGGACGGAAACCCTTGCATTGATTGTGGACGACCCGGACGCCCCGTCAGGCACGTGGGTCCATTGGGTCCTCTATAACCTTCCCGCCATTGCTCGAGGATTGCCTGAAGGCGTGGCTAAGGATCACCAACTCCCCGATGGAGCACGGCAGGGACGCAACGATTTCGGCGAACTCGGTTACAACGGCCCTTGCCCGCCTCGGGGCGGTCCACATCGCTACTTTTTCAAGCTTTACGCTCTGGACTGCAAAGTGAAGCTCAAGCTAGGAGCCAGCAAGGGGGAACTCGAGCGCGCCATGAAACGTCACGTTTTGGCTAAGGCCGAACTTGTTGGCCGGTTCCAGCACTAGACATGTGCGGTGGAGTTCCAGCAGGGCATGCTTCTTGGCAAACGAAACATCCTGGAGATTAGCTGGACCCTGTCACGCTCTCAATGAGGCGAAGCATGCGGCGATAGTGAGAACCCTTCCAATAGATCCGGCCACATTGAGGACAATTGTAAAACTCGTTGAAGTGCCGTCGAGTCTGAGGCAAGAGGCGATCGCTGATCGCCTCCTTTGGAACTGGACGCAAGACAGCGTTGCAATGCATACACCGGCGAAAAGGCGTAATTGCGCGGGCCAGGTGGAGCCGCTGTAACAACTCGGCCAATTGCCGGGCCGGCTCGGTGGCTCGAAGGTAGCTGCCGCGCGTGACCACAGTTCGCATGAGCAATCCGCGGTCACGAGTCAGCAAAATCCTTTCTTCGTCCACGGAAAGTCTGGCCAAATCTTCATCAGCATAGTCATTCCTGTACAAAGTGTCGAAGCCAAGCATTCTTAGATAAGCCGCAAGCCGTCCCAGGTGCGTGTCTGCGACAAAACGCGCCTCGGGCAGGGGCTGTGGGAGTAAACGCACGTGCGGCGATATTTCGATGCACTGAAACTCGGGGTAGACGCTGATCCGATCGCCCTCATGTACCCGGTAGAAGAAATCCACGGGTTCTCCATTCGCTAGGATCAGGTCCACTTCCGTGTGAGGCACGCCCAGCGATTCGATCATATCCTTGACGGAGCCGCTCACGTCAAAGCTGCACGTGATGTTTTGCGCTCTTTTCTCGGGAGGCAGAAAGTCATTCAATTGCGCGTAGAACCGCACATCGGCCCGTTTCATGGGTGCGATCCCAGCATGAAGGTAGAGGGCTCCACAAAATTGTAAGAATTCTTCAGCATCCTGCTACACATTGAGAATGCGTCCCGCATCGTCCACGTCAATGGATGCGGCACGAGATACCTTGGGAAGCCCGGGCATGAGCATCATGTTTCCGGTGACGACCACTACAAAACCGGCACCGGCGGACAGCAATGCATCCGTCACATGCAGCGTCCAACCCGTAGGCGCGCCCAGGAGTTTTGGATCATCGGAAAAGGAGTACTGTGTTTTCGCGACGCAGATGGGCAAATGAGCGCAGCCCCACTGGGTAAACTGATCGAGCTTTATCCTGGCTTGGTCACTGATCGTCACATCCGCTGCGCCGTAGATTTTTTGAGCGACACGCCGAATCTTCTCCGTCAGGGATTCATCCAGCGAGTAGATCGGTTGCACTCTGGGCAACGGGTTCGCGGCAATGGTTTCGACGACGCATTCGGCAAGCTCTTTCGCCCCAGATCCTCCCTTTGTGAATGCTTCCGAGATCGCGCTGGCAGCGCCGTGTTGCGAACAAAAATCGGCCAACTGCTTCAGATCGGCGTCGGCGTCTCCAGGAAAACGGTTGAGCGCGGCAATGACCGGCACGCCGAAGCCTTTCAATATCTCAATATGTTTGCAGAGATTTGGCAAACCTCGATCGATGCGGCCTTCTCCCTGATTCCGGATGCCCTGAACAGTGGTTACGAGAACCGCAGCCGCAGGCGTGATGCCGGACTGTTGCATGACAATGTCGAAGTATTTTTCGGCACCAAGGTCCGATCCGAAACCGACTTCATTAACGACGTAGTCGGCGAGGCGCAGCCCCATTTCCTGGCAGAGGACGCTGCTGGTTCCCGGCGCGATATTCCCGAAAGGCCCGGTATGCACAAGTGCAGGCGTCCCATCGGTTGTCTGCACCAGGTTCGGGAGGATGGCATCAGCGAGCAGTGCCATCATGCCACCCGTGGCCTCCAAGTCTCGCCCGCGGATCGGTCTACCGTCCCGAGTGATGCCAATGACGACAGATTCGAGGCGCTTCCGCAAGTTCCTCCGATCCGTTGCCAGCGCCACGATGGCCATGATTTCGGATGCGGCTGTGATCACGAATCCTGAGCGGCGTCCCGCGCCGTCCTTCTTGCTGTCCAATGCGATAGAAACCTGGCGAAGCGCGCGGTCATTCATGTCCATTGTGCGAGACCAGCTGATTCGATCCGGATCGAGGTTCAGATCATTACCGTGGAAGAGATGGGCATCGATGAGCGCGGCCAACAGATTTTGCGCGGAGGCAATCGCATGAAAATCGCCGTGGAAATGAAGATTGATCTTTTCGCTAGGCTCAATTTGCGATAGCCCGCCCCCGGAGGCGCCTCCCTTCATGCCGAATACGGGACCCAGTGAAGGCTGCCGTGACGTAACGACGGCCTTTTTTTCAATCTGCGCGAGACCTTGTGCAAGTCCGATGGCAGTGACGGTCTTACCTTCGCCGGACATGGTCGGCGTTGTTGCGGTGACGAGAATGAGTTTTCCGCGCCGATGTAAAAAAGAGTCAGCAAGGAGCTCCAGCTTAACCTTGGCGCCGTGAGGGCCGATCTGCTCGAGATACTGATCCGGAAGTTCGAGCTTGCGCGCCACGGTTTGGATTGAGAGAAGTGTTTTTCGCACGTTGCTCTTGAGTCTTCCCAGTGGAGTTCACTGGTGTAGAAACTGAAAATATCACACTTGAGGCAGTGCTTACCCCGTGCTTGTCGAAAATTGACTCTACACCCAATCTTAGGAAGGAACCCTCCCACCACACGATTGGCCGGCGATCGCTGATGTGATGCCTGTCACGGCAGCCGAGGTCCTGGCCAGCGTAGTTTTACACAAGGTTAGACATAGGGATGGTGCTTTCTATGAAAAAGATCCTGATTCTTGGTGCCGCGGGAAGAGACTTTCATAACTTCAATGTTGTATTCCGCGATCAGGAAGAGTTTCAAGTGGTCGGTTTTACCGCTGCCCAAATTCCAGGCATCGCCAACCGCCGCTATCCACCAGAGCTAGCTGGCACCTTGTATCCGGACGGCATCCCGATCTTCGAAGAGGCGGAACTCGAGACCCTTGTCGTCAAGCTCGGCGTCAACGCCGTCGTATTTTCATACAGCGACGTTTCACACCAGAACGTGATGCATTTAGCCTCTCGCGCGGTTGCCGCCGGCGCGGACTTCTGGTTGCTCGGAACTGAGCACACCCAGCTCAAATCGTCCGTCCCGGTTCTCTCCATCTGCGCCGTGAGGACTGGTTCCGGCAAGAGCCCGTTCGCCCGTCTAGTTGCCAACGAATTGCTCCTACAAGGCCTGGTCCCGGTTATCGTCCGACATCCCATGCCCTACGGAGATCTGGCGGCACAGGCTGTGCAACGGTTCGCCACGATGGCGGATATTGACCGGCAGCAATGTACCATCGAGGAGCGAGAAGAATACGAGCCTCACATCAGCCGGGGAGTTGTCGTTTATGCGGGCGTCGACTACGAAAAAATCTTGCGCGAGGCGGAAAAGGAAGCCGGCATCATCCTATGGGACGGTGGAAATAACGATACGCCATTCTACGCTTCCGACTTGGAAATTGTGATCGCCGATCCCCACCGTCCCGGACACGAATTGTCGTACTTTCCAGGCGAGGTGAATCTGCGCCGTGCGGATGTAGTTGTGATCAACAAGGTGGACACCGCGTCACCCCGGGACATCGAGACGATCCGGCAAAATATCCGGAATACCAATCCGAAAGCCAAAATCATTGAAACCGCATGTCGTGTTTCGGTCGCCGCCCCGGAAGCCATAAAGGGCCGAAGAGTGCTGGTGGTAGAAGATGGCCCGACGCTGACGCATGGGGAGATGCCGTACGGAGCGGGAGTTGTCGCGGCACGACAGTTCGGTGCGGCCGAACTGGTGGATCCACGGCCGTTTGCGGTAGGTTCCATCCGGAGCATGTTCGAGAATTATCCGCACCTGACAAATCTCCTTCCGGCAATGGGCTATAGCCCCATACAAAGGCAAGATCTGGAAGAAACGATCAACCGAGTTCCATGTGACCTTGTGCTAGTCGCCACTCCTATCGACCTCGCCCGCATCATTAAGGTTAATAAACCTCATGTGCGCGTCACCTACGAAGTGGAGGAACTCGGGCAACCGGTGCTGGCAGAGCTGCTTGCCCAGTTCGCGCGAGATCATGCCCCGGAGAAGTTGCAACCACGAGTACAGCGATGAAACGCATGGTCCTTGCTGTCGGAGGTAACTCCCTGATCCGTGCCGGGGAGAAAGGGACAATTTATGAACAAATCTCCAATGCGAGACGAATCGCAGCGCAGATCATCGGTTTGATTCGCGAAGGTTATCGGATCGTTCTAACTCATGGGAACGGCCCGCAAGTCGGTGCGGAGCTTCTGTTGCACGAACGAGCCGTAAACCTCCTGCCCGGATACCCCTTGGATATGTGTGATGCCGCGACGCAGGGTGAGATTGGCTATCTCCTGCAACAAGCCCTCGACAACGAAGTGAGGCTCGCAGGTTTGCGTGTACCAGTCGTCACCCTGGTGACTCAGTGCGTCATTTCACTGGACGATCCTTCCATGAGGAATCCAACCAAACCTATAGGCCGCTTCTATTCGCACGCGGAAGCCGAGGAGCGCAAGCGCCTCTTCGGATGGGGGCTCATCGAAGATGCGGCTCGTGGCTACCGCCGCGTGGTTCCATCGCCGGAACCGGTCGAGATCGTCGAACTCGACGTCATTCGCGACTTGATGGAGCGCGGTGTTTTGGTCATCGCATGTGGAGGCGGCGGCATCCCTGTTGCGTGGGTGAACCAAAGACTGCAAGGCGTCGAGGCCGTAATTGACAAAGACCTCACTTCTGCTTTGCTCGCTTCAAAGGTGGGAGCGGAGTTGTTCGTCATCGCGACAGAAACCGATTCTGTATACCTCGATTACAAGAAATCAACACAACGCTCGCTCGAACGCGTCGGCACGGCCGAGCTAGCCTCGTACGCTCGCGCAGGTCATTTTCCGCTAGGGAACATGGGACCTAAGATTGAATCCGTGCTGCAGTTCATGCGCGGCGGAGGAGTCGAAGCCATCATCACTTCTTGTGACACGCTTTGTGCGGCGGTCGCAGGCAAGGCCGGAACGCATATTATTTCTGACCCTTCCAGTCCATCTCCGGATCCGCGGACTGGATTCGAAGTGTCGTCAGGATAACTTCATTCGTACCCCTGCGATTTCGATCGTAGAATAATCACCGTTCATGAAACAATGCCCTCTCGCCTTGAGAGATAGGCACATCCTCAACCTAGTCGGCGTTGGATACGGGGAGTTTCTTCATGAAGTCACTCAAACAGGATGCACTCGATTATCACCGCGCCGGCCGCAAGGGCAAGATCGAGGTTGTCGCCACCAAGCCTTGTCGTACCCAGGCGGAGTTGAGTTTGGCCTACACGCCGGGGGTGGCGGAACCTTGCCGAGAGATTGCAAGATCGCCCGAGCTGAGTTACGAGTACACCGCAAGGGGAAACCTGGTCGCGATCGTCACCAATGGCACTCGGGTTCTCGGCTTGGGAAACATAGGAGCTCTGGCGGGAAAGCCTGTCATGGAAGGCAAAGCGGTACTATTCAAACGTTTCGCGGATATTGATGTTTTCGATCTGGAGGTGAATTCGGAAAAAGCGGAAGACGTCATCAAGTTTTGCCAGCTTCTCGAGCCGACTGTCGGTGGCATTAATCTCGAAGACATCAAGACGCCGGAGTGCTTCTTCATCGAAGAAACGCTATGTAAGACCATGTCGATTCCCGTGATGCATGATGACCAGCACGGAAGCGCCATAGTCTCGGGAGCCGCGCTGCTGGGTGCTTTGGCAATCGTGGGCAAGCAAATCGACCAGGTGCGCGTGGTGTTTGTCGGTGCTGGAGCGGCAGGGATCGCTTGCGCCGGACATTACCTCCGATTGGGCGTCCAGCGGGAACGAATGTTGATGGTGGATACGAAAGGCGTGATTTACACCGGTCGCACCGAAGGCATGAATCCTTACAAGGCGCGCTTTGCCCGTCAGACCGAATTGCGGACCTTGACGGAAGCGTTGCGCGATGCTGACGTGCTGGTCGGATTTTCGGCCAAGGGCGCGTTGACCCCGGACATGCTGAGGGTCATGGCGCCTCGCCCCATTGTGTTTGCGCTGGCCAATCCGGACCCAGAGATTACACCGGAGGATGCGCGAGGCGCCCGCAACGATCTCATCATGGCCACCGGGCGCTCCGACTATCCCAATCAAGTGAACAACGTGCTCGGGTTTCCCTTCGTCTTTCGCGGGGCATTGGATGTCCGCGCCCGCGCAATCAATGAAGAAATGAAACTTGCCGCGACTCATGCCTTGGCCGCATTGGCCAGAGAGGACGTGCCGGATTCGGTCTGCCAGGCCTACGGCGTGGAAAAAATCAAGTTTGGGCCTGAGTACATCGTCCCCAAGCCGTTCGACCCGCGGGCGTTGGTCTGGGTGGCCTCAGCCATAGCACGCGCGGCAATGGAATCGGGCGTGGCGGAGCAGTCCGTCGACCTCGAAGAATACCGAGATCGGCTCAAGCAGTTGGGGACGCGGCTCATGAGTCCCAGATCCTCTCCGTTGCCATAATTCCGCCTGCGCTACGCCTCCCTAGATCACAAGGCAGGGTGCGTGGCAACACGGAGCATCCGCCTCCTGCCAAGTAGCCTGACGCCTGACTGAAGAGTTAGTCCCCATGGTCACGCATACTTCATCACGAAGGAATGTCAAGAAGGCCTCGCACGGGGGACTTTTTCTCGATGTAAATCAGAGAAACCATTCTCCACATTCTGGGCCGGATTGCGCCCGAGGCTGATTTGTCGCAGATCCAACCGAATCTCAGGATTCGCGATCAGTTGCACATTGATTCCACGAACTTGCTGAATTGGGTCATCGGCCTGTACAAAGAGTTTAAGGTTGATATTCCGGAGACAGATTATCCCAGGCTGGCTACGTTGGACGGTTGTATCGATTATCCTGCCGCACGCCGAGAACTCCAGTAGCGCTAGAATTGCAATTGGCAGAAGCGACTTAACGAAAAACGCTCGCTATGCACATCGACGGTGAGTACCTGCTCAATTCCAGAACTTCTGAGGAGCGCTCCAACCCACGCGGTTCCCAGACTTTCTCCCGGCTTGTCTTTATCCTGCCTGCCATACGCGAGATATGGAAACACGGCCGTGATCTTGTCCGCTCCCTCCTTCTTGAGCGTTTCGGCGAGCAGCGTAACGGAAAGCAAACATTCGTCCGGAGGAGCGATGGT
>JAIQFB010000036.1 GCA_020073485.1 Terriglobia bacterium | reverse complement strand
CGGGCGAAAGCACGACATGGAAAGACCTGCTGAACCCGATGCTCAGGCAGTGCATGACTCTAGGCTGGTGTGACGGGATTGCCGACGTGGGCGGAGATCCGAATTTGGGATGCGATGGCTGCAACGCCAATGCCACATACTTTTTGGACACGATCCATCCAACTGTGCTGGGGAGTTTTATCTACGGAACGGAAACCCAAAGGGCGATCAATCGCGTTTTCGGAAACACGAACGCGACCCAGGCAACGACCTACACGGTATTTTTCCCGAACATCCCTCCAACCCACATCGTCGACCAGAATGCGGGAAGCGTGACGACGTTCAATAACACGGGGTTTACGTCGCCCTTCAGCGCAGGAGGACAGCGGGCTGGACAGCTAACCGCGGGGAATTTCCTGTTTTGCGTCGTTCACTGGAATGGTGCGGCTGTGACCGCGACAACGCCAACCGACATCCTCGGCAACACATTCGTTGCCGGCACGCAGATCGATAATGGCAACAGCCACACCAAACCGTTTTGGGTTTTCAGTTTGGTAGGCGGCGGAGACATCATCACATTTGGATTCTCCGGAGCGGCTTTTCAGGTTGCAATATCATGCACCGAATATCCCGGAGGCGTGGATACACTCGACCTGCAATCAGGAGCGGCAACCGGTTCGAGTACGGCGCCACTCTCAACGGGCATCACTACGACGAAACCTAACGAGCTTGTGATTGGATTCGCCGGGATGGACGGCCAACCCGCAAGCGTCACGATGGGCGGCAGCTTCACGATCCGGCAGCAGAATGCCGCCAACATCGCCCAGGCACTCCAGGGAGACCAGCTCAACAAAGCTGCCGGCACCTATACTCCGTCCTTCACTCTCGGGACCAGCGAGGTGTGGGAGATTGGCGCGATCGGGTTCTATCGGGCGGCGGCGTCAGTTCCGTTGAAGGATGAAGATATTTACGTCAATGGCGGAGTGATTGGCGCGGCTGAAACCGCGATTCTTCCAGCCTGCGTGTCGGCAACCGGAACCCGAGTCACGTTCAACAATGTCAATACGGCTGGGTTCGCGTGGACATTGCAAGGATTCGCTGGGACGGACGTAATCGGAGACGCGGCGGCAACCACGCTGGCGACAACCAACGGGCACGTAGTGATTTTGGAAGACGTGCTGACGAGCCAGTCATCCCCGGCCTGTCACTGGAAAATCATTCAGCAATAAGGATCTCATGGCCTGGGCCTACCACATCTATCGCATCGATCCCGGAAGCGAAATCATCCGCGTGGAGCATGTCTTTTACGGCTTCACGAAAGCGGAATGCCTGGCGGAATACCACGAGCATCTGGCCGCGTGCACCGGGCTGAACGCCGCGGAATGCGAGGACCGCATCGAGGAAGAGTGGGAGGAGCTCACCGAAGCGGAGCTGCCCACGCCGAACGACGAAGACGACGAGGACGATGATGGATGAAGGCCCGGGTGCGTTTTTGAAATGTCTACCATCCCACAACTGATCATCGCGGAGGCACAGCGCCAGGGCGTGGATCCCGCGCTCGCGCTCGAGGTTGCCCAGGTGGAATCCGGGATGAATCAGAACGCCGTTTCCGCGAGGGGCGCGATTGGCGTTTTTCAGCTCATGCCTGATACAGCCGCGGGCCTGGGCGTGGATCCGAATGACCTGCAGCAAAACATTCAGGGCGGAGTCTCTTATCTGCGGCAGCTCCTGGCGCAGTTCGGAGATCCCGCCGCGGCGCTCGCGGCCTATAACTGGGGTCCGGGAAATGTTTCGAACGCGATCGCGCAGGCGGGGAACTTCACCATCACCGCGGCGCCTAGCGCGGCATCGATGCCGGGATGGCTGGCGCTGGCCCCTGCGGAGACGCAGAACTACGTCAATAAAATCCTGAACAACGTGAATACGCAGTACAGCGTGGTGGCTGCAGCGGCCGCGGCCGGCGCGGGCGTCTCACCTGGCGGAAGCACTTCGACTTTAATAATTCCCTCCGGGCTGCAAGCACAGCCCGGACCCGTCCCCAGCGGCCTGGTTCCCGGAGCTCCGCCCCCGCCACCGAGCGGCTTCTCCTGGGGCACCGCGGCGCTGGTGATGGGAGTGATCCTGGGCATCGGGTTGGTCCTGCAGGAGTTTTGACGGGTGTGGGCTGTACTTGGAGCCCACGTAGAAAAAGACACATGACGGACGCGAACACACTCCTGATGAAATCGATCCACGCGAAGTGGGATCCGGCGATCGTGTCCGCGTGCAAGACGTCCACCGTGCCGCCGGCATTTCTGGCTGCGCTGATCGCCAATGAGTCCGGAGGGAACCCGGATGCAAAACGACATGAACGAAACGTGCTTGCGGCTCTCTGGGAGCTTTTGCAGGGACGTGCGGCGTCTTACGGAAGCATCCGACGTGACGACGTCCTTGCTTACATCTCCGCTCCCGATCCGGGTCTTACGGAAATTTCTCCCGCGGGATTGCTGGCCCGCCTCACCCGGTCGCTGCAGCAGCTTGACAGCCTTGCGACTTCTTGGGGTCTTACCCAGATAATGGGCTACGAAGCCATTCCCTTTGCCAGCCGCACGTTCTGGACCGATTCCGAAGGCTCGCTGCGCATCACGCTGCGGATGCTCGCGCAATTTTCCGAACGATATCAACTTGACCTGGCGAAGGATTTCGCCGAGCTGCTGAACTGCTGGAATACGGGCCGGCCGCACGGCGCCCCCACCGCCGATCCGCAATACATTCCGAACGGCCTGGCGCGGATGAATATCTATCAGGGGTTTTCTGATGATGACGAGCCCCCGAAAGCGATGAGCGCGTGATGCCGGGTCTGGGCTCTACTTGGAGCCCAGCGGAGAAAAGGATCAGTAATGGGATGGATCATCTTCGCGGTTTTGTGCGTTGTGCTCGCGGCTGTCGTGCTGTTCGGCTATCCGCTGTTTTGCTTGCTGCGGCGCTTCTGGGGTTGGCGGCGGCTGCGGCAGGCACGGTGATCGTTCTCACGCTTTGGGGAGCGATCGATCTGCTGGCAATGCATGTGACGGGGTGACCGGAGCCGGACCCGGAGAAAGAAGACATGATGACTCATCACCACGTGGGCGATTTCCTCTATTGGCTGGCGTTTTTCGCCGGGCAGCTTCTGCACGATCTGAAGCGCGCGGACATCTACGCGCGATATCGCGCGGGCGCCACCAAACGCGCCTTCCTGGAAAAGAACTGGGTTGTGCTGCTCACGCGCGCGGCGCTCGAGCTGCCGCTTTTTTATGGCTGGCGGCATTACGACGTGACGCCCTGGATATCGAGCCTCACCGGCTACACGGTGCCGTTTACGATCCCGGTGAATCCGCTCACCAGTTTTCTATTCGGGTTTTTCGCCGATTCCCTGCTCGATTGGTTTTCCACCTGGGGAAAGGCGCCGGGCTGGATCAAGTCCGAGATCCCGAAGATCGATGACGGCAATGCGCCGGCGCCGGGAGGATCCGCGAAGTGAATCTCACGCGCAAGCAGCAGATTAAAGGCCTCCGGAAAGCGCTGAAGAATCCGCGTACGCCAAAACAATTCAAGGCGGGAATGAAAGAGCGCCTGGCGCAACTGCTGCGGAGAAAATAAATTTGGCGATGGTCACGGGTCTGGGCTGTACTTGCAGCCCAGCTCGAACAAGAAGGGGGAAGGCAGGAGCTGCATCCCGCTACAAAAACGTTTCTGGCGCTGCGGATTGCGGTGAATCGAGTGGAGGAGGAACTCAGTCAGCTTTTGCGCCATCGCCAAAACTATCGGGTGTGGGCTCTACTTGGAGCCCACGCACAAGAAGTCTGGGCTCTACTTGGAGCCCACTCGGAAAATATGAACGCAAAAAGATTCCAGACCTATTTCGAGATCATCGCCCTGGCGGCGATCGCCGCGTTCCTGGTGCTGCTGCTGAACGAGCTGCGCCTGCTGGCGCGCGACGTCCGATCGGATGTGAACCAGGCATCCGCCGAGCTGCGCACCACGATCGGCACGATCAACGCCGCGGCCGGCCAGGCGCGCCAGGCCAGCTCCCAAGCCAATATTGCCGCTACCGCTGCCGCTGGGGCCGCGGCCGAGCAGCGCGCGTATTGGGCGAAGACCTCACTGGAAACCTACAAGACCATGGCCAGCCTACGGCTCACGATCGTGCGCACCGATCACAGCCTGAACGATGAAATCAGCCCGCGCCTGGCGAAGTCGCTGGACGCCACTACCGACCTGCAGCGCGTCGCGGCGCAAGATCTGGATAGCAGCACGGCACGCGTGAATCACACCATCGATCTGCTGGCCGATCCGATTGCGAACTGGACCGATGCCTCGGCGAAACTTCCTCCGATCGTGGACGATTTCGCGGCGAGCTCGAGCAGCTTGAAAACGGCCGCTTCTGAAACCGCGGCCACGATGGTCTCGGTTCACAAGGGAGTCGATTACGAAGTCTCGTTACTGATGAAACCAGTCAGTAAGGTGAGAACAGGAATTCTGATCGGCGCAAGCGCGATTGGAAATGTTTTGCACGGACTACTTTGAAAAGGAGAACCATATGAGCATCGGCAGTTTTTTTCATAAGGTGGAGCAGGAATTTGTGAAGCTGTTCAGGGCTGCGCCTTCCTACGAACAGAAGGTTCAGTCTGTCATCGCCTACGTCGGACCCGTCGTGGTGGGAATCATCGGCATGGTCGACCCGGCTGTCGCTCCCGAAGCCAATGCAGTGATGAAAACGGTCCAGAGCGATCTGAGCACGGTGTCGGCTCTGACTCAGGCAGGGCAGGTGACTCCGGGAACTCCGGCAGCGGCTACGGTGGTCACTTCACTGAACGCCATCAAGATGAATGTGGGTGGTTTGTTGGCGCTGGCCGAAGTCAAAAACTCGGCGAAGGTGAACGAAATCACTGCGGCCGTGAACATGATTGTAGGTGAAATGGACGCGATGTTGAGCGGCGCTCCGGCGTAACTATTTTTAGGGAAATGGGGCCACATGAACGAATGCGAGAAGACTCCGGAGGGACGCATCGCGGCCCCGGCCTGGGACCTGATGTTCAAAAACAAGGGGCGTGGATCGACCACGCACGTTCTGGAATTGCGGGACGAGATCGCGCCCTACGTTCAACTGGAAATTCAATCCGCGGTGCTGAAGGCCGTCCAAAAATACGGAACCTTTCGGGAATCGATGGAGATCCTGACGAAAATCGAAGATCTAAAAAAAGTGATCGCAACGAGGAAGACGTGAGCCAGGTCCCATCCTGGGCGATCACCGTGGGGATCGGAGCCCTGCAGGTTGTTTTCTACCTGGGCCTGTACGTCGCCATCATCCGCCAAAATAAAAAAGACGTCGCGGACCTGCGCAAGGAAGTGAACGGCGTGGGCGCGCGCGGCCGGCAGAACGAGGCAGTGGAAGACGCCCGCTACCTGGCGATCGCGCTCTCGACCATGGCTCTATGCAAGCCCGAGGATCGCCAGTGGCTCGCGGAGTTTCTCTTCCGAGCGGGCCCGCGCGCCGGGCGCGTGCCGCAGTAGATCTTCCTTCAGGTGGGATCTAAGGTGCCCAGACTTTCTTCACTCTGGGCTCCACGTAGAACCCCGATCTTCCTTGACATGGGCTCCAAGCGGAGCCCATACCCCTCGCGCCGGCAAGACGTCCCCTGCGCCTTGCCGGCGCTTCCTCTCAAAACATCACCTTGCCAGGGTTTCCTTTCAAAATAACACCCTAAAAACGAATTGCAGCCGATTTGGCGGGATCAGCCCGACGGATAGGCTTGCCGCTCATGCCATGCGGAGAAATCCTCACCACGCCCGCGCGCGCTGAGGTTTTCATGCACAATGAGGGCATGCACGGAAGATTCGCGCGTAAAACATGCACAGCGTCTTATAAGATTTATATCTTAGGAAAAAGAAATTCCAGATAGCCCGGCAACCGGCGGATCTCGTCAATGCGTTTCATATCGGCGGCCGTCCAGCCGGATTGCTCGCGCCGATCGTAGTACGCGAACAAATCCCGCAGCGCTTCCACCAGCAATTTGTTCGCGATCGCTATCAGTCCGGAAGAGATCTGCATTCGCAGGGCGTGGCAATGCAGCTCGTGATGTTCGTCGCGAAGCCTTTCGATCTGACCGCGCAGCCCCTGCCGCGCGAGCGTCAGTTCCTGGATCATCGTGACGGCGGCGTCTGGTTCCTTCATGCCGCGAAAACGTTTTGCCTTCGCGGAGGATTTCTTTTTCATAGTCGCACCTTGGAATCGAGCGAGCCTCGATACGCTTCCAGGTCGAAATACCGCCAGCCCCGGAAACCGGAATGGAAGAGCTTTTCCTCGAGGGGATGGAACGGCGGCCGGCAAACGGCAACCCATCGGTCCGGCTTGATCTGCCATTCCGATGGACGCCCATCGAGCGTGGTGAGTAGCGGGAGCTGCCCCTTGTTCTGCACGATTTCGGTGATATCAAAATGTCCCAGGACCACTCCGTTGTGAGTGAAATAGATTTCGGTCACCGGCTCGGGCCTCTGCGGCCGGCCGCGGCCGAGCGTGAAAAAGAAATTCGAAAACGGGGTAGACAGAAACTCGCTGATCTTCCCGCGTGCGAACTGCGTCGGCAGCGTCTTGAGGATGGCAGCCATCGGTTCAGCACGGGCCTTTCTTCGTCACACATGGGCGATGGACAGGCGGTACGTGCGGGATACGCGAACGGTTGCTTCCTGGACTATTCTTGATGCCTGCAATCGACGTACATCCAGTGAGTAAGAGCAGGCAGAGGAGCAGGATTTTCATGGCTTCACCACTCACTTTTTCCAGCTGGGCTCCAAGTAGAGCCCAGACCCGTCACGATTTCAGCTTGTAATACCCCACGCCGCAGGGACACACGATCGAGAAGCGGCCGCCGCCGGCGTCGACGGGATTGGGGCACCACTTTGCTTTGTTCATGTGGACGCTGGCGCCGCAGCCGCACATCAACTCTTCCTGCCACGGCCGCAGACGCACCCACGTCGTGAGGTTCGCCATGTTGCGCGGCTTGTTCTGCAGCATGGTGCACAGCTTGTCGCGATCGCGAAACAGCATCCACACCCAGAAAGCCAGAAGAAAAGTGGATACGAAGCTAAATTGCGGTGAGCGAAATGCGGCCCCCCCCAGGATGCAGCAAACGGACACCAAGATACAAAGCCGATCTACCGTGATATCCCATCGCTTGAATCGCTCTTCTTCGGAAGACCAGGGAACGAGATTCATGCCGAGACCGCCTTCGCGGACGGAAACTGTTGCAACACTTCGCCGTCCAACTTGTGACCAGCGCGTTTTTTGCCTACACGAAGCATTAGGCCACCATCACAATTCTTGCCGATAAACGTGCACTTCGGATCGTAGCCTTCCGCATCTGGCCAGTTCGCCAAGGAAATCCATTCACCCCACTGCTTGAAAAAGAAGGGCACGCGCGCGTCCTGGCACTGATCTCGCACCGCGCGCGCCCAATCCGGATGCATCGGCCGCGCGCCTGGCCCGGATTCCCCACCAGCCACGATCCAATCGAGGCATGGCCGGATCGAGCGAATTCCACCGATCGCATCGAAATAGTTATCGTGATCCTCACACGCTTCTTTTATGCACCGGAAATTTATGGGGCCGAGAGCAGGCTCGTAGCTCACCCAGCGCACCGCCGCCGGCGTCTGTAGCAGCAGCGGGATCCGTTCGTCCGCCGTTTTCTGATCCTCAACACTCACGCCTAGCCAGACGTTTGACAGCGGCCAGCGATCCATCAGTTTGTAGGCGGCGTCTCGATCGTGGAATTCTTCCTCGAGAATGTCCTGTATCCATCTCCGATTATCTGCAGCCGCCAAGCCTGCGATCATAAAACCAAGCATCCTAGATGGCCTCTTCGTGAGCACCTGAAACGTGTGCTCCGGGGATAGCGCCATCACGGCGAAGATTCTGCAGATCGTTTCGTCCTTCACTTTTTCATGAAACAAATCCGACATCGAATTGACGAAGATTTTGCGCGGGCGCTTCCAGTGCAGCGGCTGGTCCAACAGCTCGGGAATGAATTTCACTTCGCCGGTCCACTGCGGATCTCCGCTTCCGTTTACGATCGTCAGACCGTCATATATTTCACCAGGACCGCGAAACCTCGTGGCAAACCGCTCGGCGTAGCAGTTGCGGCAGCCCTCGGACACGCGCGAGCAGCCGCGGATCGGGTTCCATGTCGCGTCCGTCCATTCGATTTTTGATTTGTCGCTCACGTCGCAACTTCCCTCCGCAGTTTCACCATGCCGCACCGTTCACATTCCTTGCGCTGATAGCAGATGCGGCCACCGATAATCCGCTCCCTGCTAGATATCGGATCGTCGCCAAAGAAACCTCCCTGGCGTTCCTCGATCGTCGTCCACTTCGGCCACTTGTGGAAAAATGGACAGCACGTCGTTTTGCTTCGGTTACTCACGGCATGTATTCGCCGGCGGCGTTCAATTTGAACGGGCTGACAATCACCCGCGGTTCAACGTAGACCGGGCGCGGCTCGCCTTTTGGACCCGCGCAGATCACCCAGGTACCATCGGCCGTGGGCGGCATAAAAAGCCCGTTCGGTTCCGGTTGCGGGATGTTGTACGAATACCCTGCAGTGCTGCCCTCGTGATGAACTTCTGGATTTGTGAACTGGACGCCATAAGGCAAACCGTAGCCGATGGAATCGCATAGGTGCCACAGCCGGCCCTGCAAATCGGGAATATAGGAGAACGTGGAAATATTTTTGTCGCGAAGTTCGTAGAGTTCGCGGACGATTTTCTTTTCGGTGAAGTTCGTGACGCCGGGCATTCCCACTTGAGCATTCGCTTGCTCGGCGACTTGCTCCTGCTGTTTCGCCATCTGTTGATCTGCCGTGTTTGGCACATCATCACAGGCGATCAGCGTCAGGGTTAGAAATAACGCCGTCAGGAGAGATTTCAACGGAGACCTCCCTTGAGACCGCTCACGAATGACCGCAGGTCGAGCGGCAATTTAGAATTGTCCACGGTGGAGGCCTCCGTGAGGATGGTTCGCCGCAGGGCTTCTTTTTGCGGGCCATCCGCGAATTCGTAATCAAGGCGAAGCTGGTTCAGGTATTCGACTTTGCCCTGCACGTAGCTCTGCGTTTGCTCGAACACTTCCCGTTCGGCATTGGCCTGCTTGGGAGCCCAAAAGCGGTAAATTGCCAGATCGCCGCCCGTGGCCAGGAAACCTAAACCATAGCCAGCGATGACGATCATAAGTAAAATTAGAAATACTCTCGGCAGAGTCCACCACGTTTCTTTTTGAACTTCTCGAAACTCATCACGATAAGCCATGTATCCTCCTAGATTTCCTTCACGAGTCGGCTACCAGCGATCACTTCATTTCTCCATCGATGTCCGGCAGATCGAGATTTGTGAGCGCGACGAGCTGCGCGCGGCCGCCCAGGAGCGTCCACAGCAGGAAGTGCGGGCCCTGCGAGCAGACAAACAGATCTTCCTGGCGGTTCTGATGACGGTGCAGCGGTGAGCTCGGATGGAGCGGACATTTGCCGCGCGCGGCCACCGCCTGGTTGCGCAGCATGGCCGCGCCGGCGCCGTCTCCCTGCGCCTGGAGCGCCGCCGCGCGATCGAGCAGCGGCCCGGCAACCTCCGGCGGCGGATTTTGTTTCAGCCATTCACGTCGCGTCATTTCGTCTTCTTTCCGCTGGGCTCCAAGTAGAGCCCAGACCCGTTGCGAATCCTTCATTTCGTGAACGTCCCATTTCTAATACCCCCCCCCGCAATCGCCATGCCAGCAAACAATCGTCGCAACGCCAGTGCCGCAGCCAATCTTTGGAAGGGTGAATTTCCTCAAGATCGGCGCTGCATCGCGGACAGCGCATCACGGAAAAAGTCCGTGCGCGATGAGCTGATCGAGCGGCTTAACCGCGCAATTCGTGCACAGGCCGATCCCTTCTTCCTCTTCCACAGCGGCCCAGCGGCAGCGATTGCCTCCCAGGTCTATGCAGGCGTTCACGTCCGTGCATCCGCAGCCGACGCACTGGATCTGTCCGCATTCGGTTTCAGAAATCATGCGTGAAGCCTCGAAATGACTGAACGCGCTCAGTGCCTCGCAGGAGCTCCCGCGAGTAGGCGGCGCGTCCGGTTCTTGCCTACCTAGCGCTTCTGGCACTGTTGAACTTCAATTCCCTCTCCCCGGAGCCCAGAGATTGCTTGGCGGGGTGGAGACGCCGGCGGTGCGCGGCGTGTGGCCCACGAATTGCGCCGTGATGATCTTGTTGCACAGCGGGCAGCACGGGACGAGAAACGTCAGGTCTCCCTGCGGATTCTGCGGCGTTGGCAGAATGATCGTGGAGACGTTCAGCCCGGGCACGGCCATGCTGCAGTGCGGGCACTTCGGCACGAGCGTCGGGATTTCCGAGGCGTTGCCCTTTTGAGTTGGGTTCTGGTCGTTCATTAGTTTTTCTCTGGATCGAAGCCATCCTGTTCGGCCTGGATGTCATGCTGCGCGGCGTTCAGCGCCGGAAGCTCGTATGCCTGTACCGGCCGTTCGCGGTGCGCCGCTGTGTACGCGCGGCAGATCGCTTCCGTCGTGGGCGTCAGGCTATAAATCGACGACGCCCCGTAGTACGTGGTAAATCCGGGCGCGGCAACGCATTGTGGAACGTCAATGCGCAATAGCGGCACGCCGGCGATAATCTGTTCGCTCACCCGGCCGGCCAGCTTGCGGTGCCCCATCAGTTCCACGATCGCCCAGGTGTCGAAGGATTCTCCGTTTGTTTTCCCGGAGGCCGCCGGGGCGGCTTCCGGGCCGTGCTTGGCCTTGTCGTCGTTTGTAGGAATTGTTTCGTGTGTCATCGCGCTGCGGCTCCCTTCACTACTGTTTGCTCGATATAGACTTCCATTCGCGGCACGGCCTGATAACCGGTGTCTTCCTTCGTGACGAAGCCGAGTTCGGCCAGCTTGTCCAGTTCGCGATAGACGTTGGGCTTGGCCACGGCGCGGCCCAGGCGTTTTAGTTCGTTGAATGCGGTGTTGCCGTTTTGCGGCGAATCGAAAAACTTGTTTTTGATCAGCAGCGCCAGGGCGCCGCGGAGCGTGCCGGCGTCCGCTGTGATGATTTGCCGCTCGACCTTGACGCGCAGTTCGGGATGCCGCGTGAGCAGCTCGAGGATCCCAGGATCTTTTTGCGCACGATGCTTGATTTCCTCATAGATGAAATTCAGGTCATAGCGCGCTGGGCGGCCGTCGAAGGGAACGAGAGCGGCGGTTCCCAGCGAGCATTTCGCATCCGCCACTCCCGGCTTCCCTTCCGGGGCAGCAGTATTGGATTTCACCGCCCCGTTCTCCCCCCGATCCGCCGCAACGCCAGGCGCGCCGGATGAGGATTTCGTGAAAAGAACTGTTTCTCCCGCGCGCTCGGATTCATCGATCCGCCCGAGGAGGTTTCTTACCTGCAGCGCCAGGGCGTCATGCGCCTCGATCAGTTTTTTGTGTTCAACCTCGAGCGCTTCGTATTTTTCTTTCCACATAGACTCGTCCTCACTCCCGGGATCGTCACGATCCGCCCCTGCAGCGTTTCGAATTTCAGTTTCACTTTGCGCCGGGTCACTTTCATCTACCCGAACCTTCCCGCTTGGTGCACTACCACCACTTTCCGCTTGTCTGCGAGAAGAGAGTTGATCCGGTTCTGCAGATCGGCTATCTCCAGCCTCAGCATTTCGTTGTCGCTCTTTTCCAAAAGGTACATTGCCGGCCAATCGATCTTGCGGCGACGATATCTCGGCATCGTCTTCGGTTTGGACTTGCTCTTTGCTTTCGCTTTCTTCATCGAGTGCCTTCGCAATCTGCCGCCAGGAATCGGGCGACTCGTCTCCCCGGGCGATTGCCTGGGCGTGCGCGTCCTCCATGCCGGCGGGCTGGACGTAGGTGCGCACCAGGGTGGTTCCGTATGTCACGAAGAACTCGCCTTTGCCGAGCTGCATGACCTCCGTAGCCGATGGTTTGGGATGATCCGGAATGCTGGCGAGCGTGCTGGCCACTTCGTTTTTCTGGCGCTGCACGCCGAACAGCCACACGATCACGCTGCGCAGCAGGAGCTTGTCCACGCCGCGCAGGTCCTGCGAATCCATCCAAACGAAATTGCCCACGCCGGCGCCCTCGCGGATCAGCCCCTCAAGGGCCAGCTTCACGGGCGTGCTGCGCCCCTCGGGAATGAACTTCCACGCTTCGGGGATGATGATCACCGTCTTGCGGCCGTGCTTGTGGACATGCTCGATCACCGAGCGGATCACCAAGGCTTTCAATCCGTCGGATAGCTCGGTCACATCCATCACGTTGATCCCGGGCCGCAGATCGAGCTTGTCAGAGAATTCCGTTTTTTCGATTTCGCGGACGACGGCCTTGAGATATTCGCGGAGCTGCATGCAGATCATTTCCGCCGTGCCGCGCAAATGCGGGAGGGCCATTTCCACGTTGCCCAGCAGCTCCCTTAGAGATTTGGGCTGCTCCCACTCGTAGTGGTCTTTCTTCGTTTTGCCTTCGCGCTCGTAGTCCTGGCAGAGCTTCACGATCCAGCCGCGCTCCTGCCATCCGAGCTTCACGGACATCAGGTTTTCCACGATCGAGACCACGTATTTCCAGTAATCCGCGATCGTAGACTCGCTGAAAAACGGCGGGATCGTGTTCTGCTGGCGGAACGATTTTTCGCCCGGCTTGGTGATGAATCCGATGGCGCGCAGCCCGGAACGCGTGACCATTGCCTCGAGCGTGGTCGTTTTCCCGGAGAGCTGCGTCTGGCCGAGGACCACCGTATGATTCACGGGGATCGTTACCCGCTTGCCGGTGCCGATTTCGTAGCCGAGAGGGATGTTCATTTTTAATCCGTGATTGATGGCCAATCGAGCACAACATCATCCGGTTCGAGGACGTGTGTAGAGGTAAACGAATTCCTATTCGTGATGCAGCGATCCCAGCCGTTGTTCTCCATGTTTGCGATAAGAATGGAATCTCTTGTGGTGGCGCGCGCTTTCACCTCGGCCAGAGTTTCGACTGTGCCACCGAGGAAATACCTAGGACTCTCCGCCGTGACTCGGGAATCCAGATCTTCTTCGCTACGACTGCGGGTTGAAAAGCGAAATCCGTAGGGCGTCGCCCCGTAGCGCTCTTTAATGCCGAGTGCCATCGTTTTCGCGAGCTCGACGTCCCAGGACGGGATCGGCTTCACGCTCTCTTCGGCGACGAATGTTCCCGGGCTGTAGAACGTCACGAAATGTACTTTCATCTTCATCTTGAACTACTCCTCCAGCCTTTCAATCGCCTCGATCGCGGACGTCAGAGCGTCACGCCGACTGCGCAACGCGGCCAGGATGATCGAGGTGTCCACGGAAGGAAACGCAACAGGTTTCTTGAAGCGACCTCCGGGCTTCGCGGGGCGAGGTTGATCGGGCGTTGATACCCCCCCCCGCATGCCGATCTCCATCTTTCGTGTGGTTATAGATCGATGACACATGCACGCCGTACTTCTTTGCAAGGTCTGGCGCTGATATCCCGGCTTGATAGCCGCGTCGTACCTCGTCCCAATCGATCTCTAATTTTCTTGGCATTGGCTCCTGGCTCGCTTTCTGAGTGGGTCTCATCCCCAATCGCTTCCGAACGCATTCCTCACATACCGGCGTGCCGCCGGGCAGCACCCGCGTCGCGAGCACCTGCTGTCCTTGATCCTGGTGATCGCGGCATAGTCGGCCGAGCATTCTCAGCTAACCGCTTCCCAATCCTCAGCCAGCAAGTCCGTTTGACTGCATAGCCAGGGAACCAGGTGATCGTCCGCAGTCTTCATGTAAACGTACGGAAGCGACATCTTCGAATTCACGTCTGGCACCTGGAGTGACAGCCACATATTCTTGCCGTTCCAACCCCTGCGGCAGACCTTTCCACCACTGCGCATCTGCTCGATTGCCCAACCGATTCCGTTCATGCATTCCTCCTGACGAATTCACCATGCTCGTATTTCAACCGCGGAAGGCGGGGCCGGGCTGAACTTGCAGTCCGGTTTGAGCGGGGACGCGCCGCGCGCGCAGCTCGCTTGTGAGCATGTTCGCGCGCGGCGCTGGCCACAGGGTCCACCTCCGCTAAAGCCGCGGCGGATACTTCTACCGCAGCAGCCTCGTCGCGGAGTCGGACTTCCTGCCTCTGGACCCACTCATCGGCGCGCCAGATTATGTCGCGCAGCAATTTCAGCAGCCAACTCTTCCCCTCTTTGGCGGCGCGTTTTAAAGCTCGACGGAAAATGTTTTTTCCGGCATGGCTCGCAGATTCCATGGGACACCTCTTCATTTTGGTCCGCGCTCGCGCGCGTATCGCGGATCTTGCCTTTGCACCAGGCGCAGACGACTTTCACACTCGTCCCTCGCGTTCAGCTCGGATTCTTTTGGCGAAATCGTGAAACTTCCCAAGAATGCTGCATATCTCCGTGAATTCAGCATGAGCGAAACTAAAAGTCTCATTCACATTCAGGTTTTGACCCAACTCCTGGTTGTAGATCGAAATCTGCACCGTGAGCTGCATTGGCTTTTCCATCGAGTTCACCTCTATCGAAAATGCACCAGGACGGTCACGACGGCCGCGGCGATCGCCAGCATCGTGACGGCCAGGACGCGCAGCATCGGCCGCGATATCCCGGGGCGTACCGCCAGTACCGCCACCGTCCCCGAGCCGTGGCATTTGTGGCAGACCTTTTCTTCAAAGCCGGTTGCACGGCCGGCGCACTGATCGCAGGGAACGCCGTAGTAGTCAATCATTGCGGCCTCGCCACTTCGGGCAGGTATGGGCCGTCCATACGGTTGTCGCGGCTCATGTAGTAGTAAACGGCGCCGCGGGAATCGCCCAGGACCATCGGCTTGATCTTCGCCGGGATCAGCCAATGAGGAGCTTCGTCGCCCTGGCCCCCGATCGGGATCACGGGCAGGCCGCGGATGCCGGAGAATCCCAGCGTGAGCTGCGGCGGGCGTTCGTAGATCACCGTCGATTCCAGGAAATTCGCCTGGCAGAGGTAGAGCTCGCGGTTTAGCTCCACATCCGTCGAAATGTATTGCTTGGCGATGGCGTCCTTCGCTGCGTCCACCTTGTCCTGCGCGGCCGCGCGATCGGCGTCCAGGGCATCGACTTTGCGCATGATGTATTCGGCGCCGCCGGCGAAGCCCAGCGCCAGCTCAATGGCGCCGAGAATCAGGAACCACGTGATTGCCGTTTTCTTTGTCATAGTAGACGTACCTTTCTCCCGTGCGTAGCAGGTGCACGGCGCTCCAGGCATGAATCACTCCACGAGTCCAGGGCGTTCTTCCTTCGGCGAAATATTGCTCCGCAAATTCGCTGGCCAGCCGCAGCTCGACCCGGTAAAGCATTTGCCAGCCGGAGATCTTCATCGGCGTTCCCCCGTTGCAGCGGTCTTCCCGTCCGGAGCCGGCTGGCTGCGGGAGTCTTCCTCACGGATCATGGCGGCCACGCGCGCGGGATCCCCGCACACCGCGGCGTGAGGCTTCATCGTTTGCGGATCCACCTGGTACGCGGGATCGTTGGGCCAGTAGATTTTCAGGTACGGCAAGCCGCAGCCCTTCACCTGGCAGCGCTCCTCTTTCCAGAGGTAGCCGTGCTGAATCCATTCGCTCAGCGTGGCGTGGGGCAATCGATGGATGGTTTCGACCGGCATGCTCAGGCCCTTTCTTCCGATCCCGAAAGTGACTTTTCCAGATTGGCTCCGCGGCCGCTGATCTCGTTCGGATTGCGTCCGCTGACAAGCGCGCGTTCCTGAGCGTCCAGCGCCAGCAGGCGGTTGCGGATCCACCAACTCAGCGGACGATCCGCTTCCTTTGCCGCGGCTTTCCAGCGCTCGATCTCTTCCGGAAGGGCGCCGAAACTGACGGGAATCTGGGTGACTTCCTTTCGTTTCGCCCGGTTCGAACTGACGGACTTTCTTGCCTGTGCGTTCACGCTACGTTCTCCTGTCTTCTCGATGCGCGCCGCTTCGCCTCCGCGGATGAAAGCAACTTCTTTTTGGGCAGCGCCGGCGGCGGCAGCGCTGGATACAACTCACGTTCCGGAGGCGCGGCGGTAAATTCGAACGAGCCCTGGAATACGGTAGGCACGCCGGCGGAAAGCAGTTCCTCGCGGTGCTCCATCAACCAGCGCGCGAGCACAGCTTCCGCCTGCGCTTGGCGCAAATCGTCTTCAATGGCGAGAATTTCTTTTCTCAGATTGGCGGCTTCGTTCAGGCGGCTCAGTTCGAAATCTCGCAGAGAAGTTCCGGAACACCCCAGTAAGTAATCGAGCGGCGGCTTCATTATCATTCCTCCAGGAGTTGGCAGACCTAGACGCCCATTATCTCTGAAGGCATGTATATTTGTGAGTAACTTTATAAATTGCGAGAAGACCTGGCGGGATCCAGAACCGTTCTGGATTATGTTACCGTGCTTCGCATATAGCTTATCGGCCACGCAGTGAGATTATAAGAGTGCGTAACCCTTGTCAAGGCTTAATTTATGAGCGCACAGCCACAATACTGCCCAATTTCTTGCTAACTCCATATAAGTACAGGCTTTGTGCGGTATGTGCGGAGTCGATGTGCGGATCGAAAAATATATGTGATGTAAATAAAGGAGTTACAAATTAAGATGTGCGGCGTTTTTCCGCCTCTCTAAGAAAAGAAAAGAGTTGAGTGTATTTTTGTGCGGGAGGGTCTTCTGGCTCCGGACTTTCGCCTTTCGCTTTTTCGTTGCGAAAGGTATACCCACCCATGGTGCGCGCACACAAAAACACAGTAACCTCTTTAGAATGAATCCTACGATTATGCATGCATAAAGTCCGCGCACAATTTTTTATACATATGTTGCAAGTAAAGGTGGTTACGAGGTGCCTGCGCACACTTTCCGCACAGAAATCGGTTGTGCGGAGTTGTGCGGATATCCTTCCTTGAGATGGCTATTTAGGCTGTGAGTTTAGTTGTAGCGGGCGCGGCGGCGGAGTTCTGCTCTGATTCGGCCTTGCAAAGATGAGAGTCGCAAAATCATCCATCTGGCCCGGGCCAGGAATCCAAGATCTTGCACTATAGCTTCAGGATCCATTCGTTTAAGTTCAGCAATCCGTGTTTGCAGCGCTACGTGGGTGGACAGGAGGTAATTACTTGGATGGCGTATTTGATCAGTCTTCATTTGAGTTCTCGCCGGCACCCTCGAATTTTATGTCCCGCGCGATCCGCCGGACGGTCCACCTGGAAAGCCCGGTCTCGAGAACAACGTCGTGCTCTTTCATTCCACCGACCAGGTATTGCTTGGCGCGTTCCTTGAGGATTTTCGTCAGCGGTTTGTGCAGGAAAATCGCCCTGCCATCTTCGACGCGGAGCTCGACTTCGAAAGGCTGCGCCCATTGCGCCTTGAACGGCCCGGCCCCGCGGCTGCGCAATTTATCGAAGACCACTTCGACGCGCAGGCCTTCCACCTGTTCATAATTTGAGGGTCTGCGGAGGCGAATGTTGACGCTGAGTTGGTGCTCTTTTTTCGACGTGCCGAGCTGACTGGCTCCGGATTTGTTGGCATGGTGGACGATAAACGTGGCAATTCCCTTACGCCGGAGATCGAGGATCCATTCTTGAACCTTTGACCAGTTTTCCGTTTCGTCTTCATCCGCTCCTGGGCACAGTGTGCTGAGGTTGTCCAGGAAGAGAATGTCTCCGGGCTTCACGAGGGATTCGATGGCGGCGCGTCCTTCGAGGGTGTTGATTCTTGGGGTGCTTCCCTTCTGAATATCCGGGTTCACGATACGGAGGTACTCGGGATCCTCCGGCACTTTCCCGTCTAGGCCGAGCATGATCTGCCGAAGCATTTCCTGTAAACTTTCGGCGTCCATTTCACCATCGACGTAGACCACGCGCCGCGCCTTCGGAATATCCCAGACAAAACATGTTGGTGCGCCGATGGCGATGCAGTAAGCCATATAGAGAGCGAGGTGCGTCTTACCAAGGCCTGGCGGCGAGTAGATCATGCCCGATCCGCGGAGCGGTAGCAGCGGCTCGATTATAAATTCCAGGGGATCGAGTTTCATGATGAGGAAGTCGGCCGCGGTCGCGGCGACGATTCCGGTCTTTCGGCCGGTGGCTACGTGCCGGCTGAAGGCGTTGAACTCGTCCATCAATTCTTCGTTATTGGCGCCGCCCTCGATCGTGCGCTGCTGCAGGTCGTTCATTTTATAAATAAATTGCCGCGAGACAGATTTTTCGCGGACGATCTTCGCGTGCATCACGTGATTCGAAATTGCGGGGACGCCATCGGTGAGTTTCGCGAGATAGCCTGAACCTCCGGCGCGATCGAGTTCCGATGCGGCCGTGAGCGTGTCCATCAGGATCAGCGTATCGATCGGGCTTTGACTTTCGGTGAGTTGGACCATGTGGCGGAAAATGCACTGATGCTCCGGAAGAAAAAAATCGCCGGCGTGGAGCTGCTCGGCGACGGCCTTCAATGTGGCGTTGGGAACCGACGGATCGAGGAGGATCGCTCCCAGGACAGATCGTTCGGCGTCAAGATTTTGTGGTAGCGGCTTATCGAAATTCGGTGGTGGAGTTTTTCGGCCAAAGGCAACAGTGGACATAAGCTCGCAGCTCGCTTCCAAAAAGGCAAAGGGTTGAGTCGCGAGCTGCGAGACTCTTAACTCAACCCCTCGCGCATTCCATTCGCATCGATCAAGCGCGAATCCTAGTCACAGTGAATTGCGGAGTCAAGGGGACCGGTGCTTATAGTTCTTTTAAGATTGGCGGAAATGTATGGAAAAGGTAACGGCGAAAATACGTGAGCATCACGCCGGCGGAATATTTGGATCTGGCGCGAGAGGCACAGGGACCGCGACCTTGCGGCCGTTCTTCACGAATTCGGAAATGAACGTCTCCAGGCGCGGACCTGACGGAACGCGTTTCAGGATCTCGCGATTCGTAAAGGCCCAGCGCAGGCCTGCCTCTCCGTGGCGCAGCAGCTCGTCCACCAGGTGTTTGTCCGTGACGTCGATGAACGTGAGCGCATCGTTCGCGGCTTCCTCGGGAGTGAGATCCAGATTCAAGAGCAGCTCCACCACTTTTGTTTCCACGTACTGAAAAACCTGTTCGGCATTCATCTGTTGCTCCGGTGACATTGGGGTTGCGCCGGCCGCGGGCTCGGCGGATGCGGGCATTTCGATTACGTTGCTAGTTCCTGGTTGTGGTGTGGGTGCGACCGGTGAAGAATTTGGATGCACCGTGATCGGCGCGGGGGATCCGCGCATCATCGCCACCGTTTGCATCTTCGCTTCCTCGGCGCGGCGGTATTGATCCATGATCCCGCCCACGTGCGCGGCAAGCTGCGGCAACGCGCCCATCAATCCGCGGGCGAGCTCCACGGCCAGGCCTCCGGTGGGATTCGCTCCGCCCATTTTGAATCCGAGCCCTCCCATTGCCTGGGCCATCTTCGCAAAATTCTCGATCGGATCCGCGGGGTTCAGCATCTTCGTGATCGCAGCTTGCAGGAACGTTCTCGTAAGTTCGTCCATGGGATTGTTGGATCCGTGCCCTCCACCGCCGACTCCCTCGAGCGTTTTCACAACTGCTGGCATCGCTGCACTGAAGACCTGGCCGTTCAACGCGAGCGCTTGTTGCACCGCGCTTTGTGCGGACCCTGATCCGCTCAGCCGCTCGATCGCGGCCATGAACATCTGCCGGTCCTCGCGCATCATCGCCAGGACCTGGCCGATCTCACTGTTGCTGGCACCGGTGTTCGATGCCGGCTGTTCGCTGAACGCCTTCTGCGGCCCCTCGATTTTCAAATCGACGTTGTACTTGAGCTGCAGTTTATCCGTGTCGCCGACCGGGACTTTCATCCACACGTTGTATTCGCCGCCGCCCCAGCGCTTCTGGATGATGTCCGGCGAGATCTTCTCGTAGAACTTTCCGATCCACGTCTTTTCCTCGGCCTTTTGCGCCGAGCGGCCGCGGTAGATGGTGAATTCGCAGCGGCTGAAATAGCCGGGATCCATCGATTCGACGAAATCCCAGATCGGCAATAAACGTTCGGTGGTGTTTTCCTTCGGAGCTGCGGGAGATTCAATTCGTGTGCGGCGTTCCTCGACTAAAGTTTCCCCTGTTGCGGGCTTGACGGCCATCGACGCTCCCAGAAATCCGTGACTCGCAGGGCGCGGATCAAATTTGCCGGCGAACGCCAGGGAAAGTGGCTCTCGCGCGTGCAATCTTTTATTCGCTGGGCTCCACGCTTCACTTGAAGCGTTCAGCGTAAAAGTAGAGCCCAGACCCGCCTGTAGCCTAAGTGATAACAGGTCTGTGGTCAACCCCACACGCGCGTGTGTCACGTATGCGTACCCGTGTCCCACGCCGTGCAGCACAAGCCCCGTATACAACAAATTTAGAAAAGCGCACCGTGGCTTGCGTGCGCGAAATTCTCGCTGCGCGCGCGTCCGAAGGAACATTCCTACGGGGGAAAACCGCAGCGAGAGAATTTCTTTCGCGGCTGAAAAGTTTGGAGGCGGTTTGCTTCCCGATTTTCGAACATTCAACGGAACGATGGGCACGCCGCTCGCCGGCGGCGATCAGGGCGTCACGCAGACGATCGACGTGATCCGGAAGCTCGTCGACGACGCGGTGAAGGATCCGAAAATCAACGTGACCGCGATCGAGATGGTGCGCGGCGCCGCCGATCAATTCAGCCGCGACGCTAAAGCCGCGGCGATTTATGCGGCCGTGGCGAATCGTTGGTTTTATGTGGAAGATCCGGTCGGCCCCTTCGGTCCAAAGGAAACGCTGCGGCCCGCGCGCGCTCTCCTGCAAATCTGGGCCGGAGATTGCGACGATGCCAGCGTGCTGATCGCTTCCCTGCTCGGCACGATCGGAATTCCTTCCCGCCTGGTCACGATCGCGGCCGACCCTTCCGCTCCCGAGGAGTTTTCCCACATCTATCCCGAGGCCGAAACGTTTCCCGGAAACTGGGTGCCGATGGATATCGCGCGCCCGGGCAGCGCCTACGGATCCGCGCCGGCGCGATATTTCCGCAAGCGCATCTGGTCGCTCACCGATCACCGGTATCAAGACATGAATGGGATGCGCTGCAGCTCGCTGAACGGATACGCGGTCCTTGGAGATTTTCCTTCAGACGTTCAGGCGCTTTCCTCGCTCGAATCCGGCGCCGCGCAAATTGTCAGCGCCGCGCAGGGCCAGCCCACGGTTCCCTTCAACTATCCGACCGGCGCGAGTCCTTACTCCGGTTACTACACGCTGAATTCTCCTGGAGGAGTAGCGCCCAATGCGGGTTACGCATCCGGCGGCGAGCTCGTGGCCACGCTCGGCGGCGGCGCAACGCCGTGGATCCTCGGCCTGATCGCCCTGGGCCTGGTCGCCTGGGGCGTTGGCGGGAGGCGCCGATGAGCCGAACTTATTTCCCCACGCGAAACGATCTCGGCGTGCGCAATATGGCACAGAGCCTGACTCTGCGCGGCTACGATTTCACCGGCTTTCGCGCGCCGGCCGAACCTGCCGCAAAAGCGGCGATGAACCCGGTGAATCTGGGTGCGATCGCGGTTTCGGATGCCAGGATGGCTCCAGGCATTTTCCGTTTTATGCCGATTTCCATTCTCTCCTCGCCCCCTCCTTCTCCTCCAGTGGGACCTATCGGGCCTTCCGTCAGCTTGCAGTCAACGCCGCTCCCGCCGCCGGTCAGTTCGCAATCCACGCCCACACCGCAAGTGACGGCGCCGGCGACGCCTCCGCCAACGTACGTTTACATTTCCAGCGGCGGCGGCACCGTGAGTCCGGCGCCGGCGTCGCAGGCTGTGACGCAAAGTCCCGCGACGTCCACGGTCGCACCGGCCGCGGCGAGTGTGACTGACCAGGTTGCCGCCTGGCTCGGCGGCACCACTCCGATCGGGACATGGAACGTGCCGAATGCATTGCTCGCCGGTGGCGTTGTGCTGGGTTTCGCTTTGCTGATGGGCGGCGGAGGGAAAAAGCGGTGAGCTACCTCTTCCGGCCAACGCCAGTCTTCAATCCCGGACCGCCGCGAGGCATTCCGCTGAGCGGCGCGGTTTCTGGCGGCGTGATGCGTGGGTGGGATAGCAGCGTCAATTGGAAAGCGTACTTCGATTCCAAGCGCGCGGCCGCGCAGGGTTCTCCATGGATCGTGAAGAGCGGCACGATGGGCTCTTACCTCGGCGATATGGCTCCGGATCCAATCGATTTCACTTCCCTGCCGCTGGCGCCTGTTTCCACGGATCCTTTGCTTACCACGATCAACCTGCCCGATAGCTGGTTCAATCTGAATCCTCCGATCGCGCCGGCGATTGTTCCGTACGATCCCGGCGCCGTGCCTTCTCCCGTGATCGTGAGCTCGGGCGGCAGCATTCTTTCTCCGGTTGCGCCTGGCGCGCCGTCCACCAGCTCGCCGGCGGGATCTCTGACGTCGATCATCAACTCGATCGCATCGCTCGGCGTGAACATCGCGAAAGCCGCTACGGGACAGCCGGTCAACCTGGGCGTTCCACCCGCGGCGCCGGCGGCGCCCGCCGCACAATCGTCGCTCGTCGCCCAAGCGCAATCTCTGCAGGCGCAGGCCACGGCGCTCGCCTCCACAAATCCTCAGCTCGCCGCGCAGTACACCGCATCGGCCAATGCCCTGCTCGCCCAGGCGGGCGTCTCCGCACCTTCGTGGTTCACGCAGAGTACTGTGATTCCTGGCCTTCCGAACTGGGGACTTCTGGCGGGCGGAGGCGTTCTTGGCCTGATTCTGGTGAGCGTGGCAACGCGGGGGCGGAAGTGAGCTACGCGATCGCGCCCACGTTTGAGGGAAACCGCCTCGGGATCCGGCGTCTGCGTACGCTCAGCGGCGCCGGGCTGATGCTCGGCGGGCTGGGAGATGCGGGCGGAACTGCGAGCGTATTGATTTCCCAGGGATGGGATTCCGGAACGATAAATACGCTGCTCGCTCTCGGCGCAACTGATCAGCAACTCACGGATTTGCTGAACGGAGCAACGGATGTTCCGACGTTGATGGGACAGCTAACTGGAACGCAAGCCCCATACAGCCCTACTTCGCCGCAAAACCCCGTGATGAATGCGACGATTTCAACTGTCTATGGAGCGTACGATCTCACGCAGCAAGCTTCATGGAACGCGATTAATTCTCTTTTTACCAATACCCAGCAGCAACTCACCGCTCTCGCGCGGCAATTACCGAACGATCCGGACGTTCTCTCTCATGTCTCGGATTTTAACTCGAAGGTCACGCAGTGGGCGGGCTACTACCAGCAGGCCTTTGGAAGCGCGCCTTCGCCGATGCCGATCGTGACTCTTTCCGGTCTGGGTGTTGCGCCGATTATTGTGGGCGCCGCCGTGATCGCCGGAGTCGCAGTGTTGGTTTATTTCCTTTACACCATGAATCAGTGGATTGCCACGAAGAAGGCCGCGGTAGGAGTGACCGCGCAGCAAACCCAGAATCAGGCAACGCTGCTGGCTCAATATCAGGCTGCGGTTGCTGCAGGAAATACGCAACTGGCGAGCCAGATCCTTACCTCGATCAACCAACTCGCGCCTAATCCTTCAGGCCAATCGTTCACGACATGGATGTCGCAAAATTGGGGCATCGTCGCGGCCGGAGGCTTTGCTTTTCTGTTTCTCGGAATTTTTGCGGAGAAGAGGCTTTGAATCTACTTTGGCGCATCTTCGGGAAAGCACCTACCGCTAGCGCGTGGGGCCCACTTCTTACTGCCATCGGTACACGACAATGGTACTTGTTTTTCCATTTGGGCCAAGACTTCCGGAGGAATCTGCGGCCCCGGGGGATTCGATGGCGTGAAAATTCCACTCTCACGCTGCTGCGTGGACTGATTGAAATAGAAATACGCTGCCCCCAAAATGTCTCCGTAAATTTTCGGGGTGACACGTCCAGGAATCACCCATCGCGGAATGACGTTCCCAACGAGTTGTCCGTTCTTTTGCGGTTGAATGGATACGCTTCCAAACATCTGACCTGGGAGCGGTGTGAAATCTTCAAGGATGGTGACTTGATTTGTGGAGGGCGATTTTTGTCCCTGAACGTTTTGCAGGTTGGCCAGGAAAAGAGCGCCGAGAATCAATCCGGCACCAAAAGACACTGCATTCGATTTCATTTTTGTAATCCTCCAGAAGGAAAGTTCGGGAGCGCCAAAGTATCCCTTTTCGGTGAGTTACCTGTCAATTACTCAGTTGCTTAGGAGTGTCTTATGACTGACGAAACGAAAAATCCCGCCGCACCGCCGGCAGCTCCGCCAGCCGAACCCCCGGCCGCGCCGCCGGCAGCGTCAGTCCATAAACCGGAATGCGGCGAAGTCGGTGAAACCGGCGAGCACGGCGAGCTGGGAGAAAACGCGAAATCCTAATGCCATCCGGAGAAACATCCCGATTCCGCCATCAGGAACTGCGCAGCATTCCTGCCGGCTACAAAGTCCGCACGGTGAAGGCGGGGACGCGCCAGGTGCGCGTGGCGTTTCCTCCGGGCCCGCGGCGGACCGGCTCCGGAATCGTCGTGGGGATCCTCCATCCCAAGCACGAAAATCCGTGCTCCGTGGCGATGAAGAATCCTGCCGAGCTGCTCTTGATGGGAGCGAATCCTTCCGCCACGGCGATCCAGTCCGCGCGCGCGCGTCACGAATCGCGAGCAGGCATCTACGACTCGCTGAGTGTGAACGAAAAATTAGCCTTCGGCCGTCTTGGCCTCGGGAAAGCACAGATTCAAACCGGCTCAGACCTTGCGAAAGCCAGGCGCATGGTCCAGGAAGCAAAGCGGCTGAAAAACCGTTTGCCAAATCCCGCCACGGCAGAGAGCACAACGGGTCTGGGCTCTACTTTGAGCCCAGCGGCAGAAAAGTCCAGAGATCTGCGCGAAGGATTTTCCGGTGAGCCGAGCGAGCACTACACCGTGATGGATGAGCCGCACATGCCCGCCGGGGACTATACCGACTGCGGCGAATTCATTGCCGTGGCCGTCAAGCCCACGTCGACGGGATCCGCGTCCAGCGTGCAAGAGATCAGTTTCCCGGGCAAGCGCCTCGAGCTCGTCTCCGATCCCGCCGGCCGCCAGCTCTACATCGTGGGCGAAGGCCAGGAGCTGAGCGACGCGGATCTGCGCATGTTCACCGATTCCACGTCGGAGCTGGCCGACCTGGGCCAGTTCCGCGCGATCAGCTACGCGATGAAAAAGTTCGGCCACGAAGTGCCGGCCAGCGCGCGCGGCGAAGACGTCCGCTGGGATCACGAATTCGGAGAAGAGGGCGGCACGCGGCCGACGATTTTCTACAACCGGAAATTGCGCCGCCTGATTCTGGGACGCGCGACGTATCGCATCGAGGGGTCTTGGATTCGTGACTAGCAAGAAAAAAGAGAAAGTCATGTGCTACTGCTGCGGCACGTTCAGCACGGCCGAGCTTTGCGTCCAGTGCCGATTCGCGGGCTGCGGGCTGAACAAGATCGGGCAGCAATGCCGGCTGGCCGCCGTGGGCCGCCAGGTATCGCATTCGATCGCACCGCCGGACACAAATAAATTGGAGGTACTACGTTGAGCGCAAGTGCGAGAGCAATTCCGGCAGCCCCGAATGTGCGGCGCGTGGCGCCCTTAAATCTGGCCGATCAGATCGGCCAGCAAATCGACGCGATCCGGAACCGTCACTGGACGCCCGTGGGCCAGGTGATGCGGATCCAGCTCGGGATCTCGGACGACAGCGCTTATTTTCAGGACGCGATTCGCGATCGCATTTCGCCCATCACCAAGATGATGGGCCTTACGCTCGATTGGAATCAGAACTGCTTTCCCTATCTGGCGCACATGGCCGACGGGCGCACCAGCCGAACGGAAGTGTTTGTTTTCCCCCGCGGCGTGGAATACGCGCCGAAGATGGCGGATCCGCGCTACCGGCGTCTTTCTCCCACGGATCCTCCTGTGCCGATGATCCGCCAGGACATGGAGTACTACTCGAGCGGACAGATTTTCGGGCGTGACGGCACGCGCTACCTGGTCCTGCAGCCCGTGGAGCAAATCGCGATCGTGGTGATGAGCTCGATGCCGATCCTGCGCGGCCGCACGAATCCCGCGAACGGTACGAAGCCGGCATTTCTCTACAGCCCTACGAAGAAGATGGGCTACCTCGTCGGCGGATTGCTCACGTTCGATTAGCGCTCCAGATTACTGGGCGCACGGAAAAAGACCGGGTGTGGGCTCTACTTGGAGCCCACCTATAAAAATGTCGAAACGAACGAGGATGACGCCGGCGCGGCGTCGACGGGAACGAAAGATTTTTCGGCAGCTCGTGAAACAAGGGCGCCGCGACTTGTTGGCAAACGTGGAAAGAGTGGAGGCAGCGGAAAGAAGTGCTGGGAGCATACCAACTCGATCGAGCGCAGCGTAACCTCTCCGGATACGCAGTGCTTGGCATTCCGCGCGCGCTTGGAGTGCGTACGCTTTCTCTCGGTGGGCTGCAAGTACAGCCCACACCCGCCGGATGTCCCTCCTGTTGCTCAAAGCGGAGCACATTGCGGGGCCTAGGCGCTGCCACGCCAATTACTCCCGATGCCGCAATGCAGCAGGCCATGCAGGGCGTGCCGAATCTCAATTCGCGCGATTTTCAAAATCCCACCTGGATGGCCAAGGCCTATGACCAGATCCAGAACGGGCAATTCGATATCTCAGGGTTCGATCCGAACTGCGGACAGCAGGCTGCGTCGAACCTGAATTTGTTTTCCACGGTCAGCGGGCTTTCACTCAGCGCCGCGGCGACGGGAACGAGCATCGCGTTCGCAACTAATGCGATCGCAGCCACTACGGCTACGGCGCTGGGCGCAGCAACGATGGGCGTGGGATTGATTGTTGCCGTGATAGGCATGATCTTCGCGCATCACTCCGCCGCGGTGAAACAGGAACAGCAGATCGGCTGCGCCAGCCTGGCCGCGTTCAATAACGCGATGAGCGTGATCCAGCAGGCCGTGCAGAACGGGCAGACGACGCCAGCGGCCGCGGCCGCGTCCCTCGATTCGCTCTATTCGAGTTACCGGTCTTACATCTCGCCGTCCTACGGCACCAGCCCCTATTGCAATGCGAATTGCGAAATGGCCGTAATCGCGAAGGCGATGGTTCTTTACTGGCAGGCGCAATTCAGCGCGCTCGCCGCGCAGCAGGCTGCAGCTCTGGCTTCTCCCAGCCCCGTGCAAGCGCAACCCGCACCTGTCCAGCAGAGTTCGCAGATTCCGGCGTCATCGGCGGTGACACCCGCGACGGCTTCGGTCGCCGCGCAGCCTGGCAGCGGATCCGCCGGCGCCGGACCCGTGGCGGCGCCGATCGTTTCGAGCGGCAGCACGCTCGTGATTCCGCAACAGCCGTCCGCCACATCAGCTCCTGCGAGTTCCACAAACTGGCTGATGATTGGCGCGCTGGTCTTTGGCGGATTTGCCCTGGCGAGGTTCGTTTGAGCCCCGGTAAGGGGCTCCGAGGAAAAAGATGGCGCAAATACGAATTTGGAATCCTTACCGATCCAATCGAGAGGGGGTGATTCATTTGGCACACAGACACAAGCACCACCGCCGCAGCCGGCGGAATCCGCTCGGACTGGCATCTGGCGACATGACCCGCATTCTGTGGGGTTCTGCCGGCTACGTTGCCGCTCGAGCGGTCCCGGCCATGGCCCTGCCGTCCCAGAACACCGGGATCATGGGCTATGCGTTGAACGCCGCGACAGCTCTCGCCTTGAAGCTGGTGATTCCCGGGCAAACCGGAGATGACCTCTTCGTGGGCGGCGCCATCGCCACGGTTTCGCGCATCGTTTCGGATAACCTCGGGGCAAAAATCCAGGGGCTTTCCGGCGATCCCACGTTCACGCTCGGTGCGTATTGGCAGAGTTATTTCGCCGTACCCACCGTGTCCGATCCCTACGGCCGCACAGCCGGTTCGCCCTATCCGCAGCCCGTTCTCGCCGCTCCTCCCGCAAAGGGGATGAGTGGTCCCGGGCCGCGCGCGGGAGCTCCGTCGCGCTTCGCTGCCGGACGTTTCGGCTAGATAAACCAGTAACCGGTGACTCGTGACTGGTGACCGGTGAAAAAAAATGTCACACCCCGAGCGATTTGGAAATCGCCGGGACAAAAATTCAATCCGGAAGGGAGTGAGATTCAATGCAAGCACAAATTTCACGAAATGCGCAGCGGCCTTATCGCAAGGTCACGCTGCGTACCATGTCGGAGCATGAGATCGGCCGTCCCCATGGCCGCATGCGCCTGAAGAACATCGTGCAAGGACAACTGGACGCCCGCGTTCAGCCCCTCTACGACTTCTTCAGCGTTGCGATCAACACGGCGGTCCGGCCGGAAACGCTCTTCACGATTCCGTTCGGCCAGCAATACACCGGGGCAGGCGCCGCCGGCGCGATCATCAAGACGTTCTTCCACACGAACCTTCTCACCAGCGGAGCTCTCGATGCTCCGAAGAAACTCCTGGTGAAGAATATTTCGCTGATGGGACGTCCCGACATGTCCATCGCCGACGTAAACGCGTTGGCCGGGCAGTACCTGGTCACGTTCACCACGCTCGGCAAGCAGTTCTGGATCGGCCACGGGCAGAAGCTGCCCGCCGGCGCCGGAACCTTTGCCAGCGGTATCGCCACTCTGACCGCGCCCCAGGCGCAGGTTGGCGCGGCGAACGGGTGGCCATCGGCCCAGAACGTTGCTCCGATCACGGACGGAGTTCCGGACATCCCGGGATATCCCCCGATCACGCCGATCACCGGCGTGCTGCTCGAGCAGCAACAGCCGTTCCAGGTGATCTGCGATCCAACGCAGACCCAGGCGACGGTCTACACCACGGCCAACAGCACCACGACGGTCCCCGGGTACGTTTCCGTGGGCGTCCAGGCCTGGATCTACCTCGAGGGCATCACGCTCGTCGCGGTTGTGTAATCAGCCTCGCGGAGCGAAATCGCTCCGCGAGTGGGCTCAAGCACGGGTCTGGGCTCTACTTGGAGCCCAGCTATTTAAAGTAAAAAGCCGCCCCTTCGGTGGGGTAGAAAAAGGTGAGTGCAATGAGTTCTTCACCAAATGCCACAGCTACGGCTAGCGGCATCGTAAAAATCCCGCGGGTGCTGGTGGTGGATGCCGTGGTGCCGCTGAATACGCAGCTACCCAGCATCCTCACCATCCCGCAGGACGCGGATTTCGAGTGGTGGTTCCTCGCGGCGTTTCGCACGGATTCCAGGATGAAAGTCCTGATCACGGAGGCGGCCACGCAGCGCGCCATGATTTATTCCGGCTCGCAGCAGTCGTCCTCGTCTGTGTTCAACGGCGTGTTCATCGATAACCTGGCAGGCCTGGTGGCCAGCAACGGGGCGTTTCCCGTGGCCGTGCCCTACGTCATGCCGGCGTCGCGCTCCTACCAGCACGCATTCACGGATTCGAGCGGCGCGCAAAACACCGTGCAGCTCGTCTATCACGGCTTCGCGCTGCTGCAGGTCGCGAGCTGAAACAGCTCGCGATCCCGAACCTGCATCGCGGGTGAGGGATCTCTCTTTTGGAGAGACGGGTCTGGGCTCTAGTTGGAGCCCAGTTTCAGAAAGGTCACGCTATGGGATGGTTTTCAAATCTCGGCGCAGCTCCGCCGCCACAGGCGCCTTTACGGCCGCTTACGCTGCCGCGCCTGGTCAATACGCTGCTCAACCAGTTCGCGTTGCGAGGGTTTCCCGCGAACAATCAGAAAGATCCGTACATTTTCGGGGACGGCACCATTATCCCGATCAAGGGCGGATTTCCTATCTGGGTGTACTGCGAGTACAACACCCTGGGCGCTTTGAAGACCGGCCGCGTGCGCATTCCCATGCCGGATGACTTCCGGCTGCTCAGCTACTTTGGCAGCGCTTCGGTAAACACCAAGGGCGGCTTTCGCGTGAACGTCTATGACGTGAACCGACGCCTGCGCCTCACCGATCGGCCGGTGAATTTGCAGACTCTGGCCGGAACCGGCAGCTCGCCGCTATACCAAGGTGGATTCACCGGCTCGCGCCAGGCGGCTCCCTACGCCTTCCAAAAATCGAATTCACAGGTGCTCATCACGATCGTGAATCTGGAACCCAATCCGAACCAGATCCAGTTCGGGATGTACGGCATCCAGGGAGGGAAATCGATATGAACGCCCCGGCGTATCCCCTCGGTCCCGACTCGATTGAAAACGGGTCGTACCGCCTGCCGGCATGGATTTATCCGCCCGCGGAATTCGAGCCCATCGATCTGTTCAATTACATCGCCCTCCCGGCGATCGGCGCGAGCGCGACCATCATTTCGATCCAGATTCCCACGGGGAACAATGGGATCATCACCACGTACGGAAATAATTTCGTGGGCGGCGGATGGATCGAAGGGGCAGGTGCCGTGACGTGGCAAATCGCGCGAGATGGCGCTCCCGTCGACGGCTACGACACGATCCTCGGCAGCCTGGGATCTCCTGCGAGCCCCACGCGCCATCCCAGCGGCTTCCGCGTATTCGAGAATCAGGTGGTCACGCTGTCCGTGACGAATGTAAGCGTGATCCTCGCTGGGCAACTCTCCGGCGGGCGCTTGCTTGGCTGGTATTACCCGCTCGCGTACGAGGATCCGAATCTCACAACCATGTAGCGGGTCTGGGCTCTACTTGGAGCCCAGCTAGAAAAAAAGCACGGAGACGCAAAGGCATGGAGCGATGAAAAAAACATTTAAACGTTTTAACGTTTTTATTGGATTACTGGTAGCGCTGATCTACTGCTCGACCCCAGCTCGCGCCCAGTTTCTGGGCTACGCCTCTCCACAGACCGTGGCGGTCACCCCAATTCCATCGCTCACTTGCAATGGAACTCCGGTCACTTCAGCGATTGGAGTCATTCCCAATTCAGGCCAGAACATACACTTCCTCTCGTGGAATATCACGGGCGGTGCGATAAGCAGCGCGAGCATCTTCCTGCAAGGATCATTCTCGACAGGCGGCACTCCGCAAACGATCAGCGATATGGGGACTTCCACATCGAGCGGAGTTCTCCAGGTCTCGGGATACTATCCGATCGTTCAGGTAGTGGCGAACTGCACGGGCGGCGGAACGATGGCCGTTTTTTACTCCGGCACATCGGTATCCGGATCTCTGCTGCCTGGCCCGATGGATCAGACCGGGTTCTCGCGTAATCTTGCTACAGGCCCCACGCTCGGATCAAACTTCGGCGGTTCGTTCAACATTCCCACGCCCTACGGGAGTTTGGCCGGAACGTTGGTGATGATCCCCCAGGGCGGCGCGATTCCAGCCAATTCCAGCATTACGATCACGCCCCAGGTCAGTTCCGTCGGTGTCTCCTCGAGCTTTACGTTCCCCCTGGCCGCCACAACCAACGTGCAATTTTTTTCGATGCCGGCACAGGTCGCGACAGCGTTTACCTGGTCCTACACCTCTGGTGGAGCATCTCCGAATTCGTTCACGCTTTTTTATGAGTTCAATAAGCCTGGTTTTTCTCCTTCGCCATCCGCGGCAACGCTCACGGCGGGTCTAAATCTTGGACCATCCCTCACCGAGAAAGGCGCGCGATGGTCTGTTGTCAGCAATCCGGCGGTGAGCACCCAAGCGTCCGCGAGCAAAGCGGCCGGCGCAGCGGGTGTCCGGCATGTGGCCGATTGCATCAGCGTAACCGCTGGCGCATCCACAGCGCCCACCGCCACTTCGCTCGTGATCAATCTCCGCGATGGCGCGAGCGGCGCCGGCACGGTGCTCTGGTCGGTGGACGTGAATGCCGCGGCTACGGCCGCGAATCACGGAGCCTACAATTTCTGCGGGTTGAATCTGATCGGCTCGCCCGCGACGGCGATGACGCTGGAATTCGCGGCATTGCTCACAAACGAATTTGAATCGGTCACGCTCACAGGCTACGACGTTCAGTAGCGGGTCTGGGCTGTACTTGCAGCCCAGCGAAAGGAAAAGTCTCATGCGAAAAAAAATATGTCTTGCCGCGGCGCTCCTGATCTTTTGTTTCGCGCTTTCCATGCCGAGCTTTGCTCAAAGCACGACTACGGTATCGGCCACGATCGTGGATCCGAAGGGCCTGCCGTTGTCCTATTGCCAGGTAACGGCGCAACTGATCCCGAGCAGCTCGGTGAGCCCCACGCTCAACGGCCTGCCTTTTTCCACGTTCCTCCCCTCGGGCTGCGACGTGACCGGCACGTTCAGCATGAACCTGGCGAGCAATGCGGTGATCTCTCCCGCGAGCTCGCAATGGCAGTTCACCGTGAACACCTACGGAGTTCCGGCGCCCTTCGGGACAGGGCCGCAGTCCGCCGTCGTGACGCTCACGATCAGCGGATCTTCGCAAAATATCAGTACAAACCTGAATGCGGCCGTCGCCGCCTTGCTGCAGAATTCGAATCCCTCGCGCGTTTACAACACAGCTCCGGCCGCGGGAACCTCCTCGATCACCGCCACGACGATGGTAGCCAGCGTCCCCGCGCAGCCTGCATCGGGGACTTCCTACAGCATTCAGGAATATTTCACGCAAACGGTGCTGGGGGCGAGCTGCGCCGGAAATAGTACCGTAGCGCTAAACCTGATTTTCCAGGATCCTAATGCGGCCTCGCCCCAGACGATAACCGTGGCCACGGCCACCGTCACCACGAATGGCACGCTTGGGCGGGTTCCCATCACCAGCTTCAACCCATTCGCGTTTATCGCGAAGCCGGGCAGCGCTGTTCAATACTCCACGACCTTTACTCCTGGAGGGAGCTGCTCACCGGCTCCGACTGTGCAGGTGTTCCCTACACTTACGTTACAGTGAGAGGGCGCTAGGAATTAGAAAAATTGTTTGCACGATCGAGAGCCGCTTTCCCCGGCAATCGTCGGCACATTCGATTTGGAGATGCGAATGTCTGTCACGCTTGCCAGAAAAATAGTTTTCGGATTGTTCCTTCTCGCCGCCCTTTGCCTGATTCCCTTCTCTGCCGGGGCGCAGAACATCACCACCGTCACGGCCACGATCGTGGATCCGAATGGCCTACCCTACTCCGGCGCAGCGATTTCCGCGCAGCTCCTGCCCTCGGGCGTGACGCCCACGATTCCGCCGCCCTGCAACGGGCAAAGCTCCACGCCCTGCGCCGTCTCCGCATTCTCCCGGGCCACGGCGGACCCCACGGGCACGTTCAGCATGAATCTTGCGAGCAATGCCGTGCTCTCTCCGGGCGGCACCACCTGGCAATTCACCGTAAGCGAAACGGGGATCGCTCCGCCGTCCGGTGCCGGACCTCAATCGTTCGTGGTGGCGATTTCGATCAGCGGCGCCAGCCAGAACATCAGCGCAAATTTAAGTGCTGGGGCACCAAAACTCACAAGCGGCAGCGGTGGTGGTAATGCACTTATCAATAATCTGCCTGACCCGGCAAATCTGCTAGCTGACTACCAGATGAACTCGACCGACACGGTAGCGAGCCTCCCTGATTATTCTGGAAAAGGAAATAGCGCGACAGGCACGGTAGGCACGGCACCGACAATCACTCCGGTAACTGGAGGGTTGTCCTGCACCGGCAATGGAGCGGTGAAGCTTCCGGCATCGGTGAACGGTGCAAAAACAATTCTTATCGCCTATAACTATCAGCCCTCGTCAAACACCAATGTTTTCAATGCGCCAATTATGGGAAGCGGCGCGGGAGCAACAAACTCCGCGGGGTTGATCTTTTACCAGATCACGGTGACGGATGCCTGGGGAAACGAGTCTGTGGCGGGCCCGGTGATTCGGACATACGCGACGAATAACACGTTCAATTCATCGACACAGGAAGGCGCGACGGGAACGCAGGTTATCACGGAGGTGATGGACACCACGGACCGGATTTATCTGGGAGGGACGGAGACGCCAGTCTACGTTCAAACCGGCGCGTCGGTAGGGCTGAACACGAACCCGTACCAGATTTGCGGCGCGGCGGCAAACACGGGGAATGCAACCCAGACGTATTTCACGGGGACAATTCTCCGCGTGGTCATGTGGAGCGGCGTCGAGAGTGCGGCGAATGTGGCGCAGGCCGCGCAGTTGACGCAGCAGGTTTACCAGGCGCGCGGGTTCACGTTCAGCGTGGGAGCGAACGATCATTTGGATGCAGGCGTGGTGATCGGGGATTCGATTACGGCTGCGGCTTTGTTTGGAAACGTCCCCCAACTTGTTCCGCAGAACGGACTTGTGAATCAAACTCCGAACATACTGCCGTTCCTGCTTTCGGATAATTCCATCGGCGGAACGAGAAGCGGTCAAATGGCGACGCTTTACCCATTCACGGTGCCGCCGTTTCTCCGAACGAACGGCAGTCGGGAATTTGTCATCGTGGAAGCGGGAACGAACAATAGTCCGGGCGGATTCGCAGCCATGCAGGCAGCCAACGGAGATCAGAGATTCATTTGCTCGCTCGCCCATCTGAATGGAACCAAGTGCATCATCGACACAATGATTGACCGCGCGGGCGAAAGCACGACATGGAAAGACCTGCTGAACCCGATGCTCAGGCAGTGCATGACTCTAGGCTGGTGTGACGGGATTGCCGACGTGGGCGGAGATCCGAATTTGGGATGCGATGGCTGCAACGCCAATGCCACATACTTTTTGGACACGATCCATCCAACTGTGCT
>JAIQFB010000013.1 GCA_020073485.1 Terriglobia bacterium | reverse complement strand
CGGAGATAGCCCTTTGACTGCTTGTAAGCATACGGTTTCAGGTTCTATTTCACTCCCCTCGCAGGGGTGCTTTTCACCTTTCCCTCACGGTACTAGTTCACTATCGGTCGCCAGAGAGTATTTAGCCTTGGAGAGTGGTCTCCCCAGCTTCCCACGGGATTTCGCGTGTCCCGTGGTACTCAGGATACCCCTTCGAGTCCGGTAAGCTTTTGGTTACGTGGCTATCACACTTTATAGCCCCGCTTTCCAGCGGGTTCACCTAGCCTCCGGATTGGTAACTCTACTCATGGGGTCCTACAACCCCGCTGTGCATGCACAACGGTTTGGGCTCTTCCGATTTCGCTCGCCGCTACTTTCGGAATCTCTGTTGATTTATTTTCCACCAGGTACTGAGATGGTTCACTTCCCTGGGTTGACTCGTACCAGCCTATGTATTCAGCCGGCCGTAACGTGAGTTCATCACGTTGGGTTTCCCCATTCGGACATCCCCGGTTCAAAGCCTGCTTGCGGCTCCCCGAGGCTTTTCGCAGCTTGCCACGTCCTTCATCGTCTTCTGGCGCCAAGGCATCCACCGTACGCCCTTAGTAGCTTAACCATAAAACTCACCCAACACGTGACCACCTTCACTTCCGCGGATCCCTTGCGGAATCCGCTTCGGTTCAGAATGCTCATCCAGAGCCCCGTTTTCACGGGACGAAAGGATTCTTCCGTTTCTTGCAGAACGGAAGAATCAGATGTCGAGCAAGCTCGCCTTTCCACAATTTGCTCAACTCGAGCAGAATTTGCAGATTTCGTACCACATTCAGGATTCGTGCGAATCCCAAACGCGATACAAAATGCCAGCCTATTCAGTTGTCAAAGATCCTTGTGCCTGGACCGTCCAGGCCGCCTCACTCCCGGTGAGACGTCCGCTCGCCTTCGTTCTCAAAGGGTGCGGAACAATAAAAAACCCGGCGTCGAGCGCCGGGCCAAACCGTCCGCAACTACCCGGACGGGTTCGCGCGATGCTCGACTGATTGCTATCCTGAGTTCGTAATTGACCTCACTTTGACAGGTCTACCGAAACTCCGAACGCCCCTGACACTAACGTGGCACAACTGCCATTCGTCAGACGAATCGAGAGTATAGCAGAAACCTTTCTTTCGTCAAGTGCTGCTTTTCACGATTGTGATTATTCTGTGAATTTCCCGGCGCCGCCGCTAACCCCTTCCGGCGGCGCGGTCAAAAACCGTGAAAAACACAGTAAAATCACTTATTTTGTGATCGTGCCACAGGCGATGCGCGCGCCCGCGTTGCCGGCTGGATCGCTCTTCATGTCGTCGGATTTTTCGTGAATCACCAGCGCGGTGCCGCCATTGGTGAAGATCGAGTGGGCGTCGTCGCCCATGGTCACGCCCGGCGCGACCACCGTCGCCTTCGCGGTTCCATCCGCGGCTACCGTGAAATTCGGCATGTCCCCGGCGTGCGGGCCGTCCGGATTCTGCAGACCGTGATGCTTCATGTCCGGGTTAAAGTGCCCGCCGGCGGTCGTGAACCCCGGCCCTTCGCACTTGGCCACTGCGTGCACGTGAATGGCGTGCTCGCCCGGCGCAAGATTCATCAGGTTGAGTTTAATGTTCACGCCTTGCGCGGCCGGCGAAAGTTCCGCCGTGCCCACGCTCTGTCCCTGGGCGTTGTTGAGTTGCACCTTGACCGTTTGCGCGGACGCGGAAATGGCCAGTGAAAATGCGAGTGCTGCCGTGATTGCAATCGTGTTATGTAGTCGCATAGGTTTTCAAGTATACCCCAACCGGCGTTCAATCTTAGCGCCGAAAATCCAGCGGACAGGCTTCAGCCTGTCCTACTTTTCATATCCATTTGACGTGATCGTCAGTGGCACGGCATCCCAGGTCAATCCGGACGGCACTTGCGCCAGCGTATTTCCTTCCGTGTCCAGGAAGATCCCTTCCATCGTGCCTTTCAATTCTTTTCCGTTTTTTCCGTTTTCCATATGGAATCGGATCGTGAGATTTTCCGTGCCCAGCGGCGTTCCCTTGGCCGCGGGCGCATCCTGGATATTCGAGATCAGGTGCGCCACGAAATTGCCGTGTCCTTCGCTCACCCAGGTTCCGATAAACGTGGTTTCCATGAATGTTCCATTGCCGAACGAAGCCCCGGTCGCGTACACCGACTGCCCCGCCTCAATTACCGCGCCGCCGGGCATGAAAGACACTAGATTATGACGAACAGCGATTGTTCCCGGCGCGTGCCGCGTGCCTCTCCACGAACCGATCAGGCTGGCGGAAGGATCGTCATCCGCCCGGCTGGTTCGGGCTCCGGAGATGCAGAAGGCGAGTGCGCCCAGAACGCCGAAGGCCAGCAGAAACCGTAGTCCCTTTTTCCCCATGTCGCGATTCCCTCCGAACTTGCGAAACAGAAGAATATGCGGGAGACACCCTCTCCCACGCTAAAAATATATCTTTGAATTCCCGCCGCCGCGCAGAATTTTTGGATGGAATTTTCCATCCTGCGACGAGGGCCGGCGAAGGCGGCTCCTCGCGCGAGTTCGGTCAGTTCCCGCTGAGGACTTCGACAAATCCCATGTATCCCGAGAGATTTCCGCTCCACCACACGCGATTGGGATTATTGGGATCGATCTCGATTCTTCTCGGATCCGACTCGGAATCGGGCAGCGGAAACTCCACCCATTCTCCGGTCTTGGGATTGTAGCGGGCGATTTTGTCGGCCTGCTGCTCGCTCACCCAAATGAGATTATTTTTCCGGTCGACAGTGACCGAATAGGCGCCGTTGGTTTCGGTCGGCGGCGCGAAGAACGTCATCTGCTTGGTTTCGTAGTCGACCTTCATAAGGAGTCCCGCGTTCCACAGTCCCACCCAGACGTCGCCGCGTGCATCGTGGCTCATCCGGCGCGGGTAGGCCACGCCGTCGAAGGGAATCTTGAACTCCTCGACCTTGCCGGTCACCGGATCGACTCTCGCCATACGGTCGGCCCCATCCTCGGCCCACCAGACCGAACCGTCGCCGGCCGTCGTGATGCCGTAGGCGCCGGTAGGCTGCTGCGTGGCAAGGTACGAAGGCGTGTCATAAAATTTGAATTCCTTGGTGGACGTGATGAGCATGCGCACCTGGTTGCCGCCGGTCTCCCAGATTTGTCCATTCGGATGAATCACCATGGAATTGCCGCCGGCATCGGCGCGCACATCCTTGGGCCAGTCGTAGACCGTGAATTTGCCCGTATTGATGTCGTAATTCAGCCAGCGGTAGTTCGGCCCGTCCGGAACCCACAGCTGACCCTTGGCGTCGATCTGCAGGTTCCCAAGCACCTGTCCGTTGGTCGGAGCAGGCCCGGCCGGAATGGGGACTTCCGTGAATTCCAGCGTCTTGGAATCCAGGCGGCCCAGCTTGCCCGTGCGCTCGCTCACCCATCCGTTGCCGTGCGGATCGACGGCCACGTCATGCGGCTCGGCGCCCACGTCGCTGTCGGAAATGTCGTACTGCACCACGCGGTAATGCAACGATTTTCCCTCCAGCAAAGTGCGAGGCAGCCTGCTGTTGAGATCCGCTTGGCGCACCGGTCCGAAATTGGAGGAAAGATAATCGATCGCCAGCTTCGTTTCGTCTTCGGACAGGTCGCGGATTTTTGCGGCTACGATGCGGCCGCGCATCCTGCGCACGGTGAAGGCCCAGCGGTCGCGCGGCATGTGGAAGCCCACGAACATCTTGGTGTCATGGCACGTGGTGCACCGCGCCGCGACCAGTTTCTTGCCGTCGCCTTCCGGCAATTCTTTCGAGACCGTGACCATGAGCGCTTCGGGAGTCTTCATCGGCCAGGCGCGCGGCAGCATGGGCCCTTGCTTGACGGCGAGCGACAAATCCAGCTTCCCGGGCTTGCCCTCAGCCACGGTGATCGGCGCGGAAGCTTTGCTCTGATATCCCCCGCCAACGCCCTGCACCACATATTGTCCCGCGGGAAGATTACCGGCTGTGTAGCGGCCTTGCGCCTGGCTGATGACCATGAATTCCAGATGGCGATCGTTGTTCTTCAATTTTACGAACGCACCCGCCACAGGCTTCCCCGACGCGTCTTGAACCACACCTTCAATGCTGGCGCTGTTTTCCGCGGCTATGACAACGCGGCCTGAAAGAAACAGCAAGGCGCACGCCAAAATAATCTTGAACGACGGCCGCATGGGGTTACATGTCATTCCCGTTCTCCTTTGTCTCTTTGGATGCGTGAGTGAGTATAGGTTATTTCGCAGGTTTGCTGGCGGCGGGTTCCCTGATTCGTTTTGTGAAAGAATTTTCTTCCGACCACACGCAAGGGAGTTCTTCCAGTTCCGCGCCGGGCTTGCGCTTGTAGATTCTCGGAGGTCCCACGGCGGGCCGCGCATAGGCCGTCGGGTCGGTGATCGTGATCTGGTACTGAATGGTATCTGAGTCCAGGCGGCGATAGCGCTCGGTGATGCGCATGTCTTCGCTATGCGGGTACCCGGTGGGGGCCAGCCAGGTCTTGTCGTTGAAGCCGCTGGATTCCACCACGAACGTATCGTCTCCTTCCCAGCGGCCAATTGCGTAGCCGTACCATGTGGGATCGGCATCCTGGGGAAGCGACCGCCCATCGGTCCAGATCGTCCGATATTCGTGTTCACGCTCGAAAAACTGCACCATGCGGCCGGGAACTTGAACGAATTCCATCGGCAAAGGCATATACATAATGCGCGGGAAACCGATCGGGTCGCATTGCAAGATGGGATCGTTTCCGCCCGGCGCGCCTCGAGGTCCGTACCCTGGCTTCTCGGCGTCGAACCTGACCTTCGCCCACGGCGTCATGGGGGGCATGTCCTTATCAGGCACGGCGCTCTCGGCGCTTCCGGTTCCCTGGAGTTGCCATACGCCGGTCAGATCGCGTTTCGGGGCGGGCGCCGCGGACGCTTTTGACGCAGCTTGCTGCGGCGCGGGCATAGCCCAGACAGCGGACGACAACAGCATTCCCACCGACAAGGCTGCGATCGCGTACGCCGGCAAATGTCGAGTGCGTGCTTGCACCGGAAACATCCTTCCGTGGACTCACAAAATCTCGGAAACCGCTACCGCACATCCATTTTCAAAATACGCCCATCGGAAAACACCACTTTCCCCTCTTTATTTCCGGAGAATCCCACGGCCGCGCCGTTCTTGGCGGGAGCCAGCGTCACCGTAATCTGGTCTCCCGGCTTGAGAGTAGTCTTGGTCCAACTGTTCCGGCGCAGAATCCCCGGACTTTGGCTTTCAATCGCCCAATTAACCACTTTGCCTTGGGCATCCTTCACGTCCATATAGATCTGGCAATGCGGATTGGACCACACGAACTCCGTTACCGTCCCGGTAACGGCGATCTGGTGTTCCTCGTCGTAGGCGGAATTGCCGTGGTGCGCCGATACCGGGCCGGTGACAGCAAACAGACTCACGATTAATACAATTAAAGCCGACAGTTTAGAATTCATGCGACACCTTTGCGAAATCAACCGAGGCGTTCTATAGATCGGGCAGTTCCTTGCCGTTGGCCAGGACAATCTTCTTCAGGCGCAAAATCTTGGTTCCATTCCTGGCCTGAAAGCCGATGGCGGTGATGACGTCTCCGGGCTTGAGCGTGGTCTTGTCCCAGCCGCCGTTGCGCACCAGCATCGCCGGGCTGCGCGCCTCGCACGTCCATTTCTCGATCTCGCCATTTTCGTTTTTCACGTCGAGATAGATTTGTGTGTGTGGATTGATGAACTCGAAATTCGTCACTGTCGCGGCTTTGACGGTCACCATCCTGGTGGTGTCGTAATTGGTTTCTCCGTGATGCGCCGCCAGCGGAGCCGAAACAAACAGCGCGGCGAAGAACAGCAGCAGGCAGTACGCCACGTGTTTCAATCTCAATACCTCCTGCGGATCCGCGTCACGCGAACGGCACGATGGCCCGGCAGTTCAGTGCCTGGAAAGCGGCTGCGGGAAATATCCCACCGTAGTTATAGCTCTGTCAATCCCCAAGCCGCTACTTTGCCGGCTTCGTCTCGTTATTTTCGATCTCGTCAAAGCTCTCCTGATCCTCGCAGAACTGCTCCGCCAGAGTCCACGTCGGCCGCAGCAGGAAATCCAGATGCGCGGTCCAGGGTTTCGTATATGTCTTGGGGTCGTCGATCGTAATGTCGTCAATCAAATGGTCGTGGTTGATGCGCCGGATGCGCTCGATCACGTGCAGCGCGTCGCTGTGCGGGTGCCCTACGCGGTCCAGCCACGTCTTTGTATTGAAATTCACCGTGTCCGCGACCAGCGTATCGCCCTCCCAATGCCCGATCGAGTCGCCCATCCACAGCGGCCCAAGCGTCGTATCGTGCGCGCGCCCATCGGTATAAATCGGATGCCGCATCGAGTCCCACTCGAACAGCATCAGAACTTCGCCGCGTGACTGCATGATTTGCATGGGATAAGGATGCAGAAAAATTCGCGGGAACCCGGGCGGAGTGCAAGTGTGAAAAATAGGATCGTTGGTTTCCGCCAAGGGATAACTCCGTTTTCCGAAGGAGGACTTGGTCGCATCATATTGCGCCTGGCCCCACGCCGTCATCGGCAGCTCCTCCTCGGTCAGCTCATACACCCAGAACCGCTCGACCACCGTGTTTGGGCGCGGACGATCCAGCATCCACACGCCGGATAAATCACGCGCTTGATTTGAGGGCAAGGCTTTCGGCGCCGCCTTGGCCGGCGGTTTAGTTTGAGCCGCCACTGTTGATGCAACGATCATGAGCAACGCGAACAGAATGCCCAGCGGACGATTTCGCATTTCGAAATTCCTCCCCAAGCTCGGGGTCCCTATTTCCAAGCCGCGTAAACCGGCTTCCCCACCAGCAGCGCGGGATTCGCGCCCTGCCGCGGACGGAACTTCTGCGCGCGCCCATTGCCGACTTCCGCGACGTAGAAATTTCCCTCCTGGTCGACGCTCATGCCGTGCGTATTGAACAGGCCGCCGGGCCAGTCGGCCAGCGTGCCCCACGAATACAGCAAATGTCCTTCGAGGTCGTACCCCACGATTCTCGAGTTGCGGTCGTCGGCGGCCCACAGCTTGCGATCGGCGGAAATATACAGAAAATTGATGGACGAGTGCGGGTCCACCGGCCACTGGTCCACGAATTTTCCATTTTCATCGAACACCTGGATGCGGTGATTCGATCGGTCGACCACGTACACGCGGTGCGTGACTGGGTCCGCGGCGATACCGTGCACCACATTAAAATATCCGGGTCGCGTCTCGTTCGGCGCGACGCCTTTTTGGCCCCAGGCCATCAGGAATTTCCCGTTCTTGTCGAGCTTCACCACGCGCGTGCCGTTGTATCCATCCGCGACGAACATGGTGCTGTCCGGCAGCCAGGTGACAAACGTCGGCCGATTGAAATGCGTCTCGTCCGCGCCCGAAACATCGGGCGTGCCGATGGTCTGCAAAATCTTGCTGCCGTCGTGGCTGAACTTGAAGATCGCCTCCTTATAGTCGTCCACCACCCAGATGCCCTTGTCCGCGTCGTACGGATTGATGTACACGGCATGCGGCCGCTTGAAAAAATTGTCCCACTTGGTCCAGTCCTCGGAAATCTTTCCGCTCGCGTCAACGACCACCAGCGCGTGTTCCCAGCGCGCGTCGACGCCTACCTTGCCGCCCCAAAGTTTTTCCGCGTCCTCGGGCTTGTCGCCCGGAGCGCCTCCGCCCGGCAAACTGGCGACCGGCCCCTGCGACGCGTTGCGGAACGGCACTTCGCCCGTCGGAAACGACAGGCTGGGCCCAAACTGCGGCACCGGCGTGTTCGCGGGCCGCTTTAAGACCGGCTCTTCGCCGCGCTCCGCGATGAACACCCGATTCGGGCTTTCGGCGTAGATCCCTTCCACCGCTCCCCAGTTCCAATTCTCGTGCCCGGGCAGCGAACTCAGCGGTTGCGGCCAATCCGCGACAGGTTCGTAGGGGCCGGTAATATCCTCGCCGCCCTTTTGTCCCGGCACCGCCGGGAATGCGGCGACGGACCCCGCTTGCGCCTGCACGCGCTCGATTCTGCTCTCCAACAGCAGGCCGCCAAGAAATCCGGCCGCGGCCATCCCGAAGAGCGCAATTATCACCATTCGATTTCGCATCGATCTCCCCCTTCGCTATCCCCGCATCCGCGGCATGGCCGTTTGCAGGCGCGCGCAAACCAAAGCGCTCCCACACAATTTGCACACTGCATGGACGAGCCGCGGGCTCCTCACGGTTTCCTGTTTCTATTTCCGGACGAATATGGCGGGATCATATCACTCAACCGCAACTGGGCCGAGCGGCTGGTCCGGATTTTCGGGCACCGGCCCAGTTCGGTTCTTACAGGGTAGAACTTGTAATCGTGGCCAGAAACGGCAAAATGGACCTGGTGCAGTTTTTCGGATTGCACGCAAGGGAATGCGAAAGGCCCGGCAGTGTTACTCGTCTGGCCTGGAGGAATTTTCTTATGCGAAAGCTTATCTTTTCTCTGCTTGTGATTGGCCTGCTCGGCTTTCCCTTCTCCGCCGCCCGCGCCGATACGAAGGAAGCGTCCCGGCTGGAGAACTCCGGCATGGTTCTGCAGGAAATTTTCAACGTGCCTGACGATATTCCTCAGGATTTAATCGATAAGGCGGAGTGCGTCATCGTGGTTCCCTCCACGTTGAAATTTGCCTTCATCTTCGGCGGCAGCTACGGCCGCGGCGTGATGAGTTGCCGCACCGGCGAAAAATTCGACGGCCCGTGGGGCGCGCCGTCCATGATGGCCCTGGAAGGCGCCAGCATTGGGTTTCAAATCGGTGGAAATGCCACGGACTTTGTGATCCTGGTGATGAATCCGCGCGGCGCCACCTCCATCCTGAGCAGCAAAGTGAAGCTGGGAGCGGATGTGTCCGCCGCCGCCGGACCAAAAGGCCGAGCGGCAGAAGCTTCGACCGACGTGACCCTTCGCGCGGAATTGCTCACTTATTCGCGATCGCGTGGATTGTTCGCGGGTATTTCCCTGGCCGGATCGACGCTGCGCCCTGACAATGACGCGAACAAGCGGCTCTACGGCAGCGAGATCAGCGCCAAGGACATCGTGATCGAGGGAAAAGCGGCCGTGCCGCCGGCGGCGCAGAGTATGCTGGCGGTGCTGAATAAGCGCTCTCCAAAAAATCTTTCCCAGTAAATTCCAGGCGCCCGAACCGCTGCCGGGCGCATGACTCGCAGGCGTGGCCGCATGCATTCCGGGCCCAAGCCCAATCCGATGGAGTATTTCCTTTTGGCCGTGGCGCCGCCGCCCCCAGCGGAATTCTGAAGGCCGGCGCCGCATAATTCCTGTCTTAATTACGGTTGATCCGACTTTTCGGCGCCCGTAGATTTAGAACGGATTCATTTCGGTTCAGCCCGCTGAACGGCTCTGCCATCCGGAATCGAAAATCATCCATGCCTCGAAGGCCGCTAAAAACGGGCCTTCCCGCCATTTCCAACGAGCCGAAGAAAAAAATATCCTCAAGATACGTGTTAAGAGCCTGTAAAAACTTCTTGACACCGCAAGCCGTTTGGGTATAGGGGTGTCGGTAATATCAATAGGGTTGTCCCTTTACTTACTGTCCTGCATAAGTTTTTCGGGCCCAATGGTGACGCCGGACGAGGATCGCAAGTTGGAGGATTTCTCGGCATTTGTTCCCGGAAGATTAGGAACAGCGGCGAAGAAGTAGACGCGAAGCCCGCGCATTCAACCACATTCGTGGCTGGCGCTGGCTTGCGTATTGGGTGCTGGAAGTCGGGTACGTAGGCCCTGCTCGGAGACAGTTGAAATTCTCAAATTGGGGAGGAGTTTCAATGAGACCAGTACGGGTGTGTTCGGGTGTTGCAAAAACGATCCAGGCCCTTTGTGCGAGCCTCATTCTACTGTTCTCCTGCGTTTCGGCGTTCTCGCAAGGCGGTGCAGGCCGGATTCTCGGAACCATAAGCGACCAAACCGGAGGCGCGATCAGCGGCGCCACCGTCACCATCATCGACGTACAGCGAGGCACTTCGCGCACTCTGACCACGGAAGATTCCGGAAGCTACAACGCCCCCAACCTACTTCCTGGCACGTACCGTGTCCGTGCCGAGTTCAAAGGTTTTCGAGTCACCGAGCGCCAGAACATTATTCTGGAGGTCAGCCAGGAGCTTCGTGTGGACCTTACGCTCCAGCCCGGTGAGCAGACGCAAACCATCACCGTCACCGAGCAACTCCCGCTGGTGGAAACGACCAACGCGGAACTGGGCGGCACGATTCAGAATCAGGCCATCAATGATCTGCCCTTGAATGGCCGAAACTTTGAGAATCTCCTGGAGTTGCGTCCCGGCGTAGCGATCTATCCGGGCGGCTCGGGATGGACTCAAAGCACCAACGGCATGCGCGCTCATGACAACGTATATATGGTGGATGGCGTGAACAGCAGCGATCCCTGGATGGCCCAGAGCGTTATGAACGCGGTGATGGCTTCTGGCGATGCGGGCACTCTGATTTCCATTGATGCCATCGACGAATTCAAGACCCAGCAGAATCCTCGCGCCGAATATGGCTGGAAACCCGGCGCAGTAGTCAACGTCGGAATTAAATCCGGAACCAACACCATTCACGGCACGGCCTTTGCTTTCGGCCGCGAAACGGCTTTGGATGCGCACAACGTATTCGACCTGCCGGGATCACCGAAGACGCCCGTGGCATTGGAGCAGTTTGGCGGCAGCTTCGGCGGGCCGCTGAAGAAAGATAAACTCTTCTACTTCGCGAATTTCGAATCTCAACGATATGAAGTGGGCAGCACGCAATTGGTTACGGACCCCATTACGGCGGCGGGGGTCGGGACTGCGACCAGCAACCTTCAGCTTGCGTGCGCCGCTGCGCTCGCTCCTGGGGGAGGAGGCGTCGCTCCGTTGAGTGCACAACTCGCGGGTTTGAACCCTTCGACATGCGCGCCTAATTCCAATTACCCTGGCCTCTTCCCCACCGTTGACGGATCGAACGGGACAAAATACAGCGCAGGATTGACGAGTACCAATAAGATTTATTCAGGCCTCGCGAAGGTGGATTATCACATCAATGACAAGAACTCGCTGAGCGGCATGTATTTCATTAGTCCGGGAAGCGGAATTTTGAATGACAGTCCTGCCTCACAGACAAACGCCGTCTGGCTGACAAATCAGTACGCCCGGTCGCAGGCATTCTCGGCGAGTTGGACCTGGACCCCGAATTCAACGTGGGTAAATGAGGCGCGTGTTGGTTACTCGCATTACTACCAAGTTTTCCAGAGCCAGGACAGCACCCAAAATCCGGCCAACTACAGCTTTAAGGGCGCCACCTACAATGTATACACCGGGCAGACAAACCCGTTGTATTACGGACTCCCGGGAATCACGATTCAGGGATTCTCCGGGGCTCTGGGCGCAGGCTGGCCAAAGACGGTCGGGCCTGACGGGGTCCTGCAGGTCCTGGATCACGTCTCCTACCTGCACGGCAAGCACTCGTTCAAGTTCGGCGGCGAAATCCTGAGCAATCGAAGCACATCGAACGTAACCGCGAATACAAAGGGCCCCATACGCTTCGGGCCGTCCTCTTCGGGGCTGAAGAACTTCTTTAACGGAGTGCCCAACAGGGCGGTCACTCTTACTGGAAACCTTGTCCGGCATATCAGCGCGGGTGGATACGCCGCCTTTATCCAGGACGACTGGCGCGTCACTCAAAGGCTTACCTTGAATCTTGGGCTTCGCTATGAGATCGATGGCGTCGAAAAAGAACGCGACGACCTGTTCGCCAACTTTGATACCACGCGGGGACTTGTTCAAGTGGGCTCCGGAATTTCTTCTCCTTATCACGGCGATCACAACAACTTCAGCCCGCGCGTGGGTCTCGCTTGGGATATGTTTGGCAATGGCAAGACAGTGTTCCGCGCCGGGGCCGGCGTCTTGTACGAACAATTGAGTTTCGACGTCTTCAACGGCATCGGCAATTCCTTTGGACTGCGTACCAATCCCACCGGGGCCGCTCTTTATGCGAACGGCATTCAGGTCCCGAGCCCCGGAAGTATCGGCGTGACCAATATCAGTTTCACCGGGTCGGCGCTCAATAGTAAGACCACGCCGGGAGCGATCGCCTATGACTGGATAAATAACAGTCCAAGCACGACTCTCTACAATTTCTCCGCGGCATGCGGAGACGGCACGGTTACGCTCGCCAACGGCTTCAAGCCGCAACAATGCAGCGCGCTGATGGTCGACCCCAATCTGCGCACCCCTTACGTCACGGACTTTAGCGTCGATATCCAGCGGGCCATCACGAATGACGTTTCCATCGACATCGGTTATGTCGGCAACCATGGGACAAAATTGGTGGGGGCATTGGACATCAACCAACCTCAATTGGTGGGTGGCTTCAGCCCAGGATGGGGCAACCCGGCGGTTGCAGGCACGCCTGCCGGAAATTGCCTTGCGAGCGCGCCCGCGTATAACAACTGCGCCCCCAGCAATGCCGCCGAGCAGGCTGCTCGGCCATTCAATGCAAAGTTCCCCTACCTCAAGTTCATTGAGGAAATGGGAAACATCGATTCTTCCAATTACAACAGTTTGCAAGCCACGCTGACGGTGCGGAACTATCACGGATTGTCGCTCAACGCTGGATACACCTACAGCCATGCATTGGGTTACGCTTCCGACCAAGGGACCGGTGGAGGGCTGGTGCTTCCTCTTAACTCCTACGGAGATCTCCACAGCCAGCTTTACACCAGCACCAGCTTTGACACCCGGCATCGCCTCACCCTCACCGGAACCTATAACATTCCTGGGGTGAAAGGCTTCGGTCAGGCTCTTCAAGGCTGGTCGATCAATGCCACTGCGCGAATCTTTACAGGTTCGCCTTGGGGAGTGGGCGATGTGACCACAGACTTTGCCGGAACGGGCGCGGCACTGGTCTCAGGCACGTTTGGCAGCGAAGGCGGGCAGTGGAATTTCATGGGCGCCTCCGGCGGTGCGGGCAATCCTCATGACTTCTTCGCTCTGCACAATTTCGCCAATGTTACGCCCCCGACACCGGGCGCGGTAGCGGGAGTCCCCGGCGTTCCATATTACGCTGGAACCACTAACCCAAATTGCCTGGCGCAAGCCAAAGCCTTAGATGGTGGAGCAGCAACGGGGCTGGCACAAGCTTCACTGACCAACCTCGGCTGCTACGCATTGGGCAATTCCATTCTGCTTCCTCCTGCGTATGGCGGCTATGGCTCGATGCCCCGAAATCCGTTCCGTGACCAGGGCTTCCGTACGATGGACCTGTCGATCACCAAGGTCTTTAAATTCAAGGAACGGCTGACCACGCAGTTCCGCGCCGAGTTCTTCAACGTTCTGAATCATCCCAACTTCGTGAATCCGTACGGCGGGCCCGGCGGAAATGCAGCGAGCCTTGATCCATCAGGGGCAGGCACGCCTTCTGCCGGATTCGGGTTTGTCTATGCCACACCCGACCAGGCAGGTTCCAACCCTGTCCTCGGATCGGGAGGCGCACGTTCGATCCAACTCGGCTTGAAACTCATTTTCTAACGCGCTTTAACGACGATTTGAACCAAAGGGGCCGGACGAAAGTCCGGCCTTTTTTTGTAAACAATTTCCTTTGGAATTCAGGATGTGCTTTTCCTAATTGCCGGGTTTTCTGGGCCGCAGTCGTGCGGTCCGCGGAAAAGCGCATGAGAAGCGGGTTTTAATAGCACAGCCACTCTGGCTGTGCGGGTTTGTATGTCACTGCACCGTCGACGACCAGACTTCGATTGCAAGAACCGCACAGCCATGAGTGGCTGTGCTACCCAACTCCGCAGCCTGTTCAGCCGCTGAGACCTCGGAATTGCAGTTCTCGAGCACACTCGACGGGAGTTGGTATTCTACTGTTCCATGCTCACCGCCGCCAAAAAAAACAAAACGGCCGGCCCGACATCGTCAGACCGGCCGTTTGATTTCCGGAGGAGTACGTTCTTACTGTTGCGGTGCCTTTCCAGTCGTGTCGGTGGTAGCCGTCTTGGAATCCGCTGACACCGCGCCGGGGGTCATCGAGCTGCCCACGTTGACTTCGCGGGTCAGGTAGAGCATGAACGGAGTCACTTCAAACGGCATCTTCTCGCGTTCGGCCACCGTGCCCACGGGTTTGGACTTCATCATTTCGAGCTTGTCGCTCCACGGATCCATCTTAATGCGTCCGCCGAGCGGCAGGGCCACGACCGGAGACGCCGCAGCCGCTGTTTTGGCATCGGCGGGCGCGTTCGGATCGGCCGGTTTCGCCGCCGCCGGGGCCGCAGCCGAAACCTGCATCGTCACCGGAACGCGATCGCCCAGGTGCGGGCTGATCAGGTTCGGGATGTCCTTCTGGCGATTCTCCAGGGCGTCCAGGAAAAGCTTCGCCGTCGAGAGTTGATCTTTGTAGGGGGAGGTCTTCAGCAGTTCGTTAGCCTTGGCGTTGGCCGCTTCTTCTTCCGCAGCGGTGCGCGCGAAGCCGAAGTGGCGGAACGTGTCCTTCTCGTCGAACAGCAGGCGATCGAAGAACGCGTACTGGCCGTCGATGCGGTGGCCCAGCACCACATGCGAGAGTTCGTGCGAGACCATCATGGCCAGGCTGGCTTCGTCAGGCAGCACGTCGATCAAGCCGCGGCTGAACACGATGGTGTGGCCGATGGCAAACGATTCCAGCGTCGAGCTCAGCAGCACGCGGCAGCGAATTTCCGGCTGGATGTCGAGGTTGTTGGTCACTTCCAGGTTGTTCACGACAGTTTCCAGAACCTTGTCCACTTCGCCCTGCGGAGCCAGCAAGCCGAGCCGCTCGAGGCGATCGACCACGTTATCTTCTGCCTGGCGGTCCCAATCGCGCTGCGCCATCACGGGGTTGATATCGTTGGCCGTCGTGGTCTGGTCCTTCACCGGAGTCTGCGACTCGATCAGGATCTTGCTCAGTTCCTGTTCCTGCGCGGAGTGGCCGAGGTTATATCCCCACAGCCTCGTCTGCGCCTTGAACGAGAGCCGCTTCGCGAGCGCGAAGTTCAGATCCGATTCCTCGCTGTAGATGAATGCCGGCAGCCACAGGTTCGGGCCGGAATTCACGCGCCAGCTGTCAAAGTGGAAGTAGTAGTTGGTGCGCGAGCTGCCGCCGTACGCACCGTTAAACCGGACGATATGGAAGTCCTGGTCTTCGACCCAGATGCGGCCCATGAAGCGCCCTTTGTTGTTCTTGGACGTGGGCGTCACGTCGAATACCAGGGTGCGTACTTCGCCCAGGAATTCGCGCCGCACGTAATCAAATTTGTAGTTCTGCTTGTCGAAGCCATTGGTGTCCAGATAGATCATCTGCAGGAAGCCCTTGGGCAGGAACTCCATCGAGAGCGAGAACATGCTGCCGAGGCCGCTCAGCATTTTCTTCTTGCCGCCTTCGTTCTCGCTGCCGTCTGTCAAGGGTTGAAGTTCGATGCCCTTGGACAAAACCGCGCGGCCCAGGAAATACTTGTCTCCAGCCGGGACACTTCCCAAGTCCTTGTCCCCGCGAAGATTTTGAATATAAGTTTCCACCAGCGGGGTAAAAGGCTTGATAGCGTTCATCTCCGCCTGTTCCTGGCTGATGATGCGGTCCACCACCTGGCTCAGTGCGCCGGACTGCTGGTCCGCCGCATGTAGCGGCAGACAACCGAGCGCCAGAACCACCAACATCGTCTTCAGAATGCGCATATCCCCTCCGGATTTTATCTGTAGCGGGCCCCAAGTAATGCCCACACCTTACTGCATGGAATCTCAGTACGCCGTTTGGAACACAATGTGAATCACGGCCGGAAAATCGACCGGGTGCCCATTCGAAATCGCGGGCTTGTATTTGATCAGCTCCGCCGCCTTGATCGCGGCCTCGTCCAGGCCGTGTCCCAAACCCTTCACGACGCGGTTCACGTGGACCTGGCCACCGGCTGCGGGGAAGATCACGTCCAGCAATACCTCGCCTTCCAGGTTCAGCTTCAGCGCTTCCGCCGAATAGACCGGCCGAGGCTTGGATAAGATTTCCACGGGTTCCACATCAGGAGCGGCTTCGGCCCTCTTCTTGGGAGCCTCGACGACCTGATCGTTCTGGTTCGCAAATCCGCCTGCTTGCACCGTGCCTTTCGGCCGGCCACTCGGAGGAGGAATTGCAACACCATTGCCAAACCCGGTGCTGGCCACGATTCCCTTTGCTCCGTTTGCACCGCCTGTGCCGTTTCCGTAGCCCGGCCCCGGAGGCAGCGCTGGGTTCCCAAAATGCCCGACGTTCGCATGCTTATTCGGATCGCTCGGCCCAGTCAGCCCGTCCGGATCGCCGAATCCGCCGGTCTGCACTTTGTCCAGCGGCTTGCTCGGCATCGTCGGCACGGCCGAGCTTCCACCGGTCATCATTCCGGTTTTCACCGGCTCCCGCGGGCGCGCGGGCTGATTATTGGCTACTTCCAGCTTTAACGGCTGGAACGTATCGTTGACCTTCGGAAGTTCCGCCTCGACCTGGCGAGGTTTCGGCTTCGGAGCCTCAATCTTGGGCGCAAAATATTTGGCCACGTCTATCTTTGGCGGAGCTTTCTCAACCGGAGGAGGAGGCGGCTGCACCTTTGCCACTTTCGGCGGCGCCGGCGGCTTCGGTTTGGGAGGCTCGGGAATTTCCAGCGGCGGCCCGGCGATGTCCGTCACCATGTAAATGGATCTCGGGATCATCTGCTGGGGAAATAGCAGAGGAATCATGACCACAAAAGCGGCCAGGCAAATTTGAATGACCAGACTTGTCGCTAGCGCTCCCTTGCGCGGTTTGGTTTCGGGCAAGAGCGAAAAACGCGCACTGACCGGCTTGTTCCCGACCAACGCTTTCCATGCTTGCGGATTCGGGGCGGAGCGGCCGGAAGGCTTAAGCCGAAGACTCCCCTGCGTAAGTTGCTCTGCAGTCGTTGTCATGTCGTCACGTCGCCTATCTATGGATTCCGTGCGCGTAGAGACAGCTGTCTGCCCGTAGTTAACAGGATCGTGGCTGGCGCTGCCGCGTGCGGTACAAATGTACTGGGCCTGTCCGAGGGGCTGAATAGGACTTTTGTACTACTGTTTCCTAAGCGCCACCTGAACATTTGGCCACTGGGGAAACCTTGCGGGAGGCGATCGAGTGAGCGGCTTGGGAATTGCTTTGCCATGGTGCGCTCAATCGAAAATCACCTCGAATAGGGCGGGGCAGAGAAAGTCTAGCACTGCGTCCCGCCACCGACAAGAGCCTATCTCGACCAGTGTATCGGCAAAGGAGTGGATGCACTTGACCCGCCATTTGCCGCCTGCCCTGCTGGCGGATGAGCCCGTAGTTCAAGGGAACGCATTGAAGCGAGGGGCATCGCCGGCAGGGCCAAATCGCTCGGCCGGACGCTCGGATTTGCCCCCATTTTTCCCGCATTTTCGCCCCGAGTTTCAAGTAGGATGATGGCATCCAGATGCAGTCTCTCGCCATCCACGCCAGCCGCGTTCTGACCCCGTTCGAGGATATTGCCGACGGCGTCGTGGTCATTCAGGGGAGCAAGATCTCCGAGGTGGGCCCCCGCGGCCAAGTGGTTCTGCCGCGCGGCGCTCGCGAAATCCCGGCGAAGGGAAAAACCGTCGTGCCGGGGTTCGTAGATGTCCATATTCACGGCGCCGGAGGCCGCGACGTCATGGCAGGAAATGCCGAGTCCCTGGAAATTATTGCCGGGACGGTCGCGCGCTACGGCACCACCTCGTTCGTGGCCACCACGGTGACCGCCAGCCAGGCGGAAACCTGCGAAAGCGTCGGGGGCATCGCCCGATTTATTCTAAAATCCAGCCAGTTCGCCGCCCGCGAACTCAGCGCCGAAATTCTCGGCATCCACTTTGAAGGCCCGTTCATCAGCAAGGCGCGCCGGGGCGTGCATCCGGAGGAATGGATACTTCCGCCCTCGACCGAAGTCCTGGCCGAGTTCCTCAAGGAAGCGCGCGGCACCGCGCAGATCCTCACGTTGGCCCCGGAGCTGCCCGGCGCTTTCGACTTGATCGCCGCGGCGCGCCAGGCCGGCCTGGTGGTCTCGATCGGTCACACCGACGCGAATTACGAACAGGCCCTGGCCGCCATCCACGCCGGAGCCACCCACGCCGCGCACGTCTATAACGCCATGCGCCCGTTCTCCCATCGCGGCACCGGCGTGCTCGGCGCGGTCTTAACGTCACCAAAAGTCAGCGCCGAACTCATTGCCGATAACGTTCACGTGGACGAAGCCGCCATGCGCATGCTCGTGGACCTTAAAACGCCCGAACGCGTCATCCTGGTGAGCGACGGCACGTCTGCCACTGGGATGCCCGATGGAAAATATCAGCTCGGGAAGCTGCAAGTGAAGGTCTCCGGGGGGGTTTGCCGCAACACCGAAGGCAAGCTGGCCGGGAGCACACTGACGCTGGACCGTGCGCTCCGCAATATTGTCGCGCTGGGCGTTCCGCTGGCTTCCGCCGTGCGCATGGTCACCGCGAACCCCGCCCGCCAACTAGGCCTCGGCTCGCGCAAGGGCATCCTGGCGCCGGGGGCGGACGCGGATCTGGTTTTCCTCGACGACAAACTAGAAGTCTCCGGCGTAATGACGCGCGGAGTGGGCCTGACACAAGCCTGATTAAGCCCGGAAGGCGTCTCTCTCCGCGGTTTTCTCTATACCCTCTGTGTTAAAAAAAATTCAAAAGTCCGAGCAGGGCTTTCAATACGGGGAACGCGATAAACGCAGCGCGGCGGACGTCTCGATGGACTTACTTGTTCAGCGGGATATTCAATTCCGAGGAAAGCAGGTAGGGATCAAACGGGCTGCACGCAAAATAACGCTCGCCGACTTTTATAGTCGGAACTTTTCGCCGGCCTTCGTTCACGCTCAGGACCAGGTCCTCGGCGTCGGGCTCCTCGTCAATATTCACTTCCGAAAAGCTCACGCCGCGTTCCTTCAAGAACCTCTTGGCACGGTGGCAATCCCCGCACCAACTTGTGCAGTACATCGTGATTTCTTCCATGGCCAATTAGATGCTACGCCATCGCGTGAGGTTCAAAGGAGGTTCGAGGTCAGGAGTGATCCGAAGCAGTAACCGCCGCATTGACGGCGGCAGAACCAGCCTTTGCAGCAACTTGCAACCGGACTTGCGCCCGTTCCAGAGCGTCCTGAGCGCGCTTCCAATCCACGTTGGGATCGTTCGGATTCGCGAATCGCTTCTGGGCGCGGTCGAGCGCCGCCTGTGCCCGAGCCGCGTCGATTTCCGAGGCCAGTTCGGCGGCATCGGCTAGCACGATCACTCGGTCGGCAAGCACTTCGACGAATCCTCCCATCGCCGTGCACGAAAGCTCGCGATTGCCCGCGCGATAGGTCAGTTCGCCCGTGCCCATCTCGGCCAGCAGCGGCGTGTGCCCCGGCATTACGCCAATATACCCGCCGCGCACCGGAATCTGCGCCTCGCTCACCGCCTCGCGCACCACTTGCCGCGCCGGTGTCACCACTTCGAGTGTGAATGTGTCCGCCATTTTCTTTCGTGATTTGTGACTTGTGATTCGTGATTCGTGAAAACCTGCCAACGCACTCTTTGCAGGGTTTGGTTCACGAATTACGAATCACAAATCGCGAATCACTTCCTCACTACGCCGTCGCTGCCATCTTCTCGGCCTTCGCTCGCGCTTCCTCGATCGTGCCAACCATGTAGAACGCCTGCTCGGGCAGGTCGTCGTGCTTGCCTTCGACGATTTCCTTGAACCCGCGCACGTTGTCGGCGATCTTCACGTACTTGCCTTCGAGGCCCGTAAACTGCTGCGCCACGAACATCGGCTGCGACAGGAATTTTTCGATCTTGCGCGCGCGCGCCACCGCCTGCTTGTCTTCGTCCGAAAGTTCCTCGATGCCCAGAATCGCGATGATATCCTGCAAATCCTTATAGCGCTGCAGGACGCCCTTCACGGCGCGGGCGGTGTTGTAATGCTCTTCGCCGACGATGCGCGGATCGAGGATGCGCGAGTAGCTGGCCAGAGGATCGACCGCGGGATAAATGCCGCGCTCGACGATTTGCCGGCTCAGGTTCGTGGTCGCGTCCAAGTGGGAGAACGTCGCGGCCGGGGCCGGATCGGTGTAGTCGTCGGCCGGCACGTAAATCGCCTGCACCGACGTGATCGACCCGTGCTTGGTGGACGTGATGCGCTCCTGCAGTTCGCCGATTTCCGTGTTCAGGTTCGGCTGGTATCCCACGGCAGAAGGCATGCGGCCCAGCAGCGCGGAAACTTCCGACCCCGCCTGCACGAACCGGAAAATATTGTCGATGAACAGCAGCACGTCCAGGCCTTCCTCATCGCGGAAATACTCCGCGACCGTCAGGCCGGTCAGTCCCACGCGCAGGCGCGCGCCGGGCGGTTCCGTCATCTGTCCGTAAATCAACGCCGCGCGCGATTTCTCCGAATTGCCGGGAACCACGACGCCCGACTCGGTCATTTCCAGCCACAGGTCGTTGCCTTCGCGCGTCCGTTCGCCCACTCCCGCGAACACCGACACGCCGCCGTGCTTCATGGCCACGTTGTGGATCAGTTCCTGAATCAAAACCGTCTTGCCGACGCCCGCGCCGCCGAACAGGCCGATCTTTCCGCCCTTCAAGTACGGCTCGAACAGGTCCACAACCTTGATGCCCGTCTCGAACATCTCGAGATTCGTCGACTGGTCTTCCAGAGACGGCGCGGGCCGATGAATCGGATACCGCTTGTCGGTCTGAATCGGCCCCAGGCCATCGACAGGCTCGCCCAGCACGTTCATCACGCGTCCCAGAGCCGCGCGGCCCACCGGCACAGAGATCGGCCCGCCCAGGTCGACAGCCTTCATGCCGCGCACCACGCCTTCGGTGGCGGTCATCGCGACGGTGCGCACGCGCCCTTCGCCCAAGTGCTGCGCGACCTCGGCGACAATGCTGATCAGCTCGGGTCCTTCAAACCCCTCGCTCGTAATCTTCACCGCGTTGTGAATTTCAGGCAGGTGATGCTCGGGAAATTGCACGTCGATGACTGGTCCAATGACCTGGACGACGTGCCCAACGTTTCCTGTTTCGTGCTGAGCCATTTTGTTTCTCCGTGATTCGTGATTCGAAATTCGTAATTCGTGACCGGTGATGCCTTAACCGGCAGACGCTGCTCCACTAACCACTTCAATGATTTCGCGCGTAATCGCCGCCTGTCGTACTTTGTTCATGTGCAGCGTTAACGCGTCAATCACGTCGGAAGCGTTGCTGGTCGCCGATTCCATGGCCGTCATGCGTGCCGCGTGTTCCGCGGCGGACGTTTCAGCGAGCATGCGGTAAATCTGCATCTCCACGTAGCGCGGCACCAGCTTGTTGAAAATTTCCGCCGCAGGCTGTTCGTAAATATAGTCCACGGAGTCCGCGGAAGACGCCGGCGGCGCGTTTTTGTCGTGGGTCGCGAGCGCCGCGCGATCCAGCGGCAGCAACTTTTCGACGCGCAGCGTCTGCGACATCACGTTCTTGAATTCGTTGTAAATGAGATAAACCGAGTCGGCCTCACGGGCTTCGTAACGCTTCATGACCTCGGCCGCGATTTCCACGGCTTTCCCGAGGTCCGCCTTGGTGGTGATGTCCACGTATTCGCCGACAATTTTCCACGAACGTTTCCGGAAGGCATCGCGGCTTTTTTTCGCGATGGCAATGACTTCCAGCGTCTGGTCGCCATGGTCGCGCAGGAATTCAAAGGCGCGGCGCAGCACGTTGGCATTGAACGCCCCGCACAAGCCGCGCTCACCGGAAGCCACCAGCACCAGAATGCGCTCCTCGGGCCGTTCGGCCAGCATCGGAAACTGCTCGGGATTTTCGATCCGCGACATGGCCGAAGCCAGTACTTCCCGAATCCCGCTGGCGTAGGGCCGAAGCGAAACCGCCGTCTCCTGCGCCCGCCGCAGGCGGGCCGCGGCGATAAATTTCATCGCGCGCGTGATCTGCTGGGTGTTCTTCACCGAGCGAATGCGGCGCCGGAAATCGAGTAGTGTGGGCATCGAAAGGTTTCGCTCGCCGGACTAGGCGCGCGCCACGGCCGCTCCCGCCTGGAATTGCTCCTTGAATTCGCCGATGGCGCGCTTCAGTGCCGCTCGCCCATCGTCGGTGATCTGTTTTTTCTGCGCGATTTCGGCCAGCAGCGCGCCGTATCGCGTGTGAATGAATTCCACCAGGTCTTTCTGGAAGCGCTGCACGTCCGGAACCGCGACGTCGTCAATCAGCCCGCTGGTGCCGGCGAAAATCACCACCACTTGCTCTTCGACCGATAGCGGCGAGAACTGCCCCTGCTTCAGGATTTCCACCAAACGCTGACCGCGGGCCAGCTGCGCCTGCGTCGCCTTATCGAGTTGATCGGAGCCGAACTGCGCGAACGCCGCCAGTTCCCGGTACTGCGCCAGATCCAGACGCAGCGACCCTGCCACCTGCCGCATGGCCTTGATCTGCGCGTTGCCGCCGACGCGGCTCACCGACAAACCCACGTTGATCGCGGGGCGTATGCCGCTGTTGAACAGGTCCGCTTCCAGATAAATCTGCCCGTCGGTAATCGAAATCACGTTGGTCGGAATGTAGGCGGAAACGTCGCCCGCCTGCGTTTCGATCACCGGCAGCGCCGTCAGCGAGCCAGCGCCCAGCTTGTCGTTCAATTTCGCGGCGCGCTCCAACAGGCGCGAGTGAAGATAGAACACGTCACCCGGAAACGCCTCGCGGCCGGGAGGACGCCGCAGCAGCAGAGAAATTTCGCGATAGGCCTGCGCGTGCTTGGAAAGATCGTCGTAAAAACAAACCGCATGCCGGCCGGAATCGCGGAAAAATTCGCCCATGGCGCAAGCCGCATACGGCGCGATGTATTGCAGCGTGGCGGGTTCCGTGGCCGAGGCCGCGACCACGATGGTGTATTCCATCGCGCCCGCGTCGGTCAGCACCTTCACCACCTGCGCGATGGTCGAGCGCTTCTGCCCGATCGCGCAGTAGATGCAAATCATGTCGCCGCCCTTTTGATTCAGGATCGTGTCCAGAATGATGGCGGTTTTCCCGGTCTGGCGGTCGCCGATGATCAACTCGCGCTGCCCGCGGCCGATGGGGATCATCGAGTCGATGGACTTAATTCCGGTTTGCAGCGGCTCGCGAACCGGTTGCCGGTCCACAACGCCCGGCGCGATGCGCTCGATCGGGATGCGCTTGTCGGTGGCGATGGGCCCTTTGCCGTCCAGCGGCACCCCGAGCGGGCTGACCACGCGCCCTACCATCGCTTCGCCCACCGGCGCGGACATAATCGTGCCCGTGCGCTTCACTGTGTCGCCTTCCTGCACTAGCGTGTATTCGCCCAGCAGCACGGCGCCCACTTGATCTTCTTCCAGGTTGAGCGCGATGCCGAACACGTCGTGAGGAAACGCCAGCATTTCACCGGACATTACTTTTTCGAGGCCATAGACGCGCGCGATGCCGTCGCCAACGGAGATGACGGTGCCGACTTCCTCGACCGCGACGGCCTGCTCGTAGTTGGCGATCTGCGCCTTCAGTATCTTTGTAATTTCATCCGCTTTAATCGAAGCCATTCCAGCTCCTGTTCCTGAATCCTGTTTCGTAACCTATTATTCGGTAACCATCCGGACGCGCATGCGTTCCAGCTGCGCGCGCACCGACCCGTCATAAATCGTGGACCCGATTCGCACCACCGCGCCGCCAATCAGCGCCGCATCGGTCGTGAATTTCGCCTGCACCTTTTTGCCAGTCAACTTCACCAGCGCGGCGTCCATTTCGGCGCGCTCCACGGGCGTCAATTCCGCCGCCGAAGTGACCGTAGCCTGCATGATTCCCTGCCGCGCGTCCAGCAGGGCGCTGAAGGCCTCTTCAATTTCGACCAGCAGCCCGGCGCGGCGCTGGTCCACGATCACGAATAGATAATTGCGCAGCGTGCGGCTGGCGCCCATCCTGGCCACCAGCTGTTCGATGGCCGCATGCTTGCTTGCGCGCGCAATGGCTGGATTCGCCAGAAACGAGTGCAGCTCGTCCGATTCGCGGACCATCGCCGCAAATTGCGCGAGTTCCTGCTTGATCTGGTCGGCCTGCCGGTTTTCCAGCGCGACGTCCACCAGCGCGCCCGCGTACCGCTCCGCCAAAGCTTTCAATTCGCGCTCCTTCCGAGTTCGTCGAGGAACGCGCGCATTAATTTGGTGCGGATATTCTTGTCCATGCGGGATGCGACCAGTTCCCCCGCGCGCTCCACCGCCAGCGAGGCGGCCAGCGCCCGCAATTCCTGCTTGGCGGCGCGTTCGGTCGCGCTGAGTTCGGCCCGCGCCGCAATCTGAATCTTCTCAATTTCGGCCTGGCCCGAAGCATTCAACCGTTCGGTTTCCGCCGCGGAATCGCGCCGCGCCGATTCTCTCAAACCGGAAACTTCCTGATCCAACCGCGAAATCCTGGTCTCCACTTCCTGCAGCTGGCGAGTCGCTTCTTCCTTCGCGGCCGCGCCTTCGCGAATACTCGCGGAAATCGCCTTGGCGTTGGCGCCGAAAAACGCGCCGCCGTTCTTGGCGATCAGGTATGCGATCCCGCCGAAAACTAGGGCAAAATTCAGCCAGCGAAAAATCAGTCCCGCGGGAGAATCGGCGGGATTGGGCTCGGCGCCCTCGGCGGCAAGCACGGGAAGCGTAAAAACGATAATCCCAACAAGCGCCCCGGAAGCGGATATAAGGATGCGCCGGGCGAAGTTCATCGCGCCCCTCCCGGCCGGGAAGCGCCCGGAGCGGAAGGGCCTCCGGCAATAATGGCCTCGGCGATTTCCGCCGCCATATCGCCGCTGGATCGTTCCAGTTCGGCGCGCGCCGCCTTCACTTCCTCGGCGATCACCTGCTTTGCCTCCTGCAGGGCTTTCTGCGCGGCCACCCGAGCGGTGCTTACCTTCGCCTGCCGCTCATCCAGCACGCGCCGGCGGACGCCTTCCTGCTCCGCAAACATTTCCGAACGCGCTTTCTTCAGCGAATCGTTATAGGTGCGAAGTTTTTCCTGCACGGCCGCGCGGCTCGCTTCCGCCTCCTGCCGCGCACCTTCCGCGCGTTTGTGGCGTTCGGCCAGCACGCGCTCGATGGGCTTGAAAAAACTCCAGCGCAGGAAAAAATAGAAAAGAAAAACGATGATGACGGTGGGGACAGCCGCCAGAAACAGGTCGCCGAGTTGGTTTAAAATTTCCACGGGTTATGGTTAGGCATCCGACAATGCCCGCCCAAACACAAGCTTTCGGAAGAACCTCGGGTACACACCCTCCCCTCAGGCAATTCCTTGTATGGACAAAGGAGTGATTTTATAACATCGCCGCCCATTTAGTGCAAGACTTTGCTACTTATGTAGGACAGGCACTCTTGCCTGTCCGGTTTTTGCCTCATAGGAGCGGAAACCGGACAGGCAAGAGTGCCTGTCCTACACACTCGCTTGCTGCCAGTAAACTCCGCGCGATAGAATGCCACACGTGACGTGCTTCACAACCTGGCCGGCAGCCCAACGTGCCTCGTCAGCCCTTTCCTCACCAAGGAGCACCTGATGCCTGCTTTTCCCGGCGTGGACTATCTGGATTTCGATTCCCTGCTGAACGACGAGGAACTGCTGGCGCGCGGCACCGCACGGCAATTTGTCGAGGAATTCCTGCTTCCGGTCATCGTGAAGCACAACCGGGAATCCACCTTCCCGCTGGACCTGGTACCACGCTTGGCCGACCTAGGATTTTTCGGCGCGAACCTCGAGGGCTACGGCTGCGCAGGAATGTCCAACGTGGCGTACGGCCTGGTGATGCAAGAACTCGAGCGCGGCGACTCCGGCCTGCGCAGTTTTGTTTCCGTGCAAAGCGCCCTGGTGATGTATCCCATTTACAACTACGGCTCGCCCGAACAGAAGGAACACTGGCTGCCGCGCCTGCAGAGCGGCAAAGCGCTGGGCTGTTTCGGGCTTACCGAGCCGCAATTCGGCTCCAACCCCGGCGGCATGCTCACGCGCGCCGCGCGCCGCGGCGACCGTTACGTGTTGAACGGCGAAAAGATGTGGATCACCAACGGCTCCATCGCCGATGTCGCCCTGGTCTGGGCTAAGTGCGAAGAAGACGAAAAAATTCGCGGCTTCCTGGTGGAAAAGGGCACAAAGGGTTTCACCGCGCGCGACATTCACGGCAAGCTCTCGCTGCGCGCTTCCGTCACTTCCGGCCTCGCGTTCAACGATTGCGAAATCCCCGCTGCAAACGTCCTGCCCGGCGTCGCCGGACTCAAAGGCCCGCTGAGCTGCCTGACGCAGGCGCGCTTCGGCATCGGCTGGGGAGCCATCGGCGCAGCCATGGCCTGCTACGACGCCGCGCTGCAATACGCCAAGACGCGCAAACAATTCCAGAACAAACCCATCGCCACGCACCAGCTCGTTCAGGACAAGCTGGTCTTCATGATCACGGAAATTTCCAAGGCCCAATTGCTGGCCCTGCACCTCGGAAGATTAAAAGACCAGAATCGACTGGACCCCGCGCACGTCTCCATGCTCAAGATGAACAACGTGTGGATGGCCATGGAAACCGCGCGCAAGGCCCGCGACATCCTCGGCGCCAACGGCATCGTCGACGATTCCTGCGTCATGCGCCACATGAACAATCTAGAATCCGTGTACACCTACGAAGGCACGCACGATATCCATCGCCTGGTCATCGGCGAGCGCATCACCGGCATCCCCGCGTATTTCTAGCGGGCGGGGGGGGAATTTGCTCTTGGTTGTCATTCCGAAGCCTGTATTTCCAGGAGGGCCAGATGCTCCGCCACACCGGCAATCCCCTATTTGAAATTTCAAATTTCAAATTTGCGATTCCCTTCGCCGCAAATGCCTTTTTCCTGGCGGTCTTCCTGCTCGCTTCCCTCTCCGCACCCGCATCCGCGCAGGAAAAACCCAAAGTCCGCACTATCACTGCATTCGTCCGCCTGGATCCCGCCGATTACAAGCAGCAATTCGCCGACACCGTGGCCATGCTGCGCAACGCCAAAGCGCGCTTTGAACTCGCCGGCTACCAGGTGCAGACCATCCGCATCTCCACGCAGCCTTTTCCCGAATACACCGCCGGAATGTCCATGCCGGCCGCAGCCGCGCTCTTCCACGACCTCGACGCTCTCGCAACAAAAGAAAATGTCATGCTCGCCATCGGCCCCGCGTTGATGACCGAAAAGGACAACTCCGCGCAGGCGCAGCAGCTCGCCGAAATTCTCGCGCAGACCAGCAACATCTCCGGCAGCGTCGTCATCGCCGGAAGCGACGGCGTCCACTGGAAAGCCGTGCGCGCCGCCGCCGACGTCATCAAATATCTTGAGGACCACACCGCGCAGGGCCTCGGCAATTTCCGGTTCGCGGGCATCGCGAGCGTCCCGGCATACACGCCGTTCTTTCCCGCCGCCTTTCACCAGGGCCTGGGACATCAGTTCGCCATCGGCCTCGAATCCGCGAACGTAGTCGCCGCCGTGATGGCCGTGAAGCGCGACCCGGAAGCCACGCGCCAGGCGCTGATCGCCGAGCTCGGCATGCACGCCATGGCCATCGCGGACATCGCCGGCAAGATCGATCAACAGACCGGTTGGGCCTACATGGGACTGGATCTTTCTCCCGCGCCCATGAAAAACGCATCCATCGGATCGGCCACCGCGGGATTTTCCGGCGGAAGATTCGGCACCAGCGGCACACTCACCGCGGTGGCCACGATTACCGCGGCGTTGCGCGATATAGCCGTGACGAAAGTGGGCTACTCGGGAGTGATGATGCCGGTTCTCGAAGACACGCGCCTCGCGCAACTTTGGGGCGAAGGCGCGCTCACCATGGATCAGTTGCTCGCCTACTCCTCCGTGTGCGGCACCGGGCTCGATACCATTCCCCTGCCCGGCGACGTCACACCGGATCAACTCGCCCGCATCCTCGGCGACGTTGCCACTCTTTCCGTGAAATTATCCAAGCCCCTGAGCGCCCGCCTGCTCCCCGTATCCGGCGGAAAACCCGGCGACCAGACCGCATTCGACAATCCAAACCTGGTGAACACCGTGATCCAGCCGTTGCCCTAAGCAAAAAACTGCCCGCCCTAAAAATGGAAGTTTCGCCGGGAACGCCCTCAACAAAATCGGAAGACGCCATTGTGCACCGGTCTTATAGAGGCCTCTCCGTGACATGCGGTTCGGGAAGCAGAGGGACGATTCCCTCTGAATGAAAATGAAATGTTTCCTGCCACATTGTGGAAAAATCCTGTCGAAGCCGCTGGTTGCAATGTCCGGTTTAGTTTAGGATAGGTCAAGTTTCGGGTGATGTCGCGCGCGTGACCCGCATGCACACGCGCGCCGGATTGAGAAATCCAGAGAGTCGGGAGATCGAATGGAAATCGAACTGAGTCTGGAATTTTTGCGCGTCGTCGAAAAAGCGGCCATTGCATCGGCCAAGACCATGGGCCTGGGCGACGGCCACAAAGCCGATCAGGCCGCCGTCGAATCCATGCGCAAAGTCATGGATGAAGTGCCCATGGACGGCACCATCGTCATCGGCGAAGGCGAGCGCGACGATGCTCCCATGCTCTTCATCGGTGAAAAAATCGGCGCCGCGCAGCATGTCCGTGGATTTAATTTTCCCGCCGTCGATATCGCCGTCGATCCCCTGGAAGGCACCAACCTGTGCGCCACCGGCGCTCCCGGCTCGATCACCGTCCTGGCCGCCAGCGAGAAGGGCGGCTTGCTGCACGCTCCCGATCTGTACATGGAAAAAATAATCGTTGGCCCGTCGTGCAAAGGCGCCGTGGATCTGGACGCCCCGGTAGCCGACAACCTACGCTCCATCGCCAAGCGCCTGGACCGCGACATCGAAGACCTGGTCGTAGTGGTGCTGGATCGCCCGCGCCACGAAAAACTGATCTCGGACATTCGCGCCGCTGGCGCCCGCATCCGCCTGATCGGCGATGGCGACCTCTCCGCTGGCATTTCCGCGGCCGTCATCGGCACCGGCGTTCACGTGGTGATGGGCACGGGCGGCGCTCCCGAAGGCGTGCTCACCGCCGCGGCCTTGCGCTGCCTGAACGGAGAAATCCTGGCGCGCCTGGTGGTCTCCAAGCCTGAGCACCAGGAACGCCTCGAAAAAATGGGCATCAAGGACGGCAAGCGAATTTATAAAACCGAAGACCTCGCGCCCGGCCAGAAAATTATTTTTGCGTGCACGGGAGTGACCGACGGAGGCTTGCTGCGCGGCGTGCGTTTCTTCGGCGAAGGCATCCGCACGCAGTCGCTGGTGGTCACGCTCGACGAGCGCCAGGTGCGCTTTGTCGACACCGTGACCCTGGATAAGCGCCCCGACGTCAAAGTGCGCTTCGCGTAGATCAGTAGGACAGGCTTCAGCCTGTTGGTTTTTTTTGCCAGAGCTCCCAAATCGCGGCGGGCTAAAAATCCTGTGTGAGAATCCGGCCTTGGAAATGTAGCGCGCTTCTCCGCTGCGGACAGGCGTTACAATTCAGAACCAATCAAACCCATGACCGCCCCGCAAGAGTTAAAAACCGCGCGCCTGCTGCTGCGCTCCTTGGAGCAAGCGGACATCCCAGCAATCGCGCGCCTGGCCGGAGCGCGCGAGATCGCCTCCATGACCGCGAACATCCCCCATCCCTACGCCGAGCAGGATGCGCGGAATTTCCTGGCCCGCGCCTCCGAGGAATTCCGCTCGGGGCTCTCCGTGTCCTTCGCCATTTGCGTTTCCGCCACCCGCGAGTTGTGCGGCGGGGTGGGCTTGAACATCACGCCCGCTCATCAGCGCGCCGAACTCGGTTATTGGATCGGGGTCCCGTTCTGGGGAAACGGATACGCCACCGAAGCGGCCCGCGCTGCAGTCGCTTTCGGATTTCAAACCCTCGCGCTGCACCGAATCTACGCCTTCCACTTCGCCGGAAACGCCGCCTCGGGCCGCGTCCTGGAAAAAATCGGAATGCGCCACGAAGGCCGCTCACGCGAGCACGTCAAAAAATGGGATCGATTCGTCGACCTGGAGAATTACGGCCTGCTGGAGAGCGAATTCTCTGAAAAGAAGTAAGAAGTTGCGCGGGGAGGTATTCGGTGGCACAGGCTTCCGCCTGTGCGGTTTTCGTTCCGTACGGACAAAGTCAAACGGGCACAGGCGGAAACCTGTGCCAAGGGCAACACCACAAACTTTTCGATTCCAATTTTACAGATGGTGGAGCGACACGACGCGGAAATTTGCGAGCAGCACCGTATACCCGCGTCGTGTGCGGGCTGTACTTTTGCGCTGAACGCTTCGAGTGAACCGTGCAGCCCGCGGACAAAAAGACGCGAACTCCCTCTGCCGAGGGAGTTCGCGCCACACCTTGAATATCTTCCTTATTGCCCGACTAACGGTGGCCCATCGCAGCTGGGTGCATCCGTCGCGCAAACTGCTCCATGCGGGAGGGCTGCGGCTGTGCTAACGGACGCACCTGCCCATTCCCGTTGGAGACGTGGTCGCTGATCGCGGCCAGGCGCTTCAGAATCGATTGCCACTGTTCCCAGTCGAGCTGCCGTAGGAACGGCCGCAACCCCTGGATGAATGGATCTTCCAGAAGGGCTTCGCCGTTCGTTTCGGGAACGAAGAAGCGGTTCAAGCCGACGCCAAGCGCTTCGGAAATCTTTTCCAGCGTTCCGAGGCTGGGCGTCATCTGCCCGCTTTCGATCCGTGACAGGTACGACCTGGATACCCGAGAGCGCGCCTGGAGTTGGCTCTGCGTCATCCCGCGCGACTCGCGCAACTGCCGGATACGCTGCCCTATGTTCTCCACCGTCTCGCGGTTCGGCCATTTCTCGAAGAGTTGCCGGTCGTCGCCCGGAAGCTCCTGCGGCTCGGGAGGAGGAATTAGAAATTCCACCTTCGGCGGCAGCAGGTGCAGGCACCGGCGGCAATTCCCCGTGCGGGTGCGATACTGCACAAGCCCGCAGGTTTTGCATCGTATGACTTCGCGGTCCAGGTCTATATCTGTGGCGACCTTGTTCCCGTTTGTGTTGTTCATACCATTTGTTTGTTCCGACACCGGTACTCCTCGCAGACTATTCCGGCATGCGGATGAAAGGAACTACGATCGGGGGGAAGGCAGCAGCTGGCGCGACCGCCATATTGAGGGTACCCGCCTCCCATGTCAAGAACTTTTTTCCGCTTTTGTCTGCATGTTCTAATTTTTTTCGCCACGCATCCCGTTTTCTCCGGGAAGTGGAACCAAATCCCGTCGCTAAAGTACAAATCGGTCAAAATGGAAATTCCATTAGTCCCTAAATATCCTCATGCCTTCGCTTCCCCCGACAGTTACGGTATCCTCCCCCAGTAGGACAGGCTTCAGCCTGTCCTACCAAAGCACTAGGAGCGCTCATGCCCACCAGAACCGACGCCTGGAACCTGCTGTGCGAATTCACTCAAAATGAAAGCCTGCGCAAGCACGCGCTTGCCGTCGAGGCCTGCGTTCGCGCCTACGCCCGAAAAAACGGCGCCGACGAGGAACTTTGGGGCCTCACCGCCCTGCTGCACGACTTCGACTACGAGCGCTGGCCCAACGACGCGCACAGCCCCATCGAGGAACACCCCGCCGGCGGCTCAGCCATCCTGCGCGAGCGCGGATACCCGGAAGAAATGATTCGCGCGATTCTCACGCACGCCGATTACTGCGCGGTCCCGCGCCAGACTCTGCTCGAGCACACTTTATTCGCTTGCGACGAGCTCGCCGGCTTCCTCACCGCCTGCGCCCTGGTTAAGCCCAGCAAGAGCATCCTGGAAGTGGAGCCCGACTCCGTGAAACGCAAATTAAAGGACAAGGCCTTCGCCCGCGGCGTCAATCGCGACGACGTTCGCAAGGGCGCCGAAGAGCTGGGCGTCCCCATCGAGGAGCACATCGCCTTCTGCATCGCCGCCATGCGCGGCGCCGCCGATGCCCTCGGCCTGCGCGGAACCCAGGCCGCCGGCGCACCGTAAGATCTGCGCCCTTGATTTGAGGAAACCCGCATCCATTCCTCGAAAAATATCGAGCGCCTCAAACACGCCGCCAAGACCGGCCTCGCCGCAGTTTTGTCTCTTTACCTGGCGCGATTCCTGCATCTTCCGGAAAGCTACTGGGCGGCCATCAGCGCGATCATCGTGATGTATTCCGACGTCAGCCGGACGAAGAAAGCCTCCGGATTCCGCCTGGTCGGCACCGCTATCGGAGTGTGTGTGGGAGCGGCATTCGCCGCCCTTTTCGGCCAGAGCCTGTGGGCGTTTGGCGCGGCCGTTGCTCTTACCGTGCTGCTCTGCGCGCTACTAGGGTTTGCGGAGGCCGCCCGGCTGGCGGGAGTCGCCGTCGCCATCGTGATGCTGGTAGGACGCCCCGGAAACCCCTGGGTGACTGCCCTGCACCGGTTTCTTGAGGTTTCCTTCGGAATCGTGATTGCCGTACTGGTCAGCACACTGATATGGCCTGCTCAGACTGCTAAGCGCGAATAATTATCGCGGGGTCCGCTCACCTCTCCTATGACGGGAAAGTGCGGCCCTTGAATAAAAAATGCGGGCCCCGTTTGGAGCCCGCATTTGAAAAGATGGATTCGTACCGTGCAGTCCCTGCAGCCAAAATAAATAACAGCTGCGAATTTCCCATTCCGGTCCGGAACTGCCCCGGCGAGAGAGTTACTTCGTTGACCGCGCCACTTCGCTCCCGGAAGCAATGCCGCGCGACGCGTCGGTACGAATCAGTGGATCGGCATCTTCGATGCTGCCTTGCATGAGTTCGGTCTTGAGCGTGAACTTCTGGTGCGGGAGCAAGTCCACTTCGGTTTCCATGGTCTTAAAGCCCGGCAAAGCGATCTTGATGCGGTGCTTTCCCGGTACGACCAGCATCCCGCGTTGAAAGCCGTCGTACTCGTCCACGTGGCCCACAAAATTGTCATCCAGGAACACGGCGGCCCTGGTCGGTTGAACTTGCAGCGTTACTAGGGAGCTCGATTTTGTCTCGGGATAGACAAACCTCGTGTCCTTGTCCGGATTGACGGTGATATCCAGGATAAGCCCCGGCTCGATCACCGCTTTCTTGTTGAAGTCGGTGTATCCCGCCTGCCGCACCACCACGTCATGCACGCCGGGCAGAAGCCGGAGCCTGTGCCGCCCTGCCAACTCTCCCACGTACCCCACGTACTGCCCGTCAATCCACACGCCAGAGGTCTTGATCGCGTTGTTCGCGGGAATGAACTGGATCTGCCCCATAATATTGTCCTGCGCATGAGCGGCCGAGTGGAGCCCGAGCGAGCCGAACAGTGCGGCTAGACTCAAGACACAAATAGCCTTGCTACCGTAACGCATGATTCACCCCCCAGTTCCGATATGAAGCAAGAATATACGCACAACACCAAATTTTGGCAAGGAAAACGGTGTCCCAAAACGGGATCTCACTGAATCCCTGTCCCTTATGGTGATTTCCGGCGCCAAGGGTGATTGTGCACGTTTGGTTGCAGTGTGATTTAGGATGCGCCTTCGCAGAGAGTTTTGATCGCCGCTTCAGGGCTGATATGATAGGAAATTCAAATAAGGATCGGCACATGCAGATTTTTCCCATCACGCGGCGCAAGACGATCGGCGTCAAAGTCGGCCAATATCAGGTCGGCGGCGGCGCGCCCGTCGTGGTGCAGTCCATGACCAACACCGACACGGCGGACATCGCCGGAACCGTGACGCAGTGCAAGGAACTGGCCGACGCGGGCTCCGAGCTGGTGCGCATCACCGTGAACATGCCGGAATCGGCGGCGGCGGTCGAGGAAATCGTCGCGCGCCTGCGCGATCTGGGATGCACTGCGCCGATCATCGGCGATTTTCATTACAACGGCCACGTCCTGCTCACCAAGTATCCCGGCTGCGCGCGCGCCCTCGATAAATACCGCATCAATCCCGGCAACGTGGGCGCGGGCGCGCGCCGCGACGAACAATTTGCAACGATATGTAAGGTCGCCGTCGACAATGGCAAGCCCGTGCGCATCGGCGTCAATGGCGGCTCGCTCAATCAAGAACTAGTCATGCGCAAGATGCAGGAAAACACGGACCGCGAACTCGGCCTCGGCTCCGAGGAAATCATCAACAACTGCATGGTTCTTTCCGCCCTCGAATCGACCGAACTCGCGCTCGAGTGCGGCCTGCGCCGCGATCAGATCATTATTTCCTGCAAGGTCTCCAAGCCGCAAAACTTAATCCGGGTGTACCGCGACCTTTCGCGCAAGACCGAGCAGCCGCTGCACCTGGGCCTCACCGAAGCCGGCATGGGTACAAAGGGCACGGTATGGTCCGCGGCGGCGCTGGGCGTACTGCTGCAGGAAGGAATCGGCGACACGATTCGCATTTCGCTCACGCCGCGCCCCGGCGGCGACCGCCGCGAGGAAGTCTACGCCGCCTGCGAATTGCTGCAGGCGCTCGGCCTGCGTTCGTTCGCCCCGAGCGTAACGGCCTGCCCCGGCTGCGGCCGCACCACCAGCACCACATTTCAGGAACTCGCCGAACGCATTCAGGGCTACATCCGCGACTCCATGCCCCAATGGAAGCAGCAATACGAAGGCGTCGAGGAGATGACCCTCGCCGTCATGGGCTGCATCGTTAATGGCCCCGGCGAATCCAAAGCCGCCAACATCGGCATCAGCCTCCCCGGCACCGGCGAAGAGCCCAGCTGCCCGGTCTACATCGACGGCCAGAAGTTCGTCACCCTCCACGGCAACTACGACGAACTCTCCGCCGCGTTCCGCAAACTGGTCGACGATTACATCCAGACGAAGTACGCACCGCGCGCAGCAGCCTCGACGATTGCCTCCACCACGCAGCGCTGACACTTCAAAACCCTTTGGTTAGCGGGCCAGATTCCGATAATCCCTGCCAGCTCAACCGGTCGATGCAACACTATCTAATCGGTTGATCTCGCTAAACTTCCCCTGGAGATTCGATCTGTACGGCAGCACTCAATCAGAACCTGAACAGATCGGTGTTCCGTTTGAATCAACGCTCGCGAACGGAATCAGCTTCGTAAACTCTTATAAGGAGACTTCGAGCAGGTGTTGCATCGACCCATTGAGACCACCCCGTTTATCAGGGCCTCTCCGATTCGGAGTGGACGACAAATCGTCCACCAGTCCCATTGGTTCTTCAATTGCGAAGTCCGAGGATTTCCCGGGCTTCCTTTGCCGTGGCCAGTTCACCGCCAAGTTCGTCGATGATGCGCGCGGCTTTCTCTGCCATTGCTGCATTGCTCGGAGCCAACACGCCCTTGCGAAGATATACAGCGTCTTCGATTCCAATTCGGACATGTCCGCCGAGCAGAAAGGCCTGCGCCAGACTCGGATAGGCCAGGCGGCCAACGCCGAACGCAGCCCAGTGCGCGCCTTCCGGCAAGAGGGACTTCGCGTACATTAGGGTCTGCGGCGTGCATTCAAACCCGTAGCGGATTCCGGTGACGATCTGGAACAGCGGCGGCTTATCTAGAACACCCTTATCGATCAGGTCTTTTGCCAAATTAATGTCGCCACTATTAAAAACTTCGAGCTCCGGTTTCGATCCCGCTTCTTTCATTGCTCGCGCCATGGTGGTAATGCTATTCGGCGGATTGATCACCGCGGACGCACCCGACCACATCGTATTGAGGTCCAGGCTGCAGATTTCGGGCTTCAGCGCCAAGATATGCTCGACGCGGCGCATTGGATTTGTCAGCGTGGTGCCCGGGGCAGCTACCTTCGGGTCATCCTCGCTCGGAATAAAGCGTTGCCCCGGTCCAGTCGTGAGATTGATAATCACATCCACGCCACTATTGCGAATGCGATCAACGACCTCAGTATAGTGGCTGAGCTCCATGCTCGGTCGGCCATCAGGGTAGCGCACGTGGATGTGGGTAATGGCTGCGCCGGCTTTGGCCGATTCGATACAGGCGGTCGCGATTTGCTCAGGCGTACAGGGCAGGCCTGGGTGCTGCTGCAACGTGGTTTGATTTCCCGTGACTGCGACGCTCAGAATTGTCTTCTCCGTCATCCGTTGGACTCCTTTTAAGCACACGCCTTATTGTAGGGTAAGAGAACATGAGGGCAAACCGTCAGTCAACGAAGCACGAATCTTCCCTTCCCAACTCCTGGTAATTTCTCTCATCGGAAACTGGCCAAATCCTCACCCAGCGTTTGATTTTCACAGAAACCCATGAAGGTGTACACTCTGAATGTCCCCTCCAAGGAGAAATCATGCGCATCCATCCCTTCGCATTTTCCGCACTTCTTGCGTTGGCGTTCGCGCTGCCGTCCCGCGCGGCTGAAGAACCGCGCCCCGCACAAGCAAATCAGAATCAACCCAAAAAGGTCTGGACCGAAGACGACATGGATCAGCTGCGCTCTCGCGGCCTGATTTCCATCGTCGGTCAGGAACCCGCTGAGCCGGCGGCGCAGGCCGCGGCGCCATCGGAACCCGCCTTCCCCGTGTACAACTCCAGGCTCGAAGATCCCTCGTGGTACGCCGAAAAAGCCGCAGACTTGCAAGCGGAACTGGACAAGCGCCAAGCCGCGCTGCAAGCGCAAAAGACAGCCTTGGCGAACGCCACAAAAGGCGTGACCCAACCGGGCATCGCTATGGACCAGCCAAGTGCCGGCGTAACTCCCGAGGCAGGCCTCGCGATCCTCGCGGCGCAGGTGCAGGAAGTCCAAAATCAACTGGACGAATTGAGCGACCTCGCGCGGCAGAACAACATTCCCCCGGGCATTCTGCGCGGATAGACGGCGAGGCAAACTTCCGGGGAGCCTGCAAGAAATCTTGCGAGTTTAGGCCGAATCATTGTAGGGCACGGCTTCAGCTGTGCCGCAACGGATGAAAAATCAACACGTCATTAGCCGTCGGCTTTTTTAATTGAAGTGCTCACTTAAGCTCTGAATCGCGCACTATCGAAACCACCAGATGATCTTCGCGTACGCGCCCCGCTTGATCAGCGACGAATTCACCAGCGTCAATTGATCCATCGATTCCAGGTGATCGTTGCGCAGCAGGTTCTGCCCCACCACGCTGAATTCCGCGCGCTCCGCGATCTTCCATCTCAGTTGAGTATCCACCCGCGTGTAGGAAGCGACACCCTGCATCGGCAGGGCGCCAACGAAATATGCGCTGGCGTCCCAGGATAAGCCATGCGGCAGGTCCACGTGAGACCGCAGTTGCGCCTGGTGCCTCGGACTTGATCCTTCGTTTTGCGCCACCGACACAGTGTCCTGGCTCGACGGTTTGGGATGCAGGTGCATTTCCAGGAATGCGTAACCCGGACTCAGCGTCCAGCGATCCGTGAGTTTCAAACTCGCCGAGACCTCGCCTCCTTCGGTGGTCCCATACAGCAGGTTGCCGAACGCGATGGGCATGACGAAGCGGGCGGGAGCGGGGCTGGGCTCGAAGACTCTCGGGCCCGGTTCCAGGGACTGAAGATGATCGTAGCGATCGAAAAATGCGGATACATCGATCGAGAACCGGCCGCTGGGCTCCGCCCGCAGGCCCGTTTCGTACGCAAGGACGTGCTCAGGCAGGAACTGCGGGCTGCCGAATAAGATGACTTGCACCGGCGTGCCCGCCCCCCCTGGATCGGGAAACGCCGCCAGTGATGCGACCAGGCCCGCGTCTCTCTGGTCCGGGGTGTGCTCCGCGCGGGACACTGCGGACCAGAGCGTCAGCCGCTCGGACGGCGTCCACGCCACCCGAACACTTGGCTCGAGCCCAAAGCCTGTGTAGAAGCTGTCTTCAATCTTGCTTCCGGCTGTCAGGAACAATCGGCCGGGCAGCAGCGTAATCGTATCCTGCGCGAAGAAATTGAAAAGATGCAGCGAAGTATCCGATGGATTGAACGCCTGATCAATCGTGCCGGCATCCTCGGACCAGGTCTGGCGGTACCCGGCGCCCCAAACCACGTCCTGGCGCGAACCCCAGGCCCATCGATGATTAAAATCGAAATCAATCGTATTCCGGGTTTCGTGCGACTCCGGGCCCGACCGCTCGTAATTATCAAAGTAAAATTGGAACGTGGTTCCGGAACGGCTCGAAAAAGTATGATTCCACCGGCCAAGAATATTGCCGCCGGAAAGTCCGTCGCGCACATCCAGATTGTCAACCACGGGCGGGTCGATGGAGAACAAGTGTATGATCGTTGCACCTTCGTTCCCCACATAAACGTCTCCCTGCACAGTAAGCGAATCCTTCGAGGAAATGTTCGAGTCCGTGCGAAATCCGCCGTGCAACAGATTCCACCGGTCATCCCCGCTGCTGCCGTCCAATTCGGGCAGGGAATCATGATTCAGAAATTTCGAGAAAATCCGGTAATTCGTGCCGCTTCCGATTTTTCCGCCGTACTGCGCCAAACCCACGGCCTGCGCGTCCGTGCCCCCGACCACATTGAGCAAGCCGCCCGCGGTGTCCCCCGCTTTCTTTGTCAATATGTTGATGACTCCGTTCACGGCGTTAGCGCCCCATACCGTGCCCCCGGGCCCGCGGATCACTTCGATCCGTTCGATATCTTCCAGAGGTACATCCTGCGTATCCCAATTCACGCCGCCCAGCAGCGGCGTGTACACCGCGCGTCCATCGATCAGGACCAGCAGCTTGTCTGAAAACTGGTTGTTGAACCCGCGCGCCGACACTGCCCAGCTGTTGGCGTTGATCTGCGACACGTCCATCCCCGGCACCATGCGCAGCAGGTCCGGAATATTCGCGGCCCCCGAGCGCCGGATGTCCTCCTGCGTGATCACAAAGATGGCTGCCGCCGCCTGCGACATCTTCTGCTCTTTTTTCGATACCGAAGTAACCTGAATGTTCATCAGATCTTCGATCGACATCTGCGAGAGATCGCGGGAAGGACTTGATTGGCCGGTTTGCGCTGACGAAGTCTTGCAGGCAATCAGGGACACGGCAACTAGACACCAAACAAGCCTGCGCGACCAGACCTGCCCCCTGAAAGCTGTTCTGCGAGGATGCAATTGCGTCTCCTCGCAAGTTTAGAGCAAGTTCCTACCCAGACCATGTTTGGCTTCGCGCCCCAACAGGCTCATTATCAGTGCGTTGCCTGAATTTAAATTTCCGTCTTATCGGGGGAATCGGCGCGGATCGCTCCGGCGGCTCATTTTGGACCAACGAAAACAAGGATCGGTTCAAAATGGGAAGCGTTTGCCGGCCCCTCTTCCGGCGGTCACAGCAGCAGCCGCATTGTTCCGCTCCCTTCGTCCCGGCCTAGTCCAGCGTCTCGGCGCGATACAATTTCACCGTGTTGCAGATTGTCGAAGCGACCAACATACCGGCCATCCCCGCGACGGCGATCATGCCTCCCACATCGAACAATCGAAACGGCGAACCGAACACCCGCGCGTCCGGGTGAAACCACAATGCCGCATTTCCCAGCGCCAGCAAGATCCGTATTTCCGTCGGCCCGAATTTGGCGAACGACAATTGAAAATTCCCCACCGTGTACGTCGCCAGGTACACCTGCACGGAGAGCATCAGGAATGCGATGAACATTCCCAGCGCGATGCGCCAGTCGAGAAATCCGGAAATCGCCAGGCCTCCCATCAGGAACAATCCGCCGAACGTATCGATCATGTGATCGACGTAAAATCCGTAGCGCGGCCGCTGCCGGTTTCGCACTCGCGCCAGCGTCCCGTCCAGGCTGTCGCCAAACCAGTTGATCACCAGGAACAGCGTGGCCAGCAGCAGCCCCGCGTGGCTCACGCGTGCCAACGCGTAGCTGGCACCCGCCAGAAACATCGCGGCGAATCCGGCCATCGTCAGGTGATCGGAATTCACGCAGGCAGGCATACGCGCGGCAAGCCACAGCAGCGCTTTGCGCTCAGCCTGGGCCGTGAAACTCTCTTGCAGCCGAACCGCGTTCTTGAACGGAACGGACTTCGGCGTTTGCTGTCCCGCAATTCCCCGCGCATCGTCATTCGTGAAATTCTTTTCCGCTTCTTCCGCCATGATCCGCCTCCTTCTTAGCAATTCGATCCAGCGTTTCCTTGCATTCCGGTAAATTGCCGCATACCGCTGAAAGATTTGTGGGCCGCGGCTTCAGCCGCGACATCAGCGTGCCAATCGAAAAAGGGCTTTAGCCCCTAAATGCTTTTTCCCAGCGGCCGTCTATTGCGGCGCCCGTGAATTCCGCTGCAATACCGCGTCGCGCGTCGATTCCAGCGTGAACGCCAGCGATTCCCTCGGGATGCTTTCGACAAACGGCCCGATCAGCCAATTGAGGCCGGTGGGAATATCACGCGTGAGCGACACGGCTTCGCATTGCACGTACACGCCGTGCCCGGCGTCCGCGAATCGCCAGTAGGAATCGAGCCTCCACAGGTACCCGCCATCGTTTCCCGGAGGAAGTTCCAGTTCGCCCGCTTCGCCCGGATGTTCCACTTCCGTTATGCGCGTCGCGTGGGATTCGCTGAACGCGCGCGCTGCATCGATCGTGTGGTAATGAACGTCGTAATCCGTATCGAGAACGACGGTGATGACTTTTTTCCGCTTCAGCCGGTAGTAGATTTTGAAATTGTCGCCCGTGCGTCCCACGGTCTTCGATTTCACGACGTCCGGTTTGTAATATTCGTCGTGGTGGTCATAATCCTGGAGCAGCGCAAGCACCTGGGGCAGCGACGCCCCCGGAATAAAAATTGTCCCCACCCAGTGATGGATCAGCGCGCCGGGGGTGTGGTCGCCACCCGATGGGTCATTCGTCCGAAGCCTGAAGGTGGCCACTTCTCCGCGCTGCAACCGGGCGCGGACTTCAACGCGCTGCGGCTCCGGCAAGCCATCCACCCACAGGAACGACCCGCCCGGCAGAAGCTCCGGTTTCATGCGCTCTTCGGTCAGCTGCAGGTACCGCGCATATCCCTGCACGGCTTCCGGCGTCAGTTCGGCCGCCGCTGCAGGCAAAGGCGCGGCTGAAGCCAGCCCGACGAGCGCGATCTGAACCCATGAAATCGTCCGGTTCCTAATGGCCGCCTCCAATTCTTTCGGGCGGATTTCCAAAGCACCGCCCGCACTTTCTTTCGGCGGGCTGCAAGTACAGCCCGCACCCGTGCGACTTTGCCGCAAGGCCGCATGGAATTGCAATGCATGGAGGTAAAATTCCAGTCCATCCTGGGTCATTCGGTAAGCCCAAGAAAGCTGGCGGCTTATGGCTGTGTATCATCTAGAATGAGGAGCTAAATTCTGGGGAGCATCGAGACTGTGCCGGAAAATCCCAACACCGCGCGCATTTTCCGTTTCGGCCTATACGAATTCGACGGCCTGACCGGCGAGCTGCGCAAGGACGGAAAGGCCCGCCCGCGCCTTCAGGGGCAGCCGCTGGAAGTTCTCTTGCATCTACTGGACCGTCCCGGCGAACTCGTGACCCGCGAGGAATTGCGCCAGCGCCTCTGGCCCTCGGACACGTTCGTCGATTACGACCACAGCCTGAACACGGCGGTCAACAAGTTGCGCGAAGCCCTCAGCGACTCCGCCGACAATCCGCGCTTCATCCAGACCATTCCCCGCCGAGGCTATCGTTTCATCGCGTCGATCGAAGTGATGAATGCCGCCGCCACAAACGCCGCGCCTATTCCGGAAACGTCCCCGGAAATTCGCGAACCCGGCACGGCTCTCCCAATCCCCAATGAAGCGCGCTCCGTCGTCCTGAGCGATCCAGAAGATCTTCCCCCGGCTTCGCACCGCGTCGTGCGGATTCTTTTCTCCTTGATCCAGGTAATGTATTTGAGCTTCTACGTGATTTCGCTGGCCAACCTGCGCCAGTGGGAGCCGTGGGTGTCGCAGGAAGTTCCGCACGCCAAGTGGTTGTTCGTAGTGGTGGTGGTCACCGCGCTGGTCGGAATACCGGTCCGGCTCTATCTGCTGTCCGCCGCCGCTTTCAGGTACCGTGGTTTAACGAGGAGGTTTCTGAAATTATTTCCCGCGCTGTTCCCGCTGGACGAATTGTGGGCGCTTGCCCCGTTCCTGCTCCTGGACCAGATCAGCACGGGCCTCGCGCTCGCCGTCACCGCCGCGCTGCTGTACGTCCCGTTTTCGCAACGCAGTTTATTGTTGATGGGCGACGGCAATTCCAAACAGAGTTAATCAGCCTATAAACGAGCAGGGGCATCCGCCACGGCGAATGCCCCTGTTGCAACATTGCTAGACCGCCAAGCCGTCGCGTTAATTCAAATCCGGCTGGTCCGGCGTAGCCGTCATTACCGGCGACGCCTTGATGTAGTTGTGGTAGCTCTCCATCATCATCCACAGCCCGTCCGGATTCGGCGCGAGCACGCGGCTGGACCAGTACGCCTTGTCACCGTACGTCGGCTGGCACGCCACCATCACCACGGCGTCGCCAAAATCCCACGTGCGGATCCACAACGCCGGCGCCGCGCCGACTTTGGGAGTATTCGGATTCGCCATCCGGCGTTTGTTCATGCCCGCGATGCGGTCCGCCTTCGAGGGCGACGCCCCGCCATAGGTGGAAACCACACGCTGGTCCATGCTGTCGGAAACGTGCTTTTCCCACATGGCCTGCGCGGATTCCTGCTCCTGCCATTCATCCAGCGCCGCTTTTTCACCGGGCGTCAGCGGCTTGTAGGGGACGGCCTTGCACGGATTGTTGCAGGGGATTTCGTAGGTCGGCTCGACAGTCTTGAAATCTCGTTTTGCCACGGCGGCGATTTCCGTCGCATGCAGTAGCTTCCATCCTGTCGCGCGCTTCACCCAAAAATGCGCCGAATAATTATTGCCCTGGCTCCACTGGATCCAAACCACGCTCTTTCCGTACTTGTGCTCGATAATCTTGGCATCGCTCGCGCTAGCGATCAGCGGCTTGAGCTTCGCGCGGAATGCATCTTCCTTGGCCCACATGATGCCTTCGCCATCGATCCAGCTGAAATCCGGGTCCAGGTATTTATTGGCGGCGGTCAAATCGCCCTTGGAGAGCGCCGCAAAAACCGCTTTGTCCGCCGTGGCGGGGTCGTCCGCAGCCACTGCCGCGGCGCGCTTCACCGCCAGCAAAGCCCCGGCGCCAGCGCACACAAGTCCGATCGCAAGCGCTTTGGTCATCCAACGTTTCATGTTGCCTCCTCAGAATTATTTCTTCCGTGTCAGGGATTCTAGACCGCCGCAAGCGCCGCCCGCAAGGTTCTTGCCTGCCGCCAGTTAAATGACTGCCCTACGAAAAGCAAACGGGGGAGATCCCGAATCGGACATTCTCCCCCGCTGTTGTTCTCTTATCGAAGAAACTTTTCTACTTCGTTGCCACCGCAGCCACGGCCGCGCCGGACTGAATCGTCGTCTGTTGGCTGATGGCCAGTTGCCATCGCCCGTCCCGCAGCGTCCACACGCGCACGTTGTAATACGGCTTTCCGCCGCGATACGGCACGTGGTGTGAAATCATGACGGCGCAGGCGTCTCCGAAATCGTGAATCTCCATCGCCGTGATGGGATCGCCCGGCGCGCCCACTCCGGATTTCTGCTGTTCCTGGGCGATCACCACGCGCTCCGCCTTCGTGCGCACCGATGTGCTGTTGATGATCAGGAATTCGTCGGCGATGTGGTTCGGCCAGTCCGCGGCGTCGGGCTTCCACTCCTCCATCTTCGTTTTTTGCCAGTCCTCAAGAATGGCCTTGTCCATGGCCGTCGTCGGTTTGTAAGGTACGGTGCGGCAGGGATTCTCGCAGTCGCCCTGTCCTGTGGACCTCTGCCCACCGAACGTCGCAGCCTTGGACGGCATCTGCGTATCAAGCTCCAGGAATTCACGCCAGCCCGCCGGGCGCTTCACCCACACCCGCAGGAAGCGCGCGCCGTGGTGCTCGCCGGCCACCGTTTCCACCTCGCCGTAGAAATGTGTTTTCACTTCCGCGTCGCCCAAGTTGTCCTCGGCATAGGCCTTCAGGTTGCCGAGCACTTCCGCCTGTGTGTGCGTCTTCCCATCCGTATCGGTCCACGCAAAATTCGCGTCCAGTAGTTTACCGACCGCCGTCTTGTCGGATTTTCCTAGAGCCTCCAGCAAGGATTTATCGGCCTGCAAAACCGTCGATTCGACGCCGTCCGCAGCCGCGCGCCCGATTCGCAACGCGCCGAATGTTCCGCCGAAAACAAGGCCCGCGATCAATGCGCGAGTCACAAAGCGATTCATGATTCCTCCAAAGATTTTCTTTTGTTTGACCCGTCTTCCAGACTAACGGAACTGTTATGAGGAAAGTACGGAATTCCTGGCACGTGTTGATTATGGTACACTCCGGCCCATGCGCCGTCGCCAATTCCTGATCCTGTCCGCGGCCAGCATCGGCGGCGTCTTGGTATATTCGCTCGATCGCAAGGCCTCGCGCATTTTCGCGCAGGAAAAATCCACACAGACCCTGAAAATTCCGCTGCGTTTTTTCACCGAGGAAGAAGCCATGATCGTCGCGGCGGCAGCCGCGCGAATTTTTCCCAGCGACGATTCCGGGCCCGGCGCCAAGGAAGCCGGCGTCGTGATCTTCATCGACCGCCAACTCGCCGGCCCCTGGGGTCGCGACCGTTACCGCTACGCGCAGGGACCGTTCGACGAAAACGCCGCGCGCGAATTCGGCTACCAGGGCAAGGCCACCCCGCGCGAAACTTATCGCGAGGGACTGAAGGGCCTGAAAGGCTTCGACAGCTTGTCTCCCGCGGAGCAGGACAAAAACCTGCAGCAAATCGAGGACACGCACCTGTTCGCCCTGCTGCGCCAGAACACCATCGAAGGCATGTTCAGCGATCCCGTGCATGGCGGCAACGTGGACATGGTCGGCTGGCAAATGGTCGGTTTCCCCGGCCCGCGCATGAGCAATTACGACGAAGTGGACAAACATTTCGGCGAAGCGTTCCGCCCCAAGCCCGTAAGTCTGGAGCAGGTGCTCCACCGGAAAGTCCGCCCGAGCGAAGACGAGGACGCGGGCACGGCCTAGCGGTTTGCGGAAATTTTATTTGGACAGTCATTCCGAGCGAAGCGAGGAATCCCTCTTGGATTGCGCGTTGGAAGAAGGAGTGATTCCCTGGCACGCGCCGAACGCCGGAATGACTACAGCCTGGATCGCTCGGCAGACTTTTGGAGCCCGTCGAAAAAACGCACAATGAAAACTCTCCCCTCAGCGGACGTGGTAATCATCGGTGGCGGCTGGACCGGCCTGCTCATGGCCAAGGAACTTAGCGCGCGCTCGCCGGTCTCGATCGTCGTTCTGGAGCGCGGCCGCTCACGCATCCCCGAATACTCCAGCGGCATGGACGAACTGGACTACTTCGTGCGCATGCACATGATGCAGGACCCGTCGCGCGAAGCGGTGACCATTCGCCATCACGACAAGGAACGCTCGCTTCCCATCCGCCAGTACGGCGCTTTCCTTCCCGGCTCGGGAGTCGGCGGCACCGGCGAGCACTGGGGCGCGGTCTTTCCGCGGCTGATGCCGGATTGCTTCGCGCTGCAATCCAAGACCGTGGAACGGTATGGCGCCGGAAAATTGCCCGAAGACCACACCATGCAGGATTGGCCCGTCACCTACGATGAGGTGGAACCCTACTACGCGCGCTCGGAGCGCGAAGTCGGCGTGTGCGGCAAGGCCGGAAATCTGAACGGAAAAAAAATCGATGGCGGAAACATTTTCGAGGGGTGGCGCAGCTCCGAATATCCCATGCCGCCGACCATCACGCCCTATTTCAGCGAACTCTTCCGCGGCGGCGCCAAATCGCTCGGCTATCATCCCTACAATAACGCCACCGCCGTAACCAGCGAGGAGTATACGAACCCGGACGGCATCTCGCGCCCCGCCTGTGCCTTCTGCGGCTTCTGCGAGCGCACCCCGTGCATGATCAATGCCAAGGCGCAGCCGACCAACGTCCTGCTCCCCATCGTGCGACAGCGTAAAACCGTTACCCTGCGCACCAACGCAACGGTGAAGCGCATCCTGCATGACTCCACGCCAAACGGCGCAAAAGCGCGCGGCGTCACCTACATCGATGAATCCGGCGAGGAAATTTTCCAGCCCGCCGATCTGGTCGTCCTGGCTTCCTACACGCTCGGCAATAACCACCTGCTGCTTCTCTCCGGCCTCGGCACGCCTTACGATCCTGCCACCGGAAAAGGAACCCTCGGCAAGAATCTCACGCATCAGGTGTCCTTCGGCGTGCAGGCGTTTCTTGAAAAGCCGTTGAACAAATTCATGGGCGCGGGCGGCACCGGCGTGCGCATCTCCGATTTCGACGCCGACGTTCTCGACCACACCCATCTTCCCTTCATCCGCGGCGGCATGATCGGCGCCATGAGTGTGGGTACGCAGCCGCTCTCGACCTTCGGCACCACGCCGCGCTCCATGAAACTGCCGCGCTGGGGCGCCGCCTGGAAGAAAACCTCCATCGAATATTTCGATCGCACCGGCGTCATCGCCTTTTCCGGTGAGCAGGTCCCCCACAAGGGCAACCGCTTTGATCTCGACCCGATCTACAAAAATCCCCTGGGCGATCCCCTGCTGCGCATGACCATGAACTGGCAGGACAACGAACGCAAAATGGCCGAGTTCATGAACGCAAAAATGGTCGAGATCGGCCACGCCATGGGCGCCAAGGAAGTGAATCCCTTCCCCGGCTACGGCGATTACGACGTCGTCCGCTACCAGTCCACGCACGTCCAGGGCGGCACGATGATGGCAAAATCCCCCGACCTGGGCGTGGTCAACTCCTACCAGCAACACTGGGAAATCCACAACCTCTTCGTCATCGGCGCTTCCACGTTCCCGAATTCCGGCTCCTCCAATCCCACACCCACGATCCTGGCCCTCACCTACCGCACCGCCGACGCCATCGTGGACCGCTATTTGAAGAAGCCCGCGCTCCTTGCGTGATTCATTTGTCCGAGACACTCCGAAAGTTTGCGAAACTTGAGGATTCACGGAGCGTCCTAAGTTCCGCCAGCTTGGATTGAAAAAGGATTGCTTGCGATGAGTATCGAATGTCGCCTGGACCAGCAGTACAACGAACTGCATACGATTGCTTCGGGCACAGTGACCATCGCGGAAGTCCGCGCGCACCTGCTCAAGGAGCAGAAAGACGCGCTGCTACCTTACCGCGAGCTCATCGATGGCCGCGGCGCCGTTGTGCAGCTTTCACCGGGAGATGTGCGCGAAGTTGTCGGTTTGCTGGGCAAGTTATCGCAAAAAAGCAAACTGGCCCCACGGCGATTGTCGTTTCCACCGACGTAGCCTATGGGATGATGCGCATGCTCCAGATGCTGGTTGAAGACATCTGCACCGTGGAGCCATTTCGAGACCTGGCGCAGGCGCAGCAATGGCTCCGCGCTTTACCCTCTCCCGGGTCAAAAGCCGCGGGCCGATAACGCAATTCCCAATCGCCGCGAGCCGCCAATCTGGAATCTTGCCCAGTCTAGTCCTGCTCAATCCGTACGCTGATCGGCTTGCCGATCTGCAATCCGGAGGCCTCTTCTTCGCCAACGTAGAAATAGCAGCACCAGTGGCGTTCGGCAACGCTGACGCCCGTGAGCGGGTCGCGCTCGAAGGAAACGTCGAGCCGGTATTCGTGCTTCTTGCTCCAGCCCTGGCACTTTATCTTCTCGATCAGCTTTCCGGTCACCACCAGGCCCGGTTTCGATTCCACCTTGGCGGCGGGCTCGGCTTCGGCGACCGGCCGCGGCGTTTCCGTAACCGGACGGGCCGCTGCCGCTGCGATGACGGCGGTCAGAGCGCGGATAATTTCCGCGGTGCTGCCTTCGGCGGTTGCTTCCGGAGCGGGCGCGGGGGACGCTTCAACAACCGCAACTTTTTCGGCGGGCCGGGCCAGCGCTTCCAGATGAAGCTTCCCGGCGATTTTCTTCACGATCTCGGCGTCAACGATTTCCTGCCGGCGCGTGAACGCCTTGAGCAGCGCATTGAAGCACAGATTGTTGATCGTCCGCGGAACGCCGCCGCTCAGTTCCGCAATGGATTGCAACGCCTCGGGCGTGAACAAAGATTCGCCCTTCCATCCCGCCGCGCGCAGGCGGTGCTCGACGTATTCGGAGGTCTCGGCTGCGGTCAGCGACTTCAGGCTGGAAAGCACCGCGATGCGCTGGCGCAGTTGCACCAGATTTGGTCGCAACAGCGTGTCCACCATCTGCGGCTGCCCGGCCAGCACAATTTGAATCAACTTGGAATGCGCGGTCTCAAAATCGGAAAGCAGGCGAATCGTTTCCAGCACCGAATCCTGCAGGTTCTGCCCTTCGTCCACGATCAGCACGAACCGGCGTCCCCGCAGCATCTCTTCCAGCAGCACCTGGTTCAGCGCCCGGTGCATGGCCACCACGTCCATTCCGGCGTGATCGACTTCCAATTCATTCAGGATGAACGCCAGCAACTCGTTCGAGTTGCACTGCGTCTGGAACAGGAACACGACGCGCGCGGATGCGCTCCATTCCTCCATCAATTTGTTCAGCAGAGTCGTCTTGCCCATGCCCGGCTCGGCCACCAGGGTCATGAACCCGCGGAAATTTTCGATACCCTCCGAAATTGATTCCAACGCCTCGCGATGCGATGGGCTGAAATAGAGATAGGACGGGTCCGGAGTGACGTCAAATGGCTGCTGCTTCAATCCGTGGAAGGACAGCAGGTTCGGCGCCGCCGGTTTTGCTTCGGCGGGAACATACGCGATCGGCTCCGGCGTATGCAGTTCCGCAGCCCAGGATTCCTCCGACCGTTCGAAATTCCCGGTGGCCTCGGCTTCTTCGTCCACCGCCAGATAATTGCGGACTTCCTGCATTGGGGGAAGTTCCTGGGCCGCGTACATCACAGTGGGATCGAACTCATCTTCATTCAGGCCATCCGTTACACATTCGGTGCGGGTTTCGCCCTCCCACACGCAAAGTGCGGTTGACGTCGCCTCGGCGCTGGCACGCTCCTCGTCCGAATTCACGGCGAACGCGTCAAAGTCGAACTCGCTTTCATGGTCCTGGGAGGGTTCGGGTGTGGACGCCATTGCCGGCTGCGGGCGCACATCCATGTCCACGATGCGCACCTCGACCGGCGAGGTGGGCGTCTCTTCCGCTGCTGCCGACGGCGACAAGGACGGCAGGAGAGTTTCCTTTGTCATGCCAGCTTGCGGCGCCTCGTGCAGGAATGGACTGGCTTCTAGCGAAGTTCCGCTTGAAATACCCGCGTCCTGAAAATTCAGGGGTGTGGCCAATTGGTTCTCGAAGGTTTCCCGCTCCATGGTTTTCTCCCTCTCTCGTGGAACACGGTCAAATCCGTTTCGCGAAACAAGTCCGGATGGCAGGCTGGGTGCCAGCTGGTGGTGCGAAGCAACTATCGGTTTGTGCTCCTGCCCGGAACTCTTCGCCAGGCGAACAATCGCGGCGTAATGGGCGTTGGTTCCTGGCCGGATCATCATTCTTCGATTCCTCTGCCTGATCTTGATCACCAGAAGGCTGATCAGCACCGCGCATGTTCCGGAGGCCAAAAACGCGTCGATGGCTGGCGTGATCAGGTTCATGGATATGCGCTTTAGGCCTCTACTGCCCGTTAGGGCAAATCTCAGAACTGGTTTCGATCCCTGGCCTTCCCGATATCCGGCAATGCGGGGACCGAAACGCCACTGGAGGGGCTCAGATCTCATTCCCTCCAAACACATTGTAGACAGGCGTTTAGGGATGGAGCGATAGGCGAGGGGCATCATATTTTTTGTTACCTGGGTCCTAGTACTAGGCAAGAAAGTGCCCTCAGGCAGCATTTATGGCCCTTGCGGCGGCTGGGAGCCCCGAGCGGCTGTGCTAGAATCTCCCCTTTGATTCGTGAGGGCAGAGTCATGAAGATCAGCAGGGATGACGTGTTGAAAGTAGCGGCGCTGGCCAATCTGGAACTGACCGACGCCGAGGTAGAAACCTATCGCGGCCAGCTCGACGATATCCTCACCTACATCGATAAGCTGAATGAGATTGACACGTCCAATGTCGAACCCATGACGCAGGTGGTGGCCGCCTCCGCCGATGATGTGCCCTTGCGCGAAGACGTCGTCGTGCGCGCCGACATCATCACCGAAGTTCTCGAGGGAGCCCCGGATCCCGAAGCCCCCTATTTCCGCGTGCCTCGGGTGATCGAAAAGTGAGCGCCCTAACCACATGGACGATTCCGGATGTCCGGTCGGCGCTGGACTCGAGGAAAATTTCCGCGCGCGAACTGGTGAAGGAATTCTACGCGCGCATCGAGCAGGCCAATCCCAAATTCAACATTTACCTCGCGCTTTCGCCCGAACGCGCTTACGCCCAGGCCGATAAAATCGATGCCGCCATCGCCGCAGGCGACGCGCTTCCGCCACTGGCTGGCGTGCCGCTGGCCGTGAAGGACGTCATCAGCACGCGAGGCATTCCCACCACGTGCGGCTCGCGCATTTTGGCGGGATACAAGCCCCCGTATGACGCCACAGCCGTAACGCGCCTGGAAAGCGCCGGGGCTATCATTCTCGGCAAGACCAACTGCGACGAATTCGCCATGGGCAGCTCGAACGAAAACTCCGCCTATGGCCCGGTACGCAACCCTGTGGCCCCCGATCACGTTCCCGGAGGATCCAGCGGAGGCTCGGCCGCGGCGGTAGCTGCCAACCTGACCGTCGTTTCCCTGGGCACCGACACAGGCGGCTCGATTCGGCAGCCCGGCTCGTTTTGCGGTGTGCCGGCGATGAATCCGAGTTATGGCCGCGTTTCGCGGTATGGCCTGATCGCCTACGCATCGTCGCTCGATCGCATCGGTCCGTTCGCGCACACCGTGCGCGACGCGGCCAGCGTAATGTCCGTGATCGCCGGGCGGGACCCTCGCGATGCGACTTCTTCGGGCGCGGCTGTGCCCGATTATTTGGCGGGACTCGATCGCCCTCTGCACGGGCTTCGCATGGGCATCCCCGACGATTATTTCGGCGAGGGAATCGACCCGGAAGTCCGGCAAAAAATCGAGGCGGGAATTCGTCTGCTCGAAAAACTCGGCTGCAAGCGCGTGTCGATTCGCATGCCGAATACGGACTACGCCATTGCGGCCTACTATATCCTCGCAACCGCCGAGGCGAGCTCGAATCTGGCGCGCTACGACGGCGTGCGCTACGGCCCGCGCGTCCCGGGAGCGACGCTGATTGAGATGTACCAAAAAACGCGTGGCCGGGGCTTTGGCCCCGAAGTGAAGCGCCGCATCGTCCTGGGTACCTATGTGCTCTCCGCGGGCTACTATGACGCGTACTATTTAAAAGGACAGAAGATCCGCGCGCTGATCGCACACGATTTCCGGGAAGCATTTGAAAAAGCAGACGTCATCGTTACGCCTACTTCCCCGGTTCCTCCGTTCCGGCTGGGGGAAAGGACGGCCAACCCGCTTCAGATGTATCTTGCTGATAGCTACACAGTTACAGGATCCATGGCGGGCGTTCCGGGCATTTCCGTCCCCAGCGGCAAGACGTCCAAAGGCTTGCCGATCGGCCTGCAGGTCTACGGCCCGGCCTTTGGCGAGGACCGCGTCCTGCACGTGGCCCATGCCTTCGAGCGCGCCGGTGGATCGGACTTATAGCCGACTTAGCAATGATGAACCTGGGCCCACTGATGGAACGCCTGCACCGTACAAGGGAAAGATTTGAGGCGGCTGCACGCAGGATCCCGGGGCCGCACTGGCGAACGCCGCCAAAAGAAGGCGCCTGGTCGGCCGCGGAAATCGTGGCGCATGTAACCATGGTGGAAACGCTCATGACGGGTGCCACCGCGAAGATCACTCGCAAACCTCCCGTTGCGGTTCCCCTGTTGAAACGATTTCATGTGCCTGTGGCGCTGGTGGCGTGGCGCGGCAGGCGCGTGGCAACGCCCATTCCTCTGGACACTCTGCTGCTGGACGATCGCGATGTGATGTTGTCGCGGCTCGCCGACCAGCGCACACGCACCTTTTCGCTGCTGGAGGCGGGCCGGGAGAAGAATCTACGCCGCTACCGGTTGCAGCACCCGTTTTTGGGCAGCCTGCACTATTACGATTGGTTTCGATTGCTGGCAGCGCACGACGTGAGGCACGCAAAACAACTGGACGAGGTCAGGAAAGTGCACAAAAGTTCATAGCCGGCTACAGAAAATGGCATTAATTTCAAACCAGGAGTCCCATTTCTTTCCGCAGCCAGTGCTTCTTCCAGTACCCTCGCTCCTCTAAATCCTTATATTTAATCCGCTTGTAACTTTCCATGAATTTGACAGACGTAGACTGTGGGAACGGAAGGAAGATTGCTCGAAATTTCTCGTGCGGATGCATCTGGCTGGCCCGTCTGTGTGAAGCAGAGCCCGCCGGAGTAGCTCAGGAGACCCATGGTCACGATCAAATCGAGCCAAAAGATTTTTACCGAGGAAGAAACTTCCCGGCTGACGGGAATCTGCCTTGAGCATCTTCACGGAGTTGCCCGCAGCAAACATCTGGGCTCGATCGTACGCGCCGCCGAAGCCACCGGTGGCCAGAGCGAGCGCCGACTCTTTACCAACGCCGATCTCAGCGTTCTCGCCATCTTGCATCCTCGCTGCGAGCACTAACGCGCGGGGAGCATCTCCACTAATCCCGCAAATTCCATTTCGATTTTGGGTGCCTGCTCCGGCAGGACAGGCTTCAGCCTGTCGGTTTGGATCTTGCTAATCTTGAGCCAAGACCGACAGGCTCAAACCTGTCCTACTCCGGCGTTGCGCGCTGCGTGCCCCGGCGTTATCCTCAATCCATTCGGAAAAACCTGCGCGCCCGGGCCCGCATCGTAAGTAATGGAGCAGAAGCCAGGAAAATCAGAGCCATGAAAAAGCCCCCCACGCTGATCCTGTTCCTTCTGACAGCACTGCTGCCGGCGTCGATCTGCCTGCCGGACTCGCTCTCCGCGCGGCAGGGTGCGAACTCCCAAGCCGCTCCCAAACCCGGATCCATGAGTGTTCCCCTCCCCAAGGGCAAGAAGCTCATTCTGAAGGATGGGACGTTTCAGTTGGCGCGCGAATATTCGGTGGAGGGCGACCGCGTGCGCTACTGGAGCCTGGAGCGCTCGGACTGGGAGGAAATTCCCGCCGCGCTGGTCGATTGGGACGCAACGCACAAATCCGAAGCCGAACAGGCCGCGCAGGACGCCGCGCTCAAGGCGAAAATTCACGCTTCCGATGTGGCTGAACGCACCAAGGACATCGACGTGGACCTGAGCTTGCAGATCAAGCCGGGACTGTTTCTGCCGGACGGAGTTGGGTTCTACGCGCTGGACCGCGACAGTCAAGTACGCCAAATGAAGCAGAGCAATGCGGACGTGAAGATCTCCGCGGGCCGCGAAGTCGAAAAAATCATGACCGGAGTGCCGTTCATCCCCGGCAAAAAAACGATGGAAATCCCCGGCGAGCGGGCGGCCCTGCGGCTCAAGACGGCCGAACCTGAATTCTTCATGCGCCCTTCCGATGAGCGTGAGCCGCGTTTCCATCTGCTGCGCGCGCAGGTCAAGGGAGGCCACCGCGTCCTCGACAACATCAGCGTCCGCTTCACCGGCGAGGAAAAACACAAAGCCAACGACATCGCGATCCAGACGTGGACCCCGGCACGCGGCGTCTTCCGCTATACCGTCGAGCAGCGCCTGGAGCCCGGCGAATACGCCTTCATCGAAATGACCGACGAGGGCGCCAGCGGATACGTATGGGATTTCGGGATCGATTTGCCAGGGGCGAAACCCTCAAAATAGATTCTGGAATTTCATCTCTTTCTTAAATGAAGCTTGGTCTGTGCTTCCGCCCATAGGCCTTCCATGATTTTGCATGCCATGCGCAATGACCTTGGGCATGACGGCCTTTACTCTTGAAAGGTGTTTGAGGCATTTCCGGCTTGAAGAGGTACGAGGCGGCTACGTGGAACTATTCTTCGGCTGCAGGACGGCGTCCGCGGCGGGCAATTCCTCCAGCAACGCCAGCAACTCCGCGATGCGGAACGGTTTTTGCAGGAAGCGGTTTCCCTCGCGGCCGGCCTGTTCGCCGATGGCGGCCTCCACCAGGTCGCCACTCATAAAAATGAAATGCGGACGGGCCCCGGAACGCGCCTGTGTCTTTTCACAGATGCGGTCGTGAAGATCGAACCCGGATACGATGTGCCCGGCCTCGGACCCCAGGTTCAGGTCGCACAAAATCGCGTTGTACGAATTCCGGCCGGCCAGCTCCAGCGCATATTCGCAGGTTGCGGCGCGATCCACCGAATACCCGCGGGCACCCAGCGTGTCGGACACAAGTTCCAAGATGCTTTCTTCGTCGTCCACGACCAGGATTCTCTTCCCTCCCAAGGCAACCGCGGGCGGCGCAATGGTTTCGACGTGGCTGGCGGCAGGCGCGGAAACGGGTTCGACCAGGGCCACCGACTGGGTGCAAACGGGCAACGACACGGTAAAGACCGAGCCGCCGTCGGACAGCGGCTGCGCGGAAATATCCCCATTGTGTTCGCGAATAATCGCCATGCAGATGCTGAGCCCGAGGCCGGTGCCGCGGCCGGGGCGCTTGGTGGTAAAGAACGGATCGAATATGCGCGGCAGCGCTTCGCGGCGAATCCCCACGCCATCGTCCTGAAACGTGATCAGCACGCGGTCGCCCACCACTCCCAGGCGAATCCGCAGTGTGCCCTGTTCGCGGACTTCGCGGATAGCCTGCTCGGCGTTCACGATGAGATTCAGGAATACCTGCGTCAGCTGATTGGAATCGCCCAGGACCGTGGGCAGGTCCGGCCGGGCTACCAGATCCACGCGGATATTGTTCACGCGCAGGGAATGCTCATGGAGCTGCAGGGTGCGTTGCAGCAAGTCGGGCAGGTGGAGCAGGGTGCTGCGCGGCGTGGCGGGACGCGAAAAAACAAGCAGGCTCTGTACAATGTGCGTGGCGCGCCGCGCCTGCAGGTGAGCCAGGTCCAACTGGCGGCGCGAGGTTTCATCGGCGGATTTATCGCGCAACAGTTCGGTGACGCCCAGAATCGCGGTCAGGGGATTGTTGAGTTCGTGGGCCACTCCGGCAATCATCTGGCCCATGGCGGCGAGGCGCTCGGACTGGATCAGCTGCTGCTGCAGTTTCTGCTGCTCGGTGATATCACGCGCGGAGGCGATGACTCCGGTAATCGCGCCAGTCTCATCATGCAGCGGCCGGGCGGAGGCGCGAAACACGCGCCACTCGCCGTTTCTGTGCTGTGTGCGGTACTCGATCTGGCCGTCGGAGAGCCGCTTCGAGATCAGGCTGTCGAACAGGTCCAGCATCGCGGCCCGGTCGTGAGGATCGCTGCGGCCGCCCACGCGCTTGCCGATCAGCTCTTCGGGGCGGTATCCGAGAACTTCGTAAATTTGGGGACTGGCAAACGTGTAGCGCGCATCGCGATCCAGGGCGATCACCACATCGGGGAAACTATCCATCAGGCGTCGCGCGAATTCCTGCTCGCGGTGCAGGCGGCGCTCCATCTCGCGCTGTTCGGTGACGTCCACAAAAGTTCCCTGGCAGCGCACAAAGTTTCCGGCGGGATCGCGAATGACCGCCGTCGTGTGCATGGCCACGATCTGACGCCCATCCTCGTGGTGTTTTAGAGTCACCTCATTGGCGCCCAGGTATCCGGCTTCGCTCAGCTTGCGGCGTTCGCCCTCCCGGTCGGCGGCATTCGCGTACAGCGACGAAATTTCCAGGTTCGTCATATCTTCTTTTTGCGCGAAACCAAGCATCTGCGCCAGCGCCGGATTCACTTCGGTGATGCGGTCGTCCGAGGAGGCCAGATAAACGCCCTCGCGCAACGTATGAAACAATTCCGTGAAACGCGTTTCGTTCAGGCGCTCCTGCGTGATATCGCGAGCGAGCCCGCCAACCCCGTGCACGGCGTCGCCCCGCACGATGGCGTGCAGGACGCAATCAAAATAATGGATGGCCCCAGTTTTCTTCACGCGCACCCGGATCACGCCGTTCCAACGGCGCCGCTGCAGAAGCCGCGGGAGCCATTGCTCCAATGCGAGGCGGTCGCCCGAGTCCGGAAGTTCCAGGAATTCATCCACGCGGCGGCCAATCACTTCCGCGAAGGAAAGGTTGAGCAGGTCGGCGAAGCTCTTGTTAACGGCGAGGACTTTGCCGTCCAGGGAAAGCGAAAACAGAAGGTCTTCAAAGGTGTCGATGAGGTCGCGATAGCCCTGCTGCGACTTGGAAATCAGCGAAAAAACCTGGTCGAGCTTTTCCTCGTCCTTCCCCGAGTGGGAGCGTTGCTCAATCCCGCGGACCAGCCCGCGCAACTCCGCGATTTCGTTGGTCTTGCTCCAGGCATAGGCGGCAAACAGAGCTACCAGCACGACCAGCCCCACCGGCAGCGCCTCCAGACGATGGGGCATCGGGGGGTTGCCGTCCCAGGAGGTAATCGCCAGTGCCACAGCCATGGCGCCAAGAAGCAATAGCGCCGCCCGCCAGACGCCTCGCTCGCGGCGTGTAAGCCGGTCGCGTTCCAGGGGCGACGAAGCGGATTCGGCCGAAGAGTCGGGTCGCGGAGTGGAATTTTTGCGCATCGGCAATTCTTTGCTGGAAAGGCCCTCTCTGGCCAGTGACACGCAAGGAGGACAACCTTGCTCAAAAATTATGGGGGCAATCGAGGACGGGGGCAACGGAAGCGGAGGGATGTCTTAGCGAAGTGGATAACAGGAAGGGGGAGGGCGGCTTGCGCTGAGCCCCGCGAAGGGAGAGTGGGGACGAGAGATCATCCTGGCAGAAGGTTTGGCACGCGCTGCGCGCCCGCGAGATACCTGGATAATGCGTGACATTTAATGCGCAACATTATATCCTAAGGGTGTGATTAAGTCCTTTGGATGCGCTGACACCGAGAAGCTCTTCTACGATGAGAACGTCCCTAGATTCGTGAACATCCGGCAGCCCGCGCGGCGGAAATTGTTGATGCTGCACGCGACCAAACGTCTGATGGATTTGAAAGCGCCTCCCGGCAACAGGCTTCACGCGCTGGAGGGAGACCGCGAAGGGCAACACAGTATCAGCATCAACGACCAGTGGCGCATCTGCTTTGTGTGGAGAGATGGTGACGCTCACAATGTGGAGATTGTGGACTATCACTAAAGGGAGAGAAACATATGGCTAGACTTAAACCGATTCATCCAGGGGAAATTCTTCGGGAAGAGTTCATGGAACCGCTTCGCCTGAACGCAAACAAGCTGGCTCTGGCTCTGCACGTCCCCGCGCCGACCGTCTACGATATCGTCCATGAAGAGCGAGGCATCTCCCCGGAAATGGCTCTCCGGCTCGGACGCTTCTTCCGGACCACGCCCGATTTTTGGCTCAATCTACAATCGGAATTCGATCTGCGTGTGGTGCGCAACTTGAAAGAGACGACAGTGAAGAGTCAGGTTCGCCCGCTGGATGAGTCGGCTTGGGTGTCGAGGACTTCTTGAGCGACAGCGGGACATCTGTTTGTTGAATTGAGCAACCGGGAATCTGTATTTAGGTACGAAACATCTGGTTGATGCGTGAGCCTATTTCTTCGTGGGTGACAAACTCTTTCTGGTCGAACTGGCTGCCCCCCTTTTCGCCTTTTGGCGGAACCAAGCATCATGGTCAAGGTAATGCTCTACGAGTTGGCGGACACATTCTTCCGCGCCGCTGTTATTTTCGGCAGCGATGTGGGCTAGCTTTGCTTGGAGCTCGGGGCTGAGATTCAGTTCCATAAGGCAGGCCTAGGCTCTGAATTAGCGGCTGTCAAAACGGACTGGCCTGAGTGCTCATCTTAAGCAAGAAAAGGCGGCCGAAACATCCGGCCGCCTTTTCTATTTTTTCCGGTTTGAAACTGCCTAGTCCGACCCTTCCGCCAGCGCATCGGCATCCTTGCGCAGGAAATCGAGCGCGGCGGCTTCTTCGGCCGAGAGCTCGGCGGGGGGCATGATTTCCTCCATCGGTGGCGGTGGAGGAACTTCGGTCAGCAGTTCGATGTTGCGATAGCGTTCCAGGCCGGTGCCGGCCGGGATCAGGCGGCCCATGATGACATTTTCCTTGAGGCCGCGCAGGTAGTCCACCTTGCCGGCGACTGCGGCTTCGGTGAGGACGCGCGTGGTCTCCTGGAAACTCGCCGCCGAGATAAACGAATCGGTGGAGAGAGATGCCTTGGTGATGCCGAGCAGCAACGGACGGCCCGTAGCAGGGCGGCCGCCTTCGGCGATGACACGGTCGTTTTCCTCGCGGAAGCGGAATTTGTCGACTTGCTCCTCGAGCAGGAACGTGGTGTCGCCCACGTCCTCGACCTTCACCCAGCGCATCATCTGGCGAACGATGGTTTCGATGTGCTTGTCGTTGATGTTGACGCCCTGCAGGCGGTAAACCTCCTGGATGGAATTGACCAGGTAGGCCTGCGTGTATTTTTCGCCGAGCACGGCCAGCAAGTCGTGCGGGTTGAGCGGTCCGTCGATCAGCGGTTCGCCCGCCTTGACGTGTTCGCCTTCCTGCACGTTGATGTGCACGCCGCGGACAATGGAATATTCCTTCTGCGTTTTCCCGTCTTCGCTTTCGACGTAAATTTTGCGCAGTCCCTTGCTGATTTCGCCGTATTTCACGACGCCGTCGATTTCGCTGATGACGGCGGGATCGCGGGGCTTGCGCGTCTCGAACAGTTCCACGACGCGCGGGAGTCCTCCGGTGATGTCCTTGGTCTTGGTGGTTTCGCGCGGGATTTTCGCCAGCACGTATCCTGGCTGTACTTCGTCGCCATCCTGCACCATCAAGTGGGCGCGCGAGGGCATCAGGTATTTTTTGCGCGTGCGGCCGGCGGAGTCGCGGACCAGAATCGTGGGCGCGTGTTTTTCATCGCCCGGCGGCAGCGTGACGACCAGCTGCGAAAGTCCGGTGACTTCGTCGACCTGCTCTTCGATCGTGATGCCGGGCTGGAGGTCCTTGAACTGAATGGTGCCTCCGGCTTCGGTCAGGATCGAGAAGGTGTATGGATCCCACTCGGCCAGAAGCTCGCCGAGCTTGACGGGCTGATTTTCCTCGACCTTGAGCCGCGCGCCGTAGACCACGTGGTAGCGCTCTTTTTCGCGGCCCTTCTCGTCGACGATGGCGATCAAGCCGCTGCGGTTCATGGAAATCAGGTTCTGGCCGCGGCCGCGGACGACGTTGAGATCGATGAAGCGGACGAAGCCGGTGTTGCGCGCCTCGAGTTTGGATTGTTCGGTGACGCGCGTCGCCGTTCCTCCGATGTGGAACGTGCGCATGGTGAGCTGCGTGCCCGGCTCGCCGATGGACTGCGCGGCGATGACGCCGACCGCTTCGCCCATCTCGACGGTGCGCCCCGTGGCCAGGTTGCGTCCGTAGCACCGGGCGCAGGCCCCGCGGCGGCATTCGCAAGTGAGTACCGAGCGGATCTTCACGCGCTCAATGCCGGCGGCCTGAATCTGGTTGGCCAGTTCTTCGCTGATTTCCTGGTTGATGTCGACGATCACGTTGCCTTCGTAGTCGCGAATCTTGTCGAGCGAGACGCGGCCGACGACGCGGTCGCGCAGGGGCTCGACTTCGACTCCAGCTTCGGTGATCGGCTCGACGTAAATACCGTCGGCGGTGCCGCAATCGATTTCGCTGATGATGACGTCCTGAGCGACGTCCACCAGGCGGCGCGTGAGGTAGCCGGAATCGGCGGTCTTGAGAGCCGTGTCGGCCAAGCCTTTACGCGCGCCGTGCGTCGAGATGAAGTACTGCAGCACGGTGAGGCCTTCGCGGAAGTTGGAAGTGATCGGCGTCTCGATGACTTCGCCCGAGGGCTTGGCCATCAGGCCGCGCATACCGGAAAGCTGGCGGATCTGCTGTTTCGATCCGCGGGCGCCGGAATCGGCCATGACGTAAATCGGGTTGATGATGCCTTCCTTGTCCTGGCGCTCCATCGCCTTGAACATCTGCTCGGCGACTTTTTCGGTGATGTCGCTCCAGATGGCGATGACCTTGTTGTAGCGCTCGCCGTTAGTGATGGCGCCGTCGAGGTACTGTTGCTGCACCTTGACGACTTCCTTTTCGGTGTTGTCCACCAGCGAGAATTTGTCGCCGGGGATGACCATGTCGTCGATGCCGATGGAGATGCCGGACTTGGTGGCGTAGAGGAAACCAAGTTCCTTCAACTCATCGAGCATCTGCACAGTGCGCTTCAGTCCGAAACGCAGGTAGCAGTAATAGCACAGCTGCTGCACGCCCTTTTTCTTGATGAGGCCGTTGATGAAGGGCATTTCCTTCGGCAGGTGATCGTTGAAGATCACGCGGCCGACGGTGGTGTTGATGAACTGGCGCTTCATCATGACGGGCTCCGCGTGCGGCACGTCCTGATCGTCGTACGCGGCGGCCAGGTCAATCACTTCGCCGTCGTAGCGCAGGCGGATGGGCGTGAGCAATTCGACTTCGCCGGACTCGAGTGCGAGCACGACTTCTTCGGTCAAGCCGAAGGCGCGGCCTTCACCCTTGGCGCCGGGCTTGGCCTTGGTCAGGTAGTAGATGCCAAGGACCATGTCCTGCGTCGGGACGGCGAGTGGCAAGCCGTTGGCCGGGGACAGAATGTTGTTGGCCGAGAGCATCAGGACGGAAGCTTCCACCTGCGCTTCGGGCGAGAGCGGAATGTGCACGGCCATCTGGTCGCCGTCGAAGTCCGCGTTGAACGCGGTGCAAACCAGCGGGTGAATGCGAATGGCCTTGCCTTCGACCAGCGTCGGTTCGAACGCCTGGATGCCGAGGCGGTGAAGCGTCGGAGCGCGGTTGAGCAGCACCGGATGTTCGCGGATCACTTCTTCCAGAATGTCCCAGACGACCGGGTCCTGCTGCTCGACCATTTCCTTGGCCTGCTTGATGGTGGTGCAGTGGCCCTGGGCTTCGAGGCGGTGATAAATGAACGGCTTGAAAAGCTCGAGCGCCATCTTCTTGGGCAAGCCGCACTGGTGGAGCTTGAGTTCGGGGCCGACGACGATAACGGAACGGCCCGAGTAGTCGACGCGCTTGCCGAGCAGGTTCTGGCGGAAACGTCCCTGCTTGCCCTTGAGCGTGTCGGACAAGGATTTCAGCGGGCGGTTGTTGGTGCCGCGCAGCACGCGGCCGCGGCGTCCGTTATCGAACAGCGCGTCCACCGCTTCCTGCAGCATGCGCTTTTCATTGCGGACGATGACATCCGGCGCGTGCAGTTCCATCAGCTTCTTCAAGCGGTTGTTGCGGTTGATGACGCGCCGATACAGATCGTTCAAGTCGGATGTGGCGAAGCGTCCGCCGTCCAGGGGAACCAGCGGGCGCAACTCCGGCGGCAGAACCGGGAGCACGTCCAGAATCATCCACTCGGGGCGGTTGCCGCTCTTGCGGAACGATTCCAGAACCTTCAGGCGCTTGGCGTACTTGATGCGCTTCTGCAGGCTGGGATCGACCTTCATCTTTTCGCGCATCTCTTCGGAAAGCTTTTCGACTTCGACGCGCTTCAGGAGTTCCTTGATGGCTTCGGCGCCCATCTGCGCGCGAAATTGTCCGGCAAAGTCTTTCTGGAGTTCGCGATATTTCTCTTCGGGGAGCATCTCGCGTTCCTTGATGCCCGGAACGTCGCCCGTGTCGATGACCACGTAGCCCTCGAAGTACAGAATGCGCTCGAGATCGCGCATGGAAATATCCAGCAGGTAGCCGATGCGCGACGGCAGGCCCTTGAAGAACCAGACGTGCGAGCAGGGCGAAGCGAGTTCAATGTGGCCGAGGCGCTCGCGGCGGACCTTGCTCAGGGTAACTTCGACTCCGCACTTGTCGCAGATGACGCCGCGGTGCTTCATGCGCTTGTACTTGCCGCAGAGGCATTCCCAGTCGGTGACGGGGCCGAAAATTTTCGCGCAGAACAAACCGTCGCGTTCGGGTTTAAACGTGCGGTAGTTGATGGTCTCGGGCTTGGTGACTTCGCCGTGCGACCAGGAACGAATTTTTTCCGGACTCGCCAAACTAATCCGGATGGAATCAAAATCTGCAATCAGACTGGCGCGATCATAAGGGCTGCTTCGATACAAGGTATGTCCCTCCTGCTCCGATTTTGTCGATCGGAGCCATCCCGGCGTACCGGGAGTAAGAAAAGAAGCCTGAAAACTTATTACTGGCGGGCTGCAAGTACAGCCCGCACCCGAATCCGCCGCCGCTGCCCCGAATCATGCCGGGCAAGCGGCGGGGACACGAAAACCGAAATTAATCCGCGGCCGGCTTTTCCAGCTGCTTTTGCCGCTTCATGAGTTCGACGTCCAGGCACAGCGATTGCAACTCGCGGACCAGGACGTTGAACGATTCAGGAACGCCCGGCTCGATGCCCGGCTCTCCCTTGACGATGGCCTCGTAAATCTTGGCGCGGCCGTAGACGTCGTCCGATTTGGCGGTGAGCAATTCCTGCAGGATGTGCGCGGCGCCGTAAGCTTCCAGGGCCCACACTTCCATTTCGCCGAAACGCTGTCCGCCGAATTGCGCCTTGCCGCCGAGCGGCTGCTGAGTGATGAGCGAGTACGGCCCGATCGAGCGCGCGTGGATCTTGTCGTCGACCAGGTGAGACAGTTTGAGCATGTAGATGTAGCCCACGGTGACTTCCTGCGCGAACTCGTCCCCGGTCATGCCGTCCCACAACGTGACTTTGCCCGCGCTCGGCAAACCCGCCACTTCCAGCAAGTGCCGGATTTCGGTTTCGCGCGCGCCGTCAAAGACCGGCGTGGCCATGGGAATGCCCGCCCGGAAGCTGTCGGCGTATTCCATGAGCGTGTCGTCGTCCAGGTTCACCAGCGTCTTCCAGATGGCCGTGTCGGAAAAGACTTCGCGGAACCATCGGCGCACGGCATCGCCCTTTTTGTTCTGATCGATCAGGCGCGCGATGCTGCGGCCGAGTTCCTTCGAGGCCCATCCGAGATGCGTCTCGAGAATCTGTCCGACGTTCATACGCGAAGGAACGCCGAGCGGATTGAGAACCATTTCCACCGGAGTGCCGTCGGGCAGATACGGCATGTCTTCCTCGGGAACGATGCGGGCGATGACGCCCTTGTTGCCGTGGCGGCCGGCCATTTTGTCGCCGACCGAAAGCTTGCGCTTCATGGCGATGTAGCACTTCACCAGCTTGATGACGCCGGGAGGAAGTTCGTCGCCCTTGCGCAGCTTTTCCTTGCGCTCATCGGTGATCTTGCGCAGCACGTCGATCTGGCGCGAGGTCATCTCCTCGATCTCGTCGATTTTTTCGATGAGCAGGGGATCCTTGTCGGCCAGCTTCAGGCGCTTGAGGTTGCGCGTGGCGACCTTCTCGATGATGTCGCGCGTGAGCTCGGTGCCCTTGACGATCAGGCGCTTGTTGGTCTTTTCGTCGTGCAGGTCGGCGGTCAGGACCTTGCCGTCCAGCAGTACGGCGAGGCGTTTCAGGCGCTCGTCGGTAAGGATGCGGATTTCGTCGGACAGGTTCTTTTCGAGCTTGAAAACCTGCGCGGCTTCGATGGCCTTGTGGCGTTCGTCTTTTTCGGCGCCCTTGCGGCAGAAAATCTTGACGTCGACGACGGTGCCCTCGATGCCCGGCGGGCAATAGAGGGAAGCGTCGCGCACATCGCCGGCCTTTTCACCGAAGATGGCGCGCAGCAGTTTTTCCTCCGGCGTGAGCGTGGTTTCGCCCTTCGGGGTAACCTTGCCGACCAGGATGTCTCCGGGCCGCACGGTCGCTCCGATGCGGATCACGCCGCTTTCGTCGAGGTTGCGCAGGAACATCTCGCTGATGTTGGGAATGTCGCGCGTGATTTCCTCTGGGCCGAGCTTGGTGTCGCGCGCCTCGATCTCGTATTCCTCGATGTGGATCGAAGTGTAGTAGTCGTCCTTGACCAGCTTTTCGCTGACCAGGATGGCGTCCTCGAAGTTGTAGCCGCGCCAGGGAAGGAACGCGACCAGGACGTTGCGGCCCAGGGCCAGTTCGCCGCGCTCGGTGCACGGCCCGTCGGCCAGGACTTGTCCCTGGCGCACGCGGTCTCCCACGCGGACCAGAGGCTTCTGGTTGATGCAGGTATTCTGGTTCGAACGCTTGAATTTGATGAGCTGGTAGATGTCCGCTCCGACTTCGCGGGAAAGAACACCCGAGTGATCGGATTCGACGCGCACGATGATGCGCTCGGAATCGACCTGGTCGACGATACCGTCGCGGCGGCAGATGACCACGGCGCCGGAATCGCGCGCGGTGACTCGCTCCATGCCGGTGCCGACCAGCGGTGCTTCTCCGCGGATCAGCGGCACAGCCTGGCGCTGCATGTTCGAGCCCATCAAGGCGCGATTCGCGTCGTCGTTCTCAAGGAACGGGATCAGGCTGGCGGCGACCGAGACCAACTGCTTGGGCGAAACGTCGATGTAGTCCACCTCCTCGCGCTGCTTGAGGACGAAGTTTCCGGCCTGGCGGCAGTTGACCAACTCGGTGGTGATGCGTTCGCGCTCGTCGAGCGATGCGTTGGCCTGCGCGACCACGTAGCGGTCTTCTTCCCAGGCTGAAAGATAGAAGCAGTAGGGGTCGTAAGTGACCTTGCGCTTCTTGAGTTCTTCATTGACGGCGTCGACTTTGTCGCGCTCGATGATTTCGCCGGCCTTGAATTCGCTGTCGCCGGAGTTGACGATGAGCGCGTAGTCGATCACGCGGCCGCCCTTGACCTTGCGGTAGGGCGACTCGATGAATCCGAACTCATTGATGCGCGCATAGCAGGACAGCGAGCTGATGAGTCCGATGTTCGGCCCTTCCGGCGTTTCAATCGGGCAGATGCGGCCGTAGTGCGTGGGATGGACGTCGCGGACTTCGAACCCCGCGCGCTCGCGCGAGAGGCCGCCGGGCCCGAGAGCCGACAGGCGGCGCTTGTGGGTGATTTCGCTGAGCGGATTGGTCTGATCCATGAACTGCGACAGCTGCGAGCTGCCGAAGAATTCGCGGATCGCGGCCATGACCGGCTTGGCGTTGACCAGATCGTGCGGCATGGCCGTGGACATTTCCTGGTACACGGACATCTTTTCCTTGATGGCGCGCTCCATGCGCACCAGGCCGATGCGGAACTGGTTTTCGAGCAGCTCGCCCACCGCGCGAACGCGGCGGTTGCCGAGATGGTCGATGTCATCCACCGTACCGATGTTCTTGCGCAGCTTCAGCAGGTAGCGGATGGAGGCGACGAAATCGGCGGCGTCGAGCGTGCGCGTATTAAGCGAAGTCTCCAGGCCGAATTTGATATTGAATTTCAAGCGGCCCACGCGGCTGAAATCGTACTTGCGCGGATCGAAGAACATGCCGTTAAACAGCGCCGTGGCGGTCTCCAGCGTCGGAGGATCGCCAGGGCGTAGCTTGCGGTAGATTTCGATCAGGGCTTCGCGCGGCGAACGGATGGCGTCCTTATCGAGCGTGCGCGAAAGAACCACGCCCACGTCGTCGCGATCGGGGAAGAAAACGTCGACGCTGGTGATGCCCGCTTCGCCCAGAGCCGACCAGATTTCGGCCGTCAGGGGCTTATTGGCTTCGAGCAGCACTTCGCCGGTGGTGCGGTTCACCAGGTCGGCGACCGTGTAAGCGCCTTCCAGATCGGCGACGCTGACATGAGCGGCGGGGACCTTGGCCTTCACCAGTTCCTTGTAAATCGCTTCGGTGATGCGCTTGTGCGCGCCGACCAGCACTTCGTCGTTCTTGGGGTTCTTGATTTCGTGCGACAGCTTGCGGTCGATCAGGCCCTCGGAAACGTTCCAGTGCAGGTCGCCGTCGCGCAGCGTGACGCGCTCGACCTGGTAGAAGGTGCGCAGAATTTCCTCGTTCGATTTCATGCCCAGGGCGCGCAGGAAAATCGAGCCGAGGAATTTGCGCTTGCGATCGATGCGGACGTAGAGAATATTTTTGGTGTCGTACTCGAACTCGACCCACGAGCCGCGGTAGGGAATGATTTTTCCCAGGAAATAGGAGCGGTTGTTGGCCGATTCGTAGAACACGCCGGGCGAGCGGTGCAACTGGCTAACGATGACGCGCTCGGTGCCGTTGATGACGAAGGTGCCGTTTTCGGTCATCAGCGGAACATCGCCGAAAAAGACTTCCTGTTCCTTGATGTCGCGGATATTTTTCGCGCCGGTGTCGGGATCCTTATCATAGATCGTGAGGCGAATGGTGACTTTCAGGGGCGCGGCGTAGGTCATGCCGCGTTCCTGGCACTCGTTCACGTCGTACTTGAGTTGCATGCCGACCGGATCGCCGCACTTTTCGCAAAACGTGGGCGTGTTTTTGTTGAACGTGCCGCACTTGGAGCACAGCACGTCGCCGGTCTTGTACGGGTCGGTGACGACCGAGGCGCCGCAGCTCCGGCAGGTGGCGCGCAAGTGGTGCAGGCCCTTCAGGTTGCCGCACTTGCATTCCCAGTTCCCGATCGCGTAGTCCACGAAATCCAGCTGCGACAGGCCGCGGAAATCCTGAATCGGAAATACCGAGGAGAACACCGACTGCAGGCCGCCGTCTTCGCGCTCGGAGGGAAGCAAATCCATCTGCAGAAACCGCGCGTAGGATTTCTTCTGAACCTCGATCAGGTTCGGAATCTGGATCGAGCTCTGGATCTTGGAAAAGTCCAGCCGCTCCCGCTCTCGCATATGATGATTGCCGTTTCCATTCTGCATATTAGGACCTCATAAAAAGCACAGGGTTGGGCCGGGACGCCGATAGGCGGCAGGGTAGACACTGCCGCCACAGGCCCCGGCGGGACCTAGTCAAGGTTGACACATCACGGCTTGGAACTTGCGTAAGCAAACCCCTCAGGGCGCGGCAGACCCGAACTGGTCGGGCCGCCTCGCGCCGGAATTGCTGGGTTACTCGAAAACGCTACTCGAAATCGGCACGCGAAAACGGCACTCGAAATCGTTACTTGACTTCGACCTTGGCGCCCACTTCCTCGAACTTCTTCTTGATGGTGGCCGCTTCGTCCTTGTTCACGCCCTCTTTGATCGGCTTGGGCGCGCTGTCGACCAGGTCCTTGGCTTCCTTCAGGCCCAGGCTGGTGACTTCACGGACGGCCTTGATGACGTTGATCTTGTTCGCGCCCACGTCGGTGAGCACAACCGAGAACTCCGTCTTCTCTTCGGCCGGGGCCGCTCCGCCGGCCGCCGCTCCGCCGGCCATCATGACCGGGGCCGCAGCCGCGGCCGAAACGCCGAAGGTCTCTTCCATCTTCTTGACCAGATCGGCTGCTTCCAGCAGGGTCAGGCCCTTGATTTCCTCGAGAATTGCTTCCACTTTGTTTGCCATTGCTGTGTCCTCTCCTCTTATTAGATGCAATAGGGTTTATTGAGCTGTTTCGACCGGAGCGGACTCCGATCCGAACTTGTTGGCCTTCACCGCCTCGCTGACCGTGACGGCCAGGTTGCGGTTGACGGCGGCCAGCGCCGAGGCGATGCGTTGCGCCGGCGCGCCGAGCAGAAACATGATCTTGCTGATCAATTCTTCCTTCGACGGCAGCGACGCCAGTTGCTGGATTTCCGCGATCGAGAGCACGCGCCCTTCGACAATGCCCGCGCGGAACTGGTACGCCGGAACGTCCTTCGCGATTTTGGTGAGCGCCTTGGCCAGTGACACAGGGTCGGTGGCCGTGTAGGCGATGGAATTGGTGCCCTTGAGATCCTTGAGCAGCGCCTCGTTCGGGGTGCCCGTAGCGGCGCGCTCGGCCAGCGTGTTTTTCACGACCTGGTAGTGGCCGCCGGCCGCCTGCACGGCGCGGCGCAGCTTGTTATCGTCTTCCACGGTGATGCCCTGAAACGTGGAGAGGATCACGGTGGATACCGTGGCGAGCTGGGTTTTCAGTTTGTCGAGATCTTCCTGTTTTTCACTGCGCTTTTTCATGACCTGCTCCGCTTTCTAATCTTTTTGCCGATCTTTATTTTCGGGCGCCCCATTTTCGGGCGCCACGGGATTTCCGCTCCGCTTAAGCCGCGGCCGCGATGGCCGCTTCGACTTCCGCTTCGTCGATGGTGATGCCCGGGCCCATGGTGGACGTGAGCGTGACTTTCTTGACGTATTTTCCCTTGGCCGCCGCGGGCTTGGCCTTCAGGATGGCGCCGATCAGGGCGTGCGCGTTGTCGGCCAGCTTGCCCGGGTCAAAACTGATTTTGCCAATGGAAGAGTGAATAATGCCCTGCTTGTCCACGCGGAATTCCACTTTTCCGGCCTTGATTTCCTTCACTGCATTTGCGACTTCAAAGGTGACCGTGCCGGTCTTGGGATTGGGCATCAGGCCGCGCGGGCCGAGCACTTTCCCCAGCCGACCCGCGGAACGCATCATGTCCGGCGTGGCGATCACGGCGTCGAAATCGGTCCAGCCTTCCTGGATCTTCTGCACCATGTCCTCGCCGCCCACAAAATCGGCGCCGGCGTCCTGCGCCTCGCGGACTTTCTCTCCGGTGGCGATGACCAGCACGCGCTTGGACTTTCCCAGGCCGTGCGGCAGCACCACGGTGCCGCGCACCATCTGGTCGGAATGCTTGGGGTCGATCCCCAGGTTCACGACCAGCTCGACGGTCTCATCGAATTTGACGAAGTGGGCCTTCTTGATGGCCTCGGACGCTTCGGTCAGTTTGTAGGGTCGCGCTTCGATCAGGGTGCGCGCCTTGGTAATATTTTTCCCAGGTTTCTTGGCCATTGCTTCTCCTACCCTTCCACTTCCAGACCCATGTTGCGCGCCGTGCCCATCACCGTGCGCACAGCCGAGTCCAGACTTGTGGTATTCAAGTCCGGCAACTTGGTCTTGGCAATCTCCTCGACCTGCTTGCGCGTCACTTTGCCGACCTTGGTGCGGTTGGGTTCGGCCGATCCCTTGACGATTCCGGCGGCGCGCTTTAAGAGCTCGGAAGCCGGAGGCGTCTTGGTGATGAACGTGAACGTGCGGTCGCTATAGATTGTGACCAGCGCCGGAATGATCATGCCATCGGGTTCCTTGGCAGTCTTGGCGTTGAATTGCTTCACGAAATCCATGATATTCACGCCCTGCGGACCGAGAGCGGTGCCGACGGGCGGCGCCGGAGTGGCTTTGCCGGCGGGCAATTGGAGCTTTACGGTTGCTTGTACTTTCTTCGCCATGCGAATTCCCCTGTGTGCGGCCAGCCCCGCCGTGCGGTGGGACTAAGCGATCTTTTCCACTTGCACAAAATCCAGCTCGACCGGAGTCGAGCGGCCGAAAATGGTGACCGAAACCTTTAGAGTGCTGCGGTCGGTATTGACATCGTCGACCGTGCCGGTAAAGCTCGCGAACGGCCCTTCAATGATGCGCACCTGCTCATTGCGCTCGAACACCAGCTTAGGTTTCGGCCGGTCCGCGGACGTGGTCACGCGGTGCAGAATATTTTCGACTTCGGTCTCGGACAGCGGCGTGGGCGTTTCGCCCGAGCCGACAAATCCGGTAACCCGCGGCGTGTTGCGGACGACGTGCCAGGTGTAGTCGTCCATGTCCATTTCCACCAGGACGTAGCCGGGATAGAGCATGCGCGAGGAAACCACCTTCTTGCCGCCACGCACTTCCACCACATCCTCGGTCGGAATCATCATCCGGCCGATCTTTTCCTGCAGCCCGAACGCCGCCACGCGACTTTCCAGGCTTTCCTTCACCTTCTTCTCGAATCCAGAATAGGTGTGGATGATGTACCACTGCTTTGCCATGTCCACCCGTTCCCTCAGTGCGAGAATAGCTTAATCGCTCGCTGCACAATCCAGCTGGCGGCGCTGTCCACGCCGAAAAAATAGATCCCGAAAAAGGCCACGGTCACGATCACCACCCAAGTGGTGACAAACACCTCGTGCCGCGTAGGCCAGGTCACCTGGCGCATTTCCACGCGCACATCGTGCAGGAACGCGCGCCAGCGACGCGGCGCTTCGCCTATCCGGGCCGCAAAGCCTGAAGCGTCGAACGATGGTCTGCCGCTCTGTGCGTCTTCGCTCTTCAATTTTCCCACCTGAGTTGCCATCGTCCGCTGCTCTCTCCGGCCCGCATCCCCGAATCACCGCGAATTCAACGACCGCTCTATCCCGCGCCCCACCGGCTGCCGAAGTGGCAGGGGAGGAGGGATTCGAACCCCCACTCTCGGTTTTGGAGACCGATGGTCTACCGTTGAACCTACTCCCCTATCCGGCTACTTCACTTCCTTGTGCCCGGTGTGCTTGCGGCACGTGTTGCAAAACTTCTGCGTCTCCATCCGGTCGGAGTGCTTCTTGCGGTTCTTGGTGGTCGTGTAGTTCCGGTTTTTGCAATCGTTGCACTGCAATGTGATGATTTCGCGCATAGGATTTCCTCGGCGTTCCGAATACTGTTACTCGATAATCTCCGTGACGGCGCCTGCGCCGACCGTGTGGCCGCCTTCGCGGATCGCGAAGCGCAGCCCCTTCTCTAGTGCCACCGGCGTGATCAGGCTGATCTCCGCCGACACGTTGTCTCCCGGCATCACCATTTCCACGCCCGTCGGCAGCTTCACATCGCCCGTAACGTCGGTGGTCCGGAAATAAAATTGCGGACGGTATCCGGTGAAGAACGGCGTGTGACGGCCGCCTTCTTCCTTGGTCAGCACGTACGCCTCGGCCTTGAACTTGGTGTGCGGCGTGATCGATCCCGGCTTGGCCAGCACCTGCCCGCGCTCCACTTCCTCTTTTTCCGTGCCGCGCAGCAGCAGGCCCACGTTGTCCCCGGCCATGCCTTCGTCCAGCAGCTTGCGGAACATTTCGATGCCGGTCACCACGCGCTTCATCGTCGGTCGGAAGCCCACGATCTCGACTTCCTCGCCGACCTTCACTTTTCCGCGCTCCACGCGCCCGGTCACCACCGTGCCGCGTCCGGAAATCGAGAAAATATCCTCGATCGGCATGGCGAACGGCTTGTCCACGTCGCGCACCGGCTGCGGGATGTTCTTGTCCACCGCGTCCATCAACTCGTCGATCGACTTCTCCCACTTTGCTTCGCCGTTCAGCGCGCCCAGCGCCGACCCACGAATCACCGGAATCGTGTCGCCCGGAAACTGGTACAGCTTCAGCAGCTCGCGCACTTCCAGTTCCACCAGCTCGAGCAGCTCGGGATCTTCCACCGAGTCGCACTTGTTCATGAACACCACGATCGACGGCACGCCCACCTGGCGAGCCAAGAGAATGTGCTCGCGCGTCTGCGGCATCGGCCCGTCGGTCGCCGCCACCACCAGGATCGCTCCGTCCATCTGCGCCGCGCCCGTGATCATGTTCTTCACGTAGTCCGCGTGTCCCGGGCAATCGATGTGCGCGTAGTGCCGGTTCGCCGTCTCGTACTCCACGTGCGACACCGCGATCGTGATCCCGCGCTCGCGCTCTTCCGGCGCGTTGTCAATCGAATCAAACGCCCGGAACGCCACCTTCGGATTGTGCTTGCTGAGCACCTTGGTGATCGCCGCCGTCAGCGTCGTCTTGCCGTGATCGATGTGCCCGATCGTCCCGATATTCAGGTGCGGCTTTGTTCGCTCGAATTTTTCCTTCGCCATTGCTCTGTCTGCTCCTCAAGGAGTACGTTCACTTGAACTTGAAAAAAAATCGCTATTGCCGCCGCCCCTAACGCGTCGACCGGCCCGTGGTCTTCGAGATGACTTCCTCGGAAACCGATGCGGGCGCTTCCTCATAATGTGAAAAGTGCATGGTGAAACTGGCGCGGCCCTGGGTGCGGCTGCGCAAGTCGGTGGCGTAGCCGAACATCTCGGCCAGGGGTACCTGCGCGCGGATAATCTGCGCGCCGCCGCGCGTGTCGCTGCCCTGAATCTGCGCGCGCCGCGCGTTCAGGTTGCCGAACACCTGCGCCTGGTATTCCTCGGGCACCACGACTTCCACCTTCATGATGGGCTCTAGCAGCACGGGCTTGGCTCGGTTGCAGGCTTCCTTGAAGGCCATCGAGCCGGCAATCTTGAAGGCCATTTCCGAGCTGTCCACGTCGTGGTAGCTTCCGTCGATCAATACCACGGCGATGTCCACCATTTCGTACCCGGCCAGAACGCCGTTTTCCATGGCTTCGCGGATGCCCGCGTCGATTGGGGCAATAAATTCCTTGGGAATCGCGCCGCCCACGATCTTGTCGATGAACAGCATGCGGTGGTCTTTGTCAAAGCGCCACTTGCCGCCCGAGCCTGCCACTTGCTTGGACAAATCGTCGAGCTGGTCGGTGGACATGTCCTTCATGTCCTCATGACCGGAAGAAGGCAGCGGGCACACTTCGATCTTGCAGTGCCCGTACTGGCCGCGGCCGCCGGTCTGCCGGATGTATTTGCCTTCAGCTTCCGAACGCTTGCGAATCGTTTCGCGGTAGGCCACCTGCGGACGGCCCACGGTCGCCTGCACGCCGAATTCCCGCATCATGCGGTCTACGATGATTTCCAGGTGCAACTCGCCCATGCCGGAAATAATGGTTTGTCCGGTATCTTCATCGCTGTGCACGCGGAAGGTCGGATCTTCCTGCGCGAGCCTCTGCATGGCGTTGCTCAGTTTGTCCTGGTCCGCCTTGGTCTTGGGCTCGATGGCCACGGAAATGACCGGAGCCGGAAAATCGATGCTTTCGAGGATGATGGGCTTGTTTTCGTCGCACAGCGTGTCGCCGGTCGTGACGCTCTTCAGACCCACGCACGCGGCGATGTCGCCGGCATGGATGGCGTCGATTTCCTCGCGCTTGTTGGCGTGCATGCGCAGCAGACGGCCGACGCGCTCGCGCGTCGACTTGGTCGAGTTGTACACGTAGCTGCCGGCCTTGAGCACGCCGGAATACACGCGAATATAGGTGACGTGCCCGACGAACGGGTCGGACATGATCTTGAAAGCCAGCGCCGCGAACGGCTGTTCGTCGCTCGCGCGCCGCAGTTCCAGCTCGTCGTCGGCCGTGGTGCCTTCCACGGGAGGAACGTCGAGCGGGGAGGGCAGGTAATCGACCACGGCGTCGAGCATTGGCTGAATGCCCTTGTTCTTGAACGCAGATCCGGCCAGCACCGGCACCAACTTCAGGGCGATGGTCGAGCGGCGAATCGAGGCGCGCAGCTCCTCGGCGGTAATCACTTCACCGCCCAGAAATTTTTCCACCAGCGAATCGTCGTGCTCGGCGATGTACTCGACCGCTTTTTCGCGCTGTTCCTTGTAAAAGGCTTCGTCGACGGCGGAGATTTTCAAGGCGGCGACGATATCCGGGCGGGTGGCCAGAAACGCGGGATCCCAGAGCTTGGCGACGTCAAATACTTCAAATTTCGCGCCCAGGGTTTCCTCAAGCCATACAATTGCTTTTTCTTCCAGGAAATCGATGACGCCGATGAACAGGTCTTCCTTGCCGATGGGGCATTGAATCGCGACCGGATGCGCGCCCAGGCGCTGGCGGATGGTTTTGATGGCATGATCGAAATCCGCGCCGGTACGGTCCATTTTATTGATAAAGCAGATGCGCGGCACGCGGTACTTGTCCGCCTGGCGCCACACGGTTTCCGATTGCGGCTGCACGCCCGCCACGGCGTCAAACACAGCCACCGCGCCGTCCAGCACGCGCAGCGAGCGCTCGACTTCGACGGTGAAATCCACGTGGCCCGGGGTGTCAATGATGTTGATCAGGAATTCCTTGCCGTTGCGCTTCCAGGAAGCCGTGGTGGCCGCGGACGTGATGGTGATGCCGCGCTCGCGCTCCTGCTCCATCCAGTCCATCGTGGCGGTTCCTTCGTCGACCGACCCGATCTTATAGGTCACACCCGTATAAAACAGGATGCGCTCGGTCGAAGTGGTCTTGCCCGCATCGATGTGCGCCATGATGCCGATGTTGCGCGTTTCCGCGAGTTGTGCCTTGCGTGCCATTATTGGATTACCGCGACCTTCTCCCCTGAATCTGCCAAACCACCCAAATCCCCTGACGATTTCCAGAACAAAAAATCAATTACCAGCGATAGTGCGCGAACGCCTTGTTGGCCTCGGCCATGCGGTGCACGTCTTCCTTCTTCTTCATGGCGCCGCCGCGGGCGTTGGACGCATCCAGAAGCTCTTCGGCTAGCTTGTCGGTCATGGTCTTGCCCGACCGCGTGCGCGCGTACAGCAGCAGCCAGCGAATGGCGAGCGACTGCCGGCGGAACGGATTGACCTCGACCGGAACCTGGTAGTTCGCGCCGCCCACACGCCGCGTCTTCACTTCCAGCACGGGCTTGACGTTTTCGACGGCCTTTTTGAATACCTTGAGCGGATCGTCGTTGGTCTTGGCCTGGATCTGGTCCATGGCGCCATAGAAAATGCGCTGAGCGTTCGAGCGCTTGCCGTCCCACATCATCGAGTTGATGAACTTCTGCACCAGGTCGCTGCCGAACACCGAGTCGGCCGGAACTTCACGCCGTGGTACGAATCCTTTTCGTGGCATCCTATTACCCTCTCCCAGCGGGCTCCAAGCTGAGCCCGCACCCGCTACTTCTGTGCGGCCTTGGGCCGCTTGGCGCCGTATTTCGAGCGCCCCTGCTTGCGGTTCTCAACGCCGGCGGCGTCGAGCGTTCCGCGGATCACGTGATACCGCACGCCGGGCAGGTCCTTCACGCGGCCGCCGCGCACGAGCACGATCGAGTGCTCCTGCAGGTTGTGGCCGATCCCGGGAATGTAGGTGGTGACTTCGATGCTGTTGGTCAGGCGGGCGCGGGCGACTTTACGCAAGGCGGAGTTGGGCTTCTTCGGCGTCTGCGTATAGACGCGGATGCATACGCCGCGCTTTTCCGGACATCCCTGCAGCGCAGGCGACTTCGTCTTCGTACGGATCTGATCGCGTCCGTTTCGTACCAGTTGTGCAAACGTCGGCACGGCTCTCCCTCAAACGAGCTAGTATTCACTTCACATTCTGCTTCGCGGATTTCCGCAATGCAGCGTGTCGTGGAGTTCACGCAAAGAAAGGGCACAGGAGCGTTACCGGAGCACCCGACAGCTATCCCCGCACTACTACCAGTGAGCAGATACTTTCTGGTCGAAGCGGAGAGGGTTACTCGGCTTTGCGGGACTGGCGTCCCATTCCGGCCGCTCTTCTTACCCCGATCCGTCCTGCATTGTTCCGGGGCTTGAAGACCTTCCCTTTCACCTACAGGGCAAAACTATCCCTGACGAAGCCGTTAGTATAGGCACAATAAGAACCTATGTCAAACAAAAATCTGAGAATGGCAGTGGAAAACTTCTCCCGAAATTTCTGCGCAGGCCCCGTCTGCTATTTAACCGTGTTTCGTGCCGTTAGAATGGGCGCCTAGATGAGCGGAAGCCGTACATTCACCAAGTGAGCTGTTACGCGGGGGCAATGGCGCCTCCCTTCCAGCAAAAATAGGTCCCAGCCACTATGATAGGTCGAGAATCGAATATTCCCGCGCGGGCTTCTAAGAACTACGCAACCATCTTTCTTTTCAACAACTCCCCCCATATCCGCCCCGGGGGATGGTTTTCTATCTCCCATACCAGAACCGCTGACGAGCCGCCGATTCCAGGAACCAGATGTTCTCGGGCCAGGTAACCGCCGTGAAGACCATGAAAACCAGCCCTATGAGTACAACGGTGTGGTCGGATGGAGACCGGAACCCATAGTAAACGAACGCCACTGCCATCCCAAAGCAGAGGGTCCAAAGGACCTCGACTGCCGGGACCGGAGAGAATAAGTAACCTGACCTTACCCGATTCGCCTTGGCCCTTCGCCCCTTAGACGTGATCCACTTCCCCAAGGAGGCCGCAGCAAACATAGCGAAAGCACTGTTCGCACCGTTCGTCCCCTGACGATGACCACAAGGAATGAGCATCTTGAATCCTTGTGCTTTCACGAATTGACGGAGTATACCATTCGCATACTAACCTTTGGAGGTAGTAGGCTGGGGTGCCGCACCCTTGTGTTTTTCAAGGGTGCGGGTTTTGATTCCATGCGCAACCCACTACAGCGCCGTTACGGAGAAGGTGACCTCCACTTCATCACATTCAGCTGTTTCGGTAGGCGCCCGCTGCTCGAAACCGCTGAAGCCCGCAACTGTTTTGTGCGCGAACTTGATGAAATGCGCACTCAATACGCATTCCGCCTCGTCGGTTACGTCGTCATGCCAGAGCACGTTCACCTCCTCATCACAGAACCGGGCAAAAGTAATCCATCCAAGACGCTGCAAGTACTGAAGCAGCGCATATCAAGGAAACTGCTCCCAAGAAGACGGGGCGGCGATACTTCCACTGACGAACGGCATTTCTGGCAAAGGCGTTTCTACGATTTCAATGTCTGCAGCGGGAAAAAGATCACCGAAAAACTGGAGTACATGCAGTTGAATCCGGTGAAGAGAAATCTTGTAGTTCATCCAAGGGATTGGCCATGGAGTAGTTGGTCGCGCTACGCGAACGGGGAGAGAGGATTGATTGCTATTGATCGCTGGGACGAGCCTGTGGAATGGAATCTAAACCCGCACCCTTGAAAGTTACAAGGGTGCGGCCCCCCCCCCCAAAAAATCAAAATTCTCGAACCCAGCGCGCAGAACTTACTTTACTTCCAGCAGTTCCTTTTCCTTCACCGCGGCCAGGTCTTCGATCTTCTTGGTTTCGGAATGCGTCAGCTTTTCGAGTTCATCGAGGGAGCGTTTCTGCTCGTCCTGGCTGATCTTTTTGTCCTTCTCGAGTTTGTCGATCGCTTCCTTGATGTCGCGGCGGATGTTGCGCACGGCGGTGCGGTGATTTTCCAGGACTTTGTGCATGTGCTTGACGATGTCCTTGCGTCGGTCCTCGGTCAGCGGAGGAATCGGCACGCGCACGACTTTGCCGTCGTTGGTCGGATTCAGGCCCAGATCGGAAGTGCGGATGGCCTTGTCGATCAGCGGCACCGCGCCCGGATCCCACGGGGATATCACGATCATGGTGGGCTCGGGCACGGAAAGCGATCCGAGCTGATTCACCGGCATCGACGTGCCGTGGTAGTCGACGCGAATGTGGTCGAGCAAGCTGACGTTGGCGCGGCCGGTGCGCAGGCCGGCGAGTTCCTTGCGAAAATCCTCGACCGCTTTTTCCATCCGCGTGCGCGCTTGCGCCATCGCGTCCTTGCTGCTGGCAATCGTGCTCATCGCTTTTACTCCAGAATGATTTTGGGTCAGCCTGCCGTTACGGTCGAGCCCACTTTTTCGCCCATGACCACGCGGCGGATATTTCCTGCCTTGTTCATATTAAAAATAATGATCGGCATGCGGTTATCCATGCACAGGGAAATGGCGGTCGAGTCCATGACCGTCAGGCCTTTTTGAATCACGTCCAGATAGGTGATGCGATCGAACATTTTCGCGCCGGGAACTTTTTCCGGGTCGGCGTCGTAAATGCCATCGACCCGCGTGGCTTTCAAAATCACATGCGCCTTGATTTCCATGGCGCGCAGCGCGGCCGCAGTGTCGGTGGAAAAATAGGGGTTGCCGGTGCCCGCCGCAAAAATTACCACGCGCCCCTTTTCCAGGTGCCGCATGGCGCGCCGGCGGATGAACGGCTCGGCGACCTCATGCATTTCGATCGCGCTCAGCAGCCGCGTGAGCACGCCTTGCTTCTCGAGCGCGTCCTGCAGGGCCAGGCCGTTGATGACCGTGGCCAGCATGCCCATGTAGTCCCCGGTGGCGCGATCGATGGAAAGAGATTTCTGGCGCGTACCGCGGAAAATGTTTCCGCCCCCGACGATGATCGCCATCTGGATGCCCAGGTCGTTGACTTCCTTCACCTCGCGGGCAATGCTGTGGACGGTTTCAGCGTCGATGCCAAATCCCTGCGAACCCTGAAAGGATTCGCCGGAAAGTTTCAGAACAATGCGTTGGTAAACCGGCGCCGGTGAGGTACTGCTTGGATTGGATGTGCGGTCGTCTGGGCTCATGCTGTCGGCGGGCATTTTAGCAAAGATTGTTCCCGACCGCACGGCCCGGGAAGAATTATTCTCGCAGCGCGCGAATCAAGAAGTTCCGGACGGCCGAGCCGCGCAAAATCGCGGCCAGGCGCTTAATTCGCTGGCGCCGCGGCGGCCGAGGGCGGCTCGCTCGAAGTTCCCGTGCTCTCTCCCACTTTGAAACGCACGTAGCGGCGGATGGAAATGTTTTCGCCCAGCTTGTGGATCATCTGGCTGACCAGTTCGCCCACGGTGACCGATTCGTCCTTGATGAAGTGCTGTTCGTAGAGGCAATTTTCCTCGTAGAACTTCTCCATCTTGCCGTTCACGATTTTTTCGATGACCGGTTCGGGCTTGCCCGTGGCGCGGGCCTGCGCCTTGTAGATCTCGCGCTCGCGGTCGAGAATTTCCTGGGTCACGTCCTCACGCCGCACGTATCTCGTGTCGAGCGCGGCGATGTGCATGGCCACGTCGTGGCAGAGGCGCTGAAAATCCTCGGTGCGCGCGACGAAATCGGATTCGCAATTCACTTCGATGATGACTCCGATTTTTCCGCCCGCATGAATGTAGTGGCCGACCAGGCCTTCGGTGGCCTGCCGCGCCGCTTTCTTCTGCGCCGCAGCCTGCCCTTTTTTCCGAAGGACGTCGATCGCGCCTTCGATGTTGCCCTTGGCGTCGACCAGCGCGGAACGGCAATCGGCGAAGCCCGCGCCGGTGCGCTCGCGCAACTCTTTCACCAACTGCGCTGAAATATTGACTGCTTCGGATGGATTTGTCATCGCTCTTTAATCCGGCGGGCTCCACGTCCCGACCAGGTCGGGACGTTCAGCGTAATGGTAGAACCCGCAATCTATTCCTTCCCTTAGAATTTTGTTGTGCGTGGAACACAATTTCACGCATAAACCCCGCGCTGCGGGCCCGCGCTTTTGCTATTCCGAGGCGCCTTTGACGGATTTATCCGCTTCCGGCTCGGGTTCGGGTTCAGCGGCAAACGGCTCGGCGAGAATTTCCGCCGTGGGCTCGACAAAATCGCCTTCCTGTTTCTCGTAGGACTCGTAGGCGCTGGTGTCCACGTAATCGACCTTTTCACCGGCCTCGGCGGCGTCCGTGGCGGCCTTCTGGTCGGCGATCTGCGAGCGCTCGTAAGCGTGGCGGCCTTCGATCACGGCGTCGGAAATTTTCGAGGTAAACAACTTGATGGCGCGCAGCGCGTCATCGTTGCCGGGAATGACCCAATCCACCTGATCGGGATCGCAGTTGGTGTCCACGATCGAGACCACGGGCACGCCCATGCGCCGCGCTTCGCGCACCGCGATGGCTTCGGCGTGGGAATCGATCACGAACATGGCATCCGGCAGCGCCGACATATTTTCCACGCCGGAAAGATTCTGCTTGAGGTGCTTCATTTCGCGGTCAAGCCGCGCCGATTCCTTCTTCGAGAGTTGCGCCATGCGACCGTCTTCGGTCATGGCTTTCAGCGTCTTCAGGCGCTTGATCGATTTCTGCAGCGTAGACCAGTTGGTGAGCGTGCCGCCCAGCCAGCGGTGATTTACGTAGAACATGCCGCAGCGGTTGGCCTCTTCGGCCACCGATTCCTGAGCCTGGCGCTTGGTCCCGATGAACAGGACTGTCTTGCCGTTGCTGCTCAGGTCGCCTACAAAGCGCGCGGCTTCCCGGAACAGCTTCAGTGTTTTTTGAAGATCAATGATGTGGATTCCATTGCGTTCACCGAAGATATACTCCTTCATCTTCGGATTCCAGCGGCGGGTCTGGTGGCCAAAATGAACTCCGGCCTCCAGTAATTCTTTCATCGTAATTTCAACTGCCAAATTTCCTCCTCAGGAGATAGATGTTTGCAAGCCCCGGATCGTGGAGAGACACCCGAACTCCGGGACCGAACATCCTATTGCCGGCTCCTTGCCGGCCGTGAATTTGGCCCTTCCCGCGGGGCGGGACGGGCCAGAAACTCGTTAGGTTTCCGTCAGGCTGTCGACGCAGCGACGCCTTAAGGATTTAGCGCTTGCTGAACTGGAAGCGCTTGCGGGCGCCTTTCTGCCCGTACTTCTTGCGTTCCTTCATTCGCGAATCGCGCGTCAAGAATCCGTTCTTGCGCAAGCCCGCTCGCAGCTCCGGATTGAACAGCGACAGCGCGCGGGAAAGGCCCATGCGGAACGCGCCGGATTGGCCGCCCACGCCGCCGCCGTTCACTGTAGCCATAATGTCCACCGAGCCCACTGTTTCAGTGAACTTTAACGGCTCGACCGCGCGATTCAGCCAGTTCACGTTGTGAAAATACTGGTCCGTCGTGCGGCCATTGATGGTAATTTTGCCGGTGCCGAACGTCAGGAATACCCGCGCGACCGATTCCTTGCGACGGCCGGTGCCGTAGAATACTTGCTTCGCGCCCTCAACAGGCTGTCCGCTGGAACTCAACTTTCCTCCTCAAACCGAAACCTGAAAAAAATCAATAGTGAATGGGTGTCGCCGTTGTCCTCTACTGTGGGAGGAGTTGCGGTTTTTGACCCGTGTGCCGCTGCAAACCTTTGTCGTCCAGATAAATCCGCAATTTCTTGGCGCGCAGCGCCCGCAGCTTGTTCTTCGGGAGCATGCCCAGCACCGCTTCGCGCAGCATCCAATCCGCACGCGTCGGACGCAGGCGCTTGGCCGGCACTTCCTTCAGTCCGCCGGGATATCCGCTGTGATGACGATAGATCTTCTGTTCCAGCTTGTTGCCGGTGAGCCGGATCTTGTCGGCGTTGATCACCACGACGTGATCGCCACAGTCCAGATTCGGAGTGTAGTTGGCCTTGTCCTTGCCGATCAGGATGCGCGCAATGCGCGTGGCCACGCGGCCCATCACCAATCCTGAAGCGTCCAATACAAACCAGCCGCCGCCCTGCTCGATCGTTTCGGTGTCCCGTCCCCGGGGTACGTACGTGCGCATGTGCTCAGTCACACCTTTCCATGAATAGTCAAACGTAAACAATAATGGGTAAGATCAGTTTTGTCAATTGAATGCATTCCTGACGGCCCAGGAACTGGAAGTCGGCGCGTCAGCTGAGCCGCCGCATGAAATTACGGAGGCACTTTTATATCTGATAATCCATCTCAATAACAGCCTGCAGTTCTTCGGGAGTGCGCGGCTCGGGCGTCTGGTTTCCCTCCAGCTTGTGAACCCGCTCCCGCAAATCTTTGACGTGAGTGGCCACGGCGGCTAAGGCATCGGAAAGAGGATCGCTGATCTGCTTCGGGTCGGTGAGAATGACGCGTTGGCCGTGCCGCAGAACAATATGTCCCGGCACGCCTACGACGGTCGAACCTTCGGGGACATCGCGCAGCACCACCGAGCCGGCGCCAATCCGGCAATCGTTTCCGACCATTATGTTGCCGAGGATTTTGGCCCCGGCGCCGACGACGACTCCGTTACCGAGAGTAGGATGCCGTTTGAGCTTTTCCTTGCCCGTGCCGCCGAGCGTCGCGCCCTGATAGATCGTTACGTCTTCGCCGACAATCGCGGTTTCACCGATCACCACGCCCATACCATGATCGATGAACAATCGGCGCCCGATTTGCGCGGCCGGATGAATCTCGATGCCCGTCAGGAACCGCGCGACCTGGGAGAGCCATCGGGCCAGTAGCCGGAAATTGCGGTTCCAAAGCCAGTGCGTAAATCGGTAGAAGACGACCGCATGCAAGCCCGAGTAACACAGCAGGACTTCCAGCCGCGATTTGGCCGCCGGGTCGCGTTCCAGGATCGACGCAACTTCCTCTCGTACCGTATGCAAGGATGAACCCATCGGATTTCCCGTCACTGCCCCGCGGCAGCGGTCATGGCGCGCGCTTCGTTGGTCAGGTTTTCAAACAAAATGCTTGTTAAGTAGCGTTCTCCATAGTCCGGCAATACCACCACAATGAGTTTGCCGGCGTTTTCTTCGCGACCGGCGACGCGCAGCGCGGCAACCACCGCCGCTCCCGAGGAAATTCCCACGAGCAGGCCCTCTTCCAGGGCCAGCCGGCGCGCCATTTCGACCGCATCGGGGCTCGATACTTGAACCACCTCATCAATGTAATCGGTCCGCAAAATCTTGGGCACAAATCCCGCGCCGATCCCCTGAATCTTGTGCGGTGACGGCGCCCCTCCGGAAAGCACCGGACTTTCCGTGGGCTCCACGGCGATGGCCTTAAAGGAAGGCTTCTTCGGCTTGATATATTCGCAGACTCCGGTAATTGTGCCGCCCGTCCCGACGCCGGAAATGAGGACGTCGACCTTGCCGTCGGTGTCGTTCCAGATTTCCGGGCCGGTGGTCTCAAAATGAATCTTGGGATTTGCCGGATTATCAAATTGCTGCAGGATGTGGCCGTTCGGGGTTACCGCAAGGATTTCTTGCGCTTTCTGGATCGACGCGTTCATCCCTTTGGGCCCGGGAGTGAGAACGATTTCGGCGCCAAAAGCCTTGAGCAATACGCGGCGCTCCAGGCTCATCGTATCTGGCATGGTCAGGATCAACTTGTAGCCCTTCACGGCGGCCACGAAAGCAAGAGCAATGCCCGTGTTGCCGCTGGTCGGCTCGATAAGCACCGTCTTTCCGGGCTGGATTTTTCCGGCGCGCTCGGCTTCCGCGATCAGGCTGACCCCGATGCGGTCCTTGACGCTGGCATTCGGATTGAACCCTTCGAGTTTGGCCAGCAACGTGGCCTTGCTGCCGGCCGAAACCTTATTCAACCGCACCAGCGGCGTGTTCCCTATCAGTTCGGTAATATCGTTTGCGATTTTCATTTTAATTTCCTTTTTATCGGAAGCGGGGTTCCCGTAAGAACCCTTATCCCGCACAAGTCCATCCGTCACTGGTTCGCATGCACCGATTCACTGATTCCTGGCCTCCGGCGCGCATTTCCCGGCCCCGCAAACAAAAAAACCTGCAATCTGGAGATCGCAGGCCGCTGAAGAATCCCTGGTTCAAGAAACTCGATTACTGCCCGATTCCCCGCACAGGCCGCCATCTCCGGTTGCAGTCGCTACAACAGGCGCAGAAACAAGGCCACAGGCGCGGATTACGCCGAATCAGGAGCATACGTGGGGTACGTTAGCACAACGGCGCGGGGGCGCGAAGCGGAAAAGTAGAAATGCCTGGAAAGACAAATCGCAGGCAGCACGCCGGTCGCCGCGCGGTGCGACGCGTCAGGGCGCGGCACCGCGGGCGGGCGCAAAAGACTCAGAACTAATCTAGGTGGATGACTTCGCCGGCACGTGCGCCGGAGTCGTCGCGGCCGAGACCGTCGAGGCTCGCGTGTACGAAGGCTTTTCGAGGTCGGTGTCGCTCGAGGAAGCCGACCGATCGATCTCGATCGAGCCCTTGAAGTACGCGCCGTCCTCAATCATGATGCGCGCGGTGGTGAGGTCCCCAACCACCGACCCATCCTTCTTGATTTCGATGCGGTCGCGGGCCCGCAGATTGCCCTTCACGCTGCCATACACGACGACTTCGCGAGCCACCACGTCGGCGGTCAGCTTGGCGCTGGCGCCCACGGTCAGCTTGCGGTCTTCGAGCTGAACAAGCCCTTCGACGCTGCCGTCAATATGCAGGTCTTCGTTCCCGGATATTTCGCCCTTCACATGCAAGCTGGCACCGAGCCGTGCGGTTGAACCGGACGGTGAAGTGCTTAGCGGACGCATGGCATCAGTGCTCATGGCTATTCCCTCCGTTTTTGCCGAAGCCGGCTTTGCTACCGGTGCTGGTGGTGCCGGAGCTTGAGCGGTCGTCGGTTGCGGTGTATCTGGTTTTTTGTTTCCCCACATTCGTCTTGGCCTCCTCGGTCAAGAACACCTTAAGTAGAAGCCGGTGCAGACCGGGGTGCAAATTACTGTATCGCTCTGCACACATTTGGAACGGATAAAAATACGGGCGTGGTGTTCCTTTAAGTAACACGGGCTGGGAGCCCGGCTGAGGTCTTGAACACTACAAGAATCGTGCGATGAGCGCAACAGATTTTCGATGATTCGATCTGGAACGCGTGCCCAGGCTGAACGAACAACTCGGGGAAAATTTAATATTTCCGCAGCACGCCCACGACGCGCCCCTGGATCTTCACGTCATTCGCCGAAACAAAGATAGGCGCCATTTCCGAGTTCGCGGGCTGCAGGCGGATTTTCCCGCCCGGTTCGCGGTAGTAGCGCTTTAGCGTGGCTTCGTCGTTGTTCACCAGCGCGACGACGATTTCTCCGGGATTGGCGACTTGCGTCGGCTCGATCACCACGTAATCGCCGTTCAGAATATGATCGTCGATCATGGAACTGCCGCGCACTTGCAGCACGAATGTTTTGTCCGAGCGAGCGAATTCGCCGAGCGAAAGGGTTTCGTTGTCCTGCACGGCTTCAAGCGGACGGCCCGCGGCGATGCGTCCCATCATCGGCAATTCGATGGCGGAGTTGCGGTCGTGCACCTGCTCGCGCACCGGCTTCGGTAGCTGCATCACTTCAATCGACCGGCTCTGGTTGTAGCCGCGCCGCACGAAGCCTTTGCGCTCCAGCGTGGTGATGTGCTTGTGCACGGTGGCCAGCGAAGTCAGTTTCAGCGAGCGCGCGATTTCCTCAAAGCTTGGCGAGTAGCCGTGCTTGTTGTGAAAGCCGACCAGAAAATCCAGGACTTCCTTTTGCCGCTTCGTCAATGTCATCGATCGCTCCTTGCTGGGCACGCACATCATAGGCGAAGTAAAAGCGAAAAATCAACACCTTTGCGCGATTTTTTTCTTTACCGCCCCCGGCGGCGGCAAATCCACCGCACCTCCGCCAACGCGTTCTATTCCAAAACGTTTTCTTCGCCAATGTTCAATTAGCGACACGGAACTTTTGCGTTCCCGTTACACAGCTACGGTCAATATGTTATGCTTTCTAATTGGAAGCCCTCTGGGGAACTTTGCTTTTTGCTTGCGCGGGTGCGGGCCGAAGTTGGGGCCCGGCGAAACGGGTACGGGCTGTCGCCACTGCGACCAGCCCGGCGAAACAGGATCCTTCTTGGGGCATACCGGGTGGTTTAAAAATATAATCCAGGATTGGAGTCTTAATAAGACATGGCTACCATTACGGACCCAGTCGTCCGCGTGCACAAGCGCGAAGTCATCGATAAAGCCGTTCTCCGCTTTTGCGGCGACTCGGGCGACGGAATGCAGATTACCGGAAGTCAATTCACCAATACCGTAGCGCTGTACGGAAATGACCTCGCTACGTTCCCCGATTACCCCGCCGAAATTCGCGCCCCTGCCGGGACTCTCCCGGGCGTTAGCGGATTCCAAATTCAGTTCTCTTCGAGCGATGTCTTCACACCAGGCGATTCGGTGGACGTGCTGGTGGCCATGAACCCGGCCGCGCTCAAGACCAATATCAAAGATCTGAAGATGAACGGCATCCTGATCGTGAATCGCGATGCCTTTACCGTCGCCGACCTGCGCAAGGCGGACGTCGCCTCGAACCCGCTCGAAGATCATTCGCTCGACGGCTACCGTTTGTTCGCGGTGGACCTGGAGCGGCTGACGCGCGCGGCGCTGGCGGAACTGGGCCTCGATGCCAAGTCCATGGACCGCTGCAAAAATTTCTTCGCCCTGGGCATGTCCTACTGGCTTTACAACCGCACGATGGACCTGACCTACAAATGGATCGAGGATAAGTTCAAGACCAAGCCCTTGCTGGTGGAAGCCAACAAGATGGCCATGCGCGCGGGCTACAACTATTGCGAAGCGACCGAAGCGTTCCAGGTCAGCTACGAAATCCCGCCCGCCAAGCTGACTCCCGGCACGTACCGAAACCTCAGCGGAAATCAGGCGCTGGCCATGGGATTCGTGGCGGCGTCGCAGAAGGCGGGCCTTCCGCTCTTCCTCGGCTCCTATCCCATCACTCCGGCGTCCGACATTCTGCACGAACTTTCCATGTACAAGAATTTCGGCGTGATGACCTTCCAGGCCGAAGATGAAATTGCGGCCATCACCTCAGCCATAGGCGCCGCCTACTCCGGCTCTCTCGCGCTCACGACCACTTCCGGCCCCGGCATGGCTCTGAAGACCGAAGCCATGGGCCTGGCCATCATGACCGAATTGCCCGTGGTGATTTGCGACATCCAGCGCGGCGGCCCCTCCACCGGACTTCCAACCAAGACCGAGCAGGCCGACCTGCTGCAAGCCATGTTTGGACGCAACTCGGAAGCGCCGATTCCGGTGATCGCGGCGTCTACGCCGGGTGACTGCTTCTGGGTGGCCGTGGAAGCCTGCCGCATTGCGCTGAAGTACATGATTCCCGTTATCGTGCTTTCCGACGGATATTTGGCCAATGGCGCCGAGCCCTGGCGCATTCCGAATGTGGACGAGATCCCCGGAATTCAGGTGAAATTTGCCACCGACCCGGTCGGATTCCTTCCCTACAAACGCGATCCCCAGACTCTGGCTCGTCCGTGGGCCATTCCGGGGACGCCGGGACTCGAACACCGCATCGGCGGCATCGAGAAGCAGGACGTCACCGGTAACGTCAACTACGAGCCCATGAACCACGAAAAGATGGTTCGAATCCGCGCGGCCAAAGTCGAAGGCATCGCCCAGGACATTCCGGATGTGGTTCCGGCCGGCGATCCCGACGGCGATCTGCTGATCGTCGCCTGGGGCTCGACCTACGGCGCCATTACCGCGGGGCTCAAGGCGGCTCGCGCCAAAGGACATCGCATCGGCCACGTGCATCTGCGGCACCTGAATCCCCTGCCGAAGAACCTCGGCGAAGTGATGGGACGCTACCGCCAGGTGCTAGTCCCCGAAATGAACATGGGCCAGCTATCGATGATCCTGCGCGCAAAATTCCTGGTGGACGCACAAGGCTACAACAAGATTCAGGGCCAGCCCTTCAAGCAATCGGAAATCGAAGGAAAGATCGAAGAAATCCTGGGCTAAGGCCCGATAGAAAATCTGGAGACCAGAAAAATGACGACGGCGACGATTCCAGTACTTACGAAAAAGGATTTTCAGACGGACCAGGAAGTCCGCTGGTGTCCTGGGTGTGGAGATTACGCGATTCTCTCCGCCGTGCAGAGCGTGTTCCCTGAACTGGGGATTCCGCGGGAAAAGTTCGTGGTGATTTCCGGAATCGGCTGCTCGAGCCGCTTCCCGTATTACATGAACACCTACGGCTTTCACACGATTCACGGCCGCGGGCCCGCGGTGGCCACGGGCGTGAAGATCTCGCATCCCGAACTCGAAGTGTGGCTGGCGACCGGCGACGGCGACTCGCTCGCCATCGGCGGCAACCACACCATCCACATGCTGCGGCGCAACGTCGGCATCAAGGTGCTGATGTTCAACAATAAGATTTACGGATTGACGAAAGGGCAGTACTCGCCCACTTCGGAATTCGGCAAGAAAACAAAATCCACCCCGTTCGGCACCACCGACCGGCCGTTCAATCCGTTGGCCCTGGTCATTGGCGCAGACACCTCGTTCGTCGCGCGCTCCGTGGACGTGTTCCAGCAGCACCTGAAAGACACGCTGCGCAAGACCGCGGCGCACAGCGGCTCGGCCTACGTGGAAATCCTCCAGAACTGCAACATCTTTAACGACGGCGCGTGGTTCGACCTGACGGAAAAAGAAGCGCGCAGCGAACACGTCGTGCAGCTCGAGCACGGCAAGCCCCTGATCTTCGGCAAGAACCGCGACAAGGGCATCCGCCTCAATGGCATGGAAACCGAAGTCGTGCACCTAGGCAACGGCAACGGACTCACCGAAAAGGACATCCTGGTTCACGACGAGCACCACCCGAATCCGGCTTACGCCTTCCTGCTCGCGCAGATGGAAGAAAAGCCCGGCTTCCCCACTCCCATCGGCGTGCTGCGTTCCTGGGATCGCGACCGCTACGAGGACGTGATGGCCAAGCAAATTCAGGATGTCATCGCCAAGCGCGGCCCGGGAGACCTCTCCAAGCTGCTGCGTTCCGGCGATACCTGGGAAGTCCGGTAGACAGCTCGCTGGTTCAAACGTTCCGCATCTAACTTTCAAAGGCGGCCCGAGACATCGGGCCGCCTTTTTTTGGTAGCGTGGGCTTCAGCCTGAACGGTTTAGATTTTGCGCGTGCGAAATTCAGACCGCGCGGAATGAACAGTGTGCGAAAGACCTTCTACTTTTCGTCATTCCGAGCGAAGCGAGGAATCCCTCTTCGACCAAAGCTCGGGAAAAGAGGGATTCCTCGGCGAAAAACACGCCTCGAAATGATGGCGTTATGAGGTGCTCCGCACCCTCTGAAGCCTGCGCTACCAGGAGCAGCCCTGCGAGCTTCGGCGCCCTGGCGTGAATGAATCACTCTCTAAGCGAGTTAACTATGAGAAGCCGAATTACCGGCTGCCGGTGGACATGAGCGCGGGGGACGATTCGGCGGGCTGGGCCATCGCCGTGTGCGCTTCGGGCGCGGCGGTCAGCAGCGGCACCCATTGATCGCGCAGCGACGCGAATGAATCCCAATCGCGGCGCGCGACCGGATCCGATGGCGGCAGGTGCAGCGCCAGAAAGTTGCGGAATTCGCCGTGCTGCAGGATGCGAAAATCGAGATGCGGCCCGGTAGCCAGGCCCGTCATGCCGACGAGGCCAATCGTCTGCCCCAACTGGACGCGCGCACCGGCGCGCACCAGGATGCGCGACAGGTGCAGGTACATCGTTTCATAGCCGTTGGAGTGCGCGATGTGAACCATGTTGCCGTCGCCGCCCTTGCGCCCGGCGAAAACCACGCGGCCCGCGCCGATGGTCTGCACAGGCGTGCCGGTGGGCGCTCCGTAATCAATGCCCAGATGCGGGCGGTAGGTTTTCAGGATCGGATGGAACCGGCTAAGCGAAAAATGGGACGTGATGGGCGCGGCGAATTTCAAGGGCGAGCGCAGGAACGCTTTCTGCAAGGACTTGCCGTCGGGCGAATAGTACGCGGGATTTCCGGCGGGATCGTGAAACAGCAGCGCCTGGTAGGGATGCCCGTCATTGTCGTACTCCGCGGCGAGGATGCGCCCGTATCCTGCGGTCTTGCCGTCCAGATATTTTGTCTTTTCGACGACCACGCGGAAGGTGTCACCGTGCCGCGGATCGGTATAGAAATCCAGGTCGTAGCCGAAGATCTGCGCGAGGCGATAAGCCAGCTCGGGCGACTCGCCGGCATCTGCCACGGCGTTGAACAAGGAATCGCGAATTTGCCCGCTGATCGTTTCCGCCTGGGTGCGCGAAGGAATTTCGCTGATCGCCGCGGCAAATCCCGGTCCGGCGGATTTCACGTCCAGCATCTTGCCCGGATCGATCTGGTAACGCAGGCCGCGCAATTCGCCGGTCACCGATCGTCCGATGAACAGGCGGTTGCCGGCGCGCACGTGGCGCAGATCGTAGACCGGCTGCGCTGATCCGACGATGGCGGCGATCGCGGCGGGTTCGACTCCGTACATCTTCAGCGAATCCGTGAATGTTTTTCCTGGAGACACGCGGTTTTCGGAATACAGCACGACTTGCGCGCGAGTGTGTGCCGCGTCGGCCGCCGCAAGGCTCGCCTGATCCTGGAAGGCGCGCTCCGCGGCGCGGCGAACATGAACCGCTTCTGCGTCAACAACGGCTCCAACTGTCAAAACACTTAAACCTGCGATTAAAAACCAGCGGCTCACTCGATCCCCCGAGTACGCGATGAGAATTCGTTCTCCGGACCTGCCCGATGAATTTTCCGCCGGCCCGAAGTTGTACAGCGTAACGCATTCCAAATTTCCTCCCAACGGAAAATTGCGTGCCCCTGCTCGTCAAAGTCAACAGCGCGGAGGAAGCGTTTTGCGTTGCGGAGGAAAGTGCGTGAACAGGCAGCGATGCGATTTTTGAGGTGGAAATTTGAAATCCCAAATTTGAAATTTCAAATCTCGAGAATAGAACGCAATTCCCTAAGTCGAATTGTGCATTTGGAATCGCGGACGTGAAACTGCGCATCCACAGCTTGAAATTTCGCTGGAAGAAATAGCTACTGCCGCGAACCGATTGCCCCGGAGGGTGTGCGAACTTCCGCGCTGCGCGTGCCGAAATAATTCTCGTCGTTCAGCTTGCGGTAGATGCGCCCGGCGACCCCGGCGGCCATGGGACCCTTGATGGCACTGCTGTGGCCGCGCATCAGAATGACCAGAACGATCTTCGGGTGCGTTTGATCCGCGTAGGAAACAAACCAGCCCAGCCGCGAACCGTCCTCCGAGCACGTACCGGTCTTGCCGGCAGCCTGCTCGTCTTCGGAAATATAGCTCAATCGGGCGGTGCCGTAGAGCACGGCGGCGAGCATGCCGTCGCGAACTTCGGGCAGCAACGCTTCGATGTTGAGGTTGCGCTTCACGCGCGGCGTGAAATTCGTCTGCTCTTCGGGAGTCCGGGGATATTGCAGATAATAGAGCGTTCCGCCGTTGGCGATGCTGCTGGCCAGCGCACCCAGCTGCAGGGGCGTCATCTGGATGCCTTCGCCGAAGCTCGACATGCGCGCCACTCCGCCATTGGCCGGCGGCGCCGAAGGAAATCCTCCCGGATGCTCCTCGGGAATCTGGTATCCGGCCAACTCGCCCAATCCCAACAGGCGGCCGTAATGTGAAACCGTATCAAATCCCATGCGGCGGCCGAGTTCCTCAAAAAACGCGTTGTTGGAGTGCGCCAGGGCTTCGGTCAGATTCAAATATTTGCGGGCCGCAACACGGATCATGGTGTCGCGGGTCACGACGCCTTCCTGCAAAGCAGCCACGGCAATGACGGGCTTGATCGTCGAGCACGGAATGAAGCCGGAGCCAAACGCGAGCTTCTGATTCACCACGGAAAGAATGCGCCCGCTCGATGGATCGATGGCGACCACCGAGCCGTTGTAGCGCCCCATCGCTGCGATCGCAGCGGCCCTCACGGCCGGGTCGTCATACGTGGTGATATCGTCTTTCAAGGAAGCGGCAAGAATGGAGGCGTCGTTATAGCGCGAAACCGTATGGTGCCGAACCGTGGTGCGAAGCGCGGGCCGCGGCTTGCCGGCCGGAAATGCGGATAAGCTCCCCGTCGTGAGGAAGCAAAGAATCAAGGCAATATTCCGCAAATAATTCGGGCTGGAATTCATTTCAAAGTTCCGTTCCGGACCGCTTTCGCGCTCCCATTACGCGCATCGAGCTAAGAGACTCATTTTAGGAAACATTCTTGCTCGAAGGCAATAGTCAATCTCCGCTATTAGGTACTATCACGCAACGGGCCGTTTGCAGTACTTTCGTACTAGACTGAAAACACGCCACGTAACGGCGCCGTGGCGGGGAACAGACTGTGCCACAGGTAGGAATCTGGTTCAAGAGGAAACACAACTAAAGAGGGGATGTTTCAAAACCAGTTCCGCTGCCCGGCGGAGATGCCGGGCAGCGAAATCCGGATGACTTTAATTACCTTGAACTATCGCGTGGGCCGCGGTTTCCCCGCGGAACTGGCCGCCGCAGCCGCCGCCTGGACGGCAGGTTTTTCGGCCGAAGGCGTTGCGGACGCGGGAGCAGGAGCGGCATTCGCCGCGTTGGGCAGCGGAATACCCATCTTCTTCCGCAGCGTGTTTTCGAGCTTACCGCGGATGTCGGTGTGTTCTTTCAGGAACACGCGGGCGTTTTCGCGCCCCTGGCCGAGCCGTTCGGTGCCGAAGGAAATCCAGGTGCCGGATTTTTCCAGGATGCCGTGCTCCACGCCCAGGTCGATCAGGTCACCCTCGCGCGAAACGCCTTCGCCGTAAAGAATGTCGAATTCGGCCTCGCGGAACGGCGCGGCCACCTTGTTCTTGACGACTTTGGCGCGGGTGCGCGAACCGATCACGCGGTCGCCTTCCTTGATGGACTGAATGCGGCGAATGTCCAGGCGGATCGAGGAATAGAACTTCAGCGCACGGCCGCCAGTGGTAGTTTCGGGGTTGCCGAACATCACGCCGATTTTTTCGCGGATCTGGTTGATAAAAATCAGGCAGGTGCGGGACTTGGATACGATGGCGGTGAGCTTCCTGAGCGCCTGCGACATCAAGCGCGCCTGCAAGCCCATCTGCGGATCGCCCATGTCGCCCTCGAGTTCAGCGCGCGGCACCAGCGCGGCCACCGAGTCCACCACGATAATGTCCACGCCGTTGGAACGGATCAGGGCCTCGGCAATTTCCAGGGCCTGCTCGCCGTTATCCGGCTGCGACACCAGAAGATTGTCCACGTCCACGCCCAGCTTGCGCGCGTAGATCGGATCCAGCGCGTGTTCGGCGTCGATGAACGCCGCCTGACCGCCCATTTTTTGCGCTTCGGCAATGATGTGCAGCGTGAGCGTGGTCTTGCCGCCCGATTCCGGGCCGTAAATTTCAATCACGCGGCCGCGCGGCACGCCGCCGACGCCCAGAGCCGCATCAATGGATAGCGCCCCCGTGGGGATCACGCTGACCGGCACGAGCACGTCGCGGTTGCCCAGGCGCATGATGGCGCCCTTGCCGTGCTGCTTTTCGATCTGCGCAATCGCCGCTTCCAGCATTTTTGCTTTTTCGTCTGTCATCTGTGCACCTCGAAAACTGAGTTGTCACGTCTCGTGACTCTGCGGGGGACGCGAAACTGCTCCGCGGAGTCTACTATAAACCGTCCTGGACGGCGCGTGTTCATTTCGGGAGGCAAGATACCACAAGGCGAAGAAAAAGCAAATACTATTTTCGACTCTTGGCAGGACAGGCTTCTGCCTGTCTCTTCTGATTTTCCTCGATGCCAACTCGAATCCGACAGGTTGAAGCCTGTCCTACTTACCCCATGCTCACCCGCGTGTATCCCTTCATCGAAAAGTTCATCAGCGTCACCATGGCCCACAGATCCACTTGTACCTCGGGCATAATGGCCGACTGCTCGACCTTCATTCCCAATACGCCCTGGCCGCATACGCGGAAATCGACCCCGGCTTTCTTCATGCTCTGGATCAAGGCAATGTTGGGATTGTCGTGGCCGTCGTTGCGCGCCTTGTAGACCGAATTGATCAGAGCGAACTCGGATCCTTTCTGGTGAAATACCACGACGAACTTTCTGTGATCGGCCGGGACGCCATGTTTGGCCAGGGTGTTGTAATATTCGGCGATCTTGAGCAGGCCTGGATTCACTTCGTCGATCTTTGGAGAGGACTTGCCGATATCGAAGGCCACCTTGTAGACCATGTTTACATCGGGCACTTCGTTTTCGCCGGGGAAATCAATGGCCGCCTCAACGCCGGGAATGGGCAGGGCTTGCGCCGATTGGGCGTGAGCCGGGCGAGGAAGTCCGATCAACGCGGCGCACAGAATCGCGGCACCCATCCATAATGTCTTCATGGCACTCTCCATCGACTGGAAATTCCGATTTGACCGCACGAGATGGTTCGTATTCTATACCGCATCCGGCGGGAGCGATAATTTTTTCTCGCTGGCTTCCCTTCAATACGTGTAAAAGCCGCGCCCGCTCTTGCGCCCCAGCCATCCCGCCGCCACCATCTTTCGCAGTAGGGGACACGCGCGGTATTTGGAATCGCCGAAACCCGTGTGCAGCACGTCGAGAATATTGACGCACACGTCCAGGCCAATGAAATCGGCGAGTTCCAGCGGGCCCATGGGGTGACTCATGCCGAGTTTCAAGATGGCGTCGACCGCTTCGGCGGTGGCGACGCCTTCCATCACGGCGAAGGCGGCTTCATTGATCATGGGCATCAGGACGCGGTTGGAGACAAAGCCCGGGGCGTCGTTCACGGCCACGGGTTTCTTGGCGAGCCGCTCGCACAGAGCCATCGTGGCGCGAAATGTGTCGTCGCTGGTTTGCAGCGCGCGGATCACTTCGACCAATTCCATCACCGGCACCGGATTCATGAAGTGCATGCCGATGAAACGGTCGGGGCGCGTGGTGGCGGCGGCCAGCGTGGTCACGGAAATCGACGAGGTATTGGACGCCACGATAGCTTCCGGGCGCAGCAACTGATCGGCTTCGCGCAAGACGGACATCTTGAGATCCAGCCGCTCGGGCACGGCTTCGACTACAAAATCGGCGCGGGCGATTTCTGAAAAATCTGTGGTGGCGTGTATTCGCCCGAGAATTGCCGGCTTGTCGCCCTCGGCGATTTTTCCCTTCTTGATTTCACGGTCCAGATTTTTCGAGATGGCGCTCATGGCGCGGTCAAGGAAGGCTGCCTCGACGTCGCGCAGGATCACGTCGTACCCCGAGCGCGCGAACACGTGGGCGATGCCGTTGCCCATGGTGCCTGCGCCGAGCACGGCCACGGTACAGATGGTGTCGAGGGTCATGGTTTCTCCCGAGGTGCAGTATGTTGAGGAAGTATAGGAAGTAAAGGAGGCAAAGGAAACACCTATGCAGGCCGGATACCGAGCGCCGCTATTCCGGTGGACTTGCCTCGACCACCTCGCGGACAATTTCCCTGGCACGGGTCTCCTGTTCCGGACGCACCACAAGGCGGCATTGGCCTGCCTCGGAAAGCTTGTGCGATGTGATCCCGATTTCCCTCAGGCAGGCCGTCAACGTATCGGCGAACTCTTCCTTATCGCCATTCCAAACTTCGACGACAGGCTCGTCTTCGTACCAATTCTCCGGCAGATTCTCCGGCTCGCTGGTTTGATCGCCGCTGTCCGGTTCATCGGATTCCGGAAGCTCGAGGGATTCGATTTCTTCCGGCGTCAATTCGTCGGGATATATGCGCCCCTCCAAATCGAGAACAACCTTTCTTGCCCTCTCTTGATCCCTCTCGGAAACCCAAATTTCCATGGTTGGGTCGGTTGAAACAAGACTAAAGGAGCTCTTGGCATCATGAACAGTGAATGGCACGCCGGCGCCTTCGAGCGCTTCTTGGGTTCTTTCGAATTCGGCGGGACCCTTACCCTTCCAAATTGCAACTATTCGGACATCTTCGGCGGGAGTTGCTTCCGGTGATTCCAGCGTGTCGACAAGAGGAACACCGCAATCGGCGCATTGCGTCACGCCGCGAATGTATTCGCATTTGCAGCTCGGGCAGAACATGGGACCGGGATTCTACCGCAGTTCGAGGCAGGTTGAAGGAGAAACTCCGGCAAAGTACAATGCCGCTCTGAGTTCTGAATATGAAGCGCGCCCCCTACTGCCTGTTTGAAACCACGCTGGGTTCGTGCGGAATTGCCTGGACCGAAAACGGGGATTCCTCTTCCCTGCCCGCTGTGGCGTTCTTTCAACTGCCGGAGTCTTCCGAGAAATTGACACAGATCAGGATGGAGCGTGTTTGCGGTGCATACCAGCCTGCAAAACCTCCCGCGATGATTGACGTCGTGATGAAACGAGTGCGCCTGCACCTCGAAGGCAAACCGCAGGATTTTCGCGACGTCCCTTTGGACCTCGAGGACGCCGGCTCATTCGCGCGGAGAGTCTACGAAGCGGCGCGCGATATTCCAGCGGGAGAGACGCGGACTTACGGAGAGATTGCAAAATTATTGAAACAGCCCGCGGCGGCCCGGGCTGTGGGACAAGCGCTCGGTCGGAATCCCATCCCGCTGATTATTCCCTGCCACCGGGTCCTGGCCGCGGGCGGCAAAGCGGGAGGTTTTTCAGCGCCCGGGGGAAGGCTCACAAAGGCAAGAATTCTGGCCCTCGAGGGAGTAACGCTCGAACCGCCCTCGCTTCCAAAATTACAAAGAACATTTTGGGAAATTACTCGCCCGTAATCTGGCGGACAATCTCCCGGGCTCTGCGTGCATCCCCGGGGCGCACGCAGAGCCGCGCGCGGTGCCCCGGTTCATCGGGAATGCGGCTGGGAAGGCCGTTTTCGCGCAGGGCGCTGGCCAGGTATTCGCCCATGGACTCTTCTTCTCCACTCCAGACTTCGGAAGTCGCTTCCTGCGGGTCCCAATCGTAGGGCAGACTCAATTTGGAATCGAGAGAATCGTCGTGAAGCGCGGAGGAACCGCTGGAGATTTCCGCATCCTTGGCTTTGCTCTCGACCCAGGTCAAAGCGCTACTCGCGCGTTCGAAGTCCGAGGCCCGCACACGAATTTCAAAACCGGGAACCGCCTCCAGATAGTACGGCCGCGAAGAAAGAAAGCCGCCCGCGGGATCGTAGACCTGCGTGTGCCAGAAACGGATTTCCTCGTCGCGCAAGGCCGCTTGCAGCGCCGTGAATTTCGCGGGATCACAGCCGCGCCACAGGAGTGCAAGAGAGTCGTCGGTCATGGATGTAGTAGGGGAATGTCCCCGGCAGGCCCTGAATTTAACATTTCATTGCAAAAACGGGATGCCTTTGTAAAGCGACAGCGGGACAGGCTTCAGCCTGTCTCTCTTTTTTGAATCTGCAAAATTAAAACCAGACAGGCTGAACCCTGCCCTGGTGGAAGCCTACCGCTCAACAGCCAGCGCCACGGCGTTGCCGCCGCCCAGGCACAGCGCGGCAATTCCGCGATGCACGTTGCGGCGCTGCATTTCGTACAACAGCGTGGTAAGAATCCGCGCGCCGGAGGCGCCGATGGGATGGCCGAGGGCGACCGCACCGCCATTTACGTTCACTTTTGCGGGGTCGAGCCGCAGCTTGCGCGTCACGGCAATCGCCGCGGCGGCAAAGGCTTCGTTCAATTCGTACAGATCAATCTGATCGCGGTCCCAGCCAGTTTTTTCAAGCAGCTTTTCGACCGCGAAGACGGGCGCCTCCATGATCCATTTGGGATCGACGCCGCTCACCGATTGCGCGACGATGCGCGCCATCGGCGTTTTCCCCAGTCGCGCGGCGTTACCCTCGCTGGTGACCACCACCGCCACCGCCCCGTCGTTAGTTCCCGGAGCATTTCCCGCCGTGACTGTGCCATCCTTCTTAAACGCAGGCTTCAATTTCGCGAGCGCTTCGAGCGAGGCGTCCTCGCGCGGCGATTCGTCATACTTGATGACGACGGGCTCGCCTTTCTTCTGCGGGATTTCGACGGGCACAATCTGCGATTCGATGAAGCAGGATTTCCGTGCGCGCACGGCGCGCTGGTGGCTTTCGAGTGCAAATTGATCCTGCTCCTGGCGGGTGATGCCGTATTTTTCGGCGACGAGTTCGGCGGTGATGCCCATGTGGAAATCGTTGTACGCATCCCACAGGCCGTCGTGCACCATCGAGTCCACGACTTCCGCGTTGCCGAAGCGGTAGCCGGTGCGTGCGCCCGGCAACAGGTACGGCGCGTTCGACATTGACTCCATTCCGCCCGCCACCACGATTTCCGCCTCGCCCAACAGCACGCTCTGCGCCGCCAGTCCCACGGCCTTAAGGCCCGAGCCGCAGACTTTGTTGATGGTCAAGGCCGCGACGTGCATGCCGAGCCCGCCCCCTAAACCTGCCTGTCGCGCCGGATTCTGGCCCAGCCCGGCCTGCAGCACGTTGCCCATGATGATTTCGTCCACGGCATGCGGATCGATACCGGCGCGGCGCACGGCTTCGGCCACCGCTTTCGCGCCCAATTGCGGAGCGGATAGAGGCGCCAGTCCGCCCTGGAATTTTCCGATCGGTGTGCGAACGGCGCTGAGGATAACAGCCTGGACCATCGTGGTCTCCGGAATACAATTCGGGGAGAGCGCCTCACGGCCGTGTGGCGCTTCCTGCAAGGAGTATAGGCGAGGGCCGATACCCGGTCAATTTCGCTGAGTATTCCTGTGCGAGCCGGCTGTACGGGAGCCGTTTCGCGGAGAAGGTTTGCTGTCGCCATTCAAATGGAACAGGGCCTTCTCCCGTGCAGTCATCCTCCTTCCGGTGACCTTATAGAAGATGTGCTCCATCGGGGTTTCCTTTGAATCCGCAACCGCCGCTCGGCTCGACATTTGTCCTCTCCCGCTGCTAGCATGCCTATACCCTAGTCAATATGTTAGATTTGATAAAACCACGATATGACGCAGCTCATGCCCCATCGCGAATTCCGTCACAGTCATGTTTCGTGACCTCAGGATATCACATATTGTTTATATGACAATACCATAATTACTATAAGATGGAAGATAGCAGATAATGATGGCTGACGCCGGCGGCCTCGCCCGTTCCGGAGCAGGCCGCCACGGCGGCGCCTTCCCCGGAACGGGAAAACGGAACTAGCGCGGCTTGCCGCGCCATTGTTTCAACTGCCGCGTGAGGGACGCGTAGCATCCGCAGGCGGCCTTTTCCAGCCCGGCGCGGTCTTCGATGGTCACTTTGCCGCGTCGGTATGTGATGAACCCGGCCTTATGCAGGACGCCGGCGGCCGTCGTGACGCTGGCGCGCCGCGTGCCCAGCATGTGCGAAAGAAATTCCTGCGTCAGCAGGAAGCTCGAGCCGCCCAGGCGGTCCTGGCTCATCAGGAACCACCGCGCCAGACGCTGGTCCACGCGATGCAGCCGGTTGCAGGCGGCAACCTGCGTGATCTGCAAGGCGAATTCCTGGGAATAGCGGTGCAGCAATTTCAGCAATTGCGGGCAATCGCGAAACAGGCTCTTCAAGTCCCTCGCGCTTACACGGAATGCCGTCCCGGCAATCTGGGTCACCGCGCGGGTCGGACTGGTATCGAACCCAACGATCAGCGGCAGGCCGACAAAGCCTTCCTTGCCCGTGAGCCCGACTTCCACGCTCTTTCCCTCCGACGTTACGTTCAAAATGGACGCCAGGCCACTGTCGATGAAGTAGCCGTAGCGAATCGGTCCGGCGATTTCGTTCAGCACACAATGGGTTGGAAATTCGATAAACTGCAGCTTGGCGGCTACCGCTTCGCGTTCCCGTCTAGGCAAGCCGCCCAGGATGAGATTGTGGACGGGTTGTCCCGGAAATGGATGAATCCCGGACTTGAGCGAAGTTGTATTGCCAAGCCGCGCGAATGCTCTGGTCATCGAATCCTTGCGCAACCGGAGTCGTCTGATTTTGCAAGGATCCGCAGCCAACGGGTACCGCGAAAAGGTGCCAACGAGACTCTCCGACAGTACTCCGATTTAACTTGTGACGCTAGTCTTAAACGATAAGCCCGCGCGGCGGACCCTGTTTGCAAATTCAGTACGGTAACGTACACTGCTTTCGGGAAAGCGATGCCAGCCGCCGGCCTGCGGAACGGCAATACCTCCATGCAAAGACCGCCGAACAAATCCCGTGACGAAGGGCAACAGGAGTGGGCTCAAAAGATTTCCGATTTGCGCCATAGCCTGAATCTGAGCCAGACCGATTTCGGCCAGCGCCTGCGTATGTCTGCCATGGCCATCTCCCGCTGGGAACGCGCCGCCCAGGAGCCCACGGCGGCCAGTTACATCGATCTCGGCAATCTCGCGGGCGATCCCCTGTGCTGGTATTTCTGGGCCCGGGCAGGGCTGGGGAACGAAGACCTGATGCGCGTCCTGCCGAACTTCCGAAAGCGCCTGGGGCGAAGCAATATGGTCAATCTGCGGATTGCTACTGCTGGCAGCGGGCGCAAGAAATCGAAGCTTCCGCAGCTTGTCGCCGTTCCCTTGCTCAAAGTCGTCGTGGCATCGCACGGGGGAAAAGGGGACATCTCGCCGGTGCTGGACGACGCCCCGGTGGAAAGCGCTATTGCCGCGCCCAATGAATGGTGCCCAAATCCTTCCACTTCCACGTGCTTGCGGGTCAGCGGCAACTCGATGGCGCCATTAATCCACGAAGGCTACATCCTTGCAGTGGACTCCTCGCAGCACGACCGGTCCAAGCTGGAAGGCCAAATTGTGATCGGCTGGAACAAGAACAAAGGATTGACGGTGTCGCGCCTGAAGCGCTACGGCCAGGCGGAACTGCTGCAGCCGGAAAACAGGGAGTACGAACCGATCGTGCTGAATGGGAAAGAAAAGTGGCTCATTCTTGCCAAGGTTCTCTGGTGGATCGGGAAAGAGAGTTGATTCCTCCGTTCACCCGCTTCTTCATCTTGAAAACCTCAACGACGTTGTAAAGCGCGGGCCATGCAGGCCTCGATTTTTCTGCAGATTTTTTATTTCGGGACATGCCTGGAGGCGAATGGCTGATTGTGTATCGTGGTTCAGAGCATAACTCACGCGAGTGCGCCGCGGAAGGGAGTGACGCGGCAATGCTTCTTGTCTGTGCGCCCTGGTGAAGGGTCATTTTGCGCGATTGGCTTTCGCGGTCTTGTGCTCGGCTGTGCCGTCGCGAGGCGGCGGCTTGATCCTGCGTTTGAGGTGAAAACAGATCCTCTCAAAGGCAGTCATCTTTCGCCCCACGACTTTGTGAAAGATGCGCTCAATGGGGGTTTCGTACGGCAGATCGGGATTCCTCCGGTGAGACATTGGAAATCTCCAATCGTACTGGTCTATGGACATGGGCGTCCGAGGAAAGGGTACGGTTCCGTACACTAACACAACAGAGGTATGTTGCAACACAATTATTTGCCTAAATGCATACCATTCGGCGCTTGAGCGCGGTGCGAAATCCTGTGCTACTGTTGCCGGGGAGCCCTTGATGGCCGATCTGTTTGAACATGCCGGCGTTCCATCGCCCGGAATTCAGCTGAATCCGGAGCAGCGCGCCGCCGTGCATCATGGCGAGGGGCCGCTGGTGGTGGTGGCCGGCGCGGGCACGGGAAAAACGCGTGTGATCACCGAGCGCATCCGCCACCTGCTGGACACGCAGCCCGGTCTCACGGGCCAGGAAATCCTGGGACTGACGTTCACCGACAAAGCGGCATCCGAGATGAAGCATCGCGTGGTGGCCGCCGCTCGCGACCGCGGCGAAGCCGATGCCGAGCGCGCCGAGCGCGTGACGCTCAGCACCTTTCATGCGTTTTGTAACGCCCTGCTGCAGGAAGTCAATCCCGAACTCAAACCCATCGACAAAGTGGATCACTGGATCCTGCTGCGGCGCAACCTGCCCCTGCTGCAGCTCGATCACTTCCGGCGGCTCGCCGAGCCGGGACAATTCCTCGGCGACTTCGTGGAATTCTTCTCGCGCTGCCAGGATGAATTGGTTTCGCCCGATGATTACCAGCGCTATGCCGACGCGCAGGCGGAAAGCTTTCGCCGCGTGCGCGGCGCCCTGGACGAACCCGAGCGCGCCGTCCGCGACGAGGAAATCGCCAAGCTGCTGGAAATCGCGCGGGCCTACCGCGCCAGCGACTTGCTTCTGCGCGACCGCAAACTGCTGACCTTCGGCACGCAGATCATGGACGCCGTCGTGCGCCTGCGCGAGGACGCCGCCCTGCGCGAATCGCTCCGCGCGCGCTACCGCTACATCCTGGTCGACGAATTCCAGGATACGAACATCGCGCAACTCGAATTGCTCTGGCTGCTCGGCGGCGAGCGTCCGAATCTGGTCGTGGTCGGCGATCATCGCCAGGCAATTTACCGCTTTCGCGGCGCGTCGTTCGGCAGCTTTACGATTTTTCTCAATCGATTTGCCACGGGCTCGCCCGACGCCCATCGCGATCTGCTGCGGCCGCTCACGCTCAATTACCGTTCCTCCGGCCGAATTCTCCGCGTCGCGGGCCAGGCCATCCGGCACAATGAAAAGCCGGTGAATATTCCGGAGTACCCGCTCACGGCAGTGCGCGAGGACGGCAACAAAGTGCGGATCGTCACGCACGCGACAAACGAAGCCGAGGCGCAGTGGGTGGCCGGCGAAATCGAGCGCCTGCATCGCGCGGGGGCGAAATGGCGCTCGTTCGCGGTGCTCTACCGCGGCCACGCGCACCGCGACAAACTCGTGGATGTGCTCAAGGCACGCAAAATTCCCTTCGTCATCAAGAATCTTTCCATCCTCTCGCATCGCCTGGTGCGTGACCTCATCGCCTATCTCCGCCTGATCGATCAGCCGCACGATGACGTGGCCTGCGCGCGCGTGCTGGCCATGCCGGCCTGGGGCCTCGAACCGTCCGATCTGGTGCGCCTGCTGGAACGCACGGCGAAGGGCAAAGGGATTTCCCTGTGGGACACCATGCAGGCGTCACACACCGAGCCTCCCTTCTCCGGAGGCGAGCGGCGCCTGGGCGAACTCATCGAGATGATCGCGGCATTGCGAAAAAAAACCCGGCAACTCACGGCCTCGGAATTATTTGACGAACTCGCCGAAGCCCTGGAAATCGCGACAGCAGTCGCTGGAGAAGGCCGGAAAGAAGACCGCAAATATTTCGACCGCCTCGCGCAGTTTGTGCGCGAATGGCAGCCCAAGAGCGAAACCCAGCGCCTCCGGGAACTTGTCGAGTACTTGGATTATTTCGAGCAGGCCGGGGGATCGATCAATCTGGAGCAGGAATCAGGTGACGCCGTGCAGTTGATGACCGTGCACGCCGCGAAGGGCCTGGAATTCGACCACGTGTATGTCCTGCACTTGGTGCAGCGCGGATTTCCAGCCGGGGAAAAACCTCGCGTGCTCGAATTCCCTGCGGCACTGATGAAGGAAGAGCAGCCGCAGGGAAGTTTTCACATCCAGGAAGAGCGCCGTCTATTTTACGTGGCCGTGACGCGCGCGCGGCACAGGCTGACGTTGAACACGGTCGAGAACAAACGCTCGAAACCTTCCCCGTTTCTCGACGACATCCTGATGGACGCGCAAATCAAGCGCCGGGATGTCGAACAGCTTGCTCCCGTTGCCGCCAGCGAGCCGCCGGCGCCGGCCGAACCCGAGCCCGCGCTTTTCGATCTGCCGGAACGCCGCGCGCGCATCGGCTCGCGGATCGGCGAGTGGGCCGTCACCTACCGCCCGCCGGTGCCGGAGCCGCTGAAGCTCAGCCCCTCGGCGATCGGCACGCTGGAGTCCTGCCCGCAAAAATATCTGTTCAACGGCGCGTGGGGCCTGCGCGGCGGCCCGGCGGCGGCCATGAGTTTCGGCAGCGTGATGCACAATACGATCAAATATTTCATGAGCGAACTGGCTGCCGGCCACATCCTCCCGTTCGAGGAAGTGGAACGCAAATTCGAGCTGGAGTGGACCTCGGCGGGATTCGAGGACGACTACCAGGAACAGGAATACAAGAAAGACGGCGTGACGCAGTTGCGCGCCTTTTACGCAACGACGCTCGCATCGCCCCCCAATGTGATCGCGCAGGAGAAAACGTTCGACCTGCCCATGGAAAACAACGTGGTCCTCACCGGCCGTATGGACCAGGTCAGTCGCATCGCTCCCGGCGAGGAAGAAATCGTCGATTACAAAACGGGAAAACCGCGCAACGAGGAGAAGGCGAAAAAAGACGTTCAGCTCAGCGTCTATGCCCTGGCGGCCCGCGAAGTTTTCGATTGGAATCCCGCGCGCCTCACATTGCACTATCTGCAGAACAACCACGCCGTGAGCGCGACGCGCGATGAAAAGCAACTCAAAAAAGTGCGCGCGGAAATTCAGGAAGCGGCCGCGGACATCCGCGCCGGCAATTTTCCGGCGAAGCCGGGCTTCGCCTGCAAGTTCTGCGATTACGAGTCCATCTGCCCGGCGCGAGAGCAAGGCGCCGCGGCCAGCGCTTCGGGAGAAGAATAATCAGCCCCCGCGTGCATGGATCGATTTCCTGGAAAATTAAGGAGAGATAAAAAACGGGGCGCCTCGACTTTATTGGGGCGCCCCGCTTGGAAACGTATCCGTGGACCGGTCTCGGTAGCCTGCGTTTCCTGTTGGGCCTGCGCGCATTCGCTCCGTAAACCAATCTCCCCTCGGAGCAGCGAGCAATTCTTCATTCGCGTGGGGTTCAATCAGAAACCGGACGCGAAGCAAACTCGCTACCGTCGTTTTACGAGCGAACGTCGGGGAAGTCAAGAAGAAATTCCGGAGCGGCGGTATCGAAATAGATGATCGAGCGGAAAAAGATTTTTTCGGAAAATAAATTGCGCGATTTTGCGAGAGTTGTGCAGCATTTTCCCAGCTAGATGCGGCCCAGGATGGCGCGGCGGGATTAGAGGCGCAAGCTTCAGCTTGCGTGGTTTTGAAATTTCCGAGCAGGTTGCCTCACCGGCTTCAGAATTCACAAGAACCTAAAATCGTCATTCCGAGCGAGGCGAGGAATCCCTCCGGGTCGAAAATTCAAAAGAAAGAGAGATTCCTCCCTTCGCTCGGAATGACGATCGTTTGGAGGACGAGAAATGTTCCAATTGAATATCAGGGCTTGTCGCTCAGGTAGTAGCCGTCGCGCGTGAGCAACGACAATCCCGGCCGCCTCACGCGCACCTCGATCGTGTGATAGGGCTTGGAGCGATCGGTCTTCGCGCCGGAGTAAGCGAGGGTGTACTGGTTGCGCGCCTGCTCCGTGACGCGCGCGTAGAGGCCTTCGAGTTCCTCGCGGCTGATGCCGCCGTAAAAAATGTCGCCTCCGGTCGAGTGCGCGTACTTGGCGAGAATATTGTTTCCCAGAAACGTGATCCCGCGATTGAGATTGGCCTCGCCGACGCCTACCGCGTACACGGAAATGTCCGCCGAGAGCAGCAGCTTGAGCGTGTCGTCGTAGCTGTGCGTATTGTTCTTGGCGTTCTGGCCGTCCGAGATCAAGAAAATAATTTTTCGGCGTTCACGGCCGCGGTCGCGCAACTGTTCGGCGGCGGCGTAAATCACGTCGTTGATGTGCTTGTTGTTGGGATGCCCGGCGGCCATCGAAGGAATCGCGGCTGGCCCCGGCGGCTGCGCCGTGTTCACGTGCGGCCCGTTGGTCATGGGCGCCGAACCGATGCCGGGGAACGAACTGCTCAGGTCGATGCGCTTGAGCTCGGTGAGCAGCGCGTCGTTGGTGCCGATGAAATCAGAAATAGATTCGGGAACATTGTCGAACCGCCACAAGGAAACCTCGTCGGACGGACTGAACCCGCCCGCGACCGTCTCCAGCGTCTTCTGAACCTTTTCCGCCGTGCTTCGTTTCAAGTCGTCGTCGATCAAGACGGCGGCCGACAAAGGGAAGGCGTCCACCGAGAACACGGAGATGGGTTGTTCGATGCCGTCCTCGAAAATTCGGAACTCATTCTGCTCGAGGTCGGTAACCAGTTCCCCGGCGCTGTCCTTTACCGTCACCGGCACTACCACCAGGGAAACATTCGAGACAATTTTTCCACGGGATTCGTCGGCCTTCAGCGATGGCGGCTGTGCTGGGCCCTGTGCTGGGGGCTGCTGCGCCCGTAGGACGGCGAAGCCAGCGCCGGACAAACCGACGGACAAGACGGCCACCAGCCATTTTCGTGTACAATTCATTGGGTTCCTATCATATTCCGGCGGGCTCCAAGTAGAGCCCCCACCCGAATTCCGGCGGGCTCCAAGTAGAGCCCACACCCGAATTTTGGCGGGCTCCACGACTCGACTCTGTCGGGACGTTCAGTGTAAAAGTAGAGCCCGCGCCCGTATCGCGCGCGGGCGGTCAGCGAACCCGCGCATCTAATTGTCTCGGCGCCGCATCCAACAGGATCAAACCGTAACCGGAACCATAGCCGGAGGAGATTATACAATGCGGATTCGAGCTATCCTTTCGATTCTGTGCGTGACGGCAATGGCCGCGGGCATCGTCAGCGCCGCGCCGCCAGGACAGATCCGCGTCGAAGTCAACCTGGTCAACCTGTTCGCCACCGTGCGCGACAAGCACAAGGCCATCATCACCGGCCTAACTAAAGATGACTTCCAGGTCTATGAGGATGGCCAGCTCCAGGAAATAACCAATTTTTCCGCCGAATCCAACCTGCCCATCACCCTCGGGATCCTGCTCGATACCAGCGGCAGCGAATACTACATGCTGTCCGGAATCAAGGAAGCGGCCTCGCGTTTCCTGGGGCGCGTGATGCGCAAGGGCGATGAGGCCATGATCATGACCTTCGATACCGACGTCGACCTGCTCGCCGATTTCACCGACGACCGCGCCCGCCTGGACCGCGCCATCAACCGCGCTCAGATCAACGCGCCCGGAAGTTCCGTGATCATCGCGCAGGGGCCCCTGCCCACCAGCGGCAGCGGCGGAACGAATTTCTATGACGCCGTGTACCTTGCCTCCCACGACAAGCTCTCCGGGGAAGCGGGCAGAAAGGCGATCGTGGTCCTGAGCGATTGCGAGGATACCGGCAGCAAAGTGCGGCTGCAGGAAGCGATCGAAACCGCGCAGCGCACCGATACGGTGGTGCACATCCTGCTGGTGGCTGCCGACGGCGGCGATCAGGGCACAGCCAAGAAAATCACGGACGAAACCGGCGGCCGCATGATCATTGTCCGCAGCGAACGGAACCTGGAGCAAGCCTTCGACGAGATTTCCGAGGAGTTGCGCAGCCAATACACCATCGGCTATACGCCCACCAATAAAGCGCACGATGGCGCATACCGCAAGGTCAAGATCGACATGAAGAACAAGGATTACTCCGCGCTCACCCGCCGCGGCTACTACGCCCCCGGCCCCCAATAGGACAGGCTTCAGCCTGTCGCTTTTCTGCGCGGCAGCGAGTTCAATCCCGACAGGCTGAAGCCTGCCCTACTTGGCAGTCGGCGCGGAATTGGACACGGAATAGTACCCTTTGCGAGCGCGAACGATTACGTCCTTGCGGTCCACTTGAATGTGGATTGTGTGGTATTTGCCGTCGGGAAGGCGGCCGGCGGGGCTGTAGGCCAGCGCGTATTGATGGCGCAATTCGTCTCCGATGTCCAGAAACGACTGCCCCAAATCGTCAATCCAGTAGGGAAAAAACGCCCGCCCCCCGGTTTCCGCTGCAAGTTGGTCCATCACGTGATCGCCTTCGCCTTTTTCGAGCTTGCGATTGATGCGCTTGGACGGATCCTTCTCCTGATCCTGATTCACCCACTCCGTGCTGGTGCTGATCGCGTAGATGATGACTCCGGCGCGCTGCGCCATCTCGATCGCTTCCCCTCGTGATCGATTGCTGCTGTTGTCGTCGCCGTCGGAAATGATCACCAGGACGCGGCGGACATCGGGGTTGGGGCCGGGAGGCAACGGAGACTTGTTCAATAACTGCTCGCTGGCTGCATAGACGGCGTCGTACAGGGAGGTGCCGCCGCCGGCGCGCTGCTTCAGGATGGTGTCGCGCAGGTCGCCGCCGTCTCCGGTGAAATCCTTGATGATCTGCGGGCCGTCATCGAAGGTCATCAGGAAGGCCTGGTCGCGCCCGCGGCGCAAGGCATTGAACAAAAAATCGATGGCGGCGTCCTGCTCGAATTTCAGGCGGTCGCGGATGCTGTTCGAGGTATCGAGTACCATGCCGATGCGCAGGGGAAGGTCGGTCGGCTGGCTGAAGGAAGTAATTTCCTGCTGCACGTTGTCGTCGAACACCTTGAAATTTTCCTTGTTCAAGTCCGTGACGAGTTTTTCGCGCTTGGTGACCACGCTGAACAGGACGTCCACCAGGTTGACGTTCTGGATAATCGCGCCCTGGCGGTTGTTTTGATCCGACGGCGCAGGGGGCGGCGTCTGCGGCTGGGGCTGCTGCGCGCGCACCAGGGGCGCCGCCAGAAAAACACAAAGTAAGATGCCAATCGCCAGCTTTTTCATATTGTCCCTAAATAGGGCGCCAGAGCGGCGTCGATCTCCGCGGCGCGCCGACCCAACGACGCCGCAACCTGCTCGAAGTATACCCGCAATTGTTCCGGCAACGGAGCGCGAACTTCCACCCAGGCCCCGGTCACGGGATGAGCAAATCCAAGCCGGGCGGCATGCAGGAAATTGCGCTCCAGGCGCGGCAGATCGCGGGAGCCGGCGCGCAGGGTGCGCGGCGCGCCGTACAGGGTATCGCCCACCACGGGATGCCCGATGGCCGCGAAATGCGCTCGAATTTGGTGCGTGCGCCCCGTGTGCAGCACGGCTTCCACCAGCGTGCAGCGATCGAGGCGCGCAACCACGCGCCAGTCGGTCCTGGCGTTGCGTCCCTTGCTGGCGCGCGCCGTCATGCGCGTTCTGCGATGCGGATCGCGAGAAATGGGCAGCGTGATCGTCCCGGAATCTTTCGGCAGTTTGCCGTGCACCAGCGCCACATAAATTTTCCGGACGTTGCGCGATCGGAATTGCTCGGCCAGATGTTCGTGCGCCCGGTCGTTCCGGGCGACGATCATGGCACCGGAAGTTTCCTTGTCCAGGCGGTGCACGATGCCCGGGCGCAGCGGCCCTCCTGCACCCGATAAATTCCCCAGACGATGCAGCAGCGCATTCACCAGCGTGCCGCTGGCGTGCCCCGCGCCCGCGTGCACCACCATTCCTGCGGGCTTGTTCACCACCACGAACTCGTCGTCCACCAGCAGCAGGTCGAGCGGCAAATCTTCGGGAGCGGCCACCAGCGCGGGCCGCGGCAGCACTTTCACTTCGATGACTTCGCCCGCGGAGATTCGATGCGAAGCCTTGGCGATTCGGCCTCCGACCAGCACGTTGCCTTCGCGAATCAGCTCCTGAATGCGCGTGCGGCTGAGCTGCGGAACGCGCTCCGCAAGAAATAGGTCCAGACGCCGCCCGGCGTCGCCCGATGCGGCGGTCAGTTGTTGCTGGGAAGCTGGAGTCTCGGGCATGGAGAGGTGGCACAGGCTTCAGCCTGTGCTCTTTGGTTCATTCAACTAGCGAAAATCGCACAGGCTGAAGCCTGTGCCACCAACATCAGCGCCGTCAGCCGCGCTTCGCGCTGGTGGAATCCGTACGATGTGCACCAACGAAAAGCAATTCAATCAGCACCAGTGCCGCTCCGATGGAAATCACCGAATCGGCCAGGTTGAATGCCGGCCAGATATAAGTTCCCAACCGCACCTCCAGGAAATCCGTCACGCCGCCGTGCATCACGCGGTCCAGCGCGTTGCCGGCCGCTCCGCCGAGGATCAGCGCGAGTCCGGCGTGCGCGAGCGTTCCGCCCGCGCGGCCGGTGAGCAGCAGCCAGACCAGCAGCGCGATCATGGCCGCGGCGCTGGCCAGAAGCAGCGGCGCAACCCATTTGGAACTCGATTCCGAAAACACGCCGAAGGCGATTCCCGGATTCTGGTTGTGGACCAGGACCACGATGTCCGAAATGACCGGGTGGCGAAAAAACACGTTCGTGTAATGCTCGATGGCATATTTCGTGGCGCGGTCGAAAACCAGAACGCCAAGCGAAAGCAACAGCCAGCGAGCGCCTGCGTTCGGGGTGACCGGACTTTGCGTGCCAGCGCCGCTCATCAGGACGCCGCCACCTGGCCTCCCACCCGGCCCGAGCCCTCAATTTCATCGAGCGCCTTCACGCAGCGCTCGCAGACGGTCGGGTAATCCGCGCTCTCGCCCACGCGCGTCGAATAATTCCAGCAGCGCTCGCACTTTGCACCGGCCGCGCGGCTTACGGAAACGCCGAGCCCCGGAATTGTCTCCGATTTTAGAGCGTCCGCGGAGGCGGAACCCGCAAGCTGCACCTGCGACACAATAAAAAATGCCGGAAGCTGCGCCTGATACTGCTCGAGCAACGGAGCGAGGTCGCTCCCCGCGCTCAGCGTGACCTTCGCTTCCAGCGCCCCGGAAATCGTCTTCGCATTGCGCGCCACTTCCAGCGCCCGCAGCACTTCGGTGCGCACCGCGAGCAGCTTTTCCCAATTCGCCGCCTTATTCGCGCCCAGCGAAGAGCCGAAGGCCTCGGCCGCGGGAAAGAACGCCAGGTGCGCGCTCTCCGGATCTCCGGCCACGTGCGGAAAATACTTCCAGATTTCCTCCGCCGTGAACACGGTGATGGGTGTCAAAAGGCCCAGTAAAGCTTTTGCGATGCGATAGACCGCGGTTTGCGCCGAGCGCCGCGCCCGGTTGCGCGGCGCGAACGTGTACAGGCGGTCCTTGAGCACGTCGAAATAGAACGCACTCAAATCCACCGCCGCATAATCGTGCAGCGCGTGAAAGACGCGGTGAAATTCAAATCCTTCGTACCACTTGCGGCATTGCGCCACCAGATCGCCGGTGCGCGCAAGCATCCAGCGGTCGAGTTCCTCCATTTCGGCGTCCGGCACGGCATCGCGCGCGGGATCGAAACCCGCGAGATTTCCCAAAGCAAACCGGAACGTGTTGCGCAGCTTGCGGTAAGCCTCGGAAAGCTGCGTCATTACGTTGTCGGACATGCGCACGTCGGCTGTGTAGTCCTGCGAAGCCACCCACAGCCGCAGCAGATCCGCGCCCCACTTTTCGCAAATTTCGGTGGGCAGCACCACGTTGCCGAGCGACTTCGACATCGGCTGGCCCTTGGCGTCGAGCGTCCAGCCGTGCGTCAGCACGTGCCGGTACGGCGCGGCGTCGCGCACCGCAACCGCTACCAGCAGAGAACTGTGAAACCATCCGCGGTACTGGTCTGGCCCCTCCAGGTACATATCGGCGGGCCAGGGAAGTTTCTGTCCCGCAACATCCAGGCGGTCCAGAACAGCGAGATGCGACGACCCCGAATCGAACCACACGTCGAGAATATCGGTTTCCTTGCGCCAGTCCGAAGCGCCGCACGCGCAGCGCGTTCCGGCCGGGAGCAATTCCTCAGCCGTATGCGTGAACCAGGCGTCGGCGCCCTCGCGCGTGAACCATTTGGCGACCAGCGCGTGCAGCGCCTTGTAATCGTCGAATTGCTTGCCGCATTTGTTGCAATAAAGAATTGCCAGAGGCACGCCCCAGAACCGCTGCCGCGAGACGCACCAGTCCGGGCGCTCGGCAATCATCGAGTGAATTCGCTCGGCGCCCCATTCGGGCGTCCATTTCACTTTGGCAATCTCCGCGAGCGCACGCGAACGGATGGCGCCGCTGCCGTCGCGGGCCGCGCTGTCCAGATCAATGAACCACTGCTCGGTCGCGCGATAGATCACCGGATTGTGGCAGCGCCAGCAGTGCGGATAGCTGTGCGAAAGTTTTTGCTCGCCCAGCAGCGCGCCGCGTTCGCGCAACAGGTTCACGACGATCGGATTCGCCTCGAATACGGTCTTTCCTTTGTACTCCGGCAACCCTTCAAGATACCGGCCGTGGCCATCAATCGGCGCGTACGCTTCGATGCCGTATTTCTGCCCAGTCTGAAAATCCTCGATGCCGTGGCCGGGCGCCGTGTGCACGATGCCGGTGCCCTGATCGAGCGTGACGTAATCGGCCAGCACCGCCGGCACGATTAAATCCAAAAACGGATGCTTGAATTTCAGTTCCGCAAGATCCTTCCCTTTCCACGGCCCGCGCACGCTCGTCGCTTCCAGCTTCAGCGCGTCCAGCGCCGGGCCAACCAGGTCCGCCGCCAGCAGCAGCGCACCCGCGGACGTCTCCGCCACCACGTAGTCGTAGTCCGGATGAAACGCCAGCGCGCGATTGTGCGGCAGCGTCCAGGGCGTGGTGGTCCAGATTACGCCGCTCACGTTGGCGCCCAGCTTTTCCGCTGCAGCGCCGCCCTCGACCGCGAACTTCACCCAGATCGACGGGCTGGTGTGATCCTCGTACTCCACTTCCGCTTCGGCCAGAGCCGTGGAATCGACGATGCACCAGTACACCGGTTTTAATCCGCGATAGACGTACCCTTTTTCCAGAAACGTGATGAACGCGTCCGCGATGGTCGCTTCGTAATGCGGGCTCATCGTCAGGTACGGATCTTCCCACTGCCCGAACACGCCCAGTCGCTTGAAATCCCGCCGGTGTTGATCCACGTAGCGGTTTGCGAATTCGCGGCACATGCGGCGGAATTCTCCGGGCGGGACGCTTCCCTTCTTGCCGCCCAATTCCTTCTCCACCTGCGTTTCGATGGGCAGGCCGTGGCAATCCCATCCGGGCACGTAAGGCGCGCGGAAGCCAGCCATGGTCTTGGACTTCACGACCATGTCTTTAAGGATCTTGTTCAGACCCGTGCCCAGGTGTATTGTGCCGGTCGGATACGGCGGCCCGTCATGCAGGACGTACGTCGGCGCCCCGGCGCGCGACTCCTGGATGCGGCGATAGAGTTTCTTCTCCTCCCATTCGGCGAGCTGGTTCGGCTCGTTCTTCGGCAGGCTCGCCTTCATCGGGAAGTCGGTGCGAGGCAGATTTAAAGTGCTTTTCAAATCGACGTTTTTGGGCATAAGTTAAGTCGGGCGCGGGCTGTACTTGCAGCCCGCAAAAATACTTGTCCGGGCTGCACTTGCAGCCCGCTGCAAGGTTGACAGACGCAGCAAGGGCAGTGGAAACCTGTACTGCCGACCTGTACTCTCGGGTCCGGAAACCTGCTTCCTCGTGGTTGCGTCACAATGTTACAATGGAATTGGCGTCATGTCAGCTTTGCGCCGACGGGCATCCATTCGTGCCGCTCTGGAATCCTACGGTTAAGGGGGTTTCACGGCACTGTGAGACAGGAAACTTTGAGCACGATTGCGCCTAAATGGAGTGACCCAGGGACACCTGTACCCAAGGTAACCCTGCCTGCGGGGGATTCTGCCCCGCGCCTGGCCGGCTCGCAAAAGCCGCTCTCCCGCGGCTTTATTTCCAACCTGAAGGATTTCCTGGCTGAGCGCCCCGTGAAGGTGCCGAAGAACGGCAAGCCCACGGTGTTTACCCCGGAAGGCTTTGGTACCGGAATCTCCGAAAATTTCAAAGAGTGGTTCAAGCCGACGCCCAAGGCCGTCTCTTCGCGGATGACCGTCGATTGGCAGCCGACCTCCAGAATACTTTGGCAGAATATTCGAGACCTTATTTCCCCGCCGAAGCTGCCGCCGCTTAAGGTGACCAGCAAGCCCGTTAAGGTCCGGGACATCTGGACTAAGGACAAGGCGTTCGGGCCGGCGCAAGCGATTGCTCTGGCTTTTCACATTGGCGTGACGCTGCTGATCTTCTCTCCTCTGCTGTACACAGCCGTCAAGAAGGCCACGGCAAACCCAGTTAATAACATGCTGCTCACGCCGATCGATATTTCCGATTACACCATGAAGCTTCCTCCCGGCAAGGACAAGGCCGGAGGCGGTGGTGGCGGCGGCGCGCGCGATACTCTCCCTGCTACCAAGGGCAAATTGCCCAAGTGGAGTATGACGCAGATCGCTCCTCCCATGGTGCACACGAAGCCCGATTCCAACATCCAGGCGACCCTGCTGGGGCCCCCGGACCTGAAAATTCCGAGCCCGAACCTGGATAACTACGGCGATCCCTTGGCCAAGCTGGTCAATGGCTCGGGCGGACCCGGCGGCGGCAGCGGCATCGGCAGCGGCACCGGAACCGGAATTGGCAGCGGCGAAGGCGGCGGTCTGGGTCCGGGCTCAGGCGGAGGAACTGGCGGCGGGGTTTTCCATCCCGGCACGGGCGGCGTTGGATTTCCCACGTGCGCGTATTGCCCGCAGCCGAAATATTCCGAGGAAGCTCGCAAGGCAAAATATCAGGGCACGGTTGTGCTCCAGGCCGTCATCACGCCGGATGGACGAGCCACTGAAATTCAAGTGGTGAAGGGTCCCGGCCTGGGCTTGGAAGAGAAAGCCGTCGAAGCCGTGAAAGAGTGGCGCTTCAAACCGGCCATGGGTCCGGGCGGAAAGCCTGTGGCTGTGGTTGTCCCCATCGAAGTTAATTTCCGGCTGCTCTAAAATTTCCTATTAATTTTTCGATTGGTATTTCGAGGTATCGCCGGCTGGAGGACAAACCCTGCCCTTTGCTTTGGTAGGACAGGCACTCTTGCCTGTCCGGTTTTGTGCGCGGCGATGAGAATTCAAACCGGACAGGCAAGAGTGCCTGTCCTACTAAAATCCCGTTCAAAACTAACTTGCACGCCGCTTGCTGGAATCCCGAACATTGATTAGCATCGTGGCGAGAGGTGCCCGCCTTGAAGGCAAAGTCTTCGCGATTGGCAGACGCGTTCCTTGCGGGCTCGCGGCGCTTGCTCGCGAAGGAACATCTTTCCCATATCGTGGATTGCCTGAAACAACTCTCGGAAGAAGAAATCTGGTGGCGGCCCAACGCCGCTTCCAATAGCGCGGGAAATCTGGTCCTGCACTTGTGCGGAAACGTCCGCCAGTGGATCGTCGCGAACCTGGGAGAAAACCCGGACCTTCGGGACCGCGACAGCGAGTTCGCCGAGCGCGGCCCGCTGCCGCGAAAAATCCTGATCGCGCGGCTGCAGGGGACGGTACAGGAAGCGTCCAAAGTCCTCGCTCGGCTGCCCGAAGCCACGTTATCCCGCAAATTCATTATCCAGGGCCTGCACGTCACGGGAATCCAAGCCGTTGCCCACGTCGTCGAGCACTTTGCGTATCACACCGGACAGATCGTCTTCATCACAAAACTAAAACGCGGCAAAGACTTGAAATTCACGAATCTTCCTCCCGTCAAGAAGAAGATCAGCCCCTGAACCGCGAGAGGCGCGCCAAGACGGCCGTCTCCGGACCTTCGCCGCATGTACCGCGGAAACACCCCCGCCGGGAATCATTCCCAACGGCCCCGCGGAGGCGTAAACTTCGCGGGGAGCCTCATGAAAACGAATTCGCGCCTTCGCACCGCCGCTTTCGCCGCCGGACTGTTCCTGCTCGCCTGGCCCGCGCATCTTGCCGCACAGGCGCCGGGACGCATCGATTTCACCGCGCGCGTCGCGCCCACCGGAGGCCGCCCCGAGCCGGTCCGCCAGTTAACGTTCTACCTGCTGCGCAAGAGCATGGACGACATCCGCAGCGAGGCCCTGCAACTGGAACCCGCCCCCGATCTCGACAAATTCGTGGACGCGCTCAGCGTTTCGCACGAATTGAAAGCTTGGCTGAAGAAACACCGCTCGGTGAACCTGTCCGGCGCGGATTTCACCAAGAGCCTTACCCCCGACGATATCGTGGTCGTCCCGGAGTTTTACGATGCCTACATGAAGCGCAACCTGGGATTCAAGGGCGTGGGTTTTCCCAAGGCCAAATTCAAGGAAAAAGACCGCGAATCCAATCCCGAGAAATACAAGCAGGAAAAGGACGAATACACCGCCGCCATCCGCAGATTCATCGGCGCCGTGCCGGAGAGCGTGCAGGGCATCGATATCGACCTGGCCGATAAGAATCCCTCCGCAACATGGGAGCATCTGAGGGACGGCCACAAACAGCGCCTGGAGAGTCGCATCACGGAACTTGCGCAGCAGCGCTACCTCGCGGGCCAAACCGACACGGATCTGGACGGACAAGGCTCGTTCGCGGGCATTGCTCCGGGCACATACTGGATCAGCATGATCGGCATCCAGGCGATTTCCGGTGACGTCCGCCTGCGCTGGGACTTGCCAGTTGCGGTCCGCCCCGGCGAAACCACGCGCGTGGAACTTTCCAATCTCAACGCCACAAAAACAAACGATACGGCTCAAAATTCAGACCACTGAGGTTTCCTCCAGCGGTGATCTCCCTAGAAACGAGCGCGGCCTAGATGGGTACCTGGACGCTCTGGATCGCATTCAATGCCGGTGTTGCGCTCTTCCTGCTGCTCGACCTCGGCCTGTTCCACCGCCGCGCGCATGTCATCGCCCTGCGCGAGGCCGCTCTCGAAAGCGCCGTGTGGGTCGCGCTCTCGGTCGGCTTCGGATTCTGGATCTATTTTTCGCACGGGCGCGGATCCGGCCTGGAATTTTTCACCGGCTACGTCATCGAAAAATCGCTCAGCGTGGACAATGTTTTCATCTTCCTGCTGATCTTCCAGTACTTCCGCGTCGATCCGCGCTACCAGCACCGGCTGTTATTTTATGGAGTGCTCGGCGCGCTGATCCTGCGCGGCGCGATGATCGGCGTGGGCACCATCCTGATTCAGCGCTTCGAGTGGATCCTCTACCTGTTCGGGGCGTTTTTGCTTTACGCCGGATTCAAACTGTTCGGCGCGGACCATTCCGTGCACCCGGAGAAAAATCCGGTGGTGCGATGGGCGCAAAGAATCATGCCGATGTCGCAAACCGGCGACGGCCAGAAATTGTTCGTGCGGGAAAACGGGCGGCTGCTGGCGGCGCCCCTGTTTCTCGTCGTCCTCGTGCTCGAAACAACGGATTTTATTTTTGCCCTCGACTCGATCCCTGCCGTCTTCGGCGTCACCCGCGATCCATTTCTGGTCTATAGCTCCAATGTCTGCGCCATCCTCGGCCTGCGCGCCTTTTATTTCTTGCTGGCCGGCATCTTGCCCTATTTCCGTTATCTCGACGAAGGCCTGGCCGTCGTTCTCATGTTCATCGGCGCGAAAATGCTCGCCGAACCGTGGGTGCATATTTCCACCGGGCTTTCGCTCGCGATTGTGGGGGGAGTCATCGCCTTCGCTATACTCATCTCGGTCATCCGTGCCAAGCCAAAAGTGGACGCCATGGACTCGCAAAAAGGACGGTACCGCCTCAGGGGATGCTCGATAACACCGGAATATATTGGCCGCCTCGCGGATGAAGATCCGGAGCAACGCGGGCAAGTCGCGCAGGACTTATTTGCCTCCGGGGTCTTAAACGTTCAACACCTGGTGCAAGAATGCGAAAAGGATGACGAGTTGCGAGCCCTCATCGTCCGAGAGCGGGCGATCGGTTCGGCTACCGGAAAGCTTCCTCCTCCCAGGCGCACCGTGGGAATCGCAGTCCTGCCTGAAACGTTCGCGAAAATTCGCGCGGCCAATGGGTCTCCCCCGCTCGCCGATGCGCCCGGCGACCAGGACGTATTGGAGTTTGAGCTCGAGTTTGTGATGGGGGCGCTTCACTCGCGGCTGGATATTCTTACAACAAAAACGCCCGGCGCTGGCGGGGCCATTGACCGCTTCTTGGAAAAATTCGGCGAGGGAATCCAGCAGGTGGAGTTCGACGTGACTGACGTGGACCACGCGACCCAAATCCTGCGCGAGAGATTCAAGGTCGAACCGATTTTCCCGGCGACACGCCCCGGCGCGAACGGCACGCGCGTGAATTTCTTCCTCGTTCCGGCGCGTGACGGAAAGAAAGCCCTAGTCGAACTCGTCGAGCAGCCGAAACGAACCCTTTGACACTTTGCCCGGCGGCGGTTTTGGTAGGACAGGCTTCAGCCTGTCTGCCTTTCCGAGCGCATAGCAACCAAACCCGACAGGCTGAAGCCTGTCCTACTCAGCTCTTTCCGTACACCGGAATCGCCGCCCCGTGAATCACCCGGGCCTCTTCCGAACACAAAAATAAAATGACGCGCGCGATCTCCTCCGGCTTCGGCCATTTAGAAAAATCCGCTCCCGGCATCGCCTTGCGGTTCGCCGCCGTGTCGATAATGCTGGGCAACACGGAATTCACGTTGATGTTGTAGGGCTTCACTTCGGCGGCCAGCGAATCGAACAGCGCCAGCGCTCCCGCCTTCGATGCGGCATACAGCGCTCCGCCCGCGCCGTGATCCACCGCGGCCTTGGACGCGATGTTCACGATCCATCCTCTCTGCTGCCGGATCATTTGCGGCACCACGCCGCGCGCCAGCACAAATCCCGCCTTCAAATTCAGCGCGAGCATCTGGTCGTAGGTTCGCGTGACGGCCTCCCACAGATTCACGCCGCCCGCGTACCCGCCCACCGTGTTCACCAGGATGTCCAGCCGCCCGTGCTTCGCGACGATGTCCGCGACGCATTTCTCCACGGCCTGCGCATCCGTCACGTCCACGGACACTCCCGCAGGCGGCGCCACCCCGATGCGTTGCGCGGCCGCCGCCAGGGCGTCAAATTCATCCGCGCTGCGAAACGTCACAGTGAGCGTCGCACCCGCTTCCAGAAACGCCATGGAAACTTCGCGCCCAAGCCCGCCCGTGCCGCCGGTTACGAGAACAATCTTGTCGTGGAAGTTCATGAGGTCCCCTAGTCGTGTACCTGCCATTTGATTGCGTCAAGAAGAGGGCCATGTAGCGCCCACCTTCAGGTGGGCATGTGCGGAAACGCACGGTGCTCGCCTGAAGGCGAGCGCTACACCAAATTTACTCCCCGGTCTGCTCCAGCAGCTTGGACACCAGTCCGGTCCACCCGGTCTGGTGGCTCGCGCCCAATCCCGCGCCGGTGTCTCCATGGAAATATTCGTAAAACAAAATCAGGTCGCGCCAGTACGGATCGTTCTGATATTTCTCGACCGAGCCGTGCAGCGGCCGCCGCCCGTTTTCATCGCGCAGAAAAATATGCGTCAGCGAACGCGACAGTTCCGCGCTCACGTCCCACAGCGACATCTGCTTGCCCGAGCCCGCCGGGCACTCCACCTTAAAATCGTCGCCATAATAGTGATGAAATTTCTGCAGCGACTCGATCATCAGAAAATTCGTCGGAAACCAGATCGGCCCGCGCCAATTCGAATTGCCGCCAAACAGGCTGGACTGCGATTCTCCCGGCTCATAATCCACGCGCCGTTCCATGCCGTCGACCTGGAGAACATAAGGATGCTCCGCGTGATACTTGGAAAGCGCGCGGATGCCGTGCGGCGAATAAAATTCATCCCGGTCGACCATGCGGCCCAGGATGCGCACCAGTTGCGTGCGGTCCACCAGCGACAGCAGGCGGCGACATCCATTCGGCGAAGTCTGGCTGCAGTCCACGCGCGACACGAACCCCGGCATATTATCCAGAAACCATTGCATGCGCCGCTGAAAGCCTGGCAGGCGCGCAATCAGTTCCGGCTCCAGCGTCTCCACCGCAAACAGCGGAATCAGCCCCACCAGCGAGCGCACCTTCAGTGATTGCTGGGCTCCATTCGGCATATGGATCGCGTCATAGAAGAATCCATCATCCTCGTCCCACAGCGCCGCTCCGTCTATGCCATGTGAGTTGATCGCGCTGGCAATGTACACAAAGTGCTCGAAAAATTTGCTGGCCACGTCTTCGTACGCCGGGTCCTCGCGCGCCAGTTCCAGCGCGATGGCCAGCATGTTCAGGCAATACATTCCCATCCAGCTGGTGCCGTCCGATTGCTCGAGGTGCCCTCCGGTCGGCAACGGCTGCGAACGGTCGAACACCCCGATATTGTCCAGGCCCAGAAACCCGCCCTGGAACACGTTCATGCCGTCCGGATCCTTGCGGTTCACCCACCAGGTAAAATTCAGCAGCAGTTTGTGGAACACGCGCTGGAGAAATTCCCGGTCGGCGCGCCCGCGAATGCGCTTTTCGATTTTGTACACGCGCCACGCCGCCCACGCGTGCACCGGAGGATTCACGTCGCCGAACGCCCACTCATAGGCGGGCAACTGCCCGTTGGGATGCATGTACCATTCGCGCAGCAGCAGAATCAGCTGGTCCTTGGCGAAATCCGGATCGACCAGCGACAGCGCGATGGTATGAAACGCCAGGTCCCAGGCCGCAAACCACGGGTACTCCCACTTGTCGGGCATCGAGAGCACATCCGCGTTGTACAGATGCGCCCAATCGTGATTGCGCCCTTTCTTGCGCTCGGCGGGCGGAGGCGGCTGTCCGGGATCGCCCTCCAGCCACGTGCGCACATCATAGTGGTAGCACTGCTTGGACCACAGCATGCCCGCCAGGGCCTGCCGCATGACGTTGTGCGCGTCTTCCGAGCGTTCCTGGGGAAAACGCCGCGCGTAAAACTGGTTGGCCTCACCGCGCCGCAGATCCAATGTCTTTTCGAAATCCGTTTCGAACGGATTCGCCGCCCCCGCCTTTGGCTCGACGTTCGTTAGCAGCAGACGGAACGTCGCCGAACCACCGGGCGCAATTTGCGCGTGGTAGTGCGCGGCGCATTTCGTCCCGAACTGTGAGGGATTTACGGCGTCCTTCGCGCCATGGATCAAATAATCGTGGAAGCTGTCCTTGACGAATTTCGTCGCCGTCGCATAGCCAAATACACGCTGAAAATTGGTTTCGTTTTCGGTGAAGAGCATTTCCGGCGCGCCTTCCGCCAGCCACCAGCGCTCACCGTAACGGCTTTCCTGCGCCGCCACCACCGCTGCGCCCGCCGAGTCCGGCACGCGCCACAGCTTCGGATGCCCGTGTTTCTCCCCAAACGACCAGATATTGCGGAACCACAGCGTCGGCAAGAGATCGAGCGCCGCTTCTTCCGGCCCGCGGTTCCAGGCCGTGATTTTTATGAGGATTTCTTCCGGCGCGGCTTTGGCGTACTCGATGAACACGTCGAAGTAGCGGTTGTCGTTGAATATGCCCGTGTCCATCAACTCGAATTCCGGGTCGCGCTTCCCGCGTTTGCCGTTTTCTTCCACCAACTGCTCGTAGGGAAACGCCGCCTGCGGATACTTGTACAGAAATTTCATGTAGGAGTGCGTGGGCGTGGAATCGAGATAGTAGTAGCACTCCTTCACGTCCTCGCCATGATTGCCCTGATTGCCTGTGAGTCCGAAAAGACGCTCCTTCAAAATCGGATCGCGCCCGTTCCACAGCGCCAACGCAAAGCACAGGCGCTGGTGCCGGTCGCTGATCCCGCCGATTCCGTCTTCCCCCCAGCGATACGCGCGTGAGCGCGCCATATCATGCGGAAAATATTCCCACGCGGTCCCGTTCGGGCTGTAATCCTCGCGCACCGTGCCCCATTGCCGCTCGGAAAGATATGGCCCCCAGCGCTTCCAGTGTTTGGTGTGCTGGCGGGATTCGTCCAGGCGCTGTTCTTCAGGTGTCATTGGGTTTTTTCTTTTCGCTCCGGCCCTATTTAGGGGAGCAGCAAGGGAAGGCCCGGAAAGGGACCAGTATAATCAGAACCAAGGCCGGGAGTGAATACTTGTTCCAAGTGATGTGAGGACCTTGCGGTGGAATGCTTCCTGCAGGTTCGATAAACCTCCCGCGATCGACTCGTATTTGCCGGCTTTGTCGAGTAATCGTCTGGAAGTGAAAGAGAGGCGGAGCCACGTCGTGCCGCCATGTTTCCATGGTCGAAATTCTTTGGTATAAGTTCAACAGGCCTGCGGGCGGACCGGATTCGAGAAAATCAGGCTGGTGCAAATTGCCGGGACATTGTCCTCCAGGCCGGAGGCGGCTGTGAAAAGCAGGATTGGAATCGTTCTTGGCGTAACTCTTGGCGCGGCACTACTCGTTTTCATGGCTCCTGGGTATCTGTTCGCGCACCATGGATTGTCGGCCTATGACATGACCAAGACCATCTCGGTGAAAGGGACCGTGACCGAGTTTGCTTTTGTGAATCCGCACTCCGCAATTCACCTCGAAACGAAAGACGACAAGGGCAACGTCGAGCAGTGGCTCGTCGAGGCCGATAGCCCGAACAACCTGGCGCGTGCGGGCTGGAAAAAGGATTCGATCAAGACGGGAGACCAGCTCACGATCGTCGGAAATCGCGCCAAGGACGGTTCAAAGGTCATGCGTTTGCAGAAAGTGATCTTCCCGGATGGCAGAGAGCTGAAACCGCGCGAGGGGGACGAGTATTGATCCCGCCAACACAGAATTCCCGCACGCCGGATCATGCTGGGGAAGGAATTTCACGGTGCACAGCCGCTTAACGATCTCGCATCTTGCCTTGCTCGCGATGCTCTCGCTCTCCCCCATTGTGCGGGCTCAGACTGCCGCCCAGCAGGCTGCGCCAAGCCCTAAAAAGACGGCGCCGGGAGCCGACCTGACCGGGGTTTGGACGCAGTACCCGCGCATTGGAGCCAACAGCGCGAGTGAAGGAGGGTTTGCATTCAGCAAGGAGGAACCCCCGATGACGCCCTGGGCGGAAGCCAAGTTCAAGTCGACGAAAGCCCCTCACACGGGCGGCTACTCGGGCCCGTCGGACGACACGACGTTGACCTGCTTTCCTCCCGGCGTCCCGCGAATTTATCTTTTCAATTTCCCCATGGAAATCTTTGAGGTTCCCGGCCGCGTGCTCATCGTCTACGAATTTGGACACTTTATCCGCCAAATCTATACCGATGGACGGCCCCACGCCGCGGATGCAAATTCCACTTGGATGGGAGACTCGATCGGAAAGTGGGAGGGAGATACGCTCGTCGTCGATACCGTCGGCCTCAACGACAAGACCTGGCTCGATCAATTAGGCCACCCGCATTCCGACGCCCTGCACCTGATCGAGCGCTTCCGCCGCGTCGCCCCCGATCTCTTGCAGATCGATTTTACGTTCGATGACCCGAAAGCCTTCACCAAGCAGTGGACCGGGACAAAACAGTTCAAGCTGCGCCCGGACTGGCAGATTGCGGAATACATCTGCGAGGAAAATTTCAGCAACAAGGAAATCAACGAGATCAGCAAATAGCCCCAAGGCAGACCACGGATGGCGGTGATACACGGGACAAGAACCCCACCGCAGTCCGGTTCGCAAGTCCCGTACTATTTCTTGTCGTCCGTGGCTGGCTTGGGGATTTCGTACTTCACCAGCGTGCCGCCTTCGGACTCGTACACCTGCGCGCCAATCGCCCCCGCGATCTTGATTCCCTTGCTTTCCAGCAGGTCCGCGGCGATACCGGCCCGGTGCGCGTGATTCGATACGGTGATGATCGGCCTGTCCTTGGGAATTTCAGCGAGGTGCTTTTCGAGGTCCTCGGCCTGGATGTTGAGGTACACGGGAAATCCGCCATTCATCGCGATTTCGGTGGGCCGCCGGACGTCGAGCAACAGGACGCTCCCCGGCTTGGCCATCAACGCATCAAATTCCGCGCGCGTGAAAATCTTGGCCTTCGAAGTTGTGGCGGCAGGCTGCTGTGCAAAACTCACCGCGGCGGTCAGCAGGATCAGCAGGGCTATTTTTCGCATGGATGGGCATCCTCTTTTCTTAGTGAATTTCTATCGAATCTCGATCACCCGCGCCTGCCGCACCGCCTGAATCGCGCGCAATTCCGCCAGCACTTCGGGGGGAACCTTATGATCCACGTTGACGATGCCAATAGCTTCGTCCGAATTCAGGATACGCCCGAGGGCGAAGTTGGCGATGTTGATGGCGTGTTTTCCGAGCAGCGTGCCCACGCGGCCGATGACGCCGGGAACGTCCTGGTTGCGGAAGAGCAGCAGAAAGCCGGTGAGCGGCGCGTCAATGTCGATGTTGTTCACGCCGAGAATGCGCAGCGCGTTGTTCAGGCCGATCATGCCGAGGACGGAAACCGCATCGCCATCGACGCGCAGGGCCACGCCCAGCGAATTGGTGTACTTGGCGCGGCGCCCGCTGCGCACTTCCACCACCTCGATACCGCGCGCGGTTGCGAAATTTCCCGCGTTGATCAGGTTGATCTGCTCGGCCAGGATTTGCCGCAGGACGCCTTTCAGCACTGCGTTTTTCACCAAGTGCGTGTTCAAGTCCGCCAGGCCGCCGTCGTAGCTGATGGAAACTTCCGAAATCGGCTGGTCGGTGAGCTGCGCGACGAACGTGCCCAGCTTTTCGCCCAGCTGAATGTACGGCTCCAGCTTCTTATATTCCTCGGGCGAAACCGACGGCATATTGACCGCGTTCTTCACCGCGCCCGTCGCCAGATAATTGCGCAATTGCTCGGCGATGCGCGTGCCCACCACGTTCTGCGCCTCTTCGGTCGAGCCCGCGATGTGCGGCGTGGCGATCACGTTCGGATGCCGCACCAGGCGCGGGTCGGCTGGAGGTTCTGACTCAAACACGTCGAGCCCGGCGGCGGCCACGTGTCCGCTTTCGAGCGCCGCGAGCAGCGCCGCTTCATCCACCAACTCGCCGCGCGCGCAATTCACGATGCGCACGCCTGTCTTGGTGAGCGAAAGATTCTTCGCATTGATCAGGTGCGTGGTTTCCGGCGTCAGCGAGCAATGCAGGCTGATGAAATCGGCGGTCTTCAAAACTTCTTCGAGCGGCAGCAGGCGAATATTCTGCTCGGTGGCCAGCACCTTGGACACGTAGGGATCAAAGGCCACCACGGTCATCTTGTGCGCCTGGGCGAGGCGCGCGACTTCCGTCCCAATCGTCCCGAGTCCAATCAGGCCCAGAGTTTTGTCGCGCAATTCGCTGCCCGTGAATTTTTTCTTCTCCCATTTCCCTGCTTTCATCGAGGCATCAGCCTGAGACACTGGATGCGCCATGGCCAGCAGCATGGTCATGGTGTGCTCGGCCACGCTGATGGCGTTTCCGCCGGGCGTGTTCATGACCAGGACGCCTTTGCGCGTGGCGGCATCCAGGTCGATATTATCGACGCCCACGCCCGCGCGCCCGATGGCCACCAGGCGCGACGCTTTTTCGAGCAGCTCGGCCGTGACTTTCGTCGCGCTGCGCACCAGCAGCGCATCGGCGTCGCGGATTTCCTCCGCGACGTTGCCCTTCGTCTTGGGAAGATTCACAACTTCCCAGGACGGGTCCGCTTTCAAAATTGCAATCACGTTGTCGGGAACGCTGTCCGCTACAAGAATTTTCATGGTGTGTTCGTTCGCTCTGGAAAGAATATCACTACTGGACCGTGGGTCGCCCCCGGCTCTCCGTACCCTCTGTGCCCCTCTGTGTTCTCCGTGTTAAAGCCTTTGACTTCCGATCAAACTTCAAAGCCTTGACACAAAGAACACCGAGAACACAGAGGACCCAGAAACACCAGGAACATGTTCCCTGCCACCTATGCCCCCAATTTTTTTAAGTACACCTGCTGCGCCGCGCGCACGCCGCTCCCAAGTTCCACCTTGTGCCCGACCTTCAAGAGCGCTATTTCCAGCGCCGCCAGCACCGCCAGCAGATCCAGGAAATCGTAATACCCAAGATGCGCGATGCGGAACATCTTGCCCTTCATCGAGCCCTGCCCGTCGGTAAGAATCACGCCAAAGCGCGATTTCATCTCCTTGACCACTTTGGTGGACTCGATCCCCGCCGGCGCGTTGATCGAGGTCACCGCATTTGCCGGCGTACCCACCGCAAAATTGGTCAGCCCCATCGCGACAGCCGCCTCGCGCGAAGCCTCGGCTAGCAGCGCGGCGTTGCCGATCAAGTTCTCGCGCCCCAGTTCCTTGATGTAATTCAAGGCCGCGTGCAGGCACACGACTAAGGAAGTCGCGGGCGTGTAGCTGGACTCGCCCTTGGCCAGGCTCTTGCGCTCCTTCAGATAATCGAAGTAGTAGCGCGGCAGCTTGGATTTCTCCATGGCCTTGGCGGCCTTGTCGCTGATGCTGGCAAAGGCCAGGCCCGGAGGAATCATGGTCGCCTTCTGCGAGCCGCCGATCAGGATGTCGATGCCCCATTCGTCCGGACGCAAATCCGTGGTGCCAAGGCCGGTGATCGCGTCCACCACGAAGCAGCAATCCGGCAGCGCGCTCACCGCTTTGCCGAGAGATTCGACGTCGTTGCGCACGCCGGTGGAGCTTTCCGTGGCTTGGATGAATACGGCCCGGAAGCCGCCCGATTCCAGATGCTTCTTCATTTCCCCGACCGGCACCGACTGGCCGTAGGGCGCTTCCACCACCACGGATTCGATCCCGTAGGCTTTCGCCAGTTCCACCCAGCGCTCGCCGAATTTTCCCGCCGTGCCGATCAGCACGCGGTCGCCGGGAGAGAGCAAATTCGACATCGCGCCTTCCATGGCGCCGGTGCCCGAGCTTGCGAACACGATGATGTCGTTCTTGGTGTTGAAATAATACTTCAGATTGTCGAGTGTCTCGCGCATCAGCGCGCGGAACGCGTCGGTGCGGTGGTGCAGCGTCATGGTCAGGGCGCGCAACTGCGCTTCCATCAGCAGCGGCGTCGGCCCCGGAGTAAACAATCGTTCCTTTATGATTCCTGGCATATAGGTGTTCTCAGTCCGTTCTTCCTGGATTAGGGGAGTAACTGGTCAAGATTCTTCTGTACCGAATTCGACTCGCACGATTTCAAAGCGCATCCACCCATTGAATCGAATTCAAGTACCAATACAAGTTAAGGGATGAAGCGGAATTGGTCAACTCGCCAGATGCATCCGCCATGTGTATTGAGCCCCAAGCGTAATTGGGACGCGCTTCTAGAATTCAGAAAAAACGCCGCCCTGCCGATAAGCATAGGGGAGTCAGGAGCAATCCCTGCGGATCTGGTCCGCTCGCCGCCGGGGAGAAGGGATTAGGGAGCATGATAAGACGCGGTTCTTGCCCCTCGCGATCTTTCCACCTGTCCGTCCGTACAGGGGTTTCCTGTGATCTGCGTCACGCGCAAAAACGGCTCAAATCACAACGATTGGTGGACTGTGTCACATACGGATTGAAAGCCGTCACCCAGAATAGGCGCATTTTATGACTGCACACGCAATCAATCGGAACAGCCGCATACAAGAAAAGGGTGTGCCAATGACAAAGACGTCGATGAACCTTCACAAGTGGGTCTGGCTGCTAGCTCTGCCCTTGTTGTTGATGGCAACCAGCGTTACGTTCGCTCAAACGCCCGCCACGGCCGGATCGTCCGCTGTTTCCGGGCAAGCTGCCGTCCCGGCCGATATCACCAAGTTGACGGGAGTGGAGGCCTGCGCGCATTGTCACAAGTCCTCGGTCGAACAGATTTCCAAGACCGTCCACGCAGACACATCTCAATTGCACGCAGCTGCCGAGATGGCTAAGGCCAGTACCGCGACCAATTGCGACGGGTGTCACGGCTCGAGCAAAGCGCACGCCGATGCAGAACTGGCGGCGGAGCGCAACGACAGCAAAGATCCCGAGGCAAAAAAGCTCATCTTCGATTTCGGGGCGAAAACCACAACCCCGGAGATGATTAATAAGCAGTGCCTGACCTGCCATGCTTCCGGCCCCAATCACCTGAATGTCTCGAATTCATTCCACCGGCAGAATCAAGTGAGTTGCGTCAATTGCCACTCGGCACACCACGCGGCAACGCAAGATAAGTTGCTGGTCAAGGCGCAACCCGACCTTTGCTATACGTGTCACCTGCAGCAGAAATCGCAATTCAACATGCCGTTTCGCCATCGTGTGGATGAGGGCCTGATTCAGTGTACCGACTGCCACAACCAACATGGGACGGGCGGAGCCTGGGAGTCCTCGAATGGCTTGACGCGGCAAGTCCGAACCTCCGCGTCCGGCGATTTCGTCTGTTTCAAGTGCCACGCGGATAAGCAAGGACCCTTCGTATTCGAACACACGGCGGTGAAGACGGAAGGTTGCGCAGCCTGCCATATCCCTCACGGGGGCGCGAATCCTCACATGTTGAAGTACAGCAACGTCGGCCTGCTCTGCTTGTCCTGCCATACAGCGTCCGCGTTCGGACATGCGCCGCTCATGGATCCCCAGATGGCTACCAACCAGAACGCATGCCTACTGTGCCACACGCAAATCCATGGATCGAACTTTAGTAACGATCTTCTCCGTTAGGTTGAGGCGGAAAATGACAAACTTTTGCCAATGGGAAAAGGCGCAGCAAATCATGGAACGGGCCGGCAGAAATCGCAATTCTTATTCGTTGGGGAGCGCAATCATGAATGAACGTACAGGCATCAGATCGCTTTGTTTGCTGATTCTGGCGGCAGGCCTTGTCTTCTCGCCTGCTTCACGGGCCCAGACCGAACCCGAGCAAACCCCGGGAATTAATTCCGGCAATTATAACGTCCACGAAACGGTGGAAGTCGGCTACCGGAAAGACTGGATTACTGGGAACCAGAATACGTATGACACGTTCGTGGACCTAGGCACCGGGTTACGGTTGTTGAATTACACGATCAACATGAGATCCCTCAACCACCAGGGGGTCTTTTTTGACAACCTCTCCTTCAGCAACTTCGGCTACGGCGGCGATCCAGACAACGTCTCGCGCCTGCGGATCAACAAGAACAAGTTGTACGATTTTTCCCTGGTGTTCCGTCGCCACAAGGACTTCTGGGACTATAACCTTCTGGCCAATCCGTTAAACCCGAATCTGTCCAACCTGATAGGAACGACAATCTCCGCGGTAAATCCCACCGCAGGTTTAAACGCCAACATGTTTCCTTCGTTTGCCGTCAACAATTCGCCGCATTCCCTCTATCTTGTGCGGCGCATGCAGGATTACGATTTGATGCTGCTGCCGCAATCCCGTGTGCGCTTCCGGCTGGGCTATTCACGTGATGTGAACGAAGGACCTTCTTTCAGTTCGTTCGCGGGCACCCTTGGCATCACCAACTTTAGCTTCCCGCTGGAACAGAGCTTCCGAATGACCACGAACGCGTATCACCTGGGCGTGGATTTCCGGGTTCTGCCCAGGACCACGATCTCCTACGATCAATCTCTTGAATACAACAAGAATGACACCAGCGATACACTTGCTAACACGCCGTTCCTGGTCAAATCTCCAACATTTCCCGGCACTGTACCGGTGAATATGGGCCTTGCATGGTACTACCCGCCTGTGAATAGCGGCACCCCTTGCGGCTTCAATAACAACCCGATACAAGTAACAAACACAGCAAATCCAGCAGGATCAGTCCCGCCATTCCTAGGCGCGACATCGACCGTTCTAGGCTACGCGAACCCTCTTTGCAAAGAGGCAACGTCGTATCTGAGAACCGCCCCCGCTCGGAATTTCATGCCGACCGAGCGCCTGAGCTTTCAATCCACGTATTTCAAGCGACTTGAAATGTCTGGTTCGGCCAGCTACAACAGCAGCAAGAACACTATCGCGAACCTTTATGACGCCATAAACGAATGGGCAAACCCGTCGGTGGCGACAGGACAGATCCGCGAAGGCATCACCTCAGGTTCGGCAAGCGCAAGGCAAGTCGCTGCACGCGCAAATTGGTCTGGGATTATTACATTGACGGAGAAGATCCGGCTCGTCGATTCGATTAATTACGACAACTGGCGCACGTCCGGTGTCTTTAATCAGGTGACTACGGACCTGTTCGCCATGCTTCCGCAAGTGGCTGGCCAGACCGGTATTTTGCTGCCCATCTCACAGTTTGCGGTCGGGGCCGCAAGCGGACCGGCATTTGCCAGCATCTGCCCAGCGGCACCCTACAACGCGTCCGCCTGTCCGCAGCACGGTAGCTCTTCACTCCCTGATGTCTATAAGACTTTTAATAAAGATTTCCTGGGCCAGGAACGGCTATCGAATACCGTCCAACTCCAAGCTGACCTCACGAAACGCGTTAGCGTGCGAATTGGCTATCTTTATGAACAGAGGCAAATCTCCGAAACTCCCTGGCTCTCGCTCTATTATTCCAACTTGACGAACCCAAACATGGGGGCAACCTATTACCCTGGAGGCGGAGGCGCGGCTGGCGCGCTGCAACAGGCAGGTGCGACAGGAAATTACTATAACGCGGCTCGCGGAGTGTGCGCGGTAGTCGCTGGGGCGCTCCCTGCAGGGTGTACGTATAACCTGGCGGATGGTTCCATCACCTATTCCCCTACCGTGATTGGGAGCACGGATTCCACGACTTACTGTCAACAAGGAACCCACACACCCACCCCCAACGTTCTTATTACGAATGTCTTTCTCGGACGTTGCACAACCACGATCAACGAGCAAGTGGGCTTGGGCGGTTTGACCCTGCGGCCGATGGACACGCTGCGAATCTTCGCTGATTTCCAGTTCGGATATAATGACGCCGCTTACGTCCGGACTGGTCCGAGGCAAGTCCAGAGCTACAAGGTGCATGCGAACTATCAACCGCGGCCATGGATCACCATTGATGGTTCGATAGACATTCACGAGAACCGGGACAACGTCAGTGAAATCAATAACCTCGAGCACGGCCGAACATACGGTTTCGACGCGATATTTGCGCGAAATACGAATCTTGCCTTCACTGTTGGATATAATTACACTAACATTTCTTTACAGGAAATGATTGCCTTCCGGGACAATTTCAGCGCCAGCACTAGTATCAGTCCCCCGAATGACACTCTTACGTCCACTGGATACTTGTTCTATACGCCAACGACTGCAGCGTGTCCCGCTGGATTTGTCTCTGCAACTGGAGACGGACCCGGGACCAATGCGAGTATCAATTTGTGTACGACCGCGTTTTATACCAGCAGGCAACACTACGCTTTCGGAGACGTGACGTGGAAACCTCTAAAGCGAGTTACAGCGAGCGTTGGATACGCGGGCACGTTTGTTGGTGGCAGCTCGGTGTTTCTCAATCCGCTTCAGCCTGCCGGCACGCTAGCCTTCAATTACCAGAAGCCCTTCGCTTCGGTCCAAATCGACTTGTACAAGGGGCTGAGTTACAAGACTAGCTGGAATTATTACGCCTACAACTCTAGAGCACCGATCAATCCCAGTGTCACCGTCCCAGCTGGCAGCGGGACCTACGCAGGCCAGACTTACGCGCTTCAGCCGATCGCGGCGCCGGACTTCAACGGCAGCACTTTACTGTTTGCGCTGCGATATGCGTTCTGAAATGGTGCGAGGCGGCCTCCAACAAGATGATGAAGAATGTCAACCCGCTGCGAACGGGCGCAGACAATGCCGGGTCAAAGAACTTGCAAGTGTTTCATTCGGGATCAAGGCTCTTTGTAATGAGCGTTCTAAGAGTTGTGATGTGTCTCACAACAAATTGTGATACGGGTCACCGCAGTAGATTACACAATGACCGAACGTGTTGGCGTAACGCAAACAAGTAAATTCCATAAGGAGGGATGCAATGATGGAAACAAGGAAAGCGCAAACCGAAAGATTCAAGCAAGAAACCATGGTGGCCACGCCAAACGTAAGGCGGTACCGTCACGCGTCCTGGGTTTCGCTGTTCTTGCTGGTCGCGATAATCGTTCCGTCGCTATACACCTTCGCACAACAGCCTCGAGTGATCCAGATAACCGCCGATAAAGACAACACGTTTAAGGTTGCCGGGCAGAAGGTGCCCGTCATCACGGTGAAAGCGAACGAGGTAATTAAGTTTAGGGTCACCGGGCATAAAGGAACCGAGATGGACCCGCAACATCCTGGCTGCATTCACACCTTCACCGTCAAGGAACTGAAGGATCAAGGTTGGGACGTGTGCCTGAAGGAAGGGATGAATGAATTTGTCCTGGTTGCGCCCGGCAAGCCGGGCGAATTCAAAATCGAATGTATGGCCAAGTGTGGCAAGGGCCACGATGACATGGGAATGAAATTGACCGTCACGGAGTAAGGAGACCATATGTCGATATCACGTCGAGGTTTCCTACAGGGAACCGGAGTTGTCTTGGTCGCGTCCTTGACAGCGGCCAAGGAAACGCCGGCGGAAGGTCTCCACCAGACCTTGCCCGCCCGGTCAGTCGCACCCTCGAATCAGAAATGGGTAATGGTCATCGACCTGACAAAATGCGACGGCTGCGGGGACTGCACGAGGGGCTGCAAAGCCATGCATTTTGTGCCCCCGATGCAGGAATGGATCAGGGTCTATGAGGTGGAGGATAACCCGGCTGCCGGGCCCTATTTCCTGGCTCGGCCCTGCATGCAGTGCGACAACCCTCCTTGCGTGCGTGGATGCCCGGTGGGTGCAACCTTCAAGCGCACTGACGGAATTGTCATGATGGATCAAGAGCGCTGTATCGGTTGCCGGAACTGCATGGCTCAGTGTCCCTACGGGGCGCGTTCTTTCAACTGGGGCGAGCCGCCCCACACGCCAGCAGAGCTTTCCCAGCCCTATTCGATGGAATACAACTATCCCCATCGGAAAGGCGTGGTCGAGAAGTGCATCTTCTGTCCGCACCTGTTGCGCGCGGGAAAACTGCCACACCGCACGAGGTGCGGGCTTCCGGTTGCTTGAGGAACTTGGCACGAACCCTCGTGTCTACTACCTGCCTGCCGCCAATCGCAAGTACCCCGGGCCCAATGAACTTAAAGAAAAAGAAGCTGCGGAGAAAAAGGCATGATTTCGAAACGAGAAGCCAATCTACTGCATTCCGTCACCGAGACGACGTCGACATATTACCTGTGGATTGCGGGATTGTCCTGCATCGTACTTTGGGGGCTCTACGCCTACATCCATCAGCTTCGCGAGGGACTGATTGTCACCGGAATGCGCGACCAAACTTCCTGGGGCTTATACATCACCGACTTTGTCTTCTTCATCGGGATCAGTCACGCCGGAACACTCATCTCCGCCGTTCTCCGGGTCACCGATGCGGGCTGGCGGCGGCCGATCACACGGTTGGCCGAAGGCATCACCGTGTTCGCTTTGTGTATCGGCGGACCCATGGTGATCATCGATATGGGCCGGCCGGATAGGATGCTGAATTTATTCACGCACGGACGCATCCAATCCTCGATCTTCTGGGACGTTCTCGGGGTGAGCACGTATCTGACCGGCTGCATCATTTATCTCTACCTGCCCATGATTCCGGATCTGGCTTTCCTGGCGAAGCGTGAGGAGTTTGGAGAGAAGCGCCGAAAATTCTACCGCGCGCTTTCGCTCGGATGGACGGGCAGCGTTGAGGAACAGCATCTGCTGGAAAAATGCATTTCGATATTGGCGGTAATCATCATTCCGCTGGCGATTTCGGTGCATACCGTTGTTTCATGGATTTTCGCAATGACGCTGCGGCCCGGCTGGAATAGCAGCATCTTTGGCCCCTACTTTGTCGTGGGCGCCATCTATTCCGGGGCGGCTGGCGTCGTGCTTTCGATGTACATCCTTCGGCGGGTATTCCACCTGGAAGACTATATCGAGCCCATCCACTTCCGGAATCTGGGGCTGCTGCTGCTCTCATTCTGTCTGATTTATCTTTACTTCAACATCAACGAATACTTGACGACGGGATATAAGGTCGAGGGGCCGGAGAAGACATTGTTGCACGGGCTGTTCTTCGGTGATTTCTCTACGTTGTTCTGGACAGTCCAGAGCATGGTTGTCTTTGTCCCGCTGCTCATGATGATGGCTGTCCTCGGCATGAAACGCTTGTACCGGTTTACTCCACCCGTACTCGCGCTGGCATCTTTCTTGGTTGTCGTTGGGGCTTGGGCCAAGCGCTATCTCATTATCATTCCCTCGCTTTCTGTTCCTTATTTGCCGAATGCAAGGCTCCCTTATGATTGGCTTCACTATCGTCCCACCTGGGTGGAATGGTCCATCACCGCTGCTGCCGTGGCTCTGTTCCTGCTTATCTACATGCTGTTCTCCAAACTCTTCCCAATGGTTTCTATCTGGGAAACGCGCGAAGATGACGCGGAGCGGCAAGTGGAATCCGCAGTGGCACCCGCTGCTCAGCCAGCTCATCAACGGCTGGGAACAATTCCAACCACAAGCATCGTTTTGATCGCGTGCATGCTTTTCGGTGCTTCCCACGCCCGGGCAGCCGAACCGCGCGCCGCAAAAGAGCCGCAGACCACCACGTTGTCAATACAGTGGCGGGCAGAGGCGGCGTCCGAGCCTATAACCCAATCCGGCGGCGAGACAGGTGGGGTGGCACTACTGGATCATTTTTTCGCTTGGCGTCCGGCCGATTCCAACGTTCGCACCCAGAATCCCCCCAAGATTGTAGTGACCGCGACGCTGCTCGATGCCAAGGGACAGCCACTCGCCTATCAGGTCGTCGGTTTCAAGCTGAAAACATCCTTCGGGAGTCTGGACTATGGAAGCCGCCCAACGAATGCCGAGGGCAAAGCCGAATTGCGAATGCAGGACCATCGGTTCGGCCAGTATCCGGTCGAGAGCATCTATGCTGGCGGTGCCCAATTCGCTGCTGCTCACGCCGTGACTTCCGTAGACTTCGGCCCGCGCCCCGAAGTCTCTTTGCCTTCTGTGGGGGTGCTCATTACTCCCTATCCTACCGCTGGCATCGCCCTGCCATTCCTGTTTTTCTATGGACTCATGTGGGTCATGTTTTTCTACGTCGGCTATCTGATCATTTGGCGCTTGCGCCAGATCCGCAATGCCCAGGTGAAACCCACACCGTAGGCGAAGATTGCCCGGAGGTCGAAATCGCTGCGCATGCACGAAGGAATTTCGCGCTTCGCCTATTCCTCGGCGGGTGCCTGTCAAAAATCGCTGCGATGAAGTAGTTCCAGAAGTTGCGAAGCGATTTGTTTCGGACTCTCGACCGGAGCCAGGTGCCGCGCTCCCTTGAGGATCGTAAGTGTGGAGCCCGCAATCGCGTCATGCAAATACTGCGCCATGGCGACGGGCGTGGCGTAATCTTCCTCCCCCACGATCACCGCTACCGGCATTTTCATTACCGGAAGGTAAATCCGCAGGTCCGCATCGCCCAGCATCGCGCACGTTGCGGCGTAGCAATCCACGTCGTTGGCCAGGAAAACGTCACTCATTGCTTTTAGAATTTCCGGATGCGCGGCGCGAAACGCATCGCCGAACCAGCGCGTATTCTGAAACTCGACCATTCCCGCAAGGCCTTTTGTGCGCGCTACGTCGGCGCGCTCGCGCCATTTCTTGGGAGCGTCTTCGCCGTACCAGGCCGTCGTGTCGATCAACCCGAGGGCGCTCACTCGCGGCCCGTACAGCCCGGCGAAAGCTTGCGCAACGCATCCCCCCATCGAGCACCCAGCCACCGTGGCGGCCGGCCAGCCCACATGGTCCAGCAACTCCGCCAAATCCTGTGCGAATAATTCCGCGGTGAATGGCCCGGCGCGCCGCTCGGATCTTCCATGGCCGCGGCAGTCATAGGTAAGAATCGCCGCGCGATCCGCCAGCTCGCGCACCACGCCGCTCCAGATACTTCGATCGAGCGCCAGCGAATGAACTAAGGCGAAGCGCGGTGCTCCCGGCTTCTGCGAACCGTTCAGTGAATATGAAATGGCGCACCCATCCGAGGTCCTGAAATTTCCCGATTGAGTGTCTTGGCCCATGCGATTTTCTCTCAGACCACCTTGACGTACGGCTCTGTGGGAGTCAAAGGCACATTCCACGCATCATAACCGTACAGCCAGCTGGTGTCCTCGTTCCCGCCTTTCATCCAGGTGTTCGCGCTGGAAATTGCCTGGATGCGCGACGTTCGCGGCTTCCGGTGCTCTTCATAGCGGCGGAAAGCACCCTCGATATCCTCTCCGTCCACAGATTCGAGGCACCGCGCAAGTATCGCCGCGTCTTCGATAGCCGTTGCCCCGCCTTGCGCCATGTACGGAGTCATCGGATGGCAGGCATCGCCCAGCAGCACGATGCGGCCGTCGCTCCAGCGCGGCAGCGGCTCGCGCTCCAGGATCGCCCACTTATGGCAGTCCGGGCACGCGTTCAGCACGCCGCGGACATCGGCGTGAAAATCCTCATACGCCTTGCGCAATTCCTTCACGTCGCCTTTGGCCGACCACGATTCCCGCGTCACCCATTCCGCCGGCTCCGGCACGCTGGTCACGAAGTAAAGTTCGGTCCGCGTGGCATTCGTGTAATAAATCACGATGTGGCGGTCCTTCCCCCACCACTTGGTTCGCGAGGAACCGATCTCCAGGCCGTTGAGCAGAGCCGATGAAAAAATTGCGCGGTATGCGATGCGTCCCTTGTGCAGCGGTGCATCGGGGCCGATGATGATGTCGCGCACAATGGAATGCACGCCATCGGCGCCCACCACGGCATCGGCCTGCGCGCGCGTTCCGTCGGCAAAAGCCAGCGTGACCCGGCACCCGCCCTGCTCCACCCCCACCAATTTCTTATTGAGATGGACAATGTCTGTAGGAACCACGTCGGCCAGGGCCTTATGCAGTTCCGCGCGGTGCATGCAAAGATATGGCGCTCCGAAAAGGCTTTCCGGCATCGGGAGTTCCCTGATCACCTCGCCCGAATATCCGTCCCGATTCAAATGGGAATACGGCATGAAAGAAGTGTCGCGGACTTTTTCCTCGACGCCGATCCGCCGCAGCACCTTCATCGAGTTGGGCATCATCTGAATCCCCGCGCCGACCCGGGCAAATGCCGGCGCCTGCTCGTACACGCGCACATCGATGCCGATCTGGCGCAGCGTGGCGGCAACGGCCAGTCCGCCGATCCCTGCTCCAACAATCGCAATGGACAATTTCTTCTCGCCCATTTCCCATTTTCTCCAATACAAACATTCCGATAAAAACTGATTTCACAAACTACACCGGACCTTGCCCGTATGCAATGCTCGTTCGAGGAGCATCAATCAGCGTGCGCGAAACTTCAACGAAGATCGCTCGCGGGAGTTGTGGTACAAAAGACGATGAAAGTGTTCCGCCTGGAAAGACGCAGCCGCTTCCGCCGCTCCCTCAGGAACATTTGGAGATGGAACCAATGGTGCAGGTCACTGAATGCTCTTGAAACTCGCGGAAGAGTTGCCGCTCGGCGCTCCGGTCGCGGAAGTCTGGAAGTTGCTTCGCGATACATCGCGCCTGACCTCGCTCTTGCCCGGCGTGGAAAGCGTCTCCCCGTTGCTGGATGAAGGCAAGGAAGCATACGCCGCCAAAGTGACAGACAAAATCGGCCCGTTCAAGATCACGATGAATCTGGAAGTGCGCGTCACGGAAACGATTGAGCCGTCGTTGTTGAAAGCCTCGCTCAAAGGCGCCGATTCCATGAGCCTGAACCGCATGACCGGCTCCATGCAGGTGGCTTTGAACCCGGTGGAGTCCGGAACCCAAATGCATTTCGAGGCGTCCATTGAAGTCTTGGGCAAACTGGCTACGCTAGGCGCGGTTCCGATCCGGCGAAGGACGTCGCAAGTGTTCGCCGAGTTTGCAAGAAACATCCAGGGGCAATTCGCGACACCCATGGAATCCGCTCAAGACGCACAAAAATCGTAAGGAGCGTTCGTGAACGTTAGTTTCGAGCTGAACGGAAAACAGACAACCCTCGAAATCGAGCAGCGGGAATCCCTCGCGGAGGTTTTGCGCGGACGCTGCCGCCTGACGGGAGTGAAAATTTCCTGCGAGGCCCAGGTGTGCGGCAGCTGCACGGTCCTGGTCGACGACCTTCCCGTCAGCGCGTGCACGCTCCTCGCCTACGAAGTCCGCGGCAAGCGCGTCACCACCATCGAAGGCCTGGCCGATGACTCGGGACGCCTGCATCCGCTGCAGCAGGCCTTCCTCGATCATTTTTCCTTTCAATGCGGCTACTGCACGCCGGGAATGATCCTGGCCGCGAAGGCGCTGCTCGATGAAAACAGCGCCGCGACCGACGCGGAAATCGTCGCGCACATGAACGGCAACCTGTGCCGCTGCACCGGCTACCTGCCGATCCTGAAAGCGATTCGCCAGGCCGCGAACCAGCTGCGAGGGCAAAAGTGAAACCCCTCAGCGATTTCCAGATCGTTAATCATTCCGTTCCCCGCGGAGACGGCATTCCCAAAGTGACCGGCGGCGCCATCTATACCAGCGACATGGTCGTGGAACACATGGCCTGGGCAAAAGTTCTCCGCAGCCCGTTCGCGCGCGCGCGAATTCTTTCGATCGACGCCTCCGCAGCCAAGGCCCAGCCCGGCGTGATTGATATTCTGACCGGCTACGACCTCAAAGGCCTCCAACCCTATTACGGACACGGCGTAAAAGATCACCCGCTGATCGCAATCGGCCAGGTTCGCTTCGTCGGCGAGCCGGTCGCGGCGGTCATCGCTGAAAACGAACTCGCCGCGCAGGAAGCCCTTGGAAAGATCAACGTCGATTACGAGGAACTCGACCCCATCCTCGACGTCGATACGGCCATGGCCGAAGGAACTCCCCGCATCCACGAAACCGATTTCGCCGATGGCTCCTTCCGCGGCTTCGACGATTTTCCCGGCGCGGCCGGCAACATCTGCCAGGCCGTGCATGTCGGATGGGGAGATGTGGACGCCGCGTTCGCCAAGGCCGCGCACATTGCCGAAGGCGAATTTTATTTCCCCATGGTCTATGCCTACGCCATGGAACCGTACGTCGCCATCGCAGACTTCGACGCCAAAGGACACCTGACCGTCTACACCTCGGGGCAGCATCCCTTCATGGTGCGCCACGACGTCGCCCACGTGTTCCGCCTGCCGCTCAACAGCGTGCGCATCATCGTGCCTTACATCGGCGGCGGCTACGGCAGCAAGTCCTACACAAAAATCGAGCCACTCGTCGCAGCGTGTTCCTGGAAATCAGGACGCCCCGTAAAATTGCAGCTGAGCGTCGAGGAAGCTTTCCTCACCACTCGCGGCGACGACGCGCGCGTCCGCATCCGCACGGCGGTCGACGCGCGGGGACATCTCGTAGCCCGGCAGGCGACCATTCACCTCAATACCGGCGCGTACGCCGAAAACAGCCCCATGGTGTGCAGAAAAGCCGCCAACCGGATCGTCGGCCCTTACCGCATTCCCAATATAAAAATCGATTGCTTCGCCGTGTACACGAATACCGTCCCCGCAAGTTCCTATCGCGGCCTGGGCGGCGCGCAAGTTACGTTCCCCGGCGAATCCCAGATGGATGAACTCGCGGAAATGTCGGGCAGCGATCCCGTTGAATTCCGCTTGAAAAATCTGGCGCACAGCGGCGAGTCGATCCACCCCGGCATGCGCCCCATCGACGCGGATATCCCCGGCGACATTCGCGAGGCCGCGAAAATGCTGCGCATGGATCGTCCCCTCGCGCCGGGACATGGCCGCTCGGTGTGCTGCTCGGCAAGCGATGCCGGAGCACATCCGGTAACGCTGGCGATGGTGCAGGTTTATGCCGATGGCGCCGTATCGGTGCTGAGCGGCAGCACCGAAATCGGCCAGGGCAGCCATACCGTGCTGACGCAAATCGCTGCGGAAGAAATGGGAGTGCCGCTCGAAAAAGTCCGCCTGATCGGTTCCGACACCGCGGTCACCTTATTTGAACGCTCCACGGGCGCCAGCCGCACCACCACGCTGATGGGCCGCGCGGTTCTGGAAGCGTGCCGCGAGGCCATCGCGCAAATCAAAGTGATGGCCGAGGAAGTGTTCGCCGTCGACGCGGATAAATTAGTCGAAGAACGCGGAGGCCTGCGCCACGGCGGGAAATTCCTCACCTGGGCCAATATCCTCGAGCAATATTTCAAGATGGAAGGATGCAGCATCGTCGGCCGCGCCTACCTCCGCAAGGCCGGAGATCTTACGCTGGTCCCCGTATTCTGGGAAATCGGCGTGGTCGGCGTGGAAATCGCTCTCGACGAGGAGACAGGAAAAATCTGCCTCGATTCGCTGGTCACCATCGGGGACGTCGGCCTCGCGATTCACCCCGCGATGACGGAGGGCCAGGACCTGGGCGCGGCCACCATGGGCCTGGGCGCCGGCTTGTTTGAGGAATTGATTTACGACGGCCAGCAACTAATGAACGGCACGATGCTCGAATACCGCGTCCCGCGCTTTTCCGACCTGGCCAAGAACATAGACATGAAACTGGTGCAGAACCGCGATGGCGTCGGACCCTACGGCGCAAAAGGCGGCGGCGAAGGCGCCGTGAATCCGATCTCCCCCTGCATCGCAAACGCATTGTATCGTGCAACCGGCGCGCGAATCAGAACGCTGCCGTTGACGCCCGAGCGCGTCTGGAAAGCGCTGCAGGAAAAAAAGGGGGCGGCACCCCGGTAGATCGCGCCTAACCCATGACCACGCTCAGCCGTTTCGAAATTCATCAACCCACATGCGCCCTCGAAGCATCGCAGATGCTCGCGCATTACGGCGAGGAAGCCGGCATCTACGCCGGCGGCACCGAACTCCTCCTGGCCATGAAGCATTCAGCGCTGAACTATCGCCACCTGATTGACCTCAAAGTCGTTCCGGGCCTTAACTCGATCGACATGCGCAATGGCTCCCTCGAAATCGGCGCCACGTCCACCCACCGCAGCATCGAGCGCTCCCCCAACGTCCAGCAACATCAGCCCGCCCTTGCCGAAATGGAATCGCAAGTGGCGAACGTCCGCGTGCGCGCCACGGGAACTCTGGGAGGCAACCTCTGTTTCGCCGAGCCTCATTCCGATCCCGCGACGCTGCTCCTGGTTCTGGGAGGCTCGGTGAAAATCGAAAGCGCAGCAGGTGCCCGCGAGATCCCCGTCAGTGAACTCATCGCCGGCGCGTACGCCAGCAATCTGCAGCCCGGCGAGATCCTCACTAAGATTACTGTCCCATCCGCGAAGCCCACCCACCGCTCCGCCTACATGAAATTTCAAATCCACGAGCGCCCCACACTAGGCCTGGGCCTGTGGCTGGATACGCCGGACGAAGGTCGCACCTTCACCTCCGCGCGAGTCGCCGTAGGTTGCGTCTGCCCCTTTCCCACGCGCGGCCTCAACGCCGAAAAATTACTGACCGGCTCCCACGCAGACGTCGAGAAACGCCTGTCCGAAGCCGCCGACGCGATTGCCGACGCCGCCGATTTACTCGACGACCATGAAGGCAGCGCCGAATACAAACGCCACCTGATTCATGTTTTCTTGCAGAGGGTTTTCCGGAAAGCGCTGGGGGAATCTCTGGCCTGACACCACACGCTGCGGAACAGCTCAAGAAGCCGTCATTCCGAGGCATGTCTTTTGCCGAGGAATCCCTCTTTTCTTTGGCCTCAATCCAAGAGGGATTCCTCGCTTTGCTCGGAATGACGGCGAAAAGCGAGATCTCGTCAGCTTGTTTCGCAAGCTATCGCATGCCTTGTCACCTCTCGATTGGCATCTTACAGCCCGAGGAGTCGTTCCGCATTCACACCCAGAATGCGATCCACATCTCCCGCGGGCAGCCCGGCTTGCTCCACATAATCCACGCACAATTTAAACGCGTCGCCGCGCCAAAACGGAAAATCCGTCCCCATCAGCAGCCGATCCGTGCCCACGGCTTCCTGCGAACACCGCAGCGCCGACGGATACCCGTTCACCGTGTCATACCAGAAATATTTCGCCTGCACGCTGGGCATCATGGCCGAATCCGGCAGGAAACGCGCCCGCAACTGGTCCAGGCGCGCCGTCAGGAAAGGTGCGAAGCCGCCGAGGTGCGGGATGATGATCTTGATGTCCGGAAAACGGCTGGGAAAATTCGCTTGCATGAATTGCAGCAGGCAGATGGTGTCTTCGAGCGGCGCGCCCACCGGCCACGTCAGATTGCTGGACTCGATGAGCTGCGATCCTACAGCCCCGCCCATCGGATGAATGAAGAGCACGGCTTTGCGGCGATTCAGTTCCACAAAAAATTCGTCAAAGGCCGGATCTGCGATGCTTTTTCCGAGGACCGTCGTGCCCGTGGTCACGCCCGCCATCCCCAGATCGTCCAGCGCGCGCCGCATTTCCACGATGGAAGCCCGCACGTGCGGCAGCGGCGTGCACGCGAACGCCGCCAGACGCTTCGGATATTCGCTCACCGCGCGCGCATAGAGATCGTTGCCGAGCCGGGCAGCGTCTACCGCGTCATGTTCAATCGCGAAATACGGAAATTGGCTCGAAACCGAGAGCACCTGCATGTCCACTCCCGCGGCGTCCATTTCGCGGAAATTATTTTCCAGTCCGTGTAAATCCGCGGAATCCATCTTCGACTTGCGGATAAAAAATGTGGCCTGCTTCCCCAGGTGCTGGTCCAGCCGGTCCAAGTATTCCACCGGAAAATAGTGCGCATGAACGTCGATTCTCACGGTTCCTCATCCCTTCTCACCCGGACAAGCTTTGAGATTCCGGGTCAGGCGCGAGTATACACCGCCCCGTTTTTTACCCATACGCGCTCGCTGAATTTCTCCGCCTTTCTCTGTGATACTCTGTGCCCTCTGTGTTAAATCTTTGCTCGCAGCACCGGCAAAATCTCAACACAGAGGGCACGGAGAACACAGAGTACACAGAGAAAATCCCCACGCGCACGTTGACACACAACCCGAGCGCATGGCTAACTGTGGCGCGCCGCAAATCATACTGAATGCCATATGTTTCACAGCAGCGGAGGAATTGAGTGAGGACCAGTCTGGGAGTTGTCGGCACGCTGCTGCCCTTTGCCGTGCTCTTCGCCGCTTTCCTGATATTTAAGATGGACGCGTTGCACGCGAGCCTCTCAGCCTGGATCGTCGAATTCGCCCTGGTGCTCGCGTTCTACCGCATGCCGCTGTTGAAAATCCTGGAAGCCTCTGCCTGGGGCAACCTGACCATGTGGACCGGGTTCATGGTGCTCTACACGGGACAACTTTTCGGCCAGGCGTATCGCAGCACCGGGCTACTCGAAATCCTGCTGGAATCGATCCGCTCGATGCTCCCCAGCCGCGACCTGGAAGGCCGCTCGGTCGCCCTCGTAACGCTCGTCGCCGGTTTCATCGGCGCGTTCAATGGCTTCGCGACCTACCCGGTCACGATTCCCGGACTGGTCGATATCGGCTTCGACGGCGTGCAGGCCACCACCAGTTACCTGGTTTATTTTTCCTGGACGCTGCCCTTCAACAGCCTCTTCATCGCGCCCAACATCTCCAACGCCGCAAGCCACGTGCCCATCGTGGACATCGTGCGCGTCGCCGGGCTTCTGACCATTCCACTGGTCTTTCTTTCCCTGCTCGGATTCCTGAAAATTCTCGGCTTCCGTTTCTTCGCCTGGAAATCGCAGGTTTTATTCTGGACCACAGGCCTCGCCAACGTCGCCGCCATCCTTCTCTTTACGCAAGTTTGGCCCTCCTACTACATCCTGATGATGATCGGAGGAGCTGCGATTTCCCTGGCCGGAATTTTCGTGTACGGGCAGATCGCGAAGCGCCGCGATGCCAGAAATTCGCCGGACGCCGTGACCGCGCGGCCGTCCTACTCCGCCATGGGTTTGTTCAAAGCCTACGCGCCGCTGCTTCTGGGCGTGGCCATCGTCATCGTAACCAGGTCGCGCGGCGTCTCCGAATGGCTCGACCATTTTCAATTCAGCGTCGCCCTCTGGGGATATAGCCGCATCTCCATCAACCTCTTCACCACCGCCGGTTTCTACATCTTCGTGACCGCCGCGGTCTGCTATTTGTTCCGGAACAAGAAGGCCAACGCGGCGAAGGATTTCGTGGTGGCCAGCAAACGTAGCTGGAGAAGCATCGCCACGCTTTGCGTCGGCAGCGCGACGGTCTACCTGATGGTGGATTCCGGCCAGATCGCGCAGCTCGGGAAAATTCTCGTCCGGGGCGGAACATTCGTATATGCGTCCCTCTATCCCCTCGTGGCATTCTTGGGCGGCATGGCCTTCGGCCAAGGCTTGCCCGGAGATTTTCTTTTTTCGCGGATGCAGGTTTCCATCGCGCCCACGCTGGGGATTCCCCTGATGGTTCTGGTCGGAATTATCACCGTTGTAACGATGGGCCCACCCAATGCGCTCAAACCCACGCAGATCGCGTTTACGTCCTCGCTGGCGAACGTGAAAGGAAAAGACGGCGAAATCTTCCGCATCTGCCTGCCTTGGGTGATACTGCAACTGGCCGCAACCGCGATCCTTTCGGTTATTCTTGTGTACTGGTGGAAGTAGCTGTGCGAAAAATTGGATGGGAGCTTTGCAATGAGCGGTAGCGCACAAAATCCGGCTCACAAACCAAGCCTTGATTTCCAGTCGCACCTGGCCGTGCTCGAAGCCAGGGGCCTGCTCATCCGCATCGACCGCCCCATCAATAAGGACACCGAACTCCATCCGCTCGTCCGCTGCCAGTTCCTGGGCGGCATTCCGGAAGACGAACGCCGCGCTTTCCTGTTCACAAACGTCATCGACTCCCGCGGACGCCGCTATGACATGCCCGTTGTGGTCGGAGCCCTCGCCGCTTCGCCAAAAATTTATGCGGTAGGCATGGGTTGCGCGGTCGAAGAAATCGGCGCAGCCTGGGCACGCGCCATCGCCAATCCCATCGCTCCTATTCTGGTGAATTCGCCCGCGTGCCAGGAAGTGGTAATCAAGGGCGACGAATTGAAACGCCCCGGCGGCGGTTTGGCGAGCCTGCCGGTGCCGATCTCGACGCCCGGGTTCGACGCCGCACCCTATCTCACCGCCACGCTGTGCATCACGCGCGATCCCGAGACCGGAATCCGCAACATGGGCACCTATCGCGGCGCGCTGAAAGCCACCGACCGCCTCGGCGTGCGCATGTCCTCGCGAATCGGCGGAGCCGGCGGCTACCTGCACTGGGTGAAATACCGCGAACGCAAAACGCCGATGCCCTGCGCGATCGTCATCGGATGCGCGCCCGTCGTCACCTACACCGGCCCGCAGAAATTTGCCACCAGCGTGGACGAAATGACCGTTGCAGGCGGCGCCGCCGGCGCGCCCATTCGCACCGCAAAATGCGTCACTATCGATCTGGATGTTCCAGCCGACTCCGAAATCGTCATCGAGGGCCTGATCGATCCCGAATTGCTCGAGCCCGAAGGCCCCTTCGGCGAAAGCAACGGCTATGTCGCGCTCGAAGACTACAACATGATCATGCAGGTCACGGCGATCACGCACCGCCGCAAGCCGGTGTTCGCGTCCATCCTCAGCCAGGTCACGCCCAGCGAATCGAGCGTCATCAAAAAAGTCGCCTACGAGCCCGCGTTCCTCGCCCATCTGCGCGATCAATTGTCGATCAAGGGAATCCGCCGGGTGGTGATGCACGAGCCGCTCAGCAACGTCCGCCCCATTATTTTTCTGCAATTTACATACGGCGCTCCGCGCACCGAGGTGTGGCGTGGCCTGCAGGGCGCCGCCGCCAAGCAAGCCGATTGCGGCAAGATCGTTATCGCCGTGAGCGAAGACATCGACCCCGCAAACACCGACGCCGTGCTCTGGTCGCTGGCCTACCGCTCCAATCCCGTCGAGGACGTGCACATCGAGCCTTACCGCTCTCGCGGCCACGCTCCAAAATCCGGCTCGCAAGCCCTCGACTCGACCATGCTCATCGACGCGACCTTGAAAGGCATCCTCCCGCCGCTCGCCTTGCCCGCGCGCGAACACATGGAGCGCGCGCAAGCCATCTGGCAGGAACTGGGCCTTCCACCGCTTTCGATTCGCCCTCCCTGGCACGGCTATTCGCTGGGCGATTGGAACGACGCCTGGGATATTTTCGCGCGAAACGCCGTGGCCGAAGATTGGGAGAAGAACGGCGCAAATACGGCGACGCGTCGCCGCGGAGGCCTGACTCCCGAGACACCCGTCCGCAGCGTCGAAGGCCGCGATAAGCCTTCGGATTAATGAACCTTTAGGAGCCTCGGCCTTGGCAGGTTTGTGTAGCGCCCGCCTTCAGGCGGGCGCTACAAACGCCAGTCCTGACGCACGAAAGGGAGCCCGCCGCAAAAAGGATTTCATGGCCGCCACCACGCCGATGAACCAATCAGCCCCCCGCAAAATCTTCGACGTCGGCATCAACGATTCCCTGCCCCCCGGCCAGCTCCTCGTCCTGGGCCTGCAAAACGTTTTCGGCATGACCGGCATGTTCGTTTTCCCCGGGCTGCTCGGCCGCTCGTTCCATCTCCCGCCGGAACAGATCGGCTACCTTTACGGCATGACGTTCGCCGTATGCGGCGTCATTACCGTCCTGCAATCCGTGCTGCTTCTCCGCCTTCCGATCGTGCAAGGGCCGTACGCGGGAAGCTTCGCCGCTTTGCTCGCAGTAGGACATTTGCAAAGCGGCGGCCTGGGCGCGGCGTTCGGATCGTTCTTCGCGGCGTCGCTGATCTGGTGCGCGCTCACGCTGCCCGTACGGCGATTCAGTTTCATCGGCCTTTTTGCCAGGTTCCTGCGCGCGCCAATCATTTCCGGCATGATGGTCATGTTCGTAATCATCCAAATCGCAAACGTAGCGCTGCCAAACTGGATCGGCGTTCCCGCAAGCCCGGGATTTCCTGCCGTGAATATCCTGGCAGGGGCCGTCACCGTCGCGGTGCTCATCGCCGTGACCCTGTGGGGCGGCCAACGCCTGCGCCGCGGCGCCATCCTGGCGGGACTCGCCGCCGGCACCGCGTCATACGCCACGTTTCGTCCGATTTCTTTTGCAGAGGTCGCTAGCGCGCCAGTCCTTGTGACGCCGCACTGGTTCCCATTCGGTTTCAGCGTGCAAACCGATTTGGTCATCGTTTTTCTGCTGGTGCTGATCCCGCCCGGCATGGGCTCGATGGCCATGTACCAGATGGTTGCGGATTGGGGAGAGGAGAAACTCCCGGCGGAGCGCATGGCGCAGGGCGTTTTCGGGATGGCCATTGGATCGGTCCTGGCCGCCATCGTCGGCGGGCTCAGCACCATCGCGTATCCCGACAACATCGGTATGCTCCGAGCCACACGCGTGGGATCGCGCTACGCGACGCTCGCGGCGGGAGTTCTGCTGATCGCGCTCGGCGGCTTTATCAAGTTCGACATGTTGCTCGTGGTGGTCCCGACGCCGATCCTATCCGCGGCCGCGACTCTGCTTTTCGGCATCGTCTTCATGCATGGCGTGCACATCCTCGCGAGCGTGGATTGGGACGACCGCAAATTCATGGTGGCGGGCCTTGCGCTTCTGGTTGGACTCGGCGGGTTATTTGTCTCGCCTGAGGTTCTCCAAACCATGCCCCTCATGGCCAGGCTCATCGTGCAACAGCCGGTGATTTCCGGCGGCCTTACTCTCGTGGTTCTGCACTCGATCCTCTGCTCGATTCCGCGTATGCCCAATGGCAGCGGCGAGTGAACACACTGCTCGTGTAGGGGAATTCGAGCCGGAGGCGCCACTCCTAGAAGGCCCATAATGTGATTTTGGCTGGGAGGCCTGGACCTGCCACGCTAGGGCAGGAACACTAATAAAATCAATCCCTTATCCCGTTCGCCCGGCTACGCATTGGGTACGCTAAATAGGCAAAAACGCGCTTTCCCGTAGCCCTAGTCGGTACCATACCGCGATTTCTATGGAAGTAAACAAAAAACGTAGCCGGACCAAAAAACTTTTCGTAGCCGTTTGCCCGCCTCAATAAATAACCAGTTGGCCAAAGCACACGCTAACAATCTGGCTGCTCTGATAGATGTCTAGTCCGGATAGCCTGGCGCGGTAGCAGGTGCGTCCACTTTACCTCTTCAAGTCGGCGGCGATTTGGGAGAACTGGTCGAGGGCGGCTTGGAGGTCCTCGGTTATTTCAAGCGCGATCACGTCAGGGTCGGGGAGATTGGCCGAGTCCTCCAGGCTTTCGTCTTTCAGCCAGAAGATGTCCAGATTGACTTTGTCCCGCTTGAGAACTTCTTCGTAGGGAAATGACTTGAAGCGTTCGGTCTCTTTGCGCACGTGGCGGTTCTCTGCGTGGTAGCAGGCGACAAAGTCATCCAAGTCAGCACGCTTCAGCGGGTTGGTTTTCAGCGTGAAATGCTCATTGGTGCGGAAGTCGTATATCCAAAGCTTTTTCGTCCAAGGCTTCTCGCTGGCTGGTTTTCGGTCGAAGAAGAGGACGTTTGCCTTCACGCCTTGCGCATAGAAAATCCCAGTTGGTAGACGTAGCAGCGTATGGACATCGCATTCATGCAGGAGCTTCCGGCGGACTGTTTCACCCGCGCCACCCTCGAAGAGCACATTGTCAGGCACCACAATCGCCACACGACCATGAATCTTTACCAGTGACTTCACGTGCTGCAAGAAATTGAGCTGCTTGTTGCTGGTCGTGGCCCAGAAATCGTCTCGGTAGTAGGTAAGGGCTTCCTTCGTTTCCTCTCCCTCTTCGCTGACGACGGTAATGCTCGATTTCTTGCCGAAGGGTGGATTCGTTAGAACGACATCGTAATAGGTAGAGGGGGGCTTGCGCGAGGGCATCAATCCCATCTCTAATCGGCGATTCTTCGCCCCCAATGCCGTGAAGGAAGAGGTTCATTACGCACAGGCGAGCTACGGAAGCGACCAACTCAGTGCCCGATAGGGCCTTGTGCCGAAGCGTTTTTTTCTGGGTCTTGTCCAGTTCGTAGTGGTGGCTCACATAGTCATAGGCGGCCAATAGGAATCGGCCTCCCCGAAACCTGGCTTCATTGGAAATTCGCGGATGGCGACGCCTCGCCCCACAGCCAAGTTTGCATCTTCACGAGATTGGACGACCCAACCAGCCTCTGTCAGAAGCTGGTCGATCTTTTGCCGGGCACGGGCTTCGGGAGTCTCGGGCATAGTTTGGGCAAGCAGATTATAGCCGGAACGAAGCAGCTGGCCCTAACATTGTCGATTACCCGGCTTATACGAACGCGCTACTCATCCTAAACCACCAAAAATATCTGTAGTTTCGCCAATCACTTCCGTAGTTGTCCTAACCGGGTACTTCTTACCTAGCTGGAAGCCATCGGAGTCGATGGGAATACGAATGTTGTTTACTTACTAAGCATCACTCCGTATGGTTCGTTTCATGGTTGGTAACTAGCCAGCCAAACCTAAACTAACGAGAGGATACCATGACCTTACTCGATACGATGAAAGCCGAACGAACCAAGTTGGTGAAAGCCCTAGAAACTCATAAGGCGGACCCGGCTATTACGGCGCGCATCACCGAACTGAAGACAGAACTCGCCAAGCTAACCGCGCAACTTTCAGGAGCCGATCTTAAAGCGCAGATAGCAGCCGTTGACCGGGCCATTAAGGCGATCGAGAACCCAGGCAAAGTGACAAAACCGATGTCGGAAGCCGGAAAAGCCGCGATCAAAGAAGGATTGCGGAAGTATCACGAGGGTCGCAAGGCGGCTGGGCAACCTGTGGTTCCTCCTCCGGCAGCGAAGCCCACCAGGAAGTCCCAAGCCACCGCTTGATGGTCCGGTCCAATCCCATCAACGCAGGGTGGGATTGAGCAGTTCCATTAGGAAGGACGCTCGTACGGTTGTGAGGGAATGATGAGCAACGGGAAATTCCAGAAGCCGCAGTGATGTTTCCGGGAACATGCGGGATTCCGTGACAATCCGAAGCAAGAACACCAAAGTTTTGGTCGTGGGCCACATTCCTAGAAGCGGGATGTGGTCGATCCGCAACGCGGTGTATTACATGCAATGCGGGAATATCCCAACAAGTTTCCAATCATTGGCGAGCAAAGCCCGTCCGAGAATAGATTCCGAGTAGCCGACAATACAGCCGCTTATGAGCCACCCCAACCCATGAGTTCTCGGTCGGCCTTACTCTGGTCTTCATGCCAGGTCTGCCATTGCTCTTTTTCATGCCGAACGGCATCCGCGCTTACGGTCCGAGGGCGCAGTCTAGGAATTTCGACATCCTCCGAGGACGAGAAAATGTACCGGTGTGCATGTTCAGCGATAACTCGGCGGATGAGCTTGGTATGTGCGCGCGATACAACTGATCCACGGTCCAGCGGACGCTGACCAATTTTGGTGTAGAGAAGGTGCTGTGGATCGAGCGGAAGCAATATTTCCGTGCCAGGACTTCCCCAGCCGCCATCGAAGTTATATTTTTGATCACTGTAATAGTTCAGCCGGACGACGGGATTATCACTCGTGAACCAACTCATACCGTCTGCGGGCCTGAGGATTGTCCATTTATGGTTTTGCAAGATATTCGCTGTGTGCGAGAGCAAATGTTTAATACTGAAAAGCCAAGCGCTTCGACCGACTATAGTCTCAGCTTTGAGTGTCCCGAACTCCTGCCCCGGCTTGATCTCCGTCGTTACGCGAAGGGGTAAGATTTCGCTGTCGGGAAACTTCGACTCTTTGATCGGCTTTCCTGACCGACGCGCTTCTTCAAGCTTCTGAACAGCGCCCTCAGCACATTCTTGAAGAACGGCGGACATTATTTCGTTCGAGTGCGAGAGGACTTCCGTAAGGCGTGCTGGCGTGCGCACGTCCTGTGCGGCGAGAAAGCGAATTATGTTGTACCAGTCGGTTTTTGCGAGTTGTAAACCTGCGGTTGCCTTCCTGAGTGGTTCTTCCGCAGGTGCTTCGAAGTCACGGTCCAGCCATGTCTCGATCTCGTCGGATTCAACGCCTGAAATGATGCGGGTGTAGAGATGCTTGTGATACGCGACCCCTTTAATGGAATCTCGCTTCCACTCGGGGACACGGGGGTGCGCTACAAGAATACGATAGGTAAACACGTGCCCCGGGTCTGACGAAAATCGCTTGAGATATAGGCATGCGACGTAGTGATTGTCATGACGAAATGCCATCATTTGCTCTAGGCTGATTCTAGGATATGGAGTGCATCGGCGTAAACCCCGGCTAACCCGCCAAAATCTAATTAAGGCGCATCCCGGAAGCGACTGCCTGAATTGGATAGCGCCGGAGAACCGGATTCCCGGAAAGTGATCTTCCACCAAAGTTTTCGGTTCGTTCGCCAACCCCGCAGGATGCTGGCAGCTGATACTGTTGGAAGGGAGCGGGCAGGGTGCCCTTAAACCCTTACCCGCTTACGCCCTTACCCTCTTGAACGGGTAAGAGAAGAAGAAATAGAGAAATTAGTCTTAGAGGCTCTTTCACTCCAAGGGCGTAAGGAGGTAAGCGGGTAATGGGGTATGGCGTACCCGCCCGCCCCCTTAGATGACATCGTCCGCTGCAATCGGATCGTCACTAGAATTGCTCCAGGTCCAACGATTGTTCAAGCGATATACCATTATCCCGCCCAGCTCGCGCTTGGCGCGCTTCAAAGTATCGGAGGAAATCCCCGCCTTTGCCGCCTCATCATAAAGCTCTTGGGCGAGACGCGGCCCCTTTGCAAGAGCTTGGGGGAGAAACTCACGGGCCAATGTGATTTGCTTGTTCTCCTTCCGCCCGCTGGGATCCCGTTCGGCGTCTAAGAGTTCATTGGATGTTGCTTCGGTCTCTTCTCCCCAGACGATGTGAGCGGCGTTGATACCGTCTACAGACTTTTCCCCAATTGTGTATTTGATCCCGGTGTCTTTCGCGGAGAGATTGGATTTCACGAGTGTCATGTAATGTTGCTTCTTGTCCTCGGGATCGCGGCTGAAGCCCCAGATTGTGCGAACCGCTCCGACAAGAGATGACGCTCCGAGAATCTTCTGAAGCGCGTCTACGTCGGACCGCTTGTTGTGATGGATGACGGCAATGAACGATACCCCGCTGGCATTACATATCTTTGACAGCGCGTCCATGACGGGCCTCACCTCTTTGTCGGCATTGATGTTGACGTCTCCGAAAAAACTCGTGAGCGGGTCTAGGGCTACCAGGGCGATGTCCGGGTTGTCTTTGAGGGCCTTCTTCAACAAGCCAGTATCGTTAGTGGGCCAGCGCCACTCCCAGTGACTCGCCGTAAAGCGGACCTGCGGGTGAACCATCCTCCAAATCATCATGGAGAGCGCGCATCAGTGAGGCGATGTGGCGGTCTTGAAGAGTCCAATGAGCAGTTATTTCAACGTCGGTGAGATGAGCAGTTTCATCCAGCGCCCTGGCAAGAAAGCGCGGCTCCATGACCACCACGATCCGGTTGGTCGGCCCCGACCACGTCATCCGATCCCGGGTTCCCGCAGGAAGTATATACACTGTGCCGGGGCCGTGCTCCGCGCTTCGCGTACGCCCTCCTATAGTCCACTGGGAACGAATTCGTCCAGAGGTGAGCAGATTCAGAAAATGAGTAGGATGTTCATGCTCAGGAATTGTGCACGCAGGCACATCGTTGAACGACTCAAGTACGATTCCATTCCATCCAACATGCCGGCTTGAAACCGTTGAGACCGTGGGGATAGGAGATACGGCGTGCCCACTGCGAAGCACCTCGACCGCTTTTACCGGTAGAACGCCTGTACCGCTCATGGACTCGGCCTCCCCAGAATCTCGTTGGGTACCGAGTGGACAGGGATGGATCGAGATATTTGCACCGGGATGTACTGGATCGGTGAGGAGGTGGAATGCTAAATCTTCAAGCTGGTGACCGAATTGAACTCTTTTACGAAGACGCCCCTGCAACCACGATCCGCGCAACGGTCGGCCGTTTGTTGACCGATCGGGAGGAAGGAATGGGCATCGAGGTTAAGGACTATGCTGCTTGTTGGATCGAGATATCAGTGGATGAGCCGAGCGATGTGGACGCCAAACAGGTCGTATTGCTTGGTACGGATTTCCAGTATTGGCTGAACGGCCGCACGGTAACTCTTCGTAAGAGGCAGGACTGGTTAGTCCGGTCGTCGGGAGCACCCGGCGCAAGATGAGATTGCCCAAATGTTACTGCCGGATTTGGACAAGGCTAAAGAAATGCACACGCAGGGGCGCTGGGTTTTCGCGATTTCTCCAGCTTGTCCCTTGTGAAGGAGAATCGCAGACAGCTTGGGAACTCTGCGTGTTGCGTTTCTATCGATGAGTATCGCAGGCAGTCTAAAGTCGAGAACATAAAGGAGCGACCATGAAAATTGGAATCATCGGCGCAGGCCAGATCGGTGGCACACTCACACGTCGGCTGGCACAGTTGGGACATGAGGTGTATGTCGCGAACTCCCAGGGGCCGTCACCCGAGGGGGACAATTACGAGACGATTGGCCAGTTCTATGACGCGATAAAGCGAGGATGTCGCGAGCTTTCCGCTACCCTTGGCGAGGCGAATCTCTTCTGCGGCGACCCGACCCGCCAGGTCACCGACCAGCACTTCTACAGTAGTGGCGGGCGCATCATCGCAATCAACAACCTTTCTACTGCACTCGCTGCGCTGGAGGAAATCGTGGAACAGGGGGAGGGCGCCAACCATATCCAAGTTTGGGATGGAGACAGCGACGTGTTCCATCCCGAGCGCGGTCAAGTCGCCCACTACTACCGGTTCCAGGAAATCAAACTCGGCCGGCGGTATCGCCGCGGAGACACTCCACGATCAGGGCCCACCGGTGATCCAATCTCCGTTGACTGGGAAGGCGTTCGACCTATGGGCGCCAACCCGCGCACATCTAACCATGCTGCGAGTAGTCGGATTCGCGTTGCCCAGGAACAATTCAACCAATCTTACTGCGCACTATTGCAACTTCTCGAACGGGCGTTCAACGGCGCCCCAGAGATGTTAGGGACCGCGATTGGAGCAATGTACAACTTGAAAGCTCAGGCCCAAGCCCTGATGCAAATCCCGATTGAAGACGGACTTACGACCGCGGGTCCGACTTTCGAATATGTTCCTTCCAGTCGTCGTGCAGTAAGGCCGCAATCCGTCTGGGAAAGGAGAAGTGACAACAATGTCAATAAACAAGACTAATGACGAAATCATTCCCACTAATACAGAGGCTTATTACGAAGAACTTGCTAGTCAGGAGCCGGACTATCTGGATGAGGCAGAGGAGGAACTACGCGCGATTTTAGCCGACAATCCGTCCTCATCGCGGAGCAACAGCTCAGTATTGATAGAGAATCGCAGAGGTAGAGAGCTAAGTCAAATCGACACTAGAATCGTCCAAACGCACGACGGTCCAGAAAATGCAATGTTTGGTTCCAGCTCGACCAATCGATCGTCTGGGCGTCAGGGCCGGACTCAATGCTGAAACAAGCGGTCGGGCGCGATTGGAGGGGCAAGCTGTCGCCCGTGCTTTATCTCAGGTGGACAGGCTCGTCGAAAATCACGATCTTTATCGGCGCGGATTTGCGCAAGATTATTTATGAGGATATGTTCCGTGGCAAAACCGCTGCCACCACGTGATGCCAGGAAAATCCAGTTGACCGAGAAGATTTGCTGTAGCTTGTGCTGAAGCTGGTACATCTCGGTTAGTGTCAGGCTTCGGCCCCGCCCTCCTGAGGTAGGCCTCGTGAGCCTGCCCGAAGTACCACAAACAAACCCAAGGAGGAACAGTCATGGAACCGAGAATTAACTATCCGAAGGTCGTTCCCGGTGCACTTCAGGCGATGCTTGCCTTTTCGAGCTACGTTCAGAAATGCGGGCTCGAACTTTCTCTTCTCAATCTAATTTTCTTGCGAGCCTCGCAAATGAATGGATGTGCGTATTGTATTGATATGCACTGGAAAGATCTGAGAGCTGATGGCGAAGAAGAACAGCGACTGTACGGGCTTGATGCCTGGCAAGAGTCGCCCTATTACTCGGACCGCGAACGTGCGGTTCTAGCCTGGACCGAGTCAGTAACAAATATTCAGAATGGTCATGTACCGGATGAAGTATACGAACAGGTTCGAAAGTTTTTTACGGAAAAAGAAGTAGTGGACTTGACCCTCGCAATCACAGAAATCAATAGCTGGAATCGCCTTAACATTGCGTTGAGAACCGTACCCGGCGCATATCAGCCTGCTAAAGCGCGCGAACTGAAGCGGGGTGCGTCATGAGGGTATTGGTCGCTGGTGCAACAGGCGCTATTGGGCGTCCATTGATTTCCGCGCTGGTCGTTTCGCACCAGGAAGTGATTGGGATCACGAGCACCGAACGTGCTGTGCAGACTTTGCGTGACCGGGGCGCGGAAGCGTTCGTCGCGGATGCCTTGGATCGTAATGCGGTCGAATCGGTCATTCGCAAGGTTCGGCCGGAAGCCGTCATCGATGAACTTACCTCTTTGCCGAAGCGATACACGCCCGAAGAGATGAAGGCGGGCGCGGATCGAGACCGGACCGTGAGGCTGGTTGGCGGGCGCAACGTACAGAATGCGGCGCAAGCCGCCGGCACAAAACGGTATATCGTGCAGTCCACGGGATTCTTCTATGGCCCCGGCCCAGGTCTCGCGGTCGAACGAGACGCGCTGGCTGTGAATGCCTCTCCATCAGTTGCAAGCAGTGTTCAAACTTACATGAAAATCGAAGAACGGGTGCTCGGTGCGCGTGACTTGCAGGGAGTCGCGCTACGGTACGGATTTTTCTACGGGCCAGGAACCTATCACGACCCAGTCAATGGAAGCGTGTCCGAGCAGGTCCGAGCAGAGGCCTATCCGGTTATTGGCTCGGGCCGAGGGGCATTCTCCTTCGTGCACGTTGAGGATGCGGCAGTCGCAACCGTGGCCGCACTCGAAGCCGAGCCGGGCGTTTACAACATCGTGGACGACAATCCCTCGGAGATGGGCGTTTGGCTGCCTGCATTTGCGCAGTTTCTAGGCGCGCCGCCGCCTCCACACATTACCGAAGAAGAGGCGCTTAAAGCAGAGGGGGCCGATGCCGTTTACTACGCGACCCAGCTGCGTGGCGCTTCAAACGCCTATGCTAAACGAGAGCTTGCTTTTTCGCCGCGGAAGCTCGAATGGCTCTCGACGTCTAAGGCTGCCGCGAAATAGCCGGTGAAGAGCAGAAAGAGCTTCAAGGAGAACAGGCAGAAGCAGCTGGTGAGACAGCGTACCCCATAACTGTGTCTCAACAACGGGTTCACTCGCGCAGTGGAGTGAACCCTTATTTTGAGACAGTTGGTGGCGTCACAGTTCCGAAGCGCCCGCCGCGTGAGCAGGAGTGCCACGGCGGGAGAATGCTGTTGATGAAGGGACTCTTTTCAGTTCGTTAGATTGATTGAACCAGCTCTACCGCCGGCGCGGCCATTGATGTTTCGTTCCTGTTGACATTCTCCCAGCGTCCGGTCTAAATGAATATTCCGAGGTCGTGCTGCGGTGGCGACAAGAATGTCACCCATCCCGGGGCCCTCGGGGTACGTACTGGTGCCCCTGGGGGGAAGCGTGGACTTTACCCTTTACCGCGGCCGAAAGCACGACCCGGCGCGAGGTAATCGAGTTCAGTCCGCCACTTATACAGACATCGCCGGGTCACTCCCAGCTCTTTCGCCAACTCCCCAATGTTGTCGCTGCTCCTCATGCGCTCGACCGCCATCCGCTGGAACTTCCGTGAGTATCGCTTCCGTTTCACTTTGCAGTCCTTTCCCTGCAAAGTGTGCCCATCGGAACCGTCTCAATTCAAGGGTTCACTCCAGAATGCCCGGAACGACACAAGATTGTTCAGTTGAGTTTTCCCATTCGACCTTCGGTTCCAATGGCTCATCTCATGACGTTAAAGGGATGCCGCGGCAAACATTTCATCAGTGCTGCGATTCCGGCGATGATCATCGACTTCTCCACATGATCCCCACGATATGGTTCACGAGTTGCTGCTGGAACTTCTCCAGCGGACTCATAATCCGTCCGGGGTTCCCTGCACTGCACCGCGGGAAAATGTAAGTAGCTAAAAACCAGCGAGATTGAGCAAACCTCTTCGTGTACTGCGCTGCGCCAAACTGCACCAAAACTAACACCAAACTAGGACCAGAATTTTTGTGTGCTGGGCGGCCCCAAGCGGCGGATCTGGGCGGATGCAAACAGTCTTTCGTGCCATAGCAATGGCGTTGGTGTGCCTGTTGGGCGTTGCTTGGGCAAGCAACCAAGCTGGACCAGACTTCCCCATGCGCTACAATATTCTAAATCGAGCCTAGCGAAAATCCGTTCCAAGATACCAGATGCGTTCGCAGTCGTGGATCAGAAATGGGGCCGTTGAAGGAAGAGCCAGCACCCCTTGTAATGTCTGAGCAAAAAGAGAAGCCTTTTTACAACATCTTTACATTCCTTAGAACCATTTATATGTACCCTCGTTGGGCAACTTAATCGATAACGGAATTCGATTATGACACCAACCAAACAAGTACTCCTCGATGCCAGGCGACTCTATTCGGGTCTCATTCGCCTTCACATCCTCCACCACGCGGAAAAAGAGGGAATCTTCGGCCTGGGCATGATCGAAGAGTTGGCGAGACACGGTTATAAACTCAGCCCAGGAACGCTGTATCCGATCCTTCACGGACTGGAAGAGAATGGGTTGCTCCGTTCCCACGAACAGGGCATAGGTGGAAAGATTCGCCGCGTGTATCGAGCGACTTCAGCGGGCGAGAAGCTCTTGATGGCCGCAAAAGAGAAAGTCCGGGAACTGTTTGGCGAACTTTTCGAGGACGAAGACGTGACACACCTTCCCCGAACTCGATCGCGAGTTGTAGCCCTCCAGGCCGCCAACCACCGAAAACCAAGCGCTAAGAAAGCTGCTCTTTAGTTAGTCAAGGGTGGAACTATCGCAGCAAATCAACCCGATAGCCCCCGGTTTGATCCATACTTTCCGTTTTGTTTCCGTTCTTCCACACGCCAACCTGAGTGTACGTCATTGACAGTACTTGGTCGTTTCCATATTATCGGCTTCCGATAGCGCAATCCCATGAGATGAACGGAGGTTACTGTGCCAATTCGATGTAAATACATCAGTAGGTGCATTGCATCATTGGCTGTGTTTTTGCTGACACGGGACGGGACTTTCGACAAACTCCACAACTGAAATTGGTATACACACTCACTTCTCATGCCAAGAATGTATATGCCGCCGCACTATCGAGTGGCGATATCGGTATACAAAAATAAATTCTTGACATGCTCCATTGGCAGTGATAGAAGGCAGCCACAGTTTCCAAAAGAACCTTATCTGCCATCTGATGAGTAGTTGGGCCCCTTACTCGTTTTTCATAGGAGGCTTCCCGTGCTTCTCAAAATGAGAACAGACAAGATTCGCGCTGCCCTCGCGGTGTTCGTGGTGATGGCCATCAGTATTTTGGGAGCCGGCCAGGCATACGCGCAGGTCTCGGGAGCGTCGCTTAGTGGAACAGTGAAGGATTCTTCCGGCGCTGTGATCTTAAACGCTCAAGTCTCCGTCACAGACGTCGCCACCGGTGTGATCCGCAATGTGACGACCGATAGCTCAGGACTTTACTCAGCGCCCAATCTGTTACCCGGGAACTATGAGGTCAGTGTTACGGCGCCGGGTTTTAGCACGCAGATGCGGAAGGGCATCACGCTGACGGTCGGGGCGCAGCAGGCACTGGATATCACCATGCAGGTTGGGCAGGTTAGTCAAACGGTTGAGGTCACCGAGGAAGCACCCACCGTGGAGCTCACATCATCCACGCTGAGCGGCGAGGTAAACGCAACGACAGTGCGCGAATTGCCTTTGAACGGTCGCTCCTGGACTGATCTGGCAAACCTGCAACCGGGAGTCGTGACAGCGGAGAGCCACGCTTCCGGGGATCCGAACCGCGGATTCGGGGCGCAGATTAGTATTTCCGGCGGCCGCCCGCAACAAAATAATTACCGTCTGGACGGCGTGAGTATCAACGACTACGCAAACGGTGGTCCAGGGAGTGTACTTGGTGGAAATTTGGGAGTGGACGCCATTCAGGAGTTTTCCGTCCTGACGAGCACCTATTCGGCTGAATACGGAAAGACCTCAGGCGGAGTGATAAATGCGATCACGCGTTCCGGCACAAACCAGATTCACGGTTCCGCATACGAGTTCCTGCGCAACAGCGCACTGGATGCGCGTAACTTTTTTGATGGCCCTACCATACCGCCTTTCAAGCGCAATCAATTCGGAGGCGCGATGGGCGGGCCGATCCGGAAGGACCATACATTCTTCTTCGCGGACTACGAGAGCGTACGGCAGTCCCTGGGAACGACAACGCTGGACCAGGTGCTTTCGCCGGCGGCTAGGACGGGGAATCTTTCCACCGGCACGGTGACCGTGGACCCTAAGGTCACGGAATTCCTCGCTCTGGAACCCAGGCCGAACGCTGGGCTGAATGGCGTTGGAGATACGGGAAACTACCGTTTTATAGGCCAGCAGATCGTAAATGAGAATTTTGTAACCGGCCGAGTAGACCAGAACATATCGGGCAAGGACAAGCTTTTCGGAACCTATAGCTTCGACGACTCCCCTTTGACGCAGCCCGATCCACTCGGTAATTTTTTGCAACGTGCCATCGCGCGGCGGCAAATTGCTGCATTGGAAGAGAGCCATATTTTTAGCCCAAGTTTCATCAACACCCTCCGGCTGGGCTACAATCGGGATCATGCAACCTCCGCGGCGGGGATCCAAAACCTCAACCCGGCGGCAGGAAATCCCGATTTGGCGTGGTCACCCACGCTGGCATCAGCGGTCCGGACAAACATTGGAGGGCTTACGCAGATCGGGCCGGGCGCGGCCCCTCCGCAATTTCAATTTGTCTGGAATTCGTACCAGCTCTATGACGATGCTTTCTTAAGCAAAGGCCTCCATTCGTTGAAATTCGGCGGAGGCTTTGAAAACGACCAGCTCAATCAAGTCACGAGAACCGCTGACTTCATTGGGACTTATTCCTTTTCATCGCTAGCAAACTTTCTACAAAATATACCTTCGCGTGTTCGTGGTGTTCTTCCAACTACGCTCGCTCCGCGCTACATGCGGACATCCATTTTCGGCGCCTACCTGCAGGACGATTGGCGTGCCCGCCCTAACCTGACCCTGAACTTGGGCCTGCGTTACGAGATAAACACAGTAATTTCGGAGACTGCGGGGAGGCTCACGAAACTCGTCCCCATCACCGCTTTCCCACAAACGCTGGGCGGCCCATACTACAGAAACCCCACGCTCCACAACTTCGAGCCGCGGATAGGTTTTTCCTGGGATCCGTTCAAGAAAGGCAAGACTGCGGTGCGGGGAGGCTTCGGTATGTTTGACGTGCTCCCGTTGCTCTATTCCACGATCACTTTGAACGGACGGGGGGCACCCTTCTTCGCTATCTCGAGTCTTTCAAACACGGCGGGCCAATTGAACGGCCAGTTCCCGAACGGAGGAATCAATGTAGTTAGCGCGGGAAAGCCGGCATTGGAAAACGCCTATGTTGAACCCCAGCCTCACCGCGATTACGTGATGCAATGGAACCTTAACGTACAACAGGAAATTGTCCCGAATTTGACGGTAATGGTCGGCTATGTGGGCTCGCACGGAGTGCACCAACTGTTCCGCGCTGACGATTCCAATATGGTTCTCCCGACGCTGACCTCAGCGGGGTACCTGTGGCCCTCGCCGGTGGGTAGTGGGACTGTGCTCAATCCGAACGTGGGGGCAATCCGGTTCGTGGATTGGGGAGGAGATTCCTTCTATCACGCACTCCAGGTTGGGGTCCAAAAAAACATGAGCCATGGTTTGCAAGTCCGAGGATCTTTCACATGGAGCAAGAGCATTGACGATAATTCAGGAGCAATTGCGGGCGACACACTAGCGAACGGAATTAGCAGCCTCGATTGGTTTGATTTGAGCCTGGACCGGGGGGTGTCCGATTTCAATATTGGCCGAGTCCTAGTGATCAACGGGACCTGGATGATCCCTGCGAGCAAGGCCACTGGAGCGGTGGGATGGGTCACGAACGGCTGGCAACTCGGGGGTATTCTGAAGGCGAATGACGGCGTGCCGATAACCCCGCTTTTCGGAAACACGGGTGACCCTTTGGGCAAGAAGAGCACCGACCCATATGACTACCCGAATCGAATAACTGGCGGTGACTGTGCGTCCCTGGTTAACCCAAGGAATGTAAAAAATTACGTCAAGACACAGTGCTTCGTGGTCCCGACGGCCCCGACACCTGCTTTTTACGCCGCAAACTGTGACCCCAGTCACGCTTTTCCGGCGTGTTTTAATCTGCGAGGCAATGCCGGTCGCAATATTATCGTCGGGCCGGGCCTAGTGAACCTTGATTTTTCGCTCTTCAAGAACAACTACGTCAAGAGAATTTCCGAGAACTTCAATGCCCAGTTCCGGATGGAAGTTTTCAATATTTTGAATCATGCTAACTTTGCGATTCCGCCGCTGGGAAACGATCAGATCCTGCTTCCGAACGGTGGTCTCAACCCGAGCGCTGGGCAGTTAACATCGACCAGCACCTCATCGAGACAAATCCAGTTTGCGATCAAGATGATGTGGTGATTTAGGAAATCGAGCGGCATCCGGATGGGCCGGTGGAACTTACCACCTGCAATTCTATCTCCCGGGTTCGTTAGGGAAACGATCCGTCAGGAGTAAGAATGAAAAGCCTGGATGGCAACAACAAGTAGCACCATTCCAGTCGTGCTGGCGAGCGGGCAACACAAGAATTCGCGTCCTGAACTAAGCGGTCTGTCACGGGAAAGACAATAGCGGGCGGACATCCAAGTCTGACCATGCTAGATCCTAGTTTGTTCTGGAAATTCGTTCACTGGATTGTGCCACGTTGTGGTTTTTCTGGCTCCCCTGCCATGCTTGTGCCACTGTCTTGAACTCCGTGATTAAGTCGTTCGAGACTTGAATTTCTCCCCTCACAAAGCGCTCATGATTCTCCTCTAGCGCTGCGGGCAGATATCGGTAATTGGCCGTCACTCCGAAAGAAGCCTGTAAGCCGTACGGTCGCAAGTTTCCAAAAGCGTTGATCCGTTCCAGGCGTGCACCGTTCGAAAGGTGAAACGTGGCGACAGGATCGAAGAGCTTTCCGTTCTGACGCGCTTGAGTCAGATAAGCGAGAGCAAGGCGCTCGAGCGGTTTTGCAAGCGGGACGCGATGGACGAGAGGCTGTTCCAGCAGATGAAACAGGGCGTCCACCGGGTCGCGACGCCCGGCTGCCGCGGCCAAATTCCGAGTGTAATCGTCCAGAAGACGAGACAGACGGTCGCGTGTGAAGCCATGTACATTCTGGAGGTCCCGCAACGCTTTCGAAAAATTCGGCAGCGGCGAGAGTGTGCTGTACGTTGTGATTTTTGGAAATTCGGCGGCAAGCTCGGCTACAACCTGTTTGATCAGGAAATTGCCGAAGGGGATGTTCCGCAAGCCCTGCAGGCAATTGTTGATGGAATAGAAGATGGCAGTGTCAGCCTTCCCGGGGTCGAGTACCGCAGCCTGGAGGTCGAGCAACGGTCCCAGATCACCGGTTAAGCCAGTTGTCAGCGCCACCTCCACAAAGATGATCGGCTCGTCGGCGAGCGCCGGATGGAAGAACGCAAAGCATCGGCGATCGGCCTCCAAACGGCGACGCAAGTCCGGCCAGCCATTGATCTCATGCACCGACTCGTAGCGGATTAGTTTTTCCAGGATCAGAGCCGCGGTATGCCAGCTGATGCGCTCCAGCCGCAAGAAACCGCGGTTGAACCAGGACCTGAATAAATGTTTGAGGTCGGCGTCCAGCCCGGCAAAGTTTGTATCCTTGGAAGCCGATTCAAGCAAATGCCCTCGCAGATCTACCAAAGTTTCTGTGCCGTGCGGCGCAGTGTTGATCCGGCGGAATAATTCCTGGCGTGGAGACTCAACGGCAGCGGATAACGCGGCTAAGCTCGATGGCCCGGGCGTGCGTTGATAGTCGGCTGCAGCACTAAGGATGGCGGCCTGGCTTGGTGCAAAGTCGCGAGATAACATCTCAAGAAATTTCACCCGCTGCCCGTCGTTCATTGCCTGGTAAGCATTGATGATTTCCTGTGCGAGTGCCGTCTGCGACGCTTCGCCGCGTTCGGAAAGCAGGTGACGGCAAATGAAAGACATGTCGGTACCACGCCTCTCGCGCAGCACCCGCAATAGTTTGCTGAGAATTCCAGGCATTGTTATCGGTCTTTTGCTTCGACACCTAATGAATGCAGATGACTTCCGGATGCTTCTTCGAAACTCATAGTCGGTAAACGTTGAACGAAGCGTATAATCGATCAGTTAATCTGACAGCGTCTGCATCTAAAAGGTGCAGTTTGCATTCTGTAAATAACCGTCTGGCGTATTCGGTTGGCTCGCCTCGATCAGCGGGATGGGGTGTCACTTCGTTTTTTCATATCGTCCCGCACAACCTTCCCGCCCTTCATTACAAATTTAACTCGCTCAAGCTCAGAAATGTCCTTGAGAGGGTCGCCCGAAACTGCGATCATATCGGCGAATTTACCCTTCTCCAACGAACCAATTCGATCTTGCCAGCCCAGCATTTCAGCGTCAACCACGGTTGCAGTCTGAATTGCCGCTGCCGGGGTCATTCCATGATCGACCATCCAAACAAAGTCGAGGGCCTGCGTCCCATGATTGTAGGGTCCGCTGGAGCGAGGATCGCCTGCGGTTCCGTCCACGCCACTGCCAAAGACTACTGTTACGCCTTTAGAAAGCGCATTTTTGAAATTTCTTTCAAAGATGGGAATAATGCTGTACTTGCCGCCTGTGTTCTTGCGATCATTCTCCGCGATCTCTGGCATCGTGTAGCGGTAACCAGTTACGTCATAATAAATATGCTTTTGCACCATAATGGCTACCTCTGAATCATCGAGGCCTTGCCCATGCTCGATACAGTCCACGCCGGCTATAACCGAGTTCCGAAGGCCTTCCCCGCCATAGGAGTGGGCCGCTACCTTATGGTGATGGCGATGTGCCTCATCCACAATCGCTTCAAGTTCGGCCAGCGTAAATGTCGGCTCAACGAACAACTCACCGTCAGGGCCGAATGAATATCCGGCCGTTGGGAACACTTTAATCCAATCAGCGCCATAACGAATCTGTTCGCGAACGACTTCGCGCGCTTGGTCAGCCCCGTGAATTTCCTGATTTCCTCCTGTGATCATTGTCTCTGGAGATCCTATATAGTCGGAACCCGAGGCCCCGATTCCCCTCGTCGACACTTGCATTCTGGGACCGTCGAAAAGACCGCGATTGATCGCGTTGCGCACGTCGACGTCGCCATAGCCTTCGCCGTGAGTTCCAACATCACGCACGGTGGTGAAGCCTGCCCGAAGGGTTGTTTGCGCGTTTCCCATGGCCATAAGTGTCCAGGCTTCCTTCGTCGTGTTCACGCGGGCTCCGGAACTAAGGCTGCTGTAAACATGCGTATGCGCGTCGATCAAGCCGGGCAGTACCGTCGCTTGGCTGAGGTCGATCACCAGAGCGCCAGCCGGAATCTTGACTTGATCCTCAGACCCGGCTTCGCTGATCCGCTCGCCTTGAATCAACAACACTTGTTTGGTCAGCAGTTGCCCCTTCTTGCTGTCGAACATACGACCGGCACGCACCGCCACTACTTGAGGAGTCTGGGAATGCAGCAGAGTCGCAAAGCACATAGTCGCGACACTTGCAAAAAATACAGTTTTCCAACGACTCATAAATCCTCCAGTCGGATGCCAGTTCCAAATTCGTCTTTCAAGTCCGCGTGCGCTGGCGCGAGTCGGGGACACCGGGAAACTTAAGGATGCCCGAAGAAACGTCCCGACTGCGCGCCGCTCGCGGCGTGGACCTGAGTCAAAGCTCATGCAGGCTCAAACAACTTATCCTTTGATGGTATGCGGTCCTGGAGTTCCCGATTGATCTTTTCTGCCAGCTTCAACGCGTCCGAGCTCGTTTTTCCCGAATCGAGTTTCATGCGTATGGCGATGTTCCCAATGATTTTCCCGGACTTCTCACGCAGTGGCAGCAAGATATGAAATTCTTGCGGTGCGTTCTTTATCGGCTCGATGAAGGGTTTACCGGTACGCTCGGCCTCCAGATCCCCGGCGTCCGACTTCCCGCCTCTACTCGGAGGAGCCGATCCCACTTTAAAGCTTTCCGTCCGACCGGGCGGGATTGTACGCAAGTTCAGATAAACGAGTTCTGGATGTTTTGCTTTTACATCCTCCGCCAGCTTTTGTACGTAGAATCTTTGCGATGCGACGTACACGTCGCTCGGTGCAGATTCCTGCGCATTGGATCGACCAGCAGTAAAAAGCAAAATACCAACGACCGCTGCTACTTGGCACCAAACCAGCGCATTCTTGGCACCGCGTTGGTTATTTTTCATTTCGTTTACCTTGTATGTTGTATTGCTCATCCCTCGCTCCTTTTTGAAGTTTCAATTCGTGTCATGACTTTGGAAAGCCCAACAATTTATTTTTTATTCTTTGCGCTGCCTGGGGACCAGTTCACGGCCCAGAGGTCAATTTGACTTCCGTTTGTCGTAGCCAAAAGCCTGTCATCTGGACTAAAGCGGACGGAAAAAACTATCGCTGGACGGGGCATATTCAAGACCTCCTCCCCGGTCTCCGCGTTCCACAGCCGTAGCATTCCTTCCCGATTGCCCGCACCCACGATGTGGCCGTTGTGACTGAAGCAGACACCTTCGATCCGGCCCGATCCCTGAAGGGTCCGCACTACCTGTCCAGTGTCAATGTTCCAGATCGTGACCGTGGAATCAAAGCCGCTCCCGGCGAGCAACTTTCCATCTGGACTGAAAGCGACACCTTGCGACCTGTCTTTAGGACCAATAAAGGTCTTCACATTCTCGCCAGTCCTAGGGTTCCAGAGCTTAACGGTCTTGTCATCACTCGCTGAGGCTAACCAGCGCCCGTCTGGGCTAAAGGCCACAGCAAAGACGTGGTCGGTGTGTCCAGTCAGGGTGCGGACTTCCTTGCCTGTGTGGGGATCCCACAGCTTTACAGTCTTGTCGTACGAGGCTGAAGCAAGCAACTTGCCGTCAGGACTAAAAGTCACGCCCTGTATGTTGCCTCCGTGTCCCGATAAGTTGTAACGCTCCTGGCCTGTCTTCACGTCCCAAATTCTGACCGACTTGTCGTCAGCGCCGGACGCCACCAGTTTTCCGTCAGGACTGATAGCCGCGGCATTCACATCGCCAACGTGCCCTTTAAATGTTTGAACCTCGCGACCGGTTTTGACTTCCCAGAGCTTGACGGTTTGATCGCTGCTGGCTGTTACCAGATAGCGGCCATCTCGGCTGAACGGGGCCGCGTGCACATTCTTGGTGTGGGTCGTTAAGCTCCGCATCAAAGTCAAGGTCGGGCTTTGGGCGTGTGCCCACACAGAAGTCAGAAGAGCCACAGCCAAAAGCACAATTTTGCTGGTGTTAGCAGATATCCGATTGGCATGCATCCTACGTTTTTCCCCCTTTATGAAGTCCAAATACGGCATCGTCTTCATAGCTAACTAAATGACCTGTACATCAGTCTCGTCAGACAGACGTTTCATTTTTACGGAACCTAAACGCCAACATCGCTACCAGAAATTGGAAAATTGGCCGGGCTTCCATGAAGTTTCCGACCGAGCATCGCCAGCGGCTACCAAATGACCTTCAAGGCGACCTGCATCTGTCGTGAAGGCGTTTGGGTGCTAGTGATTAGATCGCTTGCTGACACATTATTTCCTGCCGCATCAAAAATAGATGTGCTTGCAGGCACCGAGAAGTTCGCGCGATTAAGAATATTGAACACTTCCCATCGGAACTGGAGGTTGAAATTCTCTGACATTTTTCTGATGTAGTTGTTCTTGAAGACCGAAAAATCCATGTTGACCAAGCCGGGTCCAATCAAGATATTGCGACCGGAGTTGCCAAAAAGATTAAAACATTGTAGTGAGGCGATGCCCTTTCCTTTGCTCGGATCACAGTTCGCCGTATAGAACACGGCAGAGGGTGCCGATGGGATCGCAAAGCACTGCGCCTTGATGTAATTGTTGGGATTTCTGGGATTAATCAATGTATTGCAGTCCGAACCCGTTAAGCGATTTGGTGTCTCGAAAGTAGTATCGGAGCCGAGTACTCCCGCTGGATCCCCGCCTGCGCCAAAGTTCGGAGTGAAAGGTACGCCTCCGTTGATTTTAAGGATGCCGCCAAGCTGCCAACCGCCCAGTACATGCCCTGCAACTCCTGTTCCTCCAGTGGGGGATGGCAGGTTCCAGGTGCCGTTGATGACCAAATTCTGGCTGATGTTGAAATCACTCAAGCCACGCCAGATTTGAGGGGCAAACCATGGCTGGGTTGTCTCTCCATTTCCAAAAGAGTCGCCAGCAAAAGTACCGGAAGAGTAGTCAATGTTCCTTCCCCAGCTATAGGATCCGTGAAGCATTATTCCGTGACTTAGCGTCTTCGTGACTTCAACCTGCAGGGCGTCATACCAGGAGTGGTTCTGCATCTCTTCGCCGACGATCACTCCTGCGTTGGGGTTCAATTTTTGCACGCCTGCTCCGAACGGGAATACGTAGCCCGCGGAGGTCAACGTGGGAATAACGAAATCCATGTCATCCTGGTGTTGCGGAAGATGCAAACCTCTCGAGGCTACATACCCGACCATAAGCGTCAGGTTCGGAGCAAGCTGGCGCTGAACGTTGAGGTTCCATTGCATGATGTAGCGTCGCTTCGAATCCGGCTCGAGATAGGAATACTTGAATGTCTTAGGATTTCCTGAGAGAAATGGAATCGCACCACCTGGAAAAGTGCCATTGAGGGACCCGGCGACACTATTTACCGAACCCTGCACAAAATAAGGCGCGGTCGTGGCATTCCCGAGGAAGAGCTCATACGGCAGTGGCAGCATATCGTAGATGCCAAAGCCGCCCCGAATAGCCGTCTTGCCATCCTTGAACGGATCAAAAGAGAAGCCAATGCGCGGTTGGAAATTGCGCTTCGTAAAATTGGAGAACCAGGGTGAACCCATCACTGGTTGGGCAGCGGTGACCGGAACCATGTTCGTAATTTCGTTGTGTACCTCTGTAGGTACACTCGCGAACTCGTAGCGCAAGCCCACATTGACAGTTAGATTTGATTTGATGCGAATATCATCCTGGAAATAAGCGCCGAAGATCGACTCGCGAATTCCACGCTCGGAGGTTCCGGTAGTGGGAAGTGCCCCTGAAAACTTCGACGGTTGGTTCTGCAGAAAACCCGCCAGCGTTTTAAACGTGAATGCGCCATCGAGGCCCTGCAGAGCTCCGTCATTGTCCTGTATTCTCTCGAATGAAAAACCGACTTTTATCTGATGAATCCCTTTCGTGAGGAAGGCGTCGTCGTAGGCTTGATACGAATTGTAGTGGAAGGAGTAGATCGGTGGACCATCCAACCCCCCGTTGAAAATGGAAAGCCCCGGTACAGTTACAGATGGCGCGAAATGGCCCGGAATAGCAGCGAAGGTGGCGCTGGCGACAGCGGGGTTCACTGCAGTCGGGGTTGAACCAATGCTTCCTACCGACCGGTTAAAACCTAGCCGAAATGAATTGGTGGCGCTCGCATTAAAAACGTGAGTTTCTTCTATCGCGGCGGAGTGATGTCGGGTACTAAATAAGCCCAACTTCGAGTCTTGCAAGTCAGGCACATAGAGTGAACCGGCATCGAAGGAGTACACGCCATCCATGCTGTCCTTATCTGAAAATTTCTGGTCAAGCCTAGTTGTCCAAAAATTATCGGTCGTCGGTTGCGTCACGGAATTCGTAAACCGAGCAGTGTCTCCTGCGCCCAACACAGCGCCATTGGCAATCGGATAGATAGCTGCGATGAAGGCCGCCACATTCGGGTCGACGGTGACGTTCCCCGTGCTCAAGATTCCTTGGCGTGCATTGTTTGAAAGCGTGGTGCCAGTTTGGGTAACGCCGAGAGACTGCCGCAGCCCCTCGTAGTCACCAAAGAAGAAGGTCGAGTTCTTGCGGATCGGCCCACCTAGGGAGCCTCCGAACTGATTGCGTCGGAAGGAGGGAATCTTTGCCGGGTCAAAAAAGTTTCGTGCATCCATAGCGCTATTCCGTAGGAACTCATAAGCGGAGCCGTGGAATTGGTTCGTCCCGGAACGCGTAATGGCATTGAAAATTCCTCCTGAGGACCGGCCATACTGGGCCGGAGCATTGCCCGTCAAAACCGAGAATTCCTGGATGGCGTCAACACCCGTAGTGCCACCGGAGACGTTGCTGGGTGAGTTGTTGGCGTAGTCATTGACATTGATGCCGTCCAAGCGATATAGATTTTCGTCGGGACGTGCGCCCGTGATCGACACTTGCGTCCCAAAGCCGCGCTGTCCACGGCCCGCGATCGTGAGCGGTTTCTGAGTGTTCGGCTGGCTCACTCCTGGCTGAAGACTTCCAAGGTCGACCCACGAACGGCCGTTTAGGGGCAGTTCGCGAACCGTTGTCGCGCTTACCTCGTTACTCAGAGCAGATGAGCTCAACTCCACTTTGGGTGCTTCCTCGGTGACCTCAACCGTTTGACTAACCTGCCCAACCTGCATGGTGATATCCAGTGCCTGCTGCGCCCCGACCGTCAGCGTGATGCCCTTCCGCATCTGCGTGCTAAAACCCGGCGCCGTAACACTGACCTCATAGTTCCCGGGTAACAGATTGGGCGCTGAGTAAAGTCCTGAGCTATCG
>JAIQFB010000012.1 GCA_020073485.1 Terriglobia bacterium | reverse complement strand
CCGGAAACGGCGACCAGATCGGCGTACTTGCCTTTTTCCAGCGAGCCGATGCTGTCCTGCCATCCCATGGCTTCCGCGTCCACCAGAGTGGCCGCCTGCAGCACCTTGGCCGGGGCCATGCCGTGATTCACCAGCCATTCAAACTCGGTCCACTGGTCCCCGTGAGCGTAAGGGTCGCCGTCAACGCCGCTGCCGAACAGCATGGTCACGCCCATCGAGAGCCCCTTCTGAAAATTCTTCGCGAAGATCGACGGTAGATCGTATTTTCCGCCGGTATCCTTGCGGTCGCGCGCGACGATTTCCGGCAGCGAGTAGCGGTACCCGGTCACGTCCCAATAAATCCCTTTCTGTTTCATCATGGTCAGCTCGGATTCGTCGAGCGCCTGGCCGTGTTCGATCGTGTCGACTCCGGCCAGTACGGAATACTTGAGTCCATCGCCGCCATAGGCGTGCGACGCGACACGGCGGTGGTGAGTGTGCGCTTCATCGACGATGGCCTGCACCTCTTCCAGTGTGAGCATGGGCTCCACATACAGTTCGCCCGTAGCGCTGAACGAATATCCGCCCGCCGGAAATATCTTGATCAAGTCCGCCCCGTAGCGGACCTGATCGCGGACCGTCGCGCGCGCTTCCGCTGCGCCTGAGATCGTCTGGTGCCCGCCGGTCAGATTGATTCCCGGCACCCCGATGTAATCGGAGCCCGAACCGCCGATCCCGCGCGTGGAAACCTGCATCCGGGGACCCTCGATGATTCCCTTATTGATGGCGTTGCGGATGTCCACGTCGCCATAGCCCTCGCCGTGCGTCGCGCAGTCGCGCGCCGCGGTGAATCCCGCGCGCAGATCGACGGACGCATCCTTCACCGCCATAATGGTCCAGGCCTCTTTGGAAGTATTGACCCGCTGCCCGGCGGAAAGACTTTCATACATGTGCGTATGCGCGTCGACCAACCCCGGCATGACCGAAGCGTTGCTGAGGTCGATTACCTGCGCGCCCGCCGGAATCTTCACCTGATCCTCGGACCCGACTTCCACGATCCTGTCGCCCTGGATCAGCACCACTTGCTTGTTGAGAAATTGTCCCGTCTTGCTGTCAAACATCCGTCCGGCGCGCACGGCGACCTGCGGCGGCGGAGTTTGGGAATGAAGCGCCGCAGTAATCCCGATGAGTGCAAAACAAAGGCCTACCAGTAAATTCTTCCGAATCATCCGATCCTCCGGTCAATTTTCAAATTCACAGAAATGGCGCGCCCGGAGAGATTCGAACTCCCGACCCTCTGCTTCGAAGGCAGATGCTCTATCCAGCTGAGCTACGGGCGCGCAGTGGAAGTTGGTTTGATTCTAAAGCATTTGCGACCGAACCAAAAATTGATTTCTTCGCATTCAGCTTGAACTGCTGGAGAACTTCGCCAACCAAATATGGGCCTGTTCATCCCGGAACAGGATTCCGCTGGGGAATTTTGCGTGACCAATTCCGTTATTTCAGTCTTTACGCGCAGTAAATGAATTAGTTATGCCTGCCTCATGCTATCCCCGTTTCCTGACAACAAAGATGTGGTATGTAACGGCGTCCCAGGCGTTATGAATACCGATGAATAGCAACAGCAGCGCCGCCGCCGCGACGCCAAAAAGTCCCGCGCCCGCGTGGGAGCGAGCCGCGCACGCCGATCCGGCCAGTGTTGCGTATGCGGCGAAGGGCAGCAGAACGTGAAACAACCAGTCCTCGAACTCAGGCGTGTAAACGAATTGGCCTCGCATGCGCCGAATCACGATGATCTCGTAAACAATGCCACTGAGGCCCAGTAAACCCCAAAGAATCGCTGGGGCGGCGATCCCGTCCCAGGGGGCGCTTAAAACCGCCGCCAGCAGCAGCACGGCTCCGAAATGAACGATCGTCGGCGTTGCAAACGCGTCGCCAGCCTGCGCTTGACCATGTCCGATCGGCGTGTCGGCAATGAGGACTATGGCAACAAACTGCAAACCGATCAACGCACCAGCAGAGGAGCCGACGATTACGTAGAAGTTTTCCCATCCAGTGAGTGACGTCATGTGGTCACCTCAACTTTGGTGCGCGCGATATGGACAAGCCGAGATTTGCACGCTTGAAACGCCCAGGGCGAACCTAAAACTCCTGCCGCGTGGGCCGGTACAGGATCTCATTAATGTCGACGTCCTCCGGCTGGCTCATGGCGAAGGCGACCGCCCGCGCGAAGGATTCTGCCGGAACCGCAAGCTCATACACTTTGCGGATGTTCGCGGCGATATCCGGCTCGGTTATGCTGTTCGGGAGTTCGGTGTCGACCGCGCCCGGTGAGATCACCGTGGTGCGGATGTTGAAGGCCTTCACTTCCTGCCGCAACCCTTCGGATATGACTCGCACAGCGTGCTTGGTCGCCGAATAAACCGCGCCGCCGGCGCGGATCTTATGCCCGGCGACGGAAGAGACGTTGATGATGTGCCCGGCTTTCTGCTGCTTCATATACGGCAGTGCCGCGGCAATTCCGTACAGGACGCCCTTGATATTGACGTCGATCATCCGGTCCCACTCGTCGACCTTGAGGCGCTCCAGTGGAGACTGCGGCATCAATCCGGCATTGTTGATCATGACGTCGATCCGGCCGTACGTGTGCACGGCTGCATCCACGAGGGCTTGGACCTGCTCGCGATGGGTCACGTCTGTTTTGATCGCGAGCGCCTTGCCGCCGCGGCCGGTCAGTTCGTCTGCCAGGGACCGTATGCGATCCACGCGCCTCGCACCCAGCACAACGCTGGCGCCTTGCGCGGAGAGAAACCGGGCCGTCGCCTCGCCCAGCCCGCTGCTCGCGCCCGTGATGACAACAATTTTCCCTTCGATATTATTGGTCATTCCATTTCCCTTATTTGCCGGCCCGGTATTGCTCGTCACTGACGTGTTCCATCCAGTCCACAACCTTACCATCGAGCTTTTCCTGAATGGCGATGTGCGTCACGGCTGTGGTTGGCGCGGCCCCGTGCCAATGCTTCTCGCCCGGCGAGAACCACACCACGTCGCCGGGCCGGATCTCCTCGATAGGCCCGCCTTCGCGCTGAGCCCAGCCGCAGCCAGCCGTCACGATGAGAGTCTGACCGAGCGGATGCGTGTGCCAGGCGGTCCGCGCGCCCGGCTCGAAGGTTACGCTGGCGCCTTGCACCAATGCCGGATCGGCCGCCTGAAATAATGGATCGATCCGCACGGTGCCGGTGAACCACTCTGAGGGTCCCCTGACGGAAGGTTGTGAGCCGATTCTCTTAATTTCCATTTTCCGGGCTCCTTGAGTTACATGATCTTCTATTTTCCAAACCGCTCGAATCGGTACGCCAGTTCCGGCCCGCCTTCCCCCTCGTAGGCAAGTTGGGCAACAAGCAGCGCGAACGGCTCGGTGTACCGAGCGATCCGCAGCGGGCCGGCGTCCACGGCATCAAAGCCAACTTCGCCGATCAATTGGGCCGCGACGTTTTTCGCGCGCCTATCGTCGCCACAGTAAACCAGGCTCGGGCGGCCCTTCTTACGCTTGGCCTCGAACACTCCGAACAGCACCTCGCTCGGAACGGTGTTGAAAGCGGAGACGACCCTGGCCTTTGGGACTTTCTTTGCGAGTTCTTCCGCTCCCGATGAGGTATTGGCAATGATGAGCTTCGTGTTCCCGGCATCCATCGGAAGGGAACAAGTCACGATCACTTTGCCGGACAAATCGCCCGCCTGCTTCAGCACATCGTCGATTCGCGACCAGTGTACCGCGAGCAATAAGGCGTCCGCATCCCTGGCAACCTCGGCTACGGTGCCGGCGCGCGCCTTGCCTTGAGCCTCTCGAGCCAGCTTCTTGAGCTTTTCGTTGCTCCGCGCGTAGCTGAAGACGACGTCATGTCCAGCTCGCGCGAAAATCGTTCCAAGCTTTCCGCCCATCAACCCCGAACCCAAAATGCCAATTCGCATGTTGCCCTTCCCCACGCTCCGTGAATCCGTTAGAGGTCAGCGGCCTGTCAATTGCTCCAGTCGATCCGGGTACCGAGCCCCTTCCACTCTGATCTTTGAGGAGGCGCTATCGATGTCACGAAGATCGTCGAGTGTGAGTTCGACGGAAGCTGCCGCCAGATTCTCTTCGAGACGAAGAAGCTTCGTCGTCCCGGGGATTGGAACAATCCACGGCTTTTGCGCAAGCAGCCAGGCGAGCGCGATTTGAGCGGGAGTCGCCATCTTGCGTTCCGCGACTTTGCTGAGCAAATCAACCAGCGACTGATTCGCTTTTCGAGCCTCCGGGGTAAAGCGAGGGACAACGTTGCGGAAATCGGTGCTGTCGAACTTGGTGTTTTCAGTAATTTTGCCGGTGAGGAAACCCTTGCCAAGAGGGCTAAACGGCACGAATCCGATCCCGAGTTCCTCGAGGGTTGGCAACACCTCTTCTTCCGGGCGTCTCCACCAAAGCGAATATTCGCTCTGAATCGCTGTGACCGGCTGTACTGCGTGTGCGCGACGGATTGTCTGCGCTCCCGGTTCAGAAAGGCCGAAGTGCTTCACCTTACCTTGCTGAATGAGATCCCTCACGGCTCCCGCGACGTCTTCAATCGGCACGTTGGGGTCAACACGGTGCTGGTAGAACAGATCGATGACATCGGTCCTGAGCCGCTTGAGGGAGGCCTCGGCGACTTCCTTGATGTGCTCCGGCCGGCTATTCAGGGCGCTCCACCCTGGGCCGCCCTTGGGATCGGGCGCAAAGCCGAATTTTGTTGCGATCACCACCTGATCGCGGAAAGGTGTGAGCGCTTCGCCCACCAGTTCTTCGTTCGTGAATGGCCCGTAGACTTCGGCGGTGTCGAAAAATGTGACTCCGCGTTCGACGGCCGTCCGAATCAGGGAGATCATTTCCTTCTTGTCCGCGGCCGGGCCGTAGCCAAAGCTCATTCCCATGCAGCCGAGCCCGAGGGCTGAAACCTCCAGATTGCTTTTGCCAAGTTTCCGTTTTTGCATTGCTCCTCCAGCCTGGCGTGCGCCCCATGCCTGCGCCAGAAAATAGCCATAATTCCCAACACTACGAGTTACGGTATCACTCGGAGCCATTGTCCACTCATGGGAAATTTCTCCGTGGTCCGTCCAACAATTTCGCATTTTAGTGTGCAACAATCCTGAGTGATCGTGCAGCATTCAACTTTAGTTGCGATGGGTGTGCGGTGGCTGAGCAGACAGTGCTCGGTGGTGCTGTATGAGTTTGCGACGCCGGCCGACGAGAATCCGGACGTGATCGGATGGGCTCCGGGAGTGGGTTCGGTGCTCATCGAGTGCAAGCTAACCCGGTCGGATTTCTTGAAGGACGCGGCGAAGGCTGTCCGGAAGAATCCCCGCGCGGGGATGGGCCAGCGCCGCTATTATCTGTGTCCCGCCGAATTGATCCAGGTGCAGGACCTTCCTGCGAAGTGGGGACTGCTCTGGGCCAACAAAGGCCAGATCACCGTGAAGCGCGAAGCGCGGGGACATGCGCAAAGAAATCTTGTGGCCGAGGTTCACTTCCTTAGCTCCATGCTCAGGCGCGCGCAACTACGGATCGGCACACGGCCTCTCTCGGAATGGCTGCGAGGCGAGAACCGGTTCGAGGCAAAACGAGGCATTCCGCCCGTGCGGGATCGCGTGATTCGGAAAACGGACCGCACGCTTGTTTTGAGTGAAGATTAGACTCGATCCAGTACGCCAAATCGCGAATCTGGGTAGCGATTCAGCTTGGATGGAAATTCGAAAAGATGCCCGCCCACAAAGCCTGCGGTTCACCGTGAACGCTCACCGTGAACGGCCTCTATAAAATCGACTGCCATCGCTACTAACCGGTTTCGTAGCGGCCTCTCCGTACAGTGGTTTTCGGGACGGAGAGGGCAGACTTCCGTTTACAATGAGTCATGGTTTGAAAATTCCCCGCATTGCCAACACACCGAGCCTCGCGTGATAATTGCGTCCATGAATCCAACCACATCGTTTTCCAAAGAACAATCTTCGCCGCCATCTAAATTTGCACAGAATCTCGACCGCTTGGCCGAAGTCGCGGTGCGCGCCGGGCTGGGACTCGCTCCGGGACAAGAGCTGGTGATGACTTGCACGCTGGATGCTGTCCAGTTGGCGCAACGCATCACCGAACACGCCTACAAGGCCGGCGCTTCGCTGGTTACCACGTTGTTTACGGACGAAGAGTCGTCCTTGCTGCGCTTTCGCTACGGGTCCGAGGCAAGCTTCGACACCGCCGCATCGTGGCTCTACGATGGCATGGCCCAGGCATTCCGCGGCGGCGCAGCGCGGCTGGCAATTACCGGGAACAATCCTTCGCTGCTCTCGAAGGAGGATCCGGAAAAGGTGAGCCGTGCGAATCGCGCGATGTCGAAAGCCTACCGCCCGGCGCTGGAACTGATTACGCGGCATGAGATCAACTGGACCATCGTCGCGTGCGCCACTCCCGCGTGGGCTGCGGCCGTATTTCCCGATCTGCCGGGGGATCAGGCGATGGCCCGGCTTTGGGATGCGATCTTCGCGGCGTCGCGCGCGGACCAGTCCGATCCGGTGGCCGCATGGAAAGAACATGACTCGAATCTGCATGCTCGCGCCAGCCGGATGAACCAGAAGCGCTATTCGGCGCTGCACTTCCGCGGGCCCGGCACGGATCTCCGCGTCGGTCTTGCCGATGATCACCTGTGGCTGGGCGGAGGCACGACGGCGGGAAACGGCCGGTACTGTATTCCCAATATGCCGACCGAGGAAGTTTTCACCACGCCGCACAAAGATCGCGTGGAAGGGCAGGTAACCAGCACTAAGCCGCTGTCGTATCAGGGCACACTCATTGAAGAAATTTCCGTGCGGTTTCGGGCGGGAAAGATTTTGGAAGCGCATGCCGCGCGCGGTAATCAGGTGCTCCAGCGGATGATCGAGACCGACGAAGGAGCGCGGCGGCTCGGCGAAGTTTCATTGGTGCCGCATTCGTCGCCCATTGCCTCGAGCGGATTGCTTTTCATGAACACGCTATTCGACGAGAACGCCGCCTGCCACATTGCCCTGGGCCAGGCCTACAGCACCTGCTTGAAGGATGGCGACACCCTTACTCCCGAACAACTGGCGGCGCGCGGCGCCAACGAAAGCCTGATTCATGTCGACTGGATGATCGGGTCGAACCGCATCGACGTGGATGGCATCACTGCGTCGGGCGATTCCGAGCCGGTGTTGCGCGCAGGGGAGTGGGTTTAGAGGTCGCTCCTCTGCGTTCCCTTTGGCCATGGCAGTCCCCCACTGAATCTGCCACCGGACAATCGCCGCCAAGAGCGGAAGATAAATAGCTATGTTTCCAGGATGTGATACTCCACGTAGGCAATAGCACTGGTAGTACTATTGCCCCGCGTCACGCCGCTATGGTGACATAGTGTCATGGCCATGCCCGGCATTGCGGGCTCCTTGCGGGCGCCCAACGAGATATCTGTCTGGGCGCGGATTCGCCATGCCGAGAGGCGGCAGTGGTGGTTGTGGGCATCGGCCATTGCGGTCACACTGCTGCTAACGGTGGGAATGGCGTCTTTTTCGTACGTGTTTGAGCAGTCCGAACCGCAGATTTCCTTCGCCTTCCGTGACTCTCTGCGGGGTTTGTTTGGCCTGGTTTTGTTGTTTGACCTCTACACGATTTACCAGCAACTCCAGATCCACCGCATACGCCGACAATTGACCGAGCAGGAAGAAATGTTCCGGCTGATCACGGAAAACGCCGACGACCTGATCACTGTGATCGACCTCGAGGGGCACCGTCAGTACAGCAGCCCCGGATACAGCAAAATCTTCGGATATTCCAGCGAAGAGCTTCTGGGCACTCCGATCGACGAACAAATTCACCCCGATGACCGCGAGGCCATCCACGTCGTGCGCCGCGAAACGTTTGAAAAAGGTTCGGCGCCGCGCCAGGAGTATCGCTTCCGGCAAAAAGACGGGGAATGGCGGACTCTGGAATCCAACGCCAGCCCGGTGCGAAACCATCTGGGTGAAATCGAAAAAATCGTGGTGGTCAGCCGCGACATTACCGAGCGCAAGCTGGCCGAACAGATGCTCCGCCAGCGCGACGAACAGCTCCGCCAGGCCCAGAAAATGGAAGCCGTGGGACGGTTATCGGGAGGCATCGCACACGATTTCAACAATCTGCTCGGGGTCATCATCGGTTACAGCGAATCTCTCGAGCACCAATTGGCGCAGGATGACCCTCTGCGCAAGAGCGCCGAGCAAATTCGCAAGGCCGGCGAGCGGGCCGCCGCTTTAACGCATCAATTACTGGCCTTCAGCCGCCAGCAGGTTCTCCAACCCAAAATATTGGACCTGAATGCCGTGGTAATAGACATGGGCAAAATGCTGCGCCGCCTGATTGGGGTGGATATCGAGTTGACCACGCGGCTGGATTCGCAATTGGGCCGTGTAAAAGCAGACCAGAGCCAGATCGAACAGGTGATTGTGAATCTTGCCGTGAACGCGCGCGATGCCATGCCGGAGGGTGGAAGCCTTGTGATTGAGACCTCCAACACCTTTGTGAATGAAACGCTTGCCCGCGGCCTGCCGTTTCTCCGCCCCGGCCCGCATATTCTCCTTACCGTAAGCGATACGGGCACCGGGATGGACCTCCTCACGCAACGCCATATCTTCGAGCCGTTTTTCACAACGAAAGCTCCTGGAAAAGGTACGGGACTGGGACTGGCGACCGTGTACGGCGTCGTGAAACAAAGCGGCGGCGTTGTGGGCGTCGATTCGAATCCGGGAAAAGGCTCCCGATTCAAAATCTATCTGCCTCAAGCGGAGAGTTCCATGGCGGCGCCCGCTCCCGATCCAGTCCGCGGAGAGGCCTCCAAGGGAAACGATACGATTCTGCTGGTTGAGGACGAAGAAGCGCTCTTGAATTTGACCGCCGGCGTGCTGCGCGAAAACGGGTACACGGTGCTGACGGCTCGCGACGGCATCCAGGCGCTGGAAGTGGCGCGAACTTTCGCCCAATCCATTCATCTCTTGCTTACCGATGTGGCCATGCCAAGAATGGGCGGCCCCGCTTTAGCGCGGCTTTTGGCTGAATTGAGGCCGGGAATTCGCGTCCTGTTCATGACCGGCAACGCGGGACGTGATCCTTCGTTGCAGGCGGACCTGCCGGCAAGCATCGAACCCTTGGCGAAGCCGTTTAGCCACGTGGCCCTGATTGGGCATGTGCGCCAGGCATTGGACGCAGCCGAAGTCAAGGTTTAGAGGTCGCGCTTAGCGGCCTTTACGGCTCGCTCGCTGCGTTCCGGAAAATGATACGGCATGATCGAGAGCGCGCTTCTCTTCGGCTGTGAGCGCGCGAAATTCTCCTTTGGCGATTTGCCCCAGTTGCAGCGGGCCGATTGCGACGCGAATCAGACGCAAGACTTCGATCCCCAGGGCTTCCAGCATTCGCCGGATTTGGCGGTTCTTTCCTTCATCAAGCACAATCTCCACCCACGCGTTGCGCTCGCCCACGCGCAATACACGCGCGCGTTTTGCTTTCAACTTTTCCAAAGAGCCTGTACCCGTGCCGGTGCGGCCGCCCGTTTGCACACCTTTGACCAGCATGGACGCCAGGGATTCGTCCGCCGCTGCGCCCACCTGCACGTGATAGGTTTTGTCCAGATGGGTCGCCGGATCGGTCAGGCGGGCGGCCCATTCGGAATCGTTCGTGAGGAGCAATAATCCTTCGCTTGCTTTGTCCAGCCGACCCACCGGCCCGACCCACGGCAAGGATTCGTCCAGGCAGGAATAAACCGTATCGCGGCCTTTCTCGTCCGATGCCGTGGTCACCACGCCGCGCGGCTTGTTCAGAAGCAAATAAATTTTTTGCGAAAACAAGACAGAATGGTTGTCCACGGAAATGCGATCGGAATGCAAACGCACAGGCGTTTCGGGGTCCCTGCGCAGGGCGCCGTTGAGCTGTACGCGCCCGGCACGAATCAGGTCGGCGGCTTGCGAGCGCGAGCAATAGCCAAGCTTGGACAAGGCGCGAGCCAGCCCGATCTTTCGCCCGTCCATTGGGAGTCTCATCTCTTGACCGCTTCCTTCACCCGGCTCGCAAATACTGCCACGAAGCCCGCGCGTCTTCCTAGCCCGGCGTTTCCCCGAACCGGCTGGGTGGCAAGGGGCCTCAGGTTGACGGAATAGTCCGCAAACATTTTCCACGAAGTAGCGCGGGTAGTTCTTGCGGCATGCGCGCCTGAGCGTATAATCCAGCACATGGGGAGTTTTCTCTTGATGAACTTGGGGAATTGCACGCTCAGGAGGTGAGCGATGCTGAACACCGCTCCCGTGTTGATCGTTTGCTCCGAACCCGCGCAAAGCGATAAAGCGATCGAAGTTGTGCGGCGCGTTGGCCTGCCCTATTTGCTGTCTACTTCTCTGACGGATGCGCGGGCGTTGGTGGAACGCCAGGTTTTCCAATTCGTGCTTTGCGACGATGAATTGCCGGATTGCAATCTTCGCACGGCCATCCGTGTCCTGTCCGCTGCAACCGGCGGCATTCCGGTCATCGTGCTTTCTCACCTCGCCGATTGGGATGCCTATATTCGCGCACTTAGCGCCGGAGCCTTCGACTACATTGCGTGCCCGCCCGAGCCGGTCGAAGCGGAACGCATTATGCGTTTGGCGCTGGAACAGAATCCTCCCCCGCGCCGGGCCTCCCGCACCGCCGCCTGATTGCTCCGCGCCTTGCGTACACCCATGAAAACGTGGTTCTATTCCCACCTGTGACCTTCGCGACAATTCCATGGGATTTTGCCCTGATTCTTGCAGCGCTTGGCGTGCTGATTCCCTGGCGTGGTACGGTCCGCGTGGGGCGCCTGATGAAGAAGGAGGACTTGGGCTCCTCCGGCAGGCTTTCGCTCTATGGGTCCACCATCTTTTTTCAATGGCTGATCGCAGGGCTGGTCTTCTGGAGAGCGCTGGCCCGGGGAATGAATCACGCGGAGCTCGGCTTGTCGATCGCTGATCCGTGGCGAGCGGCATGGGCGACTTGCGGTGCCACTTTACTCCTGTGCGCCGGCCAGACCGCCGGATTACGAAAGATGGTGCAACTCCCCGTGGAAAAGCGGGGAGCGCTGTTTCGCATCACTGAGAAAATCATGCCGCGAACCTGGTCCGAAGCTTCGCTATTCGCGGTGCTGGCCTGCACGGCGGGCCTTTCCGAAGAATTTCTGTATCGCGGATTTATCTGGGCATTATTCGCAAGGTTCTTTTCCAGCGCGTCTGGAGCGATCTTCTTTGCCAGCTGCATATCCTCCCTCTGGTTTGCCGTAGCGCATTTGTACCAGGGGCGGAGAGGCATTATTACTACGTTTGTAGTATCTATGATTTTCTCCGGGTTGCGGATTTGGAGCGGCACCTTGCTACCATCGATCGTGGCTCATGCTGCAGTGGATTTACTCGTGGGCCTCTACGTCCCCAGATTGCTCAGGAAAGCCTGATGCCCGTGCCGAATCCAGCCAACTCGGAAATCAGCCCTCAGCAAATTCTGGCCACCCTCAAGCCATTCGGCATTATCCTGTCTGATGATCAATGTGCAAAGGTGCAGGAATACGGGCGCCTACTGCTGAAGTGGAACCGGTTGACGAGCCTGACGACCGTCACAGATCCAGTCGAGATCGTCGGCCGGCACTTTGGCGAGTCCATGTTTGCCGCATCACTCCTGCCTGTGGAAAACGGTCGGCTGGTCGACATTGGTTCCGGAGCCGGTTTTCCTGGCCTGGCGCTAAAGATTTTTTGCCCCCAGATCCAGCTGACGCTCGTTGAATCGAACAAAAAAAAATGCGCCTTTTTGGCTGAGGTAATAAGAACCCTGGAATTGCCTGATGCCGAAGTTCTTCCCCTGCGGTTCGAGGAAATCCGGGCCGAGCGGGATTTCGCGAATTTCATAACCGCTCGAGCCGTCGGCGGTTTTCCGCGGATACTTCGCTGGGCCAGAACAGCATTGTCGCGCCGCGGACACCTGCTCCTTTGGGTGGGCGGCGAGGACATCACGAGTATTACGAATTCCAAAGGATGGATCTGGAATCCGCCTGCTCGCATTCCGCAATCACAGCGGAGATTTATCCTCGTTGGACGGTATGTTGGCGAGAGCCAGTGATGGGCCCTGGATTTGCTAGCCTAAATAAATGAATTGTTCCACGTGGAACAATTTCTCCGGTGAAGACCGCTGTCGCATTTTCAACCCGATCTCCACGGATGCCTGCGTTCCCGCAGGAAACTGAAGAGTGCCGTAAGCGAATCGTCCATAGTTGAAATTCGCGAAAAAATAGTGATTCGATTGTTCCACGTGAAACAATTTGCACAATCTCCGATTAGTGTGTTAAGTTCTGCCCGGCGAGGATATCCATTTGGGCCGCATTATTGCCGTTGCCAATCAAAAGGGCGGAGTGGGCAAGACAACCACTGCAATTAATCTCGCCGCATCGCTGGCGATTTCCGAGCAGCGGACTCTGCTGATCGATTGCGACCCGCAAGGAAACACGACCTCCGGCATAGGATTTCCTAAGGACCCAGCAAGGCGAACTCTTTACCAGGCGCTGATCCTCGGGGAACCCTTGGAAAAGATCATTATCAAAACGCAAGTCGAAGGCCTCGATCTGATCCCCGCCGACAAAAATCTGGTCGGTGCCGAGGTTGAACTCGTCAGCGCTGAAAATAGGGAATATCAATTGAAGAAGTTGCTCCAGCAGATCAAGGACAACTACGCCTACATCATCATGGATTGTCCTCCCGCGCTGGGCCTTCTCACTCTCAATGCCCTGACCGCCGCTGATTCCGTGCTCGTTCCCATCCAATGCGAGTATCTTGCCCTTGAGGGTGTGTCCGAACTCCTAGACACGCTGATGAAGATCCGCAGGACTTTGAACCCGGACCTTGAAATCGAGGGTATCGTCCTCACCATGTATGACGAACGGACCACGCTCTCCCGGCAGGTAGCTTCAGACCTTCGGAGTTTCTTTGGGGCGCAAGTATTTCAATCCGTGATACCCAGGAATGTGCGCCTGGCCGAAGCGCCCAGCCACGGCAAACCGATCCATTTCTACGACATTCATAGTAAAGGCGCGGAAGCCTACATAAATCTTTCAAAGGAGGTCATCTCCAGTGGCGAGAAACGCATTGGGAAGGGGGCTGGGAGCCCTGATTCGTGATTCTGAGGCAGCACCGCCTCAACCAGGCCCGGCAGCAACGTCGTCAGGCCATGCCACCGCAGCAGCGCCGGCACTGGCGCCAACCGTAACCGGAGGCCCGCTCCAAGTCGATATCGATCTGCTGGACCCCAGCCCGTACCAACCGCGCACCAGGTTCGCGGAAACGGCGCTTGAGGAGCTGGCACAATCGATCCGGTCGAGCGGAATCATTCAGCCTCTCGTAGTGCGAAAAATTGGCGGGCGCTATCAGCTCATCGCGGGAGAGCGGCGGTGGCGCGCCGCGCAGCGCGCGCAACTTCTCCGCGTGCCCGTGGTGCTGCGGGAGGTTGGCGACGAGCAGGCTCTGGAGCTCACGCTTGTCGAAAACATCCAGCGCGAGGATCTGAACCCCATCGAGCAGGCGCGGGCGTTTGAGCGCCTCATGGACCAATTTCACCTCACACAGGATGAAGTGGCGACGCGCACGGGCAAGGACCGCGCAACCGTAGCCAACTCCGTGCGTCTTCTCTCCCTGGATGAAACGTTCCTCGAATGGATCGAAGAAGGAAAGATGAGCGCTGGGCATGGCCGCGCGCTGCTGGCGATCGCGGATCCCAAATTACGAATGGACCTGGCGCAAAAAGCTTCTCGCGGAAAGCTGACGGTCAGACAGCTGGAAAAAATGGCAACACGCCGGGCCCGCGGACGATCCCACCAGGCGCTGCTCGAAACCCAGGATCCCAACCGCCAGGTGGCCATCGACGACCTGCAGAAACACATTGGAACGCGAGTCACGCTGCGAATGCCGGCCAAGGGACGCGCGGGGGAGCTGGTCCTGGAGTTTTACGATGAAGAGCAGCTCAATGGACTATACGAACGCCTGATGGCTTAATACTATGTACGTAGTATATTAGCGAGCTTCTGTTCTCTCGAAGCAGTTCGGCGGAGCCGAGTACATGGCAGGTCACTAGCGACTGATTTTAGAGTACGGAATCGGGCAATAGAATGTAGAATTTGATGATCTGCAAGATTGCGATCATGCAATCTGGGGGTTCCTGATGCAATGGCGATCCAAAGGACAGGGTAAGGATTCGGAAAGCCGGGAGTTTACAGGATTCCTGGATAAGGGCGTCCACTTTGAAGGAACCTTGGAAGCCTCAGGCGTCTTTCGCATTGACGCGCAAATGAAGGGCAATTTATTGTCCAGCCACAGCCTGATCCTGGGAGAAGGCGCTCGCGTCGAAGGTCAGATTGAAGGAAATCACGTGGTCATCGCAGGGAAGTTCGACGGAGTGATCTTTGCCAAGGGGCGGGTTGAAATTCAGGCAAAGGGCGTTGTTACCGGCGAAGTCCACACACCGTGCCTCATGATCGAGCCTGGAGGTATTTTTGACGGGCGCTGCCACATGCTCGCGGCATCGGAATCCACAAAGCCGCTGACCATCCCGATCCGTGCATCGCAGCAGGCATAGAAATCCCGGGAGAGTCAGAAATGGCCATACCCGGCGCTTTGCCTCGACGTCAATGAAATGTGAACTGGAGCCCGCGCGCAGATTTGAATAGTTCCCGTCGCACCAGCTAGAATCTGACTCGACCTAATTCCGAAAATTCCAATGAAACGCTAACGATGGACACGATCACGCACGGAATTGTGGGCGCGTTGGCCGGCAGAGCTTTTTTTGCCGGAAGAGATGAGCCCGCCAACTTCGGTTCCGGCGGAAGGCCCGCGGCTATGAGTTCCGCCACGGCAAAGGCCGCCATTGCGGCCTGCACAATCGGTTCGATCTTCCCCGACATTGACATCTTCGCGGGACCTCTGGCGCGAAACCCGCTCGCCATTATGGAATGGCATCGGAACATCACGCATTCGCTTGTCATGCTGCCAGTGTGGGCGTTGCTGCTAGCTGCGGTGTCACTGCCCCTGGCGAGGCGGTTGCGATGGGAGGCGCCGCCTTTTGCGAAGCTGGCCGGAATTTATGCGGTTGGGCTTTCGTCTCACGTCTTTCTGGACGTGTTGACAAGTTTCGGCACGATGACGTGGAGTCCTCTGAACTACTCGCGTATGGCGTGGGACTGGCTTTTCATCATCGATTTTACATTCAGTGCAATTGCCCTGGCGCCACAACTGGCCGCCTGGTGCTATCGCGAGCCCGCAAAATTCGCGCGGCGCGCAGGGATCACGTGGATCGCTCTGTCCGGGGGCGCATTGGGGGTTTACGGATTCGCGGCAGTTTCGGGATTCGGATTTCCGGCGTGGGTGGCGGGAGTTGCAAGCGCAAAAGTTGCGGTGCTGTTTTTTGCGCCGCGCATACGCGGGGCGGGATTTCGCTGGAAGAGAGCGAGCTGGTCTCGCGTCGCGATGGCAGCGCTATGCGCTTACTTGGCGTGCGCCGCCTGGGCTCACCGGAGCGCTATGGCCAGCACAGCCAAGTTTGCGGCCTCGCAGCATTTGCAAGTGCAAAGCCTGGGCGCGCTGCCGCTGCCGCCGACTCTAACGCATTGGGCCGGTGTGGTCACTACGCCCGATGGCGTGTGGCGCACCACATTCCGGCTCCCGAGTGGAAAACTGGAAAGCACGGAACTTTACGCCGCAGCAGACTCGAATCGATATGTAGCAGAAGCAAAAACCCTGCGGGACGTGCAGGTTTACCTATGGTTCGCGCGATTTCCCGTCTGGCAGGTGCAACGGGTTCGCGGAAACACCGTGGCGGAAGTCACCGATGTGCGTTTCTTCCGGCAGAATTTTCAGAAGTGGAACGATGACCTGCAGTCCGCAAGCCCGGGGGCGGAATCGCGCGTCAACGCTCCAGGATTTACATTTCAGATCGTGTTTGATGCCGCAGGAAATATAATTTCTCACGGATTCAGAAGGCCGGAATAACGCCGGCGGGGCAATCCCTTACTCCGCCGGGTAGACAACCACCTGGCGTTCGTCGCCCACGCCTTCGCTCGCGGTGCGCACTCCGGCTTCTTCCTTCAAAACCAGGTGCAGGATGCGGCGTTCCCGCGCGGACATGGCGTTAAACCGGAAGGGGGCATGCGATTCACGCACGCGCTCGGCGGCCACGTGGGCGGAAAGCTTCAATTCCTCAATGCGCGCTCCGCGGTAATCGCCTGCGTCGAAGCGGATGCGGCTGTAGAACTGTGGATCGAGCCACAACCAGCGCAGAGCGATGTGCTCAAAAGCCTTGAGCAACTCCGCGTTGTGTTCCAGGAGCAAATCCAGATGGCGCCCTTTGAATACGACGAGGATTTCGGGATTTTCCAGGTCCGGAGTGGCAGCTGGCTTGGTTGTGTGTATCTCGTAGGAAAGTTCGAAGCGCCCCTTGCGCAAAAGCGTGTCCACGCAGCGGCGCAATTCGGCCGTGGCCGCCGCATGATCCAGCTTTCCGTCCACGACAAGTTTCGGGTGAGACACCGGCGTCATCGATACTCCTGATTGCCGTGCATTTTATTTCTTTTTCCCGGGGCCGCGCGACGGTTTTGGCGGTGGCGGCGTTGTCCGGTAGAGGTACCACTGCTGCCCGATTCCGACAATATTACTGGTCAGAATATATAACGCCAGGCCGCTCGGTGAAAATGCAAACATTCCGCCGAAGATCAGCGGCGTCAAGCCCATCATCTTGGCCTGGGCAGGGTCCATGCCCGGGGTGGGCGTCATCTTCTGCATGAAGTACATGGAGATGGCCATTATGGCCGGCAAAATGTAATAGGTATCCCGCGCCGAAAGATCGTGAATCCACCAGATCCACGGAGCGTGGCGCAATTCGATGGTGTAGGCCAGCATGCGGTAGAGGCCGAACCAGATGGGCATCTGGATCAGCGTGGGCCAGCAACTGCCGAGCGGATTGATGCCTTCGCGCGAATACACGGCCATGACTTCCTTGTTCATCTCGGCCTTGCGGGGGTCGCGCATCGAGTATTTCTTGTAGCGTTCCTGAATGGCTTTGACTTCCGGCGCGACCTTCTGCATTTTCAGCATGGCGCGCATGCTCTTCACTTTGAGCGGGAACATCACCATGTTGATGGCGATGGTGATGGCCACGATGGCCCAGCCATAGTTGGTGATGTATTGATGCATCCATCGCAGCGAATAAAACAAAGGCTCGGCAATGAAGCCCCACCAGCCGAATTGAACCAGGCCGTTCAGCGGCGGGCGAACCGCCTTCAATCCATCGATGCTCTTGGGGCCGACGTACATGCGAAGATTCAGCGGACCGGCCGCGCCAGTCCCCGCGGCCATTTGCGGCACGTTTTCGGTTTCGGTCTTTCCGTCGATGGTGGTGCTGTGCGGCAGGGTCCAGCCCGACAGTGTGATCGGCGTTTCCGCCACATCGCCGTGCGCGGTGAACGCGGGCATAAACGTGGCGGCGAAATAGAGGTCTTCGATGCCGACAAAATCAAACGTTCCCGGCACGGCGGCGCGCACGGTGGTCTGGCCGGACTTACCCAGGTTTTTCGCGGCAAGCGTGTTGAGCTTGCCCGCGGCGCTGTTGAACACTTGCGTCTGCAGAGCGGCGCGGTAAGCGGTGGCATCGCCGAACCCGCCGGCCCAGCCAATACCGGCCTGCAGGGGTTTTCCGTCGAAATTCACCGAGGTTTCCACGGAGACGATGTAGCTCTCGTTGAATTTCAAATGTTTAGTGACTTCCAGGTGGCCGTCGCTCCAGGCCAGGGTGATGTCCGCGGGGGCATGCAGCACGGCCCCAGGACTTGGCACACTGCCGGAGGAAGCAATTTCAAACAGCCCGTTATTGACGGCCGTTTCTTGATTGGGGTCGTCGAGCGCGAGAGAAAGCGGCCAGCTTCCGGACTGCTGCGCGGCGTCGGCGTGAACCAGATCGAGCGTGCGCGGAGGCTTGTTGTCGTCTGTAAATTTCTTGAGCTGCCAGCTGTGCACCACGGCGCCGCGATTGGAAATCTCCACGCGGTAGAGGTCGCTTTCGATCACGATGGAGCGTTCCTCGCCCGCCGCGCGAATGGTAGCGGGAGCGGCTGGAGCGGCGGGTTTCGCGCCAGCCATGGCCGGAGCCGCCGGTGCGGGCTTCACTTGATTGGCCGCCGGGGGATTCGGATTGGTCGGAGCAGGAGCAGGCTGCGGCGGCTTGTAGATCAGCGACCATCCCGCGATCACCAGCAGGCAAAGCACGGCCGCGATCAGCGAGCGGGTTTCGGTCGACATTTCCTTGCGCTCGCTCACAGACTGGCCTCGTTCCTGGAACGATCAGGGGTATCGCTAAGGGCAGCGCGGCTTTCGGTTTGCGGAAAACCGGCAGCGTCCGGCACCAGGTCCACGCCGCCACGCGTAAAGGGATGGCAGCGGGCCACGCGCCGCACGGCCAGCCACGCGCCGCGCCGCGCCCCGTGCATGCGCACCGCGTCCGTGGCGTAATGCGAGCAGGAAGGATAAAACTTGCAGGCGCTGGGCATGAGCGCGGAAAAAAATGATTGGTAAACGCCGAGCAGAAAAAGCAGCGCGCGCGCGCCGCGGCTCAAGTCTTCGGCCGCAGGCCGCGAAGCAGGCGCACTAGTTCCGCTTCCAGAGGCGCGAAAGGCGCCACGGCCACCGAGCTGCGCGGATGAATCACAATGTCCCATCCCGTTGGAATCTCCGTCCTATTGCGCCGCAGAATTTCCCGGATGCGGCGGCGAATGCGGTTGCGCACCACCGCCCCGCCCAGGGCTTTCTTGACGCTGATGCCGAAGCGGCTGGCGCGGTCGGGGCCAGCAGCCTGGTTCCCCGGGGCCTCGCGCGGAATCGCCAGTTGCGAGCGGAAAAATACAGCGAACTGAGGGCTCGAGCGGCGTTGACCCGCGCCATACACGGCTTCATATTCGGCGCGCTTCAACAGGCGCACGGCACGAGGAAAACCCTGCCGCGGTCCTTCCGGATCTCTAAATAGGCGTGAGACGATGACGTCCCTTTTTGCGGCGCGCCGCAAGAACCTTGCGGCCTCCCGCGGTCTTCATGCGCGTGCGAAAGCCGTGCGTTTTATGGCGGCGGCGCACTTTTGGTTGAAAGGTGCGTTTCGGCAAAGAATTCTCCCCCTCAGTCCTGATATTCGGACTAAGTCAAACGTGTAGTGTAGTCGAGGGCGCGGTGAGGGTCAAGGAGGGGGCGGGATTGCGGATACGGACGAAAAAAAGGGACCATCTCCCCGCGCGGGGCGACCCCGTGTTGCTGGCCAGCGCGCGGAGCGCCGAATTTTTTGTGCGCGGATTCCCACATCCCGAGAAGTCCGTCTATCAAGACCTGGCTCGAAGGAAGCCCGATTCCTCCGCCATCTGGTCTCGGCTCCCAGCGCGCCATCATGGACAGGGACTACCAGATGTTAGGCGCAAAAAAAGAGCAAAGGCGGTCGGTTTCTCTCGTATGAGCTGAATTTTGACCGATGGCGTATCCTTTACGCGATATGCGGATATACATCGATGAGGCCGGAAGTTTTATTTGGCCACCGAATCCGGCCAACTCTTTTTCCCTTGTTCTGGCGCTCGTCGTGCCTGCAGTATTCGAGGACGAATTGTTCTACGAATTCTTGCGCTTACGGGACAGCTGGCCTGCGCGGGGAATTGAAATAAAAGGTAGTAGTCTCGATGAGAAGCAAGCTGCAGAAGTAGTTAGTCTTCTTACCCGCTACGACGTTTTGATGGACTTTGTCGCCGTAGACATGATAACTCACCCGAAAGTGCTCATCGACGATTTCAAGGTACGGCAGGCGGACGCCATTACGGCCCACGTCACTCGCGATCACCGCCCCGAACTTATCCTCCAGTTGATAGGAATGGAACGCACCCTCCGCGAAATGCCGAATCAGCTGTTCGTGCAAGCAGAGCTTACAATTCAGTTGGTCCTGAATGTCATGCAAAGCGCCATCTTATATTTCGTTCAGCGGCAACCGAAGGAACTCGGTGATGTTGCTTGGATTGTGGATCGTAAGAATCACACGATCACGGAAATGGAAGAGACTTGGACCACGATCATACTTCCGGCGGGCGAAAGTCACTTCATGAAAGAACCCTTCATCGCGCTTATCGGAGCGGATTACTCCTTTTTTGAGCGCTACGAAGTCGACCTCGCTGCTGACGAAAAGATGGCGAGTCACGTCGATTGGGCGCACAAGACGTATGGGCAACGAGGATCATCCCGAACAGGTCGGGTAATTGACGCCAAGCGCCTTCTTACCGAACAGCTGAAATTCGCAGATTCGCGCGATTCGCTCGGACTACAGCTTGCCGACATCCTCGCCAGCATCTTGCGCCGAGCGCTGAACAATCGCCTTGGGACTTCCGGCTGGGCAGGTCTCGGGAAGCTAGTTGTTCACGATCCGGAACCGGGATGGTTTGTCCAACTAGGCGAAGGGATCGTTTCATATTCTGTGCCAGATAGGGCGGTGAAGGTCTGGCGGACGCTCAAGGCTCGATCCAAGCCGATGGTTCCGTGAGAATTTCGAGCGACGCCAAGACAGAGTCGTTAAAGAGCTTGTTCGGATCGGTCGGCTCGGGACTCGCTGGGCGAACGGACACCAAACCAACTTTTGAGAAGTCGTCTTGTCGGAATGTGGCTCTTGGTAACGGTCCGGCATCGTCTTCCGAGCCATTACGGGCGCCACCAGCCTGGGCGAGAATGAACCGACGCGTCGCGCGGTAACCAGGAGAAATCGCATGCAATCTGTGGGTGTTATTCGCCAGCTTACGCGATACCCGGTTAAGTCTATGCAAGGCGAGGCGCTGCCTTCGGCTGCGCTGACTCTTCAAGGTTTCGCGGAGGACCGGCGCTATGCGTTCATTCAGGCGACCTCTCGAAGTCCGTTTCCTTGGCTCACCGCGCGCGAGTTGCCGGAGCTGCTCTATTACCAAACCTCCGTCGAAAAGGCGGGCACGCCAGAGGTGGCCGTGACGGTGGCGACAGCGCATGGAGAGAATTGGCCCATTGCGAGCGACGACCTCCGCAAAGCGCTCGAGGCGAGATCGGGAAGGCCGCTCTTTTTGCTGCGTGACTACCGCGGGTCGTACGATGTCGCGCCAGTCTCCCTCATCAGCTCGCAAACGGTTGCGCGCATCGCGGAAGAAAGCGGAACGAAGGAAAATTGGTGGCGCTTTCGTCCCAATCTCCTGGTTGATCTGAAGGATGCCAAGCCATTCGCCGAGTTGCAGTGGGTCGGCAAGATTCTTCGAATTGGGACCGCAGCGCGAATCGCCATCACTCAAGTTGATCAGCGATGCGTGATGATCACTCTCGACCCGGCAACCGGCGAGTCGAGTCCAGAAATTCTGAAATGCGTCGTTCAGAAGCATGGGCAGAGCGCGGGAATCTATGCTACGGTCCTCACGCCCGGCGAAGTGCGGGTTGGTGACCCTATCTGGATTGAAGCGTAGCGCAACCATGTTTGCCTATCGGATGTGCTGATGCTGTTTTCTGTTCATCGAATCCCGTTCGGTGATTGTTGCCAGGCCCCGAGAAGTTCTCGTATCGGATTGTGCGCATCAGCCTGCAACGGACTAGGCGCTCCCCTTGGTTGGTAGGAGCGTGGGATCGGCCCGCGTAACGGGGTGGTCTTACCTTCCGTATCCGCTATCCCCTCAAGGAGGGGACTACATCCGCAGGAAGCCGGCTTATGCTAGAATGCAGTCCCTTTCCGGTTCGTAAAATTCAGAGCAGATATTTCTGCCAGTCCACAGGAGGATTCACTTGAATTACTACGGAGGCAAGGAACTCGCGGCAAGTTTTCGCACGGTTCGCAAGAATACGCTGGCCATTGCTAATGACATCCCGGAAGACAAGTACAGTTTCCGGGCGGCGCCCGACACGCGAAGTGTCGGCGAGCTGCTGGCGCATATCGCGGTAAGCTACACTTTTCAACACCAGGTTCATGCAAAGGAACGCCGGACCACGCTTGCAGGGTTCGACTTTCCGACCTTGATGAAGCAATTGACCGCCGAGGAAAAAGCGCCCCGCAGCAAGGAACAAGTCATCGAGTTGCTGCGCGCCAATGGGGAGACTTGGGCGACCTGGGTGGAAGGCCTGGACGAGAGCTTCCTGTCCGAGGCCGTTCAAATGCCGACAGGAGCGAATCCGGCGACCCGATCGCGTTTCGACATGATCCTCTCGGTGAAAGAGCATGAAATGCATCACCGGGGGCAATTGATGCTGATCGAACGCATCCTCGGGATCGTGCCGCACCTCACGCGCGAGATGCAGGCGCGGTTTGCCGCTGCGGCCGCGAAGAAGTAGGCCGTTGCCGGATGGTGTTGGGCAATTCTTGTCCTGAGTGAACTACTGTGCGCAGAAGAAGTAGAAGGCCCGCCGGAGGTTATTGGCGGGCCTTCGCTGTTTCAGTGCGGAACAGTTCGCGCGAAAAGTTTTTTTCGCAAATCCTAAAGTAGCCTCTTCTTTTGCCGATGGGTGGATTGAGGTGTATCACCGATGAGCAATACGATTCAGGCTGTTCACGCAGTCAATGCCTATACTTCGACCAGCCAGACGACCACGCAAACGACCAAGACCCCGGCTCCTCCAACCCAAACTGCAGTCCCGCAGGACAAAGTCAACATCAGCAGCGCCGCTCAGCAGGCTCTGGCGAATAACACCAAGGCTCCCGCGTCCAGCGACGTGGACCATGACGGAGACAGCCACTAACCACGGAATTCTCGACGGCATTCATTCGATTCGCGACTTGCTTCTGTAGAAGACGGAGGAGGCATGGAGGAGCACTCCGTGCCTTTTTTCCGTGGGGGATGATTTGCTGCGCATCAGCAGATTTCCGCCTTTTTCGTCCGCGCCGGGTCAAACCTCACGGGCTAAGCTGGCTCCAGGAAGAGTCGCGTAGCGCAGCCACTCTTTATCCCGAGCCCTTGCGGGGGGCTGGGTTTGGGATTCTTTAGACCACGCGTACGCCTCCCAATTAAGCGCGATTACAAAAACCGCATAGCCAAGAGTGGCTGTGCTACTAAAACCTTCCGCTTAACTCCATGCCTGCAAGACGATCAGCACCCTGCTAGAATGAGTGACGGGAATTAACGGCGCCATTTCGCGCCACGATTCGCGGGGATCGGACCTGATGTTTGAGAATCTGACAGACAAGCTGCAGCGAGTTTTCAAAAACCTGCGCGGGCAGGGGAAACTCACGCAGGAGCACGTGGACGAAGCGCTGGCGGGAATCCGCGAAGCGCTGCTGGAAGGCGACGTCAACGTGGGCGTGGCCGACGAGCTGCTGACGCACATCCGCGAGAAGGCGCTGGGCTCGGAAGTCCTGCTGCAACTTTCACCCGACCAGCAGGTCATCAAGATCGTGCGCGACGAACTCGCGCTGCTGCTGGGCAAGCACGCCAAGCCGCTCTTTGCTTCGCGCCCGCCTTCTGTATGGATGATCGTGGGTCTTCAGGGCTCCGGCAAAACGACGACTACGGGCAAGCTGGCCAAATGGCTGGCCGCGCACGGGCACCGGCCAATCGTGGTTTCGACCGACGTCTACCGCCCGGCGGCGCGCGAGCAGCTGGCGCAGGTGGCAAAAGCGGTGAACGTGCCCTGCTGGCCCGGCACGGGGACCGACAAACCGCTGGAAATTACCCGCGGCGCGATTCGTGAGGCGAAGCTTTCCGCCTTCGACGTGATCCTGGTGGATACCGCCGGCCGCCTGCATATTGACGACACGTTGATGGAAGAGCTGGGAACGCTGAAGCGGGAACTGTCGCCGGTGGAGATCCTGTTTGTGGCCGACGCCATGATCGGGCAGGACGCTGTGCGCTCGGCAGGCGAGTTCCACAAAAGGTTGGGTTTATCCGGCGTGGTCTTGACCAAGTTGGACGGCGACGCGCGCGGCGGCGCGGCGCTTTCGATCGGCAAGGTGACGGGCGCGCCGGTAAAGTTCGTGGGCACGGGCGAAAAATACGACGCGCTGGATGCGTTTTACCCCGAGCGCATCGTTTCGCGCGTGTTGGGCATGGGCGACGTTCTATCGCTGATCGAGCGCGCCGAGCAGACCGTAGACGCCAAGCAAGCCGCCGAGCTGGCCCGCAAGCTGCGCCGCAACGAATTCACGCTCGAGGATTTTCGCGACCAGTTGCGGCAGGTCCGCAAGATGGGCCCGCTCGAGCAGGTTCTAGGCATGCTGCCCAAGATAGGGCCGCTGGCCAATATGCCAAAGGACGTGCAGATCGACGAGTCGCGGCTGAAGCGCATCGAGGCTGTTATCAACTCGATGACCAGCTCCGAGCGGAACGACCACGCCTTGATCGACGGCAAGCGCCGCAAGCGCATCGCGCGCGGCAGCGGCACCTCGGTGCAGGAAGTCAATCAGGTCCTGAAACAATACCTGCAGATGCGGACCATGATGAAGCAGTACGGCTCGCTGGCCACCTCGGGCCGCCTCAAAGGCATGGGAAAGCTCCCCGGAACGTCGTAGGATCTCACCCGTATTTGCTGAACGGCACTCCACGGCAACCCCTCCGGGCAAACCCTGGCCTTGACCAGGCATCTCTAGTGGGTGGGCAGGTCAGGGGCTATGACTGCCGGAAGGCTATCGCAAATTCCAGGAACCGGATATACTGATTGCCAGGAGGAAGTGTATCGTGCTGGCAATTCGCTTGGCTAGGATTGGAAAGAAGAAACACCCGTTTTACCGCGTTGTGGTGCTGGACAAACGCAAACCCCGCAACGGCAGGACTGTCGAGGTCGTAGGAACTTACGACCCGCTCCAGAAGCCGGCGGCGATCACGCTGGATGCGGAGCGCATTAAGTATTGGCTGGGATGCGGTGCACAGCCGAGCGACACGGTTCGAAGTTTTCTGACAGCCCAAAAGATCGCCTGAGTTCCCGCTCGCCAAGATCGCGGAAGCTCGGGAAGGATCCCGCAGGCCCACGGGATCCATACAAGTGAAAGATCGAGCTGATCCCGCGGATGCGAGTGTTGGAGGGCCTCATGAAAGAACTTGTGGAAGCGATTGCAAAAGCGTTGGTCGACCATCCCGAACAAGTCCAGGTTCGAGCCGTGGAGGGCGAGCAGGTGACCGTGCTGGAGTTGCACGTGCATCCGGAAGATTTGGGCAAAGTCATCGGCCGGCAGGGGCGCACGGCGAAGTCCATGCGCACGATCCTGGGCGCGGCGGGGATGAAGCTCAAAAAGCGCCTGACGCTGGAAATCCTCGAATAGTATCAGGTGTGGGCTCTACTTGGAGCCCGCCTAAAACCTAAAAATTGTCCTCGGAACCTTTCAACGGCGTTACCTTGGCCCGAATTTTGCGCCCTCGCGGCCTGCGCGGCGAAGTGGCCGCCGAAATCCTCACCGATTTTCCCGAACGTTTACCCGCCCTGCGCGAAGTGTGGCTCGACAATGGACGCGGAGCTGCGCGCCGGATCGCGGTGCGCAAGTGCTGGCTTTCGCCCAGCCGGGGCGGCCAGGCCATTTTTCTTTTCGCGGGCATCGACAGCATCGAAGCGGCGGAACCCCTGCGCGGATTCGAGGTGCAGGTGCCGCTCGAGCAGCGCGCCAAGCTCGACGCCGGAAATTATTTCGTCAGCGACCTGGTGGGATGTGAAGTGTGGGAGCAGGGAGCCACGTCGGCGATGGGCGCCGTGCGCGACGTCGAATTTCCCGGCGGGGTTCCGCTGCTGGCCGTGGCAACCAGCGACGGAGAAGTGCTGGTGCCGCTGGCCGCGGAATTCTGCACGCGCATCGACGTGCGGGCAAAGCGCATCGACGTCACGCTGCCCGAAGGATTACGCGATTTGAATCGCGGCTGAGTCCCGCTGCGGTACACTGTGCCTGCCATGCAGTTTGACCTCGTCACAATTTTCCCTGAATTTTTCACCGGCCCGCTGGATTACGGGATCGTGCGGCGGGCGCGCGAAGCGCACCTGGTGGACGTGCGCGTGCACGACCTGCGCGCCTTCACGCATGACCGCCATCGCACCGTGGATGACCGCCCGTTTGGCGGCGGCGAAGGCATGGTGCTGAAGCCGGAACCGCTGTTCGAGGCGGTGGAATCCCTGCTGGACGGAGAGATTTCCCCCGGGGAAAAGAGTGCACGCGCGGGTGGCACGGCCATCGTTCTTCTGTCCGCATCCGGAAAGCTGTTCCGGCAAGAAACTGCCCGGCGATTTGCGACCCTGGACCGGATTGTCCTTCTGTGCGGCCGGTACGAAGGCGTGGACGAGCGTGTGGCCGAGCATCTGGCCACCGACGAACTCTCGATCGGCGATTTTGTGCTTTCCGGCGGCGAACTCCCGGCGGCCATGGTCCTGGACGCGGTCACACGATTGATCCCCGGAGCGCTGGGTAACGAAGATTCCTCCATCAATGAATCCTTCAGCGCCGTGGAACCGCTCGGCGTCGAGTCGGCTCCTCCCACCGATTACCGGTCACCAGCCACCAGTCACCTTCTTTTGGATTTCCCCCACTACACTCGCCCGGCCGAGTTTCGCGGCTGGCCGGTTCCCGAGATTTTGTTGGGCGGCAACCACGAACAGATTCGGCGCTGGCGCCTGGAAAAGGCCATGGAGAAGACGCGGCGGAACCGCCCGGACTTGCTGTTGCCCGCCCCGCCCCGCGTGCCTTAGTGGAACACCGCTCGGACCCCTACAACCCAATTAAAGCCTGCGGTCATCTTGGCCGATAACTATTTGTATCAGGTTGACCCTTCATTGGCGGCGTTGCTGCCCGATGACGGTGCGCAAGTTGCGTCTTTCTCGGCAACGAAAATAATGAGGGGCGCCATTCTTGCCGGGTAGCAAACTCGATCTCCGCATGGAGTTTCATGGGCTCACGTAGCACGGCGGCAATAACGAATCTTGCAGGGCCGGAAAACCTCGAACCTAAAATCGAGGCGGCGTCTGAACGGAATTTCGGAAGAAAATCGCTTGTTTGGATGACCTTAGCTGCCATGGCGGGCCTGATCGCCTCGGTGTCCCTGCAGCATCGTCTCTTCCACCATCTGAAGCCATGGGAGTACCGGGGGATAACAATCGCCGCAGGGACGATCGGCGTGGCTTGTTGCTCGTACTACCTGACGCGCAAACTGGATCGGCTGTTTTCCGCGCACCTTCAGGTAACGCAAAAGCTGGCCTTTGAACGCAATCTGCTGAGGACGGTGGTAGACAATATCCCCGATAGCATCCTGGTGAAGGACTGCGAGGGAAAGTACCTACTGGTAAACAAGGCATTCGCCAAACTCCACCGGCTGGAATATACCGACTTGCTGATTGGGAAATCGGCCTTTGACTTGTTCCCCGAAGGGCCCGCCGCCGCTCTGCATGCCGTTGATCTCGAAGTGATGAAAGCGGTCAAGCCCGTCGTGGAAGGCGAACGGTGCGAAGTGGACGCCGAAGGAAATGCGGTGTGGATCCAGATGACCAAGGTGCCGTTGACGAACGATCGCGGCGAGATCATAGGAATTGTGGGCGTCAACCGGGATATTACGCTGCGCAAACACTTTGAAGCCGGGTTGCTGGAATCCAAGGAAGCCGCGGAGGCCGCCAATCGCGCCAAGAGCGAGTTTCTGGCCAATATGAGCCATGAAATCCGCACTCCCATGAATGGCATCATCGGCATGACGGACCTGGTCCTGGAGACTCCGCTCACCCAGGAGCAGAGCGAGATGCTGGGGATTGTGAAGAATTCGGCCGATTCCCTGCTTTCCCTTTTAAACGATATTCTGGACTTTTCCAAGATCGAGGCCGGGAAACTGGATTTTGAAACCATCGATTTTTTCCTGCGCGACACCCTGGATAACACCCTGAAGGCGCTGGGCCTGAACGCGCAGCAAAAGGGCATCGAGCTCGCCTGCCATGTACTCCCCGATGTGCCCGACGGACTGCAGGGCGATCCGATGCGTTTCCGGCAAATTGTGGCCAATCTCATCGGGAACGCCATGAAATTCACTTCCGAGGGAGAGGTGGTGATTACCGGCGAGGTCCAGGAAGAATCCGAAGACAGCGTCGTGCTGCATTTTGGGGTGAAGGATACGGGGATCGGAATTCCGTTGGAAAAACAGCAGCTCATCTTCGAGGCGTTCACGCAAACCGACAGTTCAACGACAAGAAGATATGGCGGCACGGGCCTGGGTCTGGCGATTTCCTCCAGGCTGGTCCACCGGATGGGCGGAAGAATGTGGGTGGAGAGCGCGCCCGGACAGGGCAGCACGCTTCACTTCACGTTGCCCTTCCAATTTCAGAAATCTTCATCCAGGAAGTATGAGCCTTCGGTCGCGGAAGCCTTGCACGGCCTGCGCGCCTTGGTGGTGGACGACAATGCCTCCAACCGCCGCATCCTGGAGGAAATTCTCCTGACCTGGCAAATGAAACCGACGCTGGCCGAAAGCGGGCCGGAAGCGCTTGCGATACTGGCGCAGGCGAACGCCGAAGATGATCCTTTCCCCCTGATTTTATTGGACGTCCAAATGCCTGAGATGGACGGCTTCACGGTCGTTGAGAAGATCAAGCAAGATGCGTGGCTGCCCGCGCCCGACGTGATCCTGCTGACCTCGGCGGGCTACCGGGGAGACGGCGCCAGGTGCCGGGAACTGGGAATCAAGGGCTATCTGACCAAGCCGGTGAAGCGATCGGATCTTCTCGATGCCATCAACGCCGTGCTTGGATCGAAATCCAGCGCGCAGGCGAATTCCTCCCTGGTTACCGTTCATTCCCTGCGTGAAAACCGGGGGCGGCTGAGAATTTTGCTGGCGGAAGACAACCCCACAAACCAATTGCTGGCCATGCGGCTGCTGGAGAAGAGAGGGCATGAAGTGACCGTGGCGGGAAACGGGGAGGAGGCGCTGGAAGCGCTCGAAAAGAGAGCGTTTGATTTGGTCCTGATGGATGTCCAAATGCCCGGGTTGGACGGCCTGCAGGCGACGCAAGCCATCCGCAAGAATGAAAGAAAAACCGGAAAACACATTCCGATTATCGCGATGACCGCCCATGCCATGGTGGGGGACATGGAGCGTTGCCTGAAGGCAGGGATGGACGATTACATCACCAAGCCTATCCGGCCGCAGCAATTGGCGGAATTGATGGATCGCTATGCGTTCGCGGCTCCCGTGGAAAAAGTTCTCTAGAGGGTGCGCAAGAGCGATTGCCGCGCGTGATTGCGAATGAGATGTCGTCACGGGTAATCGCGGGTTACTCGCGCGTTAAGATTATGGGCAACGCAGGGCGGCGAACAAGCCGGGGCGCGCTGCTCACGGCTTGAATTCAATCAGAAGATTGCGAATGGGAATCTTGCCGACATCCTTCGAGATGTGCACGACCGCAGGACGGAACGAGACGGTATCGGGAACGAGTTCCCTGGTTTCTTCGCTCCCGCCGGTCCACTGCTGCACCAGCGTCCGATTCAGGAAAATGGCCACGCGCTGGTTGTGGCTGTGCGCGACGCTCTTCTCGCCGGGCTGCATTTTTTCTTCAAAGACGGTGAAATCCTTGCCGTCGTACAAGACTTTGTTGCCCGGGGGCGGAGGCGTCCCGGCGGCGGGGGAGGCCACTTTGGGATGCCCGGGCTTGATGATTACTTCGAGAAACTCCCCGCTCTTGGGGGCGGAATAGGATTCTTCCGTTTTGAAAACGCGGATGTCGCCTCGCTCCATTTTTTGTCCGTTTAATTCCACCGAACCCAGCGCGACAAAGACTCGCTCCCCGCAGGAAGGCACAGCCGTGGCGCACGGCGCGGCTTTCCGGAACACTTGAACGAACTCGTTTTCGAGCAAGGGACTGGCCGGGCGCATCTGCGCAAAAAACAATGCTACAAGCAATAAATGCATGTCCTCGCCTCTATTCATCGAATGGAGCGCCTGCCGCGCGAGTGTACTTCACACGGCGCTGCTGTGCTGTAAACTCTTCGTGTGCGGAGTTGGAGGAGCATGCGTCGGGGAGAAGGCCAAGTGGGAAGCAAATTAATTTCTCGCAGACAATTTGCCAAAGGCACCGGTCTGCTGATGGTAAGTTTCAATTTGTTTGGATCGCGCATCCTGCCGGAAGCGGCGGGCCAAACAAACACGCGGCCGGGCGCGGAACCGGAAGTGACCTCCCTCGATTCCTGGCTTGCCGTTGCGCCCGACGGAAGCGTCACGGTTTTTACCAGCAAAGTCGATCTGGGGACAGGCGTTCTTACGGCCCTGTCGCAGGTGGTCGCCGAAGAGCTCGATGTTCCCTTTGACCAGATTCACATGAAAACGGGGGACACGGAAAACACCATCGACCAGTCGCAAACTTCGGGCAGCCGGACCCTGCACAAGGCGGGGCCGCAACTACGGCAGGCTGCGGCCGCCGGACGGCGCGCGCTCTTGAACCTGGCTTCCGAGCGGCTCGGCGCTCCGGCGGAAAAACTTCAGATCTCGGACGGCGTGGTGAGCGTCGCCGGCAATCCGTCAAAAAAAATTTCCTACGGCGATCTCATCGGAGGCCGGCGTTTCGACATAAAAATCACGGCTTCCGGAACCGGCGCGGAATTGAAAGTGGCGGCGGAAATCCCGGCGAAGGATCGCAAGACCTACAAGATCGTGGGGACGTCGGTGCCGCGCGTCGACCTGCCTCCGAAATTTACCGGCGAATTTGCCTACTCGATCGACGTGAGTGTTCCCGGGATGCTTCACGGCCGGGTGATTCGCCCGCCAGTGGCTGATTCGAGGCCGCTGACGGTGGACGAAAATTCCATTCAGGACATTCCCGGAATCGTCCGAGTGGTGCGGGATGGCAGCTTCCTCGGAGTCGTTGCGAGCACGGAATGGGGTGCAATTCGGGCGGCCGGAGCGCTGAAAGTCACCTGGTCCGATCCCCAAGCAAAATTGCCCGCGGACCGCGACGCAGTGTTTGAGTATCTGAAAAATGCAAAAAGCTACGACGAACAGATTGTCGTGAACGAGGGAAACCTCGAGAGCGCGTTTGCCTCGGCAAGCAAAACGTTTACGGCGACCTACCGGTGGCCTTTTCAGATGCATGGCATGCTCGGCCCGTCGTGCGCCGTCGCGGACGTGCGCGCGGATCAAGCCACGATCTGGACCGGCACGCAAGCCCCCTTCCGGACGAGGAAGGAAGTCGCCAAGCTGCTGCGCCGCCCTGAAAAGAGTGTGCGCATTGTGTACGTGGAAGGGGCCGGCTGCTATGGCCGTCTGTGCGCCGACGACGTGGCAGAAGACGCGGCGGTGCTGTCGCGCGCCGTTGGCAAGCCCGTGCGCGTGCAGTGGACTCGCGAGGAAGAACACGCCTGGGAGCCCAAAGGGCCGCCGCAATTGCTGATCGTGCGCGCGGGCGTGGATGCCGCGGGAAATATCGCGGCCTGGGAATTCGAAGATCGAAGCATTCCCTGGACCGCCGCACCGGACATGCCCAACCTGGCCTCGCGGCAAACGGGAATGGTGCCGCAGGGTCCGGGCTCCACAGGCACAGGCTCCGGCGTGGTTCCCGGAGTCTCGAGTGGCGGCGATTTGTATCACGTCCAGAATCGGAAGATCTCATCGCCCGTCGTTCCCTGGGTACAAAATCTGATGACACCTCTGCGCACGAACAACTTGCGCGCACCTGGCTCTGCGGGACGATGTTTCGGAAGCGAGACGTTCCTGGATGAGCTGGCTTCGCAGTTGGGCATCGATCCCATCCAATTCCGCCTGCGCCACTTTGGCAATGACCAACGGAAAATCGAGGCCCTTCTCGCGGCCGCGAAAAAAGCCGGATGGAAGGAACGCGCTTCGCCCGCACCGGCCTCGAGCGGTTCGATCGCCACGGGAAGAGGCGTCGCGGTGTCCAACCGCGAGGACAGCATGATTGCCGCCGTCGCCGAGGTGGAAGTGGACAAGTCCAGCGGAAAGGTGAGGGTGAAGCGCATCGTGGTAGCGCACGACTGCGGCCTGATCGCCAATCCAAACGGCGTCGAGAATCAGATTGAGGGCAACGTGATCCAGGGAGTAAGCCGCACGCTTCTTGAGGAAGTGAAGTTTGACGAGCGCGGTGTGAACAGCCTCGACTGGATGGGCTATCCGGTGATCCGGTACGAGAACATCCCTGAAGTCGAAATTGTGCTGATTAACCGGCCCGAGCTGGATTTTCTTGGCGCGGGAGAGGCGTCGCTGGTTCCCATACCCGCGGCGATCGGCAACGCGATCTTCGATGCCACCGGAGCGCGCTTGCGCGACGTTCCGATGAGCCCGGAACGCGTCCTCGCGGCGCTTGCTGCTCGATCTTCTCTGGCGTAGCTTTCACGGGTTGCGGAAGAAGTCGATTAGCACAGGCGCTCTTGCCTGTGCGCTGTTGTGGGCCCCACCTGCGTCACCAACGTAATTTCGTTGGCAAAAACCGCACAGCCAAGAGTGGCTGTGCCACTAAAGCCTGCTCCTCTCCAAATTTCCGCGGAGGCGGACAGCGACCGTGATACCATCCCGCGCAATGGAGTTGCCATGAGCCGTCTTCCTGCAACGATTCTTCTTGTGAGTGTAGCGATTGCCGCTGCGGCGCTGAGCACCATGCCTGCCGCTGTGGATTCCTGCGCGAGTCTTACGAATAGCGCCGCATTGCGATCGTTGCCGAACACGACCATCACTTTCGCGGGAACCGTGCCGGGCGAATTCACACCGCCCGGTGGAGGAACCGCGATGCGCGGTCTGCCTCCGTTCTGCCGCGTGACGGCCACGCTGAAACCCACGCCGGTCTCGGACATCAGGATTGAAGTGTGGATGCCCACGCAGGACTGGAATCAGAAAATTGAAGGCGTTGGGAACGGAGGCCTCGCGGGCGTCATCAGTTACGGCGCGCTGGCGGCAGCCGTCGCGAAGGGATACGCCTCGGTCAGCACCGACACGGGCCACGTTATCAGCGATGACTCGTGGTTGCCGGTGGTCGAGCGGGAAAAAGATTACGGCTATCGCGCGATTCACGAAATGACGGTCACGGCGAAGGCCGTGGTAGCGCAGTTCTATGGCAAAGAGGCGCGGCGTTCGTACTTCAACGGATGTTCCACGGGCGGGGGGCAGGGATTCGGAGAAGCGCAGCTGTATCCCGCGGATTACGACGGCATCGTTGCCGGAGCGCCGCAGATATTTCCCACGCGCCTGCGCGCGGCCCATATCTGGAATTTTCAAGCGGCGGCGAACGATCCTGCGAGCAATCTTCCGCGTCAAACGCTTGCGCTGGTGACTGCGGCAGTGTTGAAGCAATGCGGGGGAGAGCACGGCGTTTCCGACGGATTCCTCAGCGAGGACCCGCGCAGGTGCTCCTTTGTTCCCGAGCAACTGCTGTGCAAGGACGGTCAGGACTCGGCCACTTGCTTGAGCGCGGCGCAAGTCAGCGCGGTGGGGAAGATCTACTTTGGGTTGGTGGACCCGCGCAGCAAAAGATGGCTGTGGCCCGGTCTTGCAAGAGGAAGCGAAGGGCCGGCCGGCTCGGGAGCCATCGGTTGGCAGGCGTTCGGGATCAACGGGCCGCAACCCTTTGTCGCGGCGGAAAAGTTTTATTCGCTAGGAGTGCTCGAAAACCCGCAAACCGATTTCCACACGATCGATCCGGCAGGCATTGTCGACCTGGCGGAAAAGAAATTTCCATTTCTGCAGCACACCGGCACGGATATCTCCCCCTTCACCACGCACGGCGGCAAGCTGCTGATCTATCATGGCTGGGCCGATCCAGGTATCACTCCACTTAACACTATCGACTATTACGGCGCCCTGGTGGATGCGACCAGCCGGAAACAGCATCTGAGTTTCGACGCGGCACTCAAGCAAACACAGCAGTCGGCGCGCCTGTTCATGGTGCCAGGGATGGGACACTGTTCCGGTGGACCGGGCCCGGACAATTTCGATGCCGTGGGCGCGCTAGACCAGTGGGTGGAACACGGCGCGGCGCCGGACAAAATCGTGGCTTCTCACGTGTCGAGCGGCGCGCCCGAATTTTCTCGGCCGCTGTGCCCATTTCCGCAGGAGGCGCAGTATTCAGGTTCCGGAGATCGCCGCGACGCCAAAAATTGGGCCTGCGTGGCGCGGCAATTCACTTCCCACGCATCGCTTTATGGCGCTCGCTAGCAAAGGGTTGTGGAACTACGTTCTGATTTTATTTCCGAACAGGTTTACGGGGCATCGCTCTGTGCTGTGTACGGGCGCACAACGGAATCATCGTCATCTGGCTCGTAAATCCAAACGTCGCGGTTGCGGAAATACTGGATCAGCGGACCGAAGGCCACCCCCGGAATTTCCCGCGCCCAGACCGTCTTGGCGTGGTCGATATCGGCCTCGTTGTAGACATATTCCTCGCCAGAGTTGTGATCCTTCGCGTAGCGCACCAGGACGAGGTGTTCGCCGGGGAGCGCGGCCAGTTGCTGTTCGACCGGCTTGCGAAACGGTTCGCTGATGTCGTCCACGAACGCGTAGTCGTCGGGATAGGAGTTTCTCTGGTTCACGCACATTTGCAGCACCAGGCCGGCGAGGAGCAGGAATTCACTCGATGCGATCAGCCACGATGGCCGCGCCCAGAACTGCGGTGCAAGCCATAATGCCAGCCTCAAAGCCACGAGCGCTGCAATCATTGCAATCATCAGCGGCGAAGAGTGCCGGTGCAGCCAATCCAGAGTGGCATTCGGTTCGGTGACAAGGAACCGCACGAAATAAACCGGTCCAATCAAAAGGCTGAAAAGGACGACGAGGCGCGTCAGCGCCGCGCCAACGGCATGTCCCCACACTTTTACACCGTGCACGGCGCGCATTCCCTGCATCATCAGGACGACGAGCGTCGCCATCAACGGCGCGGCGTAATGCGCGTGGTAATAGACGACGATCCAAAGCGCAAAAAAGGAAAGCGCGGCCTGCAGCACCAACAGTCGATTGCGGGGCTCCTTCAACAGCCAGGGCAGCGCCAGAAACGGAATCGTCAGCGCGGGACCAAGAAAGAATTGCCAAATGTCGGTGAGCTTCCATTCGAGTTGCCCTTCGGCCGCCGGCCAGCTGGATTGATAAAGGCTGGGCAAGAAATTGTGATAGAAATCGTCGAATTGCGGATTGGCGTAAGCAATCGGCGGCTGGTCGTGCTGCCACAGGAAAACCGCCGTGCGGATGAGACGCCCCTCGATGAAGTGAGGAAACACCAGAGGGCTCCCGGTGACACGCCAGTTGTAGTGGGCGACAAATCCCGCCACGCACACGAGAACCGTCGCGAGCGGCAGGAGGAGGCGTTTCGCGTTGGCAAGCCGTTCGGTTTTTTCCCGGCACAGCGCCCACCGCACCAGAGCAATGCCGAACGGAAGAAAAAAAATTGCGCCTTCCACGGGACGGCTCGTCGCCAGGATTCCCGCGCCCAAGCCGAAAATGACGGCGTCGCGCGTTCGCTGGTGTTTCCACATTCGCGGCAGCGCGCCCAGCACCAGCGCCGCGCCCGATGCGGCCACAGCGCCGCCCCAATAACTGTTCATCCAGTAGCTGAACAGCCCCACACGCAGCATCATCAGCACACCGCCGAGCAGCGCCCATTCCGGCGGCATCCATCCCTGCAGCATCCAGGTCATGGCCATGCACATGGCCGCGACGCTCGCGAGCACGCCAGTCCACGGATTGCCGAGAAGTTTTCCCGCAGCCAGCGCCATTCCCTGCGCCGGCGGATACATCGAGGCATACGTCGGATGCTGGATGACGTGAAACGTATCGAAGAAAATCCACATCGGGTGCGGCGGGTTCGCCAGGCGCCCGTGCGCAAACGTGTCCGCGGCGAGCAGATAGCTGAACTCGTCGTGAACTTTCGGCTGCGGCACGGGCGTCCAGGGCAGCAGCGCGAGACGCGCGAGAATCGTGACGCCGCCAATCGCGGCGATGGCAGCTTTCTTATTTTGCGCAAGCCGCACGAAGGCCTCCTCGACCCGCGCAAAAACACTTTCGCCAAGCCCCGGCTTCGGCAATATCAATCCAAGGCAGATGCCGAGAAGGATCCAGTCTAGTATCTGCACGGGGGATTCACCGATTTTGAGTGGAAGATCACGCGATCCGATGGATTCGAGGGCATCCTAGCAGATTTACGGGACAGAGGGATTAGCGTTTTGCATTGCAGTGAAATTCGTGGCTCTCCGAGGAACTCCCATTGTGCGCGCCGCACGATAGCGCAGGCGCGCGTAACAAGCATGTTTGTGGGCTGCACGGGCGAACGAAGCCGGGAATGGCAATAGCCGTCGCGAGACCATCCACCTCATTTGTCCATGGCATATACGTAGTATTGTTCGGAAGTTTCCGCCGGCGCTAGGTGTTTGAGAAGACGGGTTGACAATTGAAAGGTATGCGCTTGCTCGGGCGTAATCGTAAAGGTCCAGTTATATCCCTCCCTATATACCTTCATAGGTGATGAAGGATCAATTTGATGTGACAGCAGGATTACGACCGGGTTGCCCGTCGCCTGTCGGAGCCGCCGCCCATTGGTCAGGACATCGCCGAGGCTGAGCTCCAGTTGAGCCTTGCGTGTGAAATGGACTACATTCCCATATCGTTGCTCTCGCATGAGGTAGATTGAGTTTGAGACATAGTAGGGCAGGGTCTCCAAAAGAAAATCGGGATCTGCGACGATGACGGCTTGCTTGAGTTCTGGGTACCCTGCGAGAATCGATCTCAAATTATTGTTGCGGTTGTCTAGCGCCGCGACTGGAGCGATCACAATTCCGAAGATCTTTTGAGCGCTGTACCACGACTGCAGAAGCAGAACCAACACAAACAGCGCCGTGCCTGCGGTTGACAGCCGACCGACGAACGGCTTCAGTCGGGCAGGCAAAACGGGCTCCTTATGCGCATTTCCGGACACTCTAAGCCAGTACATACAGATCAAAAACACAAGCCACAGGGCTTGATGACGATAGAATCCAGGGCTGAGGAATACGAAGATGAGGGACAATCCAACCAGAGTTGTCAAAGCGGCAAGGAAGGCGCCCGTCCGTCGAATCAACCCCAGAGTGCTGCCGAATAAGATCAGAAAATTGACCATCGTCAACGGCTTGCCAAGCAGCGTTAGCCTCGCCAACTTGTCAGCGCCCGGAAGACCCCAGAAGTCCAACTGCAGCCAAGGCAGTAACATTCCCTGAATCAGGGTCTCAAATGTGACACTCTTGGGGTCAATCACGATCGTATCACTCACCGTCGGGAAAACCGTTATGAAGCAGGTCACGACGCCAATGGCCGCCAGGGCCGCATTGTAGAGAAACATACGGATATTTCGTACTTTGTTGGTGGCTTCGCCGCAGAGTATGTCCACAAACCAAAAGAGCAGGAGCCCGCCGACGAGCAGTACAGAATGCACGTTACAGTTAGCCAGCAAAAACAAGAGCACTCCCAGCAAACAATCTCTATCGCGATGGCGCTCGTAGAAGGCGGCGAACAGGAAGAGAAGCAGCATGCTAATTCCGTAGTTGCGGGCCATCACGGAATACTCGTACATCGAAAAGCGCGAAATCAGAATCAGAGCCAGAATCGGCAGACTGAAGGGGGCACGTAGCACGAGAATCAGCGCTGCAACGGCTGCGACAACGATGGAAACAAGCAGCAGAACCTCAGGACGTGGGACCAACGTATGCGCTGCGCGAAGAAGCAAGTACCAAACAGCTGGATGACCCTCCCCGCGAAGCGCCTTGAGCATGGCGAATACAGAGTCTCCCTGCAGGGCTTTCGATAGCGCCCTCACTTCATCGCGCCAAACCAGATGCGTCCATGCAAGAAAAGAAACAACACCAAGCCAGACGACGAACATGGCCAAAGCGATCAACCGCCTATGGGCAGCGCCTGTATCGCCGTAAATCGACTCTACACCAGTCATGGCCCTCCGCCCGATCGTAGCGGCAAACTGCGCGAGGCTCCGTGGGCGATGTGGCGACGGGGACTGCGGATGACCCACGTTATTGTCCGGAATTTCCGATTTGACTCTTAGCTCGCGCATCTTAGTGGTCCTTAAACTATCCTCGACGCAAGAAATCTCTGCCCAGAGCAGCGCCAAGCCTAGACTTGAAGATTTCACTAAATCTATAGCGCGCTAACTTGCCGAATCACGTCCGGCGAAATTACAAACAGCTCCTTATGGCTTGGATAAAATTCAAGAAACTTATCAGATAGACTTTTCACGTCGCCCGGATCCAGGGGCCGGACTTTCTTGTAGATGACAACGCTGCTGCCATCTTCCAACCGGAAAACGAAATTCATCTTTTCATAGAATTTGCCTATCCCTTCGTCCTTCACAAGTTGTTCGGCAAGGACCCCGATCACGCGTTGGTCTTGCGGGGCGAGGTGATAGGCAGTCGGAAGAGTCAACACGACGTAGCGAGCCATCAGGAACGGAATCGGGAAACCGTCTCTCTTATCCACGTCGTTCGTGGCGGCAATCTTGTGCGCCAGCGCGCCGTGGGCCGGGTCCAGGTGCATGCAGGCTTCGTGCACAATGCTGGAATTCAATCGATAAGAACTCGCGAGAATGTAAATGGTGGATTCCGAATCCCTGGTGATGTCGGTCAACGCGTCGAGCAGAGCGCGCAGTTGGTCCAGATCCGTCCGCACCATCGGATATTGCCTCACGCGCGGCAAGGCAAATTCCACGGGGCCCGGAAGCGGATTTGCGCCGGGCAGAAAGGTCGCGGAAAAATTGGCGGCGCACATGATCAGGAAAACAACGAGGACTGCCGCCTTGCCGATTCCGGTCTTGGCCCGCAGGAAAACATCTTGCACAAAAAGCGCCAGGAAAAGCGCAATGGCGGCAAGCGCCCCATAGATATGTTGCCCCCCGAATTCGTCCGTTCCAACATAAACGACGAAGTTTTGCGTTCGCGTAAAGAGCGCGAAGGCGATGACAAACTGAACGCAAAGGAAATAGACGAGAGGACGCCTCCCGGCGCGCATTCCGGAGAACACAATCCCAAGCCCCGCCAGAATAAGCGTTAGCAGTCCGAAATGGCTGCCGAGCGCCGCAAAGTTTTGAGCGAACGGGTGACTCGACCGATAGGCGGAATAGATATCCCGGTAGTCCGTCGACAGCATTCTCCGCGCGATGGGAGTGGCGATGAGAAAGATCGAAAGATTAGAGACGACGCCCAAGGCCAACGCGTTCTTGACGACAACCTTCCATTGCGCGCGACGTTCCGTGTCTCGCGCGAATCGCATACCCTCGCTCACTGCTAGCGCTCCAAAGAAACCTACCACCCAATAGGCGTACCACCTCCGGTACAAGATCAATAGGCTCAGAAGAAGAGCGATGGACATCAGATTCCGGCAATTCTGCTTCGCAAAGTCCGCGCGAAAATACAGCAGGAGCACGGCAAAAATGATGATGAGTCCACCCACATCGATATACCCGAGCAATACAGGGATCCACAGTTGCGGCAGTGTGGCCAGAGCCAATACTGAAATCACCGTAAGTCCTATGTCTTCATATGCAGTATGAACTGCATTGCCGCCTCTTAATTTCTTTACAAGGAGCGAAAAAATCGCGGTCGACGGAAAAACAAAAATCACCGTCATCGACAGGATGTAAGCCAGTCTACCCGGTCCAAGTACGAGGCGGAGGGGCAGTAGGAACAATGTCGGCAGCAAATTGTAATCCTGCTTCCGCACCGACCGCAGAACGACGTCCAGCGCACGAAACGGATTCGCCGCGAACCGCGTGCCCAGTTCCATGTAGTAGTCGTGATACTGGGCGTAGTCCCAATAGTAGATGAAGTTCTCTTGCCGTATGTACCGCACGACGAAGAGTGCCAACAGCAAGAAGACCGGGGTCAATAAAGCTGCCGCTGCCAGGCGGTTCTTGGTGTTGGCCGAATGTGCGGAAGAGGAAGTCACGCTACAGCGGTGAATCCGCCCGGCCGTCGGAAGGCGCACAGTTCCAAGGTCGCAGCTCCGTCGAGCAAAAGACGAAACAACACGCTCGCATTATTTCTACCATAACCGCGAACTTTCAACTGCGCCCGGGCAGAAACGGGTGTCCGCTTGTACACTGCAATCGTTTTCCAGCCTTGCCGGCCCCTTCCGAATTGGCGGCCATCTCGCCAATGGGATAACTCTTTTGCGCCACGCCGCGGCGCGAAGATTCCAATCAATTTGCGCCACTGCTACGATGCATTTGCAGGGACACACCCGTCATTCTGGATTTCTAGCCCGTTTCTTGCGGGACACCGATGTCTTTTTTCTTATCCACATTTATCCGAGGGCACCAGGTTGAGGTGGTGGAGACCTACCTGGTTTTCTTCGCGGTTGGCATATCGTATTTCTTCCCGCGCCTCGGATCGACTCGCTTTGCTCGATGGGAGCGCGGGCTCGCGCGTATTGCGCTGCGGCGGCGCCTCGCGGTGATCCTTACCGGCGCGGGTGCCCTGGCGGCGCGCGCGATTGTGTTGCCGATCCTGCCGGTTCCGGTGCCATCCATCCACGATGAATTCGAAGACCTGCTGATGGGGGATACGTTCGCTCATTTTCGGTTAACCAATCCGGCCCATCCGATGGCCGCGCACCTGGAGACGTTTCATGTCCTGCAGCATCCCACCTACACGGGAATCATCCCGCCGATGCAGGGCCTTCTGCTGGCGGCAGGAAAAATCATCGGAGGCCATGCGTTTATCGGCGTCTGGCTAAGCATTGGACTAATGTGCACCGCAGTGTGCTGGATGCTGCAGGGCTGGCTCCCCCCGAAGTGGGCTCTCGTCGGCGGCGCGCTGGTGGTGATGCGGTTCGCGGTGTTCAGCTACTGGTCCGATTCGTACTGGGGAGGAGCAATTGCGGCGGCCGCCGGAGCGTTAGTGCTCGGGGCCCTTCCCAGAATCAAGAAACACCTGCGCCTTTTCGATGTTTTAGCCATGGGAGTGGGGCTCGCGATCCTCGCAAACGTCCGCCCGTATGAAGGACTCGTACTCAGTCTTCCGGTTGCAGTGGGGCTGCTGGTGTGGATGACGGGACGGAGTGGACCAGCACTAATCGAATCGTTGAAGCGAGTCGTTTTGCCTTTGGCGCTGCTCATGGGCCTGACATTCGCGGCCATGGGCTACTACAACTGGCGCGTCACCGGCAATCCACTGCATACAGGGTATGACGTCAATATGAGCACCATGAATCCCGTTCCCTACTTCCCATGGCAGTCCGTTAGGCCAATTCCTTCCTACCGTTTCAAGGTTTTTCGAGATTTCTACGTCAACTTTCAACTGCCCCAGTACCAGGCGGTGCAAACCGTGGGCGGATTCGCCACTGTGACCTGGTTAAAGATCAAAAGACTTTCGGCATTTTATTTTGGGGCCGCTCTCGGGCTCCCGTTGCTGATGGCGTTATTCATGGGTGGGTTCCGGAGCGTGTTTCTGACGCGGCTGCGTTTCTTGTCCGTGGTGGCGGCGGTAACCCTCATCGGTCTGTTCCTGGAAGTGCAGTACGCGCCGCACTACGCAGCTCCGCTGACATGCGTCTTCCTATGTTTCATTGTGCAGGCGATGCGCTATGTCCGCGTGTGGGGCCGTCAGCGCCGTCCGATCGGTCTGCTGGCCATGCGCGCGGTGCCGATTTTGTGCGCCGTTTCCCTGGTGCTGGGAGCAGTCCAGATCGCGAGCGGGTTTTACATCACGCAAGATTGGCCTCACTCCTGGTATTCGGTGCACATCGGAAATGTGGACCGCGCGCAGATCGCCAACCAACTCGCGGAAATACCCGGCCAGCATCTGGTCATTGTCCGGTATGAACCCTGGCACAGCGTTCATGACGAATGGGTCTACAACTCCAGCGACATTGACGGATCGAAGGTCGTCTGGGCGCGGGATATGGACACGGTCCAGAACCAGGAACTCATCCACTATTTTCACGCTCGCCGGGTTTGGCTCTTGGACCCGGACAAGTCGCGTTCTCGATTGCTCCCCTATCCGGGCGCCGACGAGCCATCGCAATTGGCGACTGTGGAACACGGTTCCTCCCTGCTGCGGTGACAGGGTCGAGCGCGATCTATAGAAGCGAATCGGCAGCATTCCTCGCGCGCTCGAAACTGTGTTGCCTCCAAGGGCACAGCGGCTTGTTGAGTCCGCGGGGGAACGTTACTCTGTCTTCGCGGCCGCAGGAGCAGATGGTCATTCTTCCGTAGCTCCTGGTGTCGCCTGAAAAGCCACGAATGACCGACCATCCAATCGAAAGACGGCGCAGAACCGACGGCGCCCCCGCGCGGGTTTCGGTCCTCATCCCGGTGCACAACGAGGAGTCCGTGCTGCCGGAATCCCTGGCTCGGGTGGGCGCCGTGCTCGATGCCTTGCCGGGCGGACCGCACGAAATTGTGATTGTGGACGACGGAAGCATGGACCGGACACTGGAGATTCTTGAGGACGCCGCCGCAAGAGATTCCCGCCTGAAAGTAGTCTCCCTCTCGCGAAATTTCGGCCACCAGGCCGCGCTCACTGCCGCTTTGGACTACGGGACGGGTGACGCGGTGATCGTGATCGACGGCGACCTGCAGGATCCGCCGGAAATCATTCCGGAGTTCGTCGAAAAATTCTACGATGGATACGATGTAGTGTACGCGCAGCGCAAAGGGCGCAAGGAAGTGTGGTGGTTGCGGCTGTGCTTCTACCTTTTCTATCGCGTGATGTCGCAGCTTTCGGATATCAAGCTTCCGCTCGATGCGGGAGATTGCGGATTAATGTCGCGCCGGGTGGTCCGGCAACTCCGGGAAATGACCGAGCACCATCGCTATCTGCGAGGCATGCGCAGCTGGGTGGGATTCCGCCAGACGGGTATCGTTGTGGAACGCTCGGAACGCCACTCCGGCGAGAGCAAATATAGCGCTCTGAAACGGTTGAAATTCGCTGCCGACGGTATTTTTGCGTTTTCCATCGTCCCGATCAGGGCGGCCTCGGTGCTGGGCGCCTCGGCCATGGCAGTGTCGATTGTCTATGCGCTGGATACGATCTACAAAAAGATATTCCTGCATCAGACGGTGCGGGGTTTCGCGGCGGAAATCGTGGTGATGACGTTTCTCTCCGGCACCCTCCTTTTTTTCCTGGGCATCATCGGGGAATATATTGGCCGCATTTACGAAGAGATTAAGGCCCGCCCCATCTACGTGGTCGACCGTTGCGTCGGCCATGCGTTTATCGAACGCGGCAGGGCGAACGAAGCGGGGGAGGAATTGCCACGTCCCCCGGCCGCCGCCTGGAAAAATTCGTAGCGAATATCAGTCGTTTCCGCTACAATTAGCGTTTGCCTAAAGCAGTGCTGACCCCACCTGAGTGGGTCTGCCGGGAATCTGAGCCATGAATCGCGTCATTGAGAAGTTTCAGGAAGCACAAGTGCGGAAAGACCTGCCTGCGCTGCGCGCGGGCGACACCGTACGCATCCACGTTCGCCTGAAAGAGGGCGAAGGCGAAAAAGAGCGCATCCAGCCGTTTGAAGGCGTAGTGATCAAAAAGCGCGGAAAATCGACGGGAGCGAGCTTCACCGTCCGCCGGGTAAGTTTTGGAGTGGGCATCGAGCGCGTGTTCCCGGTAAATTCGCCTTCGATCAGCTCAATCGAGGTTTTGCGGCAAGGCCGCGTGCGCCGCGCCAAGCTCTATTACCTGCGCGGACTCAAGGGCAAGGCCGCGCGCCTGCAGCGCGTGGACCGCGTCGAAACTCCGGAAACCGCGGCGGAAGAAAAGCAGTCCTGATTTTTTCGGGCGACAGATTCGGGCGCGGCCGGCGAGTTTGCGGCCGCGCTATTTACTTCCCTCCGATTTTTTCTGCAAATCGCTGAAGTTGATATCGTCCTCGCAGACCATTTCCCCCAGATTCCAATCCGGCTTTAATTCCAGGACTGCATGCCCGCCCCAGGGTTTCGCGTAGGTCTTGGGGTCGTCGATGGTCGTGTCGATCGTCAACGTGTCGTGGTCGACGCGTCGCACGCGTTCGACGACGTGCAACTGGTCGCTGTGCGGATGGCCCACGTTATCGAGCCAGCTGATGTCATTGAATCCGACCGTGTCGATTACGAGCGTATCGCCTTCCCACCGGCCGATCGCGTCTCCCATCCACGACGGCGGCGGATCCTGGGCATGGGGGCGCCCGTCCGTGTAAATCTGCCGCACAAAGTGATCGTATTCAAACAGCATGACCACGCGCCCCGGGACTTGCATGATCTCCACCGGTTCGGCGCGCATGAGGTAGATGCGCGGCACGCCGGGCGGAAAACATTTCATCGCCGGGTCGTTGGTCTGCGATAGCGGAACGGCGCGGGGGCCGAAGTTGGGTTTGTTGGCCTTGAACCGGGCCATGCCCCACGGCGTCATGGAAGGCTCCTCGGTCGTGATCGACATGGCCAGCTCAAAAATGGTGTACTTGCGGGCGTTATCCGGCGGGCGCCGCGAACGCCGCCAGACTCCGGAGATGTCCGGCACCGAGGGCGCCGCCTGCGCTTTAACGACGGACGATTTCTTGCCGGTCGGGTGCAGCCAAATGAACGAGCAAGCGAGCAGCACGACCGCGAACACCGCGCCAATCCAGCGATAGCGCATTCTCTGGCTCCTTCAATATCCGTGGCGGAAAAAGTTGTACCTTTACCTAGCTCGCGAAATCCGATTATTGCCCCGCGTAATCTTCGCCGCGATCGATGGTGTAGAGTTTGCCGTTGGGAGCGAGGACAGTTCGCAGGCGCATCGCGTAAGTTCCGTTTTTCGCGATGTTGCCGGTGACCGTGATTTGGTCTCCGGGCTTGAACATGTCCCTGGTCCAGCCCATCCGTGACATGGTGACCAGGCTGGCCGCCTCGGTGCTCCAGCGCTGGGTTTTGCCGGAGCCGTCATTCACGTCCAGGGACAATTCGGTGTGCGGGTTCATGAATTTGTATTCCACCACGATTCCTTTCAAAGTCGTCAATTTCGTGGATTCGTAGATGGAAGCGCCGTGGTGCGCGAACAGAGGAATGGAAACCGCGAACAGAACCGCAACGAACGCTAGGAAGAATCTGATGTTCATGGAGTACCTCAAGTTGGCCGGAGTGTCCCACGTCCCTCGCGTGCGTGTCAATTTGGTTTTGCGCTGCTGTGTGCGGATCCCGCGCGCCGGCGAATAGGCGCCCGCCGGAATTCTTAAGGACCGTGTTAAAATTCGCGGCGATGCCCAAGCGGTGCTCGTCCCGGTACGAACGCGAAGCGCGCAAGTGCGGCTGGCAAAAAATTGCCGGCCTGGACGAAGTCGGGCGCGGCTCCTTGTTTGGTCCGGTGGTTGCCGCGGCTGTGATCCTCGATCCGAAGCGCCGCATTGTCGGCCTGGACGATTCCAAAAAGCTTCCTGCTGAACGCCGCGAGGTGCTGGCGCTGCGCATCCGCGAGCACGCGCTGGCGTGGGCCATTGCGGAAGTGGATGCTCGCCGCATCGACGCCTGGAATATTTATCAGGCCAGCCGCCAGGCCATGACCCAGGCCCTGAGCCAGTTGAAAATTTCTCCCGATTATCTCCTGTTGGATGCAATGCAGCTGGACGTGATGGTCGAGCAGAGGTCGCTGATTCACGGGGATTCGCTTTCCGTGTCCATCGCCGCGGCATCGATCATCGCAAAAGTCGAACGCGACCGCATGATGACGGAATGGGATTTGATTTATCCGCAATATGGCCTAGCGCAGCACAAGGGTTACGCCACGCCCGTTCATCTGGCCGCGTTGCGTGTGCATGGACCCTCGCCGCATCACCGGTTTTCCTTTGCCCCGGTCCGCGAGGCCGCCTGCTGGGCGGCCGGAGCGACGCAAACCAGCTTGCCGCTTTCTTCCTGGGGAAACTCCTGATTCCGCGCATCTTGGCGATGTTTGGTTTGTAGGGGCACGGCGTGCCGTGCCCCTACGGTCGACACCGAAACCAGAGCCCGCCAAAGAGATGATTACTGCCTCGAACGCTTTTCAATGCGTTGCGTTGACTTCGGTTTTTCGGGCGTGCTAGCGTAAATTGTGCGCCTTCCTGTGCGGCTGCCAATACAGCCCGCAGGGCTCGTCTGCTCGGAAAGGCGCTCGTTACCAGTCTGGACGGGCAACAACAGAAACGACCGCGAACTGTTCACTGTCCGACTCCGCCTCTGCCGGCCGAGGACAGTGCGAAGAGCATCTGAAGATGGCCTACAACAAGTCAAAGCATCTCGACGCGGCGCAGAAATATCTCCAGCAGGGAAAACTGCCTCAAGCCATCGCCGAATACCAGCAAATCCTGAAGAACGAACCCAAGGATCAGGTCACCCTGATGACTCTGGGAGACCTGTTCGTGCGGCAGGGAGAAACCTTTCAGGCTCTGGAATATTTCGAGCGGCTCGCAAAAATTTTCATGAACGATGGGTTCACGACCAAGGCCATCGCCATCTACAAAAAGGTCGCCAAGCTGGCGCCCGAGGAAAGCCGCCCGATGGAGCGCCTGGCAGAACTCTACGTCCAGCAGGGAGTGCTGAGCGAGGCGCGGCCCATTTATCTGCAACTCGCGGAAGTGCACCTCAAAGCGGGACGCCAGCCGCAGGCCGCGATCCTGCTGCGAAAACTGCTGGAAGCCGAACCCGATAATCTTCGCGTGCAAACGCGCCTGGCGGAATTGCATCTCTCGATGGGCCAGAAAAAAGAGGCCGTCGAAACCTTCCATAGCGCCATGCAGCGCGTCCTCGATCAGGGCGATCACGCGGAAGCGCTCCGCCTGGCCGACCGGATTTTGCAGCTCGATCACGCACACCAGGCGACTTTCCTGCTGAAGGTGCGCGCTCTTTCCGCTTCCGGCAAGAGCGCCGACGCCGCGAGTCTTCTGGAATCGCTACCCGACCAGGATGAGGGCGGCGAAATGACGGCGATCTTGCTGGAGCAATATTTGGGAAGCGGCCAGGCGGACAAAGCCGCCGGGCTTGCCGAACGCGTCTTTGCGCGGGAACCGAAGCACTATGCGGTGGCGTATCGCGTCGCGAATGCCCTGCTCGAATCGGGCGACCTGGACCGCGCGCGGAACATGCTGGCGCTGGTCCGCGACACCATGATCGATTCCGGCGAGCATGAAGCCCTCGCGCAATCCATCTCCCGCCTGGCGGAAAAACGTCCCGACCAGATCGAGCCCCTGGAATGGCTGGTGGATCTATATGGCCGGGCCAGCGATTCGTTCCGGCTCCCGGATGCGCTGGCGCAGCTTGCGCAAGCCTACGAAGCGGCAGGAAACGATGCGCGGGCAGTGGCCACTTACCAGCAGCTTTTGGAACGCACCCCCGAAGACGAAACCACGCGCCGGAAGTTCATGCGCTTGTGTGCCAAGACGGGTTTCGATCCGGCAACCGGAGGAATGGCGCCAGCGGTTAAAGTCGATCCGACGGTCGCGGAACCTGCCCCCGCGGCAGCCTCATCTTCGGAACCGGCTCTGGAAGAAGAAACGCAGCGCTACGTCACGCAAGCCCTGACCGACGTCGATCTGTTTTCCAGCTACGGCCTAACGCAGAAAGCCATTGACCTGCTGGAATCGGCCCTGGAGCGCGCTCCCCGGCATGTGCCCATTCTCGAACGGCTGCTGGATCTCTCGGTGGGCGCAGGAAACGATCGCCGCACCGCTGAGCTGGCCACGATACTGGAACAAGTTGCCCTGGAACGTTCGGACCGCGCCGCAGCAGAGCGCTACGCGGAGTTTCGAAAACGGTTTCAGAAGGCCGCGGGAATCACCCCGGCAGGAGTCGCGGCCGTTCCCGCCGAACCCGCCGCGAGCTCCCCGGAGGAATTTGCCGTCCCGACGATTGAGGCGGAACTCGACGAACCCGTGGCGGAAGCGCCCGCCGAGGCCAAACCCGCCGCGCCCGAACCTGCCGCGCCGATGGGCATTCCCATGCCCGTGGAATCGGCTGTCCACGAAGTCGATTTGTCGGACGAATGGGCGGCGCTTTCCCAGCAATTGGAGGAGGCGATCGAACAGGAAATGCCCAGTGGGCTGGCCGCCGCGCCACAGGCAACTCCTGCAGCCGCGGCGCAAAGCCTTCCGGAAGGACAGCAAGAAGAAGTCGCCGAGGAGGTTGCTGCCTTCGATCTCGAGCTGCAGCCTATAACTCTTTCCGGAACCGCCGGGAATGAAGCATTGTCCGGGGACGCAATGATTGCGGACCTGGCCGCGGACATGGAATCGGCGACGGAACATCTGGGCCTGCCGCAGGAAATGCCGCACGCGGCAAATCACGCGGTGCCTCAATCGTCCTCTTTGGACAGCGCACCTGTCCTGCATTCCACAGCCTCCAATGGCGGAGCCGCGCCGGCTTCGCGCGGGCGCGACGCCACCACGGACGGACCTCTGGGCGACCTGTTTGAGGAATTTCGCGCCGAGCTGGGTGAAGTGAACAAGGACGACGAGGATCTGGAGACGCACTACAATCTGGGAATCGCCTACCGCGAAATGGGCTTGCTCGAGGAAGCCATCAGCGAATTCCAGAAAGTCGCGCAGGCGGCGGACAAGGGACCGGCATTTCGTTACGCCATGCAATGTAGTACGCTGTTGGGCCTGGCGTTCATGGAGAAGGGACAGCCGGCAATCGCCGCAATTTGGTACGAGCGGGCCTTGAAGACACCGGGCCTGGATCAGGAATCCATTCTCGCGCTGCGGTACGATTTGGGAGTGGCGCAGGAACTGGCCGGCGAGCGGACAGCGGCATACAATAGTTTTTCCCAGGTCTACGCGATGAACATCGATTACCGGGATGTTTCCGAGCGCATCGCCCTTCTCGGGAAGGGCCGCTAAACGCACGCCGAATGAAATCTTTTCTGCACGTGCTGCTTTGCCTCGATGTATTCCTGCTCGGAGTTCTCTTGCTGCTAGTTCCCTGGCTGGGATATTGGGACCATAATTTTTTTCTCGACAAGTACCCTGCTTTGATTCCCATTCTGCTGCATCCTTCCGTGCGCGGCGCCGTTACTGGTCTGGGCGCCCTGGATATTATTCTTGCCGGGAGCATGCTGCGGGGACGCGCGGATTCCGTTGCTTCCCACACGTAAACCCGTTCTCTGCTACGTGACCGACCGTCACGGCCTGCAGCGCCCGCAATCTTCCACCGCCCCATCCGCGAAACTTCCATTCCACGGCCTGCGGGAAGCCATCCGAAACGCGGCCGCAGCCGGAGCCACGTGGATCCAGATTCGTGAAAAAGATTTGGAGGCGCGTGAATTGACTGGGTTGGTGCGGCGCGCGGTGGAAGACACGCAATCGACAGGTGCGCGGATTCTGGTGAATGACCGGCTAGACGTGGCGCTGGCCGCGAACGCGGCGGGAATTCATCTGGGAGAAAAATCCCTGCCGCTCGGAGCCGTGGCGGAATGGCGGCGCTCATCCGGCAGGAGGGATTTCCTGATCGGCGTGTCCTGCCATTCGCTCGAGGCCGCGCGCGCAGCGGAACTTGGCGGAGCGGACTACGTTTTCTTCGGGCCGGTGTTCGCCACGCCATCCAAGGCGGCCTTCGGCCCGCCCCAGGGATTGGACCGATTGCGCGAAGTGTGCGCGGCGGTGAAAATTCCGGTGGTGGCCATCGGCGGTGTTAATTTGGAAAATGCGCGCGCATGCCTCGACGCCGGCGCCGCGGGCATTGCAGCGATAAGATTATTTCAGGAAGCAAGAAGTGCAGGCGAGATTGCCGCGCGGTTGAGTGCCATTTGAGCAGCTGTGCTACTTCTCCACCCACTCGACGCCCAGATTTTTCAGTTTTTCCTTCAGGCCATACATGTTCAGCCCCAATTCGCCGGCGCGCAGGCGCTCACGGTTCTTGGCTTCCTTGGCCATGCGCGCCTCGCAGTCGCGAACCACTTCCTCGGCGTCCTGCCGTGGCACGACCACGAGCCCGTCCACGTCGCCAACGATAATATCGCCCGGATGCACGATCGCTCCGGCACAAATGACGTCGATATTCACCCAGCCGGGCGTCTCCTTCACCGTGCCCATGGCGGAAATCGCGCGAGAGAAAACGGGAAACTGCATGGCGGTCAGGTCCGCGACGTCACGGCACCCGGCATGAAGAACCACGCCCGAAATTCCGTGCGCCTGGCACGACGTGGCCAGCAATTCGCCAAACATTCCGTCAGTGGAATCCGCCAGCGTGGTCACCACCAGCACGTCTCCCGGCTTGCACACTTCGATGGCGGCGTGAATCATCAGGTTATCGCCCGGGTGGCAGACCGCGGTCACCGCGGGGGCCCCGATGCGCGCGCTCGGATAGATCGGCCGCATGTACGGCAGCATCAGGCCGGTGCGGCCCTGCGCTTCGTGCACCGTGGCCGTGCCGAATTCGCCGAGTTTTTTTGCCAGCGCCGGATCGGGCCGCTCAATGTTCTTAACGATTCTTGGTTTCATGGCTGAACTGTCTCCCCTTGCGGCGGGCTTCCAGTAAAGCCCGCACCCGAATTATTGCAGCAGCGCGGCGGGATTGGTCACCGTCATGCGCCGGATCTGATCGACGCTGAAGCCGCCGTCCAGAAGTTTCTGCGCGAACATCGCAAACCCGTCCGCGACCGGAGGATTGATGGTCTGGCCCAGATCGGTCGAGCAGACGCAGCGCTCGGGCCCAACCTTGCGGATGGCCTCGAGCACGCCGTCCCACGGGGCTTTTCCCGTGTGCATGGTGGTGAAGCAATGTTCGATGAACGCGCCCATATCCGCCAGTTGCCGTTGCTCATCGGCGGTGAGATTCTGCGAAGGAAATTCCGCGTGTGTGACCAGGACTCTTTGCGTCCCCATTTGCCGCGCGGTCTTTACCAGCTCGAAAATCTCGACTCGGCCCAGGTGTCCCGTCGCCAGGATCATGTTGTGTTTGGCGATCAGTTCGATGCAGAGCTTCACGGTCGCCGAGATTTTTCCCGCGGCGTCGAGCACCGTGAGCGGCGGAGGCGCGATTCCCGTGGCCGCGAGTTCGCGCTGGATCTTTGCCCAGAAGGGTAGTTTTACGTTGGGCCCGTCGAGGCGCCCGGCCGTCTCATTGGCCGCGTCCACCGTCGGGAACCACACCATCTTGCAGCCGGAGCGTCCGGCAAGTTCGAGAGCCACGGGATTGAGCCCGCCCACAGAATGATTCAGCGTGATGGCGCCGTACGCGGAAATTCCAGGCACGGCTTTGGTAACCACGTGCGCGCGCTCGGCGGTCGGAAAATAGTGCGACTTCAGCACGAACCCCTTCATACCGTGCGCCAGAAATTCCTTCGCCAAATCCAGGTCGTCGATGCGCCGCTCGATCACGTCCGGCGCCACATGCACCTGCACGTCATAGGCGCCCTGCATGCATTTCCAGGCCGCATCGGAAACCGGCACGGCTTTTGCTCCCGCCGCACCTTCGCTAGAGCCCGGATTCGTCGGCGTTCCGCTCATTTCGCATATTCCTTTCTGATGGATCGTCTGTCCGGCGGGCATGGAAGGCGAACCCGGCACTCGTCGAAACACGCTTGGTACATCCTGCGCGAATGGATTTCCTGATTCGAGCCCCAACCGGCACGGCAGCAGGCCCCCAATATACCTTATCGCCGGAAGGTTTCACTAGAAGCCGCGGCTAAATTCATTCGGACTCCTGCAGGGAGGGGCGATGCTGCGATTTGGAATTGAAGGAGGAAACACATGCCGCGGAAGAAGTCGCGGTTTAGTGGCAGCTGGGATCGTCGGCAAACGTACCGCTGACGAGCATGGAGCTCAGAAACTGGCTGCAATCGGAAATTTTTTTCAGGTCCGGATCGTTTTGCATGGCGTTGGGACTTACGGTCTTGGTGGCGTTCAGGGAATTGCGAGTAGCAACCGTTGCGTCGGCCCACCGCGCGAGATTGCCGAACTCATTACTGAGCAGCTGCAGCGCATCCCGATCGGAAGCGGTTGTCGCGGCCACAGCCAGTTGATTGAGGTCCGCGCCCACGCGATCCTGGTAATCCTGCGGCCAGGTTCCCACCACGGGCACGCCGTACGCCAGGATCGTGCCGATGGCTCCTCTCCATTCCCGCATTTCCGCCAATTCCGCGATCGCCTGTCGCGCGAATTCCCGGGAAAGTCCCGCCGGAGGGGGCGGCGGAGCAGCCGGCCGCGATTCCGGAGCGGGACCTGCCTCAAGTCCCGCGATGCTGAGCAGGACGCGATTCGCTTCAATGGTGATCGTCCCGTTCGTGAACTGCGCGACCGTTTCCAGATCGATGTAGGAATGCCCGCCGAACTGCACAACCGTCCCCGCGGGCTTCCCGTTGACTATTAGCGACCGGCTCGAAGAGCCCTGCGCGTACAGGATTCCGGCGCAGGCCAGCAGAAGTCCGAATGAAAGACCATAAAGCATTTTGCCGCGACTTCTCACGATGCACCTGCCTTGTTGCCAACGATATCGTCGGTCCGGGCACCAACTAGGTTACTTCGATCGCGAGAGGAGTGCCAGAGCGAGTTCAGAGGTGATTACAAGGTGGCAAGGGACGCGGAGATTTGTCGGAAGCGCGGCTATGTATGAATTGCGAGGCTGGGGTCAGGATGTAGGGGCACGGCAGTGCCGTGCCCCTACAAACGACTATCCAATTCGCCGCGTCAGACCTTGCGCAGACCGGCTGCTTCATAGCGCGTCACGGGCGGAGGCAGTTCGCGGCTGATGGCCACTTCCACGATCGCGGCTTTGCCGGACTCTTCCGCGCGGCGCAGCGCGGGGATGAATTGTTCGGGCGTGGTGACGCGTTCGCCGAATGCGCCAAAGGCGCGGGCCACGTCGGCAAACTGCACGTCGAGGAACTCGCTCGCTTCCGGGCACATCTCCTCGTGCACATATTTCTGCACGTGATACTCGAACGCCAGCGAGCAGTTGTTCAGCACGATTTGGATGACGGGAGTCTTCATGCGCAAGGCGGTCTCAAGTTCCGTGAAGTGATAGCCCGCGCCGCCGTCTCCGTTGAGTGCGAATACGCGCCGCTTCGGGCCGACGGCAAGCTTCGCGCCGAAGGCCGCGGGAAACGCCCAGCCCAGCGAGCCTGCCGCGCGCAGCGTGTTTCGTCCGGCCTTTTTCTGCTGCAGCACGGTCGACGCCCACGCCGCCATGTAGCCGGTGTCGGCCACGACCATATCTTCCGGTCCGATGTGCTGGTCGATCAGTCGCATGATGTGGTAGGGATTGAGCCGACCTTCGTACATCGGTTCGCGCGATTCGCGTTCCAGATCCGCGAGCCACGCGGCCACCGATCCCTGGACCTGCTTGGTCCACGCCGCCCAGCGGCTGCCATTCACTTTCGCGGCAATCGCGGCTTCCCGCAGCATGACCAGCGCCTCGCGCGCGTCCGCGACGGCCGACAACTCCTCGCGGTAGGTCCGCCCCAGCGAATTCGGATCGAGATCGAAGTGCACGATAGTCGTGCCCTTGCGCGGGTATTGAAATACGTTGGTGCCCATGGAACTCAATTTGGTGCCGATGGCCAGGCAAAAATCCGTCGAACCCAGCGTGGCATTGGCCACCTTGCGCGAATAGCGCCCGCAGGCTCCCACCGAAAGTGGATGCGTGTCCGCGATGCTTCCTTTTCCGGCCATGGTCGTGACCACGGGAATATTCAGCGCTTCGGCCAGAGCGGTCAACTCCGCCCAGGCGCCCGAAAGCATCACGCCGCCGCCGGCAATCAGCACGGGCTTTTCCGCGGCGGAAAGCAGCGCAATGGCGCGCTCCACGTCCGGGGTCATCGGCGCAACGCGGCAGGCGGGAGTTTTCATGAACGCGGGCTCCGCGTAAATATCAGGAGGGGTTGTGAGGGGCTTGCCGAACCAGTTCGCCGGAATGCCCAGATACGTGGGCCCGGGCATCCCGCTCACGGCCGCGCGCACCGCCGTGCGCACGACGTCGGCAATGCGGTCGGGCTCCGGCAGGTCTCCGGCCCACTTGGTTATCGAAGAAAACATCGAAGTCTGTTCAAGTTCCTGATACTCGTAGCGGTAGCGCGTGTTGGTGGTGGTCGAGCCACTGATGGAGATGAGCGGGCTGGAGGCCCAGAAGGCGTCGATGATCGACGCAGGCAGGTACGTCGCGCCGGGGCCGAACTGCACGAACCCGAACGTCGGTTTGCCGGTCACGCGCGCATAGGCGTCGGCCATGGCCAGGACCGACCGCTCACTGCGCCCCAGAACAACTTTTATGCCTTCGTGGTTCTGCATGTCGATGTGCGGATTTTGGGGCGCGCCGGTCAGCGTAAACGCATATTCGGCGCCGTACGCGCGAATCATTTTCGCCAGCGCCCGTGAAACCGTAATCTTCTCGGAATTCCCAGCAGGTGCGTTCGTCACGTTCGTGTCCTCATTCCGGCAGGCCCCAAGCGGAGTCTGCACAATATTTAAATTGCCTTAATTGTGTTTCTGAAATCTCTTGCGCACTGGTCCGCGGAGTGTCTTGCTTCGCAGTTTCGCTTGAACACAAATTACAAATCATGACCTACAAATCACTACTTAATCGCCAGCGGATTCACCGGCGAAGCCACCGCGCCCGTCACCGGCAGCGCCGGCGCGACAAACATGAACTCGTAGCGTTTATCCTCGGCGCAGTCCTTCGCCAGTTCCTTCAAAAAGAAAATCTCGCCCACCGTCAGGCCCATGATCGGGATGGAAATCCAGTGCCACGGCTGGTTGGCGTCGTCCGATTCGTTGGGCCGCACTTCGGCGCCCCAGGTGTCGGTGGCAATCGCCGCCACCTGCTTGGCGTGCAGCCAGTCCAGCGTCTCAAACGCCAGGCCCGGCGCGTCGCCGCCCGAATAGCCGTCCCACGTCTTGGCCGAGAGCATCGCTTCCATTTGTCCGGTGCGCACAATCAGGTAATCGCCCCGCCCCACTTTCGTGCCGAAGTGGCGCTCGGCCTGGTCGAGCAGATCGTTCGTGACCGCGAAGGCGTCGGGCAAATATTCCATCCCCAGCATGCGCGGAATGTCGAAGAGCACGCCGCGGCCCACCATGCGATCCGCGGTTTTTTCGATGCCGCATTTCTGCGCGCCCGCCGACGTCACCGTGCGGCAATCGTACCCGTTCCACATATGGTCGCCGTAAAAAATATGGCCCAGGCCGTCCCATTGTGTGCCGCATTGGGTCGGCATGATGATCACGTCGTCCGAGCCGCGAATTTTTCGGCTATCCAGGACGCCCGAATAGGCGTCCGTACCGGTGCGCAGCATCAGGTGCACGGGATTGAACCGCCCCATGGCCGGATATTTCGTCTTCCCACCCTGCGGCCCGTGCTGATCGTAGGGAAGCGCGAGCGAAATCACGCGGCCTTTTCGCACCAACTGCGCCGCCGCGACGATGTCCTCCGGCCGCGTGAAGTTGAGCGTGCCGATTTCGTCGTTCGCTCCCCAGCGCCCCCAGTTCTTCAGCCGCTCCGCCGCCGCGCGAATGTCGTCCAACGTCAGTTTACGCGCCGATTGCCCTGTCCCCGCCATCCCTTCCTCCTTGTTCCACTCCGTGTCGCCCGACCGCGCTCATGCGATCGAGCATTGTACTGAAATCATTCGCAAAGCGCCTGCGATTTTCGAGGGGAATTTTGTAGCGTAGGCAAGTGTTGGGGACTATGTTATGGCTTGCGCGGACCGCAACGCAATTCGCTCATCTCCATTCGGATCGTTGTGGACATTGCACTCGTTGTTGAAGATCATGGTGGCGCGCTGCGTATTATTGAAGGCCGGCCAATCCGGCAAACCCTTGTGGTTCGGTTTGCCGCTGCGCGCGAAGGCGGCCCAGGCGTTGCTCATTCTTTCGGCGAGCAAATAGCGATCATGACCCGTGCCGGTCATGGCTTCGTCCAAATCGACATTGTCGAAAACGAACGGAAGTTCCAGTGTATGGAAGGCCTTCAACTTTCCCTCGCGCACCGGCGATCTCCAGGTGAAGTAATACATGTAGACCGGCGCCGCAGCCTGAGAGGCCTTGCGTTCGGCCTGCGTCAGCACGCCCGCGCGAAACATGACGTCCGAAGCCAAGATCAGTTCCACGTCGATGTTGCCGATGCCGGGACGCCCCTTGCGATACGCGCCGATCAAGCGATCCGCTTCGGCGTCACTCACGTGGAGGATTTGCTTCACGCGCGCGCGCAAGGTTGCGTCATCGATCGGATCCAGTTCCTGATTCCTATTGAACGCCACTTCGGTTTCGACCGTGCCGGTCAGCAGCGGCACGCTCGCCGAAATTTGCGGCGCGGCCGGATCGAACGGGTTCGCGGGCAGCGTGCGCCCATCGACCACCGGGCCAAGCGCGAGCAAGGGATTGGCTCCGCCGCTTCCCATCGCCTCCACCAATTGCTCCGCGGGCATCTTCTGTAGCTGATCGATCTGCCCGGGCTTCAAGCCCAGGCGTTGCAGAAACTGTTCCGCCCATGCAGTCGCTTCGCCGCGGGTTTTCCCCTTCACCGCCGATCCGCTCTCCACAATGGCGCGATGGAAAAGTCCCTTGGCCGCGGGCATGGCCATCAGCGCGCTGATCTTCCCCGCGCCGCCGGATTGTCCGAACAGGGTCACGTTGCCGGGATCGCCGCCAAACGCCGAAACGTTGTCCCGCACCCATTCGAGCGCCATGACCAGGTCGAGCATTCCCACGTTGCTCGCGTTCGCATATTTCTCGCCGCCCAGTTCGGCGAGGTACAGATAGCCGAACACGTTGAGGCGGTGATTGAGCGTGATCAGGACGACGTCGTGCTTGCGCGCCAGATTCGCGCCGTCGTACATGATGTAGCCGCCCGACCCGGTCACGTATCCGCCGCCGTGCACATACACCATCACGGGCCGTTTGCCCGCGCCGCCCAGGCCCGGTGTCCAGACGTTCAGGACCAGGCAGTCTTCGCCCACCGGTTCGTCCCGGTCCATGGCCGCCACTTCCGGAATCAGCGTCGATGGTCCGTGAGGCGATCGGTATCCCAGCGCAATCGTCTCGCGCACGCCGGTCCATGGCTTTGGATTCGCCGGAGGAAGAAACCGCCGCGCTCCCTCGGTCGAATCTCCATAGGGAACGCCCTTGAAGGCGTGGACGTTGTTGAGGCGAACGCCGCGTACTTTTCCTGCGGTGGTGGACACGACGGGACTTGGCGCAACGCCTTCGGCGTGAAGCGCCCTGCCCAGCGCTCCGCTAGTGAGGAGTCCCGCTGCGGCAAGCGCGCCGCGCCCCAGGAACATTCGCCGGTCCATCAAGGTGTCCTTATCCGCGCTAGTTTTTCGGCTTGTAGTCGCGACCTGGAAGGTTGTCGCGATGATTCACGTCATCATCGTATTTCTTCAGTTCCGAAATCGTGCACGGGTGTGCGTCCAGCGCCCAGTTCGTCAGCTTGTAAAAATAGGTGATGGTCCAGGGCTTGGCGTAGACCGCCGGATCGTCAAACGTGAAGACAATCTTCAGCGTGTCGTGGTCCACGCGCTGCCATCGCTCGGTCTGGTGCATGGATTCGGTGAGCGGGAAACCCTGCCAGGTGAGAAACTGCTTGCCGTTATAGCCGCGCGATTCGACGACGAAGACGTCTCCCTCCCACTTTCCGATCGAGTAGCCCATGAAGTCCGGTTCCAGGTCGTCCGGGAAATCGCGCTTGTCCGTCCAGATTTCGCGCCAGTTGTCATAATACTCAAAGTGCTGCAGCAGCCTGTCGCGCGCATAAATATTTTCAAACGGGCGCGGCGTAAAGAAATTTCGCGCCGTGCCGTACGGATCGCAATCCAGAACGTCTCCCGCGTCGATGAACTTCTTGTTGGCCAGGTATCTTGCGCGTCCCGCGTCATTGAAAGGGGGGAGAGGATCCGGGTGTCCGCCCAGATCGAGCGGATGAACCTCGCCCTTGGGCTGCATGCCGGGCGCCGGATTCCACACGCCGGAGAAATCGTGTGGGTCGAATGTTCCGGACTTCGCGGCGGGCATGGCCGCGCGCGAAGGTGGCGCGGTCTGGGCAATCGCCATCAGGGAGAAAACGAGTAACGCTCCCAGTGCGATGATCAAACGCCCGACGAAATTTCGCATCTCGAAACTCCTTTCGCGGTCCGGTTTTTTCGCGGCGCGGCCAAGCGGCAGGCTATTGCGACGGCAGTTCGCCGATCGAGCCGCCTGTCAGCTCCTTGCCGCTGGGAAGCACGACCTTGCGAATCATGCCCACAGGAGTGCCCCTCACACTGGGAGCGAAGGTGATCGAGATCTGATCCCCGGTTTGCAGCGTCCCCTTGCTCCAGCCCGCGCGTTTCAGGACCGCCGGAGCGAGTGTTTCGATGGCCCAATTGACGACCTTGCCCGAATTGTCCTTCACGTCGACAAAAACCTGGCAATGCGGATTGGCCCAGTGAAATTCCGTTACCGTGCCTTTCAGTGTCACCAGATTCTTCGTGTCGTATTCGGAACCGCCGTGATGCGCGAACGCCGCGACGCTAAAGAGCAGGAAGGCAACCAGCAAGCCCAGCGGCGCTCTCAAGTTTTTTTTCATGGGACACCTCCCGGATGAAATTCCTGCTGTGCGCGGATTTGCCGGATGGTGCATGGCTGTCCGGTCCTTGGAGAAATTCCGGCCTTACGTGCGATCGTGTGCGAACCATATCCCCGGCGCATTCGAGTGTCAAGCCGGGACTCCCGCTCCGGCCTGGACGCAAAAACAAATTCCGATGCGCCAGGGGGCAAGAGCCCGGCGGGTGCCAATTCCCGGGTCAGGGCAGTCGATCGGACCCGCTGACTTGGCGCTGGGGTATACTTTCTAATCGCATTTGGCAATTCCAGTCGGAGGAAATATTTTTGGAGAAACACACGTCGAAGAACTACGACGTTATCGTGGTGGGGGGCGGGAACGCGGCGCTGTGCGCGGCGATTTCCGCGCGTGAGGCCGGGGCGCGCGTGCTGGTGCTGGAGTGTTCACCGGAAAATGAGCGCGGGGGAAACACCAGACACACGCGAAATATCCGGTGCACGCACGCCGCCGCCGATCAGTTTTTTTCCGGGCCTTACTCGGAAGAGGAACACCTGCAGGATTTGATCGGAGTAACCGGAGGCCCCGCCAATCTGGATCTGGCCAAGCTCGCGGTGCGCGAATCGAGCCTGCTGCCGGCGTGGATGAGCGGGCACGGCGTGCACTGGCAGCAGCCGCTGGCCGGAACGCTGCATCTGGGGCGCACGAACCGCTGGTTTCTGGGCGGCGGCAAGGCCATGCTCAACACGTATTACCGCGAGGCGGCGCGCATGGGGATCGAGGTGCGCTACAACGCGCGGGTGGAAGAGCTCGTCATCGAGAACAACCGGTTTGACGCTGTGCGGCTTGCAAGTGCGAGTGGTGGCGCGGGAGAAGTCATCCGCGGCGGCGCCGTGGCGATTGCCGCCGGGGGATATGAAGCGAACATCGAATGGCTCAAGCGGCACTGGGGCGACGCGGCCGATAATTTCATCATTCGCGGCTCCGCCTACAACGACGGCCAATTATTGGCCGCGCTTCTCAAATGCGGCGCAAAGTCCATGGGCGACCCGAAAGGGTTTCACGCCATCGCCGTCGATGCGCGCGCGCCGAAATTTGATGGCGGAATTGTGACGCGCCTCGACGTGGTCCCATTCGGCATCGTGGTGAACCGGGACGCGCGCCGTTTTTACGACGAAGGCCAGGACATCTGGCCCAAGCGCTATGCGATCTGGGGAACGCTGATCGCCGGACAGCCGGGACAAATTGCCTACGGCATCGTGGACGCAAAGGCGATTGACCGTTTTCTTCCGCCGATGTTCAAGCCGTACCGGGCCGACACGCTCGAAGCGCTCGCAGAGAAGCTGGGCCTCGACGCACGCACGTTTGCGGAGACGGTCACGGAATACAATCGCGCCTCTGCCGCGAACACGGAGATCCACATGGAACGGCTGGACGGCGTGGGGACGAAGGGACTGACGCCGCCGAAGAGCAACTGGGCCATGCCGATCGACCGGCCGCCTTTCTACGGGTTGCCGTTGCGGCCGGGAATCACGTTCACGTACATGGGAGTCGCGGTGGATGAATGCGCGCGCGTGCTGGACCAATCCGGCCGGCCATTCCCGAACGTGCATGCGGCGGGAGAAATCATGTCCGGAAATATTTTGACCAAGGGATACCTCGGGGGATTTGGCCTGACCATCGGCTCGGTGTTCGGGCAGATCGCCGGGAGAGAGGCGGCGGCGAATGCCCGGGCTTGACGTTTTCGAGGAAGCAAACCGCCAGCTGATCATTTGTAATGCGTGCCGCTATTGCGAGGGCTATTGCCCCGTGTTTCGCGCGATCGAAACGCGGCGCGATTTCCAGCGCGGCGACGTTTTTTATCTTTCCAATCTCTGCCATGACTGCCGCGCGTGCTACTACGCCTGCATGTACACGCCGCCGCATGAATTCGCGATCAACATTCCAAAAATCCTGGCCGAGGCGCGCATCGAGACCTACGAGCGATTGAGCTGGCCGGGATTTCTCGGCCGCGCGTTTAAGAATCGCAGCGTGACCGTTTTCCTGGCCGCGGCGGCGATTGCGCTCGTCGCTATTCTTTCTCTGGCGCTGATTCCTTCCGGCACTTTGTTCGCGGCGCATCTTGGGCCCGGAGCATTTTACGAAGTGGTGCCCTATTTCGCGATGGTGGCCGGCGGGCTCATTTTGTTTTTTTACGGGATCGCGGTGTGGCTGCGCGGCGGCGCACAGTTCTGGTCGGAAACGCGCACCGTGCTGCAGCAGCCGGGAGGATTCAAAGCATTCGCCACGGCCGCGGGAGCGGCGCTCGGGCTGCGCTATCTCAAGGGCGGCGGTCCGGGATGCTTCTATCCCGGCGAAAAGCCGTCCTCCGTGCGGCGCGTCTACCACTCGCTGACCTTCTGGGGACTCACCTGCGATTTCATTTCGACGACGCTGGCATTTATCTACCAGGATCTTCTTCATCTGATGCCGCCGTATGCGCTCGGCAGCGCGCCCGTGATTTTCGGAGCGGTGGGCGGCGTGGCGCTGATCGTCGGAACCGGCGGCTTGATCTGGTTCAAGCTGCGCAGCGATCCGGACCCCGCGGGAGCGGGCGCGCCGGGGATGGATTACGTGTTTTTGATCACGCTGGGCATGGTCGCGCTTACCGGCATGTTCACGCTCGTGCTTCGCGAGACTTCAGCAATGGGCGGTCTACTGGTGCTGCATCTCGCTTTCATCGCTTCGTTGTTTCTCACCGCGCCATACGGCAAATTCGTGCACGCCGTGTACCGGACGCTTGCCGTAATGCGCTATGAAATGGAAGAAGGCCAGCCGGGCAATGTTGCCGGGCACTAGAGTGTGATTTCCGGTGCCGGTCTTAGTGGCGCAGGCTTCAGCCTGCGGGGTTTAGTTCGAGCACGATCGATCTTGCAGCAACCAAAACCCACAGGCTGAAGCTTGCGCCACTCGACTTCCGCGACTCCGCTTGAACTGATGCCGGTTGCCGCGTATGATCTGCGCAAACTTGCGGTTCAAATTTGGGATTTTGGCGGACGGGACCTGTGCAGAGAAAAACTGTGACCAATCGGCCGGGACGCGTGGCGCTCGTGGTATTTCTTGCGACCACGGCGATGCTGTTGCCTCATCCGTTCCGCGCCCAGGACGGCCCGAAGAAAGAAACATTCAAGGCGCGCCTTTCTCCCGTCCCCATTGATTTGTCGATGATGGCCACGATCGCGGGATCGGGCTCGCTCACCGCAACGCTTTCCGGAAAACAGCTCACCATTCAGGGAACGTTTGCGGGATTGCGCTCACCGGCAACCACGGCGCAAATTCACCGCGCACCAAAGGGCATTCCCGGGCCTGTGATCGCGGGGCTGGATTTGAGCGTTACGAAGGCCGACAAGGGCGAGATCAGCGGCACGCTCGAATTGACGCCGGACCAGATCGCGGATCTCAAAAGCGAGCGGCTGTACGTGCAGATCCAGTCCGAGCGCGCGCCGGATGGAAATTTGTGGGGCTGGCTGCTGCCATGAATGTCTGAGAACACGGATGGGACGACCCGTCACGGTAGTGAGATTTTCAGGACACGGTATTTGGTGGCACAGGCTTCAGCCTGTGCCACCGATGCCTGAGCGAGGTCATTACAAACACCATGAGGATGCTTCGAGCGAGAGCGTTAGGAATTTTAGCTTGCGGTGCGGCGGCTGCGCTCGGTATCGGCATGGCTGCCGCGCAACAACCCGCGCGAACCGGGCCCTTCACCGCACAGCAAGCGAACGACGGGCGCGCCCTCTATCAATCCACGTGCGTCGCCTGCCACCTCGCCAACATGAAAGGCACGTTTGAAGCGCTGCCGCTGGCCGGCCCCAACTTCATGAATACCTGGCGCAACCGTTCGACGCGCGACCTGGTCACGAAAATCCGTACGACCATGCCGCTCAGCAATCCCGGCTCGCTCAGCGATCAGGACGCCGTCAATCTGGCTGCGTTTGTTTTGCAGGCGAATGGCGCAACGGCGGGCGCGCAGGCGCTCACGGCCGAGACGCTTGTACCGATCGGCGCGGTGGCTACGGGCGATACCTCGCCCTCGCCGCAATCGGCGGGAGGAACCCCTACAGCTGAAGAAGGCGCCACCCCGGCGCGCGGCGGCAACGTGCGCCTTGGGCTCACCGTGGCCGGCGAAGTGAAAAATTACTTGCCGGTGACCGACGCAATGCTGCTCAAACCCGATCCCGCCGACTGGCTGGTCGTGCGCGGCAGCTACCAAGGATGGAATCACAGCGCGCTGGCCCAAATCAATCGCGACAACGTGAAGGATTTGCAGCTGGCGTGGTCCTGGAGCATGAATGACAGCCAGGCGGCGAACGAACCGACGCCTCTGGTCCACAACGGAATCATCTACCTGATTAACACCGACAACATCCTGCAGGCGCTGGACGCGCGCACCGGCGATTTGATCTGGGAGAACCACCTGCGGCCGCCGCGCAATGTCCCCGGCGGAACCGGCGCCATGCGCAACATGGCCATTTATCAGGACAAAGTATTCGCGGCCACGACCGACGCGCATTTATTCGCACTGGACGCGCGCACCGGCAAGACCGTGTGGGAGACCACGACCGGCGACACAGCGAAAGGCTATGGAGCTTCCAGCGGGCCCATCGTGATTCACGGCCAGGTGATTCAAGGCGAGAACGGATGCGACCGCTACAAGTCGCAGGAAAAAGATCAGGGCTGCTTCATCAGCTCATTCGATCCGGCAACCGGGAAACTTCTCTGGCGCTTCAATACGCTGGCTCGCGCGGGCGAGCCCGGCGGCGACTCCTGGGGCGATCTGCCGAACATGTTGCGCGTGGGCGCGGAAACCTGGATCACCGGCAGCTACGATCCGGAACTCGATTTGACCTACTGGGGCGTGGCCCAAGCCAAGCCGTGGATGCAGGTGAGCCGCGGCACAAAGGGCGCGGCGTTGTACTCGAGTTCGACGCTCGCGCTGCATCCTAGCGATGGAAAACTGGCCTGGTATTTCCAGCACGTGGCCGGCGAGACGCTAGATATGGACGAAGTGTACGAGCGCGTCCTGGTGAACATCGGCGACCGCAAAACGCTCTTTACCATCGGCAAGACCGGCATCCTCTGGAAACTGGACCGCAAGACCGGCGAATTTATCGATGCCCGGGAAACCGTTTTTCAAAATATTTTTAACCTCAACCATAAGACCGGCGAGCTGACCTACCGCCCCGACATCCTGGAGCAGGAAATCGGCAAGTGGACGCCGGTGTGCCCCAGCACCGAAGGCGGGCACAATTGGCAGGCCATGAGCTACGATCCGGCCAGCGAGCGCCTGATCATTCCGCTCAGCCAGAGCTGCATGGAAATGTCCGGACGGAAAGTGGAATTCACCGAAGGGTCGGGCGGAACCATGGGCGACCGGCGCTTTTACGAAATGCCCGGCACGGACGGCAACGTGGGGCGGCTCGCCGCGTTTGACGTGAAGACCATGAAGGAAGTGTGGAACGTGCAGCAGCGGCCGTCGTTTCTCACCGCGGTGCTGTCCACGGCCGGAGGCATCGCGTTTGTCGGTGACCTCAACCGCACTTTTCGCGCCGTCGACATCAATACCGGCAAGACGATCTGGCAGACGCGCCTGGGAACCTCCGTGCAAGGTTTTCCCGTGACGTTCAGCATTGGTGGCAAACAATACGTCGCCGTCACCACGGGCCTTGGCGGCGGCAGCCCGCGCAACGTGCCGCGCACGATCTTGCCCGACGTTCACTATCCGGGAAACGGGAACACGCTGTATGTGTTCACGCTGCCGGATAGCAAATAGCGGCGGAAACTCTCACCCTGGGAAATCTTCCGTAGTTTTCATTTGGCGGCCGCGAGATTGCCCGCCTACCCTTCCCACGGATTCGGAGCCAGCGCTTGGATGTCGCTCAGTACTTCAACCACCGCGGGCCGGCCGCTGGAAATGGCGCGGTCCAGGGCGGAACGCAGCTCGCCGGGCTTGGTGACGCGAATTCCCAGCGCGCCCATTTTTTCAGCCACCGCGGAAAAGTCGACTTTCGAGAAATGCCACATCTCGCCCGACTTGGCTGACGCTTTTCCTCCGTATGCATGCTGGAAAATCATGGTTTCCTGGTTCAGCGCGTCGTTGTTGTTAACCACCGTGACTGTAGGAATTCCGCAGCGCACCGCGGTTTCCAGTTCCTGCATGTGATACCAGAAGCCGCCGTCGCCGGTGAAGCAGACCACCGGTTTTTTGGGCATGCCGACTTTCGCGCCGAGCGACGCCGGGAAAGCCCAGCCCAGGGAACCGGACGCCCGGATAAAATCCCAGGACTTTTCATCGTCGATCCACAATTGCTGCGCGCACCACATCCCGGCGTGGCCCGTGTCGCACACGACGATGGCGTCGTCCGGCAACCAGCTCCCGACTTCCTCAAGAATGCGTTCGGGACGCATGGGCACGGCATCGGAATCGCGGAACGGCGCCACTTCCGCACGCCATTCCTTCACCGCCGCTTTCGCTTCGGCGGTCCACGGTGCGATGCGCGCCGTGTGAGAAGCATCGGCGACGGCCGCCTGATTCATCATTTGCAGAGTCACTTTCGCGTCGCCCAGCAAGGAAACTTTGTTCGGATAATTTCGGCCCAGATCGCTCGGATCGATTCCGATTTGGATGACCGGAGTCCCGGCCGTTGGAAATTTCCAGAAGTGCGTGACCTGGCCGCTGGTCTGGCTGCCAACGTAGAGAACCAGATCCGCGCGGCGCAACAGCTTGTTCGTGCAGGAGCGCGAGTACGTCCCGGGAACGCCGATGAACAGCGGATGATTATCCGGCACCAGCGAAAACGCATTGAGCGAGGCCGCCACGGGAATCGAAAGTTTTTCCGCGAGCTTCAAAACTTCCGCGCCCGCGCCGGACCATCGCGCGCCGCCGCCCACTACAATCACGGGCCTTTCGGCCGCTTTCAGAATGCGCAGTGCCTCGGCGACGCGCGCCGCTTCCGGCGCCGGCCGGTGCGCCGGAACGCGCGTGTACATTTCCTCGGCGATCAATTCCAGGTCCGCCGAGTCCGCCTCGATGTCGCCTTCTTTCCCGGCGATCAGCAGATTCACCGGGCCGGGCGTGCCGGTGGTCGCCTCGCGGAACGCCTGCCGCAGCAGGTCCGGCAATCGCCCCGCGCTATCGACCTCAAAATTCGCCTTGGTCATCTGGTGGAACGTGGGGTAATCGTCGCATTCCTGATAATTCACCTTGTACTTCTGGTGGCCGAACCGGCCTCCGGTCAATGCGATCACCGGGCTGTGCGCCATGTAGGCGTCGCGCAATCCCGCCGCAAGATTCGCCGCGCCCACGGCCTGCGCCGCGCAGATTCCGGGACGCTTCGAGGCGCGCGCGTATCCATCGGCCATGTATGCGGCGGCTTTTTCACCGTGCGTCAGGACGCGCTTGATGGGCATGTCGTCCATGGCCGCCAGCGCGCGGCTCAGCATCGTGGGAACGAAGAAAATCGCGCCCACCCCCTGCGCGTTCAGAAATTTCGCAACAAATTCGCCACCCGTCATTTTTGCCAATGTCGGCTCCCTGTGGAAAGACCTGAGTGATCAAAAAAATTCCGTCGCGCCCGTACCGTCCCGCATGCTTGCATGGCGGCAAATTTTCGTCTCGGACTATTTGGGGATACCCGCACTGTCCGGCAATCTGGTTTGCGCCGCGCTGCCAAAAATCAAGTGGTGCCGGCGGTGAGACTCGAACTCACGACCTAGGGATTATGAGACCCTCGCTCTACCCCTGAGCTACGCCGGCGAAAAATGAAGCTTCCTATCCTAAGGAGGCGCTCGGATCACTGTCAAGCGGGGAAACCAATGGGAACACGATCGAGGGTCTCCATCACCGCTCGAATTGGACCTCAGAAACTCAGCGGGCAGCTTCGATTCTCGGCAGTTCCCGGCAATCTCATTGAGCAGAAAAGACTTCCAATATAGGTCCTAGTAGTACTGATGTACCGTTGACCCCGCCGGTCCCAAATCCTACTCTACACGTGGACAAAGCAACCGTGGCTGCTCCGCTTGGGATCAGGCAGGTAAAGATCCTGCGGGCAACCAGCGGAGGCCGGACTAAGGCCCACTCGAATATGGGTGCGGGCGGAAATTACAGCCCGCAGCGCAATTGTCCAGAGGTGTTTATCGTTTAGACACACGGTAACAATTTTGTTCCTTTTTGGAACATAACTACATATACTTCCCCCGGGTTAGTTTCCGTCCGGAGGACGTATATGTCCAAGTGTCTAACGGTAGTCGCTCTAGCGTTACTTGTATTGACTGGAGCCATGGGGCTTCGGAGCATCGTGGCTGCAAACGCCTCGACGCTTTCTGCTTCAAGTCTCTCGGCGCCTGCAATATGGGCAAACGGTGGCGGGCCGATTCCCCCGCGCAATGGCGGTGGGCCGATCCCCCCGCGTAATGGCGGCGGACCGATTCCTCCGCAGAGCGTCAGCAGCGGTGTTTGGGCGAATGGTGGCGGGCCGATTCCTCCGCGTAACGGCGGCGGGCCGATTCCTCCGCAAAACGGCGGTGGGCCGATTCCCCCGCTCAAGGGCGGCGGCGGGGGCATCAATTAGAGCGTGATACCTGGCAGGCGACTGGGTTCACGCGGAGGCTACAGTTTTTATGCTGGGCCCAGTCGACTACCTTATCTGGATAACGATTTTCCTCGTTGAATTATTCTGCCTCGTAATTCTGCTTAAAAGGCGCGCTTTCACCCAGCATTTCACCATCGTACTTTATTTGTTGGCTTCGCTGGCCACCAGTGCGGGGCGATATCTTGTCCTCGCCGCCACGGGCTTTACGTCCAACGCCTACGCGTATTGCTACTATTATTCCGACGCGGTGTTGACCATTTTCCTGTTTTTCGTGGTAATGAGTTTCTATTCGCACGTCTTTTCGGAAATGGGCGTGAGCAAGATGGTGCGCGGCGGCGCGATGCTCCTGCTGGGAGGAACGGCCCTGATCTCGTATCACATGGTAGCCTCTTCCAGCGACCGATTGATTACCCGGTTTGCCAACGAACTTTCCCAGAACCTGTATTTCGTGGGGGTCGTGCTGACCTATCTGCTCTGGGGCGCGATGATGAAATTGCGGGAAAACAGGACGCGGTTGATGCAGCTGGTCCTGGCCCTGGGCGTCTATTTCAGCGCGTTCGCAGGCACCTACGCACTGAAGAATATGTATCCCAGCAGTTTTATCTGGCAGTATTTCCAACTGATCGCCATCTGGCTGCCGGTTTCGTGGGCCTACTCGTTTATCAAGGTTCCGGAAGAGGCGCGCATGGCCACCGCGAGGGTGCTCGCCCCCAATCAATGATCGCCGCATTAATCCTCGCAATTTCGTTGCTGACGCTGCTCCAGTTCTTCGTCTCCTACTGCCATTCCGTAATCGCGGCATCGCGAAGGCTCGAACTGTCCGAGCAGGCGCGGGAAATTTCCGGCATCACGTCGCGGACGGTGCGAGGAGATCAATTCAAGCGCCTGGTACAATTGCTGGCGTTGTGTCCCGAGCCTGGCGGGGATTCGACCCAGGTTCGCGCGCTCTCGGCCTATTTCAACATGCTCGGCCTGGTCCGCATGGCGCTGAGCTGGGCCGCTCCCTCGGCCTTGCAGTGGATTGAAACCGAGCGCGGCGGGTGCGCGTACGTGGCCGCGGTGGCGCTGGACCGGCGCATCAAATATTCCCGCATGCTGATGGCACAGCAGGCGGGTCATTAAATTCCCGTCCGACTTGGCGGTTCTCCTCTCCCCCTGGAAGTAGCGCCCGATTTGTGCATCCCACACCGCAGTTGTTACCATGCAGGCAGGGGAATCCGCAGCGTAAGGCTTTTTCGATGATCCGCGACCTTCCAAAACGAACGCTGGAAACCATCCGCCGCCACGGGATGATTCGGCCGGGAGACCGGATTGGCGCGGGCGTATCGGGCGGCGCGGATTCGGTGGCTTTGCTGCTGCTGCTGAACGAGCTGCGCGCGCAACTCGGAATCGGCATTTTTGTGCTCCATTTCCACCACCAGCTTCGCGACGCCGAGGCGGATGAAGACGAGCGCTTCGTGAAGGATCTGGCGGCGGAATTCCATCTTGAATTTATTCCAGGCCGAGCGGACGTGGCCGGTGAAGCGCGGCGCAACGCCTGGAATCTCGAGGACGGTGCGCGGCGCTTGCGCTATCAGTTCTTTACTTCCGTTGCGGCTGCGCAAGGATTGAACGGCGTCGCCGTGGCACATACGGCCGACGACCAGGCGGAAACCGTGCTGGCGCACATGTTGCGCGGAACTGGCCTTACGGGCCTTGCGGGGATCTATCCCGTGTCCGGCCTCGTGATCCGTCCTCTCCTGGAGATCGGGCGCGAGGAGGTCCGCGAATACCTTCGAAGCCTGGGCCGCGCGTGGCGCGAGGATTCCACCAACCGGGACACCTCGCGGATGCGCGCGCGGATCCGGCACCAGCTTCTCCCCGTGCTGCGCAAGAATTTCGAGCCACACACCGTGAATCGCCTGGCGCGCCTGGCCGGCCATGCCCGCGAGGAGGAATCCTTTTGGCAGTCTCTCGAGCAGGAACGATTCCAGGCCCTTGCCTCCCGCGATTCCGAAGGAAACATCACACTGAAGATCGGCGATCTGCTTTCGCCGCTTCCCGGGCTGGCCCGCCCCGGCGCGGCTGCGGGGCGCACCCAGAGTTCGCCGCCATCCTCCACCATGGCTCTGAGCCGGCGCATGGTGCGACGGATTGTCGCCGAACTGCTGGGCAGCCGCAGCAACCTGACCGCGCAACATGTTCAGGATGTCCTGGACCTAGCGGAGAAATCCCAAAGCGGCGCGCGGGCCGAGCTTCCTGGAATTGTCGTCCGGCATGTCTTCGACCGGCTGGTATTTTCCCCGGCTCGAGTTTCTGCCCGAACGAAGGCCGCCTCGGGAAACGCGCTGTACGGCCGCGAATTCGAATATGCCATTGCGCCGCCCGGGCCGTCGAACACGTCCTATATTGTCGTGGGGGAAATCGGGCGCCGGTTTGAATTGAAAGTGATTGACTGGCCTACAGGCTCGGGCGAAACTATCCAGCACCGGGGTGCGCTCGACTTCGAGAGGCTCCGTTGGCCGCTTACTCTTCGGAGTTGGCGCCCGGGCGATTCGTACCGTCCTCGCGGACACCGGCGAGCACGAAAGCTGAAACGCTTGTTTCTTGAGTCCCGCGTTCCTCAGGACGCACGCGCGGCCTGGCCCGTGTTGACCAGCGCCGGGCAGTTGGTTTGGGCTTCCGGATATCCTGTTGCCGAGGAATTTGCGCCTCGTCCGGGGACTCGAACGGGACTGTTGATTGCCGAACAGGATCTGCGTAAGGCGCCTGGAAAGCGATAGGCCTTGCGAAAGGCCGCGTTTGATGGGGCGGCGACTTGCGCAAATCCACGGTAACTTTGGCACGTGGGATGCATCTAACTAATTGGCAGTAAACGTGGGTTGGAAGACCGAGTGGATTCAGCAGCATACTGGATGTTGACGCGCGGGAATTGCCAGTGCGTCGCGCGCCGGAAATATCCGGCAGGTGAGGTAAAGACGTGAACCCGAGTTCGACATTAAAAACCATCATGTTTTGGCTGTTCATTATCATGCTGGGCGTTCTGCTCTGGACGCTGGTCTCGAAGAGCGGCCAGTCGGCGCGCGAGGAAGAACCCAGCTACAGCGAGTTCATGGCGCAGGTGGAGCGCGGCAACGTCAAGGAAGTCACCCTGTACCTTTCGCCCAACAGCTACGAAGTGGAAGGCGAATGGCGCGAGCCCTCCAAGAAATTCCGCACCACGATTTTCAAGGAATCTTCTCCCGACTTGGCCAAGACGCTGCAGGACAAGCAGGTCCTGATCAACGTCAAGGAAGTCACGCGCGGGGACTGGATTACATTTTTGGTGAATGCGGCGCCCCTGCTGTTGCTGGTGGCGTTCTGGATCTTCATGATGCGCCAGATGCAGGCCGGCGGAAACAAGGCCATGAGTTTCGGCAAATCGCGAGCGCGTCTGCTGACGGCGCAGCAGAAGAAAGCGACGTTTAAGGACGTTGCCGGAACCGACGAAGCCAAGGAAGAGCTGCAGGAAATTATCGAATTTTTGAAAGACCCGCAAAAGTTCCAGAAACTCGGCGGGCGTATCCCCAAGGGCGTTCTGCTGGTGGGCCCTCCGGGAACGGGCAAGACTCTGCTCGCGCGGGCTATTGCCGGAGAGGCGAACGTTCCGTTCTTCTCGATTTCCGGCTCCGATTTCGTCGAGATGTTCGTGGGCGTCGGCGCCAGCCGCGTGCGCGATCTGTTCGAGCAAGGCAAGAAGAATGCGCCCTGCATCATCTTCATCGATGAAATCGACGCGGTCGGCCGGCATCGCGGCGCGGGCCTCGGCGGCGGACACGACGAACGCGAGCAAACGCTCAACGCACTGCTTGTGGAAATGGACGGCTTTGAATCAAATGAAGGCGTGATCCTGATCGCCGCAACCAACCGGCCAGATGTGCTCGATCCGGCGCTGCTGCGCCCCGGGCGCTTCGACCGCCGCGTGGTTGTGGCCCGTCCGGACGTCAAGGGCCGCGAGGAAATTCTTCGCGTGCACACGCGAAAGGTCCCGCTCTCGGAAGACGTGGATCTCTCGGTAATCGCCCGCGGCACGCCGGGTTTTTCAGGCGCCGATCTGGCCAATCTGGTGAACGAAGCCGCGCTGTGGGCGGCGCGCCAGGGCCGCAAGCTCGTCTTCATGGTCGACTTTGAAATGTCCAAGGACAAGGTCATGATGGGCGTCGAGCGCCGATCCATGATTCTGTCCGAAGAGGAAAAGAAAAACACCGCGTATCACGAAGCGGGCCACGCGCTGGTTGCCGCGATGACTCCCGGCACCGATCCGCTGCACAAGGTCACCATCATTCCCCGCGGCATGGCGCTCGGTCTGACCATGCAGCTTCCCATCGACGATAAGCACACTTACACGAAGACGTATCTCGAAGGGACTCTCACGGTTCTGATGGGCGGCCGCACCGCCGAGGAAATTTTCCTCGGCCACATCACCACTGGCGCGGGCAACGACATCGAACGCGCCACGGACATTGCCCGCAAGATGGTTTGCGACTGGGGCATGAGCTCGCTCGGGCCTCTGGCCTTCGGCAAGAAGGAAGAAGCGATCTTCCTGGGCCGCGAAATCGCGCAGCACCGCGACTTTTCCGAAGACACCGCCGTGCACATCGATCAGGAAGTGCACCGCATCGTCACCACGGCCTACAACAACGCGTACAACATCCTGGATACCAACAAGGAAACGCTCGAGCGCATCGCCCAAGCGTTGCTCGACCGCGAAGTCCTGGACGCCGCGGAATTGAAACTCCTGCTGGAAAACAAGCCGCTGCCGGAAAAGGTCCGCCCCACTCCGCCTTCGCCGCCGCAGCCTCTTCCCGGCGCTGAACCGAAGCAAGCTCCGCGCCCGGAGCTGCGTCCCGCGCCCGGCTTCAGCAAGGGCTAGCACGCAGCTTCTAATCTCTCATTGCAGGATTTTTTGATTTCACACCCATGCGCAAAGCGCATGAGTGTGTTCGGAATCAAGGGAGTCTTGGGCAATGATTATGAGCGACGCGAGTAAAGAGGAAATCTAGTCCGTGCCCGAGCCTTGGCAACTGGCGCTGCTGTCCGGCACCGTGCAACTTACCAATACGTCCCGGCGTTGATTTCTTAACTCCAACTTCCAAATCTTTCCCGCCCAAGTCATCAAGGTATAGCCGAACTGCTGCTGGCTTTGGCTCGCCACCACGCTTGCGCCGCGAATCTGAGCTCCTTTCATGGACATCTGGATGGGAACCGCCATGGCCGTGCCGCCGTCGCCGGCGACCAGTTGCGGCGGGCGGCCATGATCCACGCTCACATACTCGAACAGGTGCACGTGGCCGGAGAGAATCAAGTCGTATCCCTTGGGAGCGGCGTTTTCCCAAGCTGCTTGCAGAGACATCGTCAGAGAAACAGGTGGCCCTCCATGAGGATCGGTCTTGAATCCCCAAAACGGATAGTGACTGACCAGCCATGATTTCTCAGGTTTGAGGGAGTTAAGTTCGGCGGCATAGGCCGCGACTTGTTTTTCATCCAGGTCGTCTTCCCGAATGGCGGAAGTATCAAGGATCACAGCCTCAAAAGCGCCCATCTTGACGGCGTAAGGCGCCGAATATTCTTGGCACGCGCCGTCCCACGGCCGCGGGTCGAGATAATAAAACCAACCTCGCCAGGAACGGTTGCAAGACTCGTGGTTGCCGCGCGCGAAAACCCATGGCGCTCCAGCCAGCAACTTCGCCGCGGGAGTAAAGAAGTCGGCGTTCCACGCGTCCCAATTGTCGCCTGCAGGCGTGCCGCCGCACATCGCTTCCGATCCAGCCGGGCAGGGGCTTTCGCGGTAGAGATAATCCCCCACATGAATGACTAATCCTGGTTTTTCCGCTTCCACGCCGGCGGCGATGTTCAGGAAGGGCCACACGGCTGGATCGTTGCAATCCTGCACGCGCTTGCCTTTGATTCTGCAGCCTGTGTCGCCAATGACCACCACGCGGTCCGGATCAGGCTTCGGGAGGATCAATGGCTGCGAATTCATGGCCGCCCTTTTCGCGCCGGATGGAATCTCAAATTCGCAAGCGGGACGAAATCCCGCAGGCACCGGTTGCCGGAGGGTCATGGGATGTTTCACTGCATCGATGAAAATTTGTGGGCATTGCGCTGGATCGGTCACCACGATTCGCGCGATCGTTTTTCCTCCATCGCCTAATTCCACCCAGGCGAACGTCAACGATTGGGCGTGTAAGGGAACGGCGGGGGACAGGAGCGAGCAAGAAATCGCGAAGAGAAGCAATGGCCTGCTAATGCGGAATCGTTCCGGTCTAGTCATGATGCAAATCCAATCAGGCAACATTTCATCGTCGTGCTCGAGGATTCTTGGAAAATGAATCCGGGTGCGAACCCATGGCGGCGGGCCCGCACCCGAAATCGCAAATCAATTTTCGGCCGGATGAAACAATGGCCGGCCCTTACCTCTTCGAGGACAAGCCAAACGTAACGGTCAGCGCAATGCTGCGTCCCGGCAACAGCGTCAACTGATCGCTGTTACCTGGTACGTAGGTAGCCGTGGTGTTGGCGGTTTGCTGGTCGCCAATGATGCCCCGTTGATTGAACAGGTTGTTGACGCTCAGCCGGAACTTGGTTTGGTCGAAACGCGAGCCGTTCCGGACAATATAGTTGAAGTAAAAGTTCGCGAGGCTGAACGGGTTGATGGGAATCACCTGGCTGGCGACGGCCCCGCTGGCAAGGCTCAGGTCGTTCCACATCGGGCCAATGCGCTTATCAAACATGCCAACGTCAAAATGTTTCTGCTGGTACATGACGCCGATGGATTCCGTGTTGGTCGGAGTATTTGCAACCCGACGTCCGAAATTGGGATTGGCCGCCAGCACACCCACGCTGTTGGGAACTTGCGGGCTGGAATAATAGGCCTTGCCACCCGTAAAGTTGGAGTACACGCTGATCCCTTTGGTGATGTAGATATTCGCTTCCGCCTCGAAGCCCTTGCTTATTGCGTCGCCGGAATTGACATAGTCGAAGCCGGTGGAGTTATTCGTATCCGGAATCGAGGTGAAAGCGCCCTGGTACTTGATGTAGTACCCATCGGCATTCAGCGTCACATGTTTGAGCTTCAATACCGTGCCGCCCTGGTAGGTCGATACTTCCGTCGGAGGCGGTGCATCAATCACGTTTCCGCCGGTCACGTCGAATACAGCGCTGGGCGGCACTTTGGTGCCTCTGCCGTACTGGCCGTAGAGCGACCAGGTGTTCGTCAGATGGTAATTGGTGCCGACCGACGGCAGGTAAGAGCTGTATCCCTGGGCATGGTTCACGGAAAGAGGAGGATTGCTGGGCACGCATACGCCGCCCACCTTCGGGGCCAGGCAGCCCACCTTGCTTTGATCCTGAAATTGCGTCAGGTTCTGATTGAAGTACGCGTACTTGAATCCAGCCGTAACCGTAAATTTCTGTGTGGCGTGGAACTCGTACTCCGCATACGGCTGGTACGAGCTGGTGTAGAAGGTTTCATGAAAGTTGGGCAGGGTGACATCCACATGGGTGAGAGGATTGGACTGAATCTGATACCGGTTGGTCGTGGCCCACTCATACCATAGGCCCGTCCGGAAGATGCCGTACTTGGAGACCTGGCTCACGACGAAATTTTCGCCGTACTTGCGATAGCTGTTGAGTTTGTCGACCGCGCTCGTCGATGAAATTGCGCCGGATTTAAACGTGCCATCGGTATTGTATTTCGGATTGTTGTAGAACTGCGCGTTGTAATAGCTCAGGGTATAGGGTTTGAAATCGGTTTGCCAGCCGTTGCCCCACTGTTTTGACCAATCCACATATTCGAAATCCGTCGGAATGTGGTAGGTATAAAATTGATAGTAGAGAGGGTAAAGACACGTTGCCAGGGCTGGATGAGACTGGTTGCATGCTCCCGTGACCGGCGTTATTTCGGCGGCGTTGGAATCGTTGCTGTTCATGAAGTTATACCCAAATGTGTCGATCTGGGCGCGAATCGGGTTGTTGTTCGGCGTATTGCTGTCCAGCCAGACGACCCCGCTGAATCCGGTCAGAACGTTATTCTCGGAAAACTTGTACACGTACTTAAGCGAACCGGCATTGCGATATTGGTAGTTATAAGTCTCAAAGCCGGACGACTGCATGTGCTGGACGTCCACCAAAAGATTTGATTTCTTCCCGCCGAATAAGCCGGAATCAAAAGTGGCATCGGTCAGAATCGTATGGAATGAGCCATAGGAGACCGTCGCTCGCAGCACGGGAGAGACTTCCATCGTCGGCGAAAGCAAGTGGATCGACCCGCCAAAGGGCGTGGGCCCGATGGTGGAAGCGGTTCCGGGACTGCGGTCAAAGTCAACGCTGCCGACCCACGGGGAGGGAAAGAACGCCCAGGTGTGGTGCGTGGGATCGTTGGTGTCGTAGAAGGGCACGCCGTCGAAGTCAATGTCATAGTTGCCGTCGGCAAAACCCCGGAAGTACGTCTTGTCCTGTCCCAAGCCGACGCCGTCGGTGCTGATGCTGAAGGTTCCCGGAGCCATGGCCACCAGTTCGCCGAAATCGGCGAGTGGAGTCGTGAAATTCTGAACGAAAATCGGGGTGACTTCGGTTCGCGCGGAGGTGGTCTCCAGCACGCTATCCATTGGCGCGTTCTGCGCCGCGAGGGACCCCGAAGTATTGGCCTCGACGGTGATGGCATCGTTCACGCTGCCGAGGGTCAAGGTAAAGGTGAGCTCCTCGGCGCGGTCGGCGGTGACGTGCACGCCCGACCGGCTAGCCAGCGCAAATCCCGGTGTGGAGACCTCCAAGGTGTAATTGCCAATCGCCAGATTCGTGAAGGAAAACTTGCCACCCGCATCGGTGGCCGTCCGGTTTGCGGCAGCGGACGATTCGTTTCGGGCCACCACGGTTGCGCCTTGGACGGCGCCTCCGGTCGGGTCGAGCACTGTCCCGCCAAGCCCACCGGCATTCTGCTGGGCGCATGCTTGCACCGCACCGGCCACAAGCAAGAAGAGGCCAGAGAAAATCAAAAGCAAACATTGCGAAAACATCGATGAACGTTTCAAGTCAAATCCTCCAGTTTGAAGTAGCGCCAGACTCTAGAGGCCGCTTATTACAGGTGGATCGTGAAATTGTGAATGGAAGGTTAATACAGGCGTGAAAAGCATTTAATTACTGGATGCATACTATCTACAGATAGCGGGCGGCCTCCGGGAAAGACGCCACCATGAGCTGTTTGGCCGCTCGCCAGCCGGTGCGGATTGATTCACGGCCGTTGTTCACACTTGCGAAACATGGGGTGCAACCGCGCGATTGGCCGTAGAATCCAATTGGGTGCGGCATTGCGGGCCAGAACGCTTTCCGCGCCGGCCGACAAACGATGATTCGCGCAAGCTATGTTGTGGCGTTGGGAACTGCGATGCTCGCGGTGGCGCCGTGGCTCGTGGCGCCGCGCGCGCGCGCTTCGGACGACGCGCAGCGCTTGATCGTCGAAGCCAACCCCGCGCCCACAGACGGGCAACTCCAGGCCTTGATTGCCAGGGCCGTCGAAAATCAGCACCGGGACGATCGCGCCCTGCAGGAATACGAACGCGTCGAGCACGTGGTCACACGCAAGCCGGATGGAAGTTCCGGCGTGCTGACCGACCGCACCGACCGCGTCCTGCCTTCCGGAACCGGCACCATGAAGCTGCCGCTCGCGGAAAACGGAGTCCCTGTCTCCCCGGAAATTTACCGGCATTGGCTGCAGAGTGCCGTCGACGCACTCGATATCGCCATCCATCCCAACGACCGCTACAACCAGGACATGATCAAGTTCCAGAGGCGCCAACATGAACGGTCGGACCTGGTGGACTCCGCCTCCCACGCATTTCGCTTGAAATGGGCGGGCCGTGAAACGCGTCCCGATCCCGGCGCTCCGCACGGCACGCGCACACTCGACAAAATCCTGCTCGATCCCGAACCCAATTATGTTCCGACCAGCCGCTTTGCCAGTGCCTTCGGCCACGCACACGCCACGCTTTGGGTGGACGAATCGCAGGCGCAATTTGCGCGGCTCGAGGGCGATATCACCAGCGACATCTCGTTTGGCGCGGGAATCGCCGGAAAGATCTATCGCGGTGGACATTTCGTGCTGGAACAGTCGGAAGTGGCGCCGGGCGTGTGGCTGCCAACGCTCTATACCTATGACGTGGACGGGAGAAAATTTCTTTTTGGATTCGGCGTCCATGAACGCACCGAGGTCTCGCGCTACCGCCACATCGGCCCGCCGTCGCAGTCCATCGAAATCATCCGCGCCGAATTGAATAATGCTTCCGCCGAATCTCCCGCCCGCGAATTATCCGCAAAATAGAACCCTGAAGAAATCAGCCACAGAGGCACAGAGAAAGACAAATGTATTTTCTTTTTTCTTTGTGTCTCTGTGGTGAATTGGTTTTGCAATCTAAGGATGAGGTAAAATCTTTTATATCTAGACATTGCACCCCGTATCTTTCGCGCCTCATTGCGCCGATCCGGCAGAGCCGCTTCGCATTGCCCAAGGTAAAATTGAAATGTTGGTTTCTTCTGGAGGCGCGCAGGAATGCGGCTTGTAGGTCCAAAACTTGTTGTCGTTTTCTGCGCTGCTGCACTTGTGTCCGCAGGCGTGCGCGCGCAGTACCCGAAGGTGGCGCCGGCCAAGCCGGGCAGCCTGACGGGAGAAGTTGTCAACGCCAAGGGCGCGCCGGTCGCTGGGGCGCAGATTTTGTGGCAGCCAGCCGACGGGAGCACGCCGCACGTTCTGCACAGCGATGCCCAGGGACATTTCCGAATCGGTCCGCTGCGAGCGGGGCTCTATGAAATGCGCGCGTCGGCCGGCGACGCTTGGTCGGAGTGGGAACACAACGTGATGGTGCGGCCCGGCGGCGAGGCCAACGTAAAACTGAGGCTTACGTTCAAGCAGCCTCCGGCCGCGGCCGCCGTCGAACTCAAGGGCACGATGCGCACGTGGGATGTTCCGGTGTCCGGCGCGCTGCCGCATGACCCGGCAGTCGATCCGTCCGGCAATATCTGGTTCACGCTTCAGCAGAGCGGCCACATCGCGCGGTTCAATCCCGACACGCACGAATGGAAGCTGTACAAAGTGCCGACCGCGGATTCCGGTCCGCACGGCCTGGTCTCCGACGCGCGCGGAAACATCTGGTTTACCGAAAATTACGCTGGAAAAATCGGCCGTGTGGACGCCAAGTCCGGGGCGATCACTGAATTCACCCCGCCAAGCGCGAAGGATCCGCACACGCCGGTGTTCGGCCCTGACGGAGGGCTTTGGTTCACCTCGCAGGATTCAAACCTGATCGGACGGCTGGATGTCGCCACCGGAAAAATCGCGGAGTTCAGCGTGCCCACGCAGAACGCCCATCCCTACGGAATGGTTTCGGCCGACGACGGTGGCTTGTGGTTTTGTGAGCTGACCGGGCAAAAACTGGGCCGTATGGATCCGGAGACCGACGCGATCACCGAGTACACCCCGCCCGGTTCCAACATGCACCCACGGCGGCTGGTCGCGGCGCGCGGCGTGATTTACTTCACCGATTCCGGCGGCGGGCGCCTGGGAAGCCTGACTCTGGCCGACAAGAAATTCAAGATGTGGGACAGCCCGTCCGGGAAGGACTCCGAGCCCTATGGCATCGCGCTCGATTCCACCGGAAAAATCTGGTACGAGGAGAGCGGCGCAAACAAACTGGTGCGTTTCAATCCCGGCGTCGAAATCTTTACCGCTTTTCCGATGCCGGCTCCCGATTCCTCGGTCCGCAATATCGCGCGCGACGCGCGAGGCCGACTGTGGATGCCGCTTTCCACGCCGAACAAAATCGCGGTCGTCGAATAATTCGCCCAGGCAGGATTCGTGGCTAAATGTCGCCCGCAAGCTCCTGGACGATAGCTCTGCATTCCTATAAGCCTAGTTTTATCATAAGCATGCGCCTCAAAACCTCGTACTAAAACCCGGGTACCCCAAAATATGAATCAAGCGGCCCATTGAGGCTGTAGCCATTGGATGTCACCATCATTGGCACAGTGGGTTGGGTGCTACGCTGCGGGGACGACGGCCCCGAGAAATCGGGTACGTGAGCGAGCTTCCCAACCCGCCAAATTTTTTACCTGCCGATACCCGCCTTCGATTCGTCATTTGCATCTAAGATAGGCACATGGAAATATTCCGGAAACATGGCACGGCGCGGGCCGTGTGGTGGCTGCTGTTTGTGATTGGCGTGGCAGGAATAGGCGCGGGATCGCAAGCGGCGCGAGCGCAGTCGTTGCCTCAGGCGTCCACGATTGGCCCGATCCGGCTCTCCAGCCAGCCGGAAATCGACGCGGGATTCCGCCTGCTGTACGAACTGAAATTTCCGGAAGCGCGCGGGGTATTTCAATCGTGGGAAAATCGGCATCCCGATGAAGCGCTGGGCCCGGCGGCCGAGGCGGCAAGTTACCTGTTTCAGGAGTTTGACCGCAAGGGAGTACTAACTTCGGAATTTTTTCTCGATGACAACCGCCTGCTCGGCGGCATCGACGGCCCTCCGGACCCGCAAACGCGCGACGCGTTCATCGGCGCAATTCAACATGCGCAGGACCTGGCGCGTGCGCGGCTGAAATCGGATCCCAATAACGCCGACGCATTATTCGCCCTGACCATCGCCACGGGTTTGCAGGCCGACTATTCCAGCCTGGTCGAGAAAAAACAGATGGAAACCTTGCGCTTGATTCGCGAGGCCGATGGCGTCGCGAAAAATCTGCTGGCAGTAGCGCCCAGCGCGACCGACGCGTATGTGGCGCTGGGCAAGACGAACTACATCATGGGCTGCCTGCCCGCTTACAAACGTTTCTTCCTGCGCTTCGGGGGATTCCGCGGAGACCGCGTACTGGGCATGCAACAGCTGGAAATGACCGCGGCAAGCGGCCACTATCTGCGGCCATACGCGAAACTGACGCTGGGCCTGGCGGCGATGCGCGAAAAGCAATTCAATCTGGCGCGCGTGCAATTCGAGCAGCTGGTCGCCGAATTCCCGGCCAATGCGAAATTCGCGCGCGAACTGGCGAAACTGAAAGGCACCGTCGGTCCTTCCGCAAGCAAGTAGGATCCTCCCCAACGAAGTTTCCCGCGGGAACTTTATTTCAAATACGTTCGCACAATCTCGATTAGATCGTCGGCGGCTTCCTCGGCGGATTTTGTCTTTCGCGGCATGTGGTTGCGGATGTGGTCTTCCATCAGTTCGCCCATGAGGCTGTTGATGGCGCCGCGCGCGGCGGCCAGGCGCTGCAGGACGTCCGAGCAGGGCTCGTCCTGTCCCAGGGCGCGCTCGACGCCCTCGAGCTGCCCCACGATTTTTTTGGTGCGGTTGACCAGGTCCAGTTTTTCTCTCGATAAATGCGGCATTTTGGTTGACTACCCTATGGGGGTATGGTATCTAAGCCCGGGGCGCAATGCAAGGCCCCGAAAGGAAAACCGAACACATGGAAATTCCAGTGCATGAACCGGAACCTCCGGGTTACAGACGCCTCCCGGGCCTCCACGCGCAGCGAGCATAGCATACCCCGCTTCCAGTTTTTTCCGTTCGCTCTCATGGAAAACCGCTGAGCGAGCGGGTCTCCGTCGAATCATCGCGGCAATGCTCCCCGCTTGAAGAAGTGGTCCCGGACCGGGCGTTTTCCACCGGGCGAGGACGACTGTGTATTCGATGGAGGGGACAATGAAGAAGCTGATCAACATAGTGAACAGGATCGTGCCGTCGCAAGGGCTGTACTGCGTCTGGATTCGGGCGCACGATGGCGACGATGCGCCGCTCATCCGCGTTTGGATCGATCCGCACATGACCCTGTTCGAATCCAGAGTCAAGATACATGAGGAGGATCTGGCGGCGCTCCGCGGCGAAGCCCTGGCTGCGCATTTCGAGGACTAATTCGCGGAATTTGGGGGCGCGCGCGCCAGTGCGCCCCTCAAAATTCATCGTCTGTTCACGCCGCCGTCGAGTTCCGCCGTGATTTACTTTTCGGTTGCGGAAAGCAAAGTAAAATTGGAAATGGACAAACCTGCCGCCAAATTCGGACCTGTTTTCTTGAGCGTGTTATTCGTGTGTTTGGTCATCGCGCGCCCGGCGCACTGCCAAAATGCGCCAACCGATTCGTCGCCGGCGCAAAAAACTTCGGATCCAGGAGACGCTTCACCGGAGGAAACTCCAACCCTGTTTCCGCACTCCGAATCGAGCCGCTTCTGGATTGCGGGCCAGGCAAACTTCATCTCCCAGTGGCATCCGGATTTTCACTCTCCCTATCAGGGCCCGAACAGCTTATCGCCCCAGGCGCAGGACGCCAGTTCCCGTGTGTTGACGCTCCCCACCGGGCTGGAAATCAGCAATACGTCGGAGGTTCTTCTCGACGTTCAGGAGACCGGTGGGCACGGGATCGGCGAAGCGCTGGGCCTTGCCGGTTTTACGAATCTGGATGTGGTCCGCAACCCGCAGCTCAGCAAAGCCCCTTACATAGCCCGGCTGATGTGGCACCAGGTGATTCCGCTCAGCCATAAGAAAGTGGCCGCGGAACGGACGCCTTTTTCGTTGTTCACACAGCTCCCAGAACGCCGGCTGGAAATTCGTTTCGGCAAATTCAGCATCGTGGATTTTTTCGATGCAAACACCTATGGGACGGACAGCAATTTTCAATTTCTGAACTGGACCGTGGACGACAACGGCGCTTATGACTACGCCGCCGACACGCGAGGTTTCACGTATGCCGCCATGGTCGAGTACGACGATCGCCGCTGGGCGCTGCGCTTCGCGGAGGCCCTGATGCCCAAGGTGGCAAACGGCATCAACCTGGACGCGGATCTGGGACGCGCGCATTCGGAAAATGTCGAATTCGAATTGCACGGCGCCGTTGTGCCGCATCGCGAGGGCGTCCTTCGCCTGCTCGGTTTTTCAAACGAGGCCAACATGGGAATTTACCGCGTAGCCATCGCCAATTTTCTGGCGGGCGTGACGTCTGCGCCGGACATCACAGCCCATCCGCTGCAAACCACAACCAAATACGGGGTTGGCTTCAACCTCGAGCAGCCGCTGAATACCTGGGCGGGCGTCTTTGCGCGCTGGGGATGGAACGAGGGGCAACATGAGTCGTACGCCTACACGGAAGTGGACGACACGATTCAATTCGGCGTGGGCGCGAAAGGGTTCGGCTCGGCAAGAAAGTCGGACCGCGCCGGGATCGCGTTTGTCTCTAATGGAATCTCGCGCGATCACCAGGAATATCTAAAACTCGGCGGCGCCGGCTTCCTGCTGGGAGACGGCAATTTGAATTACGCCCGTGAGGACATCCTGGAAGCGTACTACGCGCTGCATGTGTGGCGAGGAATATTTGCTTCGCTCAACGCGCAATATGTCGATCATCCGGGGTACAATCGCGATCGCGGCCCGGTCATTGTTCCTGGCGTCCGCCTGCATCTGGAGTTTTGATTCCCCTCACAATGCGAAATTGCTTTCGGTGGCGCAGGCTGAAGCCTGTGCCACCGAAGTCCGTCCCTCAATGCCTTGCATTTTCAATCCGGCAGCAGAAATACACGCTCTGGCGCAAGCTCAACCAGCCAGGGTTGCGGCATGTCGCGGAACGCTTCCCACTCCTGTTTGAACACTTCGGCCTGAATTTGAAAACCCGCGCTTTCGGGTGCTGTTTCGGCGGGGCCCCCGATGTTCCCTCCAATGTTTCCAATAACACGCAGATCGAGCGTGACTCGAAACGGCGTTTCCGTCATCGCCACAAGCCGGCAGGAGAAAATATTTTCGCGGCGTTCCGGCTTGGATTCACCCGCGGGGCGCACACGCACGTGGTGCGCGCGGACGGCGATGTGCGCGGGCGGCTGGGCAAACGGCTGTGCCACGCGAAGTTTGCAGCCCCAATCGAGCGCTTCGATCGAGCCGTCGGCGGCGCGGCGCGCGCGAGAATAATTCTTGCACCCGGTGAGGCGCGCGACCTCAAGCGTGGGCGGGTGGCGAAAAATTTCTTCCTTCGGACCTTGCGCCACGGTGCTTCCCTGCGCCAGGACCACAAGCTCCCCGCAAACGCGGTAGGCCTCTTCGAGATTGTGGCTAACGAACAGCGTCGATCCGCCGTAGTGCGCCAGCGTCTCGCGAAGGTGGCGCTCCAGTGCGCTGCGCAGATGCGTATCCAGCGCGGAAAACGGCTCATCGAGCAAAAGTGCGGCGGGCTCGATGGACAGGGCGCGCGCCAGCGCCACGCGTTGCTGCTCGCCGCCGGAAAGCGTGGCGGGGTAGCGGTTTTCCATGCCCTCAAGGTGCGCCGCTGAAAGCTGCGCGGCCACGCGGCGGTTGCGCTCCTCCGGTGGCAGCCGCCGCAGGCCGAACGCGATATTTTCCGCAACACTCAAATGCGGGAACAACGCGAAGTTCTGAAAGAGCAAGCCGATGCGGCGAGCCCGGGCCGGCACGTTGATGCCCTCGTCGGAATCGAACAGCACCCGCCCGTGAAGCACGATCCTGCCGCGATCCGGCGTCTCCAGGCCCGCGATCGCGCGCAAGGTCATCGTCTTGCCCGATCCCGAAGAGCCCAGCAGGCCGAGGGGCGGCCCATCCGCCTTGAATTGCACCGAAAGCCGGAAGTCCTGCACCTGTTTTTCAATCGCGACTTCGAGTGACATGGTTTTTATGAGTGCGACAGTTAGGACAGGCCTCAGCCTGCCCTACTTGACACCAGGTTACAGCTTTCTCCACAGGCTCAGCGCTCGTCGATTAGCCCCGTAAATAACGGATAGAACTAAAAACGAAAACAGCAGGAGCAGCAGGGCCGTATGATTCGCCGTGGCGTAATTCCCCGCCTGTGCCTGATCGTAGATGTCGATGGAAATGGTGCGTGTCACCCCGGGAATGTTTCCTCCCACCATCAGCACTACGCCGAACTCGCCGATCGTGTGCGCGAAGCTCAGCACCACCCCGGTGACCGCGCCGGCACCGGAGAGCGGAAGGATCACGCGAAAAAACGTGGCTAGGCGCGACGCGCCCAGCGTCCACGCCGCCTCGATCAGCCTGCGATCCACCGATTCGAACCCGGCGGAAAACGGCTGCACGGCAAACGGCAGGCTGTACAGGACGGAAGCGGCCAGCAAGCCGCCAAACGTGAATGGCAGCGTGTGTCCGAACAGCGATTGCCAGAGCCTGCCGGGAAGGTTACGCGGTCCCAGACCCACGAGAATGTAATAGCCGAGCACGGTGGGGGGCAGTACCAGAGGCAGCGCGACGACGGCCTCGACCAGGAATTTCCAGCGCCATCGCGAGAACGTCACCCAGTAAGCAATCGGCATGCCCGCGACCAGCAGGATCGCCGCGACGGAGAATGCGAGCTTGAGCGAAAGCGCAATCGCCTGCCAGTTCATTTTTTTTCATTCTCCGGCAAAACGAATCCGTATCGCGCCAGCAGCGCAACGGCCTCCGGGCTTTTGAAGTAATCGAGAAATGCCCGAGCCCCTTGTGGATTTGGCGCCGCGCGCAGAACCACGGCGCCCTGCTCGATCCGCGTGTACAACGACTCGGGAATCGCCGCATAACGTCCCTCATCCTTTAAGGGTGGCGATTGCGCCAGCGATAGCGCGACGATCCCGGCATTCGCGTTTCCGGATTCGGCAAATTGCGCCGCCTGCGCAATGTTTTCTCCCAGCACGAGCCGGTCCTTCACGACGTCATAGATCCCCGCGCCGCGAAGCGCCTGCTCGGCCGCGCGTCCGTAGGGCGCGTGTTGGGGATTGGCGATGGCGATTTTTTGGATGGAAGGATCGCGCAACACGGCGAGCCCTTTGGCAATGTCCAGCCGCGAATCGTTGCGCACCCACAACACAATTTTTCCGACGGCATAGAGAACCGTGCTTCCCGGCGCGGCCAGCCCTTCGGTTTCGAGTTTTTTCGGATAGGCAATATCGGCGGAGAAAAAAACGTCAAACGGCGCGCCGTTTTCAATTTGCGAAAGAAAATTTCCGGAAGAGCCGGTGCTCACGCGCACAGCGCACCCGGTGGCCTTCTCATAATTTGCCGCGATTTCCTTCATGGCATTGCTCAGATCCGATGCGGCGGCAACGGTGATCGTGCCGCATGAATTCCGGGCGGCCTGCGATGCGCCGCTCGCCGGCAGTGGGACGGTCCACGCCAGCGCGGCAAGCAATATGGGCGCGGCTCTGCGAATTCGTCTCATGTTTCGACGTCCAACGTCACACCCGCACGATCATGACTTCGGTGGATTTAATGAGGGCGGCGGCGGTCTGGCCCTTTGCCAGACGCATTTCGCGCGCGGCGTCCGCGGTGATAATCGAGGAAATGCGCTGCCCGCCGATCGAGAGTTTTATCTGCGCCAGCAACCCGCTGTAACGGACTTCCACGATGCGGCCGACCAGCTGATTCCGCCCGCTGATGCGGCGAAAGCCGCGGCGTCCGGCGAAGACGTCCTTTTCCTCGGTGCGCGGCAAATAGCGCTCGATCTCCGACGCGGGAATGCGGTGGTGCCCTCCGGCGGTCTGCACGCTGCGGAGTTTCTTTTTGTAAATCCACTGCTTGAGCGTGGGATAGCTGATGCCCAGCGCGCGCGCGGCATCGCGCGGGCTGAGCAGTTCCTCGGAACGCATGAGCGCCTCCAGAAGATACATTTATATGTGCTTATATCTGATAAGTCAATACGGATTTATATGATTTGGTCTGGTGGAACAGGCTTCAGCCTGTTGGGCTGGCGCTCTGTACATTCAAAAAACAACAGGCTGAAGCCTGTTCTACTCCGGCCCAAACGCCAGCAGCACATTGCCGGGCATGCCGCCGTTGCGCGGGTAGCCGGAATTGACGAACACCATTCCGCCGGCAATCACCGGGCCCGCGCCGTCGATCGAGCCGCCGTTGGCGGGAACTCCGTTCACCGTGGAAAAGGTTGTCGCCGTATCGAAATCCCAGACCATCTCGCCATCCTCGGTGCTGAACGCGCGAAGATGGCCATCGAGCGATGGGGAAAAAACCACGCCGGGAATCAAGGTCAGAGCGGCCGACTGGCCGGGGCTGCAACCGGGCTTCGGCGGATCGCATGGATGGCTGGGAGCGAACCACGCCGTTGCACCATCTTCCAGATGCAGCGCCGTCAGGCCTCCGCCCTTGGCGGGATCAAACGTCGCGCCGCCGACCGGGCCCGCGGTGTTCATGACGGCGGACACATCGGAGACGGCCGCATACACTTTTTGTCCGTCGCTGGCCATGCCCCATTGCACGCCGCCGTTAATGCCGCCCGTGCCGACGCGGGTCTCCCAGAGAAGTTTTCCCTTTGCGTCCGGATCGAACGCATGGACCACGCCGGATTTTTGTCCGGCCACCAGAATTTCCTTTCCGTTCGGGGCGTGAACCAGCAACGCCGACGATCCGAAATCGTAATCCGGCCCGTTGGTGGAGGGGCAATTGACGCCCTTGTTCCGGCAGGCCGAGGTGTATGCATCGTTCGCTAACGTTTGTTGCGTCCACACGATGCGTCCCGTTTTCAGGTTGAGCGCAATCACGGCGTCGCTGGTTGAGGTCGCCGGAACCGAGTAATTGTCGCCGGTGGTGACGTAGAGCAGGCCTCGCTTCGTGTCAACGGTGGGAGATGACCAGATGGGGGCGCCGGAAGGTCCCCACTGCGGGACTCCCACGCTGTTCGTGCCGGTCTTTTGTGGCGTGTCCACCATGTACGATTTCCAAACGAGCGAACCGTCCCGGACGCGCAGTGCCGTGACGCTCCCGCGAAACGTGCAGCACTCATATTGCGGATCGGTGGAACGCGTTTCTTCCCATGACGCGGCGGGAATGAAAACGATACCGTTTAGCGCCACTGCCGAGCCGGTCAACCGGGTGGCTTCGTGTTCCTCCAGCCTCTTTTTCCACGCCAGTTTCCCGGATTTTGCATCGAGCGCGTAGACCCACCCGATCAGATCGCCGAACACGAGCGTGTACGAAGATCCGTTATGAACCGGCAAAATAGCCGCGCGCACGGGGCCGTTGGCTGGAAATGTCCAGTGCACACAGCCGGTTTTTGCGTCCAGCGCCTGGACAAGACCTCCGGCGCTGCCGACGAAAAGCGTTCCATTCAACACGGTGGGCGCCGCGAACGAAGTGACGTCGCCTGCAAATCCATAAGCCCATTTCAATTTGAGATGCCGGACCTGCGCCATGCCGAGCGCGGCCTGCTCGGCGTTCTGGTAACGATTATTGGAAGGATCCGGGCTCCATCCCGCCCAGTTTGCGGCAGAAGCCGCGGAAAGAGGCTGCATCCCCGCCGCGCAAGGATTCTTCGGTGACGTCGGAGCATCATCTCCCGGGGTTCCCAGAAAGTTCGCGACAGCCACGCGCTCCTCGCGCTTCATCGGATAAGCCACGGCCATCATCAGGCCGAAATCAAGCGTGCGCAGGATTCGCGCCGCGGACATGGTTTGCAGGACTTGCCTGGCCGGCGCGCGGGAAACGCCCTCGTCGTGGCACCGGGCGCAGCGCTTTTGATAGACGTCCGCCCCGGTAACGGGTGCGGCGGTCTGCGCGGAAAGAGGCAAGCTTGCGCCAAGCGCGAAAGCGAAAACCACGAGACCAAACAACGGGATGGCGCAAGTCCGGTCGGTTCTCATCTAATTTTTCCTCTTTGGAGACATTATGGGAGAGAATCTTACGCCATTTCAACGGTCGATGCGGAGGGAGGCCTGGCAAATGACTCTTCCGGCGTTGGGTTTCTTGGGTTATGCCGTCATTCCGAGCAAAGCGAGGAATCCCTCTTTTTTTCGGCCCGCAAGGCAAGAACCGCAGAGGGATTCCTCGCTTTGCTCGGAATGACGGCATATTTTAGCGTCGAGAAATTATTAAACGTGCGCGGCGGCTTCCTGCTCGAAGGCGTGATACGAGGAACGCACCAGAGGACCCGATTCTACGTGCGCAAAACCCATTTGCTCGCCCAGCGTTTTGTATTCCGCGAATTCATCGGGGTGAACGAAGCGTACGACAGGTAGATGCTCGCGTGTGGGCTGCATGTACTGCCCCAGCGTCAGGATGTTGGTGCCCTGCGCAGCCAGGTCCTGCATCGCCGCAAGGACTTCCTCGCGCGTTTCGCCCAGGCCCAGCATCAGCCCGGTCTTGGTGGGCATTTCCGGCGCAAGCAGTTTCGCCCGGCGCAGAAGCTCGAGCGACCTGCCGTAGATCGCGCCCTTGCGCACTTCGTGATACAGGCGCGGTACGGTTTCCGTGTTGTGGTTCAAGACTTCAGGCCCCGCGGCAATCACGGTTTCGAGCGCCTTCCAGTCCCCGCGAAAATCGGGGATGAGAACTTCCACCTTGCAGGCCGGAATACGCGCGTGAATTTCCTGGATCGTGCGGGCGAAAATGGCGGCGCCGCCGTCGGGTTGGTCGTCGCGATTCACGGATGTCACCACGGCATAGCGCAAACCCATGCGCTCGGCGGCTTCGGCCACGCGCTCCGGCTCCAGTTCGTCCGGAGGCGCCGCGGGCTTTCCCGATGGCACGGCGCAAAACCCGCACGCGCGCGTGCAGATGTTTCCCAGAATCATGAACGTCGCCGTGCGATTTTCCCAGCACTCGCCCATGTTGGGGCACCGCGCGCTTTCGCACACGGTGTTCAGGCCGAGCGTGCGCATGATGCGTTTCAGTTCCTGGTAATTCGGACCATTGAAAAATTTGACGCGCAGCCAATCCGGGCGAGGATGCGCAGCTGGGTCCAGGGAAACCCCGGCAGGCGTGACCGGGACGGAATTCGAAACGATATGGAATGGCGACGCCATCAGGGAAGTCTCAGCAAATTATCTTAAGCTTTACCGGAGGTGGACACAAGTAGCGCTCCGAGTAAGAGCCTGGTTTTGGGTAACGTAGCGCCCGCGTTCAGGCGGGTATTGTCTAGCGGTCTCCAAACCCGCCTGAACGCGGGCGCTAGGTTCGCTTGCCAAGAGTGACTGTCACAAACTGGTGCAGTTTAACCACGCAATCATGCCATTTTGTGTCTTTTTTACCACACACTATTAACCAATTGTCTGCAACTACCTGATTTTATTGGTCTAATCTGCTTACTGGAAGGCCCAAGGAGTGCTACGATATGACCTTTCCATGACTTACCAAACCACGATTGAAAAGTCGGTTTCCACCAAGGGAGTCGGGCTTCACACTGCGGTGAAGTCTCAACTGCGGCTGGTGCCTGCACCGGCGGACACGGGAATTGTCTTCCGTCGAGTGGACCTGGACAATTTCGAGATCGAGGCGCACGTCCGTAACGTCGCCCGAGTCAGCTATGCCACAAGCTTGATGAAAAAGGGCGTGCTGCTTTCCACCACCGAGCACCTCCTGGCGGCCCTGTATTCCTGCGGCGTGGACAATGTCTACATCGAGCTGGACGCGCTGGAATTGCCCATCCTGGATGGGTCGTCGCAGCCGTTTATTGAGATGCTGGGCCAGGCGGGAATTCGCCGCTTGCGGAAGCGACGGCGCTACCTGAAGGTCGTGAAGCCCCTCGAATTCAGCGATGGAGGCCGCCGCATCGGAATTTATCCGGCGAATGATTTTCAGGTTCGCTGCTATGTGGAATACGCAAATCCGGCGGTGGGCGTGCAGGAAGTCGAGATGCGCGTGGGACGGGAATCGTTCAGCAATATGCTGGCGCCGGCCAGGACTTTCGGATTCGTGCAGGATTTTGAGGGATTGCGCCGCATGGGCCTAATTCGCGGCGGCTCGCTCGACAACGCCATCGTCCTGAACGAAAACGGAGTGATGAACGGCCCGCTGCGCTTTCCGGATGAGTTCGGGCGGCATAAGGCGCTGGACCTAATCGGCGACCTGGCCCTGGTGGGCCGGCCACTGCTGGCGCGCGTCGAGGCCTACAAAGCGGGCCACGCGCTGCACACACAGCTTGTTACCCGCTTGCTGGCCGATCCCACGCTGTGGACCGAGACGTACGACGAAGCCCCCGCGGAGCATCGCCCGACTCACACCATAGAGGCCTCAGCCCCGGCCGGGGATTGACCCTGCAACTGGCGCGATCCGGCTGTGCTTGTTGGATTAAGTGTTCCTTTCGCATCGCTTTGCCTTGCGCTGGATTGTCAAACCGGTGCGAACCACTGACAATATCGGCATGGCTAACCCCGACATCGCAATCGTGATCCTGGCCGCTGGCAAGGGCACGCGCCTGAAATCCGCGCTGGCCAAGGTGCTGCACCGCGCCGGAGGGCGTCCTCTGGTCGAGCATGTGGTGCGCGCCTGCCAGCCGCTGAAAGCGCGGGAAATTATTGCGGTGGTTGGCCATCAGGCTGAGGACGTAACGTCAGCGGTCGCGCCGTTGGGCGTCGAGACGGCGTTGCAGCAGCCGCAGCGCGGCACCGGCCACGCCATGCAGGTGGCGCGGCGCGCAATCCCCGCGCGCGTGAAGTTCGCCATATTGCTGCCGGGCGACGCGCCGCTGATTCGCACCGAAACGCTTGCCGCTCTGGCTGCAGCGCACCGGGAATCGGGCGCCGCCGCGACCATCCTTTCCGCGGAAATCGAAAATCCGGCCGGGTACGGCCGCATCGTGCGCCGCGAAGACGGCTCGGTCGCGGCCATCGTGGAAGATTCCGCGCTCTCCGGGGAGCAACGCGCGATCCACGAGATCAATTCAAGCATCTACTGCTTTTCGCTCGACAAGTTGTGGCCGTGCCTGGCTTCGCTCAAGCCGCAGAACGTGCATAAGGAACTTTACCTGACCGACGCCATCGCCGTGTTGCGGCAGAAGGGCGAAAACGTGCAGGCGGTCCTGGCTGCCGATCCCGATGAAGTCCTGGGATGCAACACGCGCGCCGATCTGGCCGCGGTGGACGCGGTATTCCGCCGCCGCAAGCGCGCCGCCGTGATGGACGCGGGTGTGACCTTGGAATTGCCGGATACAATCCTGATCGATCCGGAAGTAACGATCGGCGCGGACACGCGCATCGAGCCCGGCGTGCAACTGCTCGGCAAGACGCGCATCGGCGAGAATTGCACGGTGCGCGCCGGCAGCATCCTTTCCGACGCCGTGCTCGAAGACGGTGTGCTGGTTAAGCCCTATTCCATCGTGACCGCCAGCCACCTCTCGCGCGGCGTGCAGGTGGGCCCGTTCGCGCATCTGCGCGACGGCGCGCGCCTGGAAGAAAACGCGCGCGTCGGCAATTTCGTGGAAGTGAAAAAGAGCGTACTCGGCGAGGGTGTGAAGTCCATGCACCTGACCTATCTGGGCGACGCGCGTGTCGGCAGCGGCACCAACATTGGAGCGGGCACGATCACCTGCAACTACGACGGCGTGAACAAGAATCCCACCACGATTGGCAAAGGCGTCTTTATCGGCAGCGACACCGCGCTGGTCGCCCCTGTGCGCGTCGGCGACGGCGCGTACGTGGGAGCTGGATCGGTGATCACCAAGAACGTGCCCCCCGATGCCCTCGGCCTCGCCCGCGGCCAGCAAGTCAACAAACTCGGATGGGCCGAGATGCGGCGTCGCGAACTGGCGGCAATCGCAAAGCCCGCGAAATCGCGAAGCCGCAAGAAAGCAAAGCGCAAAATTTCCCCCAAGAAGAAGTAGCGTAGGTTTCAGCCTGCGCGGGTTAGAGCTTACTCGTGCAACATTTGAACCGCGCAGGCTGAAGTCTACGCTTCCTCGCTACCTCAATAGTTACCAATCGTTTATGGGGTAACCATTTCATACCCCGTGCCAGAATGAAACTGTTGCCCCCCGGTTAAACCGGTGATATTCTGCGCCCACTTTCCCAGGGAGGGACCGAACCATGTCTGTTTGGGTGAACTGGGGCCTCGTTGTGGGTGCAATTTCCTTCGTTATCGGTGATCTCGTACTGGAAGTATATGCAGGCGCAAATCTCGCGGTGCTGGGCATGATCATGCTCGGCGCCGGGATTCTGGGCTTGGGCCTCGACTCGGCTGCGGTGGGCCTGGGATCGGCGTTCGTGATGATACTGGCGTATCTCGCCTTTCATCGCCGCCCGGGACACATGTTGCCGAAGCGCGTTTCTGGACACTAGTAACTTTTGGTCCAGCGTCCCATTTCGGGGCGATGCAAAATCTCCATCCAAATAATCGTCTCTACAGTTGTGCCCGGTGGCGGGAGCCAGTTCGAGTGCGCGTCCCCGTGGCCTTTAGCCACTCTGCATTCCGGCGTTCGCCTTCCGAAAACAATTCCTTAATAATCATTCAACAGGCTGTCACCCAAGTAAGCTGGTCGGAAGTGCAGTTTGTCCCGTGGAAACGTTTCCATGCATGGCGCCCAAGAGACAAGACACGAAAGCTATATTGGAGTTGTACTCCGAAAGGAATTCAACCGTGGCTCCGACACCTAATTCCGTGAATCGACGCAGCCAGCGGCTGTCACGAGGCCTGCCGGTTTTCGTATGCGGAGAATCGCCCAAGCGAAAACCCTTCAAGGAAGAGGCATTCACCGTTTCCTTCAATGCGCACGGGGCTCTCTTGGTTTTGTTTGCGAAAGTCGAGTTGGGGCAACAGGTCTTACTCATGAACCCGACTACCTGGGACGACCAGGCCGCTCGCGTGGTGTATTCCACGCCAGCCAATGGCGGCTTGACGCACATCGGAGTCGAATTCATGAGTCCCGCGCCCGAGTTCTGGCCGGTCAGCGACCCACCCGATGACTGGAACTTCGCGCCGGCCGCCGGCCGAGATTCGCTTTCCTTGAAAACGCGATGAGTTCCGTCTGAATGAAATCCCGTGTAATTTCCCAAAATTTCACCGGCGCAGCGGCAGCCCGGCGAGACATGCAGTGTTACCGACTCCCAAGTTGACCGGACGTTTCTCATTGAAGTACCCTTGTGCCCCGCCGCGGAGCTATCCGCGAGCGGAGCAACAGGAGCAATTTCCTCCGAAATTCAGCTCGAAATCTCGCCTCAGAAAAGGAGTGCCATGGCAAAGAAAGTCGATCCACTCAATAAAAAGCAGTACGGTGCGGTAACGGCGATGCTGACGGTGACGGATGTGAAAGCGGCAGCCGCCTTTTATCAAAAAGCATTCGGCTTTACCAAACGGGGAATCATGAATGGCCCGGACGGCAAGGCCATCCACGCCGAGTTGACGCTGCGCGGCACGACATTGATGTTGGGACCGGAAATGCCGCAGATGGGTTCGCGCGGCGCGAAGGCACTGGGCGCCTCGCCGACGTCGTTGTACCTCCTGACGGAAAAAGTGGACAAGACGGTTGCCAAGGCCGTAAAGCTCGGGGCCACGCTCAAGGGAGAGGTGAAGGATATGTTCTGGGGCGACCGCACCGGAACACTGATCGATCCCGAGGGCTACATGTGGATGGTCGCGACGCATATTGCGGAGCCCACGCCGAAGGAAATGGCACAGAAGATGAAGGAACAAATGTCCGGTCATCCGGCAGCGCAGGCTGCAAGCGCGGACTGAGGAGCGTTCTTCAGGCTCCGGTTTCTTGATTCTAACCGCTCCAGTTCCGGCAGGGCGCAGCGGTAATCGCCTGTCGTGTGCCCGCCTCCGGGTGGAGGCGTGCTCCGGAGCAAATCTTCGCTAGCGGCTGAAAAACCGCGCTTCCGGTGACTAGCCTGAAGCTTGTGCGAAGCAAACCACCGCTCCTTCCAGGGGGCCGTAGATATCCGCGCGCCCTGTGATAAAATCCATGCGAGGGGAGATTCCACGCGATGAAATTTGGTGTGGTCGTGTTTCCGGGCTCGAATTGCGACCACGACGCGTACTATGCGCTCGGGCATGTCCTCCACCAGCCCGTCGAATTCCTGTGGCATCAATCCGAAGACGTTTCCGGCTTTGACGCGATCGTGCTGCCCGGGGGATTTTCCTATGGCGATTACCTGCGGACCGGCGCGATTGCCCGATTTTCTCCGGTGATGCGCGCGGTGGAAAAATTCGCGCACGCGGGCGGCCTGGTTTTGGGCATCTGCAACGGATTTCAAATTCTGTGCGAGGCGGGGCTGCTGCCGGGCGTGCTGCAGCGCAATGCCGGGATGCGATTCGTTTGCCGGCAGGTGCACATCCGCGTGGAAACCACGGACACGCCGTTTACCGCCGCGGCCAAACCCGGCCAAGTGCTACAAATTCCAATTGCGCACGGCGACGGAAATTATTTTTGCGACGAAGCGACGCTGGCGGAACTCGAGCGCCATCACCAGATCGTGTTCCGCTACACAACGCCCGACGGGCGCGAGGATGCTGCGGCGAATCCGAACGGGTCGCTCGCAAACATCGCGGGCATCTGCAACAAAGAGCGCAATGTGGTGGGCCTGATGCCGCATCCGGAGCGCGCGGTGGAAGCGGCGCTCGGTTCGGACGACGGCCTGGTGATTTTTCGGTCGTTGATCGAATCGCTCACGCGGCGGGCCAGCGTTTCGGCGTAAGCACGGGTTTTATGTAGTGCCGGCGTCTCACCGGCATTCTTTCGCTGAGTTTGTGGTCCGAGAAACTGTCGGCGGGACGCTGGCGCTACCAGGAATCATCTCGAACGAAAACATGCTCGACACCGAAATCAAAGTGACACCGGAACTGGCGGCCGAACATGGCCTGACCGCCGAGGAATACGCGCGTATCCGGAAAATCCTCGGGCGCGATCCGAACTTCACCGAGCTCGGCATCTTCAGCGTGATGTGGAGCGAGCACTGCTCCTACAAATCGAGCAAAGTGCATTTGCGACGCCTGCCGACGCGCGGGCCGCAGGTGCTGCAAGGGCCCGGGGAAAACGCGGGCGTCGTGGATATTGGCGACGGCCTGACTGCCGCGTTCAAGATGGAATCGCACAATCATCCCAGTTACGTCGAGCCGTTCCAGGGCGCGGCCACCGGCGTGGGCGGCATCCTGCGCGATATTTTTACGATGGGCGCGCGGCCCATCGCTGTGCTCGATTCGCTGCGCTTCGGGCCCATTGCTTCAGGAACCACGGACAAGGAGACCGTCGCGCGAAACCGGCGCATCCTCGACGGCGTGGTGCGCGGCATCGCGCATTATGGAAATTGTTTTGGCGTGCCCACGGTTGGCGGCGAGGTGCATTTCGAGCCGGGCTATTCCGCCAATCCCCTGGTGAACGTACTGGCGCTCGGGATTGCAAAAAAAGAGGACCTGTTTTTTGCGAAGGCGCGCGGCGCGGGCAATCCTGTCATTTATGTGGGCGCAAAAACGGGGCGCGACGGCATTCACGGCGCGTCGCTGCTCGCGTCCGCGGAATTCACCGAAGAATCGCAGCAGAAGCGGCCCAACGTGCAGGTGGGCGATCCGTTCATGGAAAAACTGCTGCTCGAGGCCTGCCTGGAAGCGATGCAGACCGGAGCGGTGGTCGCGATTCAGGACATGGGCGCGGCGGGGCTGACCAGTTCGTCGTGCGAGATGGCGTCGCGCGGCGGTTTGGGGATCGAAATTGAACTGGCGCGCGTGCCGCAGCGCGAGCCGGGAATGACTCCGTACGAAATGATGCTGAGCGAATCGCAGGAGCGCATGCTGCTGGTGGCCGAGCGCGGGCGCGAGCAGGAAGTGCTAAGCGTGTTCGCCAAGTGGGGCCTGGACGCCGTGGAAATCGGGCGCGTCACCGAGGACGGCTTGGTGCGCGTGCTGCATCACGGAAAAATCGCGGCGGAAATTCCGGCGCATCCTCTCGCGGAGGAAGGGCCTGTCTACCAGCGTCCGCTGGCAGCGCCGGCTCCCATTGCAAATGAACGGCTCGTCGAATTCGGCGCGGCTGGCGCGGGCCTTACAGAAAATTTCCGGAAATTGCTCGCGGCTCCCGCGATTGCGTCGAAGCATTGGATCTGGGAGCAATACGATTACATGGTGCGCACGAACACGCTGGAAGGGCCGGGAGCGGGCGACGCGGCGGTGGTGCGCGTGAAGGGCACGAAGCGCGCGCTGGCACTGGCGAGCGACGGCAACGGCCGGTGGTGCCGCCTCGATCCGTTCGTGGGCGCGCAGCTTGCCGTGGCTGAGGCCGCGCGCAACGTGGCGTGTTCGGGCGCGAAACCCTGGGCGGCGACCAATTGCTTGAATTTCGGCAGCCCGGAAAAACCGGAAGTGATGTGGCAATTCAGCCGCGCGATCGACGGGATCGCGGAGGCATGCACCGCCCTCGAAATCCCTATCACCGGCGGCAATGTGAGTTTCTACAACGAGACACTCGGCCGCTCGATCGATCCCACGCCGGTGCTCGGCGTTTTGGGAATCATGGAAGACGCTTCGCGCGCGGTGGGAATGGCGTACCGCGCGGAAGGCGATGTGATTCTGGTGCTCGACGGCGACACAAAAGGCTGGGCGGTTCTTGTCCACGGCGGTGGGAAGGAATTCGGTTTTGCATTGCCTGCAGACAGAGCCATTGATGGAGCAACGATAGCCCGCGAATTTTCCTCATCCGAATACGCGCGCACAATTCACGGCATTGTGGCGGGCGCGCCTCCGGCAGTGGATCTCGCGGCGGAAAAGCGGCTGATCGCACTGCTAATCGCGCTTGCCGGAGAGGAAAAACTGCAATCCGCGCACGACGTGAGCGACGGCGGCCTGGCCGTGACGCTGGCGGAATCCTGCTTTGCAAGCGGCGGCCTTTCGGCGCACATTTCACTCTCCAGCAAGGAGCCGGACGAGGCAGCGCTGTTCGGCGAACGCGGCGCGCGCGCCGTCGTATCGGTTACTCCCGAAAATCTTGGCGCTGTGCGCCAGATTGCGGCACAATATGAAGTGGCTGTGCAGGAAGTTGGCCGAGTCGCCCGCGGCGAATTCCGCATCGAATTAAATGGCAGGATAGTGATCAGCAGCGACACCCCCTCACTCGCTGATACCTGGAATGGAGCTTTGGAAAAGCTCCTGAACTCGAACCGTCTCGGAAAAGCTGAATGAGCCATCTCATCCAAATCGAAAACGACAGGTTCCACGACCACTGCGGCGTGTGCGGCGTCTTCGGCCATCCCGAAGCCGCCAAGATGGCGTATCTGGGCCTGTACGCGCTGCAGCATCGCGGTCAGGAATCCGCCGGCATCGTCTCGAGCGACGGGCGCGAGCTGCACCTGGAAAAAAGCATGGGCTTGGTGGCGGATATTTTTCAGCCGGAGGTGCTGGAGCGGCTTCCGGGCGACGCGGCGCTGGGCCACACGCGCTATTCGACTGCCGGCGACACTTCGTTGATGAACGCGCAGCCGATCGTGATCGACTGCAATAAGGGAAAACTCGCGCTGGGTCATAACGGCAACCTGCCGAGCGCCGGGAAGTGGCGCCGCACGCTCGAGCATCGCGGGTCGATCTTTCAGACCACCAGCGACACCGAAGTGATCGTGCACCTGATCGCGCGCAGCCAGGCGCGGAATTTATCCGGCGCGCTGGCCGATGCGCTGAATCAAGTGGAAGGCGCGTACTCGCTGCTGGTGCTGACGCGCGACGAAATGTACGCGCTGCGCGATCCGCGCGGCTTCCGCCCGCTGGCCCTCGGCCAACTGGATGGCGCCTGGGTGGTTGCTTCGGAAACCTGCGCGTTCGATCTGATCGGCGCCACCTATATCCGCGACATCGCTCCCGGCGAAATGCTGCGCATCACGCGCACGGGAATCGAGTCGCTCCAATTTGCGCCCGAAAAGCCGCTGCAGCACTGCATTTTTGAACACGTCTATTTCGCGCGCCCGGACAGCCTGGTGTTCGGCCGCGTGGTGGAGGAAAGCCGCGAGATGCTGGGCCGCATGCTGGCCCGCGAGCACGGCGTTCCAGCCGACGTCGTCGTGCCGGTGCCCGATTCCGGCGTTCCGGCGGCGGTGGGCTACTCACAGGAGTCCGGCATTCCGTTCCGCATGGGCCTGATCCGCAATCATTACGTGGGCCGCACGTTTATCGAGCCGCAGCAGGCCATCCGCGATTTCGGCGTGAAGCTGAAACTGAATCCCGTGCCCATTCTGCTGAAGGGCAAGCGCGTGGTCCTGGTGGACGACTCCATCGTGCGCGGCACCACCAGCCGGAAGATCGTGCGCCTGGTGCGCGAAGCTGGCGCCGTGGAAGTCCACATGCGCATCAGCTGCCCGCCGACAATTTCGCCTTGCTATTACGGCGTGGATACGCCCACGCGCGAGGAACTGATCGCGGCGGACGAATCCCGCGGGCGTCCGCGGCTCACGCAAGAGGAGTTCGACGCATTCGATGGAAAACTAGATCCACGTCAGCGCTCGATCGAGGAAATCCGGCGGTACCTCGGCGCCGACTCGCTCGGATACGTGTCGCTGGAAAATTTGCGACGCGCGGTGGGAGACACGCGCGGCACGTTCTGCACGTCGTGCTACACGGGCGTCTATCCGGTGGATGGCGCGCAGGCGGAACTGGATGCGCGCGCGGCCGAATCCGAGGAATTACCGGTGGTGGAAATACAAGCGGTGCCCAATGAACGGTGAAAAAATGAGCGGTGAAGAGATAATTCAAAACCCGGAGAACCCCCAGGAGAGTTCGCGCGAAGCGCCGGCGGAATCAAAGCCGGACTTGGGCAAGATCATCCTGCGCGAGGTATTGTCCTGGGTCTGGGTCATCCTGGCGTTTTTGTTCATCACCGGAACAATCGTGCAGGCCCGCGTGATTCCGTCGGGATCGATGGAAAGAACCTTGCTCGTCGGAGATCACCTGCTCATGAGCCGCTTCGGCTACAACGCCGAGGTGCCCATGACGCCGCTGCACGAGCGCCTGTGGCGCGAGCCGCATCGCCAGCAGATCGTTGTGTTCATTGCGCCCCTTCCCGAGAAGCCGGATTACATCAAGCGCCTGATTGGTTTGCCGGGCGACAACCTGGAAATTCGCGAAGGCGTGGTGTACATCAACGGCAAGAAACTGGATGAGCCGTACCGCGCGGCGCCTCCCAACCCGACCGACAATTACGGCCCGGTCACGGTTCCCGCGCACGAATATTTCATGATGGGCGACAACCGGGACGATTCCTATGACAGCCGGTACTGGGGATTCGTGCCCAACGAAAATATTATTGGCACGCCGATTCTGGTGTATATGTCCATCGACGCGCCGGGCGAAGCCTGGGATCCGGGACACGTCCGCGACCGGATGACTACGTACCTGAGTGTTTTCTTGCACCCGAGCATCGTTCGCTGGCGCCGCATCTTCAAAGTGTTTTAAATTCGTTTCCAATCGGCAGGAGCACGCCGCGCGTCTCCTCTCGCCACGGCAGAAAGAGCTCACGTTCATGGACTACGCGGAAGCAGGTGTGAACATCTCGCTCGCCGATCAGGCCAAGCAGCGCATCCGGCGCCTGGCCTCGCGCACATTTACGCCGGGTGTGATCGGTGGAATCGGCTCGTTCGGCGGACTCTTCGCGCTGGATAAGAAATGGAAAGAGCCGGTATTGGTCTCGAGCGCCGACGGCGTCGGCACCAAGCTGAAAGTCGCCATGGCCGCGGGCATTCACTCGACCGTCGGCGGAGACCTGGTGAATCATTGCGTCAACGACATTCTGACGCTGGGCGCGGAGCCCCTGTTTTTCCTGGATTACCTTGCCATGGGCAAGATGGATCCGAATATTGTCGAACAGGTGGTCGAGGGCATGGCGCGCGCCTGCCACGCCGCCGGCTGCGCGCTGATCGGCGGCGAAACCGCCGAAATGCCTGGCTTCTATGCGCCGGGGGAATACGATCTGGCCGGTTTCATTGTCGGCGTGATGGAACGCGCCAGCCTGAAAAAAACCAGCGCGGTGAAGCCCGGCGATCTGCTTCTGGCGCTGCCTTCGACCGGCCTGCACACCAACGGCTACTCGCTGGCGCGCAAGCTGGTCTTCGACCACGCCGGCCTGCAGCCGGAAACCTACGTCGCGGAAATCAGCAACAAAATCGGCGCGGAGTTGCTGCGCCCGCACCGCTGCTACTGGCCCATGCTGAAGCACACGGTCGCGAGCGGGTGGCTTAGCGGCATGGCGCACATCACTGGCGGCGGCATCACCGGGAATTTGCCGCGCGTGCTGCCGCGCGGCGTGCAGGCGGAAATCGAGCTCGGTTCGTGGCCCGTGCCGCCGATTTTTTCCTACCTCGCGGGACTCGGCAAACTCGAGCGCGATGAACTGCTCCAGACGTTCAACATGGGCGTGGGAATGATCCTGGTGCTGCCGGTGGAAAACCACAAAGCCGTGGAAACCGAATTGAAGCGCCGACGCGAGAAATTCTATCGTATCGGCCAGGTCCGCCGCGCCGACCCGCGCAAGCCGCAAGTGCTGTACACCGGGAAATTGCCGTTTTAGGTCTAGTGGCGTAGGCTTCAGCCGGCGCGGTTGAGATCTCGCACGTGTGCCATTTAAACCGCGCAGGCTGAAGCCTACGCTACTCAAAACCTCAACCCTCCGCTTTGCGCTTCCGGCTCCAGTACCACCACTGGCATTGCTCCGCCGGCAATCGCGGATTGCGGGCCTGCGCGACGCCCGCGCGGAACGTGTCCAGCACGCAGGGATCCTGCCGCGTGCCGGTGATCCGGCAAAGCTTTTCGTAAAGTTTCTGGGGATTCTGCCGCGCCAGTTCCGCCACCGATTTGACGCCCAGCAACTTAAAATCGCGAACCATGGCGGGACCGATGGAGATGAGGTCACGCAAGGCGCGATCTTCTTTTCGTTTTATCTTCGCCTTGTTCATTCGCCGACTATACGCCTCCTAGATTCCGATTGGCAAGACGCGGTAGGACAGGCACTCTTGCCTGTCCGCGCCAGCCTTGCCGAGCTGTAAGGGACAGGCAAGAGTGCCTGTCCTACATAATCCCAGCCGTCCCTTCGATTGACCTGAGCGGTCGCACGCGATATAAAGCACCATCGTTCGACGCGAGGACGCTGCCACCGGGCGGCGGAGAGCGAGGCGAAAATGTTCTGCACACGCTGTGGCCAGAATGTACAAGAGGGGAACCGCTTTTGCCAGGGCTGCGGGCAGGAGGTTGGAGTTGCCGCTCCCGCCACGCAGGACGCACTTGCTTCTCCCTCGGTAGGGAATGTTTCAAGGCCTATGTCTTATGGGGGATTCTGGCTTCGCTTTGTCGCGTATTTGATTGATGGCGCGATCCTCGGAATTCCGTTTGGGCTGGTGGTCATGGTCCTGTTCGTCATGTTCGGCGGATTCGGCCTGATGATGCACCGCCGCGTTGGCGACTCGCACGCTGTCGACCCGCGAGTAGCCGCCGCCATTTTCGGGCCGATGTTTTTGGTATTCCTGCTCGCGATGCTTTTTTTCATAGCTTTGCAATGGCTGTACTTCGCGGGAATGGAAAGTTCCGAGCGACAGGGGACATTCGGCAAAGCAGCGATGTCTCTTCGCGTGACCGACCTCGAAGGCCGAAGGCTGTCCTTCGGCCACGCCACCGGCCGGTTCTTCTCGAAGATCATTACCTCACTGATTCCCCTGTTCATCGGTTACATCATGGCCGGGTTCACGGAAAAGAAGCAGGCCCTGCATGACATGATTGCAGGGACGCTGGTCGTGCGAAAATTGTAATATTCCGTCGGCGCGCCAATTCAATCCGTTTTGCCGCCGTGATACGATTTCCGCGCCATGACAACCATCCTTCTTCTCATTTGCTCCAACATTTTCATGACCATCGCGTGGTACGGCCACCTGAAACACCGCAATGCGCCGCTGATCACCGCCATCGTCGTGAGCTGGATGATCGCGTTTCTGGAATACTGTTTTCAGGTTCCGGCGAACCGCATCGGGTACGGCGAATTCACGGCGTTTCAGCTGAAAATCATCCAGGAAACTGTCACGCTCTGCGTGTTCGTGGTCTTCGCCTGGCTCTATCTCGGCGAAACGATTAAATGGAATTACGCGGTCTCGTTCCTGTTCCTGATGGGAGCGGTGACGTTTGCCTTCTGGGGAAAACTGTAGCCGTTCGCGGCGCTCACTACGGCAGCAGGCCGAAGACGGCCACGCTGTTCGTCGTCGCGGCAAACACTTTTCCGTCGGCGATCATCGGCGTGATGAATTTGTTGCCGCTGCCGAAGTGGTCGCGGCTATTGGCGGCCTGATTGCTGTTGTATAGCTCCTGCGTCAGGTCGCTCGCCGAAAACGCGTGCAGAACCGCGGTGCCGGTATTTTCAATCGCCCAGACTATTCCGTTGGAGCTTCCGCTGGCCGAAATGCTGGGGAGCACTCCGGGATATGTGAACGACGCGGCCGTATGCATAGGTGTGGTGGAAAGTCTGCCGTTGGCGATGGCGAAAGATTTCAGAGTGTCATTCACGTCGCAGAAATAGACCGTACTGTTGAAGTACGCGGGCACTCCCCACACTCCGTTTGGCAATACGCCGGGGAGATCCTGGTACACGTTGTTTGCCGATGGGTTGAACTTCCCCAGATTGTTGCGGTCCACGACGTACAGATGTCCGTCCTTCCCCGCGCCCACGGCCAGGTGTAGCGTTCCGGCGGCGCCAAAGTTCGCATCGGGCAGCACCATGGCATTACCAGAACCCAGATCAGCGTCCGTATTCGATTCGTTCGTCGTGTTCGACATGTTGAAATAATCGGCCACCTGAAGCACGCCGTTGGTGGTGGAAACTTTCACGAACGCGTTGCCGTAGTCCTGCTTGTTGGGAAATCCATTCGTATCGAGCGTGGTTTCAAAAGTGCCGTTGGCAATCAAGGCGTAGATGTTGCCCTGCGCATCGGCCGCAGGCCCGCCTCCGCTCTGCCAGATCGAGCCTTCGTTGCCGTTTGGAGTGAGATTGAGCACGCTGGTTTGCGCCAGGGTCGCCGCGCTATAGCCGATGATCCAGGCAGTGTACGGATTGATGTCGCAATGCGACGCCCAACTCGTATAGATCACGCCGTTCAGCAGAAGCAGGCCCGCGCGCTCCTTGTATTGCTTGGGATCGAAAATCACTTGCCCGCCGGAACTGTTCGCGCCCGTGCCGGAATATGTGGCCTGCACTGCCATGGGCCCGCCGAGGAGTTCGGCGCCGGTGGTGACGTCAAGCGCGTGAAGGCGCTGAAAATACGTCGATCCGTTCTTGGACATGGCAACCACATACATCGTTCCATGCGGGCCGGCCGCGCGGTCGATCACCGGCGTGGACGTGATGCCGATCTCGGGAGAAACCTGGCCGCAATTGCGGCTATCGCTGGTGGTCTCGCCCGAACCGAGCAGGGAGACTTTCCACAACTGCGCGCCGGTATCGGAATCGAATGCGTAGACCGAGTCGTGTTCGGTCACGACGAACACGACGTTCGACACGCCCCCGTTTATCAAAAGCTTTGACAGGTAGAGAGGTTCGGCGTCTACTTTGCCGTCCACGGAAAGGTTTCGGAGCAGGCCGAAGGTCTGCGACTTTACGTTCGCCGGCGTCAATGTAGTTTCGGTGAGATTCTGTCCGGTGCGCAGATTGTCGTTGTGAAACGTGGTGACATCGGTCCCGACGGCCACGACCGCATTGACGGTCAGCGTTGCCGAATTGCTGGTGATGCTGTTCACGGAGTTGGTGACGACCACGCGGAAAGTCGCGCCGTTGTCGGCGGAAGTGGTCGCCGGCGTCGTGTAGCTGGCGGACGTCGCGCCTGAAATATTCGTATTATTTTTCTGCCACTGGTAGGTGAATGGCGCGGTTCCCGCGGCCACCACAGAGAATGTCGCAATTTGCCCGGCGTTCACGGCCTGATTGGCCGGTTGCGTCGCGATGCTGGGAGCAACCGGAAGCGCCAGGACCGTCAATATTGCCGAACTGCTGGTGATGCTGCCGGCCGAGTTCGAGACGATCACGCGAAAATTCGCATCGTTATCGCCGGAAACCGTCGCAGACGTCGTGTAGCTGGCGGATGTTGCGCCTGAAATATTCGTATTATTTTTCTGCCACTGGTAAGCGAGGGGCGCGGTGCCCGCAGCCACGACGGAAAAAGTAGCGGTTTGCCCGATGGTGACCGACTGGTTCGCGGGCTGCGCCGTGATCGTCGGGGCGTTCGGATTCGTGGTTGTCGATTTGGAAGCCGTGCCGACGCACCCCCACATCGCGAACACCAGTGCGGAAAGCAGCGCAAGACTGAGGGCTGGCCGCTTGAGAGTCATGGGCATTTGTTTGTCACCGCCGGCGCGAGGTTCAAAAAATCGCCAATCCTTTGTAAACCCAATCCTCGAAGGGGGAAGACAAACGCCGCGTGAAATTGTCTCTTCGTAGGGAACTAGATTAACCCGGAAAGGGGATGGAAACACCTGTTCTGAGGGACGGTTTTGGGGTGCTGCCCGGGAGTGGCACATTCAGAAGGGATAAATCGAGGCGTGAATTTGCGTGATCGCGGCAAAGCCCCGGTTGGATGCGCCGCGCGGTTATGCTAACGTCTTTTGCTTATGCCGCATCGCATTGGAGTGCTGTTGTCCGGGCGAGGATCGAATTTCGAGGCGCTGGCCGATCAGATTGCGGCCGGGCGCATTCCCGGCGCGGAAATCGCCATCGTAATCAGCAACCGGGAAGACGCTCCGGGGCTGACGCGCGCAGCGGCGCGCGGGATTGCGGCGAAGGCGATTCCCTCGAAGGGCCTGCCGCGCGAGGCCTACGACACGCTGGTTGTGGCGGAGCTTCGCAAAGCGAATGTGGACTTGGTGTGCCTCGCGGGATTCATGCGCCTGCTTTCTCCTTATTTTGTGGCCGCGTTTCCGCAGCGCATCCTGAATATTCATCCGTCGCTGCTGCCATCGTTTCCGGGCCTGGAGGCGCAGCGGCAAGCGCTGGAATACGGCGTGCAATTCAGCGGCTGCACGGTGCATCTGGTGGACGAAACATTGGACGCCGGGCCGATTCTGGTGCAAGCGGTGGTTCCTGTGCGCGATGACGATACCGACAAATCGCTTTCCGCGCGCATTCTCGCCGAGGAGCACCGTATTTACGCCGAAGCCGTGCGGCTGGTTCTCTCGGGCCGCTACCGCATCGAGGGGCGCCGCGTGATCAAGCTCGCAAATCCATCATGACGACGAAAAAACATTTTCAGCCCGTGGACCAGCAACTCGCGTACCTGCGCAAGGGCGCGGCGGAGATTATTCGCGAGGAGGATTTAAAGGCGAAGCTCGAATCTTCTATCAAAACAGGAAAACCCCTGCGCGTGAAACTGGGTGTGGACCCGACAGCGCCCGACCTGCATCTGGGCCACACCGTCGTATTGCGCAAACTGAAACATTTTCAAGACCTGGGCCACACGGCGATTTTTCTGGTCGGCGATTTCACGGCCATGGTGGGCGATCCCACCGGGCAATCAGAAACACGTCCGCCGTTGACGCGCGAGCAAGTGGACGCCAACGCGAAGACCTACCTCGAACAGGTCTACAAGATTCTCCACCGGGAAAATACGGAGGTGCGCTACAACTCCGAGTGGCTCGGCAAGCTGACCGGGCACGACATGATCCGCCTGTGCGCGCGTTACCGCCTGGCGCGCATGCTCGAACGCGAGGATTTTCGCTCGCGCCTCGCGGGCAATCTGCCCATCTCCATCCACGAACTGCTCTACCCGTTGCTGCAGGCCTACGATTCGGTCGCGCTTGAGGCGGACGTCGAGCTGGGCGCCACCGAGCAGAAATTCAATCTGCTGGTGGGCCGCGAAATTCAGCGCGAGTACGGGCAGCCCTCGCAGGTGGCGTTGACCATGCCGATCCTGGTGGGCCTGGACGGCCAGCGCAAAATGTCGAAGTCGCTGGGCAATTACGTGGGCATCACGGAGCCGCCGTCGACGATGTTCGGCAAGATGATGTCGGTCTCGGACGATATGATGTGGCCCTACTTCGATCTGGTGACCGACCACACGCCGGAGGAAATTGCGGCGCTCGCCGCGAAAGTGAAATCCGGCGCGCTCCATCCCATGGACGTAAAAATGTCGCTGGCGCAGGAAATCATCGCCGGATTTCACGGCGCCGAGGCCGGAGAAAAAGCCGCCGCCGAATTCCAGCGCGTGTTCCGCGACCGCGAGGCGCCGGACGAAGCGCCCGCGCGCAAGATTCCGGCCGGCCCGGCGAAGCGCCTGACCGCGCTGCTGGTCGAACTGCAGCTCGCGCCTTCGCGCAGTGAAGCGGACCGCTTGGTGAAACAGGGCGGCGTGGAACTCGATGGCGAACGAATCTCCGACGTGAAGAAGGACGTCGACCTCGGCACGCCGCGCGAATTCTTATTGCGCGCCGGAAAAAAGAAATTCCTGCGCGTGATTGTGGAGTAGGTTTTTCCGCACTTCCATCGATCCGCGCTGAGCACGTTTCGCATTCCGTGACCCACTCTCATCGCCGTCATTCCGAGGGCCCGCCTTTGGCCCGAGGAATCCCTCTTTCTTTGTGTGCGCCCACGAACCCAAGAGGGATTCCTCGCCAACAGCAGGCTCGGAATGACGACATGAGGCTAGGGAAAAATTGAAAACGGCGCGACGGTTACGGTAGGACAGGCTTCAGCCTGTCGGTTTTGGTGATTGACGAGGAGAATCAAAACCAGACATGCTGAAGCCTTTCCTACTGCCGATCTTCCCTCGGCGGATACACCCGGCTGAAAATCACGGCCGTAAGCGCGAGCACCGCGAACGCCATGACGCTGCCTTCCGGTCCGACCGTGCCGCCGGTGAGCCACGCGGGGCCGTGGAACGAAGAATTCAGCAAATGCCCCGGCGCGACGATGCCGCTATTGGGCACCGAAAACAAAAACGTCTCGCCCCAATCGAACGACGCGTGCAGCCCCACCGCGAACCACAAATTTCCGGTGCGCCGCAGCGTCAGGCAGAAAAACATGCCCATCACAAACACGCTCGCCGCGCCCACCTTGTCTTCCCCTCCATTGCCGAGGTGAAGAAGGCCGAATGACGCGGACAGCATCGTGGCTGCAGGCCAAAATTCAAGTCCGCTGGCGAGAGTGAATTGCGCGTAGCCGCGAAAAAGAAATTCCTCGAAGAAACCCACGCACAGAAACACCAGAGCCCAGAGCAGCGCGTAACGCCAAACCGCGCCCCCCTGCAGCGCCATTTCCCCAAATGAAAACCCGCCGAACAGCCGGATCAGGAAAATCATCGCCGCGATCATGACGATTCCCCACACCACGCCCTGCCAGAATCGTTCGCCGAACGCCCCCGCGCCGGGAAGCCCGTAAACGCCGAAATCCCGTTGTTCGAGCGCTCCCATAATTGCCGCCGCAGCCATCGCGGCGATCGCTCCCACGCCCTCTTGCACCAGCATGGCCGGGGCCGTAATGTTTCCCCGCATTACTTGCGGGAAATGAAGCGCAATCGTCAGATAAACTGCAGCGGAAGCAAGCGTCACAAAAAGCAGCAGGTAAATGAGCAGCCGCCACCCGGCCCGCAGTTCGCGTTCGTTCCAGAAGATGGCCTTTGGGCCGTCGATGGTGCCGCCGGGCGGCGCGAGCAGTGATCTTGGGTTCGCTTGCGGTTCCGGTTTTTTTTCGAAGGTCATGAATTCATTCCAGCTCGCCATGCTCTGCATAGCGCTTGAGCCGCGCCAGATAGTCCTGGTTGCGCCTGGCGACCGCGTGGCGCGTCAGAAGCCAGTCCATGGCCTTCCCCAACAGGCCGGGCATCCTGTACGCGCTGTGCATCCGTACGATCGTTTTCGGCGCGATCTCCGGAGACCGTACGCGCAGCCGTTCGATCTCCCAGCGCTCCAGGCCCTTCACGCCGTAGCGGTCTTCGAAACGCCATTCGAATAGACGCGCCTGCTGCACCGCCGTCACCACCGCCGTATGCGACACTTCGCGCTTTCCCAAATGCCCGGTGACGCGCACTTTCTGCGCCACCGCGAAATCCGGCGCGCCGCCCTGCACCTCCAGGCACGCTTCCATGTCCGCGCCGTACCAGTAAGCCATCCGCTGCGGCACGAAAAACGCGAACACAAGTTCCGCGGGAGCCGCGATTTCCACCGAAGTTTCGATTTGGGCCATGAACGCGCGCTACCGCCCCTCACGCTCGCGGCCGTAGCCGCCGAAGTACCAGCGCGCGCCGACCGTCGCGTACAGGCCGTAGGGACCGGAGGTGTCCAGGTCAACGCCGGTGGTACCTCCGAGATGGTTTCGATACTTGCCGAGCCAGTCCACCTGGTGCTGGGTTACGCGAATTTCGAAATTCTTGGGCAGCACGATGCCGAGGCCGACGGAGCGCTCAAACGCAATTCCCGCCATGGAAGCCGTGTACTTGAATTGCGGCACGTTATTCCCGAAGGAAAAGGTAGGCGTGAAAAATACGAACGCATGCCTCAGAAAGGTTCTCCCAAATGGCTGGATTTCCAGGTAGCCGCCCAACAGGTAGCGCGCGTAGGCGTTGCATGGGGAGTCGGGGCCGCCGGCGAGAGCGATGATGGCCTGCGATTGCGAACAGCGGCCCAGGTCAGGCTCGTTGTGCGGCGCCGCAACGGAAAAGTCCGTGTATCCGCGCAACCAATTATGCGGAAACAGCAGGCCGCGCACGGCTCCGCCCCCGGAAGGTGATTTCTGCGCCGGAGTCCCAGGATCGGATGGCGTGGTGAGCGTTGCGGTGCCAAACGCGTCTTGCGCCCGGGCGGAAATTCCCGCGATGGCCAAAATCGCGGACAGTAGCAGCACAGTGGTTCTCATTCGGTTTTTCAATGCAATTCTCCTTTTTCGTTCTTCCAGCGGGCTGCGCGAGTCTGCGTGAGAACTCGCCGTCGGAAATTGTAGCGCACGCCTTCTGCCGGGCGCATCCTGGGGACTGCACCCTTATTTCTGCGGGTTCGAAACAGACCCTGCGCTGGTCACAAATTCGGGCGCGCGGCCCTGGGACCACGGATCGTAGGTCTGTGCGAAGCGCATGCGCTCATCGAGGGGCGGGTGATTATAAAACCAGAATTTCACCGCGGTCGAGGGATTCGGCTCTTCCAGATCCGCTTCGCCCAGCACCTGGAAGCTGTGCGCCGCGACCACCGGCGCATCCGGTATCATCCCGTGAATCACTTCCAGGCCGTACTGGTCGGCTTGATGCTCGAGATGCCTCGAATAGCCGTTTGTGGCGGGAGTGAACAGGAAACCGAAAACGGAAAGCAACAGGATCAGCACAGGCAAACTGGCCAAATCGTCCACACCGCGGATGGCCCAGGTTTCTCCCCAGCGACCGAGCATCCACTGCAGCATGCGAAACGCGGCAAACAGGAATATCAGAAGCACGCCGCAGGAAAACAAAATGCCGTCCAGTACATGCCCCAGAACGTAGTGGCCCATTTCGTGGCCGGTGACGAACAGGATTTCATCCTCGGTCATGCGCCGGATGGTGGTGTCCCAGACGACGACGCGCTTGGTTCCGCCGAGTCCGGAAACATAGGCGTTCAGCGCTTTCTGTTTTGTGCTGGCGTTCATTTCAAAAATCCGGCTCTCGGGAATCTGAACGCCGGCGCGAACCGTCATGGCCTCGATGCGCGCGGCCAGTTGCGGCTGTGAATTCGCCAGGGGTTCGTATTTATAGAACCAGGGTTCCACAAGCGGTTCGGCCACTGCCCCCAGGATGATCAGCGGGATGGAGACCAGCCAGAAATACAGCCACCAGCGGCGCGGGCTTTCGCGAATCGCCGCATACAGGATCCAGATCACCAGCACGCCGATCGTTACTTCGATTACCTCGCCCTTGGCCCAATCCCCGATCCAGGATCCCCATCCTTGAATCGATAGCTGGTACTTTACGGCCAGGCGGTGGCCCCAGATCGCGGTGGGCAGGCTGAGAATGTCGATGGTCAGCAGAAGCAGCGGCGCAAACACGAGGGTCTGCACAAAATTGCCGGCGCCGGCTCGCGCCGCCAGATTGCGATAGGCGGGAGCCACGCGCAGCAGCAGCAAAAAGACCAGCACCAGCACGCCATAGGCGACGTCGAAGAAATAAAGTTCGTGCCGATCTCGAGCGTATGCGACGGCCTGCGCTTCCTGCGCGGGCGAGAGCGTGTAGCCCTGCACTTGGCCGGACTGTGGGGCCGCCGGGGGTGCAGGCGTGGTCGCAGGCTGCGCGGCCGCGGGGGTTGCAGGTTGCTGCGCGTGGATTGCCCCAGCGGCGGCAAGGCTAACGGCCAGCAGAATGAGAATCGCGATACTAAATTTCCGATGCTTCGTTCCGAGCTGTTTCATATTCGAGCTTTGTGGGTCGCGGCTGAGGCCGCGACATTAGATTGCGGATAAAAGCCGGGTTTAGCCATTGAAAAATGCATCGCGCTCCGTTGGGCGCAATCCGTGGGACGAGTTCTTGAAATCTTCCCCGGCGTTGCTGCTCCCCTGTGAGGAATTCCCGGCGCAGTGCGCGGAGTATGATCCAACCCGCCGAGCAGGCGCAAGCGCGGCGCTCCTCTCACCCCGGATGCGGCGTCTTGAGCGCGTAGTTGCGTATGGCTCCCCCGGTGGCCACGCCGAAATGAATGGCCGAAGTCCAGCGCTCGAGACGATGATGCCCGGTGGTATGGAACAGGTACGAAACGCCGATGGAAGCCGCCGTGGCGGCCGCCTCGATTCCGCCGAACAGGGGATGATTGTCCACGATTGAGTTGGTCAGAAAGACTTCGTCGATGCCCCGGCGGCGAAGGTTCAGAGTTGAGGCGTAGTCGAAAGCCCGACCCGCGCCCACCGCGGCAAACAGCAAATCGTTTTCGCGGTCCCAGAAGCGGTGCACCGGCAACGGATGAGCTGCCGGAGCGGTGCCGGGCGTCGCCGCTGGAGATGGTTTGTCCGGCGCGGCGGGCGGGGCCGTTTGCTGCGCGCGCGGGGACGGTGCCGCAACGGTCAGCAGCAGCGCAACCAGGCATGCTCCAGAAAATTTTCTCATCGGAAATTAGTCCGCCATTGCTGCCGCACTCGCCCGGATTGGATTTTTTTCATGAACCTTTCCAGAAGTTTGCGCGGCATCCCCCACCGGAAGCACAGATTGTGGGCAAGCGAGGAAAAGTTGTAAAGGGCGAACGTACATCTGCCGAGATAGGGAGGGAGCACAAAAATTCCAGCGGGCCGCAGGGCCGGGAGCGCGAACTTCGGTGTGTCGGATGGGCCGGTTTGCAACCGCACCACTAGGAATTGTATCTTTGCTCTTGACGCCACAAGAGCCGAAGCGCAAAATCCTGGCAACTTTTCCCGATGATTTTCGGGTTCGCAGGAATCAGGGGGAGCCGGGTCGGAAAAAGATTGCGCGAAATACCAGCGGGTGCTGGCTCTACTTTTACACTGAACGCTTCAAGTGAAGTGTGGAGCCCGCCGAAATAAAGGGGGAAACAGTGCAGTATTTGCCAGGCTGGACTGTGCAATGCATCAATCCGGAATGCGCGGCACGAGGGCACTGGCTGCGCGCGGGCGCGTCCGGTGGAGAACTTTGCAGCAACTGTAGCGCGCCGCTGCACAACGTACCGCCTCCGCTTGCCCCACGCATGCGGATGCGTCCTCGCTCGCTGGGCAGTTACCGTCCGTCGGGCCGTCCCTCCGGGCGCCCAAGGTAGCCGTCCGAGCTGAGCATTTGGGCCTGCTCGCCCCGACTCCGTCGGGGCGAGCCGTCCCCGCTTCTTTTCACACCCCCAGGTCAGGAATGTTTTCCAGCGCATCGTTGAAACGATTGGTGAAATTCGCCATGCAAACGACCATCGTCAACTCAACGATCTGGCCTTCGTCATAATACTTGCTCAATTCCTGAAGTTCCTGGGAGCGGATTCCCGCTGCGCCGCGCGTTACACGGTCGGCGTACAGGATGGTGGCCTTTTCTTTTTCATCGAACAGCGGGCTGCGCTGGTAAAACGCCAGCGCCGCGACTTGTTCGGCGGTGACCCCGGCGCGCTTGGACGACGCAATATGCGCTCGCGTGCAGTATTCGCATCCGTTCACCATCGAGGCGCGCAGGTAGGCCAGTTCCTTGTACTTTGCATCGACAGTTCCCTGATTGACGATGGCCGCATACAGGGGAAGAAACGTGTTCAGAACGGCCGGGCGGTGCGCCATGGCCGCGAAAATGTTGGGCACTTTGCCCGATCGCGCGGAAAGTTTGTCGAATGCTCCGTGCACTTCCGGCGCGGCCTGTTCCTTCGTTAAAGGGTTCACAACTCCCATGCTTGGTCTCCTGTTTTTGCTCCTCACCCGGAGCATTTTGGTCCGCGACAGTCTAGCAGGCTGCGAAAAAAACTGAAAATTGTCCCCTTGGCGAAAGCTTCAAAACTTCGTCATTCCGAACCCGCTCCTGCGGGTGAGGAATCCCTCCTGGTCTAGCCGCCAAAGAAAGAGGGATACCTCACCCAAAAAGCGGGTTCGGAATGACGGTGTTTAGGTCTTTGCGCAGACTGTATGGGGGCGATCCACGGAAACCGACGATAAGAGGCCGATTCGAGGACTTTTAGAAATATTTCGCCGGCCATGCGATTCTATTGAACCGCCGCTCGCCCGCGTGCTAGCCTACGCACAGAAACGCCCTTCCAATCTGCTCGCGAACATTGGGGAACTGTTCATGGCGTCTCCCGTACGGCAATTTGACGCGGTCGAAGACCAGGGACGCCTGCTCGATATCGTGCGCATGCTCGTCTCCGAGCTGGGCCACCAGTCGGCGCTGACTTTAGTTGGCCCGGCGGCGCACCTGGAGCGCGAATTGGGCCTTGGCAGCCTGGAACGCGTGGAATTGCTAGTACGCCTGGAAAAAGCGTTCGGCGCGCATTTGGACGAATGCGTTCTGGCCGAAGCCGAGACGGTCCAGGACTTGATCGCCGCGCTGGCGGGCTCCTCGGGGAAATCCGCAACGTCTTCCGCGCCGAGAACGGAAATCTCCGGCGATGTTTCCGCCAAACCATCCCATGAAATTGCACCAGGATTTCCCGCCGCGGCGACGTTCCAGGAAGTGCTGCGCCTGCGTGGCCGCGAGGACGCGTCCCGAACGCATCTGATTTTTTACGAGGACGAGGGCGAGAGCCCGACTCTGACGTTCGGCGAGTTGCTCGAAGGGGCCGAGCGCGTGGCGGCGGACCTGGCCAAGCGCGGAATCGGGCACGACGACCGCGTGGCGCTGATGCTGCCGACGTCGCGCGACTTTTTCCTGATCTTTGCGGGCGTGCTGCTGGCCGGAGCGACGCCGGTGCCGATTTACCCCCCGTTTCGCGCCGATCGCATCGCGGAATACGCGGAGAGGCAAGGGGCGATTCTGGCAAACGCCGGAGTGCGGTTGCTGGTAACTTTTAAGGAAGCAGCCAGCGTGGCCAAAATGCTGAAGCCGCGCGTGGCGTCACTGGAAGATGTCGCCACCGCCGATGCCCTGATCGCATCGCGCGCCCCGGTTCCGCTGGGGATGGAATTGCATTCGCGCGCCGACAATCTGGCGCTGCTGCAATACACCTCCGGCTCGACGGGCCATCCCAAGGGCGTGATGCTGACTCATGCCAATCTGCTGGCCAACGTGCGCGCGATCGGCGCGGCGCTCGCCTTGCGTTCCGACGACGTGGGCGTGAGCTGGCTGCCGCTATATCACGACATGGGACTGATTGGGGCGTGGCTCATGCCGCTGTATTTTGGCATCCCCGTGGTGGTGCTTTCGCCGCTGGCGTTTCTTTCGCGGCCCGTGCGCTGGCTGCGCGCCATTCATCAGTATCGCGCCACCCTTGGCGGGGCGCCGAATTTTGCTTACGAATTGGCAGCCGCGAAAATTTCCGAGGAAGAGTTGCAGCAGCTCGACCTGAGCGCCTGGCGGGCGGCGCTGAACGGGGCCGAACCTGTTCTTCCCGCAACGCTCGACCGTTTCGCTTCGCGCTTTGCGCGCTACGGATTCCGCCGCGAAGCGCTTTTGCCTGTGTATGGTCTGGCGGAATCTTCCCTGGCAGTTACGTTTCCGCCCCTGGGCCGCAGTCCGCGAGTGGACCGCCTGGAGCGCGCCGCATTCGCACAGGCGGGACGCGCGGTGCCTGCAGCGCCCGGCGTTGCGGATGAAGATCCGGACGTGATGTCATTTGTTTCCGTCGGCGTTCCCCTTCCGGGACAAGAAGTGCGCATCGCGGATGAGCAGGGAGAGGATGCCGGGGACCGCGTCGAAGGGCAGCTCTGGTTTCGCGGGCCTTCCGCCACGCAAGGGTATTACCGGAACCAAGCGGCCACGGCGGCATTGTTTCCCCGAAATTCCGAAGAAGGCTGGATTAACTCCGGCGACCGGGCGTACCGGGCCGATGGTGAGTTTTACATTACTGGCCGCGTGAAGGACATCATCATTCATGCGGGACACAACCTGTATCCACACGAAATCGAAGACGGCGTGGCGCGCGTCCCGGGAGTGCGCAAGGGCTGCGTGGTCGCGTTCGGAGCGGCAAATCCTGCAACGGGCACCGAGCGGCTGGTGATTGTCGCGGAATCAAGAGACAGGGAGTCGGCGGGGCGCGCGCGGATCGCGCAGGCCATCACGGCGCAAGTTGCGTCCATGATCGGCCTGCCGCCGGACGTCGTGGAAGTCGTCGCGCCGAACGCCATTCCGAAAACCTCCAGCGGAAAACTTCGGCGCGACACGACCAAACAGCGGTTTCTTGCGGGCACTCTGGACGCCGGCGCTCCACCGGCCTGGATGCAGATCGCGCGGCTGGCGGCTGCGTCCGCCGCCGGGCGAATCGGCGCTGCGCTGCGCCGCGCTGCTGAAATCGCGTATGGATGCTACGCGCTGGTGGTGTTCGGCCTGGTGCTTTTCCCCGCATGGATTTTCGTGCTGATTTTTCCTTTCCGAATAGCCGCGGGGCGCATCACGACGGCAACGCTGCGGACGTATCTGAAGTTGGCGGGCTGGCGCGTTCGCGTCGAGGGCCGCGAGTTGCTGCGGGAAAATGTGCCGCGCATGTTCGTCTCCAATCATGCCAGTTTCGCGGATGTGCTGGTGCTGATGGCCGCTCTGGGCACGGATTACCATTTCGTTGCCAAGGGTGAAGTGGCCTCGATGCCGCTGATCGGGACGTTTCTCCGCAAACTCGGACATTTCTACTTCGACCGTGAAAATTCCGAGGCGCGTCTGCGACAAGCGCAACAGATCGAGCAGGCGTTGCGCGACGGCGAATCCGTTTTTGTTTTTCCGGAAGGAACATTCACCGCGCAGGCGGGCTTGCGGGATTTTCATCTCGGCGCGTTCCAGGCAGCCGTTGCGGCGGGCCGTCCGATCATGCCGGTAGCGCTTGCCGGGACGCGCCGCGCGCTTCGCGACGGCACCGTGCTCCCGCGTCGCGGCGATATCACCATCACAATCTGCCCCGCGATCATTCCACAGTCCGACGCATCGAAATGGCAGGAAATCGTGCGCGTGCGCGATGCGGCGCGCGAAGCCATCGAGCGTTACGCCGGCGAACCCCTACTGTAAATTCTTTTTTCGCGGGCAACCGTTGCACCAAAATGGTGCATCTCAATTCCCGTTCGAACAGTAGTCGCTTGTTTCGAACGATTTCGGATCCCTCAGGGTGGGGTTCTCCGTTTCGTTCATCAGGGATCTGCGGCGTTTCGCAGCATCCGAATTTCATAAATCAAGGGGAGATACGAAACATGCGTAAACTTTTATGCGTACTGGGATTGGTGTGTCTGGCGAGCGTTGGCGCTGCGGCACAGGATGTTCCAAGAGTGGATCTGTTCGGAGGATATTCCTACGTTCATACAGGCCCCGGCGTCTCGGCCTCCGCGTTCAACGCCAATGGCGGCGTGGGTTCGGTGGCGTTGAATCTCACCAGTTGGGCCGGCTTGGTTGGCGAAGTAGGAGGAATCCATGCCACCACGATCGGCAACACCAGCGTGAGCGCAACCGCCCTGACGTTTCTGGCCGGCCCCAAGATTGCGTTCTTTCAACGCTCCAGCCTTTCTCCCTTCGTGCAGGCGCTTGCCGGAGTCGTGCGCACGGATCCCGGATTCAATCAAACACCAAACACTCACTACACCTTTGCGTTCAGCCCGGGAGCGGGCCTCGATTGGAACGCGACTCACCACTTTGGAATTCGCCTCGGCCAGGTGGACTATCTGTTGACACGCATCCCCACATCCACTAACCAAGTGAACTGGAACAATTTCCGGTATTCCGCTGGCGTGGTCTTCCGGTTCTAGTTTGTGAATGGCTCGTGTAGCGCCCGCCTGAAGCAGGCGCTACATAGGTCAAACCATGACTCCCATTCGGACTCTCCCGGCGAGCTAGAGGAGGGGCCGCGCCGGGAATCGCAAGGGCCGAAGCACCGGATTCCGTGCGGGCTCCACGCTTCACTTGAAGCGTTCGGCGTAAAAGTAGAGCCCGCGCCCGAATCCTTCGGCCCTTCTCTGTATAGATTTGCGGCCCTACTGCTGCAACCGAAAAATCACCGTGATCGTGGTCTCGACCTCCACCGGCTCGCCGTTGAGAAACGTGGGCCGATATCGCCACTGGTGGACGGCGTCCAGCGCGGCCTTCACGAAGTACGGCGACCCGCTGATGACATTGAGCGCGGTGATGCTGCCGTCGCGGGAGATGATCGCATGCAGAACAACGGTGCCTTCCATTTTGATTTGCGCGGCCAGAGCCGGGTAGCGAGGCTCGATGCGCGAAATCAACTGCGCCTGCTCCACACCTTCGCTCATCTTCAGGGGACGTTTTTCTTCCGGTTTTTTGATTGTGCTTGGAGGTGGCAGTACCGGGTTCGCTAACGATAGGTTACTGATGGTTGGCACGTCGTTGCCGGCCTGCCCAATGATCCATTCCTCGCCTCCATCGGCGTTGTCTGCCGCGTCTTCCGTCACCGGTTTCAAATGTCGAGGAATTTTGCCCGCGGTGAACGGAATCCAGCCGGCGGGATGGTTCACTGGATGGGTCTTCGCAATGGCGTCATATTGTCCAGCGTCATGCGGGTGTGTCACGATGAGGAAATCTATTCCGGAAGTGGACCTGAAAGGATTTGGTTGGGCAACGCCGGTCAAAATCGGGACTGCGATTAGCAGCGCAAGTGCGGCGCTCTCGATGGCAAACGAAATGGCGAGCGCCTTGCGCCGCCGGCGGCGCCCGCTCGACATCGCGGCTGCGTCACCATCGACCAGGCAGCGATCAAGCGAATTGTGCGGTGTTGCGGGTTCGAGTTCGTTCTCTTTCTTGTCTGGTTGCATGGACGCTCCTTCATTAGGTGGGCTCCAAGTAGAGCCCACACCTGTCATACGCGGGTCCGCCTGAGCGGGTCCGCGCCCGATTCCGGCGGCGCCCCGAGGTGCCCGGGACGCCGCCATTCGCAGGGATGATGAGGAGCGCGCCCTCGGTAAGTTGGACACCGGAGGGTGCGCGAAGTTCCCGATTGCGCCCGGGACGTGCCATCGCCGCCCACCAATTCACTAACCTACCTGTTATCAATAAATTGCGATTTTCATCCTAAATGCACCAATTCCCCATCTTCGCGCATCACATACTCATATTTGCTGATTGGGTGCGGGATCCGCTTTCACGCTGCTCGTTTCGCCCGCAGGGGGAAAGTGAACCGCGGAACTCGACGGAACAGGGAAGGTATACAGGTCATGAGTCTTCATTCGAAAGAGGCGGTTGGAGTTCGTTATACGGGTTGGGCCGCGCTGGGCCGCGATCCTCAGGAGGACACATTGGAATACAACTGTCCTTACTGCGGGGAGCGTGGCATGAAGGCGGCGCGGCGCACGCACGATCAATATCACTTTACCGATGGGTTCCTTCAGGACTTGCAGGGCGAGATGGCCGCGTGCCGTTCTTGCCGCCATTCGCTGCGGATCGCCCCGGTGGTCATGCTGCACGACCAGGACGAGAAACGGCGCTTTGAAAGCGTGTTTTCCGAGGAACTGGTTACATCGTCAAACTAAGGCAGCGCGGAAGTATCGAGGAAAAACAAGAACGGGCCGGCCACCATGGCCGGCCCGTTTTATTTCCATGCCGCGGAGATTGCCCCGCCATCAACGGCGATCGCCATCGTGGACGTAATCATCACGATCACGCCAGTGATCGCCAAACCGCCGCTCGCAACTCTCGCGAGCCTCGCCCAGTTCGTGGCGGTCGTGGTCGGCCTGCCGGCTGTATTCGCCGTGGCGATGGATATCGCGCTCCAGCCGGTCTTCCCATTTGTCGATGTTTCTGCGGCAACTGTCGAAACTATCCGCGCGGGCCGTGGGTGCGCCCCCCAGAAGCAAAATTCCCCCTGCCAGAACCGCTGCGAGAGCCGTGTGCTTGAGCGTTTTGGTCCAGACCATGGAGCACCTCCGTGGTGCGTTCAGTGGCCCGGGGCTGGTCCGGGGTCTTTCCCGTACAGTACGTTTGATCGTGTAAGAAGCTGGTAAGGTTGTCCGCTGTAAAATGGAATCCGAAATCGGAATTTTCCGGAGATCTCGCGGTCCGCTACTGCAGCAGCGTATCCGGCTCCAAGTGGTGTTTTTCGAGGCCGTCGCGCACGCGCTCGAAGGCCTGGTCCACGGTGTCGGCAAACTCCAGCAGGCCGTATTCGCGCTGGCTGATGGTTCCGCATCGCAGCATGTGTTTCCAGTCGAGCACGCGATCCCAATATTTTCGCCCGTAGATCAGGATCAGATTGCGGCGTTGCAATTTGCCGGTCTGCATCAAGGTGAGCATTTCCCAAAATTCATCCATCGTGCCGAAGCCGCCGGGAAACACGATCAGCGCCTTGGCGAGTTGCGCGAACCATAGCTTGCGCATGAAGAAATAATGAAACATGAAGCTCAGCTCGGGACTGATGTAGTCATTGGGGCGCTGCTCGTGGGGCAGCTGAATGCTCAGGCCGATGGATTTTCCTCCCGCCTCAGCGGCGCCGCGATTGGCAGCTTCCATGATTCCCGGCCCGCCCCCGGAGCAAATCACGAAGCGCCGGGGATGGTCTCCGAGCAACATCGCCCAGGACGTAATCCGCCGGGAAAGTTCGCGCGCCTCTTCGTAGTAGCGGGACATCTCCAGGGCCGATTTGGCGTCGCGCAGCGATGCCCGGTATTCAAGCGTGGCATGGCGCCGCTTTTCTTTCCGAAGTTTGTGCAAGTGCTCCAGCGCGTGCTCGCGCGAACGGATGCGCGCCGAACCGAACATGACGATCGTGTCGCCCACTTTCTCGCGGCGCAGGCGTTCCAGCGGGTCGATATACTCGGTCATGATGCGCACGGGCCGGGCCGGCAGGCTTTCCATGAAGAGAGGATCGCGATAGGGCGGATCGATTTCCCTGGGATGGCGCTTACGGCTCATGAAACCTCCACGTGCATGGGGTGCGGACCCGCCGCGGCGGGCCATTGGAAATGTGATGCGATTTTTTATTCTACGCAACCGCAAGGACCAAACACCAGTGGCACGCGCCCGGCAGGTTCCGCTGAAGCACCAGCAGGCGCGGCCAACTCACCGGAGCAATCCGGCCTCCAAGGGAGTAGACTGGAGGCATGAATTTGAGACGAAAGTTGGTTCCGGCCTTGGCTGTGCTTGCCGCGGTATGCACATTTGGCGGTGTTTTCACGCGCGCCCAGGAAACGCAAGGGCCAATCGCGCCCAAGCCGGGTGTAGCGATCCAGAAAGCCCCCGGAAGCACCATTCGCGTGAAGGTCCAGTCCGTGAATACTCCGGTTACCGTGCGCGACTCTAGGAATGAATTGGTCCTGGATCTTCGCAAGGAAAATTTTCATGTGACCGATAACGGAGTCAACCAAACGATCGATTCGTTCGACCTGGGCGGGGAGCCGCTCTCGGTCGTGCTGCTCTTGGAGAGCAGTTCGCGCGTGGCGGCGCTGCTTCCCGCTGTCCGCAAATCCGCGATTGTATTCACGCAAACGGTGATTGGCCCGTCGGGCGTCGCCGCCGTGATGGGCTACGACAACGGTATCCAGCGCCTCCAGCCTTTCACCACCAATCACGACTGGATCGAAAAGGCCATCACAACCTTGAAAACAGGAAACAGCGGGGCGAAATTGTATGACGCCATGTCCAACGCCGTGGGCCTGCTCCGCGGCCAGTCCGCGCAGCGCCGCCGCGTGCTGATTGTCGTGGGAGAGGCGCAGGATACCGGCAGCGAGGAAGCGCTCGGCGAGGTGCTGCGCCAGGCGCAGCTCGCCAATATTGTGATCTACAGTGTTGGGCTTTCCTCCGCAGCCGCGGCGTTCCGCTCTGATCAGAGGCCGTCTGCCCCGCATTCGGCCACGCCTCCCGGCACCTTTGGAGCTCCGCCTTCGCCCGGCACGGCGCAAACTCCCACCAGCGAGGAGCAAAAGGCCGGAAACATCGACCTGACGGCGCTGGCCGAATGGGCCGTGCGGAATGCCAAGGCGGTGGTGAAGGATCGCCCGCTAGAAGTAGCGACCACCGCAACCGGCGGGATGTACCAATCCACGTTTCGCGACCGCACCATCGAAACTGCCATCGATGCCATCGGCGGCGAACTCAACGCCCAGTACACGCTGAGCTACCAGCCCGCAAAGTCGGGCGACCCCGGCTATCATCGGATCAAAGTCACCGTGGATCGCGCGGGAGTGAACGTCCGCACACGGCCGGGATATTACCTGGAAGGAAATTAGAATCCTCTTTGGCATTCATCCGGCCGGTTGAATCGTCTTCCGTGTGCGCAGACCTGGTTCGCTTGGCGAACGCATACTCATCCTCGATCGAGTAAACTGAAACCATGTCGCTGAAGCCCGCTTTCCTCGCCTCGCTTGCCTTGCTCGCGGCGATGACCTTGATGGCCACGGCCCCTGCGTGGGCGCAAGAACCGCAGGGCCCGGCCGTTTCCAGGCCCGCTGAGGCGCCGCACCAAAAGCGGGGGACGACGGCCCCTGAAACCGGCATTCGCGTAAAGGTCCAGGTGGTGAATGCTCCGGTAGCGGTTCGCGACTCCAAAAACAGGGTAATCCTGGATCTGCAAAAAGAAAATTTCACGATACTCGATAACAAGGTCAAGCAGACGATCGAGTCGTTCGACCTTGCCGGGGAACCGCTTTCCACGGTGCTGGTGCTGGAGACCAGCTCGCGCGTCGCGCCTCTGTTGCCGGCGGTCCGGAAATCCGCGGTGGTCTTCACGCAAACCGTGGTGGGAGCGTCGGGCAATGCCGCGGTGATCGGCTACGACAAGGAAGTGCAGCGCCTGCAGCCCTTCACCGCGAATCAAGAAGATATCGAGAGGGCGATTACGAACCTGAAAGCGGGAGACACCACGGCGCGACTATACGATGCGTTGTCCGACGCCGTGGGCTTGCTCCGCGCGCAGCCCGCGGGGCGCCGCCGCGTGATCATTGCCGTGGGTGAATCCAGGGACGCCGGCAGCAGTGAAAAATTCGGCGAGGTGCTGCGCCAGGCGCAGCTTGCAAATGTGGTGATTTACAGCGTGGGACTTTCCACCACGGCGGCCGTGGCGCGCTATGACGCGCAGCAGGCGGGTCCGGGTTCCGCCACGCCTCCGGGCACCTTCGGCATGCCGCCGATTCCCGGAACCGCGCAGACGCCTACCAGCGTCGAGCAACACGCCGGCAACGTGGACGTGGGGGCGCTGGCCGAATTGGCTGTGCGGAACGCCGCGAGTGTGGTGATCAGTGAACCGCTTGAGGTCGCGACGGCCGCCACCGGAGGGATGTTTCAATCCACGTTTCGCGGCCGCAGCATCGAAAATGCGCTGGCCGCGATCGGCGGCGACCTAAATGCGCAATACACCTTGACCTACGAGCCGACAAAATCCGACCAGCCCGGCTATCATGAAATCCGAATCATTGTGGACCGCCGCGGGGTGAAAGTCCGCACGCGGCCCGGATATTATCTGGAAGCGCAGTAATCGCGATCTTGCCGGCTATCCCACGATAGAGATCATCCCGAGAATGTGCAGGGCGATTTCGGCATCACCCGTTACGCGAACCTGTGCCTCGGCTTCTTCCCGTTTGATCCCCTTGGTAAAAATGCGCCACGCGATTTCCTGAGGGATCGTCGTTTCGGAAATGAGTTCTCCGATCGGGGAAGCAATCAGCGCCCAAGCGCTGGCTTTTCGGAACAGCTGCCAGCTCCCGCCGCATTCGCCGGAAATGTGGAATTGTGCCAGCGCCCCGTCCCGCGCCGGGACATTCCGGTAGGTATACGGCAGCGCGCGCAGGAAGGTGTCGAGGACCGGGTAGTAAAACTCGCGCGTCAAGATCCCCGGCCGATTCACGGCCAAGCGAATCTGCTGCTGGTGGTGCCAGCGTTCAGTGAATTCGCGCGCCGTATCGAACCAGTTGGCCGATTCTTCCTCGCCCGCCCAGCTGACTGGAAACGTCGCCGGCGCGAACGGATCGAGCGCCTGGTGATATTCCGCGCTTTCTTTCGACGCGGCTTCCATTCTGGAAATCAATTCCTGCGGAGGTAATTGGCCGTACTTGCGAACACCTTCCGCGTTCAGGAAATTGATCAGCTCAAGCAATTTCGCGGGAGACAGTTTCTTGGAATTTTCGGCCTTGTAGCCCTGGCGGGCTGCGGCAAGCTTGCGGACTTGCGTATCGAGCAGATGCGCCGCCACGTCCTTCACTTTCCATCGCGGGGCAAGGGTCCGCTTTTCCCAATCCCGCGGCGTGAGAGAACGCAGAAGGTCGATCAGTTTCCCTTCCAGCTTGGGAAAAAGATGCCCGGCGAAAATCGGCTGTAGAGGTTCGGCGAACGCGTCCATCCCCGTTATGTTAAATGGCCGCCCCGAGTTGCTCTACTTCTTTTCTTCCGCAACCTCGTTGTCTTCGAGGATCGATGCGGCGGCAGCGATCTTGTCGCCATCCTCCAGGCGCAGCAGGCGCACGCCCTGCGTCGAGCGGCCCGCCTCGCGGATTTCGTTGGCGTGAACGCGGATCACCTTGCCGTACTCTGTGATGATCATGACGTCGGATTCCTCGGTGACTTGCAGCGCCGCGACCACCGGTCCGTTGCGGTCGGTGGACTTCAGGTTGATCACGCCCTTGCCGCCGCGCGAGGTGATGCGGTACTCGGCCAGAGGCGTGCGCTTGCCGAATCCCTTTTCGGAAACGGTGAGCATCAGCGAGGTGAGCGAATCCTTGATGGCTTCGTTTTCGATTTCATCGAGGTTCTGCGTGTCCGACTTCGATTCCTTCTTGATGATCTCGAAGTCCGGCTGCACGGGTTCCATGCCCACCAGGTAGTCGCCCTTGGCCAGGTCCATGCCGTTCACGCCGCCGGCGTTGCGGCCCATCGAGCGCACTTCGGTTTCGCGGAACAGATTCGCCTGGCCGTCGTGGCTGGCCAGGAAAATCATCTGTTTGCCGTCGGTAAGGTGCGCGCCGATCAGCTCATCGTCTTTTTCCAGATTGATGGCGATGATGCCGGTCGATCGTGGATTGGAGAATTCATTAAGCGCGGTCTTTTTCACCGTGCCGTTGCGCGTCGCCAGGAAGATGAACGTGCCTTCCTGCTCGAGATTGGTGGCCGCGACGACAGCCGTCAGATGCTCGTCCTCCTGGAATTTCACCAGGTTGGAAATGGCCTTGCCGCGCGTAGCCGCCGCAGCCTCCGGAATTTCGTACACCTTGAGCCAGTACACACGGCCTTTGGAGCTGAACAGCAGGATGTAACTGTGCGCCGAGGCGATGAACAAATACTCGACGAAATCTTCCTCGCGCGTTTTCGCGCCGATGCGGCCCTTGCCACCGCGCGACTGGTGCCGGTAGACGTCCACCGGCGTGCGCTTGATGTAGCCCGCGTGGCTGACGGTGATGGCCATGTCCACGTTGGCGATCAGATCCTCGAGCTTGATCTCCTCGACGCTCTCGACGATTTCAGTGCGGCGCGGATCGGCGTACCCCTTCTGGATCTCGCGCAGCTCCGTGATGATCACGGATTTCAATTTCTTCTCGCTCGCCAGGATGGACTTCAGTTCGGCGATCAAATCGCGAATTTCGGCCAACTCCTTGAGGATTTCGTCTACCGAGAGGCGCGTCAGCCTGTGTAACTGCAATTCCAGAATGGCGTCAATTTGGGCGAAGCTCAGCCCCGTTCCGGTCTCGCCTGGAATGGCGTTTGCCCTGACCGTGTCTTCGATTAGGCCATACTTCTTCCGGTCGAGCTTGACGCCTTTGAGCGTTTCGGTTCTCCCGCTGGCGTTCTGGATTTTGATTTCCTTGTTGTCAAAGAAATCGTGCAAATTTTCACGCGCGTTCGCCCTGCTGGAAGAACCTCGAATAATTTTAATAACGCTGTCGACGTGATCGAGAGCAATGTGATAGCCGACTAATATGTGTTCGCGCGCTTCAGCCTTGCGCAGCTCGAATTGCGTGCGGCGGCGCACGACTTCGATGCGGTGTTCGATAAACAGCTTCAGCAGCGGCAGCAGGCCCAGCTCGCGCGGCTGTCCGTTGACGATCGCCAGCAGAATCATGCCGAACGATTCCTGCATCTGCGTGAGCTTGAACAGGTGGTTCAGAATGATCTTCGGCTCTTCGCCGCGCTTCACTTCGATGACAATGCGCATGCCCTCGCGGTCGGATTCGTCGCGCACGTCGGAGATGCCTTCAATTTTTTTGGTCTGCACCAGCTCGGCGATGCGCTCGATCAGGCGGGCCTTGTTGACCTGGTAGGGGATCTCGGTGATGACGATGCTCTCGCGGTCCTTCCCCATTGCCTCAATGGCAGCTTTGGCGCGCATGATGAAGCTGCCACGCCCGGTCTTGTAGGCGTTGACGATTCCTTCGTTGCCGGAAATGTATCCGGCCGTCGGGAAGTCCGGCCCGGGCACCAGCTTCATCACTTCCTTAAGCGTCGCGTCCGGCTTTTCGATCAGCAATATGGTGGCGTCGATGATCTCGCCGAGGTTGTGCGGCGGGATGTTGGTGGCCATGCCCACGGCGATGCCGCTCGCGCCGTTCACCAGAAGATTCGGGACCTTCGACGGGAGCACCACGGGCTCTTCGCGCGTCTGGTCGAAGTTCGGAATGAAGTCGACGGTTTCTTTTTCGAGATCGGCGAGAATTTCCTCGCTGATTTTCGCCAGGCGCGCTTCGGTGTACCGCATGGCCGCCGGGGGATCTCCGTCGACAGAGCCGTAGTTCCCCTGCCCGTCGATCAGCGGGTAACGCATGTTGAACGCCTGCGCCAGGCGCACCAGCGTGGGGTAAATGACCGCTTCCCCGTGGGGATGATAGTTGCCCGAGGTGTCGCCGCAAATCTTCGCGCACTTGCGGTAGCCGCGATTTGACGCCAGGCCCAGGTCGTTCATGGCGACCAGAATGCGCCGCTGGACGGGCTTCAGGCCGTCGCGCACGTCGGGGATCGCGCGCGCCACGATCACGCTCATAGCGTAATCGAGGTACGACTTCTTCATCTCGGCCTCAATTTCGACCGGAATCATTTGCTTTAGATTCGGTTCATCCGCCATCGTTTGGTCCTCAGTGTCGTGCAGGGGCGTCCGCCGCAGCGGATGCCCCTACAGTCTCGAAATCAGATATCCGTTTCTATCGTTCTATCGCCGCGCCATCCGCTGCGCGACGTAATCCTTAACGCCATCAAATGCCGCCGCCGCGTTCAGAAACCGCTGCAGCCCGAAATGCGCTTCCAGCTCCGCCACCAGCGCAGCGCTCTCCGCTTCGCTCGCGCATTCCATGGCCACGCCGCGTTCGTTATTCGGCAATTCTGTCAGCGTCGCGCGAAAATCCGAGCACGCAAGTCCCCGCAGTCCCGGCAACGTCGTCCAACTTATTTGAAAGAACATCGATTATGTTATTTTTCTGACTTCCAACATCCCCGCTGAACTTGCCCAAACCTAAATATCCAGATTCACCACTTCCAGCGCGTTTTCCTCGATGAATTTTCTGCGGCTCTCCACGTTTTCGCCCATCAGCGTCGAGAAAATTTCCTCGGCGGCGGCAGCATCATCGAGGCGCACCTTCAGCAGCGTACGCGTCTCCGCGTTCATGGTGGTTTCCCAGAGCTGCTCGGGATTCATTTCTCCCAGGCCCTTGAACCTGGTGATGGTGAAATCCTTTTTGGCGTCGTCCAGGACGTAAGCGAGCACGTCCGATACTTTTTCCTTCACGATCTTGTCACCATTGCGGGTCACCGTGAAGGGGGGCTTATCGAGCTCGCTGATCGACTTGGCTGAAGCGCGCAGGCGCTTGTATTCGGGCGTGGATGCAAACGCCCAGTTGATTTTTTTGTCGCCGGGGCGAGCCGAGGTGCCGGGAATCACCAGGTCGTAGAGGCTGTGCTCCTCGTCATAGGAAATTTTCGCGTCGAGGTCCAGCTTCGCTTTATCGATTGCCTTGGACAATTTTTCGAGCGCCTTCTTGTCCTCGAAATCCGTTTTCTTTTCCAGGTCGCTTGATGCCAGCAGTTCCACCAGGCGCGGTTCGCGCAGCTTGCGGGCCATTTTGGCCGCGGCCAGGTCGTATTCCTGCACGTTGAGCAGGAATTTCGTCAGTGCCGCGCCCTGCAGCGCGCCGCCCTCCTTGGGCTTCACAATATGGTCTTCAGTCGCGCGCGTCATCAGCTCGTGATTGAATTCGTCCTCATCGCGGATGTAACGGTCGGATTTGCCGCGCTTCACGCGGTACAGCGGCGGCTGCGCGATGTAAATGTGCTCGCGCTTGATCAATTCCGTCATGTGGCGGAAGAAAAACGTAAGGAGCAACGTGCGTATGTGGCTGCCGTCGACGTCCGCGTCGGTCATCAGGATGATTTTGTGGTAGCGCAGCTTCGATGGATCGAAATCGTCCTTGCCGATGCCGCAGCCAAGCGCGGTGATGATGCAGCGGATTTCCTCGTGGCCGAGCATTTTGTCGTAGCGCGCTTTTTCCACGTTGAGGATTTTGCCCTTGAGCGGCAGGATCGCCTGATATTTGCGGTCGCGCCCGCCCTTGGCCGAACCGCCTGCCGACTCTCCCTCGACGATGAACAGTTCGCAGCGCGCGGGATCGCGCTCCTGGCAATCGGCCAGCTTGCCGGGCAGGCCGCTAGAATCCATGGCCGACTTGCGCCGGGTGAGTTCGCGAGCCTTGCGCGCCGCTTCCCGGGCGCGCGCGGCGTCAATGCATTTGCCGACGATGCGGCGCGCCACGGTGGTGTGCTTGTCGAAATATTCTCCCAGGCGCTCGTTAATGAGCTGCTCGACGGGCCCTTTGATGTCGCTGTTGAGTTTTCCCTTGGTCTGGCCCTCGAATTGAGGCTGCGGGAGCTTCACGGAGACCACGGCGACTAGGCCTTCGCGCACGTCGTCGCCGGTAATGGTGACTTCGTCCTTCTGCTCCTTCAACATGCCCGCGGACGAAGCAAAGTTGTTGATGGTGCGCGTCAGCGCCGAGCGGAACCCGGAAAGATGCGTTCCTCCATCGACGGTGTTGATGGTGTTGGCGAACGCGAACACGTTTTCCGTGTAACTGTCGTTGTATTGCAGCGCAATTTCGATTTCGACCGTGTCTTTCTTGCCTTCCATGTAGACCGGGGAATCGTGCAGCACCTGCTTGCCCTTATTCAGATACTTGACGAACTCGGCGATACCGCCCGAAAAGCGGAATTCGGCGGACTTATCATTACGCTCGTCGGTCAGCGTGATTTTCAGGCCCTTGTTCAGGAACGCGAGCTCGCGCAGCCGCTGCGCCAGGATTTCATAGTTGTATTTATGATTCTCAAAGATGGAAGGATCCGGATGAAATGTAATTTTCGTGCCGGTCTTACGCGTCTTCCCGGTGACCTTGAGTTTTGTCTTCGGCTTTCCTTCTTCGTAGGACTGCTCCCAAACTTCGCCGTCGCGCCAGATTTCCAGTTCCAGCTTGTCGGAAAGAGCATTCACCACGGAAACGCCCACGCCGTGCAGTCCGCCGGAAACCTTGTAGGTGTCGCTGTCGAATTTTCCGCCGGCGTGCAGCACGGTCATCACGACTTCCGCGGCGGGCCGTTTCTCCGTCGCGTGCATGTCCACGGGAATGCCGCGGCCGTTGTCGGTCACGGTGACGCTATTGTCCTCGTGCACTTCGACGTTGATCTCGTCGCAATAGCCGGCCAGCGCTTCGTCGACGGAGTTGTCCACCACTTCCCAGACCAAGTGGTGCAGGCCCTGCTCGCCCGTCGAGCCAATGTACATGGCCGGACGTTTGCGCACCGCCTCCAGCCCGCCAAGCACTTTGATCGACGCCGCGTCGTAGCGGTGTCCTGATTCACTGCCCACTGCTGCTGCTTTTTCTGCCATGTTGTGCGTGCTCCTGCGGAAATAAAAAAGGGAAAAGCGTCGCTATTGGTTTACCGCGCTCCCGATTACGCCCACACGTTTTTTCGGCGGGCTCCACGTAGAGCTCGCGCCCAGCCGTGCAAGGCGTTCGTTTGGAACTCAAATTGAACAGGTAAAGCCCCCACCCGGTCGGTTCGACCGTCTCCTTACCCTGTGATCCTCAGCCGGAGATCTCTGCCGGGACTCGTAGGGTTCCTGCTCCATCCCGTCCGGATTCCGGCTGAGCGGAAGCGGACGTGGCGAAGACTTCTTTCCTCCAGGCGCGTAGCGTCCCGCCTGCTGGCCCTCGCCGCTTGCGCGGAAAAGGGTCTGGAGCGGGCATAAAATCAGGGGCGCTGCCAGCCTGGCCGACGTGCCGTACTGGAGAAAAACTTAGAAACTTGGAACGTCAGAACAACAAAAAGTATACCGCAAGGGGGTGATTTTCTCAAGCAAAACCATTGTGAATATTTGTGTATATTTTGTTTATTTTCAACAATATAGCTATTGTATTTTATAGAGATAAACGAAGGCTCGCAGGGGTGGAACAGCCCATGACCCACTATTATTTTTGAACAATCGTTCGGTCAAATCCGCATCGGCATGATCACGTAGCGGTACCGGTAAGCCTCGTCGGTGAGGGGGCGCATTTGCCCGGCGGACTGTTCATCTTTTAATTCCAGGCTGATCGGACCTTCCGATGCGGCGCCGAGAAAATCCAGCATGTATTGCGCATTAAAACCAATGGCTAGCGGCTCGCCTTTATATTCCTTCTCGAGGGTTTCCTTTGCTTCGCCATATTCCGGGCTGGACGCGGAAATTTCGATGCCTTCCTTGGTGACGGAAAGTTTTACGGCGTGCGACCGTGTGTCGGCGAGTTGCGCGACGCGCCGCACGGCGTCGTTCAATTCGCCGCGCTCGATGACTACGTGTTTGTTGTTTTCGCGAGGCAGCACGGCTTCGTAATTCGGGAATTGCCCGGTGAGCATGCGCGAGATCAGAAGGCGTTCGCCGACGCGGAAGAAGAGATGGCTTTCGTCCAATGCAAATTCAATCTCGCGGTCTTCTCCGGCCTCGCTTGCGAGGCGCTGCACCTCTGTCAGGGCCTTCTTCGGAACCAAGGGACGCACTTCCCGGGTGAGGCCCGCGAATTTGTGGTCAATCTCGGCGACGGCCAAGCGGTGGCCGTCAGTGGCCACCATGGTGATGGTGTCCGGCTTCAGCAGCAGCAGCGCGCCGTTCAGTGTGTAGCGGGATTCCTCGTTGGAAATAGCGAACGCAGTTTTTGCGATCAATGAAGAGAGAATTTTCGCTGGTATTTTTACCAGAGGATGCGGGAACACAGGGATCGCCGGAAAGTTATCCTTAGCCATGCCGACCATCTTGTAGGTCTTGCGATCGGCGAGAATCTGTATCCAATGATTCTCCAGTAGTTTGAAGCGGATCTCGCCTTCCGGCAGCAACTTCACGAGCTCGATCAGTTTTTTCGCTGGGATCGTTCCGGAGCCTTCCTTCTTCACCTTCGCTTCGCAGGAAGTGTGGATGGAAAGCTCGAGATCGGTGGCGGTCAGCGATACACGATTGCCGGAGGCCTCGACCAGCAGGTTGCCGAGAATCGGAATCGTCGTTTTTCGCTCGACGACACCTTGCGTCAGGTTCAACTCATCGAGCAGGTCGAATTTCTTTACGCTGAATTCCATTGCGAGATTTCCTCCGCCGATAGGCAAGTGCAAGGCTACAACTGCGAAAGGCTACTGTACCCTGTTTTAATGTATGTATAAAGATCGTAGTAGTAGCCGTCGCTGTGGAAATGAGGAAAAGCCCCGCGGATGATGATTGTGAAGTGGTTGCGGTGTGCACGCGCGCCTGGCTGGTTTGAGGATTACGAGGAAAAGGAAGCCCGCATCATGTCGCTGGCAAGCTTGCAGGAAAAATCATCCACAGACTTTCCATTTCATGCACAGGTACCGCACAGCTTCCATCGCATGATTTCAACAGGGCACAGGTGGAACAGGCTTCAGCCTGTTGGGTTTGAATTTCGACTAAACGGAAGGCAAATAGGCTGAAGCCTGTTCTACTTAAAAGCAAACGCCCCGGCAGAAGCCGAGGCGTTTGGACAATTAGTAATTGAAGTCGGTCTACCCGAACGAATCCATCAGCTTATTGATGGTGCGGTTCAAATCCTTGTCGCTGCGGCGCAGGGCGTCAATCTTATTGATGGAGTGCAGGACGGTGGTATGGTGCTTGCCGCCGAATTGCCGGCCGATTTCCGGGAGTGAGGCCGAGGTGAGCTGCTTCACCAGGTACATGGCGATCTGGCGAGGGAAGGCGATGGCTTTGGTGTTCGAACGCACCTTCAAATCCGCCTCGCGCAGCCCGAACTGCTCGCCGACTTTTTTCTGGATCAGGTCGATGGTGATGCGTTTTTCCTGTGTGGCGATGATGTTGCGAAGCACCTGCTGCGCGGTGACCAGATTCAAGATCGAACCCGTCAGTGAGGCGTAGGCCACCAGGCGCGTCAAGGCGCCTTCGAGTTCGCGCACGTTCGATTTGATCGCGCGGGCAATGTATTCGGCGACGTCATCGGGGATCTGGACGCGTTCCGACTCCGCTTTTTTCTGCAGGATGGCGATTTTCGTTTCCAGATCCGGCGGCTGGATGTCAGCGATCAAGCCCCACTCGAATCGCGAGCGCAGGCGCTCTTCAATCGCCGAGATTTCCTTTGGCGGGCAATCGGAACTTACGATGATCTGCCGCTGCATGTCGTATAGAGCGTTGAAGGTGTGAAAGAATTCTTCCTGCGTGCGTTCCTTGCCAGCGATGAACTGGATGTCGTCCACCAGAAGGACGTCCACCGAACGAAAGCGGTCGCGAAAACTGATCATGCGATCGAAGCGAAGCGAATTGATCACTTCGTTGGTGAATTTCTCCGCGCTGATATAGGTGAGGCGGCACGCCGGATTGCGTTTCTTGATCAAGTGCCCGACGGCCTGCATCAAGTGTGTCTTGCCCATGCCTACACCGCCGTACAGGAACAGAGGGTTGTAGGCCTTCGAGGGCGCCTCGGCCACGGCCTGGGCCGCGGCGTGCGCGAACTGATTCGATGCGCCCACCACGAACGACTCGAACATATAGCGCGGATTCAGTTGATGATCGACGGAGTCGAAATCGAGCCGCGTCTGTTTTATGGGACTTCCGACAGGCAAGGGGTCATTCTCCGTGCAGAGAAATTCCAAGTGCGTGTCGTTCATGCCCACTTCCACGAGCACAGCCTGCAGGAGCTCGCCATAGGTTTCGGTCAGGCGCTTCCGGAAGACCCGCGAAGGCACGCGAACCACCAGTTTTCCGTTCTCGTTGCCTTCCTGCCGCGTGGGGCGAAACCAGGTGGAGAAGCTATGCGGATTGACCCGCCTCTCCATGTGTTGCAGGATCTTGTCCCAAGAATTCATTTCGTGAAAAACCTCAAAAAGAGCGAAAAAATGGCTACCAGCTTATTTCCACAGATGTGGAAAAACTGTGGATAACCTAAACTGCGATAGACTTATGCGGACGCAGTCAGTTTCTGGGTTGACCCCGTGACTCTACTTCCCTTACCGTCGGGTGCCAAGGACCGCTCCCTTCCGGTATCGCATCACCCTCATCGCGTCACGGCGTCCACAGGGGGTGCCAGTTTCTGGACTGGGCTTGCTAAGACGAGGCTGGATTCTCGCTGAACGGAGGCTGCACGGCAAGGGGAAATTTCCAGCGCGGCCGGGACCTCCCACAGAAGATTCACAGTTTTTCCACAACCACTTAACTCACACAAACTAATTCACTTACCATATAAATGGGCATCTGTCGGCGACTTTGTCCAACATGGACACTTATCGTGCCCATTTTGACTTGCACCACATTTGTGCACTTCGAAAAATCGGCAAAAACGTCCGTTCGCAGGGTTTACTACTTAGCAGTCATCGGGGAAAACCTGCGCCGGGTCGAGACCTTGAATTCGGAGCCTTGAATCAGGCTGTAGCTCACTTTCCCTGTGTTAAAAATGAGTAAAATTCACTGTGGCAGCTTGGCCGGCTTCGGAAATTCGTAGGTGCCTTGCGGGTCCGCGCCGATCAACAGGCGGTCCGGCTCGACCAGGATCATGGAGGGCTCCAGGCGCGCGCCGCCCGGGGTAAACGTCCGGAAACTCGCTATTCGTTGGCCTTCCTTATCGAAATGCATGAGGAGCGTGCCGATGGCCAGCCAGACGTCCTGCGTCTGGGGATCCACGCCCACGGCGCTAATGATGCGGTGCAACGAAGGAATCCCGGTTTCCGAGCGTGCGATGGCTTTGCGCGCGGCTTGCGCCGCGGGCTGAAATTCGAGGGTCATCAGGGAAATCGCCATGGAGAGATATCCCGCGTGATCGAATTTTCGGACGGTTGGCTCGGGCAAGTAGTCAAACGCGAAGTAAGTATTTCCGGCGTCATCGGCGGCAAGATGCCCGAAATTGACCTGGTTATTGATGTCCACTTGATCCGCAATTTCCTCACGATCGCCAAAGTCGCGGACCACGTTTCCTGCTAGATCATACACTGTGACCAGGCGCTCGCCGCCGGCCCGGGTGACGGCGACCTCGCCGCCGGTCAGAAAGACAATTGAAACCGGCGCTGGGACGGAAATCGTGGCGGCCAGAGAGCCGTTCGGCGCATAAATTTTCACGGCGTTCGCGCCGCGATCGGCGACGGCGACGCGCCCTTCACGATCCACATCGAATGATTCGCCGTAAACCAGCGCCGCGCCTTTCGCCGCCGCCGCGGATTCGCTGGGAATCTGCCCCATTCGTTTCCCCGCGGGATCGAAAATCAGTACAGCCGGAGCGGGCGCGGTAAGAACGTAGTAATTCCCGTTTGGCCCGCGGCGGATGGCGCGAAAGCCCGCGCCCACGGAATCGAACACGCGGCGCTTGGCCATCAAATCGCTCTCAAATTGAAATTGTTCCTGCGCGCACGCGGAAAGTGGAAGAATCGCCACAAGGGCCGCGCCCATCAGGAATGAAATACAAAACGTACACAGACGCCGCATGATGGTTTTGCCTCAGTCGATCCGGAAACGCAGGCGTTCGATTCCCCTGGCGCGGCCGGTGGTTTCATCCACGTCCACGAGCGCGGTATTCATCTGGACGTCGCCGGAGGCGACTTCAAAGCGAGTCGGCTGGCCGTTCAGAAACCGGCGCAGGATTGCGGCCTTATCCATCCCAATGACGCCGTTGTGCGGCCCGGTCATGCCCACGTCGGTCTGAAACGCGGTTCCGCCGGGCAGCACGTGCTCGTCCGCCGTGGCCACATGCGTGTGCGTGCCGATCACGGCCGAAACGCGCCCGTCCAGATACCACCCCATGGAAATCTTTTCGCTCGAAGTTTCCGCGTGAATGTCCACGAAGATCACGCGGACGTCCGATGGGATGCGGGCAAGCTCCCGATCGGCTGCCCGGAAAGGGCAATCATTTGAGGCCATGAACACGCGGCCCTGCAAGTCCAGCACGGCATAGGGCACACCGTTCCGCGCCGTGCCCACGTAGAGCCCGCTGCCGGGATTGATATCCGGGAAATTCGCCGGGCGCAGCAACCGGGGGTGCTGCGGGATATATTCCAGGATTTCCTTGCGGTCCCAGATGTGATTCCCGCCGGTAATCACCTCAACGCCGGCGGAAAAGATCTGCTCGGCAAGCCGGGGCGTGATGCCGAATCCGGAAGCCGAATTTTCCCCGTTGGCGATCACCAGGTCGATTTGCCGGGTCTCGATGATGTCCGCCAGCCGGTCGGCGACAATGTCCCGCCCGAGCGATCCCACGATGTCGCCGATAAATAGAATCTTCATAGGTTTGTTACGCCAGGCTGCGAACCCTTGCGACACGGGCATTCACAAAAAATGGAGCGGTCCACTTCGCCGTGTGGGGCTAGATCCTGAACCTCCTGTATAAGGTGGGAACCCTGCGCCGGCCTTTAGGCTTTCCCGCCGCGGACCGAAGTCCACCGCGGGCCATGCACACCAGCCGTCTGACACGGGCTCCCGGAGATCCAGTATTGGTTCAAAAGATCTTCGCGCCAAGCACCTGCGTTGCAGGCCAACTCCAAGGTTTCATTCTAGCAAATTCACTGGGTGGACGCTGTTGGGGCACCCGCAAATGGTTCCGCACTGCAACACTACTCCACAAACAGGTATTGTCGTTCATGTAGGCGCAAGAACCTTCCCTGAACCCTGCCTAGAAGTGAAATCCCAACTCGGCCGTCAGCGTGCGCGGCGTGACGAAGTGGGTTCCGCTAAAGGTGGAAAGGAAGTTATACAGGGCGACTTTGTTGGTCATGTTGACTACGGTGAATCGCGCGCTCCATTTAAAGCGGTCTCCGTGGAACAGGTTATCGTCCCCGAATGCCAGATCGAACAGGTGTCGTGGAGCAATTCGCGGCGGATTGTGGTCGTTGTCCTCCGTTCCGGGCGCCGGTATGACGACGCGTGTGGAACCAAACTGGGATGCAGGGCAGGAGGCAAATGCCGCCGCCAGAGTTGCGGCCACACCGTTGCACGTGAGGCCCGCCTGCGCCTGCTGATCCGGCGACAGGCCGCTCAGATTTATGTAGGGAACTCCGGCGACACGGAAGGAAATGGGGCCGCAGCTGCTGTTCGGGTCGGTGTCATTAAAGCAGGGGACGGCGCCGGCGACCAGGCCGTTATCGTACCGCCAGTTGAAGCCAATCCACGGCAGATTGGGGCGCGGCTGATACTGGATGTGGGTGGTCTGCTGAAATTTTTGATCGTGGTCGATGCGGAACGCGCCCACGGTCGTCAAGTCCGTGCCCAGGCCGCCGACTTGCGGATTGAAAAAGCGCGCTGCGACGTTGCTGGCGGTGAAAAATGCCGAGAGGCCGTGATAATCCGGAAAGCTGACGCGAAAAGAAGGCCCATTGATTTTGGACCGTTGCCACGCGATGGGGTAGGTGATCGGAGTGTTGAAGAGCACGCTGAAATCGTACGCATTGTGCGTGTATTTCCACATGTAGTCGGCGTCGATTACCAGGTGCTTGCCGAAAGCCTGCTCGAAGCCTGCGTGAAAATCATTGCGCTGCCCGGGGGGCACCGGGCCGGGCGTGCCAAGAACGCTGGCGAAGACGCCTTGCGCATCCCCCGCGCTGGCAACCACCAGATTTTCGTTGAAGGGAGTCTCCAGAAGGCGGGCATAGGAGACACGCAGAACCGTAGCCGTCGGCTTAAAGTTGTAGGCAATACCAGCGCGCGGCTCGGTCTGCGTGGCGCTTGAGATGCCGCGATAGAGGTCTTCGCGAACACCAAGATTGAAGGACCAATTTCCTTTCGTGATCGTATCCTGAATGAATAATGCGACCTCCTTGATGTCCGTGTGGCCGTGAAAATGGAAAAGACTTCCTCCCTGTGTCAGGTCGTACGGGCATGCGGGGTTTGCGGAATTCGGGCAAGAGCCAGGGCCGAAGAATGTAGGATCGACGACGCCGATCGTGTCGTTCTCAGTAATAAATGTGTGTTGAAAGGTAACTCCAACTTTGATGTTATGAGCGCCTTTCACGTAAGAAATATCGGAGTGAACCCCCGCGTTGGTGAGCGAGCGATTTTCGCCGGCGGTCGCACTCTGCAGGAAAGTGCTGAAATCGGAAAAAGGATCGGCGCTGGGATAGTAGTTGTATTGGTCTTGCCGGATGAATGCGCCCACCGTCAAGACTGCCGTCGTGCCGAATAGGTGCGTATAGGTCGGCGCAATGTTGAACGTTTTGATTTGCGACCGCTGATCCGAGGGACTGAGAGGCGCGCCTGTAACGGGATTGACGGAATTGGTGCCCGCAGGATTGCACGTATCCGTCGGATTGCACGGATGAAACTGCGCGTCGTAGGAATTCGGGGTCTGAAACCAGGAGCGCGTAAAACCGAAGTTGAAGTGGAAGGAATCCGCCAGATTCGGCTGCATATCGAAGCGGTCGAATCCGTTTTCTTCATTTCCTCGGTCGTGGAACGCCTGGAATTCGGGCGGGTCGAGGAAACGCGAAGTGTTGAGCCCGCTCAGCGAAACAAAATTCCCCCACTTTGCGCCTCCGATGGCGAGGTTCGCGCTGGTATCCACCGAGCCAAACGTGCCGTAGGACGAAGATACGCTGCCGGTGGGCTTTGTGTCTCCGACACCGGAACGCGTGGTGACCTTGATGATCAAACTGGTCTTGTCCCCAAACTCCGCGGGGGGCGCGCCGGAGATAACTTCCATGGACTGGATGGAATCCACGGGGATCTGGTTGGAGAAAACTTTGCTTTGCTGGTCGGTGATGGGCTGGCCGTCGACGGAAAAGGAATTTTCCGCATGATCCCCCAGACCATGAAAAAGCCCGTTGGAATCGGCCACCACGCCAGGCGAGGCAAGCGTCACCAGCGAACTGACGGAGGAAGACTGGCTCTCGAGCGGCAACTTGTCGAACAGGTCGCGGTCCATGTCGGTGTGCGGCGTCGACTCGGTTTCCACCAGGTCCGCGCCGCTCGCTTCCACGGTGATGTTTTCCGTCGAGGTGCTCAGTTTCAGGCTGATATCCAGCGATACGGGCACCACCGAGCGAACTTCGACGTCCTGAGAGAACTGCGCAAATCCCTTCGCGACTACGGCCAGATGGTATGGATTGAACGGGATATTGGTGAACCGAAAATCTCCAATTGGACCAGTCGAGGTTTCCCGAGTGTAGCCGCTGACCGGATCCGAGATATTGACCGTGGCGTTTGCCAGAACGCCGCCGGAAGGATCCTTCACGACTCCGCTAACCGTCCCGGACGATTGCGCCAAGACGGACGACGCACGAAAAAATAAGACGAAACCAAAAATAAAAAATACAAGCCTGCGGAAATACATATTGTTTTCTCCTCTGCCCCCGGGGGGGAACGCGTAGGTACTGCGACAGGGTGGCCACCCAAATGGAAATGGGCGTGTGCGCCGCTCTCTCTTAGTTTTCGAGAGAAGCGCAACCGTTAGTGAATCAAGGAGAAATTCCGTTGTTTATGCGGCGGGGGGAGCGCGCGGGGCAGCCTCGGAAAGAACGGGGGCCGCAACCGGAATTGCATCTTCCGGCAAAGGCAGGGAACCAACCGGCTCGGGCACGGGAACATTTTTGGCAATCTCGAGTTCCGGAGCGGGCGCCTGGTGCGTCAGGTGACAGTAGGGACATTGCGTGTCGTCCGCTGCACTGTGACAATCCCAGTCACTTACAACCGTCGTGGAAAATACAAACAGCGCGAGGACTGCGAAAAAAACCGCCAGTACGCGAATTGTCTTGCGCACGCTCATGCGAATAGTCCAAGAGCCTTCGACAAAAATCGAATGCTTGCCAACGTCATCTTAAGCCCATGTAAATTCAGTTTAATCCCTTCACTACACCTGCAGCACATCGCCATCCTTCGCCACCATTTCGTACAGGACCGGGTTAACGAAGAATCCCAGAAACAGGCGCGAAATCAATCCCGCGACAATCACGATGGCGAACGGTTTTTGCGTGTCAGAGCCGATGCCGGTGGAAAGCGCGGCCGGAAGCAGGCCGAGGCACGCCACCAGGGCGGTCATCATGATCGGGCGCAGCCGCAAGAGCGCCGCCTCGCGCGTGGCCGTGCGAATGTCATGATTTTCGAGCCGTAATTTATTGATGTAGGACACCAGAATGACGGCGGTTTCCACCGAGACGCCCATCAGCGCCAGCAAGCCCAGCACGGAACTCACGCTGAATGCCGTGTGCGTCAGTTTCAGGGCGATCAACGCTCCCACTGGCTCGGTCATCACCACGCCGATCATCACCGTCACCGGGAACTTGAAATTGCCGTAGAGCGCGAACAGGATCATGAAGATCAGGAGAATCGCGAGCGGTCCGATTACGGCGAACTGCCCACGCGCCGCCACGTACTCGCTGTATTCGCCACCCCAGTCGAGCGTGTAGCCCTGCGGCAGCACCACCGACTGGCGCACCGCCTCCTGCGCCTCACCCACCGCGCGCGCCAAGTCGCGCCCCTCGATGCTGAACTGCACGCCGATATACCGGGAATTATTTTCGCGATAAATAAACGAGGCGCCGTTTCCCTGATGGATCGTGGCAAGTTCGGAGATCGGGACTTGCTGCCCGCTGGGCGTGGGCACCAGCAGATTGCCGATTTCCCCCGTGCTGGAGCGGTATTCAGGCTTCATGCGCACAACCAGGTCGAACAGGCGCTCTCCCTGAATCACCTGCGTGGCCGCCTGGCCGCCCACTCCCGCTTCGATGACGCCTTCGACGTCGGAAACATTGATGCCGTAACGCGCGATCTTTTCGCGGTCCACGTCGATCTGCACGCTGGGCTGGCCCAGCTCGCGCACCACGGTCAACTCGGTGAAGCCCGGCACTTGCGAAAGAACGCGTTTGATCTCGACGGCTTTGTCTTCGAGTACCTGCAAATCCTGCCCGTAAATTTTCACCGCCAGCGCGCTTTTGAGTCCCGTCAGGGCCTCGTCCACGGCGTCCTCGGCGGGTTGCGTGTAGTTGAAAATCACGCCGGGATAAGCGTCGAGCTTTTTTTGCAGGTCCGCGGTGAGTTCCGCCTTGTTGTGGATCGGGCCCTGGGACCACGTTTTGTCTTTATAGGGGTGTAGTCCCACGTAGAATTCACAATTGAAAAATCCGGTGGGATCGGTGCCGTCGTCCGGGCGGCCGAGTTCCGATCCGACTTCGGTCACCATCGGATAAGACATCAGGATGTTGCGCACCTGGGGTGCGAACTTCGATGACTCCTCGAACGAAATCGTGTACGGCATTGTGGCGCGCACCCACAGAGCGCCTTCATCCAGGTGCGGCATGAATTCGCCGCCGATGTAGGGCACCAGCAGCAGCGTCGCGCCGAAAATGAGCGCCGCGACGGCCATCGTTGTTTTCGGATGGTCCAGGCACCAGTCGAGCTCTCCGGCGTAAACCCCCTTCACCCATTCGTAGGGCCGGTTCACGACTTCCTTGACGCCGGTTTTAAACCAATAGGAAGCGAGCACGGGCACAAGAGTGAGAGTGAAAATGAGCGAGCCCAGCAGCGCGTATGACATCGTCTCGGCCATGGGTACGAACAATTTTCCGGAGGGGCCGGTCAGCGCATAAATCGGAAGATAGCCCGCCAGGATCACGGCGACGGAATAAAAAATGGGCCGGTCGACGTCGCGCGCCGCCGCCGCAATCACCTCATGCAGGTTGTACTCCTGCCCGTGGCGCTCGGTGAGTTCCCGGAAAATGTTTTCCATCATCACCACGGTGCCGTCGATGATGATTCCGAAATCGATCGCACCGATGGAGAGCAGATTGGCGGGGACGCCCCGGCCATGCAGGAGAATGAAGGCAAAAAGGAGGCTGAGGGGAATGGTCAGGGCCACAATGATCGCGGCGCGAATACTGACCAGAAAAAAGATCAGAACGATGAGCACTAGCGTCATGCCCACGAGCATGTTGTGCTCGACCGTATCAATCGTGAGCCGCACCAGGTCGCTGCGGTCGTAATAGGGCCGGACTTTCACGTCCGGCGGCAAGATGCCGTGGTTCAGCTCCTCCGTCTTCTTTTCCACGCCCTGCAGGACATTTTGCGTCTGCTCGCCGCGGAGCATGAGAATCACGCCTTCGACGGCGTCGTCATTTTTCTGGAAACCGAATTCTCCCAGGCGCGGCGCGCTTCCGATGGTCACCTCGCCGATGTCGCGGATTCGCACGGGGACGCCATTGTTGTTTCCGACGACGATGTTTGCGATGTCCTCGGTCTTTGTGACCAGGCCCAGCCCGCGCACGTAGAAAAACTGCGATCCCTGAGAGTAGAATCCGCCGCCGGCATTCGCGTTGTTCGCGGTCAGTGCCGCGAGCACCTGTGGCAGGGCGATGTGATAGCTGTAAATCTTTGCGGGATCTAGCAGCACTTGGTATTGCATGGTCGTGCCGCCCAGGCTGGAATCGTCCGCCACTCCCGGCACCGATTTGTAGGCGCGCTCGACGACCCAATCCTCAATCGTCTTCAATTCCTGCGGGCTGCGGTCCGGGCTTTCGAGGACGTAGCGATACACCAGGCCCGACGGACTGAACAGAGGCGACAATCCCGGGGTCACCCCCGAGGGGAGTTGCGCGCCGGCCAGCCGTTCAAACACCACTTGGCGCGCGAAGTAATCGTCCGTACTTTCCTGGAACGTCATGATGACGTCGGAAAGTCCATACAGCGAAATCGAGCGCATCACGGCCAGGTGCGGCACGCCATTCATTTCGACTTCGATCGGCAGGGTCACCAGCCGCTCGATTTCCTCGGCTGCGTGGCCGGGCCACTGGGTGATCACCTCCACCATCGGTGGTGAAAGATCCGGATAGGCGTCCACCGGCATGCGCTGGAAGGAAAGCGCGCCCGCGACGACCACAAACAGGACCAGCATCAGCACCAGGAAACGCTGGCGGAGAGCGAATTGAACGAAATGATGGATCATGTTTTCTTTTGCCCCCGGCTCAACGTTGCAGCGAATTCTGAAATTGCAGGAACAAGCTGCCGTCGCCGACAATTTTGTCGCCCGCCTGCAGTCCGCTCAAAATCTGAGTTTTTCCTGTTTGGCTTTCGCCGACGTTCACCATGCGCCTGGCAAACTGGGCGTTGCCTGTTTGCAGGTAGACGTAGGGCATGTTTTGATCGTCCCGCAGCACGGCGGCATCGGGAACCAGCAGCGCGTTGGGCACAACGCCGGCGCGCACTTCCGCGGTCACGTACATGTCTTTCCTGAGCCGCTCGCCCGGGTTGGAGGCCTCAATGCGCGCCTGCAGGGTTCTGGTGGTTGGGTCGAGCGACGGAGCGACGTATTGAATCTTGCCGTGCACCACGCCTGGGTAGGTTTCGTTTTCGATGGTCACGTCCTCGCCGACGTGCACATAGGCGATGTCATTCTGGTAGACGTTGACCAGCACCCACACGCTGTTCATGTCGGAAATCGTGAAGCATTGCGTTCCTCCGGCCTGCAGCAATTGCCCCGCCGAGCAGAGCCGCTCCACCACTTCGCCCGCCACGGGCGACGCCAGCGGCAATTCCGCGGAGGGAGCAGCGGTCAGGATACTCTCGGGATTGGCGATGCCCAGGACGCGAATGGCCTGCTCGCTGGACTGCAAGTCGGCCTCGGCCTGCGTGCGGTTCGATTCGGCTTGATCGAGGTCCGCTTGCGCGATGGCTTTGTGCGCCAGCAGGTCCTGCGCGCGTTTGAAAGACTTGTCGGCAAGCTGGAAAGCGTCCCGCGCCTTGACGTAGGCGGAGCGCATTTGCGAGTAGTCGGGGCTGGCGACGTACAGCAACGGCTGGCCCTTGTTCACGTGCTCGCCGGGCGCGGCCACGATGCGGCTCACCGGCCCGCCCACCTGCGTGATCACCGGCGTGGTCAGGAAACTGTTGTAGGCCACCGCGCCGGAAAGGCGCAGCGTGCGCACCATGGGCGACGCGGCCACCGTGAAGATCTGGATGTGCGCCATCTGATCGGCCGGCAGCGAGAACAGTTCTGCTTTGCTCGCGGCACTCTCGGTGGTCGAGAACGAGGTCATCTTGCTCGCCGGTTCATTCGCGCCCCCGCAACCGGCGAGCGCCAGCGCCGCTGCCAGCGCCGCAAGGCGGCCCGTGCAGCGCCGCTGCCGACGGGCCCAGGATTGGTTCCACACGTTGTTTTTCATGTTCATGGCAAACTCCTGGTGCCCACTGCCTGCCGCAATTGCTCGAGCGAAGACATGTATTGTGCGAGGGCTTGCCGGTAGGCAAGCTCGGTGGAGCGATAGCTGCGTTCGGCATCCAGAAAATCGAGCAGGCTGGCGGCGCCGCGCTGGTAGGCGTACTGGCTGATATCTCGCGAATCCTCGGCCTGCTTCAGATAGCCGCCCTTAAAGAGCTGCACGACTTCATCGCTGGTGCGCACCGATTCGTACGAGTTGGTGACGTCGGTGAGCGCAATCGAGGATTGTTCGGTCGAAAGCTCCTGCGATTGCGTGATGGCATAGCGCGTCCGCGCGATTTCGCCCTGGTTGCGGTCAAAGATGGGAATGGGCATGTTGAAGAAGAGCGAGCCGGTATTCACGCCGCCCAGATGGTTGTAGGTGAACGTCACGCCCAGGTCCTGCTTTCCGTTGGCCTTGGCCAGCGCGTACTGGCTTTGTGCCGCCTGGACGCCGAGCACAGCGGCGCGAAGGTCAGGCCTGGTGCGCAGCGCCAGCATCTTCAAATCGTCCAGATTCAGGTGCACGTTTTCGTAGGTCAATTCGCCGTCGACCTGGTAATTTTCGGGCACGGCGTCGAATCCGATCAGTTGCCGCAGGCTCGCCAGCGCCTGCACCTGGGCCAGCTTTGCGGACGAAAGATCCATCTGGAATTGCAGGAGCTGCAATTTGATCTTCAGAAGGTCGCCTTCGCTCAGGGCCCCGGCCTGAAACGACGACTGGCTGATGTCCACGGTCTGCTGGAAGCTGGTTAGGTCCTGTTGCGCCAACTCGACATTGGCCTTGGCCAGAAGGGCGGCGACAAATTGCTGGGCGACGTTTGCAGTCAAGGCGCGCTCGTCGTCCGTCACCGTCGCGGTGGTGACCGAGGTCTGGTCGCGCGCGGCCTCCAGGCGCCGCTGGCGTTTCTTGCCGCGTTCGATCAGGTAGGAAAATCCCAGGTCGAAGACCGCGTTGGTGTCCACGTAATCGTGCGTGAAGGCGCTGGGCGAGAAGAACGGCAAGTATTGCTCGTCGATAAGGCCCACGGGATTGGGCCGCAGATTCGCGGTGATCTCCTGCGCCTGATTCTGCAGGATCAGCGTGCGCGCCGCCTGCAGCGAGTGGTTGTGCTTCAGCGCCAGGTCGATCGCCTGATCGAGCGTGACGTGCGTGGCAAGGGCCGCGGCTTGGGGCGCGGGCTGCGCCGCGGTTTGCGTCTCCGCTCGGAACGGCGCCAGCAGCGCCAGAATGCCGATTGCCATCAAGGGCCAACATGTTTGCGCCCTGTACTTCGTGTCCATGATTTCTCTCCTGCTCGGGTTCGGGCTCCGCTCGCCTACCCTGAATTCAGACGGGGAACCGTCCGGAATTAGGAATGGTCGAGGCCTTTGAGGAATGATCCCGAAAAATGCAATGCGTCGGGACGCCTCAAGGGACCAGATGGATTGGATTTCTATTGGTCAGCGCCAGTGGTTGCCGGCGCTCCAGCGAGCAAATTACGCAGCAGGGGGTGCGCGGGGAGAGGTATTCGATGTTGCCGGGGAAACGACCAGCGTCGAATCTTCCGGCAGGGGCAACGAATCGACCGGATTGAGAACGGCAGTGCATTGGCTATTTTCGGTTTGCCCTGCCGCCTGATGGCTCAGGTGGCAGTACGGGCAGCGGGCGTCGCTCCTGGAATCATGGTGATTCCAGTCGCTGACCACTCCAGTGGAAAAGGCCAGCAGCGCGACCAGCGCCAAGGAAATACCGAGAATGCGAATCGCTTTCGACACAGGCTATTCCATGAAGCCAGACGCGGGCATGATAACCCTTGTAATCATAACTGGATGTGAGACGCGCGTAAAGCGTTGCCCGTTACGCCGGGCTGAAAGGTAACGGCCCTAGGCAGTTTGCTTCAGGGCGCGTTCCAGGATGGTCAGGCATTGCTGGGCGCGCTCGCGCAGGGCGTCGTCGCGATGTCCGGTATCGTGTTCGCGGGTGTGCAGTTCGTCGGCCAGGGCCATGGCCGCCAGCACCGCCACGCGTACCGAGTCCACCGTTTGGGTGGCTTCGGCGACGGCGCGCATCTTTTCGTCCACGTAGCGCGCCAGTTTCTGGACGTAGGCCTCGTCCACATCTCCGCTTAACGTGTAGCTTTGGCCGTAAATCTCCACTTTCACGCGGTTCGACATGCAATACGCTCCCGGCTGGACCGGTTCCGTCGGGCTCCAGCGGGAGCCCGCTCCCGCCTATTCTGCGATGTTCCGGCGTGCGAGGCAAGTGCCGGCTACAAGTAGCGCAGACTGAAGTCCACGCTACTTCGATTCCACGAAATTTGCAGGAGCTAAGCGCGCAGAGCAGCGCCGAGTTTCTGTCCCAGCGCGGCGAGAATGCGCGAGGAAAAATTGGTCAATTGCGCTTCGGTGAGTGTGGCCTGGTGGCTTTCAAACGTCACGCGCGCCAGCAGTGAGAATTTTCCCGCCGGCAGATTCTTCCCGCGAAACACGTCCACCGCGTCGATCGAGGAAACTTCCGCGATTTCCAGGGAACGGATGGCATGCGCCACGGCGGAGAACGGCGTCCCGTCGGCAAGCACGAGAGAAAAATCGCGCTCGACCGCCGGATATCGCGACAGCGGCTTATAGCGCAGCGCAGCACGTGCGGCCTCGTAGCCCGCACACAGCGGCCCGAGTTCCAACTCGGCGATGTAGGCGTCCTGCCGCAGCTTGAAGCGTTCGGAAACGCGCCGCGATACTTGCCCGGCAATTCCCGCCGGGTGTGTAGCCGCACCGTCACCTTGCAGCAGAATCATTCCCGCGTGGGCCGGATGCAACCACTCCGCCGCGCCTGCCTTCCACAAGAATCCTCCGGCCAGGCGCCCAAGCTGATCGAGATCACCCTTGAGATCGGCGAAGCCGAATACGCGTTCGCTTTCGGCGACGTTTTTTTCGCGCGCCAGGCCCGTCGCGCCGAGCGTCAGGACGCGGGTCTCGACCGGCTCGGAGCCTTTCCAGCCGTAGGTTTTGCCGAACTCGAATAAGCGAACGTTGCGCTGCCCGTGATTCAGGTTCCACTCGAGTGTCGCGGCCATGGTCACGGCGCCGCTCGAGCGCATCACCGAGGCGTCTTCGGCCAGCGGATTCGCGATGCGCGCCGGCGAGCTGTTTTCGGCGCGAAATAGAGTGTCGGTCGATTCCTCGACGATCGGAATGGTGATGATTTCCTGGTAGCCCAAGCCGATCAGCCGCTCGCGCAAGCGATCCTCCGCTTTCGCATATTCCAGGCGCGCCGCGGGGAGTTTTGCCGCGGGCAGGCGCGCGGGAAATTTTTCGATGCCGTAGAGGCGCGCGACTTCCTCAATCAGGTCGATTTCGCGGGTCACGTCTCCGCGCCACGACGGGCGGCGGCATGTCCACGCGGCCTGCAACGATTCCAGGCTGCCCGGCGCGGAATCCGCGCGCACCGGCGCGAAACCCAGCGCCGAGAGAATTGCCTCGATCTCCGCGTCGGGCACGTCCGCGCCCATCACGCGCAGCAGTTCCTTGCGCGTCAACTCGATCTCCATCGCCGGCACTCGCCCCGGATAGACGTCGACCGCTCCGGCCAGCACTTCGCCTCCGGTCAATTTTTGAATCAGCTCCGCGCAACGCCGCGAAGCGCGGTCCGCCCATTCCATGTCGGCGCCGCGCTCGAAACGCATGGAGGCTTCCGTGCGCAGGCCCAACGTCTTCGATGTGCGGCGGATGGAAATGGGGTCGAACCACGCGGATTCGAGCAGGATCGTGCGCGTCGTGGAGCGGATTTCCGAGTCGGCGCCGCCCATGACTCCGGCGATGGCCACGGCGCGCGAGGCGTCCGCAATCACGCACATCTCCGGCGTGAGCGCGCGCTCGATTCCATCCAGCGTGCGCATTTTTTCTCCGGCGTGCGCGCGCCGCACCACGATGCGGCCCTCGTTCAGCAAATCCAGGTCGAAGGCGTGCAGCGGATGCCCCAGTTCGAGCATCACGTAGTTCGTTGCATCCACGATGTTGTTGATCGACGCCTGGCCCAGCGATTCCAGGCGCTCGCGCAGCCAGATGGGCGACGGCCCCACCTTCACGCCGCGCAAAATGCGCGCCGTGTAGCGGCCGCACAGTTCGGGAGATTCGATATCGACGCGGGTCACCGAAGAAGCGGGCTCGGCCAATTCGCGAGGGTACGCCCCGACGGCCTCCAGCGGAAGCCGGTACAAAGCCGCGGCTTCGCGCGCGATGCCGTAGTGGCCCAGGCAATCCGCGCGATTCGATGTCAATTCAGCATCGAGCATCGGGCCCGCGGGCGTGTCCTCCAGCGCTTCGATGGCCGTGCCGGAAAGAGAGAGCCGTGTGCGCAACCCCTCTGGCGTCGCTTCCAGCGCGACGAACTCTTTGAGCCAGTTGTAGAGAACTTTCATGATCCTTCTTGAATGCTGCTCATACTGTTTGCGGCATCAGTTCTACGCAAACTGCCGCAAGAACCGCACATCATTCTGGTAGTACAACTGCAAATCGTTGACGTTGTACTTGAGTTGCGTCAGCCGCTCGACGCCCAGGCCGAAAGCGAAACCCGAGAGGCGCTTCGGGTCGTAATTCACAAATCCATAGACGGCCGGATCGACCATGCCCGCGCCAAACAGCTCGATCCATCCCGATTGCTTGCAGACGTTGCAGCCCTTGCCGCCGCAAAAAACGCAGGTGGCGTCCACCTCCACTGAAGGCTCGGTGAAGGGGAAATAGCTCGGGCGCAGGCGCGTTTTCACCTTGGGGCCGAGAAATTCACGGACGAAATATTCGACCGTGCCGGCAAAATCGCAGAAGGTGATGTCGGTGTCGACGGCCAGGCCCTCGATCTGGTGAAAAATAAAGCCGTGGGTCGCATCCGGATTGTCGCGGCGATAAACCTTGCCGGGAACGATGATGCGCACCGGAGGCTGCTGCTTTTCCATGGTGCGCACCTGCATGGGCGAAGTGTGCGTGCGCAAAAGGAGCGGCTTGCCCTGAGCGCCTTCCGCGAAGGGCGCGGCACCGGGCGGCGTGGACATATAGAACGTGTCCATGTTGTCGCGCGCCGGATGATGCTCGGGAATATTAAGCGCCTCGAAGTTGTAATACGGGGTTTCCATCTCCGGCCCGGCGACAACCGAGTAGCCTAGCGAGAGGAAAATCTTTTCGATCTCCTCGAACGTTTGGCGCAGCGGATGCCGCGTGCCGAGCGCGCGGATCACGCCGGGAAGGGAGAGGTCTTCGCGTTCCCGCTCGAGAGATGCCTGGTCGGCCGCCGCTTCGATCGCCAGGCGCCGCGTTTCCAGCGCTGCTTCGACGTGCGCCTTCAGTTCGTTGAGCGCCTGCCCGACCGCGCGTTTGAGTTCCGGCGGTGAAGGCTTGAGCCAGTTGTCTGTGATGCGCGTCAGCACACCCGACTTGCGGCCGAGCCACGCTCCTCGGAGCTCCTCCCAGTCGTTAGCACTCTGCTTGACGTCGAGTTCCGAGGTGAATTGATTCTTCACGTCGGCGAAAAGACGTGCTACTCCCTGAGCGTCCGCGACGCCCAGTTCAGCGAGTGGCTTCGCTGTCGGGTCGTTCGTCATGGGATCGAGACGACTGGCTACGCCTTGGCTCTTGCCGGGGCCAGCGACGCCTTGGCCTGCTCGGCCAGCTGCGTGAACGCGGCGGCATCCTTGACTGCGATATCGGACAGCATCTTGCGGTCGATTTCGATGCCCGCGGCCTTGAGCCCGTGCATCAATGTGCTGTAGGACATCCCCGCAAGCCGCGCGCCCGCTCCGATGCGCTGGATCCACAACTTGCGGAACTGGCGTTTGCGCACGCGGCGGTCGCGGAAGGAAAAGCGCTCCGCGCGATTCACCGCTTCCTGAGCGGATTGATAGAGCTTGGACTTTGTGAGGAAAAAACCCTTTGTGCGGCGCAAAATCTTTTTGCGGCGCGCGCGGCGTTTTGTTCCGCGTTTAACTCGAGCCATGGTGTTTCTCTCCTGTGCGGAGGCGCATGGCCTTCCGGAGCATCGCGGCGGTCCCCGCGCAGGGGTACCCGTCGCGATCGGAAAGCAAAAGCGTCTCCACGGCGTGTTTAGAAGCTCAACGCGAAGTTCCCATTTTTGGCGAACGACGCGCGAGCATTGGTCCGGCTTATCGAACGATTACGGCCGAACCGCTGGCCGGCAGGCCCACCGTGGCGGGTTGCGCTCTGCCTGGCACAGCAAAAAGCAAAAACGAAAAACGAAGAAAATCTCTTAGCCGTACGGCAACATCTTGTGGACGTTTTTCGCGTCCGCGGCATGCACCTGCCCGAGTTTCTTCAGGCGCCGCATGCGGTTGGATTTCTTGGTGCCCAGCAGGTGACGCTTGCCGGAATGCATACGCATGATTTTTCCGGTAGCCGTGATCTTGAAGCGCTTAGCTGCTCCGCGGTGCGTCTTCAACTTGAGCTTTTTTACCTTTTTTGCCACGAATGTTTCCTCTCTCGAATTCTTTCCCTTATTTCAGGCTTGCCCGCCCGCTGGGGCGCCGGCCTGTTTGCTGGGAGCGCCGCCGCCCCGCTTTGGCGCCAGAAGCGCCATCATGATGTTGGCTTCCATGCGCGGCCCGATCTCGACCAGCGCATAATCGGCGATTTCCTGCAGCAGCCGGTTCATCTTTGCGCGGCCCACTTCCTGGTGAGCCATTTCGCGGCCGCGATGGAAGATCATGGCCTTGACTTTGTGGCCTTCTCCCAGAAACTTGATGATCTGGTTCTTGCGAACCTGATAGTCATGCTCCGCGGTGGCCGGCCGGAACTTCACTTCCTTGAGCTGCGAACCCTTCTGATGCTTTCGCTGCTCGTGCAATTTCTTGTTGGTCTGGTAGAGGTATTTGCCGTAATCGGTGATCTTGCAAACCGGCGGGTCTGCGGTCGGCGAGATTTCCACCAGGTCCAGACCCTTCTCGCGGGCAAGCTTGATCGCCTCAAACGGCGGCATCACACCCAGTTGTCCGCCATCTTCATCCACCACACGAATTTCACGCGCCCGGATGCGATCGTTTACGCGAATCCGGTCGGCCTGCCGAAAACTCCGTTCAGCGATAAACCCACCTCCAAAAATTGCGCCCAGCCCGAAAACCAGCCGGCGGCGCGAACCACTTCTCCACCCCATCCGCGGATAGCTAGAAGCGCTAAAAAGAGGATGGGTTACAGAGTATAGCACGAGGAGATTGCCGGGGAATAGCGAAGCGTTAGAGGGGGTCCAGTAGGACAGGCACTCTTGCCTGTCCGGTTTAGATCAGCGCCGCCAAGCACCAAAACCGGACAGGCAAGAGTGCCTGTCCTCCAACAACCAACCAAGGGCCATTTGCCCCTCTAAGAGCGTGCCCGAGGCTGGCTCCGGTCGACCACCTCCCTTCCCGTTGCCGGGAACGAACGCGCGGCACAAGTGCCGCTCGGCGGGAGGTGCTGCGCGTGTTCTAATTTGACCGGCGCACCCTCACTTCATGTCCACGACCGCACCGACATTGCAATCTCATTCATCACCTCGAGCGGGCGCCGGTGGAGACCGCCGTGCGCTGGTGATCTCGCTGCTGGTCTTCCTGGCGTTCTTCTACTTTCTGCTTTCCACCGGCCGCGTGCGCACGATGGACGAGGTCTCGGCGGATTTCCAGGTGGAAAGCCTCGCGCGGCACGGCACCACGGCGATCCCCCAGGCCGTGAGTGCAAACTTGTTTTATGGGACGTTCGACCGGTTTGGGCGTCCCGAATCTCCGTACCCACCGGGGCAGGCCGTGGCCCTGCTGCCTTGGTACGCGGCGGGGCAATTTGTGGCGCGACATCTGCCGGGAGTGGCGGCCGGGGCGCGCGACGCCGTCAGCGATTTCTTTTTGACGGGCGAAAGCGCCCTGTTTTCCGCGCTGGCCGTGGCCATGGCACTCTCCATTTTTCTGCGGCTTGGAATTTCGCCGAAAATTTCTCTTGCGGCAGCGGCCATTCTGGCTCTGGCCACGCCGATTGCCGCTTACTCCGGTTGGCTCTTCTCCGAACCGCTGGCTGCGGCGCTGCTCGTAGGCGCGGCAGCCGTTTTGTTTATACCGCCACCGGGAATGCCGATCTCTGTGCGGCGGGCGGTGGCGGCGGGAACACTACTAGGTGCGGCGGTGTGGGTGAGGCCGACGCACGTCATCGCCGTGCCCGTGTTTCTCGCGGCTGTGCTCCTGCGCGATAAGAAAAAACAATGGATCGCCGCGATCGCCATCGCCGTGGCCGCCGGAATTGGCGTGGCCCTCCTGCTATGGCGCAACGCGTATCTGCATGGCAGCGTGTTCGAGTTTGGATATCCCGTCGCGGCCGAAGGCGGCAAGGCCCTGAATACGTTCGAGACGCCGCTGTTTACGGGCCTGCTGGGATTTTTGCTCTCGCCGGGAAAATCCATATTTCTGTTTTCGCCGCCAATCCTGCTGGCCATGATTGGTTTGCCGCGCCTCTGGCGGCGCGACCGCGGGCTTGCCGTGATCGCCGCGGCCACCCCCGTTTTGTATTTGCTTTTTTTCGCGACGTACACGCAGTGGGAGGGCGGGTACTCCTATGGCCCGCGCTATCTGGTGCCCGCCCTGGCATTGCTAGGCCTCGGCATCGGCCCGGCACTGGAAAACGCATCCCGCAACGTGCGGCGCCTCTCGATCGGCGTTTTCCTTGCCGGATTTCTTGTGCAGGCCCTAGGGATGGCCACCAGTTTTCTCGAAGCCGACGTGGCTGGGGGCTACTACGACTCGCAATACAACTACCGGATGGGCTTTTCACCGCTGGACCTGCATACGCATCTGCTGCTGCACTACGCCGCTACATCCATACCCGCGCCGATTGGCCAGGGATTCGACAAATGGTGGGTGTTTCTTTCCAAGGCAGGTGTTTCCGCTGGCGCGCTTTGGATTCTGGCTGGAGTGCTGATTCTGGCCGCGGCGGTTTCCGGATGGTGGTTGCGGCGTGCGTATTTGAAGGCGGCCGATCGGGCGAGCGAAGTGGCACAGGCTTCAGCCTGTGCGGATTAGATTTTACTTATGGACTATCAAAAACCCACAGGCTGAAGCCTGTGCCACCAAAACCTCAAATCGCGCGCGTATCCACCTGCTTGCGTAGATCGGAAAGAAACTCCTCGAGCGGGCGCGGGCCGAGATCGCCCTTGCTCTGGTGCCGTACCGAGACGGTGCCCGCTTCCGCTTCCTTGCCGCCCACAATCAGCATGTAGGGAATCTTCTGCATCTGCGCGTCGCGGATTTTCGCCTGCAGCTTTTCGTTGCGGTCGTCGAGATGCGCGCGGAATCCAGCGTTTTTCAACGCGGCGGCGACCTTCTTCGCATACTCCGAAAATTTTTCGCTCAGCGGCAGCACTTCGGCCTGTACAGGCGCGAGCCACACGGGAAATGCCCCCGCGTAGTGCTCGATCAGGATGCCGAAGAAGCGCTCGACCGAGCCCCACAGCGCGCGGTGCACCATCAGCGGCTGGTGACGGTTGCCGTCCTCGCCGACGTATTCGAGGCCGAATCTTCCCGGCAAATTGAAATCGAATTGTACGGTGGTGAGCTGCCAGGGGCGGCCGATCGCGTCGATCAGCTTCACGTCGATCTTTGGGCCGTAGAATGCCGCCTCGCCCTCGATACGCTTGAAGGGAATGCCCATCTTGGTCAGCGTATTTTGCAGCGCCGACGTCGCGCGATTCCAATCCTCGGCCGAGCCAGCGTAATTTTCCGGATGTTTCGCGTCCCAGTCGGATAGCTCGACCACGTATTTGTCGAAGCCGAACGTTTTCATCACCGCATAGGCGAAATCGATGCAGGCCTCGACCTCGGCCTCGATCTGCTCCGGCATGCAAAAAATGTGCGCGTCGTCCTGCGTGAAGCCGCGGACGCGCAGCAGGCCGTGCAGCACGCCCGAGCGCTCGTAGCGGTACACCGTGCCGAGCTCGGCGAGGCGCACAGGCAATTCGCGGTAACTTCGCAGCTTCGATTTGTAAATCAGGATGTGGCCCGGGCAATTCATGGGCTTCAGCTGGTAGTCGGTTTTTTCGACTTCCACCGGGCCGAACATATTTTCCTTATAGAAACCGGCGTGGCCGCTGGTCTTCCACAAATCCAGGCGCATGATGTGCGGCGTGACCACCAGGTCGTAACCGCGGCGCAGCAATTCCTCGCGCAGCCAATCCTCCATCTGTTTGCGGATCAGCGCGCCCTTGGGATGCCAGAAAATCAGCCCTGGCCCGGCCTCTTCCTGAACGGAAAACAAGTCGAGTTCGGCGCCCAGGCGGCGATGATCGCGCCGCTTGGCCTCTTCGAGCTTGTGAAGATGGTCGTCCAGCTCCTGCTGCGTGTAAAAACACGCGCCGTAGATGCGCTGCATCTGCGGATTGCCTTCTTGTCCCTTCCAGTAGGCGCCAGCGACGCTCATCAGTTTGAAGGCGCGGATGCGCCCGGTGGATGGGATGTGCGGGCCGCGGCAGAAATCGATGAATTTTCCGGTGGTGTAAAACGACACCATCGGATCGATGGCGCGCTCCTCGACCAGCTCGCACTTGAAGCCCTGGTCCCACTTGCGATAGAGCTCGAGCGCTTCCGGCTTCGGCAGCATTTTTCGTTCGTTGGGAATGTCCTGCGCGGCGAGCTCGCGCATTTTTTTCTCGATGCGCGCGAGATCGTCCGGCGTGAAGGGATCTGCGCGCACGAAATCGTAGAAAAATCCGGTGTCGATCGGCGGGCCGATGCCCAGCTTCACGTTGGGAAACAGTTCCAGCACGGCCGCGGCGAGCAAATGCGCCGCCGAGTGGCGCAGCACCTGAATCGCTTCGGGGTTTTTCGGCGTGAGGATCGAGAGCCGCACGTCGTCATCGATCGGCGCGCGCAAATCGACCAGAAAACCTTCGCCGTCGCCCGCGGCGTCCAGTTGCGCTTCAGGCGCGGCATCCGGAGCGGCGGCTGCGGATTTGGCGGAAATCGTTCCCGCAGGTCCCCTCATGGGTTGGATTCGTGCGACCAATGCTTCTTTCGCCAGGCGCGGTGAAATCTGCTGCGCGATCTCCGCGGCCGTCGTGCCCCGCGGCACATCGCGGATTGCGCCGTCCGGCATTGTGATGTGAATGGTGTCCATGGAATGTTCTACGCTAACAGATGGTTCGGAAGACGGTCAAGGCAACGCGGGGGCGGGTTTTGTAGGACAGGCACTCTTGCCTGTCCGGTTTTGGTGTGCGGCGTCACCAATTTAAACCGGACAGGCAAGAGTGCCTGTCCTACCTCAAGCCAAATCTTCGGGCCGGATCGGCATGCGTCGAATGCGCTTGCCGGTGGCGGCAAAAATCGCGTTGCACAGCGCTGGAACGACGGGCGGCACGGAAAGCTCGCCCGCGCCGGTCGGCTTTTCCGTGCTCGGCACAATGTGGACTTCGACGGCGGGCATTTCATTCAAGCGCAATACCGGATAGTTGTTGAAGCTGGACTCTTTCACGCGCCCGCCGTCAATGGTGATGTTCCCGTACAGCGCCGACGATAATCCGTAGACGACGGCGCTCTCGCTTTGCGCCACGATCGTGGTCGGATTCACCACCTGGCCGACATCCACCGCGCAGACCACGCGGTGAACCTTCAGAGTTTTCGCCTTGCGGTCCACCGAGATTTCAATCACTTGAGCGGCATAACTCTCGAATGCGAAAAGCACCGCGATTCCGCGGTAATGGCCCGCGGGCAGCGGGCTATCCCACCTGGCTTTTTTCGCGGCCAGTTCCAGAACGGCGAGGTGGCGCGGGGACTTGTCCAATAAATGGCGCCGGAATTCGTAGGGGTCCTTTTTCGCGGCGGTGGCCAGCTCGTCCATAAAACATTCGCTGAAAAATCCGTTTTGTGAACTTCCCACCGAGCGCCAGAAGCCGACCGGAATTCCGGGCTCGGTTCGTATGTAATCCACCAGGATGTTGGGAATCGAATAGGGAAGGTTCGCGACGCCTTCAACGCTGGTGGGATCGAGATTATTTTTGGTGCTGCCGGGAAACCAGGCTTCCATGATCGAAGGGCAGGCGATGCGCGTGGTCCACGCGACGGGCCTGCCGTCCGCGCCAATCGCTCCGGACATACGCGCATACGATGCGGGGCGGTAAAAATCGTGCTGCGTGTCGTCCTCACGCGACCACGTCAGTTTCACGGGCGCGCCAATTGCTTTCGAGATTTCGACGGCTTCCATGATGAAATCGACGCCGGCCTTGCGCCCGAAGCCGCCGCCCAGATAGGTCGTGTGGATGAACGCGGCCTCCGGCTGCAATCCGCAAATCTTGGCGGAGGTGGCCTGCGCGACCGTTTGAAATTGCGTGGGCGCCCAGACGTCCACGCGATCGGCGCGCACGTCGGCGGTGCAATTCAGCGGCTCCATGGTGGCGTGAGCCAGGTAAGGCGCCTCGTACACAGCCTCGAGTTTCTGCGTCGCGCCGGAAAGCGCCGCCGCGGCGTCGCCTTCCTTCCGAGCTTCCACGCCGGGCTGCATCGTGCGGTCGGCAAACAGTTTGCTGATGCTTTCGCTCGAGACGCCGGCGTTCGGTCCTTCGTCCCATTTCACATCGAGGGCTCGACGGCCCTGCATGGCCGTCCAGGTGTTCTCGGCCACCACGGCAATGCCTTGCGGGATTTCGATCACGTTTTTCACGCCCGGCACGGCCTTGGCCTTGGTTGCGTCAAAACTGGCGACTTTTCCGCCAAACACCGGGCAGCGCATCACAACCGCATAGAGCATTCCAGGGCGGCGCACATCCAGGCCGAACTCTGCGCGGCCGTTTACCTTGTCCGGCGTGTCCAGGCGCTTCATGCCTTTCCCGACGATCCGGTATTGCTTGGGGTCCTTGAGCGGGACATCTGCAGGAACCGGAAGTTTCGATGCCGCCTGCGCGACGCTGCCGTAAGTGAGTTTGCGTTTCGTGGCGTCGTGGAAAATCACGCCGTTTTCCGCGCGGCACGCGGATTTTTCGACGCCCCACTTAGTCGCCGCGGCCTGCAGCAGCATATCGCGCGCCGCCGCCCCGGCCTTGCGCAGCGGGTCCCAGGAGGAACGCACGCTGGAACTGCCGCCGGTGCCCTGCATTCCAAACGCGGGATTGAAGTATTCCTTGGCCGCGGGAGCGAACTCGGTGCGGATTTTTTTCCAATCGCAATCCAACTCTTCGGCGGCGATCATGCACAGAGCGGTCAGGATGCCCTGCCCCATTTCCGATTTATCGATCATGATTTTTACGGTGTCGTCAGGGGAGATGAGCATCCAGGCGTTCAGCGATGCAGGCGCCGCGCCGGCGGGCGATGCGGCGAGGGCTTCAAATCGCCCGGGTAAATAAAATCCGACGACCAGGCCGGCCGCCCCAGCCGCGCCAGTCTTCAGGAAACCGCGGCGTCCGACTTTCAGGATGGGTCCGGCGCTCATAGCGCGCCTCCCGCTTGCGCTTCCCCGGCGCTCAGCGCTTGCTCGATGGGTTCTTCACGTTCCAGTCGCGCGGACTTTTTTGCCGTAGCGCCCGCGAGCTTCGCCGCAAGGTGCACGGCCTCCCGGATGCGCTGGTAGGTGCCACAGCGGCAGATGTTTCCCTTTAGTGCGTCGTCAATTTCCGCGTCAGTCGGCTGCCCATTCTTGGCCAGAAGCGCGGCGGTGGTCATAATCTGTCCCGACTGGCAATAGCCGCATTGCGGGACATCCACTTCGATCCAGGCGCGCTGCACCGGATGGCTGCGGTCGGGCGAGAGCCCCTCGATGGTCGTGACTTTCTTTCCCGCCACCGAGGAAATGGGCGTGATGCAGGAGCGCGTGGCGTCGCCATCGATATGCACGGTGCACGCGCCGCACAGGGAAATGCCGCAGCCGAATTTCGTCCCGGTCATGCCCAGCGTGTCGCGCAAAACCCAAAGCAGCGGCATGCTGGGATTGACGTCCACCGTTTGCGGCTTCCCGTTCAAAGTGAATTGAATCGCCATAGGAGTCCTCCCGAAAAATTCGCGGATTTTCAAGCAGGCCGCGAATCCGGATTGCGGCAGCGCAGCCTGAGCGGCCTCTGCGCAGGAAGATGTTACTGCAAATTGGCGTCTTGGGATTGAGAATTTGCGGAATCGTTATTTCGGTTTAATACGAATTTCCGGCGGCGGAACCGTAGAGAACTACGATTCCAGCAGATCGCAGGGAGGTGTCATGAAACCGGGGTTATTTCCCAGTTTTCTTATGATCTAGCTTCAATGTGAGAACGAATTCCTTCCGCGTATCGAAGTTGGAAATCGAGCGCGAATTGGACATCCATCCCTCGTGCTCCGCATGAATCTCGTAATCGACGTTCAGATCCAGGCCGCTGAAGCGGAATTGTCCGTCGCTGGCGGAAAGGTGCGTGACGATATCCTGTGTGTGGAGATTCTTCAGGTACACCACGGCGGAATCGACGGGGGTCTCATCCTTGTCGATCACCGTGCCGCGAACCGTCCGCAGTTCGGAATCCTTCCCCTTGGAACTGCCCTGCGCAAACAGCATGCCCGCAGCCATGGCCATCACCACCACCGTGGCCATCACCACCACCGTGGCCAGAGCCAGCTTCCAGGTCGCCTTCATGGTTTTCCTCCTGCCGCGAGCGGCTCCAGGCGGAGCGTGAGATCCTCGCGATCGCCTTCCCGGGCATCGACTTTGCGCGTTTGCGGCTGAAACCCACGCGCTTCGACGGTAAGTTCGTATTCCGCGTCCTGCGGCACTCGAATGCCGAGTTCGCCTTGATGGTCCGACATCGCCTCCCAGCGAAATTTCTTCTCGTCCGCGCGGCGAACGCGCACGCGGGCGCCCGGCAGGGCAAAGCCTTGCGCGGTAAACACCGTGGCAAAAATGACGAAATCGTGAGCGTGGGATTTGCTGGAACTCTGGGCGCTTGCGGGTGCCGAGGGAGCGGAGATCACCCCCAATGACCAAGCCAGAGCCAGCAGGAGAGCCATCCGCCACATACCAGTAAGATGGCCGACTGGGGGGAAGGGATGCCGCAAGATTTTGAGGCCGGGTACGGGCGCTTCATGCAGGCGGAATGCGACAAGTGAATTGTGGAGTCCGCCTGCGGGAGGATCACATATCCTCTTCGTCCTCTTCGTCCTCGTCATCCTCCTCAAGGTCGTCATCGTCAGACTCCTCGCCCTCTTCGTCCTCGTCATCCTCATCTTCCGAGATGGCATTGACCTTGACTGGATGAATCTGCACGACTTCCATTTCCGTTTCGCACTCGGGGCAGGCCAGGATCTCGCCTTCCTCGACTTCGTCTTCGTCCACGTCCACTTCAGTGGCGCATTTGGGACACCGGACCACGGGGAAAACCTCCTTGGGATCAGGTGCGGGGTTTCTTCCGGTGCGGGGCCCATCGCTTCCACGATAGGGAAAGGGAAACCGCCGGAATCGGAGCCCGCGTCAAGCTGACGTATTATATAACGCGAAGAGGCCCGGGAGGGAAGCAGCCAAAATTGCGATGACATCCAAACGAGAATACCCGGAACATCCCCTGGTGGGCGTGGGCGGCGTGGTGGTCCACGAAGGGCGCGCCTTGCTGATCCGCCGCGGCGGCCCGCCGCTGCAGGGCGAATGGTCCATCCCCGGCGGCATGCTCGAAGTGGGAGAAACGCTGGCGCAAGGCGTGGTCCGCGAGCTTGCCGAGGAGACCGGACTCGATGTAAGCGTGGTTGAACTGATCGAAGTGTTTGAGCGCATTTTCCCCGCGCCTCCGAACGCCGACGGCTCGCCGACAGACGCCGCGCGGCCGCAATACCACTTCGTGATCCTCGATTATCTGTGCGAGATGCGCGGAGGGACGCTTGCCGCGGGCAGCGACGCGCTGGAATTTGCCTGGGCGCGCGAAGAGGAGCTCGTGAAATATGATTTGACCGTGGCGGCGACGCGCGTCTTGCGGAAGGCACTGGCGATGGCGCGGGAGAGGGCGACAACTCCTAATGACCGTTTGTAATGCGCACTCCGGGTATAGGCAGAAACCAATGTGCAGTTTGCCTCACGTCACGCACTGTCATGACTACCGGTAAAGCTGTGGCTAATCCTGCACCACATAAATACGGACCTCTGCGGGATCAAGTCCTCTCGCAGGAACGGCGAGGTAGAACCGGTCGAAGCCCTTACCCTGCTTGCCCCAATATCCCGCGGTGGCTGCGCCAATCGCAGTGGGAACTTTGGCGAGAAGCTGGTAGTGGTCGGGGTCCTTCATCTGGTAGGCGTAGATGAAGCCTGCCGAGCCCGGCATGTAGACGCGCTTGCGATCGGCGTCATAATACAAATCGTCGGTGCCCTGCACGCCGGGAAGCGCCGCCACCAGTTTGCCGGATGTGGTGTCGAACACGGCGAGCCGCGCGGGCGCATGCGTGCCCACAAACAGGCGGTGATCGGCCTCATCGAGCGCCATGGGAAAATTGCTTTCCACACCCTGCAGCGGCCAGTGCGTGATCTGTTTGGTCTCGCGGTTCACCACCACGATCTGTTTCAGGTCGGGCACGTTCACGTAAATGTTCGGCCCGGACTTTTCGAGTTGGAACGATTCGGGTTCGCCGCCGAGCTTATACGTCTCGTCGAGACGCTTGTTGGTGACCGCGTCAATCGTGCCGATGGCGCCGGTCTTCTCGTTGTCGCCGCACCCGACGTAAACGCGCCTGTTCGCGGCGTCGTAGCGCAGGTTGTCGGCGCCGCCCTCGAAGTCCACTGTGCCGATCAAGCCATAGGTCGCGCCGTCATAGATGTAAACCTTTTGCGCCGAACCGCTGGCGACGAAAAGTTTCTTGGTTTCCGGCGAATAGACCACGCCCTGCGGATCGGGCACTCCAGTGATCGAGTGGTCCAGCGTTCGGGCACCGACGTTGATGGCTTCGACGGCGTTGCTGCCGAGGGCGGAGACGAAGATTCGCCCGCCGCCGATGGCGAAATGATCGAAGCGCCCCTTGATTCCCTCAAGCGGAATTGCTTCCGTCAAAATTAGCGGCGGCTCGCGCTCCACCGCTGCTTTTGCAGCGGGCGCGTTTTGCTGCGCATTCACCGGTCCCGCGAATGCGGCCACCAGCACCAATCCAAGGAAGATGCCGATAGCTTTTCTCATCAAGTCCTCCACGCCCATTATCCGGAATTTCCGGTTTGGTTTACTCTCGGGCGCATCGTACGCTTCTCCTGACCTCGAAGCAACGATAACTCAGAAAGGCTCGCCGCCGGGTCGGCTCCAGCCATGGCGTCCCAGCAGCAGGACAAATCTGCAACCAAAAAGCTCGCGCGATTTCAGCTCGCCGTTTGTCTTTCGCGCCTGCACCAACTCCTGATTTTCCTGGCTGCCGACGGGAATGACCAGGCGGCCCGCTTCGCGAAGTTGTCCGGCCAGCAGACGCGGAATTTCCGGAGCGGCGGCGGTCACCAGAATGGCGTCATATGGGGCGGTTTCGGAAAAACCGAGAGAGCCATCGCCGTTGTGCACGTGGACGTTGGCATACCCCAGATCCGTCAGGCGCTCCTGCGCCTCCAGCGCAAGCGTGGTGCGGCTCTCCACGGTGATCACTTCCCGCGCCAGCATCGAAAGTACCGCGGCCTGGTAGCCCGAACCCGTCCCGATTTCCAGGACGCGCTCGCTGCCGGTGAGTTCCAGCGATTCGGCCATGGCCGCGACCATGTACGGCTGCGAGATGGTTTGCCCCTCGCCGATAGGCAGGGGCTTATCGGCGTAGGCCTCGTTCCGAAATTGGGCGGGGACGAATTCCTGGCGCGGAATCAGTGCCATCACGTCCAGTACGCGCGGCGAGAAAACGCCGCGCCTGCGGATTTGCGTCTCGACCATATCGAGACGCGCGATGTCGAATCGATCCTTCAATTGCTGCGCCCTCGCTTGAATCAATTATAGGACGCCCGCGCCATGGCAATGAACTTTACTTCCTCGCAGGACTCTGACGCGGCTCATCTTGTAGTCTTTTGCGGCAAGTGCTAGCATCCGCTACATTGTTTGCAATCTGCTGGAGTGAGGTGCTTCGTGGTCGACCGTTTTCATCCGATTCTAGGCTCAGAAATGCTTCGGCGCATCGCGAGCGGCGCGCTCAAGTTGGCCGCACTGGGTTTGCTCATCGCGCCCGTTGCACTGGCGCAGAAAGTCACTGTCGAATTCGACAAGGGCGCCGATTTCAGCAAATTCAAGACCTTCACCATCCGCGGCGGCGAATTGAATAGCAGGAATCCCGCGCTGAACAGCAACCTGGTCAAGAAGCAGATCGAAGCCGACATCGAACACGATTTGACGTCGAAAGGCCTGACGGAATCGTCTGGGGCGGCCGATCTCAACGTGCGCTACACGTTCGGGCAGGCCCGCAAGGTGGAGGTCGAGACCTATCCCGCGGGTTGGTATGGCTTGGGCACGCGCGCCGTGCGTGTTCCCTATGCTGAGGGCACGCTGGTCATCGACCTGCGCGATTCCACGACGCGTTCCCTGGTCTGGCGCGGAGTTGCCAGCGACGAAAAAACCGATCCTGCCAAGCTCGAAGGCAAGATCGACGACATGGTCAAGAAATCCATCGACAAGTATCCCCCGAAGAAGTAGCAGTTCTTGCGACACTTGAATTTCCGAGATCGAGGTTGCCCCAGGATCGATTCTCGCTTCAAGTTGACTCTAAGCCCGTACCCTCACGAAAAACCTGAAGAGTGCGGCACCCAAAAAATCACATTCCCAGGGCTTGCGCCGCACGCCCATTTCGCGAGTCTTCTATTTCGCCGCGTTTCGCGATTGGCTCAACAAATTCACGAACAGACGGAATGCGCCGGCATTTCCCTCGGGCAACTGGCGCGAGAACGAAAGCCCCGTGTAGATGTACGTCCCCTTGCCGGTGCGGACCCACAACAGGCTGCCGAGAAGATCTTTTTCTCCGGGATCGTGCATGGAGAGGACGATGTGGTATTGCGGGTCCCACTTTTCCCAGAAATAGAGGCCGCGTTCCTGCACCCAGTTGTCGAAATCGTGCGCGGTAATTTTGTTGGGAAAATTCAGCAGCGGGCTGGCCGGATCGGTGAACGTCACGGCGGCGTTTTCGTCCGTGATTCGCGGCCCCGAGCCCATCGTCGCGGGAAACGGAGCGGGCTTGAGTCCGTCCCAGATCGGCGGGCGCTGGTCTTGCACGATCAATGTGCCGCCGCCTGCCGCGTATTCGAGCAGGCGCGAGTTGGAGGCCACCACATCGGCGCGCAATTCGTAAGCTCGGAGGCCGAGCACAATGGCGTCAAACTGGCTGAGATTGCCAAACGCCAGCGCGTTCGAGTCCAGCATCTGGACGTCGACGCCGAGGCGGCGCAGCGATTCCGGGATGGCGTCATTATCGGCGGCGATGTAGCCGACGCGGAGATGATCCGGCACGTTGATGGCGAAAGCGTGCACCGGCACCTTGGCAGGCGCGTTCCACAGATACGTGGGCAGCGAAGGCAGGGGCTCAAGCGAAGTCTCGAACGTCTCCGCGCCGCGTTTCGCGTATGTTTTCAATTCGTAATTGCCCTCGGCAATTTTCGCTGGAGGCGTCACCCTCAGGTGCACCAGGCGGTCGCCCACGCCGGAAAATTCCACGGTCTCGGGCGATGGCGCCATCCAGCCGGTCGGCACGTTCACTCCCACGCTGACCTTCGACGGCGACTCCGCAAACGAATGCACGCGCGCGAAAATTTCAAACTGCTGCTGCGGATGCGATTCGACGACTACATATTGTTCGGGTTCCGGAGTAAGCGCAACCGGAGGAACCAGCCGCAACGGGTAGCTCAGCACGCTGACGGTGGTAGCGTGAAGGCTTTCCACGGGCGCGGTGAAATCGAAGGCATAGCCCTCGACCTCGACGCGCGTGCGCGCACGGACCAGCGGCGGAGGAAACGGGTAGATAAAATCGCCGGGCGTGTGCGGAGTCACCGCTCCGGCGGGTACCATGACGCTGAAATTGATCGATCCATCTTTCTCTTCCTGTTTGGTGATGCTCCATCCGGAGGGCATTGTTAATTCCGGCTTCGAAAAAGTGGCCGGAGTGCCGGTCCGGTGGATCACTTCGGCGCGCACATGGAAACCTTCGCTGGCGACGAGCTCGCTGCGGTCGGAATTCGAGACAATCTTGATCGCTGCGGCATCGGAGAGCGCGTGATCGATTCGCCCGCGGACCTGCTCGAGTTCCCAAACGGCATCGGATGCGCGGGCATCCTGCGATTTTTTCACTTGATCTTCGACGGACACAATCTGTTTTCCCGCTTCCGCGATGGATCGGACCGCGCCAGGCCAGTCGAGTTTTTCCGCCGCCATGCGCGCCTGGTCGAGCGCGCGGTCGGCCGCCGCCAACGCTTCCGAGGAGGGCACGGGAATCAGATTCGCCAGCGAAGTGATGGGCTGCTCGAAATCGGAAGGAGAAGGCGCGTCGCCGGTCGAGCGCTTCAGTCCGTACGGGCGGCGCACAAAAGGAGAATTCAAGAACGGCGTAACGCCCTGCGAGCGGTGATGCAGATATCCTTCCATGGAAATATCGCGATAACTCTGTCCCCAGATCGGAGAAATATCGTCCGCGGGAACGATCCACGACCCGGTGTAATCCACTTTTTCCTGCCCCGGCCCCATGGGGCGCACGGGATCGAGAACCATTTCCGCGCGCCACGGTTTCAATCCTTCCGCGATTTGATCGGGATATTTCGTGGGATCGGCGGCGGCCTCGACGGCTCTTGGCGTCTGGTATCCGGAATCCTGATGATTGCCGTGGCCGGTTTTCTGGCCGCCCCAGCCGTTGACGACGATCTGCGGGCGCACCGTGCGAATCACGCGCACCATGTCCTCGAGTTCGGCGCCCTGCCATTTCTCGATCGTTTCCTCGAGCGTTTTTGAAAATCCGAAATCGACCACCCGCGTGAAATACAAGCGTGGCCCTTCGACGTTCATGGCCGCCGAAAGCTCGGAGCTGCGCAGGATGCCGAGTTGCGCGCCCTGCTCGGGTCCGATGGCGTTCTGCCCGCCCTCGCCGCGGTTCAGCGTGAGCAGCGTGGTGTCCGACCCCAGCGCGTGAGGGAGATACGTCAGCAGCGTGGACGCTTCATCGTCGGGATGCGCGACGATGAATACCACGCGCGTAACGACTCGCGCTTTGTGAATGGATTCGAGCGTGTCCGCGACGCTCTGTCCGCGGCCGGGCGCATCGTTGGCCTGTTGCGCGGCAAGGCGTCTTACAGCGGGCGAAGCCGCCACAGCAAGCGCCACGAGCATCGAAAGCAGCGTGAGTTTTATCCCGCGCTTCATGGTTGGACCTCCCCGATCGGAGTCGGGGCGAACGGCCATACGCCCCGATAGCGCGCCTGAATCATATACGTAAGAATGCCCAAAGCAATCACGACGACCCCTCCCAGGGCAAACTTCCATCCGGTCGAGATAAAGATGCAAATCCAGCAAATGATCGAGAGAACCGCGGGCAATGGATAAAACCACATCTTAAAGGGAAGGCGGCTGGGAGGCCATCGGCGGCGCAACAGCATCACTCCCACGCCCTGGCCGATAAACTGCACGATCACGCGCATGGCGAGGATCCCGGTAATTACGGTGGAAAGTTTGAACAACACGCTGAACAGGAGCGACGCAATTCCCAGGAAGAGAAAAGACACATGCGGAAAATGTTTGGTGGGATGCACGCGCGCGAAGACCGGAAAGAAATTGCCGTCCACGGCCGCGGCAAAGGGCACACGGGAATAGCTCAGCAGCGTGGTGAACAGCGAGGCAAACGCGATCCACAAAATCATGATCGTCGCGAACGTGGCGGCGCGCGTGCCGTACAGCCGCTCGACAAACAGGCTCACGATAAATTGCGAATGTTGCGCCTCGCGCCACGGCACCACGCCCAGAATGCTCGTCTGCATGGCCAGATACAGAACGGCGATTCCGGCGATCGAAATCAAGATCGTCTTGGGGATGATGCGCTCCGGCTGGCGAATCTCCGCGCCCAGATTGCAGATGTGGTAGTAGCCCAGGTAGGTATACACCGTGTTCACCGAGGCCGAGCCCAGCCCCGCGAAAAACACCCACGACCAGTTCCACGCCCCCGGGGGAAAATCGAAGGCCATCTTCGCCGAGAAATGCGTCGCGCCCCCCCAGATCATCCACAGCATCGTGCCGACCACGCCTATCCACAGAAATTTTGAAATCAGGCCGACCGCGGAAATTCTGCGGTACAACAGGATGATCAAGCAGATGACCAGCGCGGCGGAAACCGCCTTCTGCTGGTATTTTCCGAGCGGCACAAGATAGGTGAGGTATTGCGAAAATCCGATTGCCCCGGAAGCCACCACCAGCGGCGCCTGGATCAGCGTCTGCCAGATGTAGAGGAAGGACATCAGCCGCCCGCCGCGCCCGGGACCGTAGGCCTCGCGCAGAAATGCGTAAGTGCCTCCGGCGCGCGGCATGGCCGCGCCCAGCTCCGCCCACACCGCGCCGTCCAGCAGCGAAAGAACAGCCCCCGCCACCCATGCCAGCAGGCACTGCGGCCCTCCCATCGCCTGAATCACCAGCGGAATCACGATGAACGGACCGATACCCACCATCGCGTTCATGTTCAAGGCGACGGCCTCGCTCAGGCCGAGCCCTCGTTCGAGTTCTTCCTCTGGCAAAAGTGTGGACATGGACGGTGCGAAGCGGCCAAAGCATATCAGATGCACGGGAGGGGCTAAAGCGTCGTGGGAAGACCGCACCAAGTCAATTTCCGGTAGGTCGAATTACGGAGTTCGTTCGGTCCGAATTTCTGGGGTGCCGCAGCAATCTCAAATTTTGTGAAGGGTACGGGTTTTTCTTCAAGGCGCAATCTGGCGGGGCAAAAAACATGGATGGGAATCACTAGAGGGGACAATCGCAGCAACGGGTCGGAAAACCCGCACCCTTGAAAACTACAAGGGTGCGGCACGCGCCGAAAGAACAGCGGCGCAGGGACAATTATTTCCTAGTGCCCGGCTTCGCGGCGCCCTCGGTCTTTCCCGATTCCTGGTTAGCTTCTTGCGCGTACTTGTAAGCCTTGGCGGAATATTCCATCGCGTGCCTGGACAGCTCGTGCCCAGTCTGGTGATCACCCTGATCGTGATGCGTTGCGGCGATGCGGTGAGCATGCGCGGCGAGGTCATGGAACTCGGCGGCTCTCTGGTGCCAGTCGTTCCGGCCTAGCCGGCTATGGTTGCCTCGATTACCTCGGTTGCGCATCAATTGCTCCTCGAAAAGCTCAAACGAAATTGTACCACGCCGGAAGTTACGGCCCCGTGTTGCCCACGTCCCCTGGCGTCTTTATTTTATTTCGGGGACCAATGCCGCGGCCGCGGGCACCCACTTGCCGTTCAACTTCACGAAAATCCGCAGCACGTTGGCTTCGTCGGTCACCACGATCTTACCGCTGGCGTCGGCGGCCTTGAACACGGTGTGATCGGTGGCCATCGCGACGTTGCCGTACACGGCCATTAGCTTGAAGTCCTGGGGATTGGGTCCGGCATCACCGGGAGAAACCGGATGAGCCTTGGCCGTGGCGGTCTGCCGCTTCACCATTTCCGCCTTGTCGGTCACTTCACCCTGCCGGCTGATTTCAAAAAAGGTGTCGGGCCAGATCGCATTCTTGGAGTCAACGCAATCCATTGCGTGGTCCTTGTGATATTTGTGCGCGCAAACCCAGTAGTTGTTGACGTCCGCGAGGTGCGTTTCCAAATCCGCCCAGGCCTTGTCGCCCTTCTTCATCGTGGAATCCTGGGCGTGGGCGAAGGACGCCACGGCCATCAGGGCCACCACCAACAGTGCGCGAAATTTCGTCATTACAAATTCCTCCAAGGAATTAAAAATCTTAAAGCGCCGCCATTTCCCGCTATTTCTTAGTCGGCCACAGAACGCCCTGATCTTCCTTGGTGACCGGCCCGATTCCCTTGTAAACAAACTTCTGGACACGCTGCCCGCGATACGTTTCGGTCACGTAGATGTTGCCCTTGGAATCGGTGGCAATGCTGTGCGGGCCGTAAAATTCTCCCGGCTGGCGTCCGCCTTCTCCAAAGGTTGTGAGCACTTCCAGCGTGTCGCGCAGCAGGATGTGAATGCGGTCATTCTCCCCGTCGGCCAGGTAAATATATTTTTGCTGCGGGTCCTTCGAGAACGCGATGTCCCAGGCCGAGCCGGAGCCCAGCGTGCGCTTGGCGATGAACGCTTCCTTCACGAAAGTGCCGTCCGGTTTGAACACCTGGATGCGGTCGTTCACGCGGTCGCAGACGTACACCAGGCGGTCGACGGACATGTCCGCGCAGTGCACGGGGTTGCGAAATTGCTGCGGTGGCGGCGCATCCGGATCGTAGTTGCCCATGTCGGTGTCGTCGGGCTTGTGGCCATAGGCGCCCCAAAGGCGCTTGAATGCGCCGGAGTCCGCGTCGTACACGATCACGCGGTGATTGCCATAGCCGTCGGCGACGTACACCTCATTGGTCTGCTTGTCGATGAACGTTTTCGCCGGCAGGCGCAGGTTCTCGGTGTCCAGGCTGCCCTTGCTGCTGTGAGGTTTGCCGATCTGCATCAGAAACTGGCCGTCCTGCGTGAATTTCAAAACCTGATTGTCCAAGTAGGACGCGGTTGCGGACGCAGCCGATTCGTCCGGAGCGCCGCCCGCGGGAGGCGCGGCCGCCTTGCCGCGTCCGTTGCCGCCGATCCACACGTTGCCTTTGTAGTCGATCGTAATTCCGTGATTGGAATCCGGCCAGTCATAGCCCTTGCCCGGCCCGCCCCAGTGGTGCAGCAAGTTACCCGCCTGATCGAATTCCAGAACCGGTGGCGCCGGAGCGCAGCACATGGCGATTGGGGGATTCGTGGTCGCGTGGCGCTCGCCCGGTTCAAGCGAGCCCTGGCGATGGATGATCCAGATGTTGTCCTGGGCATCGACCGAAACGCCAATGGTCATCCCCATCAGCCAATGGTTCGGCAGGGGCTTCGGCCACAGCGGGTCCACTTCAAACATGGGTGCCTGCACCGCGGCAGCTTCTACTTTCGCCCTCTTCTCCAGGGCCGCCGATCCGATTCCCAGAGCCACGACCAAGCCGGTAAACGCCACGCCGATCACGATTTTGCGATTCATATCGTTCCTCGCTTCACGCGGATTGAAAAAATGGCCGCCTTACTTTCGCTACTTCGCGCTTGGCGCCGCAGCCGCGCCCGGTGCCGGCACGATGGGAACCAATCCCGCCCCAGCCACCCTCCACTTCCCATTTTCTTTCACAAACATGCGCAGCACGCCCATTTCCCGCACGACGACGATCTTGCCGTTGGCGTCCACGCCCTTGATGACCGTGTGATCGCTAGCCAGCGCAACGTTTCCGTACACGGCGCGCAGCTTGAAATGGTCCGGGAACGCTCCGGTGCCGGGCTGGCGGTCGGTATGGACCATCTGGTCCATCATCTGCTGCTTGTTGACCACCTTGCCGCCGGGCAGGATGTCGAAGAAATCGTCGGTCCACATCTCGCCCATGCTGTCCGGGCCGGACGTCTTCTTATCGAATTCGGCCTTCATCCACTTCAGCTCCACCGCGAAGAGCTCTTTTTCCAGAGCGGCAGTGCCGGTGTTCGGCTTGTGCTTCTCTTCTTGCGCCCTAACGGGCAGCGGAAGACAAGCCAGTGCGCACAAGACCAACGCCCAGACGTATTTCATGTGAGTATTTCCCCCTGTCAAATTGAGAAATCCAAATTCGTTGCCGCGCGGCCCGCTATTTGTGCGGCCCGTATTCCTTTTGCTTTCCGTTGCGCGTGTTCGTGACCGTGAAACTTCCGTCGGGCCGGGCTTCCACGTGGATGGTGTACACCGTTCCCTCGTCCGGGACGCCGGTCTGGAGTGTGCCGCCCGTGCCCAGGTTGGCGATGAAATCCTTGGGCATATTATGGTCCCCGGCATCCTCGGCGTAGTGTAGCTGCCAGAGGTCTTCAAGGCCTGGCGAACTCTTCAGCGTCTCAAAGGTCGCGACCGCTCCGCCTTTTTTCGCGCCGTTGTTCATCACCGCCACGCGTGGATGCATCGCGTGAACCATCATAGGCAGGCTGGAAATGTCCTGCCCGTGGTGGCTCACCAGATACAGATCGATCGTGCCAATAAGGTTATTGGGGCAGGCCAGGTCGTGTTCCTTGTTCCAGGTCAGATCGCCGAAATCCACCATGCGGAATTTTCCCAGCGAAATGACCATGCCCACCGATTGCTTGTTTTCGCCGGCCAGCAGATCGTCCTTGGCTTCATCCTTCGCCTGGAAATCGGCGCACAGGGGATTCGCGGCTCCCGCGCCGGGCAATGCCTTGGTAATGGTCTGGGCGGCTGCGGAGACGACCGTGAAGTCCGCGCCCTTGATGGGCAGGCGGGCGCCAAGCTCGGCCAGGATGTGCTGGCCCTTATCGCGCACCGGAACGTAGGAATTAAAAGTTTGCGGCACGTTGCGTGTTTCTTCCATGGGAGGTCCATGGTCGACGAACGTCTTGATCGGGATGCGCTTGGAGAGATCGACCAGGCCGCCGGCGTGGTCGCCGTGATAATGCGTGAGCACTAGGTAGTCGATCTGCGTGAGGCCCGCCTGCTTGGCGACCGCGACGATGCGATCCGCATCGCGCCCTCCCGCCCAGCCGGTATCGACCACCAGCGATTGTCCGGACGGCGTCACGAACAGCGTGGACTGGCCGCCCTCCACATCAATGAAATAGATGTTTAACGACTTGCCGGATTGCGCCCAGGCCATGGCGCAGGATAGGAACATCACGGGTAGGAACAGAAAAGGCAGCTTCTTGCGCATCATGTCTCCAGTTCCAAGCCAGCAGGCAGTGGAAATGCAATGTGGTTCCGAAGTTGTTGGGCCGGCCCCGCGCGGTAAGCGCGGGGACCCGCCACAGGAACCTTCGGAAATAATTAACTTACTTCTTCGGCCAGAGCACGCCCTGCTCTTCCTTGGTCACCGGGCCCAGTCCTTTGTACACAAATTTCTGCAGGCGCTGTCCGCGGTAGGTCTCGGTGGTGTAGATATTGCCCTTGGAATCGGTGGCGATGCTGTGCACGGCGTAGAATTGGCCGGGCTGGCGTCCGCCGTCCCCGAAACTGGTCAACACCTGTAGGGTGTCACGCAGCAGGATGTGGACTTTTTCGTTAGCTCCATCGGCCAGATAGATGTATTTCTGCTCCGGGTCCTTCGAGAAGGCAATGTCCCAGACCGAACCGTCGCCCAAAGTCCTTTTTTCGATGATCTGCTCCTTGACGAACGTGCCGTCTGGTTTGAACACCTGGATGCGATCGTTCAGGCGGTCGCAGACGTACAGCAGATTATCATTCGAGAGTTGCGCGCAGTGCACCGGGCTGCGGAATTGCTGGTCGATCGGAGCGTCCGGATTGTAATTTCCGGGGTCGGTATCATCCGGCTTGTGCCCGTATGCGCCCCAGTGCCGCTTGTACTTGCCCGTGTCGGCGTCAAAGACGATGACGCGCTTGTTGCCGTATCCATCGGCTACGTATAGCTCGTTAGTTTTCGGATCCACGAAAATTTTCGCGGGGCCTTTCAGGTTGTCCACGTCGTTGCTGCCCTTGCTCTGGAAGGGCTTCCCGATCTGCATCAGGAATTTTCCGTCTTGCGTGAACTTCAGGATCTGGTTGTCGGCGTAGGCTCCCGGCTTGCCTGCCTCGGGCGCGGCCATCGCGCCGGTGTCCTGCAGCTTGGGATCCACCACGCGGCCGTTCCCGCCGATCCACACGTTGCCTTTGTAGTCGACCGTAATCCCGTGATTGGAGTTCGGCCAGTTGTAGCCCTTGCCGGGGCCGCCCCAGTGCCCGATCAGGTTGCCGGCCTTGTCGAATTCCAGAACCGGCGGCGCGACCATGCAGCAATCCGCACCCGGAGGATTCCAATCGCCGTAGGATTCCTTCGCTTCGAGCGAACCGCCGCGGTGAATGATCCAGACATTGTCCTGGGCATCCACCGACACGCCGATGGTCATGCCAATCACCCAGTGATTCGGCAGAGGCTTC
>JAIQFB010000011.1 GCA_020073485.1 Terriglobia bacterium | reverse complement strand
CGCCAGCTTAAACGCTTGGGTGTGTCGTCCGAATTTCTGGAGAAAATCGTTCAACTTCCTCTGGATATTCCTGCTGCCGACAGAAACGAAATCGACAGCTTTCTCATTTACTCGGACTTAGTCGGTCACAGATCACACATCGACAAGCTCCTTGATAAGTTGGAGGTATCTGGCGATCGCAGAAAGGAATTCGACAAGGACAGCGCAGAGATATACATATCTAAGTTGAGTCCTTTCTTTCCGACCCTTCGGAATGCAAAGCGCTTTTTGATCGGACTTTCAGTTCGACTTCCCGTCGTCAAAGACGAAGTTTTCCTACTTGATTTTTTCCTCCTGGAAATTCTCCGGGTGCTCGCCAATGCGGTCTATCAGGACATCTGGAACAATTCGTTTTACTATCTGCCTTCTTGGACTACGAAAGTATTGATGGCTTCTCCGTTTGACTTCGAGTGGGATAAGACGAAAGACAACCACCGAGAAATAATAAGGAAACATGTTGAACTTCTTTTGAGAAATGAGCCCCTGAAGGACAATATCCTTGAAATATTGAAGGCGCTTTTCCCGCCAAGAATAAAGGACGCTTTCGAATCCCCGACGAATTACGCAGATAACGCAAGAGCGACGTTCAGGGCGAACAAGCGACTGACCCATCCAGATTGTTTTGACAAATATTTTCTACTGGATATACCCAAGGGGACTGTATCGGACAAGGCAGTCGAGTCAATCTTAACCTCTTGGGCGAAGGCACCAGACCCCGAGAGTAGCATTCGCGAAACGTTAGTGAGCTTGGGTAAGAATAACCAATTAGTCGAAATATTAGACAGGATTGTTGTCTTCCTCGGGAAGGTCGATGAAAAACTTGTAAAGCCACTCTTGAAAGCACTGAGCCTCAACATCAAATCGGTTCCGGGTGATGGAGATCGCGCTGGCTACGATGCTCAATTCAAGCTCATTTTATTCTTACTCAATGATCGAGTTACTGCTGCTGAAAAACAGACTGCAACAGAAGCGGTTGCCTCGGAGGTAGGTCCTATTGATGTCGCGATACGATTAGCCGGCGTCTTGACGGAGTCTCACCCTGATGTAATTTGGAATCTCCGGCATGCCATAGATGCTTTAGCACTCAGAGGAATAATATGCGAACGTTTTAGGAGGGAATTTGCTCTTGCAGGAATCGATATTTTTAAGTCGAATTGTCATCCTGAGTTTGTTCTCTATCAAATCGGATCATATGACTTCGCATCGGCTCGAATGATCAACGACTACGTTATGGCATTGTTCGAAAAGGAGCCCGAATACATCGGCAAGCTCATGGTTGCGTTCTCGCCCCAACCTCCCATGGGACGCAGTGATTTCCAATTCGACCAGCTCAAATCTATTTACGACGTGAAAAGTCTCGGAGCGATTGCCCTGGGGGCTGGTGAAAAAGCTTGGAGTAATGAGATAGAAAAGCGGGCCGTGGAGACATTCTTACGTCTCACCGGAGAGGGAGGGGCAAGCCCCGCCGAGACTCCAGGATAACTAGCTGAGCTCCACATTCACCGGCGGCGTCCCATACGTATGAAACGACTCGACAGTCTTGAGTCCCCAGGCCTGCCCCTTCGCGCGCTCCGCTTCGGTCCACACAATCGGTTTCCAGTCTGGGGCCAGAATCAACCGCGCGCCGGCGCTGTCCACTTCCACGCGGTTGCCTCCGGGTTCGTACACGTACAGGAAAAACGTCTGCTGCACGGCGTGCTTGTGCGGGCCGGTTTCGATAAAGATGCCTTCTTCCAGGCAGATATCGGCGGCGCGAAGAACTTCCTCGCGGCTGTCGACGGCGTAGGTGACGTGATGGAAGCGGCCCCGCGTACCGGTATGGTCGCGCGTGTAGGCAAAATCGTAACTCTTGTTGCTAACCGTGAGCCACATCCCCGCTTCCGAGCCGTCATTCATCACGATTTGTTCAGTGAGGCGCGCGCCGAGGTAGTCCTGGAAAAAAATGCGGTTCGCCTTGATGTCCACGGCCAGGCAATTCAGGTGATCGAGCCGCCGCACATTGATGCCGCGGGCGGGGAACCGCATCGACTGATTTTTTAGCGCGGGCCGAAGCTCGGGCGGCGCCTGGTACCACTCGGTTTCGTAATACAACTCCACCTTGTGGCCGTCCGGGTCCTGGCACACAAACGCCGGGCCGTGCCCCAGGTCGCCATCGGTCCAGCCGATATCGTAGCCAGACCCTTTGAGCGCCGCGACGCGGCGCTCGAGCGCCTGCGGACTGCGCGCGCGAAAAGCCATGTGCCCCATGCCGCTCGTCTTGGAGGCTGTCAGCTTCAGAGTGTGGTGCTGGTAATCGTCGTACGCGCGCAGGTACACCGAATCGCCCTCACGCGCCGTCGCGGTCATGCCCATCACCTTGACGAAAAATCTCAGGCTCTCTTCTGGCTTCGGTGTAAACAGTTCCATGTGGCCGAGATGCGCGAGATCGAAAATCGGTTCAGGCAGCATGAGGCGTTTTCCTTTGGAGGGATTTTTTGTGAATACTCGCGGCGCCTATTTTGCGCCATGCAACTGCTCGGCGGAATTCTCTTCCGTTTGCCGTTCCCCCGCAATCGCATCGGCGAGCTCCTGCCACGAAAACGCGTCGCCGCGCCGCACGCTTAATCCGAGCCTTGCGATTTCCTGCGCCAGCCAATCCTGCCGCTGGGCGGTAGCCAGCGCCGTCAATGGCTCCAGGTGCACGTCGGCAATAGCGTGCGCCGCTTCGCGCATTTCCGCGGCGCGCCGCCTGCCGTGTTCCGCGACGCGGCCGATCAAATAATCCGGAAGCGCCGAATCCCATCCCATCTCCGGATAGGTTGCGGCCAGCGATGCGAGCACCTGCTGTTCGGCGCCGTACCGGCGCGCCGTGAACAGGGACTCGACGGTAATCGCTTCCAATCCCTTGATGAAAATGCTGCGGCACATTTTAATTGCGGACGCCACGCCGACGCGATCACTGACGGGCGTCACATTCATGCCGATCGCTTGCAGCCGCCCGGCGGCCGCCTCCGCTCCCGCGCCGCCTAGCAGCATGGGAACATTCAGGCGCTGCGGCGCAACCGGCGCCATGACTGCCGCCTCCACAAAGATCGCCGCCGAAAATCCGAGCGCCGCCTCAATTTCGCGTTTCGTTTCCGGCGAGACGGAATTGATGTCCAAATACATCTGCCCGCCGCGAAGATATCCAGCGGCATTTCTCGCCACCTCGGCTGCGGCCGGAGCCGTCACCGCCGAAATGACCAGGTCTGCCGCGCCGATGGCATCCTCCAAAGTGTCGCACGCCCGGACACCGGCAACTCTCGCTTTTGCCAGCATCGCCGTCCGCGATGGCTCCGCGCCCAGCAACATGTCGAAAATCGACACCTCGATGCCCCCCGCCGCAAAGTCACGGCCGAAAATGCCGCCCACTTCTCCAAATCCTATTAGCGCAATATTCCGAATCGGATTTTCGACCATGATGACTCCGCCTCTTTTCGTGCGTCCGGGGGATGCAATGCCCGCCATGGTATCTCCGATCGCGAAGCCTGTGAACAGGATTGTTGCAGTCTCCCATGAGTCCTGTTTAATAAATGTTCAACCTGGTTACTCGAGTATGGGGGCACAGCTCCGCTGCAAATTCCTGGAATTGGTCACTAACCCCTTTCCCTGCAAGGCGGTTCCACCACCCCGGTACCATTGCAAACTGGCCCCCTCCGGGTAGACAATAATGGAGGTAGGGGAACTATTCCCCTTCTTTGGTGTCTAATCTAAATTGGAGCGCTTACCAGCCGGCGTCTTCGGTTGAACAGGTCCCTGGTCGGGAAACCTGGTAGGCGGCTTCAAAACCAGTTGCGCACGGCACAAAGCGTTTGCCGCGGAGCGTCCGCGAAAACGCCTGGCGCACGCTGGGAGAGAGGCGGTAAGCGTGTCTGACTTGGCCCACGTCCTTCCCTGGTCGCAGGACGAAGCCGAGCTGGTGACGGAGCTGCAAGGCGGCTCCGGCGCAGCCTTCGACTGGCTGGTCACACACTACTCGGGGCCGGTGTATAGCCTGGTAGTGGGAATGATTTCCGAGTCGTGCGACGCCGCCGATATTACGCAGGATGTGTTCCTGAAGGCGTTTCGCGGGATTCGCGGTTTCCGGCGGGGAAGTTCGCTGAAGACGTGGCTGTACCGCATCGCCATCCGCGAAGCTCTGAATCACCGGCGCTGGCTGTGGCGGCATCATCGCGAGCAGGACTCGATCGATTTGGAGCCCGAGAACGGCCACGCGTCAATCGAAATCGAGGACGCGGGCAGCACGCCTTTCGATCAGGCCGCTTCTCACGAAGTCCAGCAGGCAGTGCAAAAGGCGTTGCGCAGCGTGCCGGAAGTATTTCGCAGCGCGGTCATTTTGAGAGACCTGGAAGGGATGTCTTACGACGAAGTGGCCGAAGTTCTCAACGTCTCGGTGGGCACGGTGAAATCGCGGATTCTGCGCGGGCGGCGATTGCTGCGCGATATTCTCGAGCCCGTGCTTCGCAGCCCGCATTGCGCGAATACTCCGGCATCATCCTTAAGCCCTTCCCCTTTGACGTATGAAGGATCGGTTTCGCATTCGCCCTTGTTTTCCGGCGCAAGCGAAAAGAGTTCCAGCCGGCCCGACACAACCAGCTGGGCGCATCCCGATATTGCGGGAGACGCTGAAGGAGGTGTCCGATGAATTGCCAGCAGGTACAACGATGGTTGCCCGGTTATCTGGATGGCGCGCTACCCGCCGGGGCCCGCTCGGAAACGCACGTCATGATTGGGCAACATCTGGAGCAGTGCGGAGTTTGCCGCGAGGAGTTGCAGAGTTATCAGACGTTGTCCTCCTTGATGTCGCAGGTGCAGCGCCCCGATCCTCCCGCCGATTTATCCTTGCGCATTCGCGTGGCGGCCGCGCAGCGCCTTTCCGAACAGCCGTGGCTCCACTATGCGCGCCGCTTCCGCACGCGCGCCGAACTGGTCCTGAAAAATATTCTGGAGCCCCTGGCTATTCCCGCGACCGGCGGCTTCACCGTGGCCTTCATCGTTTTTGTCCTGGTTTGCCAGCTGCTTGGCCTGGGCATGCCGCTCAGAGCCGTATCGAATGATTCGCCGACCAATCTTTTGCAGCCGGCGCGCCTGGAGGCGCTGGCCCCATTCCCGGTCACGGGCATGGAGGAATCCGGCAACTCCGGTCCCCACGGGCTTCTGGTTGAGACCACGGTCAACGCCCAGGGCGAGGCCGTCTATTACAGGATTCTCGCCGGTCCGGATAACGAGACGATCCGCAGGCAGCTCGATCTGGTGCTGCTGTTCTCCCGCTTCCGCCCGCAAATGAGCTTTGGGCGGTTTACCGCCGGCGGCCATGTTGTTCTAAGCTTCAGCGATATTTCGGTCCGGGGATAGCCGCAGGCCGACCCCAGTCCGGTTATGTTCCCATCATTTCTAAGTAGTACCCCCGTACTATAGCCATAGCCCGGTCCGCAGGCGAAAATCACCCTATTCCGAAGATGTACCTATTCCGGTCGGCCTGTGACCGGCCACGATCGGATTGCCATGACGCTTACGATCAAAGACTCTCTCGAAGCGGCTGGAACGTCCAAGTCGGGCTCGCCCGGCCAGAATTCGGCGAATCCGCAAGGGCAATCCACCAGATCCAACCCGGTCTGCCTTGAGGTTCCCGTTATTGTTCGAAGCCTGCCCGGTGAGAGTGGCGGCGCCCCCGGGAATGCCGGCCCAAGCAGGCAAGAGGGCCGGTCCGTCATCGTTTTCGATAATGGAGGCGTGCTTCGCCTCCCGAACCCCTTGCCTGTCGGGCAGAAGGTCATTCTCACGAATCAGCAAGGGCGGGATGTAGTCGGCCGCGTGGTGGGCGGGCGGAATCTTCCCAGCATCAAGGGCTACATCGAAGTTGAATTTATCGAACCGGTCAGCGATTTTTGGCAGATCCACAACACTCCCGAAGCAAACCGGATTCCTCCCGCAGCGCCTTTGGATCTTGCGGACGCCGCTCCGATACTTCCTTCACCGATCGAGCAGCGCGTCGCTCCGCCATCGCCCGCGCGCCCAAATGTAATGCCGATGGAGCAAAACGACCCTGGCAGCGGCGCGCCTACTTTTGAAGATGTTGCCGGGCTCGTGTCGATGTCGCCGGAGAGCGGACCGCTCGGCAAGAAAAATGAGCCGGCTCTTCGGCCAGCCAATGCGCAAGCCAGGGACGCATCGGCGCCGATCTCGGTTGAATCGCCGAAAATAATTTCCACGAATAAACCGGCCGTGCCGTTTTCCGAATTGGCGGTTGAAAAGTTGGCCGATTCCACGGCGCAGGCTGCGTTTCCGGCTCCAGGGCGAAAACAGCCCTTCTCGAATGAATCCACCGGGAAAGGCATGACATTTTCGGGGATGAGTTCTTTGCCGTCGCCAGATGAGTCTCGCGGACGCATGCCCTTGTTATTGGGCGGGGCGGCGCTGGTTCTTGCGGCACTCGGCGGAGGATACTTTTTCATGCATCGAGGTGCGTCGCCAAGCGCGGCAGCTCCGGCAGAGGTCGCGGTGACCCAGACTTCGGCGCCGCCAGCCACCAATACAAGCAGCGGGCCTGCGAGTGCGCCTGTTGCTGAACCTGCGCTGGAGCAAGTTCCGTCGCAGTCGACACAACCTGTCCCGGCTGTCGTTTCCGTTCCCGCCGAAGCCGCCGCGCCCGCGCCTTCCGGCTCACAAAACGTGCGCCTGCGCGTGAACCCTGCCGATTCCAAGACGCAGCCTGATCGCGCCGCCCCGCGGCGCCCGCAGGTTCCCAATCTTAAGATGAGTTCTCCGACCAACCCGGGCAAGCATCTTGCCAGCGTTCCCGACGGATCTTCCGCGGCCTCGGTGGATATGGCAATGACGGCGGCGCCAGCCGTTGCTTCGCCGGCAACGTTCGGAGCGCGCACGGATCGCCAACCCGCGCCACCGCCGGGGCCGCCCGCGGAGATCTCCACGCCTCATGCGGCCAAAGTCGTTCAGGAGGCCAAGCTGATTTCCTCCACGCGTCCGGTGTATCCCACACTGGCCAAGGAATCGAATACGCAAGGCCGCGTCACCATCGACGTCAGTATTGATGAGAAGGGAAATGTCGTCGCGGCGAAGGCGGTAAGCGGGCCTATCCCCCTGCGCCAGGCGGCGGTTGATGCCGTAAAGCGTTGGAAATATTCTCCCGCGCAGATCGACGGAAAACCCTCCCCGTCCGAGATCTCCATCGGAGTCGATTTCCGTCTGAACTAGCCGGTCGAGTTTTCTCTTTTCTATTCGCGGTTCCCCATTACAATACTCCTCGGACAACCTGGCTACCCAATCGGCCTTCCAATATACAGAGAAGGGATTCTTGACGAGGCTCAGTGAGCCTTGTAGATTCGGAAATGGGTGCGGGCTTTGCCTTTACGCGATAAGCGGGAAGTGATGCGTGGAGCCGGCCCGTGGAAGACGGGTGCGGGTTTTACATGCTTGCCCTGACAGAGGACAGGCAGCCCGCAATCTATTAAGATAAAGACTGGACCATTCTTTGCGCCTATTTGCAGACAAGAATCCGCTGCTTCGGTTCGCCCGCAAAGGTGCCTGCGCCCTGCTCGTTGCGCTCGCCGGCGTGAGCGCTGCGCAACCCCAATCTAGGCCTGCCGCCCCGTCCGTCCAACCGGAATCCCGCCAGGCGGTCGCCATCGAGACGCGCCCGCAGCTCTTCGCCGTGCTATGTGCGCTGGACGCCGCCGGGTTTGACTCCGGCATGGACACTACGAACGAATCTCCCGGGCGAATCCAGTTGCGCCGCGCGATGCTCGGGCTTCACGGCCCGGCTGTCGAGGCTCTGCGCAAGTTTTATAACGAGCATGCCCTGGCTGACACCGGAGCCACTTTTTCCCGCTTCATGTCGTTCGCTCTGGCGGCCGGCCCAGCTCCAAATTTTGAATTCGAGTTGCGCCGCGATGAATTGCCGCCGGACGCCCTGGCCCTGGAAGGATTCAACAAGGTCCTGGCCGATTTTTACCGCGAAGAACACATAGGCGAGCTTTGGCAGCACTACCAGCCCGATTACGATCGGAGCATCGAGATCTATCGCGCCTCGGTCTCGGACCTGGTTTTCACCGTGATGAACTATCTTCGCGAAATTCTGCGGCCCAGCAGCCCGCGGTATTTTTCCGTGTACATGGAGCTCCTCGCCGGCCGCAAGACGAATTTCCGCAATTACGGCGATCACTACGAAATGGTCGTCAATCCAAGTCCTGACCTGCCGATGGACGATATTCGCCACGCTTTCCTGCATTTCCTGCTGGATCCAATCGCCATCCGCTACCGCGTGGAAGCCTCCCGGCTGTCGCCGCTTCTGGAAATCGCGGCTCATGCCCCGATGCTTCCGGCGGATATGCATGACGACTACGCCGCATTTTTTGACGAGTGCCTGGTGCGGGCCGTGGAACTCCGCCTGCGCCGCCTCTCCCCGGGGGATTTGTCTTCGGCCATCGATCAGGCGGAGAGCAGCGGCTACGTACTGGTCCGGCCTATTTATGCGGGCCTGACCGGTTTTGAAAAGTCCGAACCCGCGATGGGATATTATTTGCCGGATTTGGTCAAAGGAATTGACGTGCCCGCCGAGCAACGGCGTCTGCGCGGCGTGAAATTCGCCGACTCCGCGCCCTCCGCGGTTGCCGTTGCCGAAAACTCTTCGCCGGCCGCCTCCCGCCCGCCGGCCGCTTTCGATCCCGCGCAGGAAGATCTTGCCGAAGGGCAGCGCCAGATCTCCGCGCGCAATGGCCCTGCGGCTGCGGCGTCTTTCGAGCATGTTCTGGCGTCCCATCCCGACGACCTGCGCGCCACGTATGGACTCGCGGTGGCCTCCGCCCTGATGGGCAATCCGGATCGCGCCAGGGAACTATTCGCCAAAGTAATCGCTGCGGCCCCCGCTACGCCTTCGGAAACCAGTACACAACCGGACCCGTCCAATCTCTCTTGGTCGCATATTTATCTCGGAAGAATGTACGATGTAGAAGGCCAGCGGGATCTCGCGGTCGCTGAATATCGCGCGGCATTGGCCGTCGCGGGCGCTCCCGAGTCGGCCCGTGCGGCGGCGGAGCGAGGCGTCCAGGCTGGATATCAGACTCCGTCGCGCGAAAATAAGCCCGACGCCAAGCCCTAGATTTTTTGTAGTGTTTAAGGTGCAATGGAATTACGCGGTTTAAAACGCTGGTGAAAAATGCACTTCACTCGGAGCATTCCTTTCATCTCCGAGATTCATTCTAGGCAGAGGAGATTAAATAATATGATGGCAAAGTTTCTCAGGTGGCCGGCGGTACTGCTGAGCCTCACCATCGCCGCTTCCCTGGGGGCGGCCCAATACGGCGGAGGCGCCTCGAGCATGCCGTCCGCGACCCCGGCACCCCAGGACAATAAGGGCAAGGATAAAGGGGACAAGAATCAGAAGATCGACAAGAAGGAAGAAGCAGCGTACAAGGCTTTTTATGCGGCGCGCACGGGCGATCCAAACGTGCAGATTCAGCTCGGCGAGGATTTCGCCACGAAATATCCGCAGAGCCATTATCTCAACGGCGTCTACGCCACGCTGACCACCGCCTACTATGTCTCGGGCAACACCGACAAGATGTTCGAGGATGGAGCCAAGGCGCTGGCGCTCGACCCAGATAACGTGGACGTGCTTTCGCTTCTGGCCATGGCCATCCCCCGCCGGGTGAAGGCCACCACGCCCGACGGCGCGCAGCAATTGCAAAACGCGGAGAAGTACGCGCACCACGCCATCGAACTGATCCCGAACATGACCAAGCCCGCTGAGATCGACGATGCCGCTTTTGAAAAGGCCAAGAATGACAAGTTGTCCCTTTGCCACAGCGGCTTGGGGCTGATCAATCTCAATCATTCCAAATTTGACGACGCGCGCACCGAGCTGACCCAGGCCGTGACGCTCGCCTCCAACCCCGACGTTGTCGATTACTACCTGCTCGGCAACGCCGACGTGGGCGCCAGCTATTACCACGATGCCGTCGCCGCCTACCAGAAGTGCTCGGATAGCGGGCCGCTGGCCGCGGCGTGCAAGCAGCGCGCTGCGTCTGCGCAGCACGACGCGGAAACGAAGTTGGGCCGCTAAGGTCCTGAAGGCCGTGCCTGTGAGCGAGATCGCGGAATTGGAGTCGGTCCTCGGACATCGGTTCCGCGATCCCACGCGGCTCGTTCAGGCATTGACGCATAGTTCTCGCATGGCGGAGCGGTCCCCGGAAGAATCGTGCGAGGACAACGAGAAACTGGAATTTCTCGGCGACGCTGTTCTCGAGTTGCTGGTCAGCGAAGATCTGGTTCGCGCCTTCCCCGACTGGAGCGAGGGCCAGCTCTCCAAAAGCCGGGCTCGACTGGTGAACGCCACGGCGCTTTCCCGGGCCGCCCAGCGCATTGGCCTAGGGCAGCATTTGCGCCTTGGCCGCGGCGAGGAGAAAACCGGCGGGCGACTGAAACCGGCTCTACTGGCGGATGCCTACGAAGCAGTCATCGCTGCCATTTATCTCGACGCTGGACTGGAAGCGGCTCGGCAGTTTGTGCAGCGGACTCTGGTTGACGGCGCCATGATCGTCCAGGCCGCGCGCCTGGGACACACGGACCATAAATCCGCTTTGCAGGAACTGCTGCAATCGCGGGGCGCGCCGCCCGGTACGTACCACATCATTTCGGAAAGCGGGCCCGACCATGAGAAGACGTTTTGCGTCGAGGTCCGTGTTGCGGGAGATGTGTCGGCCGTTGGCACCGGCAAAACAAAAAAAGAAGCTGAGCAAGCCGCAGCGGTCGCGGCCCTGATACAATTAGGAGCGGAAGGAATTTGAGGACTCACAACGATGTCTGAATCCGCCCAGGCCGTCGAAGCGCGCCAAGCCGCGGCGCAGCGCGCCGAAACGCAGCCCGCCACGCTCCGCGAGTACATCGAATCTCTGCTGGTGACCGTGATTCTCGCCTTGTTCGGCACTACTTTTGTCGTCCAGGCTTTTAAAATTCCTTCGCAATCCATGGAGCCCACGCTCCTGGTTGGCGACCACCTGCTGGTGAACAAATTTATTTTCGGCGGGCGCGGCCACTGGTATGACGCCATGCTCCCGTATCGCGAAATTCATCGCGGCGACATCATCGTCTTCAAGTTTCCCTACCAGGACCACCCGCATTACGTAAAGCGCGTCATCGGCGTGCCCGGCGACCGCATCAAAATCGTGGACCAGCAGGTCTATGTGAACGGCAAACGCAGCGTCGAACCATACGTGGTGCGCGACCCGGCCGCTCCCTATGATCCTTTTGGCGACAACTTTCCGCCGCGCAGCGCCGAATACCTGCAGGCCAATATGCAGCCCGAATGGGCCGATCAGATCCTGCAATACGTCCAGGACGGAGAAATCGTGGTCCCTGCGGGAAAATATTTCGCCATGGGAGATAACCGCGATCACAGCTGGGACAGCCGGTTTTGGGGATTTGTGGATCGCGATGCGATCATGGGACGCCCCGTGGTGATTTACTGGTCGGTGCAGGCCTCTCACGACGATGACGCCAATCAGAACCTGAATGGATGGGTATTGAATCTTCTCGATACCATCCTCCATTTGCCATCGCGCACGCGGTGGTCCCGCATGCTCCATGAGGTTCACTGAAACGCCGCTTTTCTTCTCTTCTTCCTTTTGCCACAATTCCTGATCTCACGATGAGAAAACGAAAATGGCTGCGCTGGGCTCTGATCGTCGCCGTGCTGACCGTGGCTGCGAGCGCCGCTTTTTCCCGCGCGCTGCAAACCGCGGCCGCGCGCCGCTACCTGATCACGCGCCTGGTCGCGAGCTTCGGGCGTCCGGTGGACGTCGCCCGTTTCGATTTCAGCCTGCTGGATGGCGCGCGCCTCGAAGCCCACTCGGTCACCGTCTCCGAAGATCCTGATTTCGGCAACGAGTATTTCCTGCGCGCCGAAACGCTAACGGCTGGGCTGCGCTGGGGAGCGCTGCTTTCCGGGCGCTTTGAATTTGGGTCCGTGACTCTCTCGCGCCCCAGCTTGAATCTGGTGCGCGACGCCGAGGGACATTGGAACATCGAACGCTGGCTGCCCCCTGCTCCGTCTGGCGCGTCCCGGCCGGGATTTGTGGGTCCCATCGCCGCATCCAGCGGCGCGCAGGCGGAGCGCCTGTACCGCATCGACGTGGATGCGGGACGCATCAATTTCAAGCAGCGGGAGGACAAGAGCCCCTTCGCACTGCTCGACGTTTCCGGAAATGTCGAGCGGGACAGCGCCGGCCGCTGGCAACTCGACTTGCAGGCGCGTCCCATGCGCGCCGGCATCGAACTTCAGGACATCGGCATGCTTCGCTTGCGCGGCACGATTGCGGGAACTTCCGCGCGCCTGCAGCCCGCCGAGTTGAATCTGACCTGGCGCGCCGCTTCCGTGGCTGACGCCTTGCGCATTGTCCGCCAAAAGGACTACGGAATCCGCGGCGAACTTGCCCTCGACCTCAGCGCTCGCGTTGGTCCTCCGGATGTCTCCTCGCCGTCCGCCGCGTCTTCCGGCGGAGCGCAGTGGTCCATTTCCGGAGTGGCCCACTTGACCGGTATTCATGCCTGGAATCTTCCCGGACGCGATACCGACCCCGGCGCGAATCTTTCTCTCGATGCCGCCTGGCGATTGGGCGAGGCCCGCGCGGAAATCCGCAAACTGCTCTTGGAAATGCCGGGTTCGCATCTGGAAGGGACCGGAGACGTGGATTGGGCGCGCGGGATTCATCCGCAACTCCACATCGAATCGTCAACGCTGGGATTGCAGGACGTCCTTTCGTGGTACCGCGCGCTGCGGCCGGATGTCGCCGAAGATCTTCGCGCCGAAGGTTCCCTTGGAGTGGACGTCACGCTGGGCGGATGGCCGCTCCAACTGCAACGCGGCGCAATCGCCAGCGCAGGCGGCGCGTTGACGGCGAAATCCCTGCCTGCGCCCTTGCGCTTTGGCGCCGTGAATGCCGGAGTATCCCGCGGCGGGCTGGATTTTGCCCCCACGGAATTTTCCTTCGCCTCCGGCTCGCTGAACGCGGTCGCGAAAACGGATGCCGGAGCGACGGATGTTTCCACCACCAGTTCATTTCTTCTTCGCGGATCGATTTTTTCCGATAGCGGCGGTGTTTTCCGGTGGCCCCCGAACTGGAACTGCTCCATCGAGGGAGCCACGCCCCGCGCCCAGGACTGGCTCACGATTTCACACGCCCTCGCCCAGCCCTTGAACCAGGGCTGGACCGGAGAAGGCGGCATTTCCGTCAAGATGCGCGGCGCTCGCCAATCGGATGCACCCGCCGCTGTCTGGCTTGGCACCCTGGATTTTCGAGGCCTCGCGGTGAGCTTGGCGCACATGAATCAGCCCGTCCGGCTGCTAAAGACACACGTCGAATATTCGGTGGCGGGCCAAACCATCACAGTTACCGCAGCTGGAGCGCTGGGCGCCGCCTGGCACGGTTCGATTTCCCGAAAACCCGCGGTCCTAATTCCGTCGGACTCCGGCGCCCCGCCGCGCCCGCAATGGACGTTCGACCTCACCGCCGACCGGCTGGACATGGCGGAGCTGGACCGCTGGCTTGGGCCCCGCGCAAGGCCCGGATTTTTGGCCCGCCTCACCGGCTTTGGATCCGCCGCTGCCGCCGCTCCATTGACTGACGCGGGCGTCGCGCGCCTTGCCGCGCAAGGGCGCCTTCGCATAGCAGAGCTCGATCTGACGCCCATGCGCTTCGACCAATTTGACGCCGCGGTGGAACTCGATGGCCGCGCTCTCAAGATTCGCAACGCAAAGGCGGATTTCTTCGGCGGAAAAGTTTCCGGCACCTTGGACGCCAACTTGCTTGCCGATCCTTCCTATGATTTTCAGGGCCGCTTCGACCGCGTGAATCTCGCGCAACTCGCCCGCGCCGTGCCCCCGCTCACGAGTCGCGTCGCCGGAACGTCTTCCGGCACGCTTTCTCTTTCCACGCACGGCATCGGCCGCGAGGCGCTCATCGCTTCGATGGAAGGGAAGGGCACGCTCGACGCGCGCAATGTGCAGATCAGTGGCCTTGATTTCACCGCCGCCCCTCCCGGCGCCGCGCCCGCAAATGCGCAAGAATCGCCGTCAACGTCGTTCTCGTCGGTCGCCGGAAATTTCCGGATTCTGAGCCGCGGCATCGCGCTGTCTGATTTTGTTCTGGTCCGCGCACAGGTCCGGCTGCAAGCCGCTGGCCGAATCGATTTTTCCCACGAACTGGACATTCGCATCAGCCCATCGATTCCTAATAACCAAACGTCCCTTCAACCCGTTTCCGCCGCGCCCCCCGGTTTCCTGCTCAGCGGGACGATCGAAAATCCCAAGCTGGCCCTCGCATCGCCCGCCACCAAGCCCGCCCCCCGCCGCGGCGGTCGATAAAGTCACTCTCCCGCCCCACGCGCATTCTCGACCCGGCGCAGGTTTGCTCCATAATCTTTGCCGTAACGTGCTCAGCCTGCGCGAACTTTCCGAGTACAGCAGGTAAACCAGCACAGGCAAAGAAGGCCAGCTTGGCAACTACTTAGTCTCTGTACGGCACGGCTTCAAGCCGTGCCGTAATCCGCGCAAAATTGAAGCGGATTTAGACGCTGGCGCGCTCGAACTTGAGCTGACCCGCACGCACTGAAACCTTCGCTTCCCGAATCTGCTATTTGCCGCATTGCAACAGGCGACTCCGCGTCTTAGTATCAATCCATGCCGAGCCACCGCGCATTTCCCGGCGATCACCTCGCGTCCGTTCGGATTACTTTCGCGCTAGGCCTGCTCCTGCTGGCCGTCCCGCTCGCCTCCCGCGCCCAATCGAGCGCGCCAAAAAAATCGCTCCCGGCGCATGAACAAAAAAGCGCCGCCGCTTCTCCACGCGTTTCTCTCTCCCCGCGATACGCCCCTGGCCAGGTTTTGCGCTACGCCATGGAATTCGAGACCACCACGGCCACCACGCAATCCGGCTTCTCCGCGGACCCACAAGGCCCCTCCAGCCTGGTGATTACCTGGGACGCCACCATTCGCATGGAAGTTCTGCCGCCGGAGGGCGCGGCGGGCGGCATTCGCCTGCGCACCACCTACGAAAAATCCACCGCCACTATCCGCGCCGATACCTTCGATCCCACTGCTAACGCCACCAGGGAACAGTACAAAAACCTCGAAGGAAAAGTCGTCGAATTCACACTCGATGCCGCCGGAAAAGTGAAATCGGTTTCCGGCCTCGAAGGAATTGTGGAAGGAGAAAAGGCCGCGCAGGCCGCGCGCGACTGGATCGGCCATCTCGACGCGAGTTCTGGCGCGCCTCCCGGAGGCGTCGCGATCGGCGAGACGTGGACTTCCGACCAGCCCGCCAACTCGCTCCCGGTTGCAGGCATGGTCTGGCGCACCGATTCTCAATACCTGCGCAACGAACCCTGCCGCCCGCCGAATCCGGAGTTGCCGGCGCCCGCTACCTCCTCCGATTCCCCCGCAGCCGGACCGGCCGGAGAAACCTGCGCTGTAATCCTCACGCACCTGAACCTGGTCCGCCCCAAGCCCGTCCGCGACCCCACTCCCGAGGACTACCGCAAAAACGGCGTGCAAACCAAGGGGAATTGGACCGGCTCCGGCCAAAGTTTGATTTATGTCTCGCTGCGCTCCGGCGCCGTCGTCAGCGTCTCGCAAACCGGATCGGAAGACATGGACGTAACCCTCACAACCAACCGCAACAACACGTCCATGCGCTACGCTGGCACGGTTCAGTCGCGCTCCCAAGTCGAGTTGATTGGGGATGAGGGGCACGGGAAGTGAACCTGCGCATTTCGGGTCCGCTCTTCCAAGTCCATTCAGCCTCCAGGTCGCGATACAACCCCCATCAAATTCCGCCGCAAAATTGCCGAGGCCGTAATCACGCCGCCAAACAGCGCGCCGCTCACGCCGAGGGTGCAGGCGTCCTGCCCGGTCAGAAACAGATTCCGGAAGGGCGTGCGGGCACCAAAAACACGGGCGCGGAATCGCGCCGGGACGCAACTGGCACCGTAAATTTCTCCATTCTGATAATTGGCGAAGTGCCGCGTGGAGAGCGGCGTTGAGATTTCGGCGGCTTCGATCTTGCCGCAAGTGGCGGGCACGTTGCGCTCGAGTTCCTTCTGAAGCCGCGCCGTCAACGTCTGCTTGTGTTCGTTGTATTCCGCGCCGCGCCGTTTCCATGCCGTATCGGCCCAGCGATCGAACATGCCGTAGGGAATTGGCGCGACCACTTCGATCGTTGAGCGTCCCGGATACCGCTCGGCGAACGTCGGGTCTTTGGCCGAAGGAAAAGAAATGAACAGAACCGGAAACGGCCTGCTGGGATCTTTCTCAAAACGCGTGAAACCCGCATCATGATCCGCATCGCCATAAATCCACAGATTGGTCGCGCAGAATTCCGGTCTGCCGCACAGGTCTCCTCTATGAGGGCAACAACACGAATGATACATCGCTCAAGTGGTCTTTGTAGGACAGGCACTCTTGCTTGCCCCTTACATCCCGGCAAGGTTGACGTGGACAGGGAAGAGTGCCTGTCCTACTGGCTGCCCGCCCCATTTCTAGTCAGCCCCGAAAGTTAGGTTATACTAGAGGATTCCGCGCGGCCTTGCGAAACCGCCGTGCGGCCCTATACCCATGAACTTCAAACTCATGAGCGACTACGAGCCGCGCGGCGACCAGCCTGAGGCCATCCAGCAGCTCTCGCGAGGCCTCGAGGACGGCGAGAAGCACCAAGTCCTGCTCGGCGTCACCGGCTCGGGCAAAACGTTCACCGTCGCCAAGATGATCGAGCGCGCCAATCGCCCGTCTCTCGTCCTGGCGCACAACAAGACGCTCGCCGCCCAGCTCTACAGCGAATTCAAGAGTTTCTTCCCGCAAAACGCGGTCGAATATTTCGTCAGCTATTACGATTACTACCAGCCCGAAGCCTACATTCCCGCTTCCGACACGTTCATCGAGAAAGAATCGACGATCAACGACGAACTCGACAAGCTGCGCATGAGCGCCACGCGCTCGCTGTTCGAGCGCCGCGACGTTGTCATTGTTGCCTCCGTTTCCTGCATCTACGGCATCGGCTCGCCGGAATCCTACTTCGGCATGCGCGTGCAGATCGAAAAAGGGCAGAGCACCGCGCGCGAAGCCCTGCTGCGCAAGCTGGTCGACATTCAGTACGACCGCGCGGAGGATCTCCGCCGCGGTACCTTCCGCGTGCGCGGCGACCGCGTGGAAATTTATCCTCCATACGAAGACAACGCCTACGCCGTCGAACTCTGGGGCGCGCAAGTCGAAGCCATCCGCCAGCTCGATCCGCTCACCGGCGCCGTCCGCACCGGCCAGACCGATCTGCCGAAATTGACGATTTACCCGAAATCGCACTACGTGATGCCCGCGGCCCAGCGCGAGCGCGCCATCCGCACCATCCTCGAGGAACTCGACTGGTGGAAACCGGAACTCGAAAAGCAGGGAAAATTCGCGGAAGCGCAGCGCGTCTGGCAGCGCACCATGTTCGACATCGAAATGATGCGCACCATCGGCTACTGCCACGGCATTGAAAATTATTCGCGGCACATGTCCGGCCGCCTGCCCGGCGAAGCCCCGCCCACCCTGCTCGATTATTTTCCAGAGGATTATTTGCTGTTCATCGACGAATCGCATCAGACCGTGCCGCAGCTCCACGCCATGTATCACGGCGACCGCTCGCGCAAGCAGACGCTGGTGAATTACGGCTTCCGCATGCCCTCGGCGCTCGATAACCGCCCGCTGAATTTCGAGGAATTCGAGCACCGCACCGGACAAATCGTCTATGTCTCGGCCACGCCCGGTCCCTACGAACTGACCAAATCGGCCGGCGTAGTGGTGGAGCAGGTGATCCGACCAACGGGATTGGTCGACCCGCAGATCGAAGTGCGCCCCGTGAAGGGCCAGGTGGATGATTTACTTGAGGAAATCCGCGTCCGCGCCGAGAAAAACGAGCGCGTCCTAGTCACCACGCTCACCAAGCGCATGGCCGAGGATCTTGCGGAATATTTCACCGAAACCGGCGTGCGCTGTCGCTACATGCACTCGGAAATCGATACGCTCGAGCGCGTACGAATCCTCCGCGATTTGCGCCGCGGGGAATTCGACGTCTTGATCGGCATCAACCTGCTGCGCGAAGGCCTCGACCTGCCCGAAGTTTCGCTGGTCGCAATCCTCGACGCCGACAAGGAAGGCTACCTGCGAAGCGCCACCGCGCTCATTCAGACCATCGGCCGCTGCGCGCGCCACGTCGAAGGCCGCGCCATCCTCTATGCCGACCGCATCACGGGCTCGATGGCTCAGGCCATCGAGGAAACAAACCGCCGCCGCGCCAAACAAGTTGCCTACAACGATCTGAATCACATCACACCCATGTCCATCATCAAGTCCGTGGACATGAAGCTGGCCGCGATCGTCGAAGCCGACTACGTTACCATCCCCGCCGAGGATTTCGCCGACGCCGACATCACCAGCGAAGCAAAACTCGGCGAGGTCCTCGCGCAGCTCGACGTCCAGATGCGCGACGCCGCCAAGAAATTCGAGTTCGAGCGCGCCGCCGCCCTCCGCGACCGCATCCGCACACTGAAACAACGCGATCTTTCCGGATTTTTCTCTGCTGCAAGCGAGCCCGCGCCCAGCGAAGCCGGCTGAACGGAAATTTCCACCCAGTCGCGCAGCTCTACACGGGTTTTTTAGGGAAACTTAGGAGAAGAAATTAGAGGTCGCGCTCGCGAAAATGATACACAGCGATGCCGAGCGCAATAATCATGTAAATGCACGCATATCCGATCATCGCGCCGCTGGGAATGGAAATATCCGAAAACGGCGAGAATTGCAGCGATCCGGAAAGCGGCGACTCCATCTCAAAGGCGGCGCGCCGCCACACTGCCTCGCTTGGCATGATCAGGCTCGAAATAATCCCGACCATCGCCAGCCGCGAGCCTTCCGTAAACCCGCTCATCTGTTCCAGCCAGCCGCCCAGGAACGCGACCCCGAGCAGGCCGAGCGTGATCACGCCGCTGGTGAGCGTTGAAAACCAGGTGCCGAACATGAATGTGACCGACAGCGCCACAACGCATTCCAGAAACACCAGCAGCCCGCCGCGCAGCGGATGTTGCGCCATCACGCCGCCAATGTAATAGCCCTCGGCAATCGTGCCGCCGAACATCAGCCCAACGTACACGCCGGCCATCGCCACGAAGCCCAGCCATTTGCCGATCAGGATTTGCCAGCGGTCCATGGGCTTGGTGGCGATGGCGTGAATCGTTCCGGAAGTAATTTCGCCCGCAATCGTGTCCACGGACGTGAGCGTGGTCATCACCACGGCCAGCAGATCGACGGTATAGAGACCAATCATCAACATCGCGCTGATCACCTGATAGCGCAAAAACGGCGGCACGCTGGAATTGCGAAAATCTCCCTCCTGAAAATGCAATCCGATCCCAAACACCAGCAGAAAGCCGGCGCCGGCCAGCAGCGCGGTCCACAAGACCTTCTTGCGCGCCGCCTCGCGAAACGTGATGCCCGCCATGATCCACGCCCCCATCAGAATCCCCGATCCTCGCCCATCACGCTGATGAACAATTCCTCGAGCGTCATGCGCTGCGGCGTGAATTGGTACACCTCGGCGCCTGATCCGACCAGAAATCGCAAAATATCGGGAAGGCGCTGGCGGGACGGCGTGGTCAGCGTGAGCCGCTCCTCGTCGGCATGCGCGGAGTCACACCAGCGGGCAAGGCCCTCGATGCATTCCGGAGAAAGTTTTCTCGCGCGCACATCGACGCGCACCGCCTCTTCCTGCTGCGCGTGCAGGTCGCGGCTGGTCACCACTTCGCCCTCGCGGATAAACACCACCTCGTCGCAGGTGATTTCGATTTCGCTCAAAATATGGGAATTCAAAAACACGGTGGCTCCCCGGTCGCGCTGCGCGCGGATGATATCGCGCACCATGCGGCGGCCGAGCGGGTCAAGCCCCGACGTCGGCTCGTCGAGGAAAATCAGGTCGGGCTCGTGGACCATCGCCTGTGCCAGCCCCGCGCGCTGCAGCATGCCTTTCGAGAAATTCTGCAGGCGCTTGTTGATGTGCGGTGTGAGTCCAACCAGGTCGATCAGGGCAGGGACGCGCTCCGCAAGCTTTGCGCTGGAAACTCCGCAGAGCCGGCCGTGCAAGTGCAGAAGTTCCGCTGGCGTGAGCCATTCGTAGAAGCGAAAATTCTCCGGTAGGAACCCGATTTTTCGTCGAATTTCGACGTCGCCGGCCGGCGCGCCCAGCACCCACGCCTCGCCGCCAGTAGGCTTGGCGAGACCCAGTAGCATTTTGATGGAAGTGCTTTTGCCCGCGCCGTTCGGGCCAAGGAAGCCGAAAATTTCACCGCGCCGCACGGTCAGGGTGAGGTCGCGCACCGCGACCTTTTCCCCAAACACCTTGCGCAAATGTTGAGTCTGGATGGCGAAATTATTCTGCTGAGACAGAGTCAGCCCCCGTTCACTTCAGCGAATCGGCCAACGTCACAGCCTGGCTGGAATCTCCAAATCCGGTGAGCGAATAATCAATCCCATTTTTCGTCCAGATGAGCGCATACCCCGGCCCGCGCCTGCCGGCCATGCTGAGCAGCGTGGCGTCGGTCCCGTTGACCTTCACCACTTCATAGGAACGCAGCGCGCGGGGAACCGCCAGCGTCAGCGTCGCTTTCCAATTCACCGTATGCAGAAAATCGCTGGCCTGCTGCGGCGTCATCCCCGCCGTTTCCAGTCCGATTTCCGCCAGGCCGCTGATGTCCAGGCCCGACGGCAAATTCACGTCCGGATCGGGCCCCTCGCGCAGCCGCACGCAGTCGCTGAACTCGGTGGTCGTCGGCGACGGCCCGGTGATGTTGTCCGCGATCACCCGGCTGGCATCGGTCGGCCCCGGGCATGTCCCATACTGCACTTGCACCGAACGCGGCACCTGCACGCCGACGGTCGCGCCGTCCAGCGATTGCGGCAGCGCCAGTTCCGGATGGCCCGCCTCGGTGGCGATTGCCTGCAACCGCGCGCGGTCCACGCCCACGGCAATTTTGTGCGCCCCGCCGACGGTGATTTTCGGCGCGTCCTTTCGCGCTCCCAGCAGCATCACGTCAAATCCCGCCAATTGGCGCGCGCTGGCTACATCGGCAGCCGGCTGGTCCTCTTCGTTTTCCTCGACCTGTACTTTGTCGGAAATCATCTGCGTGACCATCTGGTGCAGCGTGGGGTTCGCATTCGCGTCCGCAAACTGCGAAAAATTGGCGTTCACCGCCTGCACTTTCTGCATGCGCAGTGATTGCAGAGACTTCAGCGCCAGATTTCTTACCTCCGGGATGCTCATACTTCCCGCGATTACAAACACTGCTGCGAGAATCACCAGGCCCAGTTGCTTCGAGGGAGCGGCATTCGTCATGGGAGTTCCTCCCCGTGCATGAAATTTCTCGGATGAATGCGATTTCAACACCAGAAGTTATCAACTAAACCTGAAATTTACATGAATGGGGCCTCAAGTAGCACATGCACTCTTGCCTGTGCGATCTTTGCAATCGAAGTTAAGTCGGAGACGTATCAATGGCCTACAAAATCGCACAGCCAGGAGTGGCTGCGCTACTCGACATTCCCCTCGGCCGGTAAAGGCGCGCCATCGAAGTCCGCGCGCCGCAGACCTGTCGCGCCCTCTCACACCAATCCTTTGCGCAACTCCTCCAGCGGATAAAACGTTTCCCGCCACACCACACCGCCGCGCCACAGCGTCGCGATCGCCGAGCGCGCCATCATCCAGCAAAACAGCAGCGCCCCCAGCGGATGCGTAAGTCCGTAGAGCGGGGAAGCGTCGGTCGAGCGAACCATTCCGCCATGGATCAAGACGGCCGCCGCTACCGCGATTCCTGCAAACACGCGCGCCCAGCCTAATCCAAACGCAACGCCGAAAAAAGGAAGTACGCTCATCACCAAAGTCAGCAGCATGGCACCTAGCGCATATATCGCATTGTAATGGCACGCGGCAAACATGTTCTTGGTGACGCCGCGAATGACGTTGTGCACGCCGCTGTGCCACCGCACTTTCACCATGTCCTGCGCCACGGCCACTCCGGACCGGAACCCCGCCCTCTTCACGATTTTGCCGAGTTTCATGTCCTCGATGACGTCCATGCGCAGGCGCGCGTGTCCGCCGGACTTTTCATAGGCGGCGCGGCGTACCAGTTGGAAGGCGCCGATTCCCACGTAACGCCCCGAGCGGGGATTAGACGTCAGCCAGGGCTCATTGCCAAACACGAATCCCAAACCGAAATAGGAAATCGCGGTGATCTCCCAAAATCCGCGCATTTCGACTGAGGCCAGGAGGCTCAGATGGTCCCAATGGCGCTCTTCGGCCAACGCTACGGCGCGGCGCAACACATCGGGAGCGAAATGGACGTCCGCATCGGTGAAAACGATCCACTCGCCCCGGGATTGTTCGAACCCAGCAACCAGCGCGTGCGGCTTTCCCAGCCAGCCGGCCGGCAAGGTGTCCAGATCAATGACCTTCAGGTTCGGATTTGTGCGCTGGAAATCGCGCAGAATGCCGGGAGTCTGGTCCTGCGAACGGTCATTGACCGCGATGACCTCATAACGCGGATAATCCTGATCGAGCTGTGTCGCCAGGGCCGCGGGAAGTTTTTCTGACTCATCCCTGGCTGCGAAGATGATGGAAAGCAGGGGCGCGTCCGGGGAACCCGATGGATGGGCATCGCGAAGCCACGGCAGGCGCGACATCCCAAAGCCGGCTCGGACCCCCTGCACGACCCACAGAGAGGCAATCAAACCAAACAATACGATCCAGAAAATGTGCAAAATAAAAATGTCCGCAGCGCGAAGATAGCCAAACAAGTTATGCTAACACAGGGTATGTCGGAGACCTTATCCATCGTGGGCGCGGGGCGCGTGGGCCGCGCTCTGGGGCGCCAATTGCACGGCCTTGGCTGGCGCATCGGCGCGGTCACGGGAAGGTCCCTACCCACAGCGCGGGCGGCCGTGCGCGCAATCGGCGCGGGATATCCCGCAGGCACGCTGACCCGCCAGGTACTAGATTCTACCGTTATCCTAATCACTACCCCGGACGACGTCATCGAAAGCGTCGCGAAAAGACTGGCACAAATCGGCGGCGAGGAATGGTGCGGGAAAGTCGTGCTGCACACCAGCGGCGCCAATGACTCCTCCGTTCTCAAACCCCTGGCTGACTTGGGAGCGGCGACTGGGTCGATGCACCCGATGCAAACGTTCGGCAATCAGCGTCCACCGGAGCTTGCCGGGCGCATATTCGGGATCGATGGCGGCCCGATCGCTCTTAAGGCGGCGCGAAAAATGATTCGCCAGATTGGCGGAGTGGCGGTGCGCTTGTCGGGAGCGAACAAAGCGGCGTATCATGCCGCTGGATCATTTGCGTGCGCGCATGTCCTGGCGTTGATGGAAACAGCCGTGCGCTTATTGATGGCGCAAGGATTTACGCGCCGTCAGGCGATCCGCGCGCTCTTGCCCCTGACGCGCCAGACGCTGGACAATTTTGAATCCGTTGGGCCGCGCCCGGCATGGACGGGGCCGATGGCGCGAGGAGATTATTCAACCGTGCAACGCCACGTCAAGGCTCTGGCCGATTTTCCGCCGGAGTATCTTGCTGCATACGAAGCTCTTTCACGGCTGAAAGCCGTCGTACTGTCCAGCCAGCCCGCCGCCACGCTGCGGCAACTCGATCGCGCATTTCGTTCCGGCCCGAAGGGGAGAAATAAATAAGAGTGGACTGCAAGATTTCTCAACAACAGATGTTCGCCGCCTTTGATTTTGGTTTCTGGGGGATTGCTTGACACAACTGAACCTTCCGATCGAGAGCACGACACTGCCCAACGGCCTGCGCGTGGTAGTTTCGCCGGACCGCGCGGCCCCGGTGGCCACCGTGGGCGTCTACTACAACATTGGGTTTCGCATCGAGCCGCGCGGTCGCAGCGGCTTCGCGCACCTGTTCGAACACATGATGTTCCAGGGTTCGGCGAACGCCGGCAAGATGGTGCACATCAAGCTGATCAATTCCTCGGGCGGCGTGCTGAACGGATCCACGCATTATGACGTCACCAATTATTACGAATCGGTGCCCTCGAACGCGCTCGACCGCGTGCTGTGGCTCGAAGCCGACCGCATGCGCGCCCTCAAGGTGGACGACGAGAATCTGCGCAACCAGCGGGACGTTGTGAAGGAGGAAGTGCGCGTCAATGTCCTCAACCAGCCCTATGGCGGATTTCCGTGGCTCGATCTCCCTCCCATCGCTTACCGCAACTGGTCCAACGCCCACAATTTTTACGGGGATTTTGACGATCTCGACGCGGCCACGCTGGATGACGTCCAGAATTTTTTCAAGACCTACTATGCCCCGTCCAACGCCGTGCTGCTGATCTTGGGTGACGTCGATTTTGACGAGGCTTTCAAATTAGCGGAGCGCCACTTCGCGTCGATTCCCTCCGGGCCGCAACCCGCGCCCGCCGATATCGACGAGCCGCCGCAGATCGAGGAGCGGCGTGGCGTGGTCGAGGAAAAATTCGGCACGCTGCCGGGCATCGCCATCGGATACCAGGCGCCGCGCCGCCTCACGCCCGAGTGGTACGCCGCGGCGATGCTCGACCAGGCGCTGCACGGCGGCCGCGCCGGGCGCGTGTACCGCCGGCTGGTGCTTGAACAGCAAATTGCCGTGGACGCGGAAGGCGGCATCCATTATCCGGTCGGCGACTTGTTCGATTACAACGGGCCGACGCTGATGGTTTCGCGCCTGCTGCACAAGACCGAATATTCGTCGGACCAGGCCATTGCCGCATATGACGATGTCCTGGACGAGATGAAGCAAAAGGGAATGACGTCCGAAGAGCTCGACCCCATCAAGGTGAAGTTCCGGTCGAATTATTTTTCCATGCTCGAAGGAGGCCACGGCGCTTCCATTCCGCGCTACGGGTTGATGCATCTATTGGCCTGCTTCACGTTGTTTGATAACGAACCGCGCCTGGTGAATTCGATCCTGGGCGGATTCATGGATGTCACGCCGGACGCCGTCCAGGCCGTCGCACAAAAGCTCCTCACGCGGCACAACCGCTCCATCGCCATTCGCCAGCCGGCGAAGAAAGGGGCGGCTTGATGGCTTCCGTGCCGCGTTCCGAAGGAAATGCCGCAATCCCCGCGCTGACCGCCGCGCGGCCGGTGATCTGGCCGCAGCGCGTGCGCACCACGCTTTCGAACGGCCTCGAAGTCGTGCTCGTCGAGTCCCACACCATTCCCAAATTCACCGGGCAGTTATTTTTTCGCAGCGGCAACGCGGTGACGGCTGCCTACGCGCCGGGCCTGGCGGATATGACCGCGACCGTCGCGCGCACGGGCACCACCGCGCGTAGCAGCCGCCAGATCGAGGAAGACCTGCGTCGCATGGGCGCGGATCTATCCAGCGGAGCAGGCGCCGACACCAGCGCGGTTTCCTTTGCCGGCCTGGCTGATTTTTCGAACGAACTTCTGCGTCTGGTCGCTGAGCTGACACAGAACGCTTCGTTTCCCGCCGAGGAATTCGAGCGGGAACGCCGGCAATTGGTCGAAGGTCTGAAGATCGAACGCACCACGCCCGGATTTCTGGCGAACGAGCGCCTCCGCCGCGTGTTGTTCGGGACGCATCCCTACGGAACCATTTCGCCGACCGAGGCGCAGGCCGAGGCCTACCGCCTGGATCAACTGAAGGATTTTTACAGGAAATACTATCGCCCCGGAAACGCCCTGCTGGTCCTGGTGGGAGATTTTTCGCCCAAAGCAATGCTCGATCGGATCGAGGAAATTTTTGGTTCCTGGCCCGCTGGAAAAGCGGAAGAGGCTCCGAACCCTGCGTTGCCGGAACTTGCCGGACGAAAGGTGTATCTGGTGCATCTGCCGGGGTCGGTACAGACGCAGGTGCTGGTGGGGAACCGGGCGATCACGCGCCAGCATCCGGACTGGCTGCCTCTGGTTCTCGCGAATTCAATCTACGGCGGCGCGTTTAATTCGCGCCTGGTGATGAACATTCGCGAGGAGAAGGGCTACACCTACAGCCCGCGCAGCGGCGCGCAACCGCTGCGCAAGCACGGTTATTTCAGCATCGGAGCGGCGGTGCGCAACGATGTGGCTGCGGCCACGCTCACGGAAATATTTTACGAAATAGACCGCATGCGCTCGACGCCGGTGGGAGAAGAAGAATTGGCGGACGCGCGCAATTATCTGACCGGAATTTTTTCGCTGGGCCTGGCGACGCAGGACGGCCTGGCCGGACAGCTGGCCATGTCCACGCTCGAACGTTTGCCCGACGATTATCTCGAAACCTACCGGGCGCGGATCTTAAAACTTACGGCCGGCGATGTTCGGGATGCGGCACAAAAATATTTCGATTCGGCAAACGCGCAAATCGTGCTGGTCGGCGACCGCGCGCAGATCGAGGCGCAGGCGGCGCAATTTGGCCAGCCGGAAGTGTATGACACGCAGGGGAATCGGACTTAGGTAGGACAGCCTTCAGCCTGTCTGGTTTTCGCGGGGGTAAGAAAGATCAAAAGCGACAGGCTGAAACCTGTCCTACTGAGAACCATCATGCGAACGATGCGGGGTACAACCGGCGCATTATTTTTCTGCCTTGTGATGGTGGCTCTTTGTGCTGCCGCGCGCGGTCAAAAGCAGCCACCCGCAAAACCCATCGATTTGAATGTTGCCAACGTGAAAGAGCTGCAGGAATTGCCCGGTGTGGGAGCGGTGACGGCGCAACGAATCATCGACATGCGCCAAAAAACGGGCCGCTTCAAGCGCGTGGAGGACTTGCTCGCAATCCGCGGCATCAGTCAGAAGAAGCTCGATGCGCTCAGGCCGTATGTGACTTTGGGGATTCCACCCGCTACCCCTCCCGCGCAGAAAAGCAGCCCTCCAAGCAAGAAGACGCCTTGATTGATTTCGCTTAGGAAGATTGCGGCTGCCCGCAGCGGGTGAACAGGTTGCGAACAAAGTCGAGTAGCACAGGAACTCTTGGCTGTTCGATTTTGTAGCCCGCGCTCCCGCCACGGATTCAGGGACTCTGGCAAAAACCGCCCAGGTCCGCCGCGGCGGATGCCCGTGCTACTAAAATCCGCTCCGAATCGGCATTTTCCGCAGCTTAGGAAGCCCGCCTGCTGAAATAAATAAGAAATACAGGCTACAGTGCCTGGTGCGTGTGCTTTTTCGATTTCGTGAGGAGGGGAACTTGTTCGGCGATGGTCAGGCCGTAGCCTTCGAGTGCCACCACTTTTCGCGGATGGTTGGTCAGGACGCGCAAGCTCTTTAAACCCAGATCGATCATAATTTGCGCGCCGATGCCGCTTTCGTGCTGAATCATGCGCTGGCGGGCGATGTCCTTGTCGAGCTGGTTGCGCGAGTGATAGAGGATTTGCGGGAGCGCTCCCAGCGCGGGAGCAGCGGCATCGATTGCGAAGCCTCGCCCGGTGTGATGCAGATACACGAGCACGCCGCGATCCTCGGCGACGATCGCTTCGAGTGATCGCTCGATGATTTCGTGGCAATCGCATTCGGTGGAGGCGAAAACGTCTCCGGTGAGGCAGTGCGAGTGCACGCGGACCAGCGGCGGGGCTCCCGAAAGATCTCCGCGGACCAGGGCGATGTGCTGCTCGCGGTCGACGTCCGAGGCATAGGCAATCATGCGGAAATTGCCGTAGCGCGTGGGCAGCGCGGCTTCGGCGACGCGGCGGACGTAGCGCTCATTCCTCATGCGGTAGCGAATCAGTTCCGCGACGGTCAGCAGCTTTAGCCCGTGCGTGCGGCAGAATTCGATGAGTTGCGGCACGCGAGCCATGGTGCCGTCGTCATTCATGATTTCGCAGATCACGCCGGCGGGGGTCATCCCGGCGATGCGCGCCAGGTCCACGGACGCCTCGGTTTGTCCCGCGCGAACAAGCACGCCGCCATTGCGGGCGCGCAGGGGGAAGATGTGTCCGGGGCGGGCGAGATCCGCCGGGCGCGTTGCGGGGCCGATCGCGGCTAAGATGGTCATGGCCCGGTCGGAAGTGCTGATTCCGGTGGTGGTGCCGCGCCGCGCGTCGATCGATTCGGTAAACGCCGTGCCGTAATTGGAGGTGTTTACTGGAGTCATCAGCGGAAGCGCGAGCTCGTCGCAGCGATCCTCGGTCAGCGCCAGGCAGACCAGGCCGCGTCCGTACCTGGCCATGAAGTTGACCGCTTCGGGCGTGATTTTTTCCGCCGCCATTGTGAGGTCGCCCTCATTTTCGCGGTCTTCGTCGTCGACCAGGACGATTTGGCGGCCCTGACGGATTTCCTCCAGGGCTTCCTCGACGGTTGCAAACGCGAAAGGTTCGCCGGACATGGCGCGGTTAGAACTCCTGGCCCTAAAATTCCAAAATTGGATGGCTTCTGTGACTATACCGAATCCGACATGTTGCGGCAAGCTGGGGCAGGCGATGGAAGTGGATCATCTGCAATCAAAACATGCCCACTCCGTCCCGAAGATCACGGGACGGAGTGGCCTCTGCAAAACCATCTCGTTGTTGCGTGGGTTGCCTTGGTATCGGCCGTTCACGGTGAACATTCAAGCTGAACCACCCGCTTTTGGGCGGGCAGCTTTCTAATTCGCGTAAAATCGGGACTGGCACACCCCACGCGCTTAAGCGTTTGCGCTTCGGGTGCCTGCTGGAGCGCGATAGCCGGAAGCCGCCGCCTTCCTGAGGGCTTCGAGACCTTCCGAAGTGTCCATCAGGGGAGTGGTCTTGACCGATTTGCAAGCGCCCCCCGCGGAAACCGCGATGGCCAAAGCGGCGGCGCTGACGTTGTCGGGCAGTTCGGAGACGAGAACGATGTCGTAATCGCCAAACGCGAACCACGCATTGACGACCCGCCCGCCGAGTTTCTCGAGGACCGGACGAAGCGCCTCGGCGCGATTTTGAGGATTGGCAACAAGAGATTGCCATGCTTGATCGGTGTAGGAAACCTGGGTCAGAAATAGGGGCATGGGACTTCCTCCAATGTTCAGATTTTCGAAGGGTGATTGGGCGGCTCAAACTTTTCAGGTTTGACCGCCGAAGGGCCGTGGGCCTCCTTTTGGAAGGCTCTTGGGGCAGAGGTATACACCCCTGCCCCCAAGCGTGCAAGTCATTTTGGGAACCAGGACTGGAATCAAGTAGATCAGGGCCTGACTGTGTCGGGATCTACGACTTCAGCCTGTCTGCCTTCGGCAACGCTTTGATTGCCGATAGGAAAGGCAAACAGGCTGAAGCCTATTCTACCTTCTTGCGTTACGCGCTGGCTGCTTCCCATTTCTTCATTTCGTCGGCCGAGGGGCCGTACATGCCGGGGAACTCGACGTTGTTCATGCGCAGGTAGACGCCGAGCTGGCCGCGATGGTGGATCAGGTGGCTTAGAACCATGGTACGCAGCACTGCTGCGCGGGGCATTGCAAATACCTGCTGGCCTTTATAGGTGAGCGTCCAAACCTTTGCGAGGTCCTCGTCGGTGGCCTTGGAGAGCAACTCGCGGGCCTGCGCGACGTACTTGTCGAAGGCGTCGAGCAGTTCCTGGCGCGTGGCCGGCGCGAACGGCTTTTCGTCGCCGGTGAAATCCAGCCGTTCCATGGTGAGCGTGCCGATGACATAGCTGGGCATTTCCCCCACGTGCGCGGCCAAGCGGCCGAGCGACATCGATCTTTCGTGGGGCTTATAGTCGAATTTTCCGTCTGGCACGCACTCCAGAAGCTTGCGAGTGCTCTTCATTTCTTGATCGAATTCCGGCAAAAGCGATTGTGCGATGGACATACTGACCTCCAATGTGATCTTTGCGGTGGACCGCAGTGCCGGGGAGAATAGCACAACGCAAGGCGAAGATAAAGCGAAACTAATATATTTCGCCGGTCAAGGTTCACATGCATGCGTCAACTCGAGAGGCTCCGCAAAGATTCAAAACACCGTCGTTCCAAGGCGCGTCTTTCGCCGAGGAATCCCTCCTTTCCTGGGATTCAATCGAAGAGGGATTCCTCGCTCCGCTCGGAATGACGGAAAAGGAGTGGTTTTTCCGAGCCTGCTAACTCGATTCGTCGCCGGACCAACAACAAAGTGGCCCCGCAATGTAATCTCTGGTGTATAAATTACAGCCCCATCTTTATATATCTGGAAGCGCCGGGCGACAACACAGGAATGAGCAAAGATCACGCCACAACGGATACGCAGATTAACTCGCCGCGGCAGGTGCTGTTCGCCAGCCTGATCGGCACGACCATCGAGTTCTTTGACTTCTATATTTACGCGACCGCGGCCGTGCTGGTCTTCCCCCGCTTATTTTTCCCGGCGACCGATCCGGCCTCGGCCACACTGGCTTCGCTCGCGACGTTCGGAATCGCGTTTCTGGCGCGGCCGGTGGGCTCGGCGCTATTCGGCCATTTCGGCGACCGCATCGGGCGCAAGACGACGCTAGTGGTGGCGCTATCGACCATGGGGCTTTCGACCGTCGCCATTGGGGCCTTGCCAACATACGGCACCATCGGCTTTGCGGCGCCGCTGCTCTTGGCGCTGTGCCGGTTCGGCCAGGGACTCGGGCTTGGCGGCGAATGGGGAGGCGCGGTCCTTCTGGCGATTGAGAACGCGCCCGCGGGCAAGCGCGCCTGGTACGGCATGTTCCCGCAGCTTGGCGCGCCGGTCGGATTTTTCCTTTCCGGCGGCGTCTTTCTGGCGCTCTCGCGGTGGCTTACGAACGCGCAATTTTTCGCGTTTGGCTGGCGCCTGCCGTTTCTGGCCAGCGCGGTGCTGGTATTTCTGGGGCTCTACGTGCGGCTGACGATCACGGAAACGCCCGTGTTCCAGGAAGCGCTGGAGCGGCGCGAACAGGTGAAGGTGCCCATGGTAGTGGTGTTTCGGAATCACGCCAAATCGCTGGTGGCCGGGACGATGGTATGCATTGCGACGTTTGTGCTCTTTTATCTGATGACGGTTTTCGCGTTGTCGTGGGGCACGGGTGCGCTCGGCTTTGGCCGCGAGAAATTTCTGCTGATGCAGCTGTTCTGCATTTCCTTCTTCGCGCTGACGATTCCGATCTCCGCGATTCTCGCCGAGCGCGGCCGGCGCAGCACGCTGCTGTGGATCACCGCGTCGATCGGCGTGTTCGGCCTGGTGCTGGCCCCGATTTTTTCGGCGGGAACGGCGGGCGCGGTTGCGGCGATGGCCCTGGGATTGTCCTTGATGGGGCTGACGTACGGGCCGCTCGGCACGGTGCTATCGGAAATGTTTCCGACGGCGGTGCGCTATACGGGGAGTTCGCTTTCGTTCAACTTTGCGGGAATTCTGGGCGCGTCGCTGGCGCCGTACATTGCCACGTACCTGGCCAAGAATTATGGGTTGCAGTACGTGGGCTACTACCTGTGCGCTTCGGCAGTGCTGACGTTCCTAGGGCTGATGATGATTCGTGAGACCAAGGATGAGGACCTGGCAAATCTAGAGGTTTGATCTTTCGGTTCGCCGGGAGCGCGGATGGCATCTCCCGGGGTCTGGTGCGCGAAGGTCAACTGCCCTGGGTCTTTTTCCAAACGACCTTTGCCTGGTTCTTGAACGAAAGTCCATTACTCGCGTCGTAATAAAACGAGACTTGATTTGGCACATCATCGACAGTGTAGGAAACGGTGTAAAGAATGCGGTTTCCGTCGGGAATTTGCTTCACATCCTTGATGAAACCAACGGAAAGCGTACTCTCACCCGTCGTGAAGGTGATGCAGACCTGATCCAATATAAGGGCGCGGTCGGCATAAACTTGATCCGTCGTGCGCCATTCTCCCACGAGTTCATCGGGAAGGCGTTTATGAGCTGGATCCTGCCAGGTCAACGCCGCCAGAAGAGCTAAAAAAACAATCGTGATTTCGACGGGGGCCCAGTCTATAAGCGTTTGCTTCAACCCACCTGGACGATTCGTTTCTTGCGTTTCCATGCTGGCACGTGTCGTCATTTGATCAGTCCCGGAGTAAGCTGACTTCGATTCCGGCTCCTTGCGTATCCTTGTGCTTCGCCCATTCATGTTCGGCAAAATTGCGCTTTCGATCGTCAACTCATCATTCGCGGATCAGAATTGGGAAGCGAGACCGATATAACCCGAACTCCCCACCCGGATGACGTCATCTTGACTGGTGGCGGCCGTAATCGGCTGGGCGGTCTGGCCGTCTTTTCCCAAACTGTACAGGTCATAATCCGAGTTGAGCGGTACAAGAAAACGGTCTTGTCGCAGTTGTCCATTTCCCTGAGAGTCCGTGTGGTTCAGGTACTGGTATGGATTTTTCCAGGGGTCGAGAATCTTGTCGTCGCCGATTTGCGCAAGACTGTCCGGCAACATTCCGTTCGTCGATTCGTACCCAAGAATGTCGGTCTCAATGGACTTGATGTCGCCCACGGCTTTCGCATTCCTCGCGGAATCGACCGCGGAGACCAGGTGGGGGATGGCGATCGCCGAAATCACCATGAGGACGGCCATGGCGATCAACAATTCGACCAGCGAAAATCCGCGGATTTCGTCGCTGCCTTTGCCTCGCGTTCGTTGCTTTGAGCGGGAGCAGGCCATTCCCGGGCGGTTGTTGTAGGAATTTGTCTTTCGATGAACGGCGAGACCTGTCACGGTAAGAAGACGGATGCCGGCTTTCCCGCTTTGACTTTCGCAATGCGCAAGTAGCATTGGAGCTGGGACTCCTCTATCCACTATGGTGACGAAATACCTGACTAATCTGTTCCGACGAGTGGGCAACATAAAGTTCCACTCCCTAAATGTTTTCACGTAACTGCGCGTCGCACAATGGACTGTGTCGTATCAAGGAATACTAGATTGACGATCATTGGATGTTGCGTCGCAAGCGCGGCCGGGCTGGATTCTCTTGGTCACCATGGGTGTCGAGGGCATGAAACACGCGCGCCGAACAGGGAGTCTTCGTCGCGTTTATCAAGATCCCAGCTGAGAGCCGGAACGACACAAGAGAAGCCCTTTCGCAACTCGTTCATCTTGTTAGAGTTAGAGCTGGAAATCGAAAGGCTAAAACCAAACAGGCTGGAGCCCCTTCTACTTGGCCTTCAGAAACGTCCCTTTATCGATTTCCTGAAATGCTTGCCTCAGTTGCTCCTGTGTGTTCATCACGATGGGGCCGTACCACGCGACCGGCTCCTCCAGCGGCTTTCCCGAAACCAGCAGAAAGCGAATGCCGTCGTCGCCGGCCTGTACCATCACTTCGTCGCCGCGATCGAACAGGACCAGCGAGCGATTGTCGGCCGAAGCCGGAGGATGGGTATCCGCCCAGCCGACCGCCTCGGTGGGCACTTCGAGAGGTTCCGACGCGTTGCAGAATTTTCCTGAGCCGGCGAACACGTAAGCGAAAGCATGGCGCGTGGTTTCGACGGGAAGCGATTTGCGATGTCCCGGCGGCACGGACACGTCGATATAAATGGGATCGGTGGCGATGCCGGTGACCGGGCCGGTCTTGCCCCAGAATTTTCCGCACACCAGGCGCACGTGCGTGCCGTCGTCGTCGGTGACCACGGGGATTTCCTCTGACTTTACTTCCTGATAGCGCGGCGGCGTCATTTTCATCGCCGCAGGGAGATTCGCCCAAAGCTGAAAACCATGCATGCGTCCGGCGTGATCGCCCTTGGGCATTTCCTGATGAATGATGCCGCTGCCTGCGGTCATCCACTGGACGTCACCGGAAGCGATGGAGCCATGATTGCCCATGCTGTCGCCGTGCTCGACCGTTCCGGTCAGTACGTAGGTGATCGTCTCGATGCCGCGGTGCGGATGCCAGGGAAATCCCGCCAGATAATCCTCCGGCACGTCGTTGCGGAAATCGTCGAGCAGAAGAAACGGGTCGAAGTCGGAGGTGTTGCCGAAGCCGAACGCGCGGCGCAGGTGCACGCCGGCGCCTTCCAGTGTGGGCTTGGATTTGATCAGGCGCTTGACGGGACGGATGGACATGGTGGCCCCCTTTGCGAATAGTGAGTCTACTCCAACGAACATTGGGCTGCCAAATCCAGGTCTTCTCCCTATAACTGTCGAATAAAGTATCCGGGTTCTGATTGCTTAATCCACGAAACGGGTACAGACCTTTGCGCGTCTGACCCCTGTGGGTGTACAGTCCCGGGGCGGGTGATTCCCGGTAGGGAATTCTATGTCGCGGTGCGCAGGGCTTTCCGGAATGCGGGCATTCTGTCCGCAAAATCAAAGATTCTTTGGAGAAGAGGAGAAAAGGAAAATGAAGACACGTGCAGGATTGTTTCGTGCAGCGGTGATGTTCGCTGTTGCCGTGGGTGTATTCGCATTTGGAAACGCCAGGGCCTGGGCGCAGGGCGCCACGGCCGCTCCGTTCAACAAGGTGACGGTGTCGGATGACGTCGCCAAGCGCACGTTGATGAAGGCCGTGATCAACGCCGACACCGCGCGCGCCATCGTCGATGCCTGCGTCGAGTGGCAGAAGGCGCAGCCCGGAAACGTAACCATCGCGATTTTTGTGCTCTCGCCCACCGGCCAGATCGTCGACTCGCACCAGATGGACGGCGTGCTGCCCATCGGCGCGGAGACCGGATTGATGAAGGCCAAGACCGCGCTGTACGCGCGGGCCTCGTCGGGCACGGTCGCGTCGCGGTTCAACACCGTCGATGGCCGCCTGATTCGCCTGGACCTCGGCAAATCGGAAGGCCTCTCCTATTACTTCGTCCCCGGCGGCCTGCCGATTATTGTGGACAATCAAATGATCGGCGCGGTTGGAGTCGGCGGCGGAAATGCCGATGAAGCGTGCGCCTACAATGCCTTGACCAAGGTGCTGGGACCGCAGCCTCCGCTGCCTCCGCCACCGGCGCGTGAAGGCGGGCCGGGGCCAGGACAAGGTGGAGGGCGGCCGCCGCAGCAATAACGAAGGCTGGAGATTTTTTGCGACGAACTGAAGTACCCCCGTCCGCCGCGGCGGACGAAGTAAATTAATCAAAAAGGCGCCCCGTGTCGGTCGGGGCGCCTTTTTGCCTTGTTAGTGTTTTTTGCCTCGGGATATTGCCGAACATATCAGCGATGCGGCAGAAAGACCGGTTCGAGTAGGACAGGCACTCTTGCCTGTTCCTCAAGACGCAGCGGCAAATGCCGATGCAATAATTTCTCTGTTCCCGCAAGCCAGCTTCGTTTCCACAGGGACAGGCAAGAGTGCCTGTCCTACGCTACTTCAGCGCGTCCTGCAGCCGTTTGGAACTTTTTGCCAACTGCTTCTTGAGAGCCTCCACCTGCTTCGTTATTTCCATGAGTTCCTGGTTCGCTACGTGCGCGGCTTCCGCGGCTTTGTGAATTGCCTTGTGAGCTCTGCTGTCAATCGTCCCTGCTGCGGCGCCGATCTTCACCGCCGCATCTTTCAGTTTGCTTTTCTCAGCCATTGGATTGCCTCCCGTCGGATTAACGATGGCAGATTAGCTGCGCCAATAGCAAGCCCGAATCCCTGCGCCCGACGCAAATAAAACCCCCGCCCTTCACACAACGAAGGACGGGCCACCCGAAAATTCCGAGTCAAAGGCTGGGCCACCCGTCCCTTAGAGAGTGATCTGATTTACTAAGGTTTAGACGTGGTGGGCACCGGGACGCCTTCATACGCGAAGGTGACGGGTTGCCCATTGGCTTTGTTTATTCTGTCTAGTAATTCCATACCTGCTTGGCCCCCTAGCGGTAGCCATCTGAAGTCGCAGTCCTTAAAGGTGGCATTTACGAGTGCAAAGGGACCGCTATTAACTCTGATCATTGAGTGCTGGAATTCGACATTTATCCATGTGATCCCATCAAGCGTCTGATCAAGATTTTCGACGGTGGCGTTACGGACCACGATCGAAGAACTTGAGCCGACTACATAGAAAGCCGCGCGGAATGGTTGTTGTGCTCGAAAATCAATGCCGTCGAACACTACTGTGCTATTTTCGACGACAATGTCCCCCCCCCCGAAAATCAGTGCGGAATGGTTGCCCAGAAAACGGACCTTTTTATCTGAGAGATCCAAGTTAGAGTTGATAATGTAACCGGTAGCTTGTACGGGACTGGTGTTGCTTCGAGTCGCTTGTACTGCAGACAACTCGGAAAGTCTGCTAGCTGCAATCCAGCCGGCCTGTTTTGTCGTTTCGGAGAGCCGTGGTTGATTAAGCGCGGTGCGTACCTTTTCTTTTGCTTTGGTTAAGTTGCCTTGGTCCACGGGAATTTGGTAGCGGTAAGAAATGTCCACGATTGATTCCAGCGTGTGGAAGCGAGACCGCAGCTGGGTATCTACGCGCTCCGGGGTTCGAAAGAAATAGACACTCATGCCCGATTGGTCGAATCTCGCAATCCGCGCATCGATTAAAGCAGTTTGTAGCCTAACTATGATGTTCGTCTCTGAAATTCCAAATAGACACAGGCCTATTGCAAGTGAGATAAAGACTGATCGGGACCGGACTGGCTTCAGAATGATCTTTGGTACCTTTGGTTGGGTCTTGCGAATAAATGGGCGCAATAGAATGCCGACCGCAATGAGTAGACAATAAAGCCCTCCTGCTTCAACTGCGACTTGCATTTTCCCCAGATCTAAATTCAAAAGATTCAGGGCAGAATATAGCGTTGATACAATGCCACTAAGCGCATAGGTCGCGCGTCTGTAGGTGCGGTCCAAGAAGAATGACTCAATGATGGTGTTCACGCCCCTCTCCTAATCCTATTTCTAAAATGAAAATAGAAAGAAATGAGCATATTTAGGAGCACAGCGAACACTTGTAAAACATAGCTAATATTCAAGAGAGCTTCTACAAATCGACTGGTCCAAACCTCTGGGCCGACAAAGGGTACGACTATTCCCTTAAATAGAGAATGAACGACCGCAGTTATAAAGAAGATCTTTACGAAAAGCCAGCCGTCGCTGAAAACAATTCCATCCAGGCTAGGTTGTTCCGGAGGTGGCGCACTCGGGGGCGGAGCTTTCCGTTTCTTGGGCATTCCGGCGGATTCTAAGTGATTCCGCTTGAGAATGGAACTAGTATGCGCGGTTCGTGGTGATCGAGCAGCATCCATGCGCTGTAAACTAAGGACTGATGCTCAACAAGAAAGGGGCGTCCCGATCGAACCGGGACGCCCCTGTTGAACCACGCGTTGTTTCATCGTCTTAGTACATCCCGCCCATGCCGCCACCCGGGCCGCCGCCGTGGCCACCGGCTCCGGCTGCAGCTTGCTTGGTGTCTTCCTTGATGTCCGCGATCAGGGCTTCGGTCGTGAGCATCAGGCCGGCGATGGACGCCGCGTTTTGCAGAGCCAGGCGCGTGACCTTGGCCGGGTCGATTACGCCCGCCTTGACCATATCGCCGTACTCCGCGGTTTCCGCGTTGTAGCCGAAGTTGTCTTCTTTGCTGTCGCGCACGCGGCCTACGATTACGGCGCCTTCTTCGCCCGCGTTCAGGGCGATTTGCCGCAAGGGTTCCTCGAGCGCGCGCTTGACAATGTTCACGCCAATGGCTTCTTCGTCATTGAGCTTGAGCTTGTCCAGCACCGCGATGCAACGGATCAGTGCCACGCCGCCGCCGGGGACGATGCCTTCCTCGACTGCCGCGCGTGTGGCGTGCATGGCGTCTTCGACGCGAGCCTTCTTTTCCTTCAGCTCGGTTTCGGTTGCCGCGCCCACCTTGATGACCGCTACTCCGCCGACCAGCTTGGCGAGGCGCTCCTGCAGCTTTTCCTTGTCGTAGTCCGAGGTGGTTTCCTCGACCTGCGCGCGGATCTGCCGGACGCGTCCTTCGATTTCGCTGGACTTGCCGCCGCCTTCGATGATGGTGGCGTTGTCCTTGTCGATGACGATTTTCTTGGCCTTGCCGAGGTCTTCCATCTTCACGTTCTCGAGCTTGATGCCGAGATCCTCGGTCACAGCCTTGCCGCCGGTCAGCGTCGCGATATCCTCGAGCATGGCCTTGCGGCGATCGCCGAAGCCGGGAGCCTTGACGGCGGCGCATTGCAGCGTGCCGCGAAGCTTGTTCACCACCAGGGTCGCCAGGGCTTCGCCCTCGACGTCTTCGGCAATGATCAGGAGAGGCTTACCGAGCTTGGCAATCTGTTCGAGAAGGGGAAGCAGGTCCTTCATCGAGCTGATTTTCTTTTCGTGGATCAGGATGCGGACGTCCTCAAGCACGCACTCCATGCGCTCGGGGTCGGTGACGAAGTAGGGGGAGAGGTAGCCGCGATCGAATTGCATGCCTTCGACCACTTCGAGGGTGGTCTCCATGGTGCGCGATTCCTCGACGGTGATGACGCCGTCCTTGCCCACCTTCTTCATGGCTTCGGCGATGATGCTGCCGATCTGCTTGTCGTTATTGGCGCTGATTGTGCCGACCTGGGCGATCATGTCGCCCTTGACGTCACGGTGCAGCTTCTTGATTTCTTCCACGCAAGCTTCCACGGCGCGCTCGATGCCGCGCTTGAGAGCGGTGGGGCTGGCGCCGGCCGCGACCGTCTTCACGCCTTCGCGGAAGATGGCCTGGGCCAGTACGGTGGCTGTCGTGGTGCCGTCACCGGCGACGTCGGAAGTCTTGGAAGCGACTTCGCGGACCATCTGTGCGCCCATGTTTTCGAGCGGGTCCTGCAGCTCGATTTCCTTCGCTACCGTCACGCCGTCCTTGGTGATGATCGGCGCGCCGAACTTCTTTTCGATCACGGCGTTGCGGCCCTTGGGGCCGAGCGTGATCTTTACGGCGTCGGCTAGAGCGTTGACGCCGCGTAGAATCGACTGGCGGGAATTCTCACCAGTCACGATTTGCTTTGCCATGTTTCTTTCTCCTCTTCTTCCATGATTTCGATTTCGATTTCATCTCAAATTTGAAATTTCAAATTTGAGATTTTCCTAAAGATTGCGGCCCTCGGCCCGCCTCTGGTTCACCACGAAGGTTTTCCGGAACGGCGGATCAGGGGAAAAGTTACTTCTTGCCGCCGGCAGCCTTGGCTGCGCCGGAAAGTTTTGCCAGGATTTCGTCTTCGCGGAGGATCAGATAGTCCTCGTCTTCGACCTTGATTTCGGTGCCGCTGTACTTGCCGAACAGCACGCGGTCGCCGACTTTTACGTCGAGAGGAATGCGCTCGCCCTTCTCGATTTTGCCCGCGCCTGCGGCGATCACTTCGCCCTCTTGCGGCTTTTCCTTGGCCGTGTCGGGGATGATGATGCCGCCCTTGATGGATTCTTTCTCTTCAATCCGCTTGATCAGAACGCGATCATGCAGCGGAGTAACATTAACTGACATCGTTTCGTGCCTCCGTTCGAGTTTAGGGCAGGCTCCCGTTGCCCAGTAAGTTCGAGCAAGCAAAGCCTACGCCTTTCTTAATGTAATCCAGGAATCTTGGCCGTAGGGCGCTGAGTAGATCGTTAGCACTCCTCTCGGTCGAGTGCTAATATAGGTAAAATGCTTGGGCATGTCAAGCAAAGACGCATTCGCCGGGGGCTGGCAGTGGATTTCTGAAAAGCCATGTATATTGCTGTAAATAAGTTACTTATGTCGGTCCTGCTGCAAACGCTGGGCTGCCGGGCATGCAGCTATTTTTCGTTGCAGTCCCCCGAATCGTCCAGCGTCTTGCTCCAAGTCTGTTTTGCCAGCACCCTGCACGCAGTCATTCCGAGCGGAGCGGGGAATCCCTCTGTTTCGCAATTTCAATCGAAGAGGGATTCCTCGCTTCGCTCGGAATGACGACAAGAAGAAGGGCGAATCGGAGGTTTCGTGGTTCCTTCTATTTAGAATTGTTTTGATTCTGCGGGCAGGGTCGTCAACAATAGCAATTCGATATGGGCGCGCGCATCGAACAACCCTCCGGTACGGCCGCCACCGGCCACTACATCGAATTCCGTAATGTCAGCAAGGCGTTTGACGACCACGTGGTCCTGAACGACGTGAGTTTCTTCGTGGACCGCGCCGAGACCTGCGTGATCATGGGGCGCAGCGGCGTGGGAAAATCGGTGGCTCTGAAGCACATCATGGGATTCTTGCGGCCGGATTCGGGCCAGGTCCTGATCGATGGCAAGGACATTATGGATTGCAGCGAAAGAGAGATGGCCGAAATCCGCAGGCGCGTAACCATGGTATTTCAATCGGGCGCGCTGTTCGATTCGCTGACCGTCGCCGAAAACATCGCGTTCCCGCTGGAAAAAAGTGCCGGGCTTACTTACGAGCAGAAAGAAGCGCGCGTCGCCGAATTGGAAGAGATGCTGGAGGTGGCCGACGTCGCCGATAAACTGCCGTCGGAACTGAGTACGGGCATGAAGCGCGCCGTGGCCATCGCGCGGGCGCTGGCGCAGGATCCGGAGGCGATTCTGTACGACGAGCCGACCACCATGGTCGATCCGCTGATGGCCGCACATACCGGGGATTTGATCCTGCGGCTGAAAGAAAAATTTCACAAGACTTCGGTGGTTGTGACCCACGACACGCACCTGGCCAAGAAGCTGGCCGACCGCATTGTGTTTCTGCATGAAGGGCGCGTGGCTTATTTCGGGCCCTGGGCCGGGTTCGAGGCCGCCCCGGAGCCTTTCCTGCACAATTTCCTGCGCCAGGATCAACTCATCCCCGCACTGGACGTGATCTCTTGAGCGAGTCGCCCCCCGCCCCATCCGACGCAAAAAAGCAGCTGCGCCGCGTGATGGGTTTCTGGGACGTATTGCTGTTTACAATCGGAGCGGTCCTGGGCCCGCGATGGATTGCGGCGGCGGCGCGCAATGGCCAATCCTCCATCACTCTGTGGATCCTGGCGGCGGCCTTGTTTTTCGTGCCGACGGCGTACGTGGTGGTGGAACTCTCCACGCGTTTTCCCGAAGAGGGCGGCCTGTACGTCTGGACGAAGATGGCGTTCGGCGATTTCCACGGATTTGTAGCCGGATGGACGTACTGGATTTACACCGTATTTTATTTCCCCGGATTGCTGCTGGCCAGCGCGGCCATGACGTCTTACGTTGGCGGCGCTGGAAACGCCTGGCTCGCCGAAAATCGCACATTCCTGCTGGTGGGCTCTCTCGTGATGTTGTTTATTGCCGTGTACCTGAACATCATCGGATTGCACATCGGCAAATGGTTGCAGAATGCCGGCGGCGTGGGGACCTACGTGCCGCTGATGATGATTGTGGGCGTTGCGCTGGTGCTGGGATGGCGCCACGGCTCGGTGACGCACTTCACGGTGGCCGCGATGATTCCGCACTGGGATTGGGACACGGTAAATTTCTGGCCGCAGCTCGCATTTGCCTTTACCGGACTGGAACTGGTTTCGGTGATGAGCGAGGAAGTGCGCGACCCGCAGCGCGTCTTCTCGCGCGCGATTTTTGCTTCCGGAGGGCTGATCGCCCTGATGTATATCGCGGGAACTATCGCCGTGCTGATGATCCTGCCGAGCGAGAGCGTGGATACCAAGAGCGGGGTCTTCCAGGCGATGACTCAGGGGTCAACGGCGCTGCGCATGGCCTCGGCCGGGGTGATTGCCGCCCTGCTGGTAACGGTGGGAAACCTGGGCGGGGTGGGATCGACGGTCGCGGGAGTCGCGCGCATCCCGTTCATCGTCGGGATTGACCGGTACCTTCCGGAGGCCTTCGGGAAAATTCATCCCAAGTGGAAGACCCCTTATATTTCCATTCTGGTGCAGGCTGTGATTTCCGGCGTGATTCTGCTGCTGGCGCAGATCAGCGACAGCATGCGCGGCGCGTACCAGATTCTGGTCGATGCCGCGACCATCCTTTATTTTATTCCGTTCCTTTACATGTATGCCGCGGCAATCAAGCTCTACGCGCTGCCTGACCGGCAGGAGAACAAATCGGCGGTGCTTATTCCGGGCGGCCGGGTCGGAGTCATTCTCGCTTCGGGATTTGGATTGCTGGTGGTCGCCATTGGAATTGTCCTCTCCTTCATTCCTCCGGGGGACACGACCAGCAAGATTCTGTTTGAGACGAAGCTGGTGGCGGGGACCGTGCTGTCCGTAATGCTGGGACTAATCCTGTATTATCGCGGGGCGCGGGAGAAGAGCGCGCAACACTCGAGCTGACCCGCGGCATTCCTCAATTCTGCACCGGGGCGCTTCTGGGAAACTTGCGGAGACCAGGCCACCGCAAACTGTCCCGAAAGCCAGTAATAAGTTGGCGCATTAGGCCTTCGATTCATAATCCCAACCTGGAGAATCTTGCTACAGTGATTGGGCCCGAACTATGCGCAACCCTCTGAGAATTCGCCTTGTTTTTGTGCTGATTGCGGCCCTGGCCATGATGCAACGATGCGCCGCGCAGGATATTTCCGCGATGGGCGCTGAGCCAAGTGCCGAGGCTGTGCCGGCATCCGATCCGGCATCCTCGGCTCCTGCCGCATCCGGTCCGGCAATATCCGCACCCGTTTCCAGAATTACGCCGGAAAGGGAAGTTTCCTGGCGGTTGCTGGTACCGAATCTGCTCCAGGACCAAAGGCAAATTTGGACGTTTCCGGTTTTGGTGGCTCGCGGACACCACCTCAAGCCGACGCTCGCCATTCTGGGGATCACGGCCGCGCTTGCCGTTTCGGATGAACGCATCATGAGGCCCGTCCAGACAACGCATGCATTCGATGGATTCAATAAGACTTTTAGCGGCTTCAATACGGCGACCGCCATGGAAGTGTTTCCGGCCGCGTTTTACGCCATCGGTCTGATACGAAAGGATGTCTACGCGCAGCATACCGTGCTGCTTGCGGGCGAGGCAGTCATCGATGCCGAAGTCGTCACTACCGTGCTGAAGGATATCGACCGGCGCTACCGTCCAAATTCGGTTCCTCCCGGCGGGGATTTATCCGCCACCTGGTTCAAGCAAACCCAGGGGAGCTACATCGGCGGCGTGGGAAGTTTTCCCTCCGGGCACACGATCGCGGCGTTCTCTGTCGCCACCGTGTTTGCCGACCGGTATCCGCATCCTGCATGGCACGTATGGCTGGCGTACGGACTGGCGGGCCTGGTTGGTTTTTCGCGCGTTCCGCTGCAAGCCCATTTCCCCTCCGACGTGTTCGCGGGAGCGGCAATCGGCTACTTGATCGCGCACTACGTCGTCCGGCATCCGCACGAGGTCACGCCGGAATTGGACATGCTTTCCACGCCGCCCGATTCCCAGGTGCAAACCGCCGTCGCCGGTCCCCTGCCGCAACACTAGCTTCCGCAAAAAACATCGCGTCCTTCGCGAGGCTGCTGGCCCGAGTGGAGGCCGCCGGCGTACAATGCGGACCGCGTAAGAAACCAAGACAGGAAACATGATAGCCGCCAAGCGCGTGACGCTCACTTTCGACAACGGGCCGACGCCCGGCGTTACCGAACAAGTGCTCGATATTCTGTCCGCCCGCAAAATACATTGCACATTTTTCGTTCTCGGGAAAAATCTCATGAGCCCGGGCGGAAGGGAACTGGCCGTCAGGGCCCAATCGGAGGGCCACTGGATTGGCAACCATTCGTTCACGCACAGCGTGCCGCTGGGCGATCGGCCTGACGCCGAATATGCCCGGCGGGAGATTGAGAACACGCAAGAGTTGATCGGGGAGCTGGCCCACCCTGAAAGATTCTTCCGGCCCATGGGAGGCGGAGGGTTGCTGGGACCTCATCTGTTAAGCCCCGCGGCGCTGGATCTTCTGCAGGCAGGAAAGTATACCTGCGTGTTGTGGTCCAGCGTGCCGGGAGACTGGAAAGATCAAGACGGGTGGATCGAGAAAGGCATCGCGGATGTGGCGGCGCGCGATTGGGCGGTCGTTGTTCTGCATGATGTAAACAATGCCTGTTTGCCGCGCCTCACGGAATTCTTGGACCGGCTCGACTCCTTGCAGGTCGAATTTCGCCAGGATTTTCCGGAGGATGTCGTCGTAACCAGGCGTGGCGAGATAGTGTCCCCACGGATTTCTGAAATTATGGCCTGAGAGAATCCAGGCAGAGCATCGCGCGACGTTGCTTGCCCCAACCAGGCATATCCTGTGCTGTTGGAAAGATCCCCGTGTTGGTCACCTAGCCTAAAACCCTTCTTCGATCAATCGAGCAACGCTGAGCTGCGACTTGGGTGTTTCCACCCTCGCCTGGATCATCCGCTCGACGTACTTGGCCAGGATGTCGCACTCGACGTTCACGGCGCCGCCGGGTTTCAGGGAGGAAAGATTGGTGTGCTCGTAGGTGAAGGGAATGATGGCGGTTTCGACCACGCCGTCGTGCCAGCCGGCGACGGTGAGGCTGATGCCGTCGAGCGCGATGGAGCCTTTCATGGCGACGTAGCGCGCGAGTTCGTCGGGCACGCGGACGCCGAACCACCAGTTGGCGCCTTCGGGGTCGAGGCGCGCGACGCGGCCGACGCCGTCGACGTGGCCTTGCACGAAGTGGCCGCCGAGTTCCTTCATGGCCGTGAGCGGACGCTCGAGGTTCACGCGCGCGCCGGGTTTTAATTCGCCCAGGCTGGTGCGGCGCAGCGTTTCGCCGGAGAGATCGGCGGCAAACGTTTTTCCGGAAATGTCGATGGCGGTGAGGCAGCAGCCGTTGACGGCGATGCTCCCTGATTTCGCCAAGCCGTCGGCGAGCGGGCCGGCGTTCACGCGAATGCTGGCGCCCGCGTCGCTTCGCTCGAACGATTCGATTGTGCCGACCTGCTCAACGAGTCCGGTAAACATCGCGGAGATATCCCTCGACTGCGAAATCAGCTCCAAATTGCGCCATGGTTACGTTGCGAAGGTCCTGCGCCGCGCGGAAGGCGTTTGATGCGCGAGCCGCGCCTGATTTCTTTCCTGCAAAAGCGGGAACGCTGAATCCGGCGATCTTGGGCGCGAAGAACACACGCATCTTATCCACAATTCCGGCGGAGAGGGCGGCGGAATTCAGCGTCGCGCCCGCTTCCAGCAGGACGCTCAGGACTCCGCGGCGGCCAAGCTCCTCGATGGCCGGGCACAGGTCGGGCCGCGCGCCGCGTCCGCCGCCGAGGCGAACTACTTCCACGCCCGCGCGGCGCAACGCTTTCGCTTTCGGCGAGTCTTCCTTTGCGCGGGTAAAGACAAGTACATCGCCATCGGCCGAGCGCACCAGCTTCGACCGCGGCGGCAGGCGCAGGCGTGAATCCATCACCACGCGCAGCAGATTGCGGCGGCGCGGCAATCCCGTGCGGTCGTTGAGCAGCGGATCGTCGGCGAGGACCGTGTCGATGCCGGTCAGCAGCGCGTCGGAGGCGTGGCGCATGATTTGCACTTCGGCGCGGGATTCCTCCGACGAGATCCAGCGGTCCTTCAGCTTCGGCCGGGCGCGTCCGGGCGGGACCGGCAGGGCCAGTTGGCCGTCGAGCGTGAGCGCGGACTTCAGCGTCACCAGCGGCTTCTTGGAAACAATCCACCATGCAAAGGCTTCGTTGAGGCGGCGCGCTTCAGCCTCGCGCAGGCCGGCGGCGACTTCGATGCCGGCCTCGCGCAGTTCCTGGAAGCCGCGACCCGCGACAACTGGGTTGGGGTCGGCCATAGCCGCCACGACGCGCGCGACGCCCGCGGCAATCAAGCCTTTCGTGCAGGGCCCGGTGCGCCCCGTGTGGCAGCATGGCTCCAGATTGATGTACAGCGTCGCGCCTCGCGCGGTGCCGCCTGCCGATTCCAGCGCGACGATCTCGGCGTGCAGGATGCCTTCGTAGGCATGAAAACCCTCGCCAATGATTTTCCCTTCACGCACCAGGACAGCGCCGACCATGGGATTGGGGCTGGCGAGCGCGACGCCGCGCGCGGCCAGTTCCAGCGCGCGGTCCATGAAGACTGCGTCGGCGGCGGTCGTCGCGGGTGGGGTACTCGATGATACGGTTGCGTTCATGTGATTCGTCAATCAAACAGGGAAGAAACAAACGCTTCCGGATCGAACGGAAGCAGGTCCTCCATTGATTCGCCGGTGCCGACGTAGCGCACGGGCAAGCCGAGTTCGCGCGTGATGGCCACGACGATGCCGCCCTTGGCCGTGCCGTCGAGTTTCGTCAGCACGATGCCGGTCACTCCAGCCGTGGCCGTGAATTCGCGGGCCTGCGACAGGCCGTTCTGCCCGGTGGTCGCGTCCATCACCAGCAGGACTTCGTGCGGCGCGCCGGGAACGACTTTCGCGGCGGTGCGCTTCATCTTGTCGAGTTCGGCCATGAGATTGGATTTGGTGTGCAGGCGGCCCGCGGTGTCCACGATGACGACGTCGGCGTTGCGCGCGCGCGCCGACGAGAGAGCGTCGAACACGACGGCCGCAGGGTCGCCGCCCGATTTCGTCTTGATGATTTCCGAGCCGGTTCGCGCGGCCCAGACGGCGAGCTGCTCGATGGCGGCGGCGCGAAACGTATCGCCCGCGGCCAGGACCACGTTTTTTCCGTTTTGCCGCAAGCGATGCGCGAGTTTACCGATGGTCGTGGTCTTGCCGGTGCCGTTCACGCCGACGACGAAAATGACGTGCGGGCGCGTTGTCTGGGCGGCCGATTCGGTTTCCTTCGAGGAGGGCAGCGACCGCAGCGCATAGAGAAGCTGGTTTTTCAGCTCGGTCTTGAGGTCCGCCGCATTGGTGAGCGCGTGGCGTTCCAGCCTCTGGCGCACCGCTTCCAGGATCTGATGCGTGGTTCGCGGGCCGATGTCGGCGGCGAGTAATGCGTTTTCCAGTTTGGTCAGCAGCCCGGGATCAATTTTCTTCTCGCCGGAAATCAGGTCTTCGACTTTCGCGGCGATCTGCGTGCGCGTCTTCGAGACGGATTGCTTCAGGCGGTCGAGCAGGGACCCGCCTTCTTTGCGTTCCTTGTTTTTGTCGTCCTTGCCGAAGATCGAGAACATATAGGTTTGCCGCGGTGCAACGCGGCGAATCCCATATTCTAGCAGAACGGAAGTGGAGTTACGCGCCGGGGCGGGGGATGGTGGCGCCGGCATCTGACCGGCGTTCTTGGGTTTTGCCGAAGGTTCGCAAAACCGCCGGCGGGACGCCGGCGCCACCCAAAAACCTCTCTCCGAAAAGTGACACGGTGACTATTTTGGATTGGAAATCGGAACGGTGCTTTACACTTGGGCTTCGACGAGCTTGGCGGTGAGGCGGATTTTTCCGGCGCGTACGGCGCGGTCCAGGGCGTCGACCACGGCCGCGTCAAACTTCGTGCCGGTGAGCTGGCGGATGCGGTTCATGGCGAATTCCAGGTCCATGCCGGATTGATAGGGACGGTTGGTGGTCATGGCGTCGAGCGTATCGGCGGCGGCAATGATGCGCGCCATTAACGGAATTTCGTCGCCCTGCAGGCCGTGGGGATATCCGCCTCCGTCCACGTGCTCGTGATGCAGTTCGATGCCCGGCAGCATTTCCTTGAGCTGCGCGACCGGGCGCATGATGTTCGCGCCCTTGGAGGGGTGCTGCTTCATCAAATCGAATTCCTCGTCGGTGAGCTTGCCGGGCTTTTTCAACACGCGGTCGTCCACGCCGATTTTGCCGACGTCGTGCAGCAGCGCGGAAATGCGGATCTTGTCGAGGTCTTCGGCGCGAAGCCCGAGATATTGCCCGACGATGACGGAATATTTCGCGACACGGTCGGAATGGCCGCGCGTGTACGGATCTTTTTCGTCGATGGCCGCGGCGAGCATGCGGATGGAGCCGAGGAAGAGCTCGTGATTTTCGTTGGCCGCCTGCTTGAGCTGCTCGACGAATTCCTCGATGTCGCCGGCCATGCTGTTGAAGGTTTCAGCGAGTTCGCTGATTTCCGCGGCGCCCTGCACGGGCGTGCGCTGGTGGAATTCTCCGCGGCTGATGGCCAGGGTGGAAGCGGCCAGTGCGCGAATCGGCGTGCTGATGCCGACGGCAAACAAGTAGCCGAGAATCAGTGCCGCGAAGGTGACCACAACCACGAATTTGAGCGCCTGCGCGTTCAACTCATTGACGCCGGCATCGGCGCGCGCTTCGTCCAGGCCGCGCTGCGCGACCACGGCCCAGTTCAGGTCCGGAATCGTTGTGTAGGTCCCCACCATTTCCGCTTTGTGGCCATTTTCCAGCGTCTGGAAGCGGCGCATGGTCTCGGTGGTGCGCAATTCTTTGGGCAACGCGGCCACTTGCACCGCGACCGGGGAATTCGGCCGGGCATCGGCGCCGGGCACAAACTGCCGCGTGTCCGGGTGCGCCACGATTTGCCCGTTGTGGTCCACGATGAACACCACGCGCCCGCGGACGCTGGTTTCCTTGAGCCTCCGGAGGACTCCGTCGAGCGACACGACCGCCGCCAGCATCCCTGAAAAATGATCGTTGATCTCCAGCGGCACGGCCATGATAAACGCCGGCCGGTTTTCCGAGCCGATCGCCAGCGGGTCGCTGCGGAAGATCAGTGATTGCATGGTGGTGGTGAACGCGCGCTGCAGGGCCTTGCTGACAAAAGGATCCTGATCGGCCCGGAAATTTCCGGCCTCCGCGCCCTTGGCGTCTTTGCTGACGGCAGTCAGGTACAAAATGTTGGGATTGCTGGCGACGAAATTTTCCAGGACGCTGGTGACCTGCGGGGCGCGCGCCGAGCTATCAACCTTGTCGGTCAGGCCGGTGAGCTCCAGAATTTGCCGCTCGCTGATCAGTTGCTGGTAGAGATTGGCGTCGAAGAGCTGAATTTCCTCGGCCAGAGAGCGGGTGACTTCTGTCTGCTGGACGCTCTCAGTATCGGTCAGCTTTGCCTGGCTAAGTTGCAGAACCTGACGGTGATAGAGAGACAACGGCAGCACGCTGACCAGCAGCATGGCGCCCAGCACCAGCCAGAGGATCCGGGGCCGGTGGAGGAGTTGCGATTTGAGGTGTTCGAGGTCCACGTTTGGATGGTCCTGACTTGTCCCTTTAATTTTACTATCCAGCCAGCCCTGGCTGAAGGAGGGAAACCCAGGGTGATGCGGATTAGCTACGGGGTGGTCCGAAAACTTACTCCTGCTTGAGGCGGCGTTCCATCAATTCGCGGATGCCGTCGGCCGAGGCGCGGCCTGCAGTCAGGACCGCATGAACCTGTTCGGTGATGGGCATTTCGACGCCCGCGCGGCGAGCCAGTTCCAGCGTGGCTGCAGTGCTTCCGACGCCCTCGGCGACCATGCGTGTCGCCCCGAGGATGTCCCGAAGCTCGCGCCCCTTGCCCAGCTCGATGCCCACCGAGCGGTTGCGGCTGAGCGCGCCGGTGGCAGTGAGGATGAGGTCGCCAACCCCGGCGAGTCCCGCGAGGGTTTCGCGGCGGCCTCCCAGGGCCACGGCGAGGCGCGTCATTTCCGCCAGGCCGCGCGTCACCAGAGCGGCCATCGTGTTGGTGCCCAGACCCAGCCCAGCGCTTACCCCAGCGGCGATGGCGATCACGTTTTTCACCGCACCGGCAATCTCCGTACCGATGACGTCATCGTTGGTGTAGAGCCGGAATCTTGGGCCCGAGAATTCCTCCTGGACTTCGGTTGCCAGCGCTGCGTCCGACGATGCCAGGACCGCGACCGTGGGATCTCCGGCGGCGACTTCGGCGGCAAAGCTTGGGCCGGAAAGAACGGCGATGCGCGGGGATCCTCCGTCGCTTCGTTTGCCGATTTCCTCGGCGATGACATCGCTGATGCGGGCGTGCGTGGCGGGTTCAAGACCTTTGGTGGCGCTCACGAAAACGGCATGCGGCTCGACCAGGGGGCGCATCGCGCGGTACATCTCGCGCGCATGAGCCGCGGGCATCACGCCGAGTACGATGTCCGCGCCCGCGAGGGCTTTTCCCAGCGATCCGGTGACCTCCACCTCCCGGGGCAACTCGAAACCAGGCAGGTAGATTTTATTGATCCGCTGCGTGGCCAGCATCTCCACGACGTCCGCGCTGTGCGCCCAAAGCGCGATGCGGTGCGGGCGCGCGGATCGCGTCAAGGCAATGGCCAGGGCCGTGCCCCAGCTTCCTCCTCCGATGATTGCGATTTTCTTCACGATTTTTTCCGGCCCATTTCAAAAGGCGGTTCGGTCCCGGCCATGAGCCGCTCGATGTTGGCGCGGTGCTTGATGATCACGATGGCCGCGGCAAGCAGCGCGCTCGCCGAACCCGCCGCCGGAGGCGCGTGGCCCGGCGCATAGAGCAAATAGAACAGCACCGGCACCGCCGCTGCCGCTGAAACAGAACCCAGCGAAACATATCTCCAGAACAGCACGACCAGCAGAAACAGCACGAGCGCCGCTACTGCCGCCGGCCAGCAGGCCGCCAGGAAAACTCCCAGTGCCGTGGCCACTCCCTTGCCCCCGGCAAAACCAAGCCAGACGGGGAACACGTGCCCGACGATGGCCGCGAGGCCGGCAAACATCATGATGCGGATGTTGCTCCCGGAAAAATGCCCCGCAAGCCAGACGGCGAAAAATCCCTTCGCGGTGTCCAGAATCAAGGTGGCCACCCCGACGCTCCAGCCCGCCGTGCGCGCGACGTTCGTGGCGCCAATGTTCCCGCTGCCCAGGGCGCGAATATCTCCGCCGCCCTTTAGGCGCACCAGAAGGTAGCCAAAGGGAATCGAGCCCAGCAGGTAGCCTGCCACGACCAATCCCCATAAGACCGGAGCGCTCATCGGCATTTCCTGGTTCAACGTGACCTGCTCCCTTCGGAAACAAATGTGGCCAAGCGAGTATATTCCGCTGCGGCGGGTTTCAAAACGCTTTGATACAGATGAAATTCGTTTGCAGGGCATTGGCCGAACTCGAGCGGGCCGGCGGCGGCGATAGCCGCGCGCAAACCCGCGAGTTTGTCGGCGGTTTTGAACCTCGCCAGCGTGACGTGCGGCGAGAATTCGCGGGGGTCGCGGGCGATGCCCAGCGGCTCCAGCGATTTCTCTACTGTTTCCGCGAGGGCCCGGAGTTCTGGGCCTGCTTCGATGCCTGCCCAGAGCACTTGGGGGCGGCGCTCGTTGGGGAAAAATCCGATGCCGCGAAAGAGTATTTTGAAAGGCGCCGGAAACGGCACGCCCGCGAGCGCTGTTTTGATTTCTTCCACTTTTTCGGCGGGCACTTCGCCGATGAATTTCAGTGTGAGGTGCGCGCCCTCCAGGTGCGCCCAGCGCGCACTGGCGCAGACGCTTCGCAATTTTGCGGCGACCCCGGCGATGGCTGCGCGCACCTCCGCCGGAATATCCATTGCGACGAAAAGCCGCACGCGCTCAGCCCTTCATGCCGTTTTTGGGTTGCGCGGCGTACAGGAAATACCGCCGCACCAGATCGAGCGCCGTCTGCGAGGCTTGCCAGCGGATGCGGTCGCGTTCTCCAGGATAGCGCACCATGCGTTCCTTGTTGCCGGTGGCGTCGGCAATCGCCACGTGCACGGTGCCAACGGGTTTTTCGGGCGTGCCTCCGGTGGGGCCGGCGACGCCGGTGATGCCGACGCCGAGCGTCGCGCCGGTGCGGCGGCGAATTCCATCGGCCAGCGCCACGGCGACTTCCGCGCTCACGGCGCCGCGCGTGTCGATGATTTCCGCGGGCACGTCAACCCACGCGGATTTCAGCGTGTTGCTGTAGGAGACGACGCCACCGAGAAAGTAAGCGGAGCTTCCCGAGATGCGCGTGAGCCGCTCGGCCAGCAGGCCTCCCGTGCAGCTCTCGGCCGTGGCAATCGTGGATTGATGCATGGTGAGCTCGCGCGCGACGACCTCTTCCATCGATTCGCCGTTGGTGGTAAAGACGGCTTCGCCCAGCGCCAGCACGATGCTCTCCTGAATCTGCTGCAGCACGGCCTCGGCGGCGGGCACGTCGGTGGTCCAGGCGCGCAGGTGGATTTGAATTTCACCCGGCGCGGTAAGGATCGTCGTTTGCACATTGGAGTGGCGCGTGTAGATCGGCGCGATGCGCTGGTCAACGTCGGACTCGCCCATTCCCGCGACGCGCAGTTCCCGCGCCACCAGGCGCACTCCGGTGGAAAGCCGCGCGATTCGATGCTCCACCTGCGCGCCGAACATGGCTTTCAATTCATGCGGCGGTCCGGGAAGCAGAACGACGATGCGGCCGCGCGATTCCAGCCACAAGCCGGGCGCGGTGCCGCGATCGTTCTCCAGTACGTCCGCGCCATCCGGCACCATTGCCTGGCGGGCGTTCACTTCGGACATGGTGCGCCCGAGCTGGCGGAAGCGCGCCTCGATCTTGCTCATCACCGCGGGATCGCGCGCCAGTTTTCTTCCCAGCAGTTCGGCCACGGCCTCGCGCGTGCGGTCGTCCTCGGTGGGGCCGAGTCCGCCGCTGGCGATTACCAGTTCGACGCGCTGCATGGCTTGGTCAAACGCATTGCGCAGGTCGCCGAGATCGTCGCCGACCACTGTTTTTCGTGTGACTTCAATGCCGAGGCGATTCAGTTGCGCGGTAAGGAAAAGGGAATTGGTATCGACCCGGTCCGGGGTGAGCAGTTCCGATCCGACGGCAATGATTTCAGCTTTCATGGATGGGTCAGCGCGGCAGCGGCAAGCCCTCGACATCCCAATCGAGGCTGAACAGCGCGCCGGTGGTGGCGAGGATCGCGCGATGCCCGGGCAAAAGCGCCAGTCCGACCAGACCGCTGCCGCCGATCACGATCTCAGGGCGCGCGTCCGGAGTGATGCGCACGATGCCGCGCCGCCCTTCGAGGGACGCGGCGACGTACAGATTGCCCTTGCGGTCAAAGGCCAGGCCCTGCGGGCGCCCGAGGCCGCGATAAAACGTGCTGATCTCGCCCTTCTGGTTGATGCGCAGGACGCGATCGAAGCTTGAAGTGGTCGGCCCCGTGACAAACAGTTCGCCGGTGGGGCTGAACGCCAGATGGTACGCGGCCACGGACGGCTCGAGCGTGGCGAAAACGAAAATTTCGCGGTTGGGATTGATCTTGAAAATCGTGCCGCTGCGGTCGCCCACGAACAGATTGCCGATGGTATCGAACGCGATGCCCGTCGCCGTGCCCATGCCCTCGATCCAAAGCTGCGACCGGCCGTCGGGCGAGACGCGATGGATGGTGCCGTCGTTGCGGCAGGAGACGTACAGATACCCTTCGCGATCGAGCGCCAGGCCCGTCGGATTCATCAATTCGGTGACGAACGGTTTCACCGCGTAATTCGGCGTGATTTTGTAGAGCGAGACCGGAACTTTCTGCCCGCGCTGGCCGCTGTAGGTGACGTAAATGTTTCCTTCGACGTCCACGGCCGGGTCGGTGACCGGGTGAAGATTGTCGGCAATCTGCACGCCCAGGTGGAAGGCGAACGGCTGGCTCTCGGCGCGCGAAGTTTCCACGCGCACGATGCCGCCCACCGCGCCGTCCGGCACACGGGCGATCAGGTGAGTTTCGGCGGAGAGCAGCAAGGTGGCGTCGGTTTCGCCGAATCGCACCCGTGGCCGCGTGTTGGGGCGCGGCACAAAGCCGCTGCCCAATATTGTGATGTCCCCGCCGGGAATGCCTGCGTCCGGCTGGATGCGGTCAATGTGCGGTATGCCGTTGGTGGTCAATTTTCAATCTCAGACTGCAAATCTCAAATTCGAAATTTCAAATTTGAAACCACAGATCAAAAAGCCTTAAACACTACATCTCAAATCTCAAGTCATTCATAGCCCGATGGCTCGCGCGATCCACAATCCCAGCGCCGCGTAAATTCCCGCGATCCAATCATCGGCCATGATTCCCAGCCCGCCGGGAAGGGATTCGGCTTGCCGGGCGGGAAACGGCTTCCAAATATCGAAGACACGAAAAAGTATAAAGCCCAGGAGTAAATATTTCCAGTCAAGCAGGGTTAGCGAAAATAAATACGTGATGTGTTGCCCTGAGACTTCGTCAATGACCACGAATTGCGGGTCTTTCTTTCCTGAAAATTGCGCCGCGCGTGTCGCGCACCAGACGCCCGCCAGCGCAATCGCAAGGGTGACAGGAAGGCCCGTCCAGGCAGCCCACGTCACACGGTCGATAAGCTGGAGACGCGCGCCGGGAATTACATTGAGCGGGAAATAGAATTGAGTCAGGGAGTAGATCAGGATGCCTGCAAGAGACCCCCACGTTCCAGGGGCTTTCGGCAAATATCCGAGGCCAAACGCCGTCGCGATCACCAGCGAAACGCGCGGCTTGCCCCGATCGGATCGGGGCGGGCGCGCGGCGCTATTCGTCGTCGGTGTCGGGGGGTTCGGGCTGGGTTCGCTCATCCGTTTCGGTTTCTTCCGGTTCGGATTCGTCCATCATGGGCACGGCTACTTTGTATTTTTCCATGGCCCAGTTGCCAAGGTCGCGTTCGCGGCAGCGGTCGCTGCAGAAAGGGAACTCCACGTTCGTCTCCGAATCGACCGGCTGCTTGCAGATGGGGCATTTCAGTTTCATCGTTCTTGGTAGGACAGGCACTCTTGCCTGTCCGCTTTTGACTTTATCAGGTTCAACAAAACCGGACAGGCAAGAGTGCCTGTCCTACTGGAAAATCCTTAGCGCCGCGCCAGTGTTCACGCGCTGCACCGCTGCGGTCGCAGCGGCCTGCACCGCTGCCGGGCGTGGCACGTCCAGAATTTCCACGACGCGGGCCACCAGGTCGTACTCGTGCGATTCGGTGATTTCGACGGTGACCACGTCGCTGGGCTGCGCGTTCAAATCCGTTCCCGGCACTTGGATATCGTTCAGGTAGACTTTGCCGTCGATATCCGGGGCCATGCCTTCCAGGCGCGCTTCCCAGACCATGGGCGTGTCCTTGGAGGGGCCTTCGATCAGCGCGGTGGCGCGCTGCCCGCGAAATCTCCGCAGCTTACGCGCGGAAATCTTCTGCTGAATTTCCATCAAGCGATTCTGGCGCTCCTGGATCGTATCCTCGTCCACTTTTTGATCGAGGGCGTGGCTCGAAGCGTTGTCGACGTCGGAGTACGGAAAAACGCCCATCCAGTCGAATTCGGCCTCTTGCACGAAGCCGCAGAGTTCGCGGAAGTCGGATTCGGTCTCGCCGGGGAAGCCGACGATGAACGAAGTGCGCAGCGAGACGCCCGGGATTGTTGCGCGGATGCGCCCAAGCAGTTGCAAAAATGCCTCGCCGCTCGATCCGCGCTTCATGCGCGCGAGGACGTTGCGGCTGGCGTGTTGCAGAGGCATGTCCATGTATTTCGCCAGACGCGGATGCGCGGCAATCGTATCGAGCAGGCGCTGCGTCACGCGATTGGGATAGCAGTAGAGAAACCGCACCCACTGCAGTCCGTCGACGCCCGCAAGTTTTTCCAGCAGCACCGCCAGGCCGTCCCGCAAATTCAAATCTTCGCCGTAGGAGGTGGTGTCCTGCCCGATCAGTGTCACTTCGCGGACGCCGGACGCGGCGAGATTTTCCGCTTCGCGAATAACGGACTCAAACCTGCGGCTGCGAAAGTTTCCGCGCAGTTGCGGGATGATACAGAACGTGCAGGGATGATCGCAGCCCTCGGCGATCTTGATGTACGCGGCGTGCTTGGGCGTCGAGAGAATCCGCGGCGTGAGATCGTGATAAAGATACGACGGCAGGGCAGCGGCGCTCTCCGCATCCGAGCGTAATTTCCCTTCGACGGCCGCCAGAATGCTTTCCAGTTCGCCCGTTCCGATTACGGCGTCGACCTCGGGAATCTGTTCTCGGATTTGATCGCGGTAGCGCTCGACCAGGCATCCGGCAACGATCAATTTTTTCGCGGAGCCGAATTTTTTGTATTCGGCCATCTCCAGAATCGTGTCGATCGATTCCTTCTGCGCGGGGGCGATAAAGCTGCAGGTGTTGACGACCAGGACGTCGGCTTCCTCGGCGCGCGGCGTAAATTCATAGCCGTTGCGCGCGAGAACGCCCATCATCACCTCGCTATCGACGAGGTTCTTTGGGCAACCCAGGCTGATAATTCCGGCTTTCGGCATGATTCGGCGTCCCACACTGGCGAGACGGAACAGTCATTCTAGCATGTCGGGGAGATTGACGCGCGCGGGCCGGTTTTTGTAGGACAGGCACGCTTGCCTGTCCGCGCGAGCCCTGCCGAAATTGCGCGGGACAGGCAAGAGTGCCTGTCCTACACAATCACGACGTCCGCAGGGACGACTGGATCAGGTTCAGGATGGAAGAAGCGCGCCGCGCGTCCGCCGTTTGTCCTCCGAAACGCGACGCCTGGTACATGGTGGTGAGTTCCTGCACCGGGGCGGCCAAATTCGCGTCCGGGAGCGAGACGGCAAATTCGAGCGGGGTCTGCGACGGACGTTTTCGTATGCCCCGGCCGGCCAGCAGGCGGAGCATTTCGTTGTACTGGATCGTGGCCAGGTGCGGCGTCATCTCGCCGGACGGAGCCACGCGCAAGTGCCACAGCGTCACCAGGCGTTGGCGCACGCGGGGCTGGAGAAAAAGAATCCCAGCGGCAAGCAGGGCGATGATCCCGATGGTTGCGGGCACCGCCGCCGGAGTGTTGAGGATTCTGGTTTGCCAGTGCTCCACGGCATCGGTTGCGCGTTGCCGCGCCTGCGCGAACGCAATGCGTACCCGTTCGGTCCAATCGCGCGAAACACGCGTCAGGTTTTGCGCCAGCGTGAATTGATGCATGAAGTCGTAATTGATGACCCATTCGCTCCACTGCAGGTCGAACCAATCCCAGTAGCGCGCGAACCGCGCGAACAGACTCAGGGGTTTCTCATCCGAGGGCGGAGTGGGATCAAACGTCAGCCAGCCGTAGGTGGGGAAGTAGACTTCCACCCAGCTGTGGGCGTCGCTGGCGCGCACCACAAAATCGCCGCCCACGTCGTTGTACTCTCCGGTCAGAAACCCGTTCACATAGCGCGCGGGAATGCCCAGGGAGCGCACCATCACGGTCATGGCTGCGGCGAAATATTCGCAGTGCCCGGCACGTTTCTCGAACAGGAAATAAGCCAGCGGATCGGCAGGCGGCGTTCCGGTCAGGTCCAGCGTGTATCCGTAGTGCGCCCGCAGGTAACTTTCGATGGCTCGCGCTTTGTCATAGGGAGTATTGCCGCGCTCGGCGATTTGCTTGGCGAGTTCCGGAATGCGCGGATCGAGCGGCGGCAATTGCAGATAGGTTTCGCGCACCGCCGCCGGATAGTCGCTGCCCGCCGTGCGCACGGCGGCCGGAGGAGGCGTGGGCAATACCGAGCGCGCTTCATATTCCAGGCGGGAATAATTGTTGTAGGGGTTGAAAATGGCGCCCATCGAATCCTGCAGCAAAAACGCGCGGCGCTGGCTGAACGGCGTCGTCTCGCCGTCCGCGCTGAACCTGCCGCGCACGCGTTGCGCATCGTTGGCGAAGAAAAGCGCGGTGGTCGAGATCGGTTCGAGCAGAACCGTGTAATGGATCGGCAGGCCGGCGGCGCGCGGATCCAATTTTTGCGTGCTGAGATGGAACCATGCGTCCGCTCCCGGCGTCAGCGTGGTCGGTTCGCGCGGCTCGTTGAACCACCGCTTGCCGTCGAATTCGGTCAGCGCGACGCCGCGCCAGTGCACCCCGCGCGCCGCGTCCAGGCCTCCATCGACCTTGATGCGCATGACCACCATGCTGCTCTTCTTGATTTGGCCGATTTCGCCGAGTTCCACGTCGTTGCTGAAGCCCGAAACCAGCGTTGGCTGCAGGTTGAAGCCGGACATGTAGCCGCCGTTGAACCGCGGCAGCAGCAGGAAGATCACCGCGCCGATGGCCATCGATCCCAGAGCGATCCCGGCGGAAGTAATGCCCAGCGAGTTGTGCAGGCGCTGCGCCGGGGCCGTGCCTTCCTCCAGCGGTTGGGTGACTGCGCCCTGCGCGCTGCGCCACATTTCCAGGCCCACGAAGGTGGACACGGCCAGGGCCAGAAAAATGATGAAGAAAACAAGGAACATCGTATCCACGGTCAAGATGGCCGAGGCCAGCATCGCGGCAAATGCCATCAACGTCAGGAACAGATAGTCGCGAGTGGTCGAGGCGCTGAACAGCCGAACGACGATGGCGAACAGCATCAGGTGAACCGTGGCCAGCAGCGCGCCGTACAAGCCGGGATTTTGCGCGCCCCGCGCCAGTACGCGCGAGATCACCCACAGGTCCAGGGGAAAGAAAATGAAATACGCAATCGTCATCCAGTTCGCCACGCGGTTGGAGATTTCCGGCCCCTTGCCGTGCCACCAGCGATAGCCTTTGAACAGCATCGCGGCCGGAAGGCAAAAAATCGTTACAAGGTCCAGCTTTCCCGTGGAGACCAGCGTCAACACGCTGGTAAGAAGGAGAAAATAAAGGGAAATTTCGAAATGGCGCCTCAGGGCGGAGAGATGTCCCGGGGGAGACTGCATCGGAATGGAGCCTGCGGAGGCCATCTCGTGAACCACCAGTTTACCACCCCTGTGCCCGGGGCACGCCGCTTGCGGCCTATCAGGTAATGCTCGGAAAGAATCAGTCGGGGAAAATGGTTTGACGCGGCTTGCCGGAATGGGCGAGAAATTTAATGGAACATTAGAAACGTCGTCATTCAGAACCCGCTCCCGCGGGTGAGGAATCCCTCTATCTTTTGGCTGGTAATCGCGACGGGTCCCACATCAATCAATTTTTTTCACAGCGTGTATCGCCGCATCGGCAATTTTTCGGGTCAAATTCGAGATGGGGAGATCGGCAAGTTGATGCAAGAGCACTCTCCGCGCGCCGTCGTAATCCGGCAATCGCTCGACGTGAATCAAGAACGGGCGGACGCGGATATCGCGAAAAGTGACGGCGTGGCGTGCGGTTTTGAGAGGCGTCAGGGCGCACCTGGCTGCAATGCCCAATTGATTCTGCAAGTACTTCTTCAAATCCGATGCCGCGCGCGCCGAGGTCTCGAGGGCGGGGAATTGCCACAGGTGTGAAAACAAGGCCCCATCGCCGTTTTCATGGCGCAGCAACAAGGTGTTTCCCTGTGGATCGAGGAGCACGCCGGCGGCAAGCGTAAGCTTCACCGTGGCGCGCTTGCGCCGTCCGTCCGGAATTTGTGCGGCGATGCCGAGTTTTTGCGCCTGGCACCATCGGGATACGGGACATTCCTTGCAATGCGGCGATTTCGGCGTGCACACCGTCGCGCCCAGTTCCATCATCGCCTGATTCCAATCGCCGGGAGTTTTTTGTGCGAGCAAGTCCTGCGCCTCCGCTTCCAGGCTCCGCCAAAGTGCCGGGGCGCGAAGATCGCCGCGCACCGCGCCGATGCGCGCCAGCACGCGAGCCACATTTCCGTCAAGCACGGCGAGCGGCTTTTCGTACGCAATGCTCAGCACGGCCGCGGCCGTGTACCGTCCGATGCCCGGCAGCGCCAGCGCCTCCTCGTACTCGCTTGGAAATTTGCCCCCATGCCCGGCGACAATTTCCCTTGCGGCGCGCTGCAGGTTTCGTGCGCGGCTGTAATACCCCAGGCCGGCCCAGCGGGCCAGCACCGATTCCGTTTTGGCGCGCGCCAGCGCCTGCACGGCGGGAAACTTTTCCAGGAATCGCGCGTAGTACGGAATCACCGCTGCCACGCGCGTCTGTTGCAGCATGATTTCCGAGAGCCAGATGCGGTATGCGTCTTTCGTGCGCCGCCAGGGCAGATCGCGTTTTCTCTTGCCAAACCAGGAAAGCAATCGGCGCTGGATTAATTTCTTTTCCGCCGGCGGAATTTCAAGGAAGCTCACCGGCGGCATTTTCGCACAATGCGAATGGGAACGGAAATTGAGTGGCGCAGGCTTCAGCCTGTGGGGGTTGGTTGCACCAAGATTGATCGTGCTTGGACCAACACCCACAGGCTGAAGCCTGCTCCACTTAGGGCCCCTCAGGATTGCATGGACGAAACAAAAAGAAAGTAAGAAGAGTTCCACAGCCCGGTGGGAATCGAGCCGCGCTGCTGGTTGGTTAGAACAATTTTGAAAATGTCGGGCGCATCGACCAGCGTATCCAGGAAACTTCGGCCGGGCTGCTGCTTCAGGGGAGTCACGCTGGCCAGGTATCGCAAAATATCGTAGATGATTTCGCCGGCGGTCACGCGCGGCGTGGCGAAGCCGGCGGAGCGGAACTCCAGCACGGAATTAATTTCGTAAAAGTGCCAGGCCAGGCCGGCGCAAAGCGTCACGGCGCGCTCGAATTGCTTTTCGTCCTCGCGGGTTGCTCCCATGTACGGATCAAACGCCAGCATTACGCGGCGCTCGTCCTCGCGCGCGTATTCGCGGACCTGCAAAGCGCCGGTTCGGGCCGAGGCTTTCCAGTCCACGTGCCGGGCGCTGTCATTGAACACGTAATCGCGGATGCCGTAGAGATCGTTGCCGCGCCCGCGCTGGAAACTTTCCAGTTCGCCGCTCAGCAGCGGAAGAATTTCGTAAAACTCCTCGGTGGGATGGACCGCGGGGTACACCAGCGCTTCGATCTCCGAACCGATCTGGCGGGTCTTCTGCAGAAAACCAAACGGAAATTTCGTTCGCAGGCCGAGGATATCCTGCCGGTAAATGCCGCGGCGGGGGAACGTCAGTTCGACGTCCTGGCGCACTGTTTGTTGGTGAGGAATGTGCGGGAAGTAGATGGGCCGGTCCAGGATACGCGGCGCGAAATGCATCTGCGGACCTTTTTTTGGTTTCGGCCTTTCCTCGCTGACCAGGGAAATCGAAAACGACGGCATTATCTGCTTGGTATTTTGCAGTTCGGCGATGGCCATCACCGCGCGCTCGGCAAAAATGTGCTCGGGCAGCGTGAGGTGAACGTCGATCCCGCTGAGTACCTGCCGCGAGAGCAGGCCCGAAACCAGCACGCCGGCCAGCAGGCAGGCCAGCACCATGAACAGCAGGTTGTTTCCGGTATTGAGCGCCGCAAGGGCGACGACGAAAATGCCTACCAAATACACGCCGCCTTCGCGCGTCAGTTTGTAGTCAATCTGGTAGGTGAGCCAGCGCAGCGGAGTGCGCCGCGCCAGCACCGGGACGATCGTCAGCGCCACCCAGCCCGCCAGCACCAGCGCCGTCAGCGCCGCCAGCGCCGCGACCACCAGATGCCCACCCTCGACCGCCGCGCCGGAATACAGCGCCAGAAAAAGCGCCGCCGCCAGCGCCAGCATGGCAATAAAAAAGCTTCGCCAACTCGGACGGTCGACGCCATGCCACCGCTTAGTAGGCCGGGATTCCGGCCTGGGGCTCGCCCGGCGTTCGAGGTATTCAAAATTCATCGGAATTCAGGATGACTCAAAGCGGAACGCGCGTGGATTCGATAATTTCGTTCAGGATCGCTTCCACTTGCTGCAATTTCTTTTGCGTCGTGGCGTAGCGCGTGTTGACCACCACGCGGTGCGCGAACACCGGAAGGATGAGCTGCTTGAAATCGTCCGGGGTGCAAAATTCGCGACCCTCGAGAAACGCCCGCGCCTGCGCCGCGCGCTGCAGCATCAGCAGGCCGCGCGGGCTCACGCCCAGTGTCAGCTGTTCGCTAGTGCGTGTGCGCTCGACGATATCAAGGGCGTAGTCGCGCAAGCTGTCGTCGACGCGCACCCGGGTGACCGCATCCTGCATGGCTTCGACGTCGCTGGCTTCCATTACGGCGGAGACTTCCGCAGCGGCGTCGCGCCCGCCGGTGTGTTGCCGCATGATTTCGCGTTCACTTTCGCGCGAGGGATAGCCCATGCCGATGCGCAGCAAAAACCGGTCCAGCTGCGATTCGGGAAGCGGGTAGGTGCCGTGATGCTCGATGGGGTTTTGCGTGGCCAGAACCATGAACGGTTTCGGCAGCTTGTGCGTGAAGTTGTCCACGGTCACCTGCGCTTCGTTCATGGCCTCGAGCAGCGCCGATTGAGTCTTGGGCGTGGTGCGGTTGATTTCATCGGCAACCACGATATTGGCGAAGATGGGCCCGGGCTTGAAATCGAATTTCTGTTCCAGCTGGTTGTAGATGCTGGTGCCAACCACGTCGGATGGCAGCAGGTCCGAAGTAAACTGGATGCGCTGGAACGAGCAGTGAAAGGAGTTCGCCAGGGCCTGCGCCAGCGTGGTCTTGCCCACTCCGGGAACATCCTCGATGAGCAGGTGGCCACGGGCGAGCAACGCCACGATCGACAGGCGAATGACCTCATCCTTGCCGCGGATGACTCGGGCAATGGAACTCTGCAACTGCGCGATCTGATTGGCGGTGGCCATCGTTGTCATAAGTTGAAAATCCCTGTCGCATCTGTTACAAACAAATGCTGGGTTCGGGCTGTACTTGCAGCCCGACCTGAAAAAATCCGGGCTGTACTTGCAGCCCGACTTGAAAAAGTCTGGGCTGTACTTGCAGCCCACCGTAATAAAGTAGGGCGATTAGCTCAGTGGTTAGAGCGCTCGCTTCACACGCGAGAGGTCCAAGGTTCAAGTCCTTGATCGCCCACCATGCCCCACGAATCTCCATCTTGCCATCTTTTTGTTCCGTGATCGAACAATTGGCCTAACGTCTGTGTTCAAAAAGTGGCCGGGTTCCAGTGGCTCGGGCGTCAGCCTGCGGGAGGCAGGCCGTCTCAGACAAGAATCCACCGTCTTAAGCCGCGCCACTAAGTCCTTTCCCCTGAGGTGGCCGGGGCGTTGTGCTACTCTTGGGATGCTCGAAAGGATTTCACTGTGGCTACCGCTCTTCGATTTCTGCAGATTTTCTCGCTGGGCGCCTGGGTGGGCAGCATCGTGTATTTCATTGTGTTCACGGCGGGAATATTTCCGGTGGTGAATAACAATGACTTGACAGGAGTGCTGGTCGGCTACGCGCTCGGCCGGCTGCACACCATGGGAATCATTGCCGGCGTTGTGTATTTGCTGTCGACGGTGGCGGCGGAGAAATCTCTCGGGGCCCTCGTCTCACCCGCGGCGCTGCTGGTCTTCTTGATGATCGTCTGCACCATGGGCTCGCAATACGGGATCATCGCGCGAATGGACGCGCTGAAATTGCAGATGGGTTCGGTAAGCGCCACGCCCGCCGATAATCCCCTGCGCGTCGCGTTCGACCGCCTGCATCAGTATTCCGTGCGGGTGGAGAGCGTGGTCCTGCTTTCCGGTCTTGTCGCGCTGGTGTTCACGGCGCGCCAGAAATAATCCATCTCGTAAAACGGTTCCGTTTTCGATATTGAATCGATTTCGTTGCGACGCTAGAATTTGCAATCCCCAGGAGAGGGAAAAACAAATATGGAGATTTCGGCGTTCTGGAACAAAGTGGATCAGGAAATCGCGAAGTGCGATCTGTTGAAGCACCCGTTTTATCAAGCATGGTCCGCCGGTGAATTGACTACAGAAGACCTGAAATTTTACGCCCAGCAATATTTTCACCAGGTATCCGAATTTCCAGCATACCTGACGGCGCTGCATTCCCGGCTGCCGGAAGGCGCGATGCGCCGGGCCGTTCTGGCGAACGCATTTGAAGAAGAGTGCGACGCGACGCCGCATTCCCTGCTGTGGATGCGCTTTGTGGAAGGCATGGGCGGCGAATCGGACCTCGCTGACGAAACGCCAATTCCGGAGATCGGCCATCTGGTGAAAACGTTCCGCGCGATGGCCGTGGGAGCGCCGGTAGCCTCGGTGTTTGGCGCCCTGTTCGCCTATGAATCGCAAATTCCGCGCATCGCCGCCGAGAAATTGAGCGGATTAAAACAGCATTACGGCGCCGACGACCGCACCTGCAGCTATTTCACGCTGCACCGGACGGCCGACGTGCACCACACGAATGTCTGGCGGAAGATTATTTCCGGTCTGGTCGAGAAAGACGAAAAACGAGCGGAAGAGGCGCTCGAAGGCGTTTCCCGAGCCGCTCAGGCGCTTTGGACCGCGCTCGATGGCATTGAGCGCGAGCGTCCCAACCACAAGACGAGCAGTTGCGCCTCGGCAAACATGAATTAATGAGGATTCATCGCGATACGCGATCGGTTTGAGTTAGGACAGGCTTTTTATCCCGAGCAAAGCGAAGGACAGCCTGTCCTACCTGCACCCTGCCTTCTCCTTACTTTTCTTCGATGCGGGTTTCTTCGCGTTTTTCTGATCCGCCGCGCGCCACAAATACCAGCTCGCAATCGAACGGTAAGGCCGCCATCGCTCGCCGAATTCCAGAATCACTTGCGGCTTGGGAACGTCATCGTGTCCGTAAACGATCTGAAACCCTTTGCGGATTCCCAGATCGTGAATCGGCAACACGTCCGCCCGGCCCAGGCGGGACATCAGAAACATCTGCACCGACCACTCGCCGATCCCGCGCACCCGCGTGAGCCGCTCGTGGATTTCCTCCTCGCTCATGCGGCGAAGCTTTGCCAGTGGCGGCACCGTGCCGTCCATGGTCTTGAGCGCCAGATCCTTCACCGCCGCGATTTTTTGCCTGGAAAGCCCCGCGCCGCGCAATTGTGCCGCGTCGAGCGCCAGAATTTCCTCGGGAGTAGGGAAGCCGCTTGCGCCCAGCGCTTTCACGCGCCCGAAAATTGTGGCCGCCGCCTTTCCCGCCAACTGCTGATACACAATCGATTGCAGCAGGCTCGCAAAGGGAGGCTGCGGCTTCCGTTTCTTGGTAGGGAAGCAGCCGGCCCGCCGGATTACGCGCGCCAGTTTGCGATCCACGCGCGAAAGCTCACGCATCACGTGTTCGGCGTCCACATCGTAATGTGTTTGTGCCATGGCGATTCCGCGAGCTTAGGGGAGTGGAGCAACGGCGTCAAGCGAATGGCCGAATCATGGCGCTACTTGCTTGCCGAGCCGGGCGAGGTCGCGTTGAAGTCGGCGGTGTGCGAGACGATGATCACCCAGCGTCCGTCGCGCTTGGCCATCAGGTAGTTGACGTACCCCTCGCGGTACGGCCAGTCGCTGCCGTCGCGCTTTTTAGCCCCGGTCATGGACCAGTAGTTGTCGACGGAAACCAGATCGGGCCCCAGATAGCGGATGGCCTTTACCGTGTCCGTGCGACGGGTTTCCTTGTAGAGCCCGGCGAAAAGGCCTGCGTGCTGGTCCTCGACCTCTTTGCGCGTGTGAAGAGCTTCGCCGCGCCAGCTGACCCATTGGACGTCGTCGGCCAGCGACATGCACATCGCGTGGGCGTCGTGCGTATTCCAGCCGTTGCTGAATCCGGCGACGACCTGCTTGATGGCCGCTTCGTCCGAGGAGGCTACGGAGTCCGCGGGCCTGGCTGCTGCGGCGCGCGCCGTAATCCCCGCCAAAGGCATAGCCAACAGCGTGATCAGGATCGTCAAAAATCTCCACGTTTTCGAATTCATGGCGTTTGCCTCCAACATTGTTTCCGCTCCGGGGGGTCGCTCCGGCGCAGGATAGCACAAGGTGTGTGCTTCCGGCCAAAGGGGCGCGGCGTGAGGCGTCCTGACCACGGCTATGTTACGATTCCAATTCTATGCAAACTGGGATCATTGGACTTCCGCAGGTAGGGAAAACAACTCTGTTCAAAATTTTGACGCGCGCGAAACTGGATGAGAAATCGGCGCGCGCGGCGACGCACGTCGGCGTGGCGCGCGTGCCGGAACCGCGGCTGGAGCAACTGGCCAAGCTCTACAATCCGAAAAAAATCACCTACGCCACGGTCGAATACGTTGATCTGGGCGGCATGATCAAGGACCGCTCCAAGGATTCCGCCGTGCTGGCGCCGCTGCGCGAAGTCGACGCGCTGGCGCATGTGCTGCGCGTGTTCGACGATCCAGCCGTGCCGCATTCGGCGGGCTCGATCGATCCGCTGCGCGACGCCGAGGTGCTCGATCTTGAACTGATGCTCTCCGATCTCGATCAGATCACGCGGCGCATCGAGCGCGTGGAAAAAGATTTGAAGAAAAAGAAGGAGCCGGTTCTGGAGCAGGAACTTGCCCTGCTGAATCGCTGCAAGACGGCCATCGAATCGGAAAAACCTCTGCGCGAACTGGAATTCAATCCGGACGAAAGAAAAATGATCTTCGGGTATAAATTTCTCTCACAGCGGCCGATGCTTTACGTTTTGAATCTGGGAGACAACGAAGTCGCCGAACTCGATACCGCAGTCGAGCGCCACAAACTGGCGAAACTCGAAGGCCGCCCAAACACCGCGATCGTTTCCATCTGCGGCCGCATCGAAGCCGAACTCGCTGAACTCGAACCCGCCGAAGCCGCCGAAATGCTCGCGGCCTACGGACTTAAGTCCTCGGGGCTCGACCGCTTGATTCAGGCCACCTATCAACTGCTGGGCCTGACTTCATTTTTCACCGCGGGCGAGCCGGAAGTGCGCGCCTGGACCATCAAGCGCGGCATGAACGCGCAAAAAGCCGCCGGAGCGATCCACTCGGATATCGAGCGCGGTTTCATCCGCGCCGAAGTCGTGCGCTGCGAAGATCTGCTGGCCGCGGGCAGCCTTCCGGCGGCGCGCGAAAAGGCGCAAGTGCGCCTCGAAGGCAAGGAATACATCGTTCAGGAAGGTGACGTCATTTTGTTTCGCCATAGCGGCTGACGATGACGCTCGCGGAATCCATTCCCGTGCCTGCCTCGCGCATGCTGCTGGCCCTGGTGCTGGGGCTTACGGCCGCGGCGGCGAATATTCTCGGCGGGCTTTTCATCCTGCACCGCGAATGGTCGCGCCAATATCTAAAATATTTTCTTGCGCTGGGCGCAGGATTCATGCTGGCCGCCGCGATTCTGGAGATTCTTCCGGAATCGGTGGAATTATCGGGTAGCCGCGCCTACATTCTTGCGCTCATCGGCTACTTCATCGTTCATTTTTTCGAGCATACGCTGGCGCCGCATTTTCATTTCGGCGAAGAAACGCACCCCGAACATTTCATCCCCGATCACGCCGGAATTTCCGCGCTCCTTGGCCTGTCGATTCACACGTTTTTCGACGGCGTGGCCATCGCTTCCGGATTTCTGGTTTCTGGGTGGCTCGGCGGGATCATTTTTCTGGCCATCGTGCTGCACAAGATTCCCGAGGGTTTTACTGTCGCGTCTCTCATGCTTGCCAGCGGGCAAAGCCGCCACACGGCGCTGCTGGCATCCATCTGGCTGGGCGCGGCGACCGTTGGCGGCATTCTTCTCATGGGTCTCTTACATTCCCAGGTGGCCTACGCGCTGCCGATCTCGGCAGGGGTGACCTTATATGTTGCCGCAACAGACCTGGTGCCGGAAGTCAACCGGGAGCCCGACGCCCGTATGGCGCTGCTGGTTTTTCTGGGTGTGGCGTTGATGCTGATGCTTGATAAGTTGTTCCACGGCTGAAATTTCCAAACTGAAACTGCCTTATCTCCTTTATATTCAGTTGGTCCACAGGGCACGGCAGCTCCTGAACCCTCTTGGCTTTTGCCCGTAATCATATACAATCGCCAAAGTTGTTCTTCTCGGTGAGGGTCGGGCCAACAATCGCGTATTTCCGCAACTTTTATATATGAAACGGGTTAGACAAGATGTGGAGGCTATGGCCAGGACCGACGTCCAATTGATGCTGGACGTGAAAGCCGGGGATGAGCAGTCCTTCGAGCTTTTGCTCCGCAAGTATAGGGCTCCCCTGGTCAATTTCCTCTACCGCATGGTCCGCGACCCCGGCGTCGCCGAAGAACTGGCCCAGGAAGTGTTTCTCCGCGTCTACCGCGCCCGCAAGGAATACGCTCCCAGCGCGAAGTTCACCACCTGGATGTTCCGCATCGCCACGAACCTGGCGCTGAATTCGGTGCGCGACAATCGCCACCGTCAGATGGAAATTTCCATGGACCAATCGGTGGCGATGGGCGACGAGGACCAACCAGCGATGCAAGTCCCGGATGACGCTCCGAGCATCGAGCAGGAAATGGTGGCGCGCACGCGGGCGGAAATGATCCTGAAAGCCGTTCACGCGCTGCCGGAAAAGCAGCGCGCGGCGGTGCTTTTGCACAAGTATCAGGAACTGGATTACGATGAAATTGCCCGGATTCTGGAATGTTCGGAGAGCGCGCTGAAGTCCTTGCTTTTCCGCGCCTACGAAACATTGCGCGCGGAGCTGGCTCCGCTGGTGAATTCGGTGCGGGTATAGCATTTGTGGTGATGGAAGTGAGGACTCTATGAGCGGCACGCAAAAATGCTCGGGAATGGAAAACAAATTAGTCGCCTATCTGGATGGCCGCGCCAAACCCGCCGAGCGCCGCGCCGTCGAGGCGCATCTGGCGATGTGCGCCGAATGCCGCGTGCGCGCCGAGGAATTTCGCGCGCTCTGGAATGCCATGGAAGATCTTCCGGTGCTTTCTCCCTCCCCCGCGTTCGATGCGTCGTTGCGGGCGCGCATTGCCGCCGAACCGGTGCGCCGCGGATTCTGGGAGTGGCTGCCTTCGCCCAGGCTGGCGTTTGCCGTTACCGCTTTGGTGGTCATGTCGGTCTGGCTGTCTTCCATGCCGCGCATCGCCAGTAACCGAACCAGGGTCGAGGCCAAGGTGGAGGCCAAGGTGGTCCAGATGGCGGCGGAAGCCGATTACCGCATGATCCGTGATTTGCCGGTGCTGGAGAATTACGACGTGCTTTCCAAGTTTGACGCGCTGTCGGAACTCCCGAATTCTCCGGCCAGCGTGACGCAAGAACCGGCGGAACAAGTTCAGTAATGAAGACGCGATTCCAATTCGGCGCTTTTTTCGCCGCCTGGCTGGCAGTGGGATTGGCGTGCGGTTCCGCTTACTCGCAGACACCCCTGCAGCAGCGCAGGGCGGCCCGCCAGCAAAGGCGCGAGGAGATGCTGGCGCCGCCGAACGGTAATGCTCCGAACGGCGTGCGCCCCGGAGCGAATGCCAACAATCTGCCGCCGAAAGCCATCGAGCGCCTGCAGGACATGCCCCCGAACCGGCAGGAACAGTTCTTGCGCAACAACCAGCGTTTCCAGAATCTCCCGCCCGAGCAGCAGGCGCAAATCCGGGAGCGCCTGCAGGCCTGGAACCGGCTGACTCCCGAGCAGCAGCAGAATCTCCGCGACCGCCAGCACGTGTGGGAGCAGATGACTCCCGAGCAGCGCACTTACGTTCGCCAGACCCTGCTCCCGCGCTGGCAGCAATTGCCGCCCGTCCGCCGCCAGGCGATCATGCAGCGACTGCACTCGCTGCGCGACATGAACGAGGCCGACCGCCAGGCAAAATTAAACGATCCCGCGTTCCTCGAAGGCTTGAACGCCGAGGACCGCGAGACGCTCGGGCAACTCGCGCACTTGCACGTCGGAATGGCCCCCGATCCTCCAGGGATGTAATTTGCTTCCAGCCTCTGCCTAGGTTGTCGGCCACCGGAAAATACAAGTTCCCGAATCGCCTTCCCCTCTTTTTCCTTCACACCGCGGCGTGATTCCACGCACCGGTGCGAATGCTTACCACCTCTTCGATGGGCGTGACGAAAATCTTGCCGGCGCCGATTTTTCCGGTGCGCACGCCTGCAATGATTGCGTCGATGATTACGGATACACGATCGTCTTCGGCGAGGATCATTAGCGATATTTTGGGGAGAAAATCCACGACGTATTCGGCGCCGCGATAGAATTCCCGGCCTTTCTCCCGGCCCATTCCGACGACTTCGGCGGCGATCATGCCCTCGACTCCAATTCCGGCCAGGCGATTCTTGACGTTCTCCAGGCACGGCTGTTTGATGATCGCGTCGATCCGTTTCATGTTCGTCTTCCCGGCCAAATGCCGCGTTTGCGCCAACGTAGAATTCCGGGCATTAAGCAGGCGTGGAGGATTCGTAAGGATTTAATGAGCGCCGGGACACATTTGCATGGGAGTTACCCTAAGTATTTAGAAACGATGGCGCGAACAAAAAAATGAAGCGTGAGAATTCGGCGATATGCCGTACGGCAAGGCGATACCCAGGCGAAACAGCCGGAAATTCGTCCTCGCACGCAATTCTTTCTCAACGATTTTGGAATGGCAGCGAAAAAGCGTAAACCTAATCCTAGACAGATCGGTCGTCATCCACACAACATGTAGTGGTTAGATCTTCACATTAGAAAATTTCCACGCCGAGTGCGCGGATATCCACAACAAATTTTTCAATGCATCGCATTTTAACTTGACAAGTTTTCGAACCTGTCTAGAATCGTGGTCAAATGTGGAGCAAAGTGGTAGCAAGTGAAGTGCAGTGGTGAGGTTGGCCCGGAAGTTGGCCGAGAAGTTGACCGGCAAGTGTTCGTGAAGTGAAGGGGTTTCACCATGAGAGGAAAGAGGCCTTCGTACTCTTTGGGCAGACGAATCCATGCTTCGGGGAAACAATCCGGCAAAAGTGGACGAGAAGGGTCGTCTCAAGATTCCCGCGGCCTTTCTGGAAGAGCTCAAGGGATATGGAGATCAGTTCTACGTTACGAGCGAAACCGGTGAGTACGCCCGGATCTTTCCAATGAAAGTATGGGAAGAGATCGAGAGCAAGCTGGCGCGGCTCTCCTCGCACAACAAGACCAAGCAGAAGTTCCTGACCTGGACCAACTATTACGGCCAGGCGGTGGAAATCGACGGGCAGGGAAGAATCCTGATCCCGCCGGTGCTGCGGGAAGCGGCCTTGATGAAGGGCGATGTGGACGTGATGGGCCACCTGACGTATCTGGATGTCTGGAACCACGGCCGGCAGTTGGAAAACCTGAAGAAGAGCGCCATCAACGACGACGATCTGAAAACTTTGGACGATCTGGGCATCTAGTTTGGACGCGCAACATACGCCGGTGCTGGTCGAAGAGACGATGCACTGGCTGGCAATAAAGCCCGGCGGGCTGTATGTCGATGCCACCGTGGGGCTCGGGGGACACGCCATAGAAATCGTCCGGCGGCTCGGGGCCGGGGGCAGGTTCGTGGGCCTGGATCGCGACGCAGCGGCACTGGAAATCGCGCGCGGCAGGCTGGCGGAGTTCGGAGACAAGGTGACTTTGGTGCACGCCAACTTTTCACAGATCGGCGAGGTCTTCGCGGAGCGCAGGCTCCCTCCCGCCGACGGCGTGCTGGCGGATCTGGGCGTATCGAGCATGCAACTGGACCTGGGTGAACGCGGCTTTTCGTTCCGCACGCGCGGCCCGCTCGATATGCGCATGGACCGCGAGATGGAAGAAACGGCATCGGACATTGTGAACACGGTCGAGGAGAAGGAACTCGCCGACCTGCTCTATCAGTTGGCCGAAGAGCGGGATTCACGCAGAATCGCCAGGAGCATCGTTCGCGCGCGTCCCATTCGCGACACCGAACACCTGGCAATGGTTGTGGCAGGGGCTCGAAAAGTAAGGGGAAGGCAGAAGCTGCATCCCGCGACAAAAACGTTTCTGGCGCTGCGGATTGCGGTGAATCGAGAGATGGAGGAACTCGGGCAGTTTCTTTCTAGAGTTCCTGCCACACTATCTCCAGGCGGGCGTTGGGTGGTGCTCAGCTACCACTCGCTCGAAGACCGGCCCGTCAAGCAAGCGTTTCAGCGTCTGGCGCAAGAAGGCACGCTGAAGATTCTGACTAAAAAAGTGATTCAGGCTTCGGACGCGGAAATCGCGGCCAATCCGCGCGCGCGCAGCGTGAAAATGCGCGTTGCCGAAAAGTTACCTCCCGACCAGCACGGGGTGCCGCATGAGAAAGAGTGGCTGCAATGAGCGAGTTCTATACCGTCAAGCAGATCGATAATTCGCACCTGAGGCGCCCGATGGCGCCGAACCGGGTGCGCGAGTGCGTGCGCCTGGTTTCGCTGGGGGCCCTGCTGGCCCTGTGCGCGCTGCTTTATGCCTGGCAGCATTTTGAGACCATTCAACTGCGCTACGATCTGGAATCGCTGCGTAACGAGCAATCCCAGGCCGCTGAATTCAATCAGCAGCTCAAGCTGGAAGTGGCGGGTTTGCGCTCGCCCGGCCGGATCGACGTGATTGCGCGGCGCCAGTTGGGGCTGACCGCTCCGGTGCCCGGACAGATTGCGCCGATGGATTTGCCGCCGAACGCAGTGATGGCGGATGCGCGCGCGTCCAGCGCCCAGACGGCGCAGCGATAGACTTCTCTATGCGGCAATGCAGGTTGCCGTGCCCAGTGCAAATCATTTGAAAGGCAAGTGAAACCGCCTGGCGCGGTGTACATCCTGAGCCTGAAGATTTCTTGGCCACGGGTCACCGGTGGGAGACGGGTGCGGACTTCGCTTGGAGCCCGCTCAACATATGGATCTGCGCAGTCCTCGGACACGATTACTGATTGTGGCGGCCCTGGCGGCGATCTGGACCGGGGCGGCCATGGGACGCCTGGCTTACCTGCAACTTTTCCGATACAGTGAATATTACTCGCGCGCGCAGCACCAGCAGCGGTTGATCGTGGATGTGGGCGCGAGCCGCGCGGAAATTTTCGACCGCAACATGAACGCACTGGCCATGAGCGTGCCGGTGGATTCGGCGTTTGCGGTTCCTTCGGAGATCGCCGATCCGGTTATGGTCGCGCGCCTGCTTGGGAAAGTCCTCGACGTTCCCGCCGATGAGATCGCCACGCGCCTGGCGGCTTCGCATTCCTTCGCTTGGATTGCGCGCAAACTTCCTCCGGACAAAGCCGAGCGAATTGCGGCCCTGAACTTGCGCGGCATTTATTTCCAGCGCGAGGGCGGACGATTTTATCCCAAGCGTGAACTCGCCTCACATGTCCTCGGGTACGTGGACATTGATGAAAAAGGCCTGGGCGGGATCGAGTACGCGCTCGACGACGATATCCGCACCAAGCCCGGCAAGATGTTGATCCTGGCCGATGCCCACCGCCGCTGGTACGACTCCGCCGACAAGGCCCCGGACACCGGCACCAGCGTCGTGCTCACCTTGGACGAAAATATTCAATACATCGCGGAAAAGGAGCTGGCGCAGGCGATTCGCGACACGCATGCCATTGCCGGCACCGTCGTGGTGGAAAACCCGAACTCCGGCGAACTGCTGGCCGTGGCGAACTGGCCCACGTTTAATCCGAACGCAGCCAAGGACAGCGTGCCCGAAGCGCGCACCGACCGCGCCGTAAGTTCGCTGTATGAGCCCGGGTCGGTTTTCAAGATCGTGACGCTTTCGGCGGCCATCGATCAGGGCATTACCCGGCCCGACGAAATGATCGATTGCCAGAATGGCGCCATCTATATTGCCGGGCACCGCATTCGCGATCACAAGCCCTACGGCCTGCTGAGCGTTTCGCAAGTCCTCGCGAATTCCAGCGACGTGGGCGCGATCAAGGTCGGGTTGCGCCTGGGCGCGCCCAGGTTCTACGATTACATTCGTGCCTTTGGATTCGGCCAGCCTACCGGCGTCGATCTTCCCGGAGAGAGCAAAGGAAAACTTCGCCGGCTGGAAAATTGGACGCCGGTTTCGGTGGGCTCGATCTCCATGGGGCAGGAAGTCGGCGTCACGCCGCTGCAAATGATCAATGCGGTCTCGGCCATTGCCAACGGCGGGATGATTGTCCATCCGCACGCCGTGCGCGCCCTGCGCCACGGCACGCAACTGGTGGAAACGCAGGAACCCGAACCGCGCCGCGTCATTCAGGCTACCACGGCGGCGACGATGCGGCGCATGCTCGAAGGCGTTGTTCTGAACGGCACCGGGAAACTGGCGCGCCTGGATGGATACACCTCCGCCGGAAAGACGGGCACGGCCCAGAAATTCGATGTCAACACTGGACATTACTCCGCGCATAATCTGATTGCTTCATTCGTCGGCTTTGCGCCGATCAATACGCCGGCGGTCACGATTCTGGTGCAGTTGGATTCTCCGGCCGGCGCTCATGAGGGAGGATCCGTAGCCGCTCCCGTCTTTCAGCGCATTGCCCAGCAGGTTCTTCCTTATTTGAATGTACCGCGGGACGTGCCGCTTTCGGACCAGACGCAGCGAGCCGGCCGGGCCCCCAGCGCGAATCAGGATCTTGCCGATGTAAGCGATTTCGATCCGGCGCAGGCGGATCCCAGCTCGGCCACGGAAGACCCCGTTCCAACGGCAGTTCCCGGCGCGGCTCCTCCCACCGTGGAGCTTGCGGAAGGCGAGGGCATTCCCGCGCCGCAGCTTCGCGGGAAGACCGTGCGGCAAGTTTCCGAGCTGTGCATCCGGCTGGGACTGAATCCGGTCCTGCTTGGCACGGGAATTGCTTCTGACCAGTCGCCGGAAGCGGGAGTGATGATCCGGCGCGGGAGCAGGATCACCGTGCAATTTGCCCGTGATCCTTCCCTGATGCTTGCGGACGCCAGGAGGAAGACCAGGTGACAGTGAAGGTGGATTCGGTGGTGGACCACAAGGAAGACTTGCTCATGGGGAAGAAGACGGCGGCGGCCCGGGTTCCACTGCGCCTGGCAAAATTGCTGCGCGGCGTCGACGTGATCATGGACGCCAAAAAAGCAGCGGCGCTCGGCGATCTTGAGATTTTGGAAATCGCCTACGACAGCCGCCGGGTGAAACCCGGAACGCTGTTTGTCGCCATCCGGGGAGAAAAAACCGACGGCAACCAGTTTGTGCCCGACGCCGTGGCACGCGGCGCCATCGCCATCGCCAGCGAGCAGACGATCCCCGGGAATCTGCCCAAAGGATTCCCCTGGATTCAGGTTGCGGACGCGCGCAAGGCACTAGCCACCATGGCCGCAAATTATTTTGGGCGGCCCGCCGAAGTGCTGAAGTTAATTGGTGTGACCGGAACGAACGGCAAGACCACCACTTCCTACCTGGTCGATTCGATTCTTCGCGCAGCGGGCTGCAAAGCCGCGTTGCTCGGCACCATCGGGCACCGGCTGGTATCCGAGACGCGCCCAGCATCCAACACCACTCCCGAATCGCTCGACCTGCAGGAATTCCTTGATGACGTGGTTCTTGCCGGAGGCACGCACGCGGTGCTCGAAGCCAGCTCCCATGCGCTGGCCATGGACCGCCTCTGGGGATGTCCGTTTGCCGTGACGATTTTCACGAATCTCACGCGCGACCATCTCGATTATCACAAGACCCTGGAGGAATATTTCGCCGCCAAGCGGCGCCTGTTCCAGGGCACGGGCGCGTCGGCGCCCACCACGAGCGTCATCAATCGCGACGATGAATACGGCAAGCAACTGGTGGGCCTGGCGGCTCGCACGCTGACTTACGGCCTGGAGCCCGGCGCGGACATCACCACGCGCAAACCTTCCCTCTCGTTTTCAGGAATCGAATGCACGGTGGAAACGCCCATCGGCAAAATCGAGGTCCGCTCGAAACTGGTGGGGCGCACCAACGTTTACAATATTCTGGCCGCGATCGGCGCGGGGGTGGCGCTGAGTTTGCCTCGCGAAGTGATTGCCGCAGGGATTGCGCAACTCACGGCCGTGCCGGGGCGATTCGAGCGCATCGATATGGGGCAGCCTTTTCTGGTGGTGGTAGATTACGCGCATACCGACGACGCGCTGCGCAACCTGGTCGCCACCGCGAAAGAACTGAATCCCGCGGGCCGCATCATCACGCTGTTCGGCTGCGGCGGCGACCGCGACCGCACCAAGCGCCCGCTGATGGGAGAAGTGGCCGGGCGCGCGAGCGACATCGTCGTGCTGACTTCCGACAATCCTCGCAGCGAGGATCCGCTGCTGATCATTAATGATGTGATCGTAGGGTTGCAGCGAACGCCGGCGAAATGCCTGATCGAGCCGGACCGCCAGCGGGCCATCGAAATCGCTCTGGATCAGGCGCGCCCCGGCGACATTGTGCTGCTGGCCGGCAAGGGGCATGAGACCCAGCAAGTCATGCGCGACCGCACCCTTGCGTTTGACGACCGGGAAGTGGCCCGGCGCATTCTGCGCAAGGGCGGCTACGGGGATTGAAGGATTTTGGTGGCACAGGCTGAAGCCTGTGCGAAGTTTGAGAGTAGCAAAATCAAAACCGCACAGGCTGAAGCCTGTGCCACCAAGGGCTTCGGCTGATTTCTGCGGTTTCTGTAGGGGCATCCGCCTTGGCGGACCTTGCCCGTACATGAGCAGATGGCGCGGCACGGAACGTGCTCTTTATTGGAAAGCAGGGACGCTGATTCGAGGGTGAACCCAGACCAGTGAAACCCAGCCCCTTGAGGACGCTATGCGGTGGACGGTTGAAGAAGTGGCTCGCGCTCTGGGGGTTACGCGGCCCGGAGGGCTCGACGCCCTGGCCCGGTTGGCCGGTGTCTCGATTGATTCTCGCACCGTGGCTCGCGGCGAGCTCTTCGTGGCGATACACGGACCGCGTCACGATGGACACAATTTTGTCGTGGCCGCGCTGGACGCCGGCGCGCTCGCCTGCGTCGTCGCACAGGATCGCCTGGCCGAATTCAGCGAGCCGGTTCGGTCCAAACTCTTCCCGGTTGGGGACACGCTGGCAGCGCTGCAAGGCCTGGCGCAAGCGGTGCGGACCAAATGGGGAAGGCGCCTGGCGGGCGTCACCGGCTCGGCCGGAAAAACCACTACAAAAGAAGTTCTGGCGGCGCTGCTCGCCGCGCGGTTCCGCGTATTGAAATCCGAGGGCAATCTGAACAACGAGTACGGGCTGCCGCTGCAATTGTCGCGTCTGGAGGATTCGGACGAGGCAGCGGTGGTCGAACTGGGGATGTCGCACGCGGGCGAACTGAAGCGCCTGGCGGAAATTGCGCGTCCCGACGTGGGCGTGGTGACGCGCGTCGCGCCCGTGCATCTGGAATTTTTTGCGTCGCTGGACGAAATTGCGCTGGCCAAGCGCGAATTGATCGAAGGGCTCGCGGGGCCCGATAGCGTGGCGGTGTTGAACGCGGACGACGCGCGCGTTGCGCGTTTTGCCGAAGTCGCGCCGGGGCGCGTGCTGACGTTTGGTCTGGAATCGCCGGCGGATTTTCGCGCGGAAAATATCGACGACCGCGGGATAGAAGGCAGCGAGTTTGATTTCGTCGGTCCCCAGGAGCGCGCGCGGCTTTCGTTGCCGCTTGCCGGGCGGCACAACATTTCCAATGCGTTGGCGGCGCTCGCGGCAGCGAGTGTGTGGGGCGTGGGCGCGGCCGAAGCGAAGGAAATATTTCCCGGTTTGCAAGCCACCGGCATGCGCGGCCGCGTGCTGCGCTACGACGCCGGATTTACGGTGATCAACGATTGCTACAACTCGAATCCCGTGGCCCTGGCGGCCATGGTCGACCTGCTCGGCAACACGCCGGCGTCCGGGCGCCGCATTCTTGCCGCCGGGGAGATGCTGGAGCTTGGGCCGTCTTCCCCCGAACTGCATCGCGAAGCCGGACGCTCCGCCGCGGCGAACAAGAAAATCGATTGGATCATCGGCGCGCAGGGAGATGCGGAAAGTTTCGTTCGCGGGGCGGTGGAAGCGGGACATGCCGTGGCGCGCGCGAAATTTTTCCCGTCGTCGAGCGACGCGGCCGGATTCATCGCGAACCTGCTTCAGCCCGGAGATCTTTTACTGGTGAAAGGCTCGCGCGGAGTAAAGATGGAGGGCATCGTCGAAGCGCTGGACGCGCGCTTCCCGCGGCCCAAGCCCGAACCCGCCGCCACGCGCGGCCCGGTGAAGGAGCGCGGCTGAGATGCTCCTCTACCTTTTCTATCACGTGCTGCTGCGCTATTTTCACGCGCTCAACGTGTTCCGCTACATCACCGTGCGGACTGCGCTGGCCAGCATCACGGCGTTGCTGATCACTCTGGTGCTTGGTCCCTGGGTGATCCGGCGTCTGCGCGAAATGCAGATCGGGCAGTTCATCCGCGAGGAGGGTCCCAAGAGCCACCAGTCCAAGGCCGGAACGCCGACCATGGGCGGCGTGCTGATCGTGGGCTCCACCGTCGTGCCAACATTGCTCTGGGGAGACCTTGAAAACGAATACGTGTGGCTGGCGGTGTTCACCATGCTGGTGTTCGGCATCGTCGGGTTTATCGACGATTACGCCAAGGTCTCCAAGCGCAGAAATCTGGGCCTGACCAGCAAGCGCAAATTCGCGATGCAGATCCTGGCGAGCACTGCTGTCGCAGTCTCTTTGCTGACGCTGACGGCGGCGGGAAAATATTCCACGCAGCTCAGCGTGCCATTCTTCAAGAATTTTCATCCCGACCTGGTCATTCATTCCATGCTCACGGCTTCCTACATCTGGTGGCTGAGCTATTTGCCGTTTCTGATTTTCATCGCGCTGGTCATCGTGGGATCGTCCAACGCCGTGAATCTCACCGACGGCCTCGACGGGCTGGCCATCGGGTGCGTGGTGGTTGCCGCCGGCGCGCTCACCGTGCTTACGTATGTGACCAGCCACGCGGGCTTTTCGGCCTATCTGGACTTGCCGCATATTCCCCAGGTCGGCGAGCTTACCGTATTTTGCGGCGCGCTGATGGGCTCGGCGCTGGGATTTCTCTGGTACAACGCGCATCCCGCCGAAGTTTTCATGGGAGACGTCGGATCGCTGGCGCTGGGCGGCTCGATCGGCATGATCGCGGTGGCCATCAAGCAGGAAATCCTGCTGTTTTTTGTTGGTGGCGTTTTTGTGATCGAGGCGCTGTCCGTGATATTGCAGGTGGTGTCTTTCCGCATGACGGGCAAGCGCATTTTCCGGATGTCGCCGCTGCATCATCATTTCGAGCTGGCGGGATGGAGCGAATCGAAAATCATCGTGCGGTTCTGGATCGCCGCGCTGGTGTTTGCGCTATTTTCGCTGACCACATTGAAATTGCGATGAGGAACAGAGAGGAATCTTTGAAGCCGGGAATCGAACTCGCGGGCAAGCAGGTGCTGGTCGTGGGGCTGGCGCGCACGGGCGTCGCCACGGCGCTGTTCTGCGCCGCGCGCGGCGCGCGCGTCACCGCCACCGAGGAGCGCACCGAGCCGGAAATCGCCGAGACCGCGGCGAAGCTGCGAGCCGCGGGCGTGACATTGGAATTGGGCGGCCACGGCGCGCGAACATTTGTGGAACAGGACTTAATTGTTCCGAGCCCTGGCGTGCCGCCGACCATGGCGGCGCTGGCCGCCGCGCGCGCCATCGGCATTCCGGTGTGGAGCGAAATCGAGCTGGCCTGGAGATTTCTGCGCGGCCGTCTGATCTGCATTACGGGGTCCAATGGCAAGACCACCACGACGGCGCTCACCGGCCACATCCTGGAAACCGCCGGGATGCCCGTGCAGGTGGCGGGAAATATCGGCACGCCGCTGATCTCGCGCGTGGATGTGTCGAGCGACACGGGCTTCACCGTGGTCGAGGCCAGCAGTTTTCAGCTGGAATCGATTTCCGCGTTCCGTCCGGACGTGGCCGTGCTGCTGAATCTCACGCCGGACCATCTCGACCGGCACGGATCGTTTGACGCTTATGCGCGAGCCAAGGCGCGGCTGTTTGAAAATCAAACCGCCGAGGACGCCGCCGTGGTCAACGCGGACGACGCCATGGCCCCGCAATACGCGCCGTCCAACACGCGGGTGTTCTGGTTCAGCCGGCAAAAGCATGTTGAGCAGGGATGTTTCGTGCGCGACGATGAGATTTTATTCCGCATGGACAGCGCGGAGACGGTACTTCTGCGCTGCAGGGATATCGGCCTGCGCGGCAATCACAACATCGAAAACGTCCTGGCTGCCGCAGCCGCTGCCACGCTGGTGGGCGTCGAACCGCGGGCGATCGCGCAGGGAGTCAAAAGTTTCGCGGGCGTGGAACACCGCATCGAGTACGTCGCGACGATTTCCGGCGTGGAATATTTCAACGACTCCAAGGCCACCAACGTCGATGCCACACTGAAGGCGCTGGACGCCTTTCCCGGTAACGTGCTGGTGATCCTGGGAGGCAAGGACAAGGGCAGCGACTACACGATTCTGCAAGGCGCGCTGGCGCGGCACGCACGCATGGTCCTATTGATCGGCGACGCCGCCGGAAAAATCGAAACGCAGCTCGCCGGCGTGGTGCCCGCCGAGCGCGCCGGCACGCTGGCGCGCGCCGTCGAAATCGCGGCCGAGCGCGCCCGGCCCGGTGATACCGTGCTGCTCGCGCCGGCCTGCGCGAGCTTCGACCAGTTTGAGAATTACGAGCAACGCGGGCGCGTCTTCAAGCAACTCGTCCGCGAACTCGCACAAAAACACACGGCGACTGCGGCCGCGCGAAAGGCCTGATCATGCCCCGGCATTTGCAAACCGACCGCTGGATGTTCGGCTCGACCGTGGCCCTATGCCTGGTCGGCGCCATCATGGTGTTCAGCGCTTCGGCCGTTACCGCGCGAGACGAGTACGGCAACGGCTCCCACTTCCTGCTTCGCCAGCTGCTGTGGCTGGCCGTCGGCCTGGGCGGAATGATGGCCGTCATGAACATGGATTACCGCAAATTGCGCCGGCCGGAAGTGATTTTCACCGCGCTGTTCGGCGTGCTGGTACTGCTGGTGGGCGCGTTTTTCCTGGACAAGTCGCACGCCACGCATCGCTGGATCCGACTGGGTCCGGCGAGCCTGCAGCCTTCCGAATTCGCCAAGCTTGCGGTGATTTTTTATCTGGCGTGGTTCCTGGAGCGGAGGCGCCGTCCGGAAAGTTTTGGCATCAACAACTGGAAACACACCATCCTTCCGGCGCTGTGCCCCGTCCTGGCGCTGGTCGGACTGATCGTGATCGAGCCGGATCTGGGCACGGCCGTGGAAATATTCATTATCGCGCTGGCGATGCTGTACGTCGCGGGCCTCAACGGAAAATATATCGTTTGGGCAGGCCTCGCCGCGATGCCCATCGTCTATTTGCTGATCGTGCGCGTTTCCTACCGCTACGAACGCGTCGTTGCGTTCCTGAATCCGGCGGCGGATCCGCAGGGACACGGGTTTCAATTGCTGCAATCGCTGATCGCCGTGGGCTCGGGAGGATTTACCGGCGTGGGTTTGATGGAGAGCAAGCAAAAACTGTTTTATTTGCCGGAGGCGCACACGGATTTCATTTTTTCCGTGCTGTGCGAGGAGTTGGGTTTCATCGGCGGCGCGCTGGTGCTGGGACTGTTCGCGGTTTATGGGTGGCGCGGGATGCGCTCGGCGTTCAACATCAAGGACGATTTCGGGCGTCTCGCAGCGCTGGGTATCACCGTGATGGTCCTGAGCCAGGCGCTGATCAATCTTGGCGTGGTGCTGGGAATGATGCCGACCAAAGGGATTCCCCTGCCGTTCATCAGCTACGGCGGCTCGAGCTTGCTGGTGATGCTGCTGGCCACCGGCGTGCTCCTGAATATCAGCCAGCAGGCGGATTGATCGTGCGTCCAAACCGGAGCGCGAATTGACGCGAGAGGGAACCGGAAGCTGGAAGCTATTGATTGCCGGCGGCGGCACGGGCGGGCACGTTTTTCCCGCGCTGGCCATCGCCCGGGAATGGATGTCGCGAGGCCCGGAAAGGGAAGTCGTGTTTGTCGGAACGCAACGTGGACTGGAATCGCGCCTGGTGCCCGAGGCCGGGTTTCCGCTGGAGACGATTCGCTCGGCGGGCCTCAAGGGCATCGGCGGGATGCGCCTGGCGCGCAACGTTGCAAAACTCGCTCCCGCGATGTGGGATTCCTTCTCGATTCTTCGCAAACACAAATTTTGCGCCGCGCTGGGAGTGGGCGGATACGCCGCCGGGCCGATGATGCTGGCCGCGGTATTGCGCGGATTGCCGACCATCGTGTTTGAGCCGAACGCCGAGCCCGGGTTCACCAATCGCGTGCTCGCGCGCATCGCCACGCGCATCGCCACGGCCTATGAAGCGCCGACAAAATTGTGGGGCGCCAAGGCCACGCTCACCGGCATTCCCGTGCGCCCGGAATTTTTCGCGATCGCCGAGCGCGCGCCGGCCGAGCCGTTTCATATCCTGATCACCGGCGGCAGCCAGGGCGCGCTGGTCATCAACCGCACGCTGGTCGATTCCGCCGAGTTGCTGGCTGCGCAAAAAAATCGCATCTCCATCGTGCACCAGACCGGCGAGCGCGACTATAATGCTGTGCGCGTGGCATATGCGCGGCGTGAAATCAACGCGGAGGTACTGCCCTTCATCGGGAACATGGCGGAACGTTTTGCCCAGGCCGACCTGATCGTCTGCCGAGCGGGCGCGATTACGGCCGCGGAAGTCGCAGCGTCCGGGCGCGCCGCCATCTTCATCCCCTTCGGTGCCTCCACCGATAGCCACCAGTTGCGCAACGCCCAGGAAATGGAGCGTGCTGGCGCAGCGAGATTGATCCCGGAGCCCCAGCTCACCGCGGAGCGTTTGACAAAGGAAATTTTCGATTTGCTCGAGCAGCCCGCCGCGTTACAGGCGATGGCTGCGAATGCGCGCAAGCTGTCGAAACCACGCGCCGTGCAGGACATTGTAGACATGGTCGAATGGGTGCGGGCTCCGCTTGGAGCCCGCCCGAAAAGGGACGGTTAATTCATGATGGTGACGTTCCGAAATTTCAAGCGCATCCACTTGGTCGGCATCGGCGGGATCGGCATGAGCGGCATCGCCGAAGTCCTGTTGACGCTCGGCTACGCCGTCTCGGGCTCGGACACGAAAACTTCCGCGATTACCGAGCGCCTGCAAAACATGGGCGCGGAAATCTTCGAGGGCCACAAGGCCGAACAGATTCACGGGGCGCACGTCGTGGTCGTGTCGTCCGCGGTGCGCGGCGACAATCCCGAAGTGGCCGAAGCCCATCGCCAGAAAATTCCGGTGATCCCGCGCGCGGAAATGCTCGCGGAACTGATGCGCCTGAAATACGGCATTGCCATTGCCGGAGCGCACGGAAAAACAACCACCACGTCCATGACCGCGAGCGTGCTGGCCGCCGCGGGCCTTGACCCCACGTTTGTCGTGGGCGGCCGAGTGAACCACATCGGCTCGACCGCGCGCCTGGGCCGCGGCGAATATATGGTCGTCGAAGCAGACGAAAGCGATCGCACATTTTTGCTGCTGGCTCCGGTGGTCGCCGTCGTCACCACGATCGACCGCGAGCACCTGGACACGTACAAATCGATTTCGGAAATTCAGGAAATTTTCACGCAGTTCGTCAATCGTGTGCCGTTCTACGGCGCCGCCGTGCTGTGTCTCGACGAGCCGAACGTGCAGGCCATCATCCCCAACGTCAAGCGCCCGGTCATCACTTACGGCACGTCCAGCCAGGCCGACTTGGTGATCGGCGATATCGAACTCATCGGCTTGGAAAGCACGTTCCGGCTGACCTACCGCGGAGACGACCTGGGAATTTTTCATTTGAACGGCCCTCCGGGAATTCACAACGTGCGCAACGCCGCCGCTGCCGCCGCTGTCGCGCTGTACTTGAATGTTCCGGCGGACCTGATCCGCGTGGGCCTGGAGGAATTTGCCGGCGTGGGCCGCCGCTTTGACGTCAAAGGCGTCATCAACCACATCACGTTGATCGACGACTACGGCCACCACCCCGTGGAGATTCGCGCCACGCTGGAAGCGGCGCGCGGCTGCAATTTTAACCGCGTCCTCGTCCTCTTCCAGCCGCACCGCTACTCGCGGACCAAGCACCTGTGGGACGAATTCTGCCGCGCGTTCAATCAGGCTGACATGGTCGTGCTCATGGACATTTACGCCGCGGGCGAGCCGCCCATCCCCGGAGTTTCCGGGCAGGCGCTGGCCGAAGCCATTCGCGCGGCGGGACACAAGAACGTCGTCTACCGCAGCTCGATGCAGGAGGGAATTGAAGAATTGCTCAAGGCCGCGCGGCCCGGCGATGCAATCCTGACGATCGGCGCGGGCAACGTGAGCCGCGCTCCGGGCGAACTTGCCGTGCTGCTGGGAGCAAGGGTTTCAATGGATCATGCGCATTAACGATCCCAATCTGATCGCGGCGATCGGCACCCTGGGCGTCGATTACAAACCCGGGGTATCGCTGGCGGAAAAAACTTCCCTGGGAATCGGCGGAACCTCCGACATGCTGGTGATTCAAAACCACGATTCCTTGCCGGAATTGGTCCGCCTGTTGAAAAATGCTGGCGTGCGCTACCGCTTTCTCGGCGGAGGCAGCAACGTGCTTCTTCCCGACGGTGAATTGCCCTGGGCCATCCTGCAATTGGCTCGTCGCGACCCGGACATCTCCTTCGATGGAAATTCCGTATGGGTGGATTGCGCCGCTGACCTGGGCCGCACGGTGACCACCTGTGCAAAACACGATCTCGGCGGCATGGAAGGACTGATCGGCGTTCCGGGAACCGTTGGCGGCGCCCTGCGCATGAACGCGGGAGCCTATGGCACGCAGATTGGAACGCATGTAAGAGAAGTGCGCGTGTTTCGGGGGTCCACCGGACAGATCGTGACCCTGCGGGGCCCTGAAATAAATTTCGAATACCGGCATACATCTTTTGCGGTCGATGATATTATGCTGTCGGTGCGACTGGAACTTCCCTCCAAACCGTACAGCGAAATTCTCCAAGGAATACGTATCTGCAATGAGAAGCGGCGAGCCAGCCAGCCGCTCAATCAAAAAAGCGCGGGCTGTATTTTCAAGAATCCGCCGGGCGGGTCCGCCGGGCGCATGATCGACGAGCTGGGCCTGAAGGGCCACTCGGTCGGAGACGCCCGCGTGAGCGACCGCCACGCCAATTTTTTTGTGAATGCAGGACACGCCACCGCCGCCGACATGCTCGCGTTGATCGCCGATGTGCGCCGCCGCGTGCGCGAACGGTACGGCGTGGAACTTGAGGAAGAAGTCATCGTGTGGAAGGACGCATGAGCGCAGAACCCGATTATCTTCCCGCGGACGCGCTGGCTGAAGAGGAGCCGAAGTATCTCCGCCGGCAGAAGCCGGTGGAGATTCGCAAGCGCAAATTCAGCCGTAAGACGTGGCCCCTGTACCGCCGCGTGCTCGCCGCCGTCGTCGCCGCGCTGGTCCTGGGACTGGCGGTCTACCAGGCGGGACACTACTTCCTATTCTCTCCGGGCGTGATGCTGGAAAGCCCCGATCAAATTCAGATTGAAGGCAACCGCTTCGTGTCGCGCGACGCCATCACCGAAAAATTTTCCGCCGACCTGGGCCGCAGCGTGGTGCGCGTTCCGCTGGAGGACCGCCGCAAGGCGCTCGAATCGCTTCCGTGGGTGGAGCAGGCCGGAGTGCAGCGCGTGCTGCCCAACCGGATTCGCGTCGAAATCACCGAACGCTCGCCGGTGGCTTTTCTGCGCACAGCCGGCGATCTATCGCTGGTTGACTCGCACGGTATGATCCTGGAGCGGCCCGCCGACGGCGAGTTCCGTTTTCCGGTGGTCTCGGGCATCGGGGAATCGATGACGCGTGAATTGCGCGAGCTTCGCATGAATACGTACGTGCAGTTCATGAAGGATATTGAACTGGCGGCGCCCGGTGCGGACGATCATGTCAGCGAAGTGGATCTTTCCGACGCCGCCGATTTGCGCGCCACGCTCACCGGACTTGGCCCGGCCACTGGCGGCGCGGCGCCCGTGCTTGTACACTTTGGCGATTCTAATTTCGGCGAGCGGTATCGCATGCTTTCGGAGAACATCGCGCAGTGGCGCTCCAGCGCCGGAAGCGTCGATTCGGTGGATTTGCGGTTTGCGCGGCAGGTGGTCGTGAATCCGGAGACCCGGACTGTGGCCGCCAGCGCGGCGCACGTTGCGGCGCACGCCGTGCCGGCGCATGCCAAGGCTGCGCACAAACGGCAGTAGCGAATTTTTTTGGAAAGAACTCTTGCCCGGATGCGTCCCCATCCGAGCGGCAGGAGACGACAAGGAGCGGCGGATTGACGAAGAAGGACAAGTATCTGGTGGCGCTGGACGTCGGCAGCGCCAAGACCTGCGCCTTGGTCGGCGAAATGGATGACACCGGCGTGAAATTTGTCTCCATGGGGGCCGCCGAATCCAAGGGACTGCGTAAAGGCTTGATCGCAAACATTGGCGCGACGGCGACCTCGGTACGTCGGGCCATCGAGGAAGCCGAAGGGGTTGCCGGCGTGCCAGTGGAGCGCGCCGTGGTCGGCGTCGCTGGAGGCCACGTGCGCGGCGTCAACAGCCGCGGCGGAATCACGCTGGGCAACCGCCCGCGGGACATTAACCGCGAGGACGTACGCCACGCCGTAGACGCCGCTCGCAATATCACTCTTCCCGAGGATCGCGTGGTGTTGCACGTGCTCCCCCAGGAATTTCTGCTCGACGCGCAAGACAATATCCGCGATCCGCTGGGAATGGTCGGCCAGCGCCTTGAGGTCAACGTCCATCTGGTGACATCCTCGGCCTCGGCCATGCAGAATCTGGTGATTGCCGTGAACCAGGCGGGCGTGGAAGTTGCCGACACGGTTCTGGAACCATTGGCGTCGGCCGAAGCGTGCCTCACGCAGGATGAACGCGAACTGGGCTGCTGTCTGCTCGATATCGGCGGAGGCACCACGGAGCTGGTGGTCTTCGGCAACGGCATGCTACGCCACGCGGCGGCTATCCCGGTGGGCGGAGATCACTTCACCAACGATCTGGCCGTGGGCTTGCGCACCCCGATTCCCGAGGCGGAAAAAATCAAGCGCGAATACGGATGCGTCTGCGCGGAGATGATCCTGGAGGATAAGGGCATCGAAATCGCCAGCGTCGGCGACCGTCCCCCGCGCACCGTGTTCACCAGAATGCTGAACGAAATTGTCGAGCCGCGGGCGCACGAGCTGCTCTCGCTGGTTCGCGACGAATTGCAGCGCGGTGGATTTAGCGCGCTGATCCCCGCCGGCCTGGTGCTGTCCGGCGGCGGGGCGCACCTGAAAGGCCTTGTCGAGTTGGCCGAGCGGATGTTTAATTTGCCCGTCCGTCTGGCGAAACCCCGAGGCCTGGAAGGAATGCCCCAGGAACTTTCCCAGCCCGAGTACGCAACCGTAGTCGGCCTGCTGCTGTATGGCGCGCGAGCCCGGCGCCAGGCGCCGCAGAAGCCGGCCACGTTTGTGGCAAAAATCAGAAGCATGTTCGCTGGTGCGTAATGAAAAAAACTCCGGCGGGGCAGGGCCACTTTTTTGGCGGAGGAATGAATATTATGGCGAAAGACGCGGGAATCCGGATTTCGTTTAGTGAGGAAAATCAACAGGGCGCGAAGATCAAGGTCATCGGCGTGGGCGGCGGAGGATGCAATGCCGTCAACCGCATGATCCGCGCCAAGGTCGAGGGCGTCGAATTCATTGCCGCGAATACCGACCTGCAGGCGCTGAAGCTTTCCCAGGCGCCCACCAAGCTGCAACTTGGCGGCAAGCTCACCAAGGGACTTGGCGCCGGGGCCAATCCCGAGATTGGCCGCAAGGCGGCGCTCGAGGATACCGACAAAATCATTGAAGCGCTCGAAGGTTCGGACATGATTTTCCTGACCACCGGCCTTGGCGGCGGCACCGGCAGCGGCGCGGCGCCAGTGGTGGCGTCACTCGCCAGCGAACTCGGCGCGCTCACTGTGGCGGTGGTCACCAAGCCCTTCGCATTCGAGGGCAAGCGCCGGCAGCAGCAGGCCGAGCAGGCTCTCTCGGAACTGGTCGGCTGCGTCGACACCGTGATCGTCATTCCCAACGAACGCCTGATGGAGACGGTCGAAGCCGGTACCAGCTTCTTCGAGGCCTTCCGCATCGCCGACGATATTCTGCGCCAGGCCGTGCAGGGAATCAGCGACATCATCACCATTCCCGGCATCATCAACCGCGACTTTGCCGACGTGCGCACCATCATGCAGGGGCAGGGATACGCCGTGATGGGCACGGCGGTGGCCTCCGGAACAAACCGCGCCATCGATGCCGCCAATCGCGCCATCAACAGCCCGCTGCTCGAGGACAATTCGATTCAGGGCGCGCAGGGCATCCTCATCAACATTTCCGGATCGTCCAGCCTCACGCTCAACGAAGTCCACGAAGCTTCTAGCGTCATCCAGAAGGCCGCTCACGAAAACGCCAACATCATTTTCGGCGCGGTGATGGACGACAACATGAAGGAACAGGTCAAAATCACCGTGATCGCCGCGGGATTCCGCGAGGCGGCGCGCCGCCAGCCGCACCAGAAGCCGGCCTATTTACCCAAAACCTGGAAGGCGGGCCGCGAGGAGCCAGTGGAAGTCGCGCCGCAAGAAGTTCCGCAGGAGGCGCCGCGCCCGGCCGTCAACGAAGTCATTCACCAGGAGAATACGACCGCCGCGGACGATCTCGACGTTCCGACCTTTCTTCGCCGCGCGGCGCAAAAAGCTTAGCCTCGTTTCCTTCCGGACGTGCCGGGGTGCATCGAACGCGCCCCGGCATTTTTATTTTCCCTGCCTTGATTCGCAATTCACGTTCTTTCCCTCTCTTGCTGAGGTCATTCTAGGAGCATGTTTCATCTTGGCACAGGGGCAAAACTTGCCGGAGAAATCATGTGTCGAACCGAAATTCTTGCCCAGTCAATCATGCCGGCTCCTTGCTTGTGTGCCGTTGCGTTCGCTAAGTCCAACGAATTCGCCGGTGCGGAAACGCGGAAAGGCGGAATGGACTTGGCAGGCTATTTGCATTAGCAAACGCGTACTTTGCCGGGCGGCGGGACGCCTAAAATTCTTGAAAGTTCCGCCGATAAAGCATTTGGATATGTTTGCGCAAAAACACTTGATTGTTTCTTGCTTTACAAATTGAGGTGAAACATGTCGGTTGCAGGCATCGCCAGCGGGATCCTTTCCGTGCTAAATAGTTCGCAGCCCCAGACGGGCCAGAGCAGATTTCAGCAGATCCGCAGTGAGTTTCAGCAACTCGGGCAGGACCTGCAATCCGGCAATCTGAACGGGGCGCAGCAGGATTTTGCGACCCTGTCCCAGAATCTCCCGGGGTTGAGCCAAACCGGCGGCGGCACGGGCGATTTCTCGAGCCTATTGAACAGCGCTTCGGGAACCAGTCAGACGGGAGCCAATCCATTAATCAAGGCCTTCCAGCAACTGGGGCAGGATCTGCAATCGGGGAATTTGCAGGCGGCGCAACAGGATTACACCAACATCCAGCAGACGGCGCAGCAGGAAGTGCAGGGCGCGCAGCCATCCGGCGGACATCGCCATCATCATCACCGCGTGGATAACGACCAGAATTCCTCGTCGTCCTCCTCGCCATCTTCGTTCTCGCAACAGACCAATCCGGTTGCCCAGGCGTTCAGTCAACTGGCTCAGGATCTGCAAGGCGGAAATCTCCAGGGCGCGCAGCAGGCGTTTGCGACCTTGCAGAACGATCTGCAGCAGATTGGCGGGTTCATTTCGCCCGGATCGGCCGGAGCAACGGGCTCGGGCGTTCCGGCGAGCGCCGGCAGTTTGAATGTGACGGTTTAACCGGATCGCATTCGGCAGCATTGCATCATCATGCGTTCCGGCGGCCGGACGGCTTGAGGTAAACTGGCCGCATGCCTGGGGAGATTCGAATCTGCGCCGAAATTCTCGACGAAATGCTTCGCCACGCGCGGCGCGAGCCGCACATCGAGTGTTGCGGCCTTCTTGCGGGCCGCGACGGCGTGATCACCGCGATTTTTCCGGCGGCAAATTCTCTTGCGAGCGCGACCTGCTACGAAATCGCTCCGCGGGAACTGTTTCAGGTGTTCCGGACCTTGCGCGCCGATAACCTGGCGCACCTGGGCCAGTATCATTCACATCTTTCCACCGAAAACGTTCCTTCTTCAACAGACATTGAACAAGCTGGCTATCCCGACCAGGCATATTTCATCGTGTCGTTGCGGCCGGACGCGCCGAAGCCCGTGCGCGCGTTTTCGATTCGCGACGGCAGTGTGGAAGAGATCGAAATCCTCCTGGCGGGAACGGAAGTGTAGGATACACAGCGCGGAACAAACACTCTTCCCCCGGTTTCCCCTACTCAGACGACTTCACCGGCTCACCCGCAACCACCGAGCGATACACCTCGCGAACCTGTTCGGCCGAGCGTTCCCAGGAATATTTCCGCACCAGCTCGTAGCCGCGCCGCACCAGGGTTTCGCGAAGCACGTCTTCGGTGAGGATCTGGCGTATCCCGCGCGCAATTTCAAACACGTTTTCGGGATTCACCAGCAGCGCCGCTTGTGAAAAAACTTCCGGCAGGGAAGACACGCTCGAGGTCAGCACCGGCGCGCCGTGCGCCATGGCTTCGAGCGGCGGAAGCCCGAACCCTTCATAGAGAGACGGAAACAGAAATGCCCGCGCGCGCGAATAGAACACGCGCAGCACGGAATGCGGCACGAATCCCAAGAAGCGCACGTCGCCCTGCAGGCGCGAACGCAAAACGGCGCGGCGCAGATCCGAATGCTCCTCGGCCGAATCGCCGATCAGCAGCAATTTCAGATTGGCATATTCGGGATGATCGCGCAGGTCCGCCTTGACCACGGCGAAGGCCTCGATCAGGCGCGGAAGATTTTTCTGCGGCTTGATGTTGCCGGCGTAAAGCACGAAGGGGTCGGTGACGGCGTGCCGTTCCAGGATGCGGTTGGCGTCCGTGGGCATCGGCTCGCGCACGAAACGCTCATCGAGCGCGTTGTAAACCACTTCGATTTTTTCTTCCGGCACGTTGAATACACGCGACAGTTCGCGCTTGGTGGAGTGCGACACGGCCATGATGCGGTCGGCACGCGCTAGGGCGCGCCGCGCAAAAAACAGGCGGCCCGTCTGCATCATCTCCGGCACGCCCGGCGGCGGCATGAGCACGTCGGTCAAGTCGTGCACGGTAATCACCATCCGAGTGGGCACCACGGCCGGTGCGTAGAACCACGGCATGTGCAGCAGATCGACGCCCTGCTTGTGCAGAAGGTACGGCAAGTGCATGTGCGTGTGGAACGAGCCGGGCGGGGACGGATAATCGAGCAGCTGGAAATTTTCCGGGAGCGGATCAAATCGCGCGATGTGCGACTGCTGGCCGATCAGCAGGTATTCGGTTTCGCGGTCGCTGCGGGCAAACTGGTTGACGATGTTGCGGATGTAGGTGCCGTGACCGAAATCGCCGGCGCGCCGGATATCAATCGCAACACGCATCAGCGTCGGCGGCCCGCGCTCAGCGCGCGGAGCTTCCGCTCCCGGCCAGTGTGGGCGCAATGTCCCAGCGGCGCGTGTAAAGAGGGAACTGCACGGCAAACTCGGCGACTTCGCCGCGAATGCGCTGCTCGATCGCGCCATCGCCCAGGTGCAAGAGCACTTCGGAAATCCATGCGGCGATGCGGCCCATTTCGGTTTCGCGCATTCCACGCGTGGTGATGGCGGGAGTGCCCAGACGGATTCCGCCGCCCGTCATGGGCGGTGTGGGGTCGAATGGAATCGAATTTTTATTGACGGTGATGCCGGCGCGATCCAGGGCTGGCTGCGCGTCCTTGCCGGTGATGCCGCGTGAATACAAATCGATCAGGAAAAGGTGATTGTCCGTGCCGCCGCTGACGATGCGGAAACCGGCCTTGGCGATTTCGGCGGCAAGCTTCTGCGCGTTGGCCACAATTTGCTTGGCATACTCGCGGAATCCCGGATCGGCCGCTTCCTTCAGGCACACGGCCTTGGCCGCGATGATATGCATTAGCGGGCCGCCCTGCGTGCCGGGGAACGTGATGCGGTCGAGTTCCTTGGCGAATTGCTGCTTGCACAGCACCAGTCCGCCGCGCGGGCCGCGCAGCGTCTTGTGCGTGGTGGTCGATACAAAATCCGCGTGTGGCACCGGGCTCGGATGCATGCCGCCGGCGACAAGGCCCGCGATGTGCGCCATGTCCACGAAGAACAGCGCTCCCACCTCGCGTGCGATTTCCGCCATGCGCGGAAAATCGATGATGCGCGAATAGGCGCTCGCGCCGCCGACGATCATTTTCGGCTTGTGTTCGTCGGCCAGGCGCGCCAGCTCGTCGTAATCGATCCTCTCGGTTTCCTTGTTCACGCCGTAGGGGATGAATTTGTACATTTTGCCCGAAAAATTCAGCGGGTGGCCGTGCGTCAGGTGCCCGCCGTGCGCCAGGTTCATGCCCAGCACCGTGTCGCCCGGCTGCAGCGCCGCCATGTAGACGGAAACGTTAGCCTGCGTGCCGGAATGCGTTTGCACGTTGGCGTGCTCGGCGCCAAACAGCGCCTTGGCGCGGTCGATGGCCAACTGCTCGGCGCGGTCGGCGAATTCGCAGCCGCCGTAATAGCGCTTGCCCGGGTATCCTTCGGCGTATTTGTTCGTGAGCACCGAGCCCATGGCTTCGAGCACGGCTTCGGAAACGAAGTTCTCCGACGGAATCAATTCCAGGCCGGTGCCCTGGCGGCGTCCTTCCTCACGGAGCACGTCCGCGATGTCGGGATCGACCTCGGCGAGCGGCCGGTTCATGCGTTGCGATATTTTGGTGTCCATTTGTTTTTCCGCGGGCTATAACCGGAGCCCGCATCTTTATTATAGGCGGGCTCCAATTAGAGCCCGCACCCGGTCAAGATTGATGTTCGCGTTCACGATCCATTTCACTGATCTTGTCGACTCGCCTTTGGTGCCGCCCGCCGGCAAATTGCGCGGCGAGGAATTCCTGCACGATGGCCAGGGCCTCGTCTTCGCCCACCACTTTGCCGCCCAGCGCCAGCACGTTGGCGTCGTTGTGTTCGCGAGCCCGGCGCGCGGTGAGCGAATCGTGCGCCAGCGCCGCGCGAATTCCTTCCACTTTGTTCGCCGCGATGGATACGCCAATGCCCGTGCCGCAAACGAGGATGCCGAGCAAATCCGTTCCGGCGGCGACGCGCTCGCCAACGGCCCGCGCAAAATCGGGATAATCCACCGACTCCTCCGAGTGCGTGCCCACGTCCTCGACCCGGTATCCCGCGTTCTGCAAAAAAGTTTTGATCGTTTCTTTCGTGCGGAACCCGGCGTGGTCTGCGCCCACCACCATCCGCGGTTTGGAGTCGGAATCGGTCAACGTGGATCCTGATGCGATTCTAGCGGAATCAGCCCGCGATTTCCAACCTTGGGCCCGCCACTGGTGTTTTAAAATGCGCCCCGCGGATAGGACCTTGCCGCCGCAAAGCACTCGTGCTAGAGTTTTCTTGTTTCGGGCGGCCGTAGTATAGGGGTAGTACGGGACCTTGCCAAGGTCCAGGCGTGGGTTCGAGTCCCATCGGCCGCTCCATTCCTTCACGTACTGGTCCAACTTTCTTTCATGCTTGCATATCTGTGTGGTCCGATTGAATTTGCAGCCGACGGCGGCAAAATGTGGCGCCGGAAGCTCACCCCGTTTCTGCACAATGAACTCGGCCACCGCGTCTACGATCCCGCCGAAGACGAAAAGAAAAGCCTCACCGACGAAGAAGCCGCGAATTTCCGCGAGTGGAAACAAACCGATGTCGAACGCTTCCGCCGCGTGCTGCGTAAAATCATCCAGTTCGATCTCGACATCATCGAAAACAAAGCGGACTACGTTATCTGCTTTATGAGCGGAGACGGCGCGGCGGCGACAAGCGGCGGCACGTCCTCCGAACTGACGTTCGCCTACCGCAAGGGAATTTCCGTGTATCTGGTCACGGACCTGGGCCTGGACGAAATCAGCGGCTGGATGCTGGCCTGCGCGGATCGGGTGTTCGCGAACGTCGATGAGCTGAAAAAATTTCTTCTGGAGCGGTACGGGAAGGAAAAGCAGGCGCCGCTGTGGCGCGTGTGAAGCCGCAAGCCGGGTTTTGGTGGCACAGGCTCCAGCCTGTGCCACCAGGCCGCACAGCAATGTGCTAGTCTGAATCGAAAACCCCTTCCGGGAGGCGAGCCGCTAGTGGACATCGTTAAAGGAAACATGGGCTGGATCGAAGTAATCGTCGGCCCCATGTTTTCGGGCAAGAGCGAGGAACTGATTCGCCGCCTCAAGCGCGCGGAAATCGCCAAACAGCGCGTGCAGATTTTCAAGCCGGTGATCGACCAGCGCTACTCGCATACCGACATCGTGTCCCACTCCGGTTTTGAATATCCTTCCGAAGTGGTCAAGAACGCCGCCGAAGTCCTGGAGAAAGTGCAGGCGCGCACCGAAGTGGTGGGAATCGACGAAGGCCAGTTCCTGGGCGATGGCCTGATCGACGTCTGCATGAGCATGGCCGACGCCGGCAAGCGCGTGATCGTCACCGGACTCGATACCGATTATCTGGGCCGCCCATTCGATCCCATGCCGCGCCTGCTGGCCGTGGCCGAGGAGATCACCAAACTGCTGGCGATCTGCGTGCAATGCGGCAACCCTGCCAAGCACACGCAGCGCCTGGTGGCTTCCGAAGACTTGATCGTGGTGGGAGCGGCGGGAATGTACGAGCCGCGCTGCCGCCGGTGCTTTGAGCCGCAGCTGGCGCACGAAAAAATCCAGGCCGAGAAGAAAACGGTTCACGCGCAAGCCGGCGGGCCAATCCGCAAGGAATCCAACTAAAGGGAGCCCTACGCCCTGGTGTTCGGAATGCGCGGGAAACAATAATTCCTGTTAATTGAATCTCCGTAAGTCTCCCACGACCCAACTTTTTGCCAGCCTGCCGGCGCTTTCAGCGCCGAAGAATCACCGCAGGGTCGAGCTTTGAGCAATTCACTTTGGAACGGCTTTCGGTTCTATCTTGTTCGTGGATTCGTGAGGCAGCTTTCATGTCTATCGCGCCTTGATTTTCTTCGCGAGCGCGCGGTGTTCCTCACATCCGATGATATCGACCGGAGGTTGCGGCCCCGCAAAATCCGCCAGCATGCAAGCGCGCTCGATCCGTTCCAACGATTCTTCCCACTCCGTATTATCAAATAGATTTTCTTTGCGCGCCTTTTCGATGGCAGCAATGGATGGCGCGACCGCGGACCAGTCATGGCACAGCATGGCGATATCCGTTCCCGCTCGCAGCGTCTGCACAGCCGCCTCCCCCCGAGCGTAGCGTTTGGCAATCGCGCCCATGCCCAGGTCGTCGGCTAGAATCACGCCGTGGAATCCCATGTGGCGCCTTAGGATGCCATACAGCACGACGCGGGAGAGCGACGCGGGATTTTCCGGATCGATTTGCGGCAGCAGGATGTGCGCGGTCATCATCGTAGGCATGCCGACCGCGACCGCCGTAGCGAAGGGGACCAGTTCCGCGGACTCCAGACGCGACATGTTTCCCTTAAAGACTGGCAAATCCAGATGTGGGTCCACCGCCGCATCTCCATGTCCGGGAAAATGTTTCGCGCAGGAGAGCACTCCGCCCGACCTCAATCCCTTATCAAACGCAACGCCCATCCGCGCGACGCTATACGGATCAGCGCCAAAACTTCGGTCCATTGTGACGGGGCTCTCCGCATTCACATGCAAATCCAGCATCGGCGCGAAATTCAGATTGCATCCCACGGCGCGAAGCTCCACGGCCATGGCCCGCGCGATCTCTTCCGCCAGTTGCAAATCGCCGGTGCGGCCAAGCTCCGCTGCCGAAGGCCACTGCGTGAATGGTTCGTGCAGGGCAAAGCGCGTGCCGCCCTCCTGATCGATCCCGATCAGCACCGGACGCCCCGCGGCCCGCCGAATTTCCGCCGTGAGTTTGCGAAGCCCCTCGACACTCGAATAATTGCGCTGGTAAATAACAACGCCCGCAAGCCCGCGCGCGAGGTACTCCGCAAGTTCGGGGGAGAGGGAATCGCCCTGGAAGCCCAGCAGGAAGCGTGCAAGTACGGAATCACGCGCCTTGCTTTCGGGTTTGGCCCCTATGTTCATCTGATATGATTCGCGCGGCGCAGGAAAATCCGCTGAAAGCAAAAGGCTAACGGGAGACGGGGAGCAAGTCAAAGTGAGAATCGAATCAAGAGCACCGACGCGGATCGATCTGGCCGGAGGAACGCTGGATATCTGGCCGCTGTACCTGTTTCACGAAGGCTCGCTGACGGTGAATTGTGCGATCACGCGATACGCGTCGTGCACCATCGAGACCGCGCCGGAAACCTCGCGACGCATCGTTCTAGTCTCGCGCGACACCCGGCGCAGGGAATCGTTTGCGTCCTTCGATGCGCTGAGCCGCGCGCAGCGTTACAAGCTTCCTTTGCTGGCGTATCTGGTGAAGTTTTTTCGCCCGACAATGGGTTTCACGCTGACCACCGATTCCGAGGCTCCCGCCGGAGCGGGCATCGGAGGTTCGTCGGCGATGGCCGTTGCCATCTGCGCGGCGCTGGACCGGCTCACCGGAGCGGGTTTGCGCCGCGAAGACTGGATTCACATCAGCCGCGACATTGAGGCCGTCGTCATTCGCGTTCCCACCGGCACGCAGGACCACTATCCTCCGGCCTTCGGAGGCGCGGCAGCGATCATCCTTGAGCCGGGCGGCGAGCGCCGCGAAGCCCTCGGATGCGATCTCGACGACCTCGAACGCCGGCTCGTCTTGTGCTACACGGGCAAACCGCGGCAGCACGGCATCAATAATTGGGAAGTGTTTAAGCGGCACATTGACGGCGATCGCCGCGTGGCCCGGAACCTGGAAAAGATCTCGGTGATCGCGCGGCAGGTTCGGGAGGCGATCGAGCGAAGCCAGTGGAGCGAACTCGGTTGCCTGGTGCGCGGCGAATGGGATTTTCGCCGGCGCAATTTGAAGACGATTTCAACGCCTCTGGTCGACCGAATTATTTCGTCCGCGCGGCGCAATGGCGCGCTGGCCGGAAAGATTTGTGGGGCCGGGGGCGGCGGCTGCCTCACCCTGGTGATCGATCCGGAGGCGCGCGCGCGCGTCGAAAACGCGGTCACCGCCGCGGGCGGGACGCTGTTGCCCTTGCAAATTGACCGGGAAGGTGTTTTTCTTAAAGTCTCCTGAGGAGGGAAGCCCATGAAAAAGCGAATATCCAAGGTTGTGTTCGGTATCGCGCTGCTGGTTTCCGCCGTGGCAGCATTCGCGCAGTCGCCCAAGGGGTGGATGGTCCGGTCGGATCACAGCATGGAAGCTTCGGATCCCGATGCCGCGGGCGCCGTAAAATTCGTGACCATGGGCGGGGGCTTCCACGCCACCAATCCCATGGCGGCCATTTATTGGAACCCGGCGAATACGGTCACCGGGGATTACACGCTCAAAGGCAAATTCACGCTGGTCAAGGCCGGCGGGTACAACGAATATTACGGCCTGATCCTCGGCGGCAGCGATCTCAACGCGGCGGGACAAAGCTACCTGTATTTCATGGTGACCGACGACGGCACCTACCTCATCAAGCGCCGCGCCGGCGCCTCCACGCAGGGCGTCTCGCAAAAAACGCCGAGCGACGCGGTAAAGAAACCCGACTCGACCGGAAAGTGCACTAACGAACTGGAAGTCCGCGTGAAGGGCGACAAAGTCGATTTTGTCATCAACGGGACGGTGGTCAGCTCGATGCCGAAATCCGGCCCGGCGGGAAAGACCGACGGCATTTATGGTATCCGCGTCAACCACCAGCTCGAGGTGCAGATTGACGGTTTCGGCGTCTCGAAGATGTAGACACCCCGTGAATCCAGCACGCGGCGAACAAAGAGCAGGCCATTCGCTGCAAAAGTTTTTTCAGGGAAGAGGAAAATCGGAGGGACAGCATGAAGCGTCTAGTCGCGGTTGTAACTTTCACTCTGGTTGTCGTGTTCGCTGGTTTCTTACTCACTTCCAGCGCGTTCGGGCAGATGAAGGGCAAATGGACCACACTTTTTGACGGGAAAAGCCTGGATGGCTGGAACATCATCGGAGACGCCAACTGGCGTTTGGAGAATGGGATGGCGGTGGCCGACAAAGGCACCGGATTCCTGGTCTCCAAAGAGTCCTATGGCGATTTCGAGGTGCGCGCGGAGTTCTGGGTCGATGCCAAAGCCAACAGCGGTGTTTTCCTTCGCTGCTCGGATCCGCAAAAAGTAACCGCCGCCAATGCCTATGAAGTGAACATCTTCGATGAGCGTCCCGATCCATCCTATGGAACTGGGGCAATCGTGAACGTGGGCAAGCCGTCGACGGTGATCAAGGCTGCGGGCAAATGGAACACCTACGAAATCACCGCGCAACATAGCCATTTTACGGTCACGCTTAATGGCATCCGCACCGTCGATGTCCAGGACAGCGAACACGATCGCGGGCCCATCGCACTGCAGTATGCCGCGGGCGTGGTGAAGTTTCGCAAAGTGGAAATCAAGCCACTCTAGGCCGGCCTCGGTAGAACGGGCTTCAGCCTGTCGACTTGAACCAGGCCATTGAGCGGCAACCCGATCGTGGAAAACCCGACGATCCCGCCGTGGCGAGGCTGTCCTGCCGTTTGGTAAAACCGTCAGTCGGGGCAACCAGCAACGCTAGCACGCGATTGGCGGTCAGTGTTAGAATGTCGGCATAGAAGGTGCTAATGCTTCGCCTCGCCTCCATGATGGCCACGGCAGCGCTCCTGTTGAGCGCGGATGTGCCTGGAGTGATGCACATGCGCCCTTCCAGCCAGCCTGTCGTTTTCCCTTCGGACGCGAGTCTGCCCGTTTTACCGGATATGCCCGCGGCAAATGATGCGGGCCAGGCCGTGCAGAAAAATTCACAGAGCAACTCACAGAATAACGGTAGCACGCCCGCAAAGGCCAAGGACTCCCGCCTGCAGCCCGAGTCGCGCCTCGCCTTGGTTCGGTTTGTTGACGGAGAATTCGCGCGCGTCCTCCAGCCTATTCCCGCGGGGAAAAAGGGGCTTCATGTGAAGGCCGGAGCTCCCGTCGATGACCGCGTATTGCACGCGACCCTGGGCACGTCCGGGTCCGCGATCAATCCGGGAGACAGCGCGCAGATCACCAGCCTGGAATTCAAGGACCGCGAAATTGTCGTGGACATCAACGGCGGCGGCCGCGGAAAGACAAAGCTGCGCGACCGCATTCACATGGAAGTGGGCGGCATGCCCACGATGACCACCAGTCAGGCTCCCGTGAACACCAACGCAGGCGCGACCGTGTACCTGGATTTTGACGGGCCCCTGCCGGACATGACCCCGGACGATTTAAAGCGGTATCTTTCCAGCGTGCTCGATTTTTCCAAGCAGCATTCCGCCGCCGTGCAATGGATCGATACCCTCCCCCCTGAAATCCAAAGCGCGATTGCCGATAAGCGGCCCGCGGTCGGAATGGATCACGAAATGGTTCTCGCGGCCCTGGGCCGGCCCGACCGCAAGGTCCGCGAAAAGGAACCGGACGGCACCGAAAGCGAGGATTGGATTTACGGCAAGCCCCCGGCCAAGACCGTGTTCGTGAAATTTGAGGGCGACAAAGTTACGCAAGTGGAACAGTTCCCGCAGTAATCCCCGGAATCGCATGAAAATTCATCGAAAATCTTCATTCTTCCGCGCCTCTCTTTTGCGTGCGCGCCATGGAAGCCTGCTTGGCGGCTTGACAGGCTGGCCGGAACCCGGCGTTTGCTGTCCGGGCGAGCGAAGGATTGCATGAGACGGCTCTGCGGCCATGGGCGCGCTCGCGCACTGACTTTGTTGGCGATTCTGCTCTTGGCGGCATCGGTCTGCGCCGCGCAAACGGTCGATCCGGTCATCGAGGTTCCCAATCCTCCCAACACGCCCGCGCAGCAATCGAAACACTACGTGATTTTGGTTTCGCTCGACGGTTTCCGCTACGACTACGCCGCCAAATACAGCGCAAAAAATCTGCTGGCGATGGCCGCGCGCGGCGCCAGCGCTCCCGAGGGCATGATCCCTTCGTATCCCTCGGTGACTTTTTCCAATCACTATACGCTCGTCACCGGCCTTTACCCGGAGCATACCGGGATCGTTGCCAATAATTTTTACGACCCTGAGCGAAAAGAGCGCTACAGCTACTTGGACCCCAAGGTATCGGTCGACGGGAGGTGGTACGGGGGCACGCCGATCTGGGTGCTTGCCGAGCAGCAGGGCATGCGCTCCGCTTCGTTTTTCTGGGTCGCCTCGGAAGCGGAGATTCAGGGCAAGCGGCCCAGCTATTATCTCCATTACGATCCTAGGTATCCCGACGAGAAGCGCGTCGATCAGGTTCTCTCCTGGTTGCGGCTTCCGGCCGGACAAAGGCCACACTTCATTACCCTCTACTATTCCAACGTGGACTACGCCGGACATAAACACAGTCCGGATAGCCCCGAAGTGGCCGAGGCCGTAACGCATCTCGACAACATGATTGGCAGGTTGGCCGACGGGCTGAAATCGCTGCGTTTGCCCGTGGACCTCATCGTGGTCTCCGACCACGGCGAGGCTTCAGCCGAAAGAGAGTGGACTTATCTCGACCAGTTCACCGACCTCTCTCATTTTCAGGTTGCCGGTGACGTGGTGACGACGCTGTTGTATCCGGATTCCGAAGAGGCGGCGGAAAAAGCCTATGAAGATTTGCAAGGCGCGAGCGAAAAGTTCAAGGTCTACCGCCGCGCAAACGTGCCGCGCCATTTGCATTTCGACGCCAACTCGCGCGAGGGGGATCCCATCGTTGTGGCTACCGGCCCGTCCTACATTCGGGCGCACGAGGCGCTTTCTTTTGGCGATCCACCCAATACCGACCCCGGCCAGCATGGGTATGACCCCCAGATCGTCCCCTCCATGAAGGCCATTTTTTATGCGGCGGGCCCCGATATCCGCGCCGGCGTTACGGTCCAGCCGTTTGAAAACGTCGACGTATATCCCCTGATCGCCTGGATTCTTGGCCTGAAGACCGGCGCGATCGATGGCCGTCTTCGCCCCCTGCAGCCTATCCTTGCGAAGCGTTCCCAGAAGTGAAATAACGACACATTTCGGAGGGATTTCCGGCGAATCCTTTTGACTTTTCTGCGTGTCCCACCTAGCATTTCACATTCGAACGCGTACTTGCGCTGTCTCATGCATTTGCGATTCACTTCTCCGGAGGATTCATGCCGATCAAAGTGGGAATCAACGGCTTCGGCCGCATAGGGCGAAACATCGTGCGCGCGTCGCTGGGAAATTCGGCGATCGAGTTTGTCGCCGTGAATGACGTCACCGATTCGAACACGCTGGCGCACTTGCTGAAATATGATTCCGTCCTGGGCAATCTGCACCAGAAGGTGACCCACACCGACGATTCCATCGCCGTCGACGGCAAGAGCTTCCGCGTGTTTAAGACGAAGGATCCCGCCGAGATCGATTGGACGTCTGTGGGAGCGGAAATTGTCATTGAATCGACCGGCCTGTTCACCAAGGCCGCCGACGCGGCCAAGCACAAGCGCGGCAGCGTCAAGAAAGTCATCATTTCCGCGCCGGCCACGGGCGAGGATCTAACCCTAGTTCTCGGCGTGAACGACAAAATGTACGATCCCGCCAAGCATCACATCATTTCCAACGCATCCTGCACCACAAATTGCCTCGCTCCTGTCGCCAAGGTGCTTCAGGACATGTTCGGAATCAACTGCGGCACCATGACCACGATCCATTCCTACACCAACGATCAGAAACTCTTGGATTTGCCGCACAAGGACCTGCGGCGCGCCCGTGCAGCCGCTCTCTCCATGATTCCGACATCAACCGGCGCGGCCAAGGCGCTGAATCTGGTGATCCCGGAGCTGAAAGGCAAGATGGACGGCTATTCCATCCGCGTGCCCACGCCCAACGTGAGCGTGGTGGACGTGACCGTGTTCACCGACAAGCCGGTGACGGTCGAATCCGTGAACTCCGCGCTGAAGCGCGCCGCCGACGGCCCCATGAAAAACGTCCTGGAATATACCGAAGAGGAACTGGTGTCCGCCGACTTCCGCGGCAACCCGCACTCCTCGATCGTCGATGCCGGTTACACGCGCGTGGTGGGCACGAATTGCGCGAAAGTGCTGGCCTGGTATGACAACGAGTGGGGCTATTCGAGCCGCTGCCGGGATCTGATCCAGTTGCTGGCGTCGAAGCTGTAGGGATCGGTGGCTGGTGACCAGTGACCGGTGGCTAGTGCCTACTGACTCGTGACTGGTGATTCCCGCCGAGGGCGGGTGATTTGTAGTTCGTGATTTGTCGGTCGCGGCTTGAGCCGCGACATTCACAATGCCGAAGAGAGGGGCTTTAGCCTCTGACGTAATCTCCGGCATTGCCGAGTGGATGACTCAATTTCCAATTCTCTTGTGGCCCCATAAATAACTCCATGAACAAACTATCCATTCGCGACCTGGAACTTTCCGGCAAACGCGTATTCATCCGTGTGGATTTCAATGTGCCTCTGGAAGACGGGCGCGTCACCGACGACACGCGCATCCGAGAGACCCTGCCGACGCTCGCTTTTGCCCGGACGCATGGCGCGCGCCTGGTACTGGCTTCGCACCTGGGGCGGCCCAAAGGCAAACCTGATCCAAAATACACGCTGAAGCCCGTGGCCGCGAAGCTCGCGGAACTTCTCGGCGCACCGGTGGAATTCGCTTCCGATTGCGTGGGCGCCGATGCCGAAGCGAAAAGCCGAGCGCTCGCCAATGGCGGCGTGCTCCTGCTTGAAAACGTCCGCTATCACGCCGAGGAAGAAACCAACGACGAAAATTTCTCGCGGCAACTCGCGGCGCTCTGCGACGGCATTTTCGTGTGCGACGCATTCGGGTCGGCCCACCGCGCGCATGCCTCGGTCGTGGGGATCACCCGATTTGTGAAGCAGGCGGCGGCCGGATTGTTGATGGAGCGCGAGCTCGCCTATCTCGGCAAGGCGCTCTCGAATCCCGAGCGGCCGTTCGTGGCCGTGCTGGGCGGCGCGAAAGTTTCCGACAAAATCGAAGTGGTCGAGAACCTGATGCGTGTCGCCGACTCCATGCTGATTGGCGGCGGCATGGCCTACACGTTTTTGAAATCGCAGGGGCTGCCCATCGGCAATTCGCTGGTGGAGGTCGACAAGCTGGACCTGGCGCGAAAACTGATCGCCGAGGCGAAACAGCGGAATTTTCGGCTGCTGTTGCCGAGCGATCATGTCCTGGGCGCGGAATTCAAGGCGGACACGAAAACGCAAGTCACCAGCGTCAGCGCGACGCCCGACGGGTGGATGGGGCTCGATATCGGGCCGGAGACGGTCGCCAAGTTCAGCAATGAGTTGTCGCGGGCCAAAACTATCGTATGGAACGGTCCGATGGGCGTGTTCGAGATGCCGGCATTTGCTAAGGGCACGCTGGAAATCGCGCGCGCGGTGGCCGCGGCCACGGCCAAGGGGGCAACGTCCATTGTGGGCGGAGGAGATTCCGTCGCCGCGATTCATGCGGTGGGCCTCGCCGACAAGGTTTCGCACATTTCCACCGGCGGCGGCGCTTCGCTGGAATTTTTGGGCGGCCGGAAACTGCCGGGCGTCGAGGCGCTGACGGACAAGAGTTAGGTCGGAGCAAGGAAAAGCAAAAGGAAAAGCTTTAACATGGAGAACACAGCGGGGCACAGAGAAGAGCAGAGAGGAAGTTCGGCAGGACGCGGGATTGGACCACTCACTGAAACTCTTGGAAAATTAGAACTGCAATTCCGATCTCTCTGTGGTCTTCGGTGAACTCTGTGTTAAGGATCTGAGGCTTGGTTCTGGTGCGCAGGCCTAAGACAAGCGTCCTGAAGCAGCAAGAGAAAGAGGCGCGATGCGACGACCCGTAATCGCAGGGAACTGGAAAATGTTCAAGACCCAGGCGGAAACCCGCGCGTATTTCGCGGCGCTGGCCCCCCTCGTGGCGGCCTCGACGCACTGCGACATCATCGTCGCCCCGCCGTTTACGGCGCTTGCTGCGGCCGTGGAAGCCGCTAAAGGCACCGCGATATCAATCGCCGCGCAAGACATGTATTGGGAGGCCGAAGGCGCCTTCACCGGCGAAATTTCCCCCGGCATGCTGGTCGAGGCGGGGTGCCGTGCGGTGATCATTGCGCACTCCGAGCGGCGCCAGTTCTTCGGCGAAACCGACGAGAGCGCCAACAAGAAAGTCAAAGCGGCGCTGGCGGCGGGGCTGACTCCCATTTTGTGCGTGGGCGAAACCCTGGCCGAGCGCGAAGGCCGCAGGACCGAGGAAGTCCTGGAACGCCAATTCCGCGGCGGCACCGCCGCGTTGACCGGTGCCGAGTTCTCGCGTATCATCCTTGCTTACGAGCCGGTCTGGGCGATTGGCACGGGCCGCACGGCAACGCCGGAAATGGCGGCCGATGCGCACCTGTTTTTGCGGCAGCAGGCTGCGGCGGGTTTTGCTCCCGAGCGGGCTGCCGGACTCAGAATCCTCTACGGCGGCAGCGTCAAACCCGACAATTGCAAGGGATTGATGGCGCAAATGGAAATCGACGGAGCGCTGGTCGGCGGCGCCAGTCTGAATGCCGAGGCTTTTGCCTCGATCGTGAATTTCTGAAGGGTAGGAACGGCAATGCCAAAAGAAGTGAAATGGGCGATATCGCTGGCAGTGGGAGCGGGCCTGCTGTTTTTGGGCTGGAAGATTTATTTTGTGCTGGTCACGCTGCACGTGCTGATTTGCGGCCTTTTGATCATCGTGATCATGCTGCAGAGCGGCGAGGCGGCTGATTTGGCGGGAGCGTTCGGCGGAGCTGGGAGCCAGACGGCCTTTGGCCCGCGCGGCGCGGCCACGTTTCTTTCCAAGGCCACCACGTGGTGCGCCATCATGTTCATGCTCACGTCCATGGCCATGACCATGCACCAGAATACGGTTGTGGCGTCCAGCGGAAGCTCCGTGCTGCAGCAATTCTCGAAGACGTCGAAGACTCCGGCGCCCCCGGCCCCGGCTGCGCCGGCGGCTCAGGTTCCGGCCGCTCCGTCAGCTCCGGCTTCAGCTCCCGCGGCACCGGCTCAGGCCCCTGCAGCGCCTGCGTCGCCTGCTCCGGCGCCATCGAAATAAGTTTTTCAGAATTAACTGCGGCTGCTCCATTCCGGCCGCAGGCAAATCGTTTCTTCATCACCTCTCGCGGAAGTGGCGGAACTGGCAGACGCACCATCTTGAGGGGGTGGCGCCGTAAGGCGTGGGGGTTCGAATCCCCCCTTCCGCACCAACAATTCCGAAATAACTTTGCTTTTACTTGGCTCCGGGCACCCAGTCCTCGGTGGGCGCTTCTTTTTCGTGAGTCCCTTGATGAATTCCTTTGCGACCTCCAGTTGCATTGAATTCGGCGCGCAAACGCCCTCCTTTTTCCGGTTGGAGATAAAATCCGTGTTCGTCAGGTGGTTGGGATTTCACAGGGGTGTCAGGAGTCACATCGATGCGTGACCCTGGTCACTGCTTTTGGCTGAGGGCCGACGTAAAAGAAAAGCGGAAGATGGATGGACGCCAGGAAAAGGGGCCGTCGATACTGAAACGGTCCTGAAGGATGCAAATCCTTCGCGGATTCAAATGGCGCCATTCAATTCCGGGAGTAGCGGTCAGAGAGGCGAAGCCGTTAGAGCAGTACCCCGACTTTCGACGCACCGGCCATCCCGGTCGGACAGCGCCCGCCACTGGCCGCTGCTCCTTTTTTGACTTAGGGCATAAGCCACATTTGAAATCCGTTCTTTTCAGCCAGGACTACCTGCCACATGAAGAATTTATGCCAAAGGAATGCCCCTGCGATTTCCACTGCCTGAAGAAAACTTGTGCATTGCCAATCCGCTGAATGCCTCACCAAAATTCCAAACGCCACCCGTTGCCGCTAATCAGCACCCAACTCATAAGAATCACTACGGCCAACCCGCTTAGAAGTACAAGCGTGCTCAGCAATATGCTGCCTCGTAACTGACCCATGTGTGGCCTCCTTCCCCGCAAAGGCTTTCCCCCAAACGGAGGACAATAACCCTGCTTCTCGCCAATTTACACACAGTATTGGTTACTTCTTCTTCATGAACCCGTCAAAGTACTCGATCGAATCCTTCACCACCTGGAACTGGATTGGGTCGGGTGCGTAGGCGCCGTCCTTGTTTCGCCGCACAAAGATAAATCCGTGCTCGTCGTGGTCGTAGGATCTCCACTCGACTTGCTTCCCGGCCTGGCGAAGCAGTTCGTAGTTGGCGCGGAAGATGGCCTGATTATGATCGCGGTCGCGGCCCTGCACGCGGATAGGCGTTTTGATCGATGCGATCCGCTCCATGGCCACACTCATATCGATCTGCGTGAGGACTTCTTCGGTCGACTTCTTCTGCATTTCTTCCGTATTCACGGGAAAAGTTTCCGGGGGGGCCGCCTCGCCCGGCTTGCGCGGCGGGGATTTTCGCGCCAGAAACTCGCCGGAAGCGGGCTCGCTGGCGATGCCCGCCCGAAGGCCGTCGTATTCGCTGGTGATTTTCATCAGCATTTCGCCGCCGTGGCTTAACCCGACGTAGCCCACGCGGTCCGGATCGACGAACGGTAGCGTCTTCACGTACTTGATGATGGAGATGGCATCTTCGTATTCCAGCGGGCCGCGGTTGAACAATTGACGCCCTTCCCGCTGTTTTTCCACCAGGCGCGTGCCGTAGCTGTTGTTCACTTCTGCGCGGTATCTCATCCAAGCCACTGCGTATCCGGCCTTCAGGAATTGTTCCTGCGTCCAGCTACCGTTCTGCGTCCATTCGCGGATCCAGCGCACACCCATGCCGCCGTTCATGTGCGCAAACAGAATGATGGGGAAGGGGCCGTTGCCCGGCGGTTTTCGCAGGCCGATGGGGGCGTACAACCCGTCCGCGGTTTCCACGTAAATAATTTGCACCGGGATGTTGGAACCCTTGACCGGCTCCATGACGGAGGTCACCGGGTTCTTGACCGGTTCCTTCAGGTAGATGTGTTCCGGGTCGATGCTGGCGTTGCCGGAGGACTGCTGGGCGAACGTCGCGCGCGCGGCGAGCAGCGCCGCGAATGCGGCAAACAGAATCAGCTTGCGCATGGAGCCTCCTCGAATCGTCTGCAAAATCCTGACGGGGAAATAACAGCTGGAAGTCTACACCAGAGAAACAAATTGAAAACCGAAAATTCTCGATTCTATCGCGCTTGTTCATGACCACGCATCGCAGGATTGCTTCACAAACGTCTTGCCATTTGCAGGGACCCCTTATAGTCTCGATCCCGCGAGCTTTCCCCTGACACGCCAATGGCGCAATAAATCGGCAGGGAATTCCACGGCCCAAACACGCCGTATGGAATTCCATGGGGGACAAACGCAAAGTTCCGGGTGGATCGCCGATTCAGAGGGGAAGTTTTTCGGAGGGATACCATGAAGAAAGTTGGGTTGATGATTTTGATGTTAGTCATCGGCGTGACCGTCGGCGTCCGAATTTCCGGCAGGTTGTCGCCCGTGCAGGGTCAATCGAAGCCTGGAACCGGATTTGCCGCCGTCCCGGGACTCGAGGGCGGGCAGGATCTGACCGGCGCATACGACGTGGTGAAGAACTGGCCGAAGGACGTCAGTACTCTGCCTGGAAATGAAAAGTGGACCTACGGCGCGGGCGAAAGCGTCTTTGCCGAAAGCCCCAATCGCATCTATGCGCTATATCGCGGCGAATTGCCGAAGATGGCGCCGCCCAAGGCTATGCTGCTGCCTGAGGCCGGACCCAGCATCAGCTATCCGGTCGCAGGCTTCTGGCGCGACGCCACCGTGGCCTCGCTGCCCGGGACCGGCGGCACCGATGAAGATACGCGCGAATGGCTGACTTCCTGGGAAGGAAAGTCCCCGGACCTGGGCATCAAGGGTCCTCCATACCGCGAGTTGGATCGCGACGCCAAGTGGGAGAACTGCCTTGTCGTATACGACGGCGCCGGAAACATCCTCGAGACCTGGAAACAGTGGGACAAGCTGTTCCGCCGGCCCCACTCGGTCTACATCAGCCCCTACGATCCCGATAAGAACGTCTGGGTCGTGGACGATAACATGGACGTCATTTACAAATTCACGCACGACGGAGAGAAGCTCCTGCAGACGATCGGAACGCCGGAAATTCCCGGCGAAGATGGCAATCACTTCAACCGCCCGACGTATCTCGATTGGCTGCCCGATGGCACCTTCTTCGTCTCCGACGGCTACACCGGAACGCGCGTCGCCAAATTCGACAAGAACGGAAAATTCCTGATGCAGTGGGGCACCAAGGGCGGCCCGCGCCGTGGCGGTAATGAGCCCGTCGAGACGCGTCCCGGCTATTTCAGCAACGTGCACGGGATCGCCGTTGACCTGAAGTCCCGCCACGTTTTCGTCAACGACCGCAACAATCACCGCATCCAGGTGTTCGACGAAAACGGCAAGTACCTCTATGAATGGAAGATCAATACCGAGCCTTCCAGTCTCCATTTGCTCTACATCGGATCCGGAAACACCATCTGGACCTTCGATCGCACCACCAACAAGATGGTCGAGTACGATCTGCAGGGCCATTTGCTGTACACCTGGGGAAGCATGGGTCCCTATCCGGGCTTCCTCTGGGGCGTGCACGGTGTGAGCGTGGATACCGATGGCAATCTGTACGTCGCGGAAGTGGACTCCGGCCGCATCCAGAAGTTCACACCGAGACCCGGAGCCAATCCCGAATTCCTGCTTGCCAAGCCCGTGAAGACGGTCTGGAAGTAGCCGCGAAAAAGCAGAACAGGCCGGGCGGGCCGTGATTTGCAGCGGCCAGCCCGGCTCTTTTTTCAGCTGGGGCGTCCGCCTCGTTCCGCCGCGGCGGATTCCCGTGTTACAAAAACCTGGGAGATGATTTCATGAAATCGAAATCTTCGATTGTTCGGCTGGCCGTGCTGGTCGCTCTTCTTTTAGAAGCTTCGTTGGGCGCAGGGGCTCAAAATAATTCCAAGGGTCTTCCCCCCGCGTCGATCCCCACATTTTCCACCGAGGATGTGGCTCGCACGGGCTTCTTTTATGCGGGCGGAAAATACGTGGGCGCGCCGGGCAAGGAAGTGATGGACGGCGCCGAATACGTGGAGGTGATGGTTCCGAAAAAAATTCGCCATCCCTATCCGATCGTGATTTTCCACGGCGCCGGGCAGACCGGCACGGACTGGCTGCAGACTCCCGACGGCCGCGCGGGCTGGGCGTATCTTTTTCTGAAAGCGGGTTACACCATTTACATGGTGGATTATCCTGCGCGCGGGCGTTCGGCGTACGTTCCGGAAGTGGACGGGCCACTGACGATTCGCACGTCTCCCAATCTGGAGCAGGTGTTCACCGACATCGGCGCGCAAGGGGATTGGCCGAACGCCAAGAAATTCACACAGTGGCCCGGCGACGGCCCGAAGAAGGGGAAGATGGGCGATCCCATCTTCGATAATTTCGCAAAGACGCAAGTGCAATTTTTGGCGGGCGGCAAGCAGGCGCAACTGAATCTGGACGCGCACGTTGCGCTGCTGGACATGATCGGCACGCCGGTCATCCTGCTCACGCACTCGCAGGGCGGCGAGTTCGGCTGGCAGGTCGCGGATGCGCGCCCGAAACTTGTAAAAGCCATCATCACCGCCGAACCGGCCGGCCCCCCGATCCACGGCGTCAACATCGCGAAGCTTGCGTATAACCAGAACCCGAATCTCAGCTGGGGCGTGACCTCGCTTCCGCTACATTACGATCCGCCGGTGAGCGATCCCGCCGAATTGCAGCCCGTGCTCGAGGAAAAATCCGAAGGCCCCGATGTGGTCCCGTGCTACCTGCAAAAAGAACCCGCGCACAAGTTGGTCAACCTCAAGGACATTCCCGTTCTGGACGTTTCCGGCGAGGCCAGCTATCACCGCGTGTTCGATTCCTGCATCGCCAAATGGCTCAATCAGGCGGGAGTGAAGACCGAGTTCGTGAAGATGGAAGATGTCGGCCTGACCGGCAACGACCACCAGATGATGATGGACAAAAACAGCGACGCCATCGCCAGGTACTTCTTGAGCTGGCTCGACAAGCATGTGCGCTAGCCTAGATCCGTAGCGAACGAGCCGAAAATCATTCATGGATTCAGTTATTGTACTCAACCTTAGTTGGGGTTTCTGTTGACCGGGCACGGCTATGCCGTGCCCCTACCTGGTACTTCTTCTCCGAACTCATACCGGCCAATTCCGATTTAGTTGCCCGCGCGGCATTTCTCATGTACATTTCCTTGGCCCCTGCCTAGGACTTGGCGATATGGCGCCTCATATCGCTGTTGGAGGTTCACGGAAATGCGGCCTCGTCGTTTCCTTTGTGCTTTTCTCCTTTCAGGATTGTTGTGCCCCTCCGGTGTGTTCCAGATTCACGCGCAAAGCTCCGGTCCTGCATCCGGTTCCCATTCCCAGGGTGCGGAAGCTTCCGCCGTGTCCCGCGCTGAGGATTCGGATACGCAGGAAGTTGCGGCGATTCCCGGGCCGCTGCGTTCCTTCATGAGGATGGCGGCGATCAGCCAGAAAGTTTCACCAGAGGAAGTGCTGCCGCTGCTCGCCCGCAATGTCGTTGCAAATGGATACCAGGATAAGAGGCCCACGGAATACCTGATTCTGGTGAATTGGTACCTGGATCAGGCCCGGGAACTGCAAGCGCTGGCCGGAACCGGCGGAGAGATTCGCGTCTCGAATTGCGAGGAGGCCAAGCCGCTGCTGGCGATTCTAGGGTACCGGCTGCGCCAGCCCTGCGGCCCTGACGCCGCAGTGGAAACGTCCAATGCCAACCGGGCGTTTCTTACGATCGATTCCGGATTTCCGTTGGCTGACCTGGAAGAGACGCTTCGCGGTGGCAAGCCGTTTGTTCTGCCGTACTTTTCCACCAAGGTTCCGGTGTTGTTCAAGCCGGGCGAATGGCTGCTGACCGAAAAAAACGCCAACCGCGGTGTGCTGGACTCCATTCTGCGCGATCCGCAACTGGCCCGCCTATACTGGGCGCTATCCAACATGGATTCGGAAACTTCGAATCTTTTGTGGCAATCGCTCGGCCCGAAGAAGCTGATTGTTTCCGCTCCGGTGCTTGATTTCTTCGGTAGCCAGATCAGCGTTCGCGGCGGCCGCGTCCTGGTGCCGGGCGGGGCGGCCGCGGAATCGGGCTGGAGGGAATTGGTGAGCGCCAATCCGAAGTCGCCCGCGGAATTTGTGGGCAAACTACTGCTCAAGGATGACGGTTGGCTGACCGCCTATTACGACGCGTTGTCTCGCGCGGACGCAACGCAGCAAGCCTATTTCACCGAGCCGGGGCGGCTAAAGCGGTTCTATGAAGCGTTTCGCGGGCAGGATATTTCCCCCAACCCCACGAGGCATTCCTTCCGCCCGGATCAGGGACTCTTCTTATTGGTTTCGCGCCTGCAACTGGATGCCGGCGGCCAGCCGCATCTGCCCGGGAATTTGGCTCTCTGGAAGGACGTCATGAAGCGCAAGTCGGATTCCAAGCTGCTGCGCGATTGGGGCAGGCGAGCCGGCGGGTGGAACAATCCGGAGCAGGTGATCGAAGGCATGTTCGGAGTTTCCAGATTGTCCTTTTCCGCAGGGCCGCTGCAAACGTTCCTGGCGCTAACCGAGATCGACCGGGGACGCTCTCCCGAGCAGCTCTTGAGCGCCCAGACCGATCACTTGCTGGCCGATAAGTTCCAGAGGTTCGGCGACCAATATCCGATCTTCTCGGAATTTCACGCCCTCAACGATCTCTCCGTCACCCGGTTTTTCGCCGTGGCCGAAAGCCTGGATCAAATTCCGGACCTGCTGCAAAGGACCGACGCGCTGGGCACGTTCCAGGCCAATGTGGGGCTCTGGCAAATCCTGGCGCGGCAGGGAGAAATTCCCGACGATAGCCTAAACGATTCCTGGCAAAAAATTGTCAATCCCTTCGCGTCCGTCCGCACGCCCACGCAGATTTTTGTGGCCGGGAAAACCGCGCTTGCCGAATTGCTGCGCGCCTCGACCGGGAGAACCTCGCTTTCCCAGGACCAGCTCCTGGCACTGCTCGCGGGCCCCAATCAGACCACCAAGGAAGGGCAACAGTTGCGGTCCGAAATGGCCAGCCGGATGCGCCAGGCGATGGATGACCAGCGGCTGGTTTCCCTGGATACGCTGCTCGCGCTGGGCGACGGCCTGAATCAAATGGCCAAGGGAAAAGACGTCGGCGGCTCCCTGCTTTCTCTCGCCGCCGAGCTGCGCGAATTCGAGATGCCCAAGCCGCTGTTCACCACGCGCGAGCGCACCGAACTCGCCTCCGGGCTTTACAGCAATCGCCACACTGTGCTGCAAATGAGAACCGACTTGACCAAGGTGATTAAAGCGCCCGGCAGCCCCGCGGAATTGACCGAGGCGCAAGGATTGCTGGCGCCGTTTTTTAGGGACACGCTCGTGGGGGTGAACTACGCGTACTACGAACCGCCTGGCGCGCAAATGCTGCATCACAATCCGCTGTTCGTCCGCTCGCACGATTTCTCGGGCGGCGAGTATTCGGGCGAGGTCGCTGGCGCCGAGCAACAAACGTGGCGTTCGCCGCGCTTGTTCGGGCAGGGTTGGACGGCCAGCGGCGGCGCGCACCTGATCGGCTCGCTCGCCGATTTGCCCTACGTTCTGGCGAAGGTGGAAGAGGATTTCATCGTGCCGCAGAACGTGCAATCGCTGATCTGGGAGGATCTTGTGCCGGGGTTCATGGCCAGCGCCGTTGTGCCGCGATGGTGGAGCGTCTCGCGCACCGAAATGCACGCCGTGGCCTTGTACCAACGCACCGGAGAGGAGATTCTCACGTCAGCGGCGCAGGATGAAGCCCTGCGGCAGAAGGCCCTGAACGTTCTTTCCGCGCGTATGTTTCCGCAGACACTGGAACACGTGGATTCAGCGCTGCGCTCGGGGCACCCAGAAGATGCCCTGGCCCTGACGACGCCGGGGGAAACCTTCTACTTGGCGAAGGAATTCCGCATTCACGATCCGGCCGACAAGGCCCTTCGCGGTCTTGCCGGCAAGGAACTGGATGACCTGATCACGCGATATCCAATCGAGACGAGTTGGGACAGGCTTTCCGACGATTTTGGCGTGCCTCACCCCGCGTTGGCTCAGAACAATTCCCGCGAACTGATGAGCTTGAAGCCCATCCCCGCCTTCCTGGGTTATTCCAGCCGTTTGCTGGCCGAATCCTGGGATTCCAACAATTTGTACTGGGCGCGCTTGGCGGACGAACTGGGATATTCGCCGATGATGTTGAACCAACTGGTTCCGCAGCTGACCAAGCGCATGGTGGAACAGACGTTCGCCTCGCACCTGGAGGATTGGCCGGCCGTGCTTCGGGCCATGCGCGAAACCGGAGAGGAATTCCGGCAGGGAAAAATCGCGGGGCTGCCGAAATCGAACCCCGCTTCCCGGCTGCTAGAGGGTATTGCGCCGCCGTTTTGAGGGCTTAGGCCGTGAATGGCCGGGCAGGCGGGATTGCGCAACAAGAGAGGGAATTTAGCGGGTCGCGGGCGTGGCGAAGTTCCCGCGGGCAATCTGGAATCGGCTTTCATTTCAGATTTGAAATTTCAAATTTGAAATTTCAGGTCAGCCGCTCGAGTTGAGATTACTCAGTGTTGAAAGTTTGACTAGGGGTTCCAGGTTCCTGGTAACGCATTCTGGGGTGTTGACGAGGGGCCAATGGCAAAACGACTTGCAATGCTCTTGATGGCGGTTCTGGTCTTGATCTCCGGTCTGGCCGTCTGGGTGGCGGCCGGACAATCCGGTCAGGACAGCGGCGGCAGCGTCATTCGCGTGGTCGTGGCCATGGTGCAATTGAATGTGGCCGTGACCGACTTGAAAGGGAATTACGTCACCGGGCTGCGTCCTTCGGATTTCATCATCTCCGAGGACGGCATCCCGCAAAATGTGGCGACCTTCGAGGAAGGCAATGAAGGCCCGCAAAATGTTTCCGCGGCCGCGCTGCCCGCCCCCGAGCCCAAGGTGGAGGCCCGTCCTGCGGTCCCTGACAGTGGCCAGGGAGCACCGCGCCGCGGCGGCACGCAATCCGACACCATCGAGGGAATTGCCTCCGCAGTGAGCGGCTCCAACGTATTCATCCTGTTTGACACCAGCAATTACATGTTTCGCGACCGTGGATTCGTGTTCGCGCAGGATTCCATCGCCGAATTCGTCCGCTCGCTCGATCATCCCTACCGCGTGGCGTTCTACTCCTATAGCCGCGATTTCTTCCGGGCCGCTTCGCTGACCGAGGACCGTTCCCAGGTGCTTCGCGGCGTGCGCTCCACGGTCAATGGCGATGACTCCGCGCTCTATAACGCGCTGCTGATGACGCTGAGGGATGCCGCGCAATATTCCGGAAGAAAAGTGGTGGTGGTCTTTTCCAACGGCCCGGATAATTCCAGTATGGTCGCCCCGGAAGACGTGGATGAACTGGCGCAGTCCGAGGGCATCCCGATTTACATGATCAGCACGCGCGAGGCGAAGCTGGACCCTTCGTCCGCCGCGGTTTTTGCGCGCATGACGGCCAGCACGGGCGGCGAAGCCTATTTCGCAAAAAACTGGAAAGATCAGCGCGACGCGTTCGCTTCGATCCGCGATGACCTCGCGCATCTGTACTTCCTCAGCTACTATCCCCAGCCGAATCCCAATCGTGGGTGGCGCGCCATTACCGTAAAACTTAAGGACCCGAAATTGAAAAAGTATCGTATCCGCACGCGCAGCGGCTATCGCCCCATCCCCAGCCATGTCACCGTGGACGCGGGCACGCCGGCCGGGTAAATCCGGCGGATTCCGGAGTCTTGCACCCGGCTGGGCCTGGCGCGGGCTGACTTCTTAAACCATTCAGCCTGTTTGGTTTCCTCCTCCTCCCGACCTGCTGTACCGGCCGGAACTGGTTCAAAAGTAGAGAATGGTCCCTTCCGCAGTTTCAAGCACACCCACTCGCGGGCTACTGTCCCTCCGTACAGTGGTATTTTTTTCGCCACCCATCTAAGCTGATTCAAGTGCGGGCTCGTGTTGGAGCCCGCCGGGAAAATACGCGGACTCTCCTTGAAGTCCGCCGGAAAAATACGCGGAATCCGTTGGGAATCCGCGAATTTAAGAATCGCGAATTCTCGGAATCGCTGAACGGGGAACGGGGGCAAAGAAATTGGTGGGAAAGAAACCAACGCGCATCGGCAGCCGCGGCACCAGCCCAGACGGCTCCAAGCAGGAACGCAGAAAGAATCCCCGCTTCCTGGTAACGGTTCCGATGGAGGCCAGTTGGCGCGGCCCCGACGGAGTCGCCTTCAAGGCCCAAGCGGTCGCCAAGCAGGTCAACGCCAGTGGCGGCCTGCTGGAGATGGACAACTATCCGGAAATGGGCACGCGGATTACGCTCACGAATTTCCTGTCTGCGGAATCGGTCGAGGCGCGCGTGCTGGCCACGCCTCACTCCCGGGAAGGCGTTTCGCACGGGATCATCGTCGAGCTCATTGCCCCGAACGAAAGTTTCTGGGGAGTCAATCTCCAGGTGAAGAAAACCAGCGTCGAGCTGCAAAAGCTCGAAAAGTCCCTCCGCGCGGAGGGCATCGACCCGCGCCTGCTCAACGAATTCCGCGACGCGGCCGATTTCATTCGCACCGCTTCGCTGGCTGTGCAGCAGCTGCGCGAACGCCAACTGCACGGGCGCGACGGTTCGGAAGTTGCCTCGGTGCTCGTCGCCGAACGCATTCGCCGCACGGCGAACCTGTGCCTGGAAGTGATGTCCGACATCGACAACGCGAAAGTGTCCAGCGAAACAAAAGGCCTGGACGACCTGTTCCAGTCTCTCGAACAAGTATGCGACCGCCTGCGGCATCTGCTCAAGAGTCGCGAACCAGGACGCTACGTCACCAGCCGGTCGTAAACTGCCCGCCAGTCCGGCCACTAGAAACGAATGACCAGCCCAGTCGACAATCTCATGCTGTGCTGCGTCCCGCCGAAAAATCGCGTGACCACGTCATCGGCTTGAATCATACGCCACGAAAACAGCGGCGCAATGCGCAGGTCGACCCCTCCTCCGAGAGCCCCTGCGAATGACGTTTGTCCGCCATTCCCCTGGAAATGCCCGAACCCTCCCAGAACATGCACAAAGGGAGAAATTCTGCCCGGAAACGTAAACTGCGGCCCGACGAGGAAATGGAGCGTCCGGGCTTGCGGCTGGGATGGAAAACCGTATTGACTGTCCAGATCCGCGGCAAGCCCCACCCAGGGAGCCACTTTGTATTTTCCAGTGATTTCCCATCCGTTCAGATTGCGTCCCGGCGTCCCGCCATAGTGCTCGAACGAATATCCGCCGAATAATTCCACGCGATCTTGCGCCCGTGCGGAAATGGAAAGCAGGAACATGAGGCCGAGCAGAATTGACAGTCTTTGCAACATGAAGGCGCCTCCAGGAAAGGGGTTGAATTTCGAATTCGCAATGCTAATTGGAGCAAGAATTCAAGCTGCGGGCAGGGAGGCAGGTCAGAGGGTTGGATGCTGGAATTGTCTCTCGCGTCGCCCGCGAATCCGGCTGAGTGGACCGGCGGAAAGCAACGAATCTTAATTCCATGGAGTTTGTAAAAAGGGAACTGCCTGCAACAGCGTTGGCAATGAAGAAAGTGCGGGGTGCGAACCATTTATCTTATTGAAGGCGGGGAGTTTATCGGTAGCTTCCGCATTTCCAGCCGGAATGGCTTGGCACGTGCACTTTCCAGCGGTGAAGTGCCGTTCAAGTTTCCGGCTCGCGAGTGCAATCAGATGCGTGCGGCTTGAGCCCGGAATTATTTTGGAAGGGGAGAAATTACAAGTTCGACTACCACTTTAAATCCTGCGAATGAAGGGGGGACTTCATCATGTTCAAGATCAACCGGATTTTATTTTCGGCTATTCTCGCCATGACTTTCTTGCTCACCTCGGGCATTTCCGGCTGTGCGGGCCGCGTCCGCATTTACGACGAATACCACAGTGATTATCACCACTGGGATCGCCACGAGGACGACGCCTATCGACGATACCTGGGCGAACACCACGAAGACTATCGCGAGTACAACAAACTGAACAAAGACCAGCAAAAGGACTACTGGAACTGGCGTCACGGCCATCCCGATAACGACCGCCACTAGAAAATCCGAAGGAAGCTGAACTGCCAGGATGCGTTGCGCGCGCAGCGGAACGCTGCGCGCGCAATCCTGGCGCCACGGTCCTTGAAGAATCCCCATTTGTGCGGCACCCCCGAACAAGCTCCTGCAGTTCCTCGTCCACAATGTACCGGAGTGGTATCATCCCTTCGCGTTCGTGTGGCGGCACAACAGCGCGAATGCCGGGTCCACCCGCTGATCGAAGGGCAGAGGCTCCACGCCCGGGCGGTGGCCCTGATCGACCTTCCGCTCAAAATATTGATTTCGGAAGATGGCCAGGGAACAGTCTGGGTTTCCTACAACGGCCCGGAGTATCTGCTGGAGCGGCATGGGCTGCCGGGAAATTTTCTGCAGAACATCGCAGCCGTGGCGACATTGGCAGCCGGCGCCGCAGGCTAACTCCTCCTGCCGCCTCAACGTGACCCGGATTTAAACATTCCGCTAAGCGCCGATCCCAGTTCTTAGAATGCTCCAAGCTAATCTAGTATCTTGCATTTTCTTGCCGGGCACACACGGTCCATCCATCGCGGGAAGAATTGGAATCCAATGCGATACACCTGGAAACTCCACAAAATAATTTTTCTGGCTTTTGCAATCCCGGCGGCGTAAGAATGGCTTCCAGGAATCCCCCTTCCCACAGTCGGCACATGCAGGACCTGAACGCAAGGAGGCTCAAATGGACACTGGAACCGGTGCGGTAAATCCGAAGCGAGGCGAACGCGTGCGTCTGGAGAATCAGGAGGGTGTGTTTGAGATCGCAGACATCAATTCGCTGATGCAGACTGCCAATCTCAAGCTGATGGATGGACAAGGCCACATCACGCGCAATGTGCCTTGGACTTCGCTGAAGTCTCTCGACAGGAAGTAGGCGAGACTCCAGCGGAGCCGCGGACTGCCCTATTTCTTAGGCGTTGTTTTCGAGGAATGAACGCAAGTTCCTCGAACGCGACGGGTGGCGCAGCTTGCGCAGCGCCTTGGCCTCGATCTGGCGGATGCGCTCGCGAGTTACGGCGAAGGAGTGTCCCACTTCTTCGAGTGTGTGCTCGGAACCGTCTTCCAGGCCGAAGCGCATTTTGATCACCCGCTCTTCGCGCGGCGTCAGCGTCTTCAGCAGGGATTCGGTCTGCTCCTGCAGGCTGATGCTGATGGCTGCGTCCGACGGCGACACCGAAGACTTGTCCTCGATGAATTCACCGAGGTGCGAATCTTCTTCCTCGCCGATGGGCGTCTCGAGCGAAATGGGCTGCTGGGCGATTTGCCGCGTCTTGCGGACTTTGTCCACGGGCACGTCCAGGCGCTTGGCCAGTTCCTCGGCGCTTGGCTCGCGGCCCAGTTCCTGCACCATCTGGCGGCTGGTGCGGACCTGCTTGTTGATGGTTTCGATCATGTGAACGGGAACGCGAATCGTGCGGGCCTGATCGGCGATGGCGCGCGTGACGGCCTGGCGGATCCACCAGGTCGCATAGGTCGAAAACTTGTACCCGCGCCGCCATTCGAATTTGTCCGCGCCCTTCATCAGGCCGATATTGCCCTCCTGAATCAGGTCCAGGAACTGCAATCCGCGGTTGGTGTATTTTTTCGCGATGGAAACCACCAGGCGCAGGTTGGCCTCGACCATCTCGGTCTTGGCGCGGTCCGCTTCGGCTTCTCCGCGCAGCACGATCTGCAGCATGCGCTTCAGGTCGACCAGGCCGGTCTCGCTGGCGATTTCGATTTCGCGCAATTCGGCGCGGCGCGCCCGCAACTCGCGGCGCGCTTCGGCGGCGTGTTCGCCCTTGGAGGCTTCGGCGCGCCGCTCGAGTTTCGCGGCCTCGCGCTCGAGCGACTGCAGGCGTTCCACGGTGTGATGAATTTTTTCGATCAAGCGATTTCGCTCGAGCGGATGGAAATCGATCGAGCGGGCCAGCAAGGACATGGCGACGCGCGTACGGGCCAGACGGTTTCGGGTTCGGAGATAAAGACGCTTCTTCGCTTTCGGTGTCTTCTCGAACTGCGCGGCTTGTTTGAGCGCCACGGCGTACATGCTTTCAATCTTCCCGATGATGCGCAGGACTTCCTTGGTCTTGCTCTCGGTTTCCTCTTCGGTCAGCTCTTCCTGGTCGAATTGCACGATCTTCTTGATCGAAATGGTGCCGTCGCGAAGCCCCTCGCCCACGCTGATCAGTTCCTTGAGCACGATGGGAGAGCGCGAAATCGTTTTGAGCACCATCAGGCGGCCGCGCTCCATGCGTTTGGCAATGGCCACTTCGTCGGCGCGCTTGAGCAGCGGAACGGTGCCCATTTCCCGCAGATACAGCCGCACGGGATCGTTGTTCTTATCCAGCATTCCTGGAGTCAGGTCCAGGTCGCCGTCGTCGGTGCGAGCCGGGAGTTCAATCTCAACAGGGTCCGGGATCGTCTGAGCGGCCTTGGCAGCCGCGAGATCCTCATACACGGTAATCCCCTCGAAGCTGGCAAGGTGGTCTTCGGTTTCCTCCGGCGAATGCTCGCCGGGAGGCAGAATTCCGTCGACTTCATCGGAGAGCAGGTAACCGCGCTCCTTGCCTACCGCGATGAGGTTACGAACCTCTTCTCTTGAATCTTGAGATGTGAGTGACAAGCAGGTGTCCCCTTTTTTTAGGCGGGTTACAAGCAGTTCCCGCACCCGAAATTAGACGGGTTCCAAGCAGATTTTGCGCCCCTCGCGACCAGCCCGGTCCAGTCGTCAGGCGTTTCCGGTCTTAAATGCGTTGCTTCCAATCAGATGCGCCATACGGGCAAAACGGTACTTCCCCCTAGTCCTTGCCCGACGGGTAGGGCCCAATCATCCGGTTACACGCATCGTCATTGCACGTGCAAGCGGTTTTATTTCAACGCGTTACACGTCTTCTAGACGCGCGGCGAGCCTTGGATCGCAGATCCGATCCTGCATCATTCAGGCCTGAATTCTTCGACGGAACGTGACCAGAAAAGTATGCTACTGCGCCCCTGACGGAATCACCACAATTCCCCGGCAACTACGAGCATAATTCCTCCGGCAGTATCTCACGATTTCAATTTTTATGCACGGAAGAAGCGAACCAGGCCTGGGTGACGGCGCCTGCTCGGACTTGCCCGCCCTGAGCCATTCCTGTGGATTTAGAGCTAGAACCCCACGCTCCCCCTGTTGCAAAATGAACCGCCATGCCTGTCGAGACCATACTTCGAGGACTCAAGCGGTTTCAGAATCGCGTCTTCCCGAAGCACCGCGAACTGTTTCATAAGCTGGCGCTGGGGCAGCGGCCCGAGGCGCTGTTCATCACCTGCGCGGATTCGCGCATCGATCCCTGCCTGCTGACGCAGACTAAGCCCGGCGAGCTTTTTATTTGCCGCGTGATCGGCAACATCGTGCCTCGGTATCCCCGGACCATCGGCGGAGTTTCGGCGACCATCGAATATGCGGTGGGCGTGCTGGGCGTCGCCGATATCATTGTGTGTGGGCATACGGATTGCGGCGTAATGAAGGGCGTTCTAAATCCGGCTGCTCTGAAGCCGCTGGTGAGCGTGACGGAGTGGCTGCACCATGCGCGTGCGGCGCGGCGCGCGGCCCGGGCCTCCAAAGCGGACCCGCAAAGTTCCCGGTTTCTGATCACGCTCACCGAACGCAACGTCGTCGAGCAGCTCAAGAATCTGCGCAGCCATCCCGTGGTCGCGACGCGACTGCGGCAAGGCGACTTGCAACTGCACGGGTGGGTCTATCACATCGCCAAAGGCACGGTGACCGCTTACGATGCCAAGCGGAATCGGTTTATTCGCATTCACGCGTCCAAACCGCACAAGGCCAGGATTCACCGTGCCACTCCGAATCCGGTTGAAAAAATTGCGGAGAGCTGAACTGAAATGAATTCCAAAATAAAGCGTTTCCGCGCGAATCTGCTGCTTGCCGGCGGACTGTTCAGTGCGGCCACTTTCGTATACGCGCAGGCCGCTGCGAAAATGCCAATCGCGGATTTTGTTGCCATCCGGGCCGATGTCTCGGGCCATTCCTTCAAGCCCGACCAGGATTTTGTGCAAGCGGTCGCCCGGAACGACACCACGGAGCTCGGCCGTCTTCTCGATGATGATTTCACCTGGACGGACGCGCAGGGCCGCACGCTTACCAAGACGCAAGTTCTCGGGAATGTGCCGCTGCCGGCGCTCGGCGATGAAAATCAGGCGGATGAAATGGACCGCGTGGATCGCAAGATCGCCATTCACCGCGTCCAGCGAGGAAATATTTATGTCCTGCGCGTATGGGTGAAGCATGGGGTCAGTTGGCGCGCTCTTGTCTATCAGGAAGTCAGCACGTCCGCCGCTCCGCCGCAAACCGATTCCGACGCCGGGATCTGCGATAACCCCTGCAAAACCGTGCCGTTTACGCCAAAAAGCGACGACGAACGCGAAGTCATTCAGGGATACCAGCAGGTGGAAACCGCCGTCACCGCGCACGATTCCGCCGCCTGGGGCGCGCATATCGCCGACGAATTTTTTGCGGTCACATCCAACAGCGATCGTCCCCTGGACAAGCAGACGCGCATGGCGGGCCTGGATCATCAGAGGCAGGCGGGCATCGCGCCGTTCCCGCTGGTGAGCGCGCGCATGTTTCAGTATGGCGACACCATGGTCATGACGTCGCTGCAGCAGCCCGAGCACGGCAAGGCGCTGCACGTCACCCGCATCTGGATCAAGCAGCGGAAGACGTGGCTGGAACTCTTCAGCTATCAGACGACGATTCAATAGGACAGGCGCTCTTGCCTGTCCGGTTTAGATTGTCATCGCCTCACATCAAAACCGGACAGGCAAGAGTTCCTGTCCTACTAAGCGCCGTTGACACTCCTGGCAGCGTCGGATACGCTTCTTTCTCTTGATTTTCACCGCGTTGCATCACGCTCTAGACCGTCCGCCGCGGCGGACGGGGACTTTCACTCGAAAATACGCAGACACAAAAAGGACTGGCGCGCATGGCGGATATGAAACTCCCTTCTCGGTCCGAAGATTTTTCGGAATGGTATAACCAGCTGGTCTTGCGAGCGGAGCTGGCGGATTACGCGCCGGTGCGCGGCTGCATGATTGTGCGCCCGTACGGCTGGGCGCTCTGGGAAAATATCACCGCGCAGCTGGACCGCCGCTTCAAGGCCACCGGGCACGTGAACGCCGCGTTTCCCCTGCTGATTCCTCAGAGTTTCATCAGCAAGGAGCAGTCCCACGTCGCCGGATTTTCGCCGGAACTGGCGGTGGTCACGCACGGAGGCGGAGAAAAACTGGAAGAGCCGCTGGTGATTCGTCCCACCTCCGAGACGATCATCGGCCACGCCTATGCGAAGTGGATTCAGTCCTACCGCGATCTTCCGCTGCTGATCAATCAGTGGAACAGCGTGGTTCGCTGGGAGCTGCGCACGAAGCTGTTTTTGCGCACGCTCGAATTTTTCTGGCAGGAGGGCCACACCGCGCACGCAACCTTTGACGAAGCCGAATTCGAGACCCGCCAGATGCTCGATATTTACACCGACTTCGCCGTGAACGAAGCAGCCATCCCTGTAATTCCCGGCAAGAAATCGCAATCCGAGCGCTTTGCCGGGGCCGACGCCACCTACTCTATCGAAGCCATGATGGGCGACGGCAAAGCTCTGCAGGCGGGAACTTCCCATAACCTCGGGCAGAATTTCGCCAAGGCCTTCGAGATTCGCTATCTGGACCAGGGCGGCGCGCTGCAGCATTGCTGGACCACGTCGTGGGGGCTTTCCACGCGGTTTATCGGCGCCATCATCATGGTGCATGGCGACGATCAGGGATTGATCCTGCCGCCCAGACTCGCGCCCTACCAGGTGGTGATCGTGCCGATTTTCAAAAGCGACGAGGAAAAGGCGCTAGTGTTCGAGGCCGCGAAGAAAATCCGCGAGGAACTGGTGAAGGCGGACGTCCGAGTGAAGGTGGATGAGCGCGAAGGGCAAAGCCCCGGCTTCAAATTCAACGACTGGGAAATGCGCGGCGTTCCGCTGCGCATGGAAATCGGACCGAAGGACGTGGCCAAGGGCAGCGTGGTTCTGGCGCGCCGCGACCGGCCGGGAAAAGAAGGAAAGAGTTTTGTTTCCCAAGAGGGCATTGCCGGGTCCGTGCGGGAAGCGCTCGACTCGATTCAGAAAGCGCTGCTGGATCGCGCGCTCGTCTTCCGGAACACGCACACGTTTGAACCCAAGAATCTTGAGGAGTTCCAGGGCGTGGTGGAACAGGGCTTCTCCCGGTCGCGCTGGTGCGGCGAGAGCCGTTGCGAAGAGCAGATCAAGGAAACCACGAAAGCCACGCTGCGCTGCATTCCGCTGGAGCAGCCTGGAGGCACAGGGCCCTGTATCTTCTGCGGCCAGCCTGCCGGGGAAGTGGCCATCTTCGGGAAGGCCTATTGATGGCAGCGTGGGATCGGGCCAGCAAATTCGCTAACATTAATTGAATCAGGTAGTTAGTGGTCGTGACTGCGCGGCAACTGCTAATCGCGTCGCCCTCGACACCCCCTTGGCCCGGTGCTAGCATTTTCAATATGAACGTTTCCCCATTGCCGAAGCCGGATCGCGCCCGTTCAACTGCGATGCAGGCCATGTGCGAACGCTCGCGTTGCGCCTCGAGATGCGAGCAATCCGCGCGGCGCCAGGGGGAAAAAGGGGCGGGGTCGCTTAAGGCCATTGTTTGGACGGCGATTCTGGCGGCCGTTGTCTACGTGGGATTCAAAGTGACGCCCTTGCTGATCAACGAGTACGAGTTTCAAGACGGAATTCAGACGATTGCGCGCATGGCCAGCGTGAATCGCCCGACTCCCGACAAGATTCGCCAATCTGTCTTACAGGAAGCGGCAAAAGACGAATTGCTCATCGCTCCCGAAGATATTCATATCGAGGCGGCCGGAGGAAACATCCGCATCAGCGCGGACTATTCGGCCGTGGTGGATTTGAAGGTGTACCAATGGACGCTGAATTTTCATCCAACGGCCAGCAATAATGCTTTGTTTTAAAGGGCAATTGCGAGTGGATCAGACGCTTGCGAGAAGCTCACGAGAATTGCATTTTCGCAGATCGCTCCCCCCAGCCGGCGATGACGCTTCCCAGCCGTTTCTTGTTGTGCAAGATCCGGAATCTAGTGCGCTTGCCGGTACACTTGTTCACGGGGCGCATCTAAGTAATAAGGGGTAATTAGGGGTCGTCAGAGAACGGTTTTTTTCGCGGCGGAACGGAGAATTACCGTGCGTATTCGGATTGGCCGGGGCTTTTGGGCCTCCTGGTTTGGCCTGGCCTTGCTTGGGACATTTGTATTCCTTCTTCTCTCGGCCACGGCTGTGGCCACGTACTACTGGGTTTCCTACGGCCGGATGATCGACCTGCGCCTTTCGGGGCACATCCAGCAGACCACGGCGCGGATTTACGCCGCGCCCATGCGCATCTCCGCTGGCGAAAAACTCAGCGTCGCCGACCTGGCCAATCATTTGCAGCGCGCCGGGTACAGCGAACTCGACGTTACCGGGACCCCCGGGCGTTATATTCTTCACGGCAATGAAATCGAGATTCGCCCGTCGAGTGAATCCTACTTCGGGGCCAAAAACCGCATTGTTGTGGATTTCAACAGCGGCGCGATCCAGAAAATCCGTTCGATGGACTCGGGCGCGGCGCTGGATTCGGTGGAAGTCGAGCCGGAATTGCTCACCAGCCTGTTCGACACCTCCCGCGAAAAGCGGCGCGCCATGAGCTTCAACGATATCCCGAAGCTTTTGCGCGATGCCGTGCTGTCGGTGGAAGACAGGCGGTTCTTCGAGCATCCCGGATTCGATCCCATCCGCATCCTGGGCGCGGCGTGGGCCGATTTGCGCCATGGAGCGCGCGTGCAGGGCGGCAGCACCATCTCAATGCAAGTGGCGCGCAGCTTTTTCTTCAACACCGACCGCACCTTGCGTCGCAAGGTTGCCGAAACCATGGTGGCGCTGGAGTTGGAGCACCGCTTCACCAAGCAGCAGATTTTTGAGCTCTACGCCAATGAAATCTATCTGGGCAATCGCGGCAGCTTTGCCATCCACGGTTTTGGCGAAGCTTCGCTGGCTTACTTCAATAAAGACGTCCGCGAATTGAGCTTGCCCGAAGCCGCTTTCCTGGCCGGGATCATTCACGCCCCCAACCGCTACTCGACCGCCGAGCACCGCCCCGAACGCGCCGTTGAGGCGCGCGACCGCGCCTTGCTCTCCATGACCGAAAACGGCGCGATCACTGCCGAGCAGGCTGCGGACGCAAAAAAAACTCCGCTGCACATTGTTGGTGGCGGCCTCGAAGGCAGCACCGCGCCGTTCTTTGTGGATATGGTCAAGGACCACCTGCTCGACCGCTTCTCTGAAGCGGATTTGCTTTCCCAGAGTTTCCGCATCTATACGACGCTCGATCCGGAACTGCAGCGCGCCGCCTCCGAAGCGGTGGACATCGGCGTGAAGAACATCGACACGCAGCTTGCACGGCGCTACGCGCACTGGGCCAAGGAAGGGCAGCCAGCGCCGAAGGCCCAGGTGGGCATCATCGTTCTCGATCCTCACACCGGAGAAATCAAGGCGCTGATCGGGGGCCGCGATTACGGCGAGAGCCAGCTGAACCACATCCTGGCGCGCCGCCAGCCGGGTTCCGCGTTTAAGCCGTTTGTGTATGCGGCGGCATTCGAGGGCGGAGTCGACGGCGTGCAGCCCATCGTTACTCCCGCGACTACGGTGATGGACGAGCCCACGACGTTTGATTTCGACGGCAAGGAATACACTCCCAATAACTACGGCGAAAAATTTCACGGCAAGGTGACGGTCCGCGAAGCGCTGACCGACTCGCTGAACGTGGCCACGGTGAAAGTAGCCGAGCTGGTCGGTTACACGCGCGTCACGGACATGGCGCATCAGTTTGGCCTCGATCCATCGATCCAACCCACGCCTTCGGTGGCGCTGGGAGCGTACGAAATGACTCCGCTCGAGGTCGCCGCCGGATACACGATTTTTGCCAATGAAGGCGTGCGGACCGAGCCCATGTTCATTCGAAACGTGGTCAATGCCGACGGGGAATCGCTGGAACGCAACGCCATCCGGTCCCGGCGCGCCCTCGATCCTCGCGTGGCCTACCTGGTCACCAGCATGATGCAGGACGTCATCGATCACGGCACTGGCGCGACGGTTCGCGCGCGCGGCTTTACCGCGCCGGCGGCGGGAAAGACGGGGACTTCGCGCGACGGATGGTTCGCGGGCTACACCTCCAACTTGCTGGCCATCGTCTGGGTGGGTTTTGACGACAACCGCGACCTGGGCCTCTCCGGCGCGAATGCTCCCGCCCCCATCTGGGCCGAATTCATGAATCGCGCCATCCAGCTGCCCGCGTATCGGGACGTCCAGGCGTTCGCCATGCCCGAGGGCGTCACGCGCGTGACCATCGATCCCGATACGCTCCAGCTAGCCACGCCCGAATGCCCGATCACTCGCGAGGAAGTCTACATCCACGGCACGGAGCCTGGCGAATTCTGCAGCCTGCATGGCGGGCACATGGCCAGCGACGCGCCTCCCGCATCCTGGCTCTCACGCGTTTTTGGCGGCGATAAAGATAAGAATAGCGACTCCAATCAACCGTCCGCTCCGGGAAGCGCCTCGTCCGGCATGGCCTCGAAAACCCCGGGTCCTCCCCCGGCGTCCGCGGATGCACAACCGACCGAAGAGGAAAATAAAAAAGGCGTCTTGCGCCGCATTTTTGGTATCTTTGGGGGCAAGAAGGACGCCGACAAGCCACAGCAGCAAACGCCAGATCCGCAGCGGTGAAGCGACGTCGTTCGGAGGCGTTCATCATGAAGTTCAGATTTTCTCCACGGATAAGCGCAGGGCTGCTGGGACTATTGTTCCTGCCCCTGTGCGCCACCGCGGGGCAGCCCGCCGGCCCGCCGCAACAATCGCAACCCGGTTCGGATGCCCGCCCGGCGATGAGCGCCAAGGACCTGGAGATCGAAAAAGCCAGAATCATGATGGCCGAGAAGAAATACGACGGCGCCATACAGATCTATCAGGAAGTCCTGAAGCAGGACCCGAAAAACGCCCTGGTCCTGAACATGACCGGCATCGCCTACCTGAATCTTTCGCGTTATGACCAGGCCAAGAAATATTTCGAGCGCTCGGCCAAAGCGGACAAGCATTATTCCAGCGCCGTGAACAATCTAGGCATGGTCTACTATCACCAGAAAAATTTCCGCCGCGCCATCCGCGAATACCAGAGAGCAGTGGCGATCGATCCGACTCTGGCCGGGACGCATGCCAATCTCGGTTTTGCCTACTACAATACGAACAAGCTGCCGGAAGCGGCGGCGGAATTTCAAAAGGCGCTCGAACTTCAACCGGACATTTTCGAGCAAAATAATCGCGTGGGCACGATGGTGCAGGACCGCTCGGTGGCCAACCACGGCCTGTTCTTCTTCACCATGGCCCGCGTGTATGGCGAAAAAAATGACGCCCCGCACTGCGCCGAATATCTGCGAAAATCCCTGGATGAAGGGTACAAGGACGTGGGCAAGGCCCGGTCCGATCCGGCATTCAAGAAAGTGCTGAACGATCCGGACGTGCAAGCGGTGCTGTTGCGCATCGCGCCGGTCGAGGGAAAAGCCGCCGCGTCGCATCCCGGCGCGTAGATTCAACAGTTAACTTCACAATCTGGAAATCGCGTTGCGCGGCCTCTGTTACAATACGGGTACGATGCCCTCGACCTGGACTCGCATAGGGCTTTTGGTGCTTTGCGCCGGATTCCTGACAACCGCCGGCGCTCGTCCGGCTCCCGCCGCACAAGCAGCGGTGCCGTCCCGCGCCTCCTCCGCCGAATCCCGCCCTGCGACGCTCCTGATTTTTCCCTTTGAAAACGGGAGCCGCGTCGCCAATCTTGATTGGCTGGGCGAAGGCTTGTCCGAACTGACCGCCGAGCGGCTGCAGGACCGGGGAGCGAGCGTGCTGCTGCGGCAGGATCGGTTGGCCACGCTGGAGAAAATGGGCCTGCCGGATTCGGCTCGCTTTTCGCACGCCACGCTGGTGAAAATTGCGGGCGAAGCCGATGCCGACGCCGTGATTTACGGGCGGTACGTCTCCGACGGCAAGACCCTGACGCTGGAGGCGCGCGTGCTGCGCATCAGCCCGCCGTCGCTGTCGCCTCCGTTCACCGAAACGAGCCCCATGCAGGATCTGCTTCGCGCTCACGCGCGCCTCACCTGGAAGATTCTGTGCTCCATGGATGCGGGGAAAGGTTCCGGTTCGGGCTCCGCTGGATTTGCAAAATGCCCGGCGGAAGGAGCGAACCGCGACGAAACGAGTTTTTCGGATCCTCCCGCGTCGCTGCGCCAGGACGCGCTCGAGAATCTGATTCGTGGCCTCACGGGATCCGATGACGAATCGCGCATTCGTTTGCTGCGCGAAGCGTCGCGCCTCGAGCCTGCCTGGGACCGGCCGCCGTTTGAGCTCGGCCTGATTTATTTTGACCGGCACGATTGCGAATCGGCCCTGCCCTGGTTTTCACGCGTGCCTCCTAATCGTCCCAGCGGACCGGAGGCGAGTTTCGATACCGGCGTGTGCCACTTGCTTCGCAATGACGCGGCGCGCGCCGACGCGGCCTTTTCTGGTCTTCTCGAACGCGCGCGCAGCTCGGACCCCCGGGAAAAACTGCCGGAATTCCCCGAGGCCCGCAACAACCTGGGCATCGCGCGGCTGTACGAGGGCAAGTGGACCGAAGCGGGCGCGGAATTTGAACGCGCCGCGGCGCTCGATCCTGGCGAGCCCAATTACCTGGTCAATCAGGCCATCGCCAAGCTGGCGGAAAAACAGCCGGCCGCCGCCGTGGCTCCGCTGGAAAGCGCGAGGAAACTGGATCCGGACGATAAAGAGGCGCGCGCGCTGCTGATCCCGCTGCTGGAATCCCTGGGGCGCAATTCGGACGCCGCCGCGATCCGCGCGGAATCGCCGGCGGGCGCGCCGCGCACGGCGCCGCCCAATCTGCAGAATCCCGCGGCACTGGCGCATTTTGCGCTCCCGTCCAAGAAATTTGACCGTGCCTTCATGCGCCCCCCAGCCGATCCGCCCGAGGTGCAGCCCATGCCCGGGAAGGCTCCGGCGAAGAACGAAAACAAGGGAGAGCCGCGTTGACGGACGTTCGCCATGCGCGTGAGGCCTCGCAATCGATTTGCAAACGCGCTGGAAGTTTGACTTTGGCCATCGCTATTGCAGCCATCCTGATCGCGGGTTCGGCGCGCCTCGAGGGGCAGAGCCTGCCGCCGAATTCGCCGCCCAAGGATGGGGCGCAGGTGGTGGAAATTCCGGTGGGAGACGAGATCGAACCGGTGATGGCGGATTTTGTGGATAGTGGAATCGCCGAAGCCGCGCGCAGCCACGCCAGCCTGGTTCTAATCACCATGGACACTCCCGGCGGGCTTTCCAGTTCGATGGAAGACATCATCCGGCACATCCTGAATTCGCCCGTGCCGGTGGCCGTGTACGTTTCTCCGGCTGGATCGCGCGGCGCGTCCGCCGGATTTTTTATTTTGCAATCGGCGGACATCGCGGCCATGGCGCCGGGAACGCACGCCGGCGCGGCGTCGCCGCTGGTGGAGATCGGCGGATTTCCGCTGCAGATCGACGAAACGCTGAAGAAGAAGATTTTGAATGACGCGACCGCGTTCCTGCGCAGTTACGCGGCCAAGCGCGGCCGCAACGTGGAGCTTGCCGAATCGGCCGTCACCGACGGCAAGGCCTGGACCGAGACCGAAGCGCTCGACGGCAAGCTGATCGATTTGGTTGCGAATTCGCCGGAAGATTTGCTGTCAAAACTCGATGGCCGCACGATCAAGCGCTTCGACGGTTCGACCCAGGTGCTGGCGCTGCGCAATCCGCGGATTGCTGCCTTCAGCATGTCGTTCCGGCAACGGTTTCTTTCGCGCATCGTGCAGCCCGACGCATTTTTTATTTTGCTGATCGTGGGAGTGCTGGGACTGTACGCGGAGTTCACGCATCCGGGGATGGTCGCGCCGGGAGTGATCGGGGGGATTTCACTGGTATTGGCGCTGTACGCGATGCATATTCTACCGGTAGCTCCCGCAGGAGTTGTTCTGGTGTTTCTGGCGCTGGGCCTGTTCATTCTGGAGGCGAAGTACACGAGCCACGGCGTTCTGGCGCTGGGTGGAATCGTGGCCATGCTTCTGGGCGCGCTGATGCTGGTGCAGTCGCCGCTCACGCATGCCGGAGTGAGCCTGGGCGTGGCCGTCGGAGTAACGCTGCCGTTCGCGCTGATCACGATTCTGCTGATGCGGCTGGTGCTGAAGTCGCGCTCGTGGAAACCGCTGATGGGGCGCGAACAGTTTGTGGGGTCCACGGCGGAAGTGACCGATCCGCTGGTGGCGTCGCCGGACGGAGAATTGTTTCAGGGCATGGTCCGGCTGAATGGCGCATTGTGGCGCGCCGTTTCCAGCGAAGCCATTCCGCAGGGTGCGCATGTGCGGGTAACCAGTTTCGAGGGCCTGACGCTGCACGTGGTGTCGGCCGGGCACGCAGCCAAGTAACGGGCGGCGGCGTCCGGTTCGCGCGGCGTGTGAGGAGGCAAGATGGACGGTTCGCTGTACGGCATTGCGATCGCGGCGTTTCTGTTTTTTATCTGGTTCTGGAATTCGCTCTACGTGCTAAAGGAATGGGAGCGCGGCGTGGTGTTGCGCCTGGGGCGGATGAAGCCGAACGCGAAGGGCCCCGGACTTTGCCTGGTGTTTTATCCGATCGAGACGCTCACGCGCATATCGCTGCGCATCGAAACGCTGGACGTGCCCTCGCAGGACATCATCACGCGCGATAACGTGTCGGTGAAAGTGAACGCGGTCGCGTATTTTGCCGTCATCGACGCGAACCTGGCGGTCTCGCGCGTGCAGAACTACATGTATGCCACGTCGCAAAAGGCGCAGACCACGCTGCGCAGCATCGTCGGCCAGTTCGAGCTCGACGAGATCCTGGCCGAGCGCGAAAAAGTTAACGCAAAATTGCAGACGATTCTTGACCAGGATACCGAGCCCTGGGGCATTAAGGTAACTAAAGTGGAGGTCAAACAGGTCGATATACCAGAGCAGATGCAGCGCGCCATCGGACGGCAGGCCGAGGCGGAGCGCGAGCGCCGTGCTAAAGTAATTCATGCCGAAGGCGAAGCCCAGGCATCGGCCAAGCTGGCGGAAGCGGCGCAAGTTCTGGCAACGCAACCGGCCGCGATTCAACTGCGATATTTGCAGACATTGACGGAAATCGGCGTCGAGAAAAACACGACGATTGTATTTCCATTGCCCATTGACATCATTAATGAATGGGTGAAGGCTATAGGCTCGAGAAAATAGATGGCATCCGAGAAAAAAAGCGGCAGCGATCTGGTGTTGGAGAGCAAACACCTGGCGGGACTGTTCCTGCTGTTGGTGGTGATTTTCGGCGTGGTGTTCACGCTGGGCTATTTGCTGGGACGCAGCCAGTACGATCCCAAGCTGCGCGCGTCGGTGGCCGCTCCCTCCGATGCGGGTTCGCCGGTCGCGGCTTCCTCCACGAAAGCAAAAGGAACGCCCGCAGCCGAGGAAAACCTCCCCCCGCAAAAAAGTTCCGACTGGGATTTTTATCACTCCGGCGACCCAAAGGCCGGGGAAGATCATCTGCAGCCTTCGGGCAGCCCGCCGGTCTTCGCGAAATCCGTGACGGCGTCGAAATCCGCGGCTGACCCGAAACCTGCTGCCGCTGCGGCGAAGCCTGCGCAGCCCTTGAAAACCGGGAAAGCCGCGACGCCTTCGAAATCTCCCGCTCCGTTGAACGCGCCACTGATTCCGAAGGGCGCAGTGATGCTGCAGGTTGCGGCGGTCAATAGTCAGGGCGACGCTCTGGCCCTCGCGCAGGTCCTGCAGGAGAAAAAATTTCCCGCCTTTGTCATCCCGCCCAGCGCCGACAAATACTATCGCGTGCAAGTCGGCCCGTATGGCGACGGCCCGGCCGCTACGAATGCGCGGCATGACCTCGAAGCCAAGGGCTTTAAATCCATCGTGAAGCGCTAAAACAGACCCCACCCGCTGTAAAGTAGCCGGGAGACAAACGCCTTGCGGATTTGCTCACTTCTTCCAAGCGCGACGGAAATTGTCTTTACGCTGGGAGCGGGAGCCTCGCTCGTTGGTGTGAGCCATGAATGCGATTATCCCGCCGCGGCAGCTGCCATCCCGAAGGTTACGCGCAGCAACATTGCATCCGGACTGTCGAGCGCGCAAATCGATTCCGCGGTCAGTGCAAATTTGCAGGAGGGCGGGTCGTTGTACGAACTGCATCTGCCCTTGCTTGAGGAGTTGCAGCCGGATCTGGTGATTACGCAGAGGCTGTGCGATGTTTGCGCCGTATCGTTCGATCGCGTGCAAGAAGCGGTTGCGGGCCTCGAATCGGGGCCTCGGATCCTGAATCTGGAACCGCACTCGTTGGATGACATCCTCGGCAATATCCGCGCGGTTGGAGACGCGATTGACCGCGAGTCCGCGGCCGAGAACGCAATCGCAGGCTTGGAGCGGCGAATCGATGCGATCCGGCGCAAAACCAGGGACCTCGAGTCCAGGCCCCGCGTGTTTTGTATGGAATGGGTCGACCCGCCTTTTTGCGGCGGCCATTGGATGAAGGAATTGGTGGAGATCGCCGGAGGGCGAGACGATCTTTCCCACGCCCACCTGCCTTCCCGCCGAATTGCGTGGGATCGGGTGCTCGAATTTTCACCCGAGGTGATGGTCCTGACCTGCTGCGGTTTCGACCTGCAACGCTGCAGACAGGAAGCGGAAAATCTAACGGCGTTCGAGGGCTTCCACACGTTACCCGCGGCCAAATCCGGCCGCATTTTTGCTACCGATGGCTCGGCGTACTTCAGCAGGCCTGGGCCACGGATTGTGGATAGCTTGGAGATTCTGGCCCACCTGATTCATCCTGAAATATTTCCGCCTCCGGCGCTTTCGGGTGCGTTCACATGCGTCAACCCGGAGCGCACGGGGACGATCCAGCCATGAGATGCGTCTTTTCCGGAGATCGGGCAACGATTCGCTGCCGATTTCGCGGGTTGCAAGATTATTGGCGTGACGTCAGGGCCTTGAGGTAGCGGTAATAAAATTCCACGCCGGCGAAGTATGAACTGACCCGCACGCGTTCATCCCTGCCATGCATGCGAACATCGTCCTGATCGATGGCTACCCCGTTGATGCCGTAACTGGGCAGGCCAGCGGCTATGGTGTAGATGCTGTCGGACGCACCAGTCTCCATCTCCGGAATTATCGGCACACCGTCAAACAGATCGCCGGAAACGCGCGCCAGGGGTTTCAGGACTTCATCCGGAGGCACAATGGGAGGAAACGACTTCGCGTCCGGAGCGCGGTCGGAAATGTTTCCGCCGCCCGCGTACCGCACGGCGACATCCGGATCGGCGAAAATGCGTACCAACTCCTGCCTGATCTCTTCGGCCGAATGCCCCGGCAAGATGCGGCAGTTGACGTTCGCCTGAGCCAACTGCGGCAGGGCATTGTTGGCGTGTCCCGCGGCCAGCCGCGTGGCTACGCAAGTAGTGCGCATGAGGGAGTTGTAGCGCGCGTCGGCGGACATGCGCGCGATCGCCGCCGCATCGGGAGGCGTCTGGAGAATGGCCTTCATGTCGGCGGCCGTTTGTCCGGTCTCGAGCGGCGCGCGCCGTTCAAAATAAGTGCGGGTGATCGGGTTCAGCTCGAAGGGAAACGGCGACCGCTCGAGGCGGCCCAGGGCGTCGGCGATGTGATAGATGGCGTTATCGGGGACGGGGAGGGAACTGTGGCCGCCGGGGTTGGTCGCGGTCAACTGAAAGTCGGCGTACAGTTTTTCGCTGGCCTCCACGTCCACGTTTACCAGTTTTCCTTTTACGGTGGTCACTCCGCCGGCGTCGGCATTGAGCACGAATGCGGCGTCGATCAGATCGCGATGATTTTTCAGCAGCCAGCCGACGCCGTTGAAATTCCCGCCCTCCTCGTCCGCCGTCAACGCAAGAATAATGTCCCGATCCGGGCGGTACTTTTCCTGATGGAACCGGATGAAGGTGGTGACCAGGATCGCGTCGTCCACTTTCATGTCCTGCGTGCCGCGCCCGTAGAAGTAGCCGTCTTTTTCGATGAATTGGAAGGGGTCGGTGGTCCAGTCCGCGCGCCGCGCCTCGACCACGTCCAGGTGGCCGATGATCAGTACGGGTTTCAATGGCCCGCCGCTACCGCGAATTCGCGCGACTAGGTTGCCCTTGCGGTCATTCGGGCCAAGGACGTTCACGTCTTCCGGCGCGAATCCGGCGTCGAGCAGCCGCTTGGCCATGGCTTGCGCCGCCACCGTAGTGCTGCCGATGGAATCGGTCGTGTTGATTTCGATGAGCTGCTTGAAAATGTCGCGCGCCATTTGGCGCGTGGCGTCATCCAGAGTTGCAGCCGGAAGCGCGGGGAGGAGCGTGAGAATCAGGAGAATGCAGAGCCAGTGCGTTATCGAGGTTTTCATGAACTCCTCGCGTGGCGAATTTCTTGCGCCAATGCGAAAAGTATAGCCAAAGTGGCGTCCCCTTGTCGCCTCGGTTGAGTTTGAACAGATGGACTGCCTGTCTTTTCCCCACGTGCAGCCAGGGCGGTGACGGTCTACAATGCCGAGGCCATGAAATTGTCGAACACGGCACGGCTGCTGCTCGCAATCGCCTCCGGCGCGGCTCTGGCATTGGCCTTTCCGCTATTTCATTTTCCGCTGCTCGGATGGATTGCGCCCGCAATTCTGATCGTCGCCGTGCGGGGAGCAAATCTCCGGTTCGCGCTGCTGCTGGGTTTGCTGCAGGGCGCGGTGTACTACGCGATCAGCGTGCCGTGGTTTTACAACGTCATGCGGCAGTACGGGCCGTTGCCGGTGGCGCAGGCGGGCGGGGTGTTTGCGCTGGTGGTGCTTGTGCTGTCGGTGTTTCACGCGGCGTTTGGGCTGGGCATTGCGTGGTTGGGGCGAGGCGGCGAGGCCCGTGCGTGTCTGGCGGCGCCTTTCCTGTGGGTGTCCATGGAATTGGGGATCACCCATATGCCGGACATTGGTTTCCCGTGGAACCTGCTGGGGTACGTGGCTGCGGGGAATCTGGCGTTCGTGCAATTGACGGCGATCACGGGAATTTTTGGGCTTTCGCTGGTGGTGGCTTGCTACAACGCCTTGGCGGCCTGGGCGACGGTGCAAGCGTCGCAGCGCAGGCTGGCCGGAGCAAAATTGTGGATGGCCGCGACGGCTGTGTTGGTGGTGATCGCTCTCGCGGGACCACGCATGGTTCCGCAAGCGGCGGGCGATCACGTGGCGCATCTGGTGCAGACGAATTTCCCGGTGTCCAACGGCTATCCTTCCAATTGGATGACGCTGCATTCCGGAGAAATGGATCAACTCGAAGCCATCAGCATTGGCGCGGCGCAAAAGACTCCCGGGATCGTTGTGTGGCCGGAGGTGCCCGCGCCGTTTTCCCTGCAGGACGCAAATTTTCTGGCTCGGGCGCAGCGCATGGCGCGTGGCGCGGGCAATGGATTCCTGGTGGGCGTCATCGATTGGAAACCTCTGCCCGGCGGCGGGATCGGCGCGAGCAACAGCGCGGCGCTGCTGGATTCCGCGGGCGCTCTGAATTTTCTCTACGACAAAATTCACCTGGTGCCCTTCAGCGAATATGTGCCGTGGAGGAGTTATCTTGGGTTTGCCGGGACCATCACCAGCCTCATCGGAGACTTTCAGCACGGCTCGCAATATAAGGTTGGCCGAATCGCCGGCGGGCCTTTCAGCGTGTTCATTTGTTACGAGGTCATTTTCCCGAATGAAGTCCGGCGTTTCACGCTGGCCGGAGCGGACGTGCTGATCAATATCTCGGACGACGGATGGTTTGGCGGATCGGGCGCTCCCGAGCAGCATCTGGCGATGGCGCGCGTGCGCGCGGTGGAAAACCGGCGCTGGCTTCTGCGCGACACCAACGACGGCATCACCGTGTCGGTCGATCCCTACGGGCGCATCGCGGCGCAACTTGCTCCCGATATTCGCGGCGAACTGGATGCGCCCTACGGTTTCCGCACGGACCTGACGCCGTACGCGCGCTGGGGCGACTGGCTGCCGTGGCTGTGCGCGCTGGCTGCTCTCGTGCTACTGTTGTTGGGCGCGCGCGATCCGTTTGCGCGGCGCATTTAATAAATTTGGCGGTTCCCGTTAGGATCCGCGCCCGACACACGACTGGACGGTCATGGACATCGAAGATCTGCAGCGGCGGCAGGACGAACTTCAGAAGCGCATCGAACTCGTGCGGAGCTATCTTTGACGTTCCCCGCAGCCGCGAAATTCTAGCCTCCCTGGAATCGAAAATTTCCACTCCCGATTTTTGGCAGGATCAGGAACAGGCGCAGCGCATCCTGCAGCAGCGCAAGAGCGCGGAAGAGGTGATCGCCTCGGATACCAAGCTGGCGACCATGCTCAGCGACGTCGAGACCTATTTTCATCTGGCCGCGGAAGAAACCGATGTCACGCAGCGCGCCTCGCTGCTTCAGGAGATCGAGCGCGAAATCGCCGCCGGCGACACCTACGTTTCCGAACTCGAAACCCTCACACTGCTTTCGGGCGAAAACGACCGCCTGAACGCCATCATGACCATCAAGCCCGGCGCCGGCGGCATGGAATCGCAGGACTGGGCCGAGATGCTGCTGCGCATGTATCTTCGCTGGGCCGAACAGAAAGGGTTTCGCGCGACGGTGATGGACCTGACGCCCGGCGAAGGCGCGGGGCTGAAATCGGCGACCGTGCGCGTGGAAGGCGAAAACGCTTTCGGGTTTCTTTCCACCGAAAGCGGCGTGCATCGCCTGATCAGGATTTCCCCGTTCGATCAGGCCGCGCGGCGACACACGTCGTTCGCTTCGGTGTTCGTGATTCCCGAAATCGACGACCGGATCGACATCGTGGTGAAGCCGGAGGAAGTGCGCGTCGATACGTTTCGCGCCGGCGGCGCCGGTGGACAGAACGTCAACAAAGTGGAAACCGCCGTGCGCATCACGCATTTGCCCACGGGCATTGTCGTGCAATGCCAGAATGAGCGCAGCCAGCACAAGAACCGCGAACTGGCCATGAAATGGCTTCGCTCGCGCCTCTATGAGGTGGAAATCGAAAAGCGCCAGGCCGAAACGCGCAAGATGGACGAAACCAAGCGCGATATCAGCTTCGGCAGCCAGATCCGCACGTACACGTTGCAGCCCTACCGATTGGTTAAGGACCATCGCACGAAATTCGAGATGGGCGACGTCGACCGCGTCCTCGATGGCGACCTCGATCCGTTTATCCGGAATTATTTGTTGTCGCGGCGGAAGGGAACGCTGGGGAGCGCGGCCGAAGCGGGGGATGATTCGTAGTTTCAGCGCAAGATCAATGAATCCACAGATCCACACGGATCGGCACTGATAAAGGCGAATGGGAAGAATTCGCGGATTCGGCGCGGGCGGTCCACATGCAACTTCGTGAGGAAACAACAAACGCCGTCATTCCGAGCGAAGCGAGGAATCCCTCCGAGGTTTAGACTAAAGAAAGAGGGATTCCTCGCTTCGCTCGGAATGACGATGCTTTTGATTTGTGGCGCGCATCACAACCCCGGAAATTCGCCGTTTAGTGTTGTCTCACTACGCTCGGGCTCAATTCGTTGACAGCGTTGGGGTCGCATGTTAGCGTCATTTCGGCAAAATAGAGATCGCCTCGCGTAATTTTAACCGGCTGGTCCATGTGGGTTTGTTTTGAACGGGTTCGGGCTCTATTTCGAGCCCGCCAGAATAAAGGGGTGCAAGCTTGAGCGAGAAAAAGCGCAAATTTTTGTTTACCTCCGAATCGGTGACCGAAGGCCACCCGGACAAGATTGCCGACCAGGTGTCGGACGCGGTGCTTGACGCGGTCCTGGCGGAAGACGCGACCGGACGCGTGGCCTGCGAAACGCTGGTGACCACCGGCCTGGTTTTGGTCGCCGGAGAAATCACTACTAAGGCCGTGCTCGATTATTCCGACATCGCGCGCGACGTCATCCGCGACGTCGGCTACACGCGCGCCAAGTTCGGCTTCGACGCCGAGACTTGCGCCGTGGTCTCCTCGCTCAAGCGCCAGTCCCCGGACATCGCCATGGGCGTGGATACGGGCGGCGCGGGCGACCAGGGATTGATGTTCGGCTTCGCCTGCGATGAGACAGAAGAGCTGATGCCGTTGCCAATCATGCTGGCGCACAAACTGGTTCAGCGCCTTTCGCAAGTCCGCCGCCAGGGCATCGTCGATTTCTTCCGGCCAGACGGCAAATCGCAAGTGACCGTTCAATATGAGGGCGACCGGCCCGTGCGTGTCGATACCGTGGTGATCTCCACGCAGCACAGCGATTCGGTTTCGAACGCGGACCTGCAAGACGCCGTGCGCGAGGAAGTGATCCGCAAAGTTGTTCCCGCCGCATTGATGGATAAAGACACAAAATTCCATATCAATCCGACCGGACGCTTCGTTGTGGGCGGGCCGATGGGCGATGCGGGACTGACCGGGCGCAAAATCATCGTCGATACCTACGGCGGCTACAGCCGGCATGGCGGCGGCGCGTTTTCGGGCAAGGACCCGTCGAAAGTCGACCGCTCGGCCTGCTACATGGCGCGGCACGTGGCCAAGAATCTGGTGGCGGCGGGCGTCGCGCGCAAGGTGGAAGTGCAGCTGGCGTATGCCATCGGCGTGGCCGATCCGGTTTCCGTCATGGCCGATACGTTCGGCACCGGAGTGATCCCCGACGAGCAGATTACGGATCTTATCCGCGCCACGTTCAAGTTGACGCCGCGCGGGATCATCGAATCGCTCAATCTGCGGCGGCCTGTGTACCGTGCCACTGCTTCGTTCGGGCATTTTGGCCGCAGCGGTCCGGGTTTCACCTGGGAACTGACGGATAAAGCCGATATGATTCGCAGCCAGGCCGGGCTTGGCGGCAGAGAGGTTGCAGCGCGCCGTTAAAGCTGGACAGGTTCTGTCCGATTGCATTCGCGAGACTTTGGAAAGTGTAGTGCCCGTCCGCCGCGGCGGACGGGTACTCGCATGACGGGAAATGCCACCTTAAAGGGTGGCGCTACAGGAACTCGACGAACAGGAGACATTCGCGTGACAAAGACTGCGCAGGGCGTTGCGGGCGACGTTAAGGACCTGGGCCTGGCGGAGCCGGGCAAACGAAAGATTGAATGGGCCAATCAGCAGATGCCCGTTCTGCAACTGATCCGGAAGCGGTTCATCAAGGAACAGCCGCTGAAGGGCGTGCGCATCGCGGCGTGCCTGCATGTGACCAGCGAAACCGCGAACCTGGCCATCACGCTGCGCGATGGCGGCGCCGATCTGGTTCTCTGCGCTTCCAATCCGCTTTCGACGCAGGATGAAGTGGCCGCGTCGCTGGTGAAGGATTACTCGATTCCCACCTACGCCATCAAGGGCGAGGACAACTCCACCTACTACGCGCACCTGAACGCGGCGGTGGATCACAAGCCGCAGATGACCATGGACGACGGCGCGGACCTGGTGACATTGCTGCTCACCAAGCACGCGCATCTGGTGCCGGACGTCATCGGAGGCACCGAGGAAACGACCACAGGTGTGATCCGTCTGCGCGCGATGGCCAAGGACGGAACGCTGAAGTATCCCGTGATCGCCGTGAACGATGCGGAGACCAAGCATTTTTTTGACAATCGCTACGGGACGGGACAATCGACCATCGACGGAATTATTCGCGCGACCAACCTGCTGATCGCGGGGATGCGCGTGGTGGTTGCGGGTTACGGCTGGTGCGGCAAAGGCGTCGCCATGCGCGCCAAGGGCCTGGGCGCCGACGTGATCGTCACCGAAATCAACGCCGTGCGCGCCATCGAAGCGGTGATGGATGGATTCCGAGTGATGCCCATGGCGGAAGCCGCCAAGATCGGCGACATTTTTATCACCGTCACTGGAAACAAGTCCGTGCTGGCCGGCGAGCATTTCGAGCGCATGAAGGATGGCGCGGTGATCTGCAATTCCGGCCACTTCAACGTGGAGATCGACATTCCGGCGCTGGAGAAAATGTCCGGCAGCAATCGCATCGCGCGCCCCTACGTGCAGGAATATTCCGTAAAGGACGGCCGCAGGATTTATCTGCTAGGCGAAGGGCGCCTGATTAACCTAACCGCGGCGGAGGGGCATCCGGCCGCCGTGATGGATATGAGCTTCGCGAACCAGGCGCTTTCCGCTGAGTACATGCGCAAGCATGCCAGCGAGCTCAAGCCGCAGGTGTACGTGGTGCCCGAAGCGATCGACCGTCAGATCGCCAAGCTCAAGCTGGAATCCATGGGCGTGCAGATGGACAAGCTCACGCCCGAGCAGGAGCTCTACCTGGCGTCCTGGTCCGAAGGCACGTAGGTTCTTCTTTCTGGGTTTTCTGTTTTCGGAGGGCCGGGCTTTAGCCCGGCCGAACCGACGCCTCTCTAAGGCGGCTTTAGCCGCTGAAGCCAACCTAAATCCATGATGCGCGACTTCGCCAACTGGGCGCTGGAAACCGCGAAACTGCGCGGCGCCTCCTACGCGGACGCGCGCGTCATGGACATCCGCCTTCGCGATCTCTCCACGAAAAACGGCCATGTCGGAACGCTTGCCGAATCGGAATCGTTCGGCATCGGCGTCCGCGTGATCGCGCACGGCTCGTGGGGATTTGCATCCACCGACCGGCTGACGCGGGAGGGAATTGCCGCGTGCGCCGCCCAAGCCGTGGGGATTGCAAAAGCTTCGGCGCTGGCCAAACGCCATGACGTGGAAATGGTTCAGGTCGAGGCCTATCAGGACACCTGGCAGAATCCGTACGTAAAAGATCCGTTCCGCATTCCGATCGAGCGGCAACTCGATTTGCTGCTGGCGGCGGACAAGGAAATGTCGCGCGTGAAGGGCGTGACGCTCACGGAATCGTCCATGACGTTCCGGCGGATCGAGCAATTCTTCGCGTCGTCGATCGGCTCGGCGATTCATCAGGTCAAGATGCAATCCGGCGCGGGGATCGTGGCCACCACGTTTGCGGGAAACGAAATTCAGAAGCGCTCGTACCCGAACAGTTTTGGCGGCCAGCACATGCTCGCGGGCTACGAACTGGTGGAATCGCTGGACCTGGTGGGCCACGCGCCGCGCGTCGCCGAGGAAGCGGTGGCGCTGCATTCGGCGGCGCAGGCCCCTGCGGGCACGAAGACGCTGATTCTCGACAGTTCGCAGCTCGGCTTGCAGATTCACGAATCCATCGGCCATCCCATTGAACTGGACCGCGTGCTCGGAATGGAAGCGAATTTTGCCGGCATGAGTTTTCTGACGCTGGAAAAATTAGGGAAGCTGCGCTACGGCTCGGACATCGTGAATGTGGTGGCCGACGCGCGCCTGGAGCACGGGTCGGGACTCGGCACGTTCGGCTACGACGATGAGGGCGTTCCCGCGCAATGCACGCCGATTATTTCCGACGGACTTTTTACCGGATACCTTTCCAACCGAGAAACCGCCGTGACTATCGGCCTGAAAAACTCCGGTGGCACGATGCGCACCGAATCATGGAATCGTTTGCCGATCATTCGCATGACCAACATCAGCATATTGCCCGGCGCGTGGCGCTACGAAGATATGATCGCCGACACCGACGACGCTGTCTTGATGGAGACCAACCGCTCCTGGTCCATCGACGACAAGCGCTACCACTTTCAGTTTTCCACGGAAATCGCTTGGGAAATCAAGGGCGGTAAGAAGACGCGCATGCTGAAAAATCCCAGCTACAGCGGCATCACCACCGAATTCTGGAACAGTTGCGACGCGATTTGCTCGCGAGAGCACTGGACGCTGTGGGGAACGCCGAATTGCGGCAAGGGCCAGCCGATGCAGACGATGGGCACCGGGCACGGCGCGTCCCCCGCGAGGTTCCGTAATATCAAATTGGGGGCTGCATTCGCCAAGTCATGAATTTGGTAGCACAGGCTTTAGCCTGTGGGGGTTAGAAGAGGCAAGGTCAAGCGTGCAAGGACCAACCCCCACAGGCTAAAGCCTGCGCCACTAGAACCTGTTCCACTCAATGAGTTGAGAAATCTTGTGAAGACACGCATTCACAAAACGACAAATCGACGTTCTGCTGCGGCGCGGAAATCCGGCGCCGCAGTTGCCGGATTGCACTTGCTCTCCGAAGCCGAGATGCGGCGGATCGCCGGGAAAATCTTCAAATTCAGCGACGCGGATGAGACCGAAGTCGAAATCGGCGTTGTGTCGGACGCGTTGACACGATTTGCCAACAACACGATTCACCAGAATGTCGCCGAGCAGGTGCTCAACGTTTCGGTGCGCACCGTGCTCGATGGCCGCACGGCGCGCGCGACCACGAACAAGACCGACGACGAATCGCTGCGCCGCGTCGTGGCCACGTCTAAAACGCTGGCGCGCAGCCAGCCGCGCAATCCCGACCTGCTGCCGATGCCCGGGCCGCAAAAATACGGCAAGGTGTCGCGCTATTTCGAGAATACGGCCTATGCCACGCCCGCCGATCGTGCTCGCGCCGTCGCCCGCGTCGCGGAAATGGCCGAGAAAAACAAGCAAACCGCCGCCGGAGTTTTCTCGACCGGCGTCACGCAATCGGCGATTGCGAATACTAGGGGCCTCTTCGCGTCGCACCGCCAGACGCGTGCTGAATTTTCCATCACCATTCTGGAACCCGATTCCTCCGGCTGGGCCAAGGCGAATTCGCCCGATCTCAGCAGCCTCGATCCCATCGCTCTCGCCCGCAGCGCCAGCGAAAAATCCGCCGCCTCGCGCAAACCGACGGCAGCCGCGCCCGGGCGCTGGACGGTGATCCTCGAGCCCTCCGCGGTGCTCGATCTGGTCGGATTCCTCTTTTACGATTTCGCGGGCACGTCAGTCTCGGACCAGCGCTCGTGCTTCAACAAACGCATGGGGAAGAAAATCCTGGGCGAAAACATTACGTTGCATGACGACGTCTTTCACCCTCTGCAATCCGGCGCGCCCTACGACGGCGAAGGCGTTCCGCGCCAGAAAATCCTGCTGGTCGACAAAGGCGTGCCGAAAAATCTTGTCTATTCGCGCGCCACGGCCAGGAAAATGAAGGCCAAGCCCACCGGCCACGGTTTTTCCCTGCCCAACGACATGGGCGAAGCGCCCATGAACCTGGTCTTCGGCGGGGGCAATTCGTCAGTGGACGAAATGGTGCGCTCGACCGATCGCGGCATCCTGGTCACGCGCGTGTGGTACATCCGCGATGTGGACCCCTACGAAAAGGTCCTCACCGGCATGACGCGCGATGGAACGTTTCTCGTGCAGGACGGCAAAGTCGCCGGCGGTATTCGCAATTTCCGGTTCAATCAGGGCATTTTGGAAATGCTTTCCAATGTCGAGATGCTCGGCCCATCAGTGCGCGCCTCAGGGGAAGAGTCGTTCGAGATGGTTGTGCCGCCGATGAAGGTGCGGAATTTCAATTTTTCCGAGGTTACGAAGTTTTAGTAGCACAGGCACTCTCGGACGATTAGATTCCTATTCTCTTGCCCCAATAACAAGCACAGTCTGTTCATCCCGAAAGAAATCTGGTTTCATTGGAGCAATGTAAAACTGCACCTTGGCATCTGAAAGTATCCTTTTCAGGGCCTGCGCTATGGGATCGATGTTATTCATGTCTCTGACACCTATGCCAACTCCAGTTACGTCCGGGGTGAGACCGGGTATCGGCAAAGATAGGTCCGCCTTACAGCCCCCACCTTTAAGTGCATTCACGAAATCAAGTGCGTAACGTTGCGCTTCTTGATTTCCATTGGACGCAGTGACATTAATCAATCCAAGCGTCGAACAAGCGCTTCGCGCGGATGATTCTAGATCCACGGTTTGCTTTTGATTTAAGCGTCTGTTAAGAGGTCCGAAATTGTTCACCGTTGGATTCGTTACAGTTCCGCCGCCGATAGCAATCCCGCTAGGAGTGTTGTTTATTTGCACAGGTGGTGTTTTCGGTGAAGGCCTTTGAAGGGCGGTCACAGGTGCAGTCTTGTTGGGCTCCATTGGAACCTGTTGTCGATTAATAATCTGTTCCAAATCAGTAATCTCGGCCATGATTGTTTCTGTTAACGGGGATGAATCAATGTTATATGACCTGAATGTTTCCGCATCTGCCGTATCTAGGTTCTCCACAAGGAAGCGATCTGCTTCCCCCCTCCATTTCCGCCAGCTTGAAATGACAGCGGGGTCGAGTTGATTCCGGATTGCCCGGTCCCTAATCGCGATGCCGCGCCTGATCAGTTCCGCCAGTCCACTACGAACCTCCTGAATGCGTTTGGCGTCGATGTTGGATTCTACTACTGGAGTTTGAGAAACTATTTTGAGTCTGGCGATTAACGCTTCATGATCCTGATATACGACCTTTGCCAAACACCAAACGAAGAGACACGACCACAGCCCTGCCGTAAGCAGAATGCCAAATCCGGCGTCCCCAGCCCAATGAGATTTCAAGGCTTCCCATCCATGTTTGCTATAGGTCCGAATCTCTTTGAGGGCGAAAAGTCCCAAGCCTGCGATCACTGCAAGCGCGCTGGTGCCCATGTATCCAAGCGAAAGTGAGAAAGCTTGCCCCAGCAGATGCAAAAAGGAATGCCACATACTGAAAGATTATATATGCGACTTCAGATCAGATATAGAATTCTAAATTCACCCCAGCTTACTACCTCATCCGAACCCGCCATTCCTCCGCAGCATCTAAGTAGAGGCGGGCTCCAAGTAGAGCCCGCACCCGTGTAGTGGTACAGTCAGGAAAACCCACATGGACCGACGCAGATTCATTTCGATTGCCGGGGGAGCGGGGCTGGGGATCCTGCTGCCGTATGCTGTGTACCGTTCGCTGTCCTACGGTTTTGGAGGGCTGCGCGTTGGCGTTAAGGATTATGAGGAATTCGGGCCGGAGGCGGCGCTGCGGGCGATTGCTCCGGTGGACCAGTTCTACATCACGTCGTCGCACGGCGAGCCTTCCGTCGATGTGAACAAATGGTCGCTGACGATTGACGGGCTGGTGGATGAGCCGCTGCATTTCGATTACGACGATATCCGGAAGCTCACGCCGTATGAGACCACGCTCACCCTGGAATGCATTTCCAATGAAATTGCCGGCGGCCTGATCGACACGGCTGACTGGCGCGGGACGCTGCTGCGGCCGCTGCTGGAACGGGCCGCGCTGAAGGCGAACGCGAAGTACGCGATCCTGTACGCGGCCGAGGGCTACACGACCGGGCACAAGATCGAGCGGCTGATGCGCGACGGGAATTTTCTGGCGTACGACATGGACGGTGAGCCGCTGAATCGCATTCACGGATTTCCGTTGCGCGTGCTGATGCCGGGGATTTACGGAATGAAGATGCCGAAGTGGCTGACGCGCATCGAGCTGGTGGACAAGGATCACCTGGGCTACTGGGAATGGATGGGATGGTCAAACACGGGCGAGCGGCAACTGCAGTCGGTGATCGACGACCCGCGCGAGAAAGCGCAGATTGCCGGGCAGAGCTTCGTGGTTTCCGGATGGGCCGTGACGAACAACGTGGGCGTCGCGAAAGTGGAAATTTCCACCGACGGCGGCGGCTCGTGGAGCCCATGCCAGATTTTCAGCAATCCCATGCCGTCGCAGGTGTGGGCGTTTTGGCGCTACGTGTGGGCGAATCCTCCGCGCGGCAAACACGAAATTCAGGTGCGCGCCACCGACGCCAACGGCAAGCTGCAGACGGCGTCGAAGTCGGGCGAATGGCCCGATGGGGCGACCGGATATCACACGGTGGGTGTTGAGGTTTTGTAGGACAGGCTTTAAAGGCTGCCGAAAAATCCTCTTTTCCCGTCATTCCAAGCGAAGCGAGGAATCCCTCTTCGATTTAAGTCCGACGAAAGAGGGATTCCTCGGCGAAAAACGCGCCTCGGAATGACGGTTTTTGTTTTATTTCATAGATAGTTTAACCAGTCTGGTTTTTGAATTTAGATAATCCCGCTTGAATACACACTTCCGATTTTCTCACCTCACAAATTGGGAAAGGAAGACAGGCTGAAGCCTGTCCTACGGTTGCTGGGCGGCAAACGTCAGGCTGTTTACGGTTTTCGCGATTACGTTTTCCTGAACCTGGATGAGGTCGGAGTCGGCCCAGGTCATGCCGAGCAGGGTGAAGGCGTCGCTGCCGCGCAACAGGGTCAGCAGGGTGACCGACCAGTCGCGGCCGTCGGCAGTGCCGCGGGAATGCTGCTCGACCGCGGGAAGTCCGGCGATGGTCACATGCTTGTTCGAGATCAGGCGGTAATTTTCATAAACGCCGCTGAGCGCTTTTGCGGTGGAGGCGGCATGCGAATCCAGGGAATCCTTGGTGTGTTCCCGGCCGATCACCAACAATGTCGTTTGATCGTACGTCCCCATCGCGGCGATGGCGTCGGGCAGAGCCTTGCGCGCCTCGGGAATCAAGTCCCAGCTGGGCGGCTTGAACATCTGGAAGCCGTAGGTGAGATTCGCGTAGACGTTCCCGCGGATTTCATCGCGAATCACGGGAGGTTCTGGCGGCGGGGGAGGTGTGGGCGGGGGGGCGGGGGCCAGGGCGGCTGCGGCGACTGTCTTGGGCGGGGCGGCGTCGCTTTTTGCAACCGCGGGGGAAAGGCTTGGCACGGGCTTGGGCCGGTCTTTCGGCACAGCCTTCGGCGAAACTTTCGCGGCGTCTCTTGATTCTGGCGCGGTCTTTCCCGCGGAGGCGGACTCTTTTTCGACTGCGGGTTCGAGTTCCGGCCCAGCGGCGGGAGGCGGCGCGGGCGGAAGCGGCGCGGCGGAAGGAGGTGCGGACGGCGTGCTGGATTTTGCTTTCGGGTCGGATTCCTTCTTGGGCGCGGAAATATTGATGTCCGCGACTTTGTCTTTCAGGATCAGCGCGAACCCGTAGGAGGTTTCGACGCGGAACGAATCGTTTTCAAAGCCCACGATGGTGCCGGTGATTTTCGTGCCGTCTTTCAGGCGAATTTCATCGGCGCGGGCCGCGGAGGCGGAGAATAGAACGGCCAGAAGGGCCAGTTTGGTGATTGCGCGATCACGCATGAAAGCAAGTATGGCAAAGGGCGGAATCGGTCGGCAAGGGTTGCGAAGCGGGAAGTTTCCGGGATGTCACCGGGCAGGGGAGGAGATTTCAAATTTGAAATTTGAGATTTGAAATTGAAGACCTAAAAGCTAAACCCTAAAACCGCCACCTGCCACCTACCACCTACCACCCACCACCTACCACCTACCACCTGTCCTCAACACCCTACACGGGTCACCTGCCATCTTGCGGCTCATTTGCTTAAAAAGAGAAAGAGTAGCGCCCCAACGATCAGTGCGAGGTCCAGACACCGGCGGCGAATTTTTTTACGGTGGCGAATCCAAGTTTTTCGTACAGGTGTACGGCGCGGGCGTTGCCGGAGGTGACGGTTAGCGAAACGGTGGTGAAGCGGCGCACACGCAGCGCTTGCATGGAGGCTTCCATGAGGCGGCGTCCCAAGCCGCGGCCCTGGTACCCGGGCATGGCGCAGATTTGCGTGGTATGGCCCACGCCCTCGGAAACGCGGGAGGTCAAAACGACTCCGGCAAGATAGTTGGAATGAGGTGGGCGGAGCACGAAGGAGGCTTCGGGCTGGAACTGGCCGCAGCCGGGCAGAATGATGATGTTTTTCAGGAAGCGCAGCGCGCCAGATTCGCTGCGGTACTGGTCGTTGATTTCGCCGTCGACGTGATTGGCATAGGACAGCTGAATCAATCGCGCGCAGGACTCAAAATGGCGGTGATCCCAGCGATCGAGGATCAACCCCTCGCCCGGTCCCTCGCGAATCAGCCCGGGCAGCACGTCGATGGCCTGCATGTCTTGGGCCGGCGCCAGCGGCGCGATCATGAATTGGCGCTGATAGAGGCGAAATCCGTAGTCGGTAAGGACCGAGTCGAGTGCATATCCGAAGGGAATCAGCTGCGCTTCCACGCGATCGAGTTTTGGGATCCCGCTCAGCGTGGTGAGCGTGTCGGTGAGCAGGCGGTGGCTCAACTCTTGCTGCGAGTAGCGCGGCGAGACGAACAGACCGCCCACCAGCCCTTTGTGCTCTTCCAGAACATAAAACGCGTAACCGACCGGGCGCCCGTTTTCCAGGATGGCCGACCCGGTGAGTGACCGCGCGTCCACGAATTTCTTGATCAGTTCGATCGACGCTTGATAGTCCCAGCGCAGCTCTTGCTTCCATTGTTTGGCCTCTTCGGCCAGCAAAGGCTCGAGTTGCCGGGAGGACAGCTGGCGCAGATCAACCATCTGCATGGGGAAGGTCTCCAGCCTCTGGGTCGCGGCGCACATAACCCTTTTTACCATAGTGACGACCCCGTGTAGTTCAGAAACATTGGTCCGATCGGCCGCCCTTGGGGGTTGATCAATTGTGTTAAGATTCGCCAGCCGAGCGTAGCGTTGTCCGCCCCAGCGTTTGAACCGGCTGGGCGCAGCTTTGCCCGCTGGCCACAACATCGAACGCATGGGCTTCCTTTCCCAGCTGCGATATCCCACGGCATGGTACTCCAAGCTGGTGATCGCCATTTTGGCGCTCGCTTTCTTCGGATTCCTGGCGGCCGCGGCGATTTCCGGGTACGTGGTTTACCGGATCACGATGCCCGCCCGAAGCCACTCCGAAATCGATCTGCAGAATTTTCCGGGGCATCCGCTGGTCATGCCGTACAGCGTGCCCGGCGAAGGGCAGCGCGACGGCTGGTTTTTCCCCGGCCTGAAATCCGCTCCTGCCGTGATTCTTTGCCCGGGCTACGAATCGAGCCGCGGAGAGTTGCTCACGCTGGCTTCGGCCCTGCAGGATCATCAGTACAACGTGTTGCTCATCGATTTTTCGGGGCATGGATCGAGCGGCGGGCGTTCCACCTTGGGTTTTC
>JAIQFB010000010.1 GCA_020073485.1 Terriglobia bacterium | reverse complement strand
TAGCCCGTCCGCCGCGGCGGACGGGCTATAGCAGCAACACACAATCGGGGCAACGCTGCGCCCGCTACGCGCCTTCGGCGATCACGCGATTTTTCTTCATCCACGGCATCATCGAACGCAATTGCGCGCCGACAGTTTCGATGGGGTGCTTCTGGCCCGCTTCGCGGAGCTTCTTGAACCGCGGCAGGCCTGCGGCCGCTTCGGCCATCCATTCGCGGGCAAACGTGCCGGATTGAATGTCCTTGAGGATCCCCTTCATGCGTTCCTTGGTAGCGGCGTCGACGACAATGGGGCCGCGGGTAAGGTCGCCGTATTCGGCGGTGTTGGAAATCGAATAGCGCATTTCCGAGATGCCGCCTTCGTAGATCAGATCCACGATCAGCTTCATTTCGTGGCAGCACTCGAAGTAGGCCATTTCCGGGGCGTACCCCGCTTCGGTCAACACCTCGTATCCCGCCTGGATCAGCGCGGTCAGGCCGCCGCAGAGGACCGACTGCTCTCCGAACAGATCGGTTTCTGTTTCCTCGCGGAAATTCGTTTCAATCACGCCTGCACGGGCGCCGCCGATGGCGCTGGCATAGGCCAGGCCGATTTTCTTGGTGTCGCCGGTCGGGTCCTGGTGAATCGCCAGCAAGCAGGGAACTCCGGCGCCTTGCAGAAACTGGTGGCGCACCAGATGGCCCGGCCCTTTCGGGGCGACCATGAACACATTCACATCCTTCGGCGGCTTGATGAACCCGAAGTGAACGCCGAACCCATGTGCCAGCGCCAGGTATTTTCCGGCCTTCAGCACCGGCGCGACATCGGCGTCGTAGATTCCCGGCGTCAGCTCGTCAGGAGTCAGGATCATGATGATGTCGGCGGCTTGCGCGGCCTCACGCACGGACATGACCCGCAGTCCGGCCTTCTGCGCCTTGGCGACCGAAGCGCTGGTTGGCTTGAGGCCGACGACGACGTCGCAGCCCGAGTCCGCCAGATTCATGGCGTGGGCATGGCCCTGCGAACCGAAGCCGATGATGGCAATTTTCTTGTTCTTGATGTCGTTAAAATTCGCGTCCTTATCGTAATAAACCTGCACAGTTCCTCCTGTTGCGTTGCAGACGTGTCAAATTTTGATTCTGAACGAAAAACTTTCGTACTCGTTGCACATGCTCCTCGGCTTGAGGAAAAACTAAGAACATCGTCACTCGGAACCCGCTCCTGCGGGTGAGGAATCCCTCTTTCTTTGGCTCCAAAACCCGGAGAGATTCCTCACTTCGTTCGGAATGACAAAGTAAGAGACTAATTCCGCAAGCTACGCAACCTGTTTGCATCGTTGCTTCTTATGCGGATTGCTCACAGGCTGAAGCCTGTGCCACCCATAGTATCGGTCGCCCAATAGTCTAAACCTTCGCTTGCGGATAACACCCAAGAATCTTTACAGAATCGGCGTGCCCCTTGAGTTCTTCGAGCGCCGCGCGCGTGTTGGCATCCTTCAGCGACGCCTGCAGGTCCAGATAAAAGCAATAACTCCAGGGCGTGCCGGGAATGGGACGGCTCTCAATTTTCAGCAGATTTAGATTGCGCTTGGCAAAGGCGTTCAGCACTTGGCATAACGAACCCGGTTTGTGCGCCAGATGCAGGACCAGCGATAGCTTGTCCGCATTCTCCGCCACCTCGCCGGAAGCCGCGAGTAAAAGAAATCGCGTGTAGTTTTCCGGATGATCCTCGAGGTGCTCGCGGAGAATCTTCCCGCCGTACACTTCCGCTGCGCGGCGGCTGGCAATCGCGGCCTTCGCAGGATCGCCCTCGCGCATCACCTGGCGCACGCTCCCGGCGGTGTCTTCGGCCGTTATCTTCTTGATCGCGGGATGATCGGCAAAGAACCGCTCGCACTGCGCCAGCGCCACCGGATGCGAGGAGACCTGCGTAATGTTTTCAAACACCGCGCCCGGAACGCCGATGAGGTTGTGCACGATGGGAATGACGACCTCGGCGCGAATCTGCAGGCCGCCGGCGATCAGCAAGTCGTAGGAGCGGTGCACGGACCCGGCCAGGCTGTTTTCGATAGGCGCGAGAATATAATCCGCAACGCCGTCCTGAATGCTGGAATACATCGCCTCAAATGTGGCGCGCGGAACGAGCTGGATATCCTCGCCCAACAGCTTGACGGCAGCCTCCTCGCTGAACGCGCCGCGCTCGCCCTGAAACGCAATCCGGGAACCGGAGGGAACGATCATTGCCGGCGTCCGCGCGTCTTCCCGCCACGATTTCGGTGTCTAGACATAAGCACACAAGCTATCAGGGCGATAACCTGCGCGTCAAACGCGGCTTGGTCGATCATGTAGGAGAGGCACTCTTGCCTGTCCGCGTAAGCCCCGGCTAGATTGACAGGGACAGGCAAGAGTGCCTGTCCTACTGAACCCTCATCAAGCCCGGAGTATTGCAAGGCCAGTGGGTTGGGTGTACGTTATCGTTCAGATTGAAAATCAGAGACACCGCTAACCGCAACCTTGTCCGCCGAAAAATTGGGAGGCGTATCGTGAAGAGTAGTCTATTCGTTGCGTTTTGCCTTGCCGCCGGATTCTTGCAATTCGTCGGCACGGTCTCTGCGCACCACGGCGTGTCGGGCTATGACATGGATAAGGTGATCACGGTGAGCGGCACGGTTACGAGTTTTGACTGGAGCAATCCCCATTGCCTGGTGCATATCGACGTCAAAGACAGCAAAGGCGAAAACAAAGACTGGATTATAGAACTTGCCGCTCCGACCATCATGAAGCGCAACGGCTGGTCCAAGGATTCGATGAAGCCGGGCGACGCCGTTGTGGCCGAGACTCATCCGGCCAGGAACGGCGCGACTACGGGACTCAGCGGCGCCGCCACCACGCTCTTGAAATTCGTGGTCAATGGCCATGCGCTCCCGTCGCAATCCCAGTGAGGACCGAGGAACCGCGTTGGCTCCGGGTGGAAGAATCCGAGACGGGGAATCAAGCCGAAATTGAAACGGCGCACGGAGGAATCAGTGAAAATGCCAAACCGCGAGGCAAAATTTAAGATTGTATTGCTGGCGATCCCTTTCTTCGCGCCCGTTCTTAATGCTCAGTCTGTTACTCCCTCGTCCCCGGCAATGAAACAGCAGTCGTCGAACGTTTCCCGCGTGCCGGATTTGACCGGTCCCTGGGCGGTCCCCGGCGGGTCACCGAGTCTCGACCCCGATGACCCCAGGGGCGCCAGGCCGGAGCAACTTCCGATGACGCCGTGGGCAATCGAAAGAATGAAGGGGGTGAGGCCGCCATTCGGCGCCCACGCCACATTCGAAGCGGTCAACGATCCGGTGCAGAAATACTGCGATCCCCCGGGCGTCACCCGGCTGTACCTTTACCCCTGGAATTTTTCTCTCGTGCAAGGCCCGGGCGTGGTCTACATCCTGTACGAGTTCATGGGATTTTGGCGGCCCGTTGCGCTCGGCCGTGAGCATCCAAAGGATCCGGACTTGACCTGGATGGGCGATTCGATCGGCAAATACGAAGGCGATACATTCGTCGTCGACACCATCGGTTTCAACGACAAAACATGGATCGACCAGGTCGGCCATCCGCACAGCGATCAATTGCATTTGATCGAGCGCTTCCGGCGCGTGAACCCGGATTCGCTCGAGGTCAGCCTGACGTTTGACGACCCGAAGGCCTACCCGAAACCGTTCACCGTCAAGAGAACATTCAAACGCAGCATGGCACCCATGGAAGAAACCGTCTGTTCGCTGACCGAAATGCAAAGCTTCGATGACGAAGTGATGAAGACCACCACCACGCAGACGCCGAGGAAGTAAGTGGCGCAGACTTCAGCTTGCGCACTTTAGATGTCGCAAGTGCAAAATCTAAACCCCGCAGACTGAAGTCTACGCCACCAAAACCTGCTCCCTAAAGTTTATTCAGTCCATCCAGGCCGGCGACCTTGTAGGCTTCGGCGAACGTGGGGTAATTGAAGACGGTGTCGCGGAAATAATCCATGGTACCGCCAAAGGTCAGGACCGCCTGGCCAATGTGCACGATCTCGGCAGCGTTTTCACCGATCACATGCACACCGAGCACCTGGCGCGTATCCGGGTGAAACAGAATCTTCAACATGCCGGTGTGGTCGCCGACGATCTGCGCCTTGGCCAGTTCTTCGTACTTGGAAATGCCCACCTCGAACGGAATCAGGGCATCGGTCAACGTCTTTTCCGTTTTTCCGACCATGGAAATTTCCGGAATCGTGTAAATCCCGTAGGGAAGCAGCGCGGCGCTCATTTCGGCGGGAGCGCCGAAAATCTGGCAACTGGCCAGGCGGCCTTGTTCCATGGAAGTGGAGGCGAGGGACGGAAAACCGATGACGTCTCCGGCGGCGTAGATGTTCGGAACGGCGGTCTGGAATTTCTCGTTCACTATCAGTTTGCCGCGGGAGCCGGCAGAAAGACCCGCGGCTTCCAGATTCAGCAAGTCGGTATTGGCCTGGCGGCCCACCGCGTACATCAGGCACTGGGCGTGAATGTGCTTGCCGCTTTCCAGATTGGCGGCCACGCGGCCGCGCTCGTCCATCTGAATCGCCGTGACTTTTTCGCCGAGGCGGAAGATGGCGCCCTGGCGCCGCATGTGGTAGCGCAGCGCCTCGACAATTTCCGCGTCCACAAAATCCAGCAATTCGTTTCGCTGCTCGATGAGCGTGACTTCCACGCCCATGGCCACCAGCATCGAGGCGTATTCGAGGCCAATCACGCCGCCGCCCACGATGATCAGTTCGCGGGGAATTTCGTCCATCTGAAAAAATTGATCGCTGGCGATAATTTTTTTGCCGTCGAAGGGAATGTCGGCCGGATGCGATGGCCGCGTGCCGCAGGCGATGAGGATGTGTTCGGCCTGCAGGATGTGCGTTTCGGTGGGTCCCTGCACCTCCAACGTGTTGGCGTCCAGGAATTGCGCGACGCCGCACATCAAATCGATGCCGTTGCGGCGAAGCTGGTCGCGCACCACTCCGGTTTCGCGCTCGACCACCTGGGTGACGCGCGCGGCAAGATCGCGAATGGAAATCCGGTCTTTTACAACATAATCATTGCCGTAAAAAGACCGGTGGCGGAATCCAGTGAGATGGAGAATCGCTTCGCGCAGCGTCTTGCTGGGAACGGTGCCGCCGTGGATGCACACGCCTCCGACCATGTCGTTGCGGTCGACGATGGCGACGCGCTTTCCGAGTTTGGAGGCGGCGATGGCGCCCTTTTGGCCTGCCGGGCCGCTGCCGATCACGATCAGGTCATAGCGGATCGGGTGCATCAGGCCTCGTCTGTTTGTTTCCAGCGCGGTATCGGTCCACACAGCGGCAATTCCTTGCGTTCCGGATTTGTTCGAAGCAAACCGCGTCCAGTGTAAGAGAGCACAGCACTAGACACAATGGTTGTATGGACGTGCAGGAAGGAGGATTGTTTGCCGGGTCGCGAGCGGAATGTTATAAGTAGCGTCATTCCAATGGGTTGGAACTGCAAACGAACGGGCGCGCGTATCCGTATGATCGAGAAATTGAATGGCGGATCCTCTGCTTGCGCGCGGAGACTACGCCGATTCGATTAAATCCATGTTGAAGTCACGTCAATTATTTGTCCGCAAATGCATGGTCTTAAAGTATTGTCTTAGGATCGCGCGCGGGATAAAGACATCCACTGGAACGGGTTGCCAGCTAGCAAGATAGGATTCCATGAAACCTAAGCAGGGCTTGCTTCGCTCTAAGACTATAGAGTCTGGAAGGGAGAACAATCCGGTCTAGCCGGAAGCAGCAGCGATGCATATTTCCGCACCGTTCATTCGACGACCTGTCGCGACTTCGCTGTTGAGCGTCGCCATTTTGCTGGCGGGCGGCGTGGCCTTTTACTTCCTGCCCGTGGCTGCGCTGCCGCAAGTGGATTTCCCGACAATTTATGTCCGCGGGGCGTTGCCCGGAGCGAGCCCCGAAACGATGGCCTCGGCCGTGGCCACGCCGCTGGAGCGCCAGTTCGGGCGCATCGCGGGCGTCACGGAAATGACATCCACCAGCCAGCTTGGCTCCACGTATATCACCCTGCAATTGGACTTGGACCGCGACATCGACGCCGCTTCGCGCGACGTGCAGGCCGCCATCAATGCGGCGGCCGGTCAATTGCCAGCCAATCTTCCGAGCCTTCCCAGTTACCGGCGCATTAATCCGGCCGATACGCCCATCATGGACCTGGCGGTGTATTCGGACACGATTCCCAGAAGCCGCCTGTACGACATCTGCGATTCCATTCTGGGTCAGAAATTGGCGCAAGTCGATGGAGTGGGCCAGGTGAGCATCAGCGGCGGCGCAAAGCCGGCCGTGCGCGTGGACGTCAATCCGAATGCGCTCGCTCATTACGGAATCGGGCTGGAGGATGTGCGAACCGCGCTGCGTTTGGCCAACGCCAATACACCCAAGGGAAGTCTGGAGGACACAGGCAACCGCTGGACGCTGTTTACCACCGATCAATTGCTGCAGCCCGACCAGTACATATCGCTGATCGTGGCTTACCGCAACGGGGCGCCGGTGCGGCTGCGTGACGTCGCTCGAGTGACCGAAGGGATCGAGGACGTCCGCAACTCGGGGTATGCCAACGGCAAGACGGCCGTGGTCATCACCATCAACCGGCAACCGGGCGCCAATATCATCAACGCGGTAAATAACATCAAGGCCATCCTTCCGGAATTGCGCGCTTCGATTCCGCCGGCGGCCACGCTCAGCATCCTCTCCGACCGCACGGTCACCATCCGCGCGTCGGTGGCGGACATTGAATTTACCCTGCTGCTGACGGTGGCGCTGGTGGTCATGGTCATTTTCCTTTTTCTGCGCAATGCCTGGGCTACGCTCATTCCGAGCATTTCGGTGCCGCTCTCCATCGTGGGCACCTTCGGCGTGATGTATCTGTTGCACTACAGCATCGACAATCTGTCGCTGATGGCGCTGGCCATCTGCACGGGCTTCGTCGTGGATGACGCCATCGTGGTGATCGAGAACATCACCCGGTACCTGGAGGAAGGATATTCTCCGTACGAAGCGGCCATGAAGGGCTCGGCCGAAATCGGCTTCACGGTATTGTCCATGAGCCTTTCGCTGATCGCCGTGTTCATCCCGATCCTTTTGATGGGCGGGATCGTCGGCAAATTATTCAGGGAATTCGCGGTGACCCTGAGCGTGGCCATCGCGGTGTCGCTGAGCGTTTCGCTGACCACGACGCCGATGATGTGCGCCAAATTCCTGAAGCCGGAGCATGGCAAGAAGCACGGCAAGCTGTACATGGCCGGCGAACGGATATTTCAATGGGGCGTGGATACTTACGCAGCCGGACTGCGCTGGGTCCTGCGGCACCAGCCCTTCATGCTCGCCGTCACCTGCGCCACCATCTGCCTGAGCGTCTACCTCTATATCATCGTGCCCAAAGGATTTTTCCCGCAGCAGGATACCGGCCGGATTAATGGAACCATTCTGGGCGCGCAGGACCTTTCCTTTCCGGCCATGCAGGCAAAGCTCAAGCAATATACCGACATCGTTATGAGCGATCCGGCGGTGCAGAATATGTCCAGCAACACGGGCGGCGGATCGGAAAACACGGGCCGCATGCAGCTGGACTTAAAGCCGATCGAAGTGCGGAAGGTGAGCGTCGATCAGGTGATTGCGCGCCTGCGCCGCAAGCTCGCGGTCGTGCCCGGGGCCACGCTGTTCTTGCGGTCGGTGCAGGACATCAATGTAGGCGGCCGAATTTCGAGTTCGCAATACCAGTTCACGCTGGAAAGTGAAAATCTGGCGGACCTGCAGCAGTGGGCGCCGCGCGTGGAAGCGCGCATGCGCCAATTGAAGGATTTGCGTGACATCGCCTCCGACCAGCAAACGCGCGGCTTGCAGGCTTCGCTGGTGATCGACCGCGACACCGCGTCCCGGCTCGGCATCGCTCCCATGGCGATCGACAACACGCTGTACGACGCGTTCGGCCAGCGCCAGGTGTCCACCATCTACACGCAATTGAACCAGTATCATGTGGTTATGGAAGTGGACGCGGCCTTCCGAGACACCACCGACGACATCCGCAACCTGTACGTGCGCTCGTCAAACGGAAACCAGGTACCGCTCAGCGCGTTCACCCATTTTGAAAACAGGACCACGGCGCTGGCGGTGACCCACCAGGGACAATTTCCGGCGGTGACGATTTCCTTCAACCTGGGCGAAGGAGTGGCGCTGGGCGACGCGGTCAAGGAAATCGAGTCGGCCATGCTGCAGCTGGGAATTCCTTCCGACATCCGCACCACGTTTCAGGGAACCGCGCAGGCCTTCCAGACTTCGCTGGCCAGCCAGCCGTGGCTGATCCTGGCGGCGCTGATGGCCGTGTATATCGTGCTAGGGATGCTGTATGAAAGTTATATCCATCCGATCACGATCCTTTCGACGCTGCCCTCGGCCGGCGTGGGCGCGCTGCTGGCGCTGATGCTGTTTCACGCGGACCTCAGCGTGATTGCGCTGATCGGAATAATTTTGCTGATCGGCATCGTGAAAAAGAACGCCATCATGATGATCGATTTCGCAGTGGAAGCCGAGCGCAGCGGAAAAACATCCGAGGAATCGATTTACCAGGCCTGCCTGCTGCGGTTCCGTCCGATCATGATGACCACGATGGCAGCGCTGTTCGGCGGGCTGCCGCTGGCGCTGGCCTCCGGCACGGGCGCGGAATTGCGCAGGCCGCTGGGAATCAGCATCGTGGGCGGATTGATGGTGAGCCAGGCCTTGACGTTGTACACGACCCCCGTGATTTACCTGTACATGGACCGGCTGCAGCTGCGATTCCGGCGGCGCAAACATGCACATGCCGCCATCGGCGATATCCCCGCGCCACCCGCACCGGCCAAAGGGCCATCACTCACCTAGGCGCTCGCCCAGCCGCTCACATCGAATTGCTCGAGATTGCTGCGCCACCATCGCGGCATTCCAGTATGATCGCCGGAGAAATTGCCATGAGGGTTATGCCCATCATCGCCGTCGCAAGCTTGCTCTCCGCGCTGAGCCTTGGTGTGCTGGCCATGCCGCAGCGCTTCTACGAGGGGGAGGACGAAGCGCCGCCCCTGCCGGTGGATCCCGGCGAAAAAGCGGAATGGGCCTTCGCCCGGTTTCATTTTCCGAATGGGGATTACGGCTACGGGGGGTTCCGCGGATTCCAGCTGTGGGCGGCCGACTATCCGAAAGCGGACCGGCAATTTGTCCGCGGACTGCGGCGATTGACCCGCTTGAATGCGCGGGCCATGGAACAGATCGTGGACGCCGAGGGCGACAAATTATTCGACTGGCCATGGATTTATATGGAGCACGGAAACGGGTGGAACTTGAACCAGCAGGAGGCGGCCCGGCTGCGGATTTACCTGTTGAGGGGAGGCTTCCTGTTTTCGGACGACACGCACGGCGATTATGAATGGGACGGGCTGATGCAGGGCCTGCGACTCATTTTTCCAGACCGTGCCGTGGAAGAACTGAAGAATAACGACGAAATATTTCACGTAGCCTACGATCTGGATGAGCGATTCAAGATTCATGGGACGCGATTCCTGTGGGGCCGGCGTCCGTACTCGCCGGACATGGTGACGCCCAAGTGGATGGGGATCCGGGACGACAAAGGGCGGATCATGGTGGCCATCTGCCACAACTCGGATGTCGGCGATGCCTGGGAGTGGGCCGACAGTCCGAATTATCCGGAAAATGAAACCTCGCTGGCGTATCGCATCGGGATTAATTACATCCTGTATGACCTGACGCATTAGCTCCCGTTTTCGATAATCATCCTGGGCTATGGATTGAGACCGATTCATTCACGGACGCAGTTTTTTTTGTGGGGGCTGGCGTCTCGTCGGCTTTTTTTTCTGGCGCACACAACAAAAATCCGTCGGCGGGCGCCGACGCCACACCAATGAACCCGGCAAACTAACTGATTGTCGAGCGGATGCCGGCGATCCACGGGTTCTCACCGGCAAACCTGCAGCAATAGCTACTTGGCCTCCACCACATCCTTGGCGTGGCCGGTAAGGCGCAGGATATGCAGGCCGGTGCCGGCGCGGTCGGCGGCATAGATCAGGCCGCGATCGTCGACCTCGACGTTGTTGGTTTCGATGGCGCGCTCGCACGCGGACGTGATTTTGGGGTCGCCGTCCGGATGGCTGACGCCGTCCGGGCAAAACATCATCGTGTTCTTGTTGGGAGCGGGGATGAAATAGGCGACTTCCTGCACGGAAAAGGGATCGCGAATATCGAACACGCGCGTGCCGGCGTTGAACCAGGAAAAAATGGCAATCTTTCCATAATAGGGTGCATAAAACGATTCCGCCACGGCATGCGTTCCGAAACGCCCGCCGCGGCCGCAATAGTCGCCGGGATTTTCGGGCACGCGGAAGGTGGAAACGGGCCAGGGCGTGGCTTCGTTGCTGATGTCCACCATGAAGGCCAGGTGAGGTCCTGGGCGGCTGCCGTCGGAGTTGGGCGTGCAGTGGTCGCCGCGTGAGGCTTCGGACGGGACGATCAGGAAATCGCGCTTTTTGAGGGCCTGATAATCTTGAAATTCGGGAATCGGTTCGCCAAAAATGGGAAACGCGGTGTGGCCGCCCTGATCGGGCGACATGGTGATGTATCCGATCTGTGGCGCGAGCATTTCTTCCGTGGTGGGCTTCACGGGATTTTCAAACGCGGTCAGTAATTTTTTGCGGTCGAGAATCTGGATCACGCCGTTAGCGCCGACACCGTAAGCGGCGTATACGCGATTCTTGTCGACTCCTGCGGAGATGGCCCCGTGGATGGGGATGCCTCCGGTGACGCCTTCATGGGACGTCGCGCCGGGCTGCTGGCCGAGCAGTCCGAAATCGCGGATGTAGACGGGCTTGGCCGGATCGCTCAGGTCATAAATCTTCAGGTGCTGGCCTTTCCATCCTTCCGAAGGCTTGTTGGCGACGAGATAGGCGATTCCCGTGTCGCATTCCCACCAGTTCTTGTGCGTGTTGTTCAGGCCATCGACGATCACCGTGAGGCGCGTGGGTTTTGCCGGATCGGTGACGTCGTAAATTTCCTGCGCTTCAATTCCCAAGGGCCGCAGCAGGTACCACTTGCCGCGCACGCCGTGCGGCAGCACGCTGCCGCTGCACACGCGCACCATCTGCGCGCCGCCGGCCTCTTCGCCGGGCGCCGTGGAGCCGGGAATGTGCGAGAGATACTTGGGGTGTGCCGGGTCGGTGACGTCCACGATGGAAGTTCCGTTGGGCTCCATGACTCCGGTGAGCGGATTCAGGACGCTTCCGGTGTGGTGGCCGACATAGGCGATTTCACGTCCATTTTCGTTAATGATGATTGGCTGGTAGGCCGAGCGGCCCTGCAGATCGTCATGGCCGACCAGTTCCATGTTCCATTGCGATTGCTTATCGGGAGGGTTAGGCGCGGGCTCTTGCAGGGGCGGGTTCGGGCTGCCTCCGGTCAATTTGATGACAGGGATTGCCGGTCCATCGGGCAGGGATTGCTGCGCGACGGCGGAAAAGGGCATGGCGATGGCGGCCAGCAAACAGGGCAATATCCATTTGAGTGCGCGCGTGAATGTCCCTGAATGCATACAAACCACCTCCGATTTTCTTTTTATCGTTCGCGAACTGTATACCATGCGGGTGGGGAAGAGTCCAGATACGGGCGCTTTCCTTACTAACTAGGAACTAATCAAACCTCACCGGTGTCCAAATGTTTGACGGTGCTTTCTTCGATGCGTCCATGCTTGGCATGTGAAGCGCGGGCCGACCGTGGGCCATAGCAAACTGTATGCGGGGCAGTCGTGCACGCGGAAGGGAGAAGACCATGGGAATGGAAGTGGGCGAAAAGAAGGGCGGGGCCATGGCCTCGATGAATGTGGTGCCACTGATCGATATTCTTCTGGTGCTTTTGATCATCTTCATGGTGATCACGCCCCTGTCGCCAAAAGGGCTTGAAGCGCTGGTTCCCCAACCTTCGCCGATTATCGAAGCGGCTCCGGTTTACAAGGTTGTTGTCGTCCAGGTGCTGGAGAACGGTCAGCTGAAGATCAACGAGGATGCGGCGACGTGGGACAATCTGGGCTTGCAGCTCAATGACATCTTCAAGTTGCGCGCCGAGAAGGTCGCTTTCGTAAAGGGCGACGATACCGTCGTTTTCGGCGCCGTGGCTCGGGCCATTGACGTGATGCGCAGCTCAGGCGTCGAAAAAGTGGGATTGATGACTGCCAAACTCGAGACGGGGCAGTAGGGCTATCGGCAATAGGCGCCCGCGTTCCGAGAAGCGGGGGGACTTTTCGGGATGTGACATGCTCATGTTTCAAGGAGGCCTTGCCGAACAGAGAACGCGCCTTGGATGGAGCCACGGATTGCACCATAACACCTCTGCTTCGCGTGAATATGAGATTTACGAGGTCCTCTGAATTAGATAAAGTTCCCGGGATCCTCGTTAGAGCGTCCAATCTCTGGTTCAAAACATAGTGGGGAGGACAACACTCATGAATTGGAAACTCGTCACGCCTTTGTTTGTTTCATTGCTGCTACTGGGATGCGGGGGCCAATCCAGCGGCAATAGCAGTGGCGGGACAGGCACTGTTCAGGCGCAAGGATTTTCGGATGCTACCCTGAGCGGCACTTATGCTTTCGGCGGTAGTTACACCTTTTCGGGAGGCACCGCCTATGCGGATGGTCAGCTTACGTTTGATGGGAAAGGCAACATTACTGCCGGACTGGAACTGGTGAACATCAATTCCCCGGCCGTTGCTTGTCAGTATTCCATCACCGGTTCGTATGTCTTTAATACATCACCCTTGGACGGTACAGGGAGAATGACCATTACAGCCACTCCATATAACGGCCAGACCGCATTAGGCTGCCAACTTACCACGATAACATTCACGTATGACATTGCCACGGGAGGGCAGGAATTCTTTTTTTCTGGCACTGGGGCGCAGAACTTCACAGGAGCAAATACGGGAATTTCCGGCGGAGGAACCGCAGTCAAGCAGTGATTCTTGCCCCGTTTGGCCGGAGGTAGCCCTGCATCCATGTCAATCTTGGATCTGGCAGCGAAAAGGATCACCATGGTCTAGGATTCCGCCTGACACACGATGTTGTCGGAATCTGACCGTCTATCCCACTTAATCCGTTTTGCGAAAGGGGTCACTCTTGGAAAACGGAGAGGCTTGTTTCGGGCACCGCACGACGCCATAATGAGAACTAGGGAACATGGCCAGGAAAAACATTCTCGTCGTTCTGGGACTGGCAGGCGTCGCGCTGCTGCTTGCCGGGTCCACGTATTTCCTGCATCGCGATGCCGGGCACGTTGGATTTTCGGCGCTGGCATCTGCGGACGCGCATCCGGCGGCAGCCGAGGGCGCAAATACGCCGGTCATCCGGTTCGTGAAAAATCCAGAAATGGCTCCGCCATTTCAGGCGCAGGATATTCTGGGAAAACCTGTGACCAATGCGGACTGGCCCGGCAAGGTTGTGCTGGTGAATTTTTGGGCCACCTGGTGTCCTCCGTGCCGCATGGAGATTCCGGAGTTGCTGGAACTGAAGAAGGAGTACGGCGACCGGCTGGAAATTATCGGAATTTCCGAGGACGACGATCCCCCGGCGAAAGTTTTGAAATTCGCGCAAAGCGTGAAGATGACTTACCCGATTGTGATGTACACGCCGGAGATTGTCGCGTCCTATGGCGGCGTACCGGCGTTGCCAACTTCGTTTTTGATCGATACCAAGGGCCGGGTGGTGACAAAGCATAGCGGACTGTATCCCATGGAAAGGTATGACCAGGAAATCCGCGCGCTGCTGGGAATGCCCATCGAGGCGCGCATCGAGACGTTTGTGGACCAGGGGCAGATTTTCCTGAAAAATGCGGCGAACGCGACGGAGCTGCCGGGCGTGGATTTCAAGGGACTGAGCGCCGATCAGAAAAAGGGCGCGCTGCGCCGGATGAATGCGGAAACGTGCACGTGCGGCTGCGGCCTGACGGTTTCTCAGTGCCGCGTGAACGACAGCGAGTGCCCGACCAGCAAGGGGATCGCGGCGCAAATTGTGAAAGACGCCGCGAATGGCGTGAAACCGCAATCCGAGCCCGCCGCCAAGGGCACGAAATCCATCACGCAATAAACTTATCCGGCTGGAAGCGCTTCCGAGAGGCGCAGGACTGCCGGATTCAGCCGCGAACGACCGGGGGACAAATTCAAAATGATTTCTCTCTTTGCTAAAGGTCTGTCCGTATTGTCGATGGTTCTTCCGTTCGGTAAGGGAGCGGCGTGCAACTCGTCAAGCGATGTTGTGGCGATTCCCGACCCTCAGGCCGACAATCCACTGGCTGCAGCGAGAGGCCGGGAAACCGCGGTAGTGGCGGGCGGGTGCTTCTGGGGCATTCAGGCGGTCTTCGAGCATCTCAAGGGAGTGATTCATGCCACTTCGGGTTACTCGGGAGGCGCGGCGAATACGGCCATATACGAGAAAGTGTGTTCAGGAAGAACCGGACACGCCGAAGCGGTGGAGGTGGTGTTTGATCCCTCGCAGATTTCCTACGGACAGATTCTGAAAATACTTTTTTCGGTGGCGCACGATCCCACGGAACTGAACCGGCAAGGGCCGGACGTGGGCACGCAATATCGTTCCGCGATTTTTTATACGTCGGAAGAGCATAAGCGAATCGCCGAGTCCTACGTGAATCAGTTGGATGGCGCGAAGGTGTTCGGCAAGCCGATCATGACGCAAATCGTGCCGCTCGACGCCTTCTATCCCGCCGAGGAATATCACCAGGGCTACGCCGAACTGCATCCGGAAAATATGTACATCGTGATCAACGATCTTCCGAAAGTGGCCAATCTCAAGAAACAATATCCGGCGTTATTTGTCGAGAAGAAGTAGGAACCCGCGAACCGGCGCGCTCTCGCGCGCATTTAACCTACTGATCTTGCCGATACCCCGGTCGGCATTTCTCCTGCAGGAATTTCGTCTTTTCGATCACGTGTGAACTAATTCGCGGTCTTGACGGTGCTCTGGCGCTTCCACTTGATGCTGCATCCCACGCTCGGTTTCTGATTTGGCGAAAGCGCGCCTCCCGCCAGGACTGTGTCGAGCGCCGCCCGAAGGTCCGCGCCAGTCACCGGCAATCCATTCTTGGGACGGCTGTCGTCAAATTGCCCTCGAAAGACCAGTCGGCGGTCGCTATCGAAGAGGAAGAAATCCGGCGTGCAGGCGGCTCGATAGGCTTTGGCGACTTCCTGACTTTCATCGTACAGATAGGGGAAAGTGTAACCGGCGGATTTGATTTCCTCGGCCATCTTTTCGGGGCTGTCCTCGGGAAAAGTTGCTGCGTCATTGGAATTGATTGCGACGACGGCGACGCCGCGCACCTGATATTCGGTGGCCATTTGCGTGAAGCGCGCCTGCACGTGTTTTACGTAGGGGCAATGATTGCAGATGAAAACGACGAGGAAGGCCGGCGCGCCGGGAAAATCATCCGACGAAACGAATTTGCCGGACGGGTCGGGAAGGCGAAAAGCCGGTGCCACGGTTCCCAGTGGCAGCATGCTGGAATGTTCTGACATTTTATTTCACCTCTGGCATGGAAATTATCACACTGGCTGGGCAAACGTAAGCTGCTGGCGGATTTGATCTGTCTGAGCCAAAAGCTGCGCACTCAGGAAGTGAAGCGATTCCCATCAGTAAGCGGGCGGAAGCTGGGCCTTCAAACTGACCTGACTGTCTTTCAGAATTTCGACAGATCGCTCCCACGCGCCACGATTCGGGGAAGTCAGGCGCAGAGCGTGTTCGCCGACGGCAATGGTAAGCATCGCGGGAGTGTTGCCGATGAATTTCCCGTCGAGATACACATCGGCGCCATCCGGATCGGAGGAAAGGTTGACAGTTCCAAAAGCGCCGGCAGGCTGATTCGGCGGCGGGGCAGGAGAAGTCACTGCCGGATAGAAACGGCGAAGAACCTCAATCAGGTCGTTGGAACTCAGCGCGAGTCCGATGCTTTGAAAACCCTTTTCGACCACCCTTTGGGTGTTGATGCCCACAACTTCGGCGTGGCTGTTCAGGAGAGGGCCGCCGCTGTTGCCAGGGTTGATGGCCGCGTCGGTCTGAATCCAGGTCCCCTTACCGAATCCTTCCGATGGGCCCACGGCGCTGACGATTCCCTTGGTGGCGGAGAACGGCAAACTATGCCCGGGATTTCCCAGCGCCACCACGGTCTGGCCTTGCCGCACGGTGGTCAGGTTAGCCAGCGGCAAGTGCTGGAAGCCTGTGCCGTCGACCTTCACCAAGGCGATATCTTTCTCGGAATCGACATAAACCACCGAGGCATCGAGCGTGCGTCCGGAGGAGAGTTCCGCAACCAGGGTTTGTTCTCCTTGGGCCACATGAGCGTTGGTGGCAATGACTCCGGTTTCGGTGATGAAAAAGCCGCTCCCTTGTCCTTCCGGGCCTTTCAGCACGACCACTGCGGGCTTGGACTGCTGAATGATGTCCTCGACGGCCAATTCCGAATGCATTTCGTCCTTGGAATTTCCGGCGGACGCGGTGACAACGGTTCCGGTGAACGATTTGGAAACGGGTTCCAGCATGAAATCGAAATGATCGGTCTTCAGCAGCCAGCATTCGCCGCGATAGGCCGCGCCAAACGCGGTATAGCCCACGAAGGAGACAGGCCCTTCGGTCATCTCGATTTCTTTCGATGAGAATTTTTCCATACTGACCCGGAGCCTCATGGGATGCTCCAGGTGAGAGCCGAAGGTGGTCTTGCGAAAGTATCCGCCCGGCATCTTCTTTGCGTACGGGGTCACACCCACTCTCAGTCCATCGATCTCAACGGTTGCTCCGGGCGGCGTGCTCGTAACGGTGAGCGTGTCGGCTCGAGCGGTCTGAACGGATGGCGACAGTAGGGGAGCGGAAACGAGCAGCAGGTAGGCGCAGGCGCGTTTCATAGAATTGCCTTTCGCGGAGGGAAGTGCCAGCGATCAAAGGCAATCTATCACAGGAAATAAGGCAGGGGAAGTACAAAGTGTCACGTATGGTGACTTACAAAAGTCACCATACGTGACCAATCCGCAGCCAGTCTTAATTGGCCAGCGGATCGGGGCGCATCTGGAACTTCACGGCCTTGCTGGTCGTGCCCTTGCCGCCTTCCAGGTGCCACGGCGTGCGTGTGGCGTAAGTAGACCAGAGTCCCTTGCCTTTCCAGCCGGCATTGGGATCGTCGATGCGGCCGTCCATGCTCTTGGCGAAAAAGCCCATGGGGTAGGGAACGCGCAAGACGGTGAACTTGCCAGTCTTGGGATCGAGAGCTTCGAGAGCGTCGGTCCCGTTGGCCGTGGCGATGGGAACGTTCTTGCCCATGCCGAAGGTGTCGAATTGATCGACCCAGTTGTAGTAGTTCGTGTCCGCGCTTCCCACTCGCGCATCGACGTTCTTGTCCTTGAAGGCCGGGCCCGGAGTGCGATAGAGCGTCCAGCCTTCGGGGCACTGCTGGCCGGTGGCCTTGGGGCCATTGAGCGGACCCTTGCACTTGCGGCGGTCGAAGCTGGCGAAATGTCCGCTGGCGAGGACGGTCCAGATGACGCCGTTGCGGTCAATGTCCAAGCCGCGGGGAGAGAAGCCCTGCACGGGCGCTTTGGGGTCGTTCCACGGGACTTCATAGTATTCGGCAAGGGCTGTCTTGATCGGGTCCGAACCGGGGACCAGGCGCACCAGACCGCCTGGAAAGCCCAGCACGGTGCCCCAAATAGATCCATCGACCGGACTTGGGCTTACGCCGTAAACGCCGCTCTTGATGCGCGCATCCTTGGTGGGATCGATCGGTTGTCCCGGTTGAGTGTAATCGTCATCACGCTTTCCGTTGCCGTTCGTATCCAATATGAATGGAGTCCATCCCTGCGATTTCACCGCGTCGTGGGTCTCGTCATACATTTTGGTGTTCAGCCACCCGATCGTATCCATGCCCGGATCGCTGAACCAGAGTGTGTTGTTGGCGTCCTCGGCGAACATCAAGTGCTGCGAGCTGGCACACATGTCGATGAGGGTCCACTTGCCGGTCTTGGGATCATAGAAGTCGGTTTGTCGCGAACCCGCCTTGATGGGGAAGGCCGTCGCATAAGGGTTGGTAGACCCCGCCTTGCACCATGCGGGGTTATCGAGTTGACGATTGCGTGCGGCGGTCCAGAGACGCCCTTGGGAATCCATCATCAAGCTGTGCGTCGCGGAACGCGCGGTGGCGACCTGTTCATCGCCCCAGTACGGAGAAGGTTCCAGCAGTTCTTCCGGCTCAAACATGGGCGTGCCGGGATTCACCGGGATGGGAATTTGCGAGACGGTGTTCTTGACCGGGTCAAGAACTGTCATGACGTCATCGCTGTCTTCGTGAACGCCGTAGATCAGGCCATTGGGATTGGAGTTGACGTTTCGGCGGTCCACGGAAATTTCGTCATGGAAATATTCTTTCGGCCCGGCCCAATCCCACTGGGTGATGACGACGTTGCGCTCAATTCCTTGCGGGCGCGTCGGAGCGGGCGGCAACTCACCGGCCTTGATGCGGTCGGTCCAGTCGCCCAGGTCGTTCAGGATGCGCTGCCGGCCGAGCAGTGTGGCCCTGGCGCTCATCGTGCTGCCCACCTGCGCCGACTTGATGCGGCGGTCCCAAGCCGCGGCGGAGGTATCGAAGGCCCCGAGGGAGGGCTGGATCTCGCGCGTGGCCTTATCGCCCAACTGGTGGCAGGCCTCGCAGCCATCGGTTTTCAGCATTTCGATCCACTCGCCCTGATCCTTGATGCGTTCCGAGATGCCGTTGCCCTTTGGGCCGGTGCCGGGGAAATCGCTCTTCGGGGGAATGTGAATCAGCGAATACCAGTAAGCGGCGGGATAATATTTTGCGGCCTCGCGCTCATCCGGGGCGATTACGGCCGTGAGATTCAGCATCTTGCCGGGAGCGGTCTGCACCTTGGCCGAATCCACCAGGCCGTAGCCGCGAACCCACACGGTGTAGTTGGCCTTGGGGAGATCGGGAACGACGTAGCGGCCCTGGTCGTCGGTGACCACGATCTTGCGGTAACCGGTGCCGAGATCCTTGGTTTCGGCGATGACCCACACGCCGGCCTCGGGGCCCTTGGCGCTGGTAACCACGCCGCCGATGTCGTCTCCATCGATTTTAATTTCCGCGGCAGGCTTGCGGGCGCCGCGGCCGGGGCGCACACTGCCGAACAGCGCCAGAAGCGCGATCGCGGAAACTCCGAAAATCAGAATTCTATTTTTCATAACGGCTGATCTCCTCCAAAGGCCGGGTGCGGCCGTGGCATCCACGAAAAATCTTGGGATGCATTGGTGTGGCTAGCAGGTTCAGTGAATTGATCCGTGGGAAATCGTATGCCCGGTCGAAAGGGAAGTCAATTGTGTGTTTCGTGCCGAGAATCGCCGCGCGGGAGTCCCGCGGCATGCGGGAATCTTAGTGGCCTGAATTCGGATCGGGCTTGGGCTGGCTGGCGGATTGGGGCGGCACGCGCTTCACGATCACTTCGTATTCCTGGGCGGAGTCCTCGCGAGTCACGAGAACTTTGGGCGGCGCCGAAACAACGGCGAATGCACCGGGCGCGGTGAAATCGTCGAGCGAGACCTCCAGGGGAAGTTCGCCGGAAGACTTCATCCGGACCAGAAAAATTCCTTTGGAATCGGAAAATGCCAGGGTTTTCCCGATGAGGATGGCCGCGCCGGCAACGGGCTGCCCGGAGGCATCAACCACCCGGCCGCGCGCGACGTTGGAATAAAAGGAGCCCGCGAGTTGAGGGCCTCCCGGTGTGCCCTTGATCGTGTGATACCCGATGGATGTGCCATACGCTGTGTAGCGCATTTGGCCGTCGGTGGACACATCGGTTCCGTAGTTAAGTTGCATTCCGAATGGCAGCTGAAAATGAAGGCCCAAAACCATCACTTGCCGGAATTGCGGAACTCCGGGTGCGGCGAAGGGGAAGTAAAGAGTCTCGTAATCTGCGCTGATGGTGACGTGGTTGGAAACGAATGTTCCTCCGTAAGAGATCGTAGTTTGCCCGGAGGAATGCGTGACCAGTTGCGTAAGGGTGAGGCGGGGGGAAATCAATTCACGCACAGTGCCCACCACGGAACGCGCCAAGGGTTGCCCCCTAAACGAGGTGGCCATGTAATCCACGCCTGCGTTCACGCGCGAGGAAATATCCTTGCGGCCGCCGAACATGGTGGACGTCGCACGCCCGAATGACGTGGTGGACTGATTCAAGGTTCCGTACATTTGAAATCCGGCCAAATCGGCCCAAGCCCCGAAGCTGTTGACGGCGGCCCGCTCGGTAGTCTCTTTGGGATCAACCGAAGCATAATTATTGCGGGAAGCGATCAAGTGCAAATGATCCCAGGGACGGAATTCGGCGCGCAGATTTTCGCGGTCGGGCTCGGAAACCTGGGGAGTCTGGACGAGCACGCGCCGAAAATCCTTTCCGACAGCCGCGTAGCTGACATCCAGCACCAGAAGCTTTCCGATGTGGTCAAAACTGAAAGAACCGTAGGGCTGATTGTTCCCGACTCCGGTGGACAGGGCCATGTGCGTATCGTTTTTCGAGGACCATTGCATCGACTGAATGGACGTCTGCCGAGAGGAGAAGGCATTGCGGGAATAAAACTTCCAGCGGGTGGAGAGTTTTGTTTCGTAGAAGAGTGCCACGGTGGGAGTGTCAATGGCCGCAACATTCAGAAAGGGCGCCATAAATCCGTTGGCCGTCTCTCCGGCAAAGAAATAGAGTTTTTTGTCGGCATTACCGCGGGAATAGCCCGCGCCGCGCCCCAGGAAATAATGCGATTGATCGAAAATATCAGTCGGCAGGTCGAAGGTGATGATCTGGTCTCCTAGGTCGACGATGCCGCCCTGGAATTTCCGCGCCATGGAAAAGCCGCTGCGTAGTTTTCCGTTGTAGCCGAGATCGAACCGGTCCGTGAAATTCGGGCCCCGAAATTCCAGCGATCCGCCGGTGGCCTCGAAAAGATTTGACGTTCCGCCCGTGGCCTGGATAACCTGGGCTCCGGCCGGATGCGCCAGGCCGGGCAGAAGAACGCCGCACAGCAAGAGAAAGAAGCTGCGTGCCGCTTTGCGATTTATTCTACTGGGATGCCGCATGTAAATCTGTCTCAGCCTTGAAGTGCTCGAACTTTAACTGGATATGTTCCGGGGTGCCGGGTTGGTCCCATTCCAGGTTGATTTGCCGGCGTTGCCCCGGGAAAAGAGGGAAGCCCTCGTAGGTCTGCTTGCCCGAAACGGACGTGACTTCGACTTCGCGAACGCGGGTGACATCCGCTCCGTGGTTCTCCACGGCCGCCTCGATCTTCGGTTTCAGCGAATCCGATGTGGAGACAGCCTGCACCCAGGCAATGTCATCCGCCTGCCCGGGCTTCTTTCCCAGCAGGTAAACAGTGTGCGGAAGTTCGAGCCTCACTTGGATGCCTTCCTGCGTGTGCGGCCCGGTAATGTTTGCGTAAATACAGAACCAATTCGGCAGATTGTCCGCGGTTGCCTTGTAGAACACGTAATAATCCTGCTTGGGGCCCACACGAAAACTCATCGCCGAAAGTTCCACGTGAATGTCGGGAGAAAGTTCATGGAAGGTGGGTTTGCCGTCCGAATCCACGGTGAAGCTTTGCGGCTCCAGGACGACGGTGAGCGTAAAATCGGTGTCGTTATGAATTTGGAAACGACCGGAGGCCTTTTCCTTATATTCCACAAGTACGGGTGAAATGGTCTGGGCCGCCAGCGCAGGCGCCAGAAAAAAAAGACAAACCACAAGTCGATGCAGATGCCGCACGTGAATCCCCCAGTATTTTCGTTCAAATACAGAGCCCGATCGTTCCACAGCCAGATCATTTGCCACTGCCGCTTGCTGTCCACACCCAAGGAAATGAACTTTAGATCTTCTAAATCGCTTGCGCCCGGATCACCAACAGCCCTGTATAGGTGCCGTTAGGAAGCCCCAGCCCGGTGGTATTAATCCGCAGATTCAAAGTATCGGACCGCGATTGCGTGACTTGGTTTCCGGGCACGCCCCGGCTGAAAATGGTGATGCTGCTGGTCGCCGCAAAGGGACTGGCGCCGGTGAACGCCGTGTAACCCCCACCGTTTATGCTGCCCGACACATTGGCCGAGGGAATCTTGTGGCCAAAGGCATCGGCCAGAGCCGACGCGGGTGTCGTGAAATAGGCATACAAAGTCAGCCGCAAACCATTCTGGGAGAGCGACCAGGATGTGGTGATGTTGATCGCCGCCGACCCGTTCGAAACGCCGGAAGGAAGAAGTGCGAAATTTACAAGACCGGGATTGGCAATCACCGTAATGGATGAGGGAAGCGTCGCGGCCAAGCTGACCGGGCCCACTGCGGACTTGATCTGCGCCGATGTGGCCGCGGGGATGATCATGCAAAGAAAAAGGACAGCAAGGAACCTCGCCCATGGCGTGCCAGGCCCTTTTCCCCCGTTCCCGAATTTAACTTGGAAAACCATTGTGCAGGGTGTCGCTTACGGCGGCGCTATTTCGTATCGCTGGCCCCCATTACGAATTGCAAATCCAGGCCGTGCGAAACACAGCGAATGCCCCGCTGCCGCAGGGCATTCGCCTTCGGTTCTTATTCCATTAAATGACTTGCGCCTGGACGTTCAGCGTGCCGGTGTACGTCCCCGCAGGCAACCCCAAGCCGGTTGTATTGATCTGAAGGCCGAGATTGTCACTGTGAGAAGAGTTGAATACACCAGTCAGCGAAGAGAGACTGTAGATCGTGACCGCATTGGCGCCAAACGGGCCGGTGCTGCCGGTAAAAGAGGAAAAGCCGCCACCGTTAACCGAGCCATTGAAATTGGTGGTGGGGATGTTGTGCCCAAGGCCGTCGGTCAGCGCCGTCGTGCTTGAAAAGTAGGCGTAGACATTGAGGGAAGTACGCGTGGAGCCCAATACCCAAGTCGTCGTGATCGAGACCGGGGAATTTCCGTTCGAAGTCCCACTCGGCGACAGGGCAAATGTCACATTCGCTGGCGAAACAGCCAGTGTCAGTGACTCGCCAAGTGTCGCATTCAACAAAACAGTCGAGGGACTGGAATTTAACTGCGCATGGGAAGCCGGCGTGACAAACAAGACCATCGCGATCGCGGCCAGCAAAAACCACATCTGCTTCTTCATTACTTGCATCATTCCTCCTAAGAACCTGCTCGAGAATTTAAGGTCGTGCTGATGCCGGTTTCCACTTCCGCAAGAAGCACAGTGGTTCCGCGCTCGGGAACATATTTAGCGGAGGGCCGAGATGTTCCGTAACAGTACGTTAGTACCAAAATGGGAAGGGGAGTTCCACAATACCAAACATGCGCGCTGATCTCGCTCACAACACGGTGTTTATGACTGGCGAGAAAGTTGCGGAAAAAACTATTTGAAGAGAAATATTGATTGCAATTCTGAAGTCGTGAGAGGTGAGTGGTGCCGGGGGGGGGAGTTGAACCATGAGGGGGCATGGAAAGCACGCAAGTTATTGATTTTCCGCGCCCCTCAACACGCTCGTTACTGTGAAATTGCGCCCCTTTGGTACGTTTTTGGTACGATTTCCATTCTCAAAAAACGGCGGCTCCCGGTATGAGCCGCCCTGCGTTTCTGCAATTTGTCGAACTGTGAAAAGCGAACGTACACTCCTTTCATGAATTGAACTCCGTCAAACGATGCAAATGTATAGGAGTAAGTACAAAAAGTCCATTCGCTTGTTCGTCGCCCTATGATAGTCGGCCTTCGGTGGTCATGTTTTTATGGTTTGCGTCTTGACTTATCGTACAATTCCGGCGCACGAGGTAAATATGAACAGAGACTTCTGGGCCGGCATTCTGATTTCGGGGTTTTTGTCCCTGGTGCTCGGGATCGTCGGGGCTCTCCTCACCCCTGCGATCGCGAGTTGGTACAAGGGCTGGGGCAAGACGAGGGAGGCAGCGCGGGAAGCATGGGAACGGCATAGGTACGCCGAAACTATGTATTACGTGCGATATCCGGAGAAGTTCACCCAGTTCCTAATCCGCAAGGCCATAACGATCCTTATCGCTATGGGATGGTGGCTCCTGGGTTCTTTCCTTACGCTCTTGGCCGCGTTGACGCGCATCATGATGCAGGTCAGGAATGTCCCTCTGTCGGGCGCGCAGTTCAACGCAATCCGCGGCATGATGATGGCTGGAACGATCATCACGGGCCTTGCCTATTTCAGCGCGATGATCGCGTTCAGGGAGATCGATAGGATGTGGCATGTGGTTAATAGAATCGACCGTTTTCTCTCGACCGTGCCAGAAAATATCAGGAATCACGCACTTGAAGAAGAGGTATTGAGGGCAAACAAGCCAATTGAGGACGGTTTGGACTGATTTCCATCCGTTCTGTTTTATTCTTTCAAGAGTTTGGGATTTTCGTAGATGTTGCCGATGACTTCTGCATCGATCCTCTCGATTATATGTCGATCCGCCAATGCGCTTAGATTCCAGGTGCTCTTTTCCCGAACCACTATCCATCTAGCTTGATCTGCTTGCCTACCCCATTCAATAGTTCCTCTCCCAGGACGTGGTTTAGCTTCCCATTCAAGAATATCCCCCTCATAAATCTCCTTCCCATTCTTGTTCTTGAGGCCGGTGAATTGACCAACAGTTTCCTTTACGATTGATACCGGGAGTTCAAAAACCGACCAATAACGGAATCCATCCTCCGGAAAGCGTTTTCCATGTTTTTTCGCGCACGCCCTGAATTTGATTTCTCCCATGCCTTAATCAAACCACACCCATAGAATCTTGCAAGTAGGGTTGTACGCAGGCAGAAAACGCACAATTTCGGGGTCTTGAACTACCGCGATTTCAGGGGCTTAGACGGATTTTGGTACGTTTTTGGTACGTTTTCACACTTCGAGCTTTGTAACCTATTGGAAATAAAGAGAAGAAAATGGTGCCGGGGGGGAGAGTTGAACTCCCTACGCCGGCCTTTTCAGGGCCGCGCTCTACCGGTGAGCTACCCCGGCACCGGTGGAACCAAAAGATTGTACGGGCGCGTTGTGGGTGTGTCAAATGATCTGGAGGGAAGGAAGCAAGGAGGTAAGGAACAGGAGGCAGGTTGCAGGGCGCAGGTGGTGATAATTTTGTAATCCGGATCCCAATTGCAAATTCCAACGACTCATTTTAAATCTCAAATTTGAAAATTCAAATCTGAGATTTGAAAAACGGACCACGGATACACAAACACAAAACACGCAGCCCCCAAATACGGAAGCCGTTCTCCCAATAGCCTACTCCCTATTCCGCACAACCCACTACTTACCTCATGGCCTGATCGACTTCGCGCATCCAGTCTTTGGCCTTGAGGACTTCGCGGGGTTTGGTGCCGTCGGGCGGGCCGACGATGCCATCTTTTTCCATGATGTCGATGAGGCGAGCGGCGCGGCCGTAGCCGATGCGCAGGCGGCGTTGCAGCGTCGAAGTCGAGGCGCGGCCCGCTTCGCAGACTACGCGCACGGCGTCCTGGTAAAGGGCGTCGTCAACTTCCTCGCCGGCCGGTTCGCCATCGGGGCCCGTGGCGCTATCTTCCCGTGGGGCTTCGAGCAGGCGCTCGTTGTAAACGGCCTTGCCTTGCGCGCGCCAGTGATCGCAGACCGCGGTGATTTCATCCTCGGTGACGAAGGGGCCATGCATGCGGTTCAGGCGCGCCGATCCCGCCGGAAGATAAAGCATGTCGCCGCGGCCAAGCAGCGATTCCGAACCGTTGGCGTCTAGAATCGTGCGTGAGTCGACTTTGCTGGCCACGCGGAACGAGATGCGGGCGGGGAAGTTGGCTTTGATCAGGCCGGTGATGACGTCCACCGAAGGGCGCTGTGTCGCCAGGATCAGGTGAATGCCGACGGCGCGGGCCATTTGGGCGAGGCGTGTGATGGATTCCTCGACGTTGCTGGTATCGACCATCATCAGGTCGGCGAGTTCGTCGATGATAATGACGATGTAGGGCAACGGCTTGTGTTCCGCTCCTTCCGTGTCGTCAAACAGGGAGAGCGACTGGCCTTTCTGGAACGTGCGGTTGTACTGGTCGATGTTGCGGACGCCGCGCTCGGCCAGCAGTTTCAGGCGCGATTCCATCTCGCGCGTGGCGTTGCGCAACACGTTCGACGCCACCTTTGGATCGGTGACCACCGGCGCCAGCAGGTGCGGGATGTCTTCGTACAGGCCGAGCTCCAGGCGCTTCGGATCGATCATCACCATTTTCAGTTCGTCGGGCGAGCCCTTGTAGAGCATGGAAAGAATCAGGGAGTTGAGAAAAACGCTTTTGCCGGTACCCGTCGATCCCGCGATGAGCAAGTGCGGCATCTGGGCGAGATCGGAAACGCGATTGCGTCCGATGAGGTCCTTGCCCAGCGCCAGCGTAAGCTTCGAGGGCGAATTGACGAATTCGGCCGATTCGATCTGCTCGCGCAGCGCGATGGTCTGGCGGTGCGCGTTGGGAACCTCGATGCCGACGGTCGATTTTCCCGGGATGCGCTCGATCAGGATGGACTCGGCCTTCAGGGCGAGGCAGAGATCGTCGGCGAGCCCCGTGATGCGGCTGTACTTGATGCCGGCCTCGGGCTTGAGTTCATAGGTGGTGACTACCGGGCCGGGATTGATCTGGGTGATGCGGCCGCCGATATCGAACTCCTGGCACTTCTGCTCGATGGCGTGCGCGCATTCCTTCAGTTCGTCCTCGTCGATTTTTTCGCTGTGCGGCGCCGGGCGCAGCAAATCGGGGGAGGGAAGACGGAACGACGTTGCGCCCTTGGCGATGCGCGGGGACTGGGAATTCTTAGGCGACGATTTTTTCTCTTCCGGACTGCTGAACACGATCGTGTGCGGGCGCTCGGATTCCTTGTGCCGCGCCAGTTCGCGTTCTTCCTGCTCGATAGTGGCGCTGCCGTCCACTTCGGCCATTCCTTGCGCCGGGATCGGCGGGCGGCCTTCGGACTTGATTTGCTCGAGGCGCTTGCGCATGCGTTCCTGCTCGAGTTTCTGTTCGCGCTCCTCGCGCCAGTTGTAGTAGCGCTCTTTCAGAGGGCCTATGAAATTCAATTTGCCGAGCGGGCCGCGCAGCGTGTGGTGCGTCTCGATGAAGGAAAATTTCGTGGTCAAAAACAAAGCCACAAAGAAAATGGCGATGGCCACCACGTTCGCGCCGATGACGTTGAATGCGGCGATCAGCCCGCGCGAGACCAGATGCCCCAGCAATCCGCCGGGGGGAATCGCGCCGCGCACTTCCGGAACGTGCCACAGCGTGAGCAAGGCCGGAACCATTAGCACAAGCATCGAGTAGCCCGCGATCTTGATACCGGGCGATTCCACCGGTTCGCTGCGGAACCATTGCGATCCGAGCACAAACACGCCCACGGGCAACAAAAACACGGCGTAGCCAAATCCCTGGAACAGTAAATCCGAGAGATAGGCGCCGAAAGGCCCAATCCAGTTGCGGGCGGAATGCAAGTCGGGCGATTGCGTCGAAACGTTGAATGACGGGTCGTGAGGGCTGTAGGAAATCAGCGACAGCGCCATCAGAACGGCTATCGTCACGCCCAGAAAGCCGATCAATTCATTCAGACGATGATTCTCAGTTGGAGTCAGAACGCGCACACAAGTCTCCTCGCAATAGGGGAAGGTGCTCGCCGCGGTCTGGGGGCGCGGGCGCTGTCGCGCGGGTCCCACCCGGATTAATACGAGCAACGCAATGACTATAACAAAGACGCGGCCGCTGGCAAGGGGGAGTTGGCGCGAGGTGGTGGGTCAGTTACCGAAGAGGGCTTTTGTCAGAGATTGATCAAACGTGCGCGCTTCGCAACCAACGGAAATGGCTATTCAGACGGACACTGGACTGGCGCGGTCCTGGCAACGATGAGCGTGCTTGCCGGCTCAGGCCTTCAGCCCAAAATAGATCCAGACTGCGGTAGTTGCCAACAGCAACACGACGGAGAGCACGGCCAGGGGGATAACGCTGCGTTTCAGGCGGCTCAGTTTTTCCGTGATCGTGCGTTCCTCGGCAGCCGCCCTTGCGTCCTCCAGCCGCTTGATGTCAAAGCGGTCTTCCTCGGCGGCCACCATTTTTCCATAAACCAGCAAGCCCGCCAGGATCGTGGTGACAACGATCCAGGAGAGCAACAAATAGACCAGTACGGGGGCTATTCCAAACATGTTTTCTTCCTCCCGGATAAGATGTTGCGGACGGCCCTGCCGTCGCACTATATATCGTAACACGATATATAGATGTTGGATCTATATCACCGCGCGTTTTTTTGTGTCAACTCGGAGCGCCGGCCGGCATCGGGCGGCGGGAGGTGCGTTTGTTGCTTACTGTCTGATTTCCTGTAGCATCGCAGTTGTGAAGCCATTCGAACTGCTTGGCGAAACGCTTTCTCCGGACGGGACCGTTCTGAAGCTGACGCGTCGCGGCGACGAATACATCATGCTTGCCGGCGGCGCGATCCTGATGTCCAGCCGCATGCACGGTTCGGAGGAGGCGCTGGCCACGTTCGCGTGCCAGCGGGCGCGGACGCTGGAGCGGCCCAGCGTGCTGATTGGCGGCCTCGGAATGGGTTTCACGCTGCGCGCCACGCTCGATCTTCTCTCGCCGAATGCGACGGTTGTCGTCGCCGAGTTGGTGCCGGCGGTAGTGGAGTGGAATCGCGGTGCGCTCGGGCCGCTCGCGGGACATCCGCTGAACGATGGGCGCGTGCGCGTCGAAGCCGGTGACGTCGGCGCCGTCCTCCATTCAAGTCCCGGCCAATTTGACGCCGTGCTACTGGACGTGGATAACGGGCCGGACCCTTTGTCCGCCTCGAACAATGCGCGGCTCTATGACCGCCGAGGGATCGCCGACGCCCGCGCCGCTCTCAAGAAAGACGGCGTGCTGGCGGTGTGGGCGGCTCAGGAAGATCGAAAATTCGAGCAGCGATTGCGCCAAGGCGGATTCGACGTCCAGGTGCAGCGCGTGCGCGGCCGGCTGAAGAAGGGCGGTCCCCGCCATATAATTTTTCTGGGACATAGATCGTCGCGACTCGCTCTGAGGTAAGAGCACGCCTACTGGGACGCCGCGGCGGTCATGCGCGAGCGGGCATCTTCGCGTTTTCCGCTTGCGGGGACAAGCCTGCCGACCTTGCCCAAGCCGAACGGAGGCATCCCGCTGTATATGGCTTCGTAGTTGCCGGGCTTGACGATATAGGTTTCGTGCCAGATGCCCACATCGTCGCGGCTGTTTCCGAAGCGGCGGTTGAATTCGACCCACGCGGGCCAGTGTTTCTTGTCCCTGGCGCGCGCGTAGTTTTCCAGGTGCTCGAAGGAGCGCCAGTACTGCACGATGACGCGGCCAAGGCCAGAGTGCCCCAAAAATCCGGATTCGGGATGAGTCTCGAGTTCCTTCAGCATTTTCGGCATGGCGAAAAACATCGGAAGCCACTTGTGCAGCTTCCAGGGTTTGTTGACCCTCATGCCGATGAGAAAGACGATGAACTCGCCTTCGATTTCGGCGGCCATGCGGGAAGCGATGACCTTCGTCACGTGATCTCCTCCTTACAGGAGCCTGCAATTCTCGCTGCGGTTTCGCGCATCATACGCCACCGTTATTTCATACTCAACGGATTTGCCGCCGCTTCAAAAAACGCGCATGGCAATCAATTTCCAGCGCAAACGAACGAATGGATGGGAAAAGACCGCAGCATGGAAAACCCCAAAGAATCGGCCCCGAAATTCAAGATCATCCTGAGCATGGCCACGCGCCCTGAGCGGAAGTCGCCTCATATACATACCTAACAGTGATAGGATGTCGCAAAGGTACAAACCACAATGGTAGCCTGGACGCTGGTAGTGCATATTTTCGGAATGGTGTTTTGGGTGAGCGGCCTGCTGGTATCGACCGTTGTGCTGTCGTGCCACACGCAGGAAACGGCCGCGACGGCACGCGAGGCTCTGGCGGGGCTGGAGAGAATTTTCCTGCGGGGAATCGCCGATCCCGGCGCATTGCTTACACTGCTCGCGGGCATCGCGCTGGTTGCGAGCAACAAGTCTTACTATCTGCATGCGCGCTGGCTGCACATCAAGATGGCGTTGGTGGCGATTTTGATCGGGCTGCACTGGATCGTCGGCGCCAAATGCAAATCGTTCGCCGCGGGACGCATCTCCCTGCAACGCCACCAGGTTAACTTCCTGCTCGGGGCCATTGTGGTGGTCTTTCTACTGATCCTTATTTCCACGCTCCCCGGCGAAGTCTTTCTGACTTGAATTTTCACGCTCCCAATTTGGCCTTCGACCCGGAGCCGCATTCCAACATGGAATTGCATCGAGGCTTTTCCCCGCGGATCCTGCAAAAACGCGGTTATGGGAGAAGTGCACGGAGCGGTGGGGTTGGGGCGCTGGAATTTCCCGATTAGTTGGAATCGAAGACGAACGTCATTCTGGATTCCGACTCGACCGGAACGCCGTCGCGGCGCGCGGGCTTGTAGCGCCAGGACTGCAAGGCTTCGGTGGCGGCGCGCCCCAGCAAGGGATTGCCCTTCATGACGGTCACATCATGCACGGCGCCATCCGCACCGATCATGAAATGCAATTCCACGGAACCGAAAAAGCCGGCGCCCCGCACTGCCGGTGGATAGACCGGACTCTTGCGCGAAATAAGTTGGGCTGCCTCGAGCACGGGGTTTTGCGCCACCGGCTCGCGCGGAGCCGGCGCTGGAGGAGGAACCTCCGAGGGCAGTGCCGGGAGCTGAGCGGCGAGCTCCGTTTTTACGGGAGGCGTGAGCGTGGGAGGCGCCATGTCGGCGGTAGGAGCTTTCTGCATTTGGCTCGCGGTCATGCGCCCCGCGCTTGCTCCAAAGCGGCGAGATACCGTCCGCGGCGGTTTCATTTTCAGCGGCACCGGTTTCTTTGCCGGGGGCGCATACGGGGCCGGATCCCCGGTAATGCCCGCCATCGCCGGCGCATCCGCCGAATCGTTTGCCGGCCCGGCGGCGGGGGAGTCTGCCGAAGCGAAGCTGAACGGCACGCTTGACGGAGCGGTCGTACGTTGTCTGTCCGAGGAATGCCGTGGCGAAGAGGCGGTCACCGATTCGTCCAACAGCGCCGTCGGATTTGGGATCGTCGCCGGAATCTCGAAGCTCCAGTGGAGCTGATAGGAAGCAAGCCCCAGAAACGCCGCCAGGCCAAGACCCGTCACTACTACAAAAGGAAAGGAAACGCTCCAGAGACTCCGCGCTTCAGGCTTCAAGAGAGGACTTCGGAATCCGGATGTTTGCGGCAATTCGACCGGACGCACAGGGAGAGGCGGCACGTTCCCGGCCGGAACCAATTTCGCCGTCTCCGCCGCAGCGGAACCAGAGGGCAAGGACGCCGCAATGGCCCTCGAATAGATATTACGCGCAGGGCGATCCCCGCCGGTTACAGGGCGGATGGCCGGCGAAGGTTTCAAATCTTTCATTTCGACCGGGGGGCGCGCCATGGGATTCGTATCCGCCAGACTGCGAACCGATGTCTGGAGGGAGAGCCATTCCCTGATCAGACGCGCGGAGCTTTCCGGCATGTCAATGAACTGCAGGCCACCGCCTTTTGCCAACTGATTCAGCCAGACAATTTGCGCAGCCGATTCCACGGGGGTGCGCAGGCCAGGCAAGGTGAATTTAATCTGCAGGGGCTGATCTTTGCGCATCGCCCGAACGCCGTGAAAGGCCATTCCGCCTTCACTAAGGTTGATTGGAAAGCCCCCGTTTTCCAGGCCCAGATCGACGTACATTAGTTTTTCAATGCGCAGCCGAGGCGGACGGCTGCGCAGCTTTTTTTCAGAGTTTTGATCGGTGGGTAGTGGGGCCGTAGACATGGTCAGCGGACTTTCCCTAGGGCGCCTGTGCCGCGCACACAAATGACACATCTATTCGTAGCAATCCAGGGTCCACAGGGAGGGCGATGTGCGGATAGGAATGGCCAGGTAACTGTTTCTGAATCATTGCGATGCAAGTGGGGGTATGGAGGCGGGAGTCCAATACTGGAAAGGATGCGCCCAAAAGTTGAAAATCAGTGCGCATGCCGGCAATTCACGGTTCCCGATGGCCGGAAAGTAAGGTTTAGCGCGCGGCGCCCTCCGGGGCAGCCGGGTAGACCGGCAATGTGACATGATCGCCGAAGGCCGCCTTCAGGCCCTCGATGGCGCAATTCTCGTCGCCGCCACCAGCGCCGCCGCTTACGCCCACGGCGCCGATCATTTGTCCATCGACAACGATCGGGATGCCGCCGGAAACATCGAAGAATTTAAACAGCTCGGTATTTCGCGGCAGGCCGCCCGGATTGTTTTTGGCTTGCGCCGCCCCGACGGAAGTAGGCTGGCGCGTTCGCAGAGCGGTCTGCGCTTTCAGCAGCGCGGAATGCAAATCGTTGGCGACTTCGCCGTCCATTCGTTCCACATGCACGAACTCGCCGGCCGTATCGAGAATGTAGAGCGACATGAGGCCGCCTTTCGAGGCGGCCCATTCGCGGCAGACGCGGGCAGTTTTCTTCGCCGCCGCGAGCGAAATCTGATCGCCATCAAACACTTTGCCCGCTGCCTCGCTGCCCACGACGAATTCCGGCGGCAGGCTTGGCTTGGGCGGAGCAGCAGCGGCAAACCGCGGAACCAGAGCGCCGCCCGGATTGGGATTGCGGCGCGGGGGAATATCTTCCACAAGCGGCGGGACCGATGGTCCGAATATTTTGACCAGCGCCGTGTGCGCGCAAATCTCGTCGCTCCAGACGGGTGGATTCGGCCGAAACCCCCCGGCGCCGCCGACGCCGATCACCTGGTTGTTGACGACGATGGGAAGCCCGCCGGCAACAGGATAAAACCCGAGCTGTAGCAGCTCAAATTCGCGGGCCGGATCCTGGATCACTTCGTTCATGTAGTTCTTGCTGGGCCCGTGTCCCAGAAGCGCGGTGCGCGCCTTCATCTCGGCCGTAATGATATTGAGATAGCCCATGGCCGTCCATGCGATCCATGTAGACGTGGTTGCCGGCTTTGTCCAGGATCATGATGGTGTGCTGGCCGCTGTGCGCGGCGGCGCCCTCTTCGCACACTTCGGCGATGCGCCCCGCAGTGGCCAGATTGATGGTGGTGAAATCCTGGATCTTTTCGGCGGCTTTGCCGCTGACGACAAATTGCTGAGGCACGTTCTGGGCCAGCGCCACAGCGCTCCACGCGATTGCAGCCAGCGCCGCGAGTTCCGGCAAGCGAATGCGAAGTTTCATGTTGTCGCTCCTGAATGGCGTCGCGCCAGCGTGCTCCGGCACAGGGAATCGTGTCAATGAATCGCGGCGGGGAATCCAGCGGAACGCGGCGCGGGAACGTGCGTGATTTCCACGCCTCGGGAAAGCACAGGCCGAAGTTCCATTACTATCGTTACTTTTTCAATGCTCACGGCAATGGAGGAATTGGATAAGATTATGCAAGGCGCGACGCACCTTTGAAATTGCTTTTCCATCGCGCCGGAGGGGAAAGAATCCTTGAGCGGCGCGCCATGGCGGGGATTGTCGGCGATATTCTTGGGGGCGTCGGCGTTATTTTTTGTGCTGGGCAATTATTATCTTTATGTCATGAGCCTAGAGCTGCGGAGCAAACTTCCTGAGTCGCAATGGAATTCGCCGCGCGCCTGGCTGTCGCCCCTTCCTTTGCACCGCGAGCACTGTCCCGATAGTCCGACGCGCCTGAAATGCTTGATGTGCGCGGTGGCCATGCTTTTGTGCGGATATGTGGCGTTCCTCACCAGGGTGAAATAACTCCGCGTCTTGCCCGATGTGGGAGTAAACTAAGCCGATCCGAAAAGAAGTTCGTTGGCGAGGCTGGATGCGATAGGGCAGAATGTTCCGGGCATCGCCAAAATTTTGCGGCCAAATTCTTGCGCGCGCTTCAGAAGTAAAATGTTGGCGGGGGCAGCGGGAAATTCTTGGGTGATCGACAATCATGAGTCTGAAAACATTCGTAGCCGAAGCGCTGATCAACTTCCAAACGGTCGCGGCGATCTCGCCGAGTTCCAGTTATCTGGCCACGGCGATGCTGGAGCCGCGGACGCTGGCGAGGACTCGAGTGGCTTTGGAATTGGGTGCCGGCACCGGCGCCATCACCCGTGCGCTGCTGGCGCAGTTGCCGCCGCGCGCCAAGCTGCTGGTCTTTGAAATCAATCCGCGCTTTTTTGAGTGCCTGCAGCAGAGCATCTCGGACCCCCGTGTGATCCTGATCAATTCGAGCGCGGAAAACCTGGACGCGGAACTTCGCCGGCGCGGCATTCAAAAAGTGGACGCGGTGATATCGTCGCTCGGCCTGGCGTTCATGCCTGAAGACGATCGCCAGGCGCTGTTCCAGCGGCTCTCTCCGTTCCTGCACCAGAAATCGGTATTCACCCAGTTTCAGTACATCCACGGCATGCAATTCGTGGACGGGCGCTTGTGCCGGTTGAATCTGCGGCCTCTGCTCAACCGATATTTTGGTTCCGTGCAATCCAAGATTGTATGGCGCAACCTGCCGCCGGCGTTCGTGTTCACCTGCCATGCTCGATCCCAATAAAATTTCCAAGGCTGGTTGATGCGGTGAGCGCATTTTCTTGCCGGAACACGCTCTCGGACCATTCCTGGACGTGATTGCGAAGTGACCTCAGGTAGCGAAGACAGGTGGTGATGATGATGAGGACCGCGGCCGCCGTCATGTTTACGATGTTGCTGTGCGGGCTCATTTATCTGGGCGGGAACGTCCAAGCGCAGGCGCCAGCGCCGCGCATTTCAGTGGATGTGGCCGCGTGCCCGCGCCTTGCATCGCTCGCGTTGCCGAGCGCCGGCGTGACTTCAGCGCAAGTCATTCCCGCCGGACAATTCAAGCCGCCCGCGGGAGCGGACGCCGGGTTCGCCGATCTTCCCGCGTTCTGCCGCGTCACGCTGACCATCACGCCATCGTCCGATTCCGACATCAAATCCGAAACCTGGCTGCCGCTGTCCGGCTGGAACGGCAAGTTTCAGGAGGTGGGCAATGGCGGCTGGAACGGCGACATTCAATATGGCGCGCTTGCCGAAGGATTGCGCCGCGGGTACGCCACCGCGTCCACCGATACCGGACACGAGGGAGGGAGCGCGAGCTTTGCGCTGGGGCATCCGGAAAAGGTGATCGATTTCGGTTACCGCGCCATTCACGAAACGGCCGTCGAGAGCAAGGCCGTGATTGCCGCGCTGTACGGCTCCGCTCAGCGTCTCTCGTATTTCACCGGATGCTCGGGCGGCGGCCGGCAGGCGTTCGCCGAAGCGCAGCGGTTTCCCGAGGATTTCGAGGGGATCATTGCCGGGGCTCCGGGGTACGACCGCACCGCCGAGAGCTTTCAGCTGGTGTCGGCGGCGCAGGCGCTGCTGCGCAATCCCGACGGGAAGATTCCGCCGGAAAAGTTTTCGGTGCTGCATCAAGCCGCGCTGGACGCGTGCGACGCGCGCGACGGCGTGAAGGACGGAATCATCAGCGATCCGACGCGGTGCAAATTCGATCCCGCGGTAACGCAGTGCAAAGGCCCCGACGGCCCCAATTGCCTGACGCCTGCTCAGGTTGAGACCGCGAAAAGATTTTATGCGCCGGTGAACGACCCGAAGACGGGCGCGGAAATTTTTCCAGGATTCGAGCCCGGCAGCGAACTACGCTGGGCCAACCTGGTCAGCGGGCCGCTGGTGATGGCCGGCGACCTGTTCAAGTACGTCGTGTTCCAGGATCCCAACTGGGACTACAGGACGCTCGATATCCGCCGGGACTTGGCACTTGCAAGAAAAGCCGACAATGGCGTGATCAGCCCGACGTCCGCGAATTTGAAACCGTTTGTGGGCCGCGGTGGGAAACTGCTGATCTACCATGGCTGGGGAGATCAGAACGTCGCGCCGCTGTCGTCGGTGGAATATTATGAGAGTCTGGAGAAGGCGCTGGGCAAGAAACAGGTCGAGGATTTCGTGCGGCTTTACATGGTGCCGGGCATGGGGCATTGCGGCGGCGGAGAAGGCCCCAACGTGTTCGACACGCTGACCGCGCTGGAACACTGGCGGGAGCAGGGCATGCCGCCTCAGGAAATCATCGCTTCGCAGATCACGAAAGGCAGCGTCGTTCGCACACGTCCGCTCTGCCCGTATCCGCAAATCGTACTGTACAAGGGAACCGGCAGCACCGACCAGGCCGGGAATTTCGTCTGCCGAATGCCATAGGCTCGCGCGATGGCGCCCCAGCGAACATCGGGCAAAGAATCTTTTGCGCAAATTGCTCCCCGCGCAAAATGCTACGCGAGCGAAGAGGGCAGGCGGGACGAGGACCTACGCGACATCCTCGTTTTCGGATAGGAACTCGTACTTTTCGATCTTTGTAGCCATGCCCGCGGATTCGCCAGCCTTCAGGACGCACCGCTGGATGCGCCCCTGGCAACGAACTCTCACCGGAGCCCCCAGGCTGATTTCCGTGGGCAATGTCATTTCGACTTGCACGGCGGTGCCGTCCGGAATGGCCTCCGGCAAATAGAAATACAAACCGCCCGCACTCACATCCTGGGTGATCGTCTGAGCCTTGCGTTGGTCAGAACCGATGGTCCAGCAAACGGTAATGGGCATCCCGAAATTAAATCTCTCGGCGCGGCGTCGTTCGATCGTGGACAATTCTTTTTCCCTCTGAACTCAGTATCTGATAGACGCAATTCTAGTATGGTTCGGCCCCGGGCGGAGAGATAGAAAAAGAGGATTGATCCGATTCAACAATACCGCGCACGGGACGTATGATCAGCCATTTTCGATAATTCAGAGGAAACGATTGGGGGCAGATCGGGGATCGAGAGCCTTGGATTGCGAGTACAGGCCCCGTTCCGACGGGCTGCACAACAAAGCTCCTCAGCTTCAATCCAAGTGCAGTTGGATTGGAGGAGCGTCGATCAGGGACCAATGGTTAGGCGGCGTTCGACTTCGTATCGACAACCGCCTGGGCGCGGATCATCCATAGGGATTCTCGAACCGATTCCGGGTTCAGGCCGGCGGAGCGGCATACGAACGGGAAGTCATCCTCATCGTGGAAAAGAAAGTATTCGGCCTTCTCCTTGTGCCGCGCCGGACCGCGCGCCCAATCCGCGAGCGCGCTGCTGATGACGGCCTGCCACAGCTTCTGGTTTGCGCTTCCCTGATTCTGGATCGCGAGGCTGTTCAAGACGAGCACCTCCTTGGAAATTCGCCTTCCCTGGCGATGCCGGAAAACGGCGGTGGACGCGCCGTGTCCGGCGGCCGGTCATTTCGCCGGGGCATCCTTGTCTAGAATTTTCATGATGTTCGCCATGACCGCATCCGGCTCGCCCACGCCCTGCACTTCGCGCAGCAGGCCGCGAGCGGAGTAATAGTCGATCAGCGGGCGTGTGTGACATTCGTACGTGTGGATGCGCTCGCGGATCACGGCCTCGTTATCATCCGGGCGCTGGATCAACTCGCTGCCGTCCACGTCGCAAATACCCTCATGGATGGGCGGGCGATCGACCAGGCTGTAGATATGGCCATGCATCTTGCAGATTCTTCGGTTCGTCAGCCTGCGAATCAGAAACTCCGGCTGCACGGCGATATTCACCACGGTGGTGGACCTGGATTTGTAATAGCGGATGATTCCTTCCAGTCCCCGCGCCTGCGGCAGGGTTCGCGGGAAACCATCCAGGATGAAACCATTCCCGCAATTCGACTGCGCGATGCAGTCTTGCACCATGCCGAGGATAATTTGGTCGGGGACCAGTTCGCCTCGTTCGATGATGGGCTTCGCTTTATTCGCCAGCTCCGTGTTGCGGCGAATGTTGTCGCGCAACATGTCGCCGGTGGACAGGTGCTGCAATCCGAATTGACCGGCAATGCGTTGGGCCTGCGTGCCCTTGCCCGCTCCTGGAGGGCCGAGCAGGATCACCATGCGGACGCAATTCCAGAGAGTACCCGGGCCCTGTTGAACGCTTTTCTGATTGTGAAAATCGAGACCGTTCAAAGTGGTCCTCCTAAGTGACGCACCTTGCTGACCCGATGTTCGCTTTTGGATCAGTTTGGGACAATGGCTCGCAGGAGTCATTATTTTGGGTACCCGGTGTCTAGTACTGCTCTGGCAGGCTGATAAATATGGAGTTACGCCGTCAGGCGGGCCGGCCCAATTCCCATGTTCCAGCAAATGATTGACTGGGCTTACTTTCGGAGGGTACAGCGACGATGAAAGGGCCGCCCGAAGATCGCCGCATTTCAGCACGGATCAATCAATCGCAGACCGTCCGCATCCGGCCCGCCGAATCGCAATACGCCGAAGAGATTCGCACCACACTGAATGTTTCGTGGGATGGATTCTATTTCGCGACTTCGTTGAGCCATTACGTTCCGGGCATGATGGTTCTTGTGACGCGGGACTTTCCCACGAACGACCCGAAGAATCGTGAAGAACAGGGCACTATCGTGCGAGTCGACAAGTTGAAAGAAGGCAGGTGGGGTGTGGCTGTTTTCCTTTCCCGGGATATTTGGCGAGCCGGGGTCACATGATCGCGCGTTGCATTCCCATGGAGTTCTAGAGGCCGGTGGCGAACCGTGGGTGACAGAGGCGGTTTTCAAATTCCTCGATCGTCGTCCGGGTGTCCACCGCGATGCGCATCAGCGCTTGCGGGTTGGTCCAGCGAGCGTTGAGCCTGCCGCGCCCTAACACAGCGGAGCGGTACCCGGCGCGCCGGGCGATGGCACGCACCCCACGATTATGCTTGTTGTACGGGTAAGCGAGCGAGGTGACGGGCTGGCCGAGGAGGGTTTCCAGGTCCGTGCGCGAGCGCATGAGTTCATATAAGACTTCCGTCTGAGGCAAAGCGGTCAGCGGCCGGTGGGTGAAAGTGTGCGAGCCGAAGCAGATGCCATCGGCGGACATCTCCGCAATCTCGGCTTGATTCAGGAGTTGTTCTTGCGCCTCATCCTTGACCCAGTGATTGGTTTCTCCGATGCTGCCGGCGACCAGGAAAACGGTCGCCGTCATGCCATGGCGGCGCAACACGGGCCAGGCATTTTCGTAAATCGAACGATAGCCGTCGTCGAAGGTAATCGCGATCGGGCGCTTCGGAGATTTCTGGCGTCCGGCGCGGATCTCAACCCATTGTTCCAGCGTGATGGACGTATATCCCCAGGCTTCGAGTGCCGCCATTTGCCGTTCAAACTGGGCGGGGAGGACGTAGTTGCACAAGTAGCCCGGCGCGGGCGGAATGGCCTGCACCTTGTGGTACGTCAGAATGGGGAAGGTCAGCAAGGAGGTTTGGCGCTCAGAAATCCGATAGAATTGGCAACGCTTCGCGCGGCGGTTCCTTAAGGGCAGGCGGAACCGGGAGGCACTGCTCAACCGGAACCGCTTGGGCCGTTGATTCCCACTCGATCGCTTGCAGGTGCGCGTACTTTAGCAGCGCCGAGCACGCGCTCAGCAACGCTAGCAGGAGACCCGCGCGGCCGTCCTTCCATCCGCTGTACACAATGTATTCGCGCAGGAAACGCCAGGCAGGGCGGAAGGTCAAGTCCGCGCCGCTGGCTCGCCGCCCGCGAACAGCAAGGTCCTCGCCGCCCCAGCGGGCGTAGCGGGCCATCTTTTCAATCTGATGACTGAGGTCGCGGTACGGGCTGTGTTCGAGGGGGCTGCGCAACGAACCGAGGTCGCTCACCGCCTCCAGAGTTTCGTGGACGTTGCGCTGCTGGAATCGACGGTCGGACTGGAAGAGGCGCACATGGAATTCGTTTCCCCAGCGGCCATGTCGAATTTCACGGCCAAGAAAGAAGTTGCGAAAGCGGATGCGATAGGCCTGGTGGCGCGGAGCGTCCACGACCGCGGCAATTTCGTCCCGAAGTTGGTCTGGGACGCGCTCGTCCGCATCCAGCGCGAGAATCCAGAGGTTGCGAGCCGCCGCGATTCCTGCATTTCGCTGCGAGGCGATGGTTCCTCCGCGGGCGTCGATTACCCTGGCCCCCGCTTCGCTGGCAAGTCCTCGCGTATGGTCCGTGGAGCCTCCATCGGTAACTATGACTTCGTCGGCCCAATGAAGGGCATCCACAGCCGCGCGAATCCGGGCAGCTTCATTCAGAGTTGGAATAACCACGGTGACGCGAACAGGGGTTGTCGCGGGCGCGGAGCAATACCACTGTTTTGGCGCGGGCATACCCGCACCTGAGAGTGCAGAATGGCGCAAAACCCACCTCCGACAGTGGGAACTGCATTTTGGAACTGCGAGGACTGGCTCGGAGTATATAGAATCAACTCTCCAAGAACAAGGCGGAACTTCTGACATCAGCTTCCGGTTGGCGCGAGGGGCCGCCACTTTTGTTGCCTGCCCCAACTGCAAACACGCAACCGCTGGGGGCGGTGGAACGCGCGGAACCCGCCCGCAAATTGCGGGTCATTCTCTCGCGAGTGCCCCCGCGAATTTTCACGCGGGTTGACTTGAATTTCGCGCGTGATACTGCCGGACGCGATCGAGTGTATACTTTGCGAGTCCAGCCACACTATTGAAGCCGCCATTGGTTTCCCAATATGTCGGGACGTACGGCCGCCTAAGATGACCAGCAACAATGATTTCCTGTGGAGGCCCTACATGCTTACGCGAGCCATTTGCAATGCCTTCGCAGTGAGCTTGGTGCTCGGATTGTTTATCGGCCTGCACGCCGCGCAACAAGACCAGACCGGGAAAGCTCCGGCGGCGCGCGCAGAATCCCCCTCCGGCGCGGAACTGTACATAAAACATTGTGCGGTCTGCCACGGAAACGATTTGAAGGGAGTCGGCCCTGCCCCCGCGCCCTACCGGGTGCCTCCGGACCTGACCAAATTAGCCCAGCGTCACAACGGAAAATTTCCCGGCGCTTATGTTGCCGACGTGCTGCGGAATGGCGTGACGCTGCCCGCGCACGGGCCCGCCCAGATGCCAACCTGGGGCATGGATTTCAGGGAGATGCACGGGCTCGACAAGAAGCAAGTCGATTTGCGAATTGCCAACCTGACCAACTATATCAAGTCACGCCAGGCAAAATAGAAAGGGCATTTCGTGCGGTCGTCTGCTCTCGATGCGGATGCCGCCACATCCAGGCTTTCCGATCCCGGCAATGTTCTTCGGTAGTATGATGAAATGCAGCGGCTAAGGGTTCGATAAGCGTGATTATTTTCAATGTTCTTAATCCACATGAGGGGATCACAGATGAATCGTGCGTCCGCAACATCGCATTGGCGGGTAATTTTCGGCGCAGCCATCCTGATGGCGCTGTTCACGCTTCCTTTTTCTCGCCGCGCGTCCGCCGACAAAATTCCCGCCGGCTGGGAAGCCAGCAACATGAAACCGATCGGCTACAGCGATTTGAACGGCCACGGGGCATTCAAGCTGGCGATCAAGCGCGCGGGTGACAAATGGTACCTCTATATGTCCCACCTGTGGGAACGCGGATGGACGATTGTCGACGTTACCGACGCCGCCAATCCCAAAGTCGTCAAGCACATTCCCGGTCCGGACAACACCTTTACCATTCAGATGGAGTTGCACGACAACATCATGGTCACGGCGATGGAGCAGCTCTATCCCAGCTGGGGCGGCGATGCCAGCAAGCCCTTTGACGAGGGCCTGATCGTCTGGGACATCAGCGATCCGGTTAATCCGGTGGAGCTCTCCCGCTGGAAAACGGGCGGCCTGGGCACGCACCGCATTGGATATCCCGGCGGCAAGTACGTCAACGTGTCGGCGAATATGCCCGGCTACCGGGGCAATATCCTGGTGTTCCTGGACATCAGCGATCCGAAAAATCCGAAGGAGGCTTCGCGCTGGTGGCTTCCGGGACAAAAAGTCGGCGAGCCGCCCATCGTGGATAACAGCAGCCCCTCGCCCACCAATCCCGGATATCACGGTCCAGCTTACATCGATGGCGACATCGCGTATCTGGGTTATGGCCCCGCGATTATCCTTCTGGACATCAGCGACATCTCGCATCCGAAGCAAATCGGCCGCCTGGATATGAGTCCGCCGTTCCTTCTCGCCGGCCAACAAGGCGTGCATGACGTCTTGAAAATTCCCGGCAAGCCGCTGCTGTTCTCGCACTCGGAGACCAGCGCTGAGAACTGCGATACCGACCCGCTCGATCACGTCGCCATGATTGACATCAAAAATCCCGCGCACCCGCGCTTGATGTCGATGTTTCCCTTGCCAGTGCCGCCCAAAGACGCGCCCTACAAGAATTTCTGCGACAAAGGCGGCCGCTTCGGCCCGCACAACACGAACCTGGAGTATCACCTGCCCGACGTTGAAAAGCAGGGTGACCTGATCTACCTCACGTACTTCAACGCCGGTCTGCGCATCTTCAATATTGAAGATCCGCGGATGCCGCGGGAAGTGGGCTGGTTCATCCCGCCGCAACCCACCAAGCGCATCGGCGTCATGCCCAAGACCAAGCTCGTCAACCAGACCGAGGACGTTCTGGTCGATACGCGCGGCAACATCTTCATCACCGACAAACAGTGGGGCTTGTACGTCCTGCGCTACACGGGTAAAGGTGAGCCCGCGCCAACGGCAAAGTGAATCTATGCCGCACAATCGGCATTGAACTTTTCCTTGTCCGCGTTTGCGATCCTTAAGAAAGTAGTTTTGAGATGAACTCCGTGCACGCGCGCGTCACAGGACGAAGTAGGTTTTGCGGCCGTATCCTGATTTTGTGTGTGGCGGTTGTGGCTATAATTGGCGCGTGTGCCGCTTTCTTGTGGTTCCCTGCCGGCGCAGCGCAAAGAGATCTGCCGCCGAACACATTGTGGGAGGTGGTCCACAATCTGTGCGTCCCGGGGCAGTCCGAGTTTCACGACCCGAAACCCTGCCTGCAAGTGGATCTGGATGGCGGAATCGAAAACGGGTTCGCGATCCTGCAGGATCCCAGAGGCGGCACGCAATTTCTGCTGATTCCCACGATGCGAATCTCCGGCATCGAGAGCCCCGTCGTTCGCAATCCAAACGCGGCGAACTATTTCGCCGACGCCTGGGAGGCTCGAACATTCATCAGCGATGCGCTGCACCAGACGCTTCCGCGGGATGGCATCGGCCTGGCCGTCAACTCGGCCGTGAGCCGTTCGCAGGATCAACTGCACATTCACTTCTCCTGCGTTCGTGCCGGCGCCCTGGAGGCGCTGCATAAGAATGAGCGGAAAATAGGGGTGGAGTGGGCGTTGTTCAATGTCCCGCTTCTGGGGCACTACTACATAGCCGAGTGGCTACCGGGCGAGGACCTGAGCGCCTACAATCCTTTCCGCCTTCTGGCCGAGAAAGTGCCTGCTGCGGCGCGAGACATGGGCAACCGCACGCTGGTGGTTGTCGGATTGACACGCAGTGATGGAACCATGGGATTTGTCCTTCTCTCCGACCAGGTCAATAAGGGAAGCGGCGATCTGGCGTTTGGGGAGGAATTGCTGGACCACGACTGCCGCATGGCTGCGAAGGAAAATGAGCAACACGGCGGCGGGATACGCCCCGGAACCGATTAACAGCTGAGAACCCATACAGGTGAGGAAACTTCCATCGGCAGATATCAACGTGCCCTATAGATGGCAAAGGTCGCGTTCGAGTAAGCGGGTTCCGCGGGATACTGCGTGCTCCTGAATTGGACGATATAGTCGAGCTTATTTTCGCTCGCCACCGCTCGAATGCGATCCCACGGTTCATTTTTGTATTTCTCCGTCAGAGAATCGATGATGGCGGTGCCTTCAGGAACCGGCGCTTGATCGAGAACCGCTACTCGTTTCAGAAACGTATTCGCGAAAGCGGGATCAAAATACATGGCGTTGCCATCGGACCACTCGCCCCAACTGGAGCGCTGCGAAAGAATGCGGAAACCGCAGCCCTCCGGCGGGACCAGGAAGGCAGCTTCGCGCGGGGTGTGGTCTCGCGCCCAGATCTGCGCGTCGTAGCAAGCTGTCTCTTCCGGAGTGGGAGGAATCTGAAAATCCCACAGCTGATCCGCCGAGGAAATCAAAACGAAAAAGCTGGCAAGAATTCCGAGCGCGCACGATGCAACCGCTGCCCGGGAGAGATGGATATCATGAATGGATTTCCAGAATCGGCCGAGAACAGCCGGGAGGAAGCGTTCCAGCCGTTCCCCGGCGCCCAGCCAAACCAACATGGCGGGAAATAGGAGAACCGTCAGGTAATTGCAGAGGGGCAGCGAAATGGAAGTAAACGCGAGCAGGCATGCAATCGCGGGTTTGCGCGCGATCTGAGACTCCAGCAGGCTTGCTCCGTACATTTGGATCAGCAGAAATGCATACGGAATCAGAAGGGAATCGGCGCGCGGCAGCATGATCCTTGCGATGCCGGGCGTGAGCCAGAACCATCCGGCAAGAATTCCCACGACCGTGACCATCAGGTAGGACACGGCAACGAGTTCCAGCCTGTTTTCTATTTTCAATCCACCCCGCCTCGCCAGGAAACACATGCCTGCAGCCGCGAACAGGATCAGCGCCGCTTCCAGTACTTGGGAAATGGGAGTCCATCGCAGCGTGATGTGCAGAGGATAGTGGATCAATAGATCGGAAATGTAACCTGCCGGATAGTTTTCCAGAAACGACCGATGAAAATGAAGGAACCACGGCAGGAAGACTCCGGCGCCTAGCAGAAAGGCTGAAATAATTTGGCGCTTTTGTTTTCGCCAGTCGACCAGGACAAACAACGCCAGGGCGGGGATCAAATGGACAAAATGAAGCGCGTCAACATAGACAATGAGTCCCGCTAGGATGGCCGCGCTTCGCCATCTGCGCTCCACCAGTAGTACGCCGGCGAGAAGCGCAAGCGCCAGCCCGAGCGCGGCGTGTTCCGAGACCTCGTCCAGGATGATAGTGCCGCCAATCGGCGTCTGATCGTTCAGCATCCCGGAAAGCGCGATGGCCGCCACCATGCAAGCGCCCAGCGCGCGGCTGCGCACGCGGCCAGCCACCAACAGGCCCACGGCTCCAAAGAAAATGAGCTTCGTGATGAGAAAAAATCCAAACAGGATGTGCTCCGTGCTGAAGTGCTTGGAAAGCATGGCCACAACGGGCCAGTAGAACGTCTGGACGTGCGGAAAAGCATCTCGAAGTGCGTCGCCAGGATACAACGAGGGGTCGCGCAACCAGTTGGCCAGGGGCAGGAATAAGTTGTAGTCCGCGCCCGCCGGGTATTGAAACCCGTAGACGGCCGCGTTTAAATAGCACCCCAACAAAGAGAGAGATAGGACGAAGTACCACTTGCCGGACGGACTTTCTTTCTGAATTTCGTTGCCAAGTGCGGGCTGGATGAGAGGACTATTCCCCATAATTATTTTCAATTCGGAGAGAGTGTACTACAAGTTCCTCCAAACTAAGACGGTCGCAACCGCATCGAGTCAACGTCAGGACGGTGGTATTATTCGTTCCGCAGGCGAGCCAAGCCACAGAATCTCAAAGCCGCCATCGCCATGCCGCGAAACTCCAAATGAGCCTTTATACGACAGCAACAACTCTGAGAGACTGGGCAGCCACGGTAGGACAATGGAGACATTTCAAGCAAGAAACGGGAACATGGCCACTTATTTCCATTGCGGCTTCGTCATTTCACACTCTGGGATTTGTTGCCGGCGTTGGATTCTTGATCTGGTATCGCGAGAAGCATCGCTGGAACGAGAACCACTTTATCTTGATTCTAGCGGCAGTACTCCTCCCCTATGTATTCACCTGGGATTGGCTGCGTGACAAGATTTATGTTGGCGAATTGCGGCGTGTAATGCGTCAGAGGGGAGATAATTCTGATTTTCGACGAAATCGTCCTGTGCTTCATCGCGAGAATAAAACCGAAAGTTTTGCCCATGCTAAAGGCCGAGCGGGGAATGGGTCAAGATTCGTTTCTGCCACCTTGTGGATTGATAATGCAATGTTTGTCGTCTTTCTTGCTCTTATTGCAGCCAGCATCATAGCCAGAGCCATATTTTGGATTCTTGGTTGGTGATCCAACTCATAAGTGTGTCTCCTTACAAATGAAATCATCGAAACCGGCGCCCGCCGAGTGTGTCACCGCAGGACCTATGCCCACAGCCGGGTGTATAGTACCTTCCGGAAATTCATCAATTCGGATTTCGAGGGATATTTCTTTCGGGGGATGAAATTCATGACTAGACGCACACTGACGTTCGTTCTGGTGGCCATGATCGCGACCGGATTTGTGGCGGGCGCGATCATCACCAGCAAAATGATTTCCGTGAATGCGCAGACCAAACCAGGATACGGAGCTGCTGCGCTGGCTGGCGAGCGCGTGGGGCAGGACGTGGATGGGCCCTACAACGTCGATCCGAACTGGCCGAAGCCTATCACGGCGCTGCCGGGGCACGAGAAATGGACGTATGGAGCGGTGGAAAGCGTCTACGCAGAAAATCCTAATCGCGTGTTCATACTCGAGCGCGGAGAAATTCCGAACTTGAAGCGGCCCGAGGAAGTTCCATATCCGTCGGTTGGCCCAAGCATTTCCTTTCCGGTGGCGCAGGTGCCTTGGCGGAACGCTTCGGTGGGGCCGGTGACGGCCGCGGGAAATCCGGTGTGGAGCGGCAAGCTTGGCGTGGACGCCCGCTGGGAGCATTGCATTGTGGTGGTCGATGCCAATGGCAACATGATCGAAGATTGGACGAAGTGGGACAAGATGCTGCGGCGCCCGCACTCCGTCACCATGAATCCCTACGATCCGGAAAAGCACATCTGGGTGGTGGACGATCAGGGGCACGCCGTCTACGAATTCACGCACGACGGAAAAGAACTGGTGAAAACGCTGGGGACGCCCTATGAGCCCGGCGAGGACGACAAGCATTTCAACCGGCCCACATTCATCAACTGGCTGCCCGATGGGACCATGTATGTGACCGACGGCTACGGCAACACGCGCGTGGTGAAATTCGACAAGGACGGCAAATACCTGATGGCCTGGGGCACGCCCTCGACGCCGCCGGACGACACCCGCCCGGGAACTTTCCACGACGTGCACGGCGTGGTGTTCGACCTTCCCCGCCACCGCGTCTTCGTCACCGACCGCTCCGACCATCGCATCGAGATCTTCGATGAAAACGGGAAGTTCCTCGATCAGTGGACCACGGGAAAACCGTCCACGCCTCAGTTCCTGTACAAAGGCGCCGACGGCTATATCTGGATCGCCGACGGCATGACCGCCAAGATCATCAAGTTCGATATGGACGGGCATCTTCTGTATGAATGGGGCAGCGGAGGCGATTGGCCCGGCGCTCTGTGGAACGTGCACGGAATGAGCGTCGATCAGGAAGGGAACCTGTACCTGGCCGAGGTCAATAACGGCAGGGCCGAGAAATTCCGTCCTCGGGCCGGAGCGAATCCAGCGCTCATGGTGGGCAAGCCGGTCTATTCCGCGTGGAAATAGCAGGGGCCTGAGAATTATTTCTTTGTGGCGTGTTCTTGGTCCGGCCGCGGTCCTCCGCTCAACGGCTGGATTCCGCCTGATCAATGGTCCTTACGAAAACGGGTTTTCTTGCATTGCCACGTTCGCATACCAAAAACTGATTGGGCGCTGTCTTTATAGTTCAGCTCCGCTGAAGAAATCCCACATGTTCCAAACAACCGCAGCCGCAAACCAAGCCAGCATAACGCACATGATGAGTTCCATGGTGTCCTCCGTGGGCCAAAAGCGTAACCGGGTCTTTGGTCAAGTCGACTGTTTCAACTCGGCTGGGAGGAATGTTCGCAGTCTGTGTGCGCCAGAACAATGGGCGGCCGGAGCTAGTTTTCGCGTTACCCGGGTCCCGGTACCAGGTCCCTCAATCCGGGCATAAAGCAGCATTCCAATAAGTGAATTCATCAGGCGGTGGCGATCAAGGTTCGTCAGGCGTGCAAAATGGGCCGTCGGATTCTTCCAACCTGCTCCGGTCAAATCTGTCTTGTGTAGACGGTAGAAGGAGCATTACGATGCGCAGGCCAGAAGTGCAAATCGGAAATTCCGGATAAGACAGAATCGCTTGGGCCGCCCTCCCCTTCAGCGTGTGGATCAAGGCGCGGCTCACCGACATTTTCTCCGGGAAGAGGATAGACACCAGGAGTACAGGAGAGAAATTGCCGAATAATTCTACTGCATCGAAACCAGCCGACCGCTCCTTTGTCTATCTCGCAGCTGTGTTTGCCGCATTGGGAGGCCTGCTCTTCGGGTACGACACTGGCGTAATTTCCGGCGCCGAACTATTCCTCCGAAAGGACTTTACGCTCTCGACCTTCGCTTTGGAGGTCATTGTCAGCGGCGTGCTGGCCGGAGCAGCTGTGGGGGCGCTCGGCGGAGGGCGGCTCGCGGACCTGTTTGGCCGGCGCAAGTTGCTGGTGGCAACGGCAATCATCTTCGCCGCCGGAGCTGCTTTGTGCGCGGCAGCGCAATCCCCCCAGATTCTCGTAGTGGGCCGGATCATCGTCGGCCTTGGAATCGGGCTATCCTCCAGCACGGTTCCTGTGTACATCTCGGAAGTTGCGCCGGCGGACGCACGAGGCTGGCAGGTTTCCCTGTTTCAACTTGCGGTCACCGTCGGCATCCTGCTCGCCTATGTCGTGGATTTCGCGTTTGCGCAAATCCAGAGTTGGCGCTGGATGTTCGGATTCGCCCTGATTCCCGCGGCGATCTTCGGTGCGGGAATGTTTTTCTTGCCGGAAAGCCCGCGCTGGTTGTTGCGAAGTGGGCAGCGCGAAAGCGCTCGCGCGACGCTCGCGCGCGTCCGCGGCACGGCGGATGTCGACAATGAATTGTCGGAAATTGAGCGAAGCCTTGCGCACGCCGAGGAAAAAGGCCGGCTCTCCGATCTGCTCGAGCCGTCTCTTCGGCCCGCGCTGGTCGCAGGCATTGGGCTGGCGGTCTTCCAACAAATCGTGGGCATCAACACGGTCATCTACTACGCGCCCGTGATTATCCAGTCCGCGGGAATTTCTTCGGCTTCCGGCGCGATCCTGGCCACTGTGGGAATCGGTCTGGTGAATGTGCTGATGACGATCGTCGCCATGCGGCTGATCGATCGCGCGGGGCGCAAGCCGTTGCTGCTGACCGGCATTGCCGGCATGGCGGTGACTTTGGGATTGCTGGGACTGTTTTTCCGCGCGGCCAATCACAACGGCGCGCTCGCCTGGCTTGCGGTTATCAGCATGATGGCGTACGTCGCCTCGTTCGCCATCAGTTTGGGCCCGATTTTCTGGTTGCTGATCGCCGAAATCTATCCGTTGAAGATCCGAAATTCGGCTGAAGGGATCGCCGCAACGTTCAATTGGGGATCGAACCTGGTCATTGCCCTGACATTCCTGACCTTGGTGGAGCAGCTTGGACCGAGCTGGACCTTTTGGATGTACGGACTATGCGCGGTCGCAGCCTGGATTTTCTCGTATTATTTTGTGCCCGAGACCAAAGGACGCACTCTCGAAGAGATTGAAGAATTCTGGCGCATGAGATCCGCCCCCCCAACGAAGTAATCCTGCCACACCTTCGGGTTCGAGTCTGACTTGACGGATTATCGTTGATTGGCCTCAACTACTTCAGACTCACTGAAAGGAGGCCCGCCCCTACTTTGGAACCATGGCAATTGAATTTTCAGCCACATGCCATTACCCTTAATTTATAATGTCTTGGAGGTCGTCCGGGCAGGTGGTAGGCGTGTGCGCCGGAAATCAGACATACGCGTGGATCGCCGCATCTGATCGGGCCCGAATGCACCTTGTGGAGTGAAATCTACGGTCCGGGGGACCTATCGAATGCGTAAGTTGCTGATGTTGTTTAGCAGTATCTTGTTTCTTTCGTTGGCCTTGTCGGCTCCTGCGGCCCATGCCCAAATCTGGGCGCCTGACCACAAACCATTGGAACTTGGACTTGGCTTCCAATACTCACACTACGGCGTTTCAGGGACCCAATTTCACAACCTGGGCGAAAATGCCAGCTTTACCTACCACCTGATTGACCCTCTTACCGGCGCCGGTGCGCGGATCACGGGTTCGATCGAAGGGGCTGTTGCGGCCGGGTTCGCCGGCCACCCATCGGGATTTTCGACGCCAATTGATGCGAAGTCCTTGTTTATCGGCGGCGGGCCGCATGTTGCTCTGGAAAGCCCCTCACGGTATACCCCCTGGGTTCATTTGCTGGTTGGCTTGGATCGTCTTCTATTGACGTCGGGGACCCAAAACGCCTTTGGATTCATGGGCGGCGGCGGTGTGGACGTCAAAGTCCTTGGACCCATTTCCTGGCGGGTTCAGGCGGACTATCTCGGAACGCACTTTAAGTCATCGTCATGGCTGCAAAACAATTACTCGTTCGGTTCGGGAGTGGTATTCACTTTCCGATAGGCAGGCTCTGCGCTGCACAGGTGCAGTTGTCACCGCATGACTATAATTTGACCCAGCCCTCAAATTTTCCGGCGTGAAATCCGAACGCGCGTAATCGTGCGCCCGCGTTTTTTCCGCAAGCTGCTACGAATGCTTGAGCCATTGCCCGGTCTGGGCCGGGAAAGACCGGCAGCTCCTGGCGAGGGCCATGGCGTGATCGGCGCCAATTACGAGCGAAGCAAAATGGCTGACCAATTCCGGATCCAGCCATCCCATTTCCGCTTCTTCGTACATGACGGTTAGGGCCGCGGGCAGCGGCAGCCCCCTTCGTTGCGGGCGATCGCTGGTCAGAGCGTCGCAAATGTCCACGACCTGAAAAATTTTTGCGATCAGGGGAATGTGGTCCCCTTTGAGTCCATCCGGGTATCCACTGCCGTCCATGCGTTCGTGGTGGTAACGAATGATGGGAAGCGCATGGCGAAACGACCGGAAGGGCGCGCAAATCCGTTCGCCTTCGGCCGGATGTCGCTCTACCACCCGGATATCCTCCCGGTTGAGCGGCCCGGACTTGAACAAAATCGCATCCGGTATGGCGATATTCCCAATGTCATGCAGCAGTCCCGCAAGGCGCAACACCTCCAGATCATCCTCGCGGAAACCGAGGCTTTTTCCGAACCGGACCGCAAAATTGGAAAGGCGTTCCGAATGCCCGCGGGCATAAGGATTGCGTGATTCGATAATTCGAGCGATCGAAATGATCACCTCGGCCGCTTGCTGGTCCAGGTCCGATTTCAGTTCGAGGATGGAACGCATGCGCAGAAGCAGTTCCTCCCGCGTGTGAAATTGTTCCCAGACTTCGCTGGCTCCCGATTTGCGGGCCAGAGAGAAATCCTCGGCGCCGGGACTTTCCATCAACAATACAACCGGCATCAGGCGGTTGCGCGGATCGGCTTTCAATCGCCGGCAAACCTCAAATCCATGATCGGCAGGGAGCAGGATGTGAACCACAACCAGATCAAGGAGAAGTTCGGGACACGCAAGGAAAGCGGCTTCGGCGCCACCTGTGGTGAAAAGCTTGTAGCCTTGATCCGATAGCAGTCCCTCCCACATGGCCCGGTAAAACGGGTCAGGGCTTACAAACAGAATTGTCGCCGCCATCGTATGGAATCCCCCGTATTGGCAAATTATGACAAACAGCCCGTAGTAAACCCGGTGGGCGCGGGCACTCGGGTGCATGCTTTTCCGAGATTACGGGCCGCTTTTGGAACGCAATTCTTATGAAGACAGTGATCTCCCCGCGCGCCTTGAGAACCTCAGGCGGCAAGGGAGGATACGGGGACACCTACGAGGGAGCAATACGCGTGCCAAGGTCCGCGCTGGCTTAACTGCTTCTCTGGTTGGGGCGTAGGGAGAATTCTGGTGTCAGCGCAGGCACGCGAGTGGGTGAAAACTTTCCGCAAGGCGCAGATTTTACATGGTCTCATGACCTGCCCGGTTCTTCCGGGCGCTTGGGGATCACCGAGTTGCGGAAGGGGTTGCCAGGGCCTGGAAGAGGTTGCTGTAATCGTCGGTCCAGCGTCTCTTCTCGGGAACCTGAAGTTTCGCGGAATGATTCGCGCGGGACGTGATCGAGTCGATGCGTGTTTGATCGCGCGAAACAAGAACCCAATCGCTCGCGTACGAAACGCGGCCGTCGATATCGGCATGGACCGCGACACTAGCGAGTCCGAGGCGCTCGGCGGCGGCCACGACGATGGGGCGAAGATCGAGAAACGTGTTCGTCACATGAACGGCCAGAACTCCCGAGGGATTTTTCAAGTGCTGCAAGTAAACCTGAAACGCTTCCTGGGTCAGCAGGTGAACGGGAATGGCATCGCCGTTGAACGCGTCGATCACCAGCACATCGAAATTCTGTGGCGCGCCCTGCTGCAATTCGCGCTCAAGCGAGAGCCGTGCATCTCCGAGGACGATGTCCACGTGCGCGGCGCAGTCTTTCAGAAAGTCGAAATAGCGGGTGTCGCTCGCCAGCCGAACCACTTGGGGATCGATTTCGTAAAAGCAGATAACATCTCCCGGCCGCCCGTAGGCCGCGATGGTTCCGATGCCGAGCCCGACGGAGCCGATGCGGAGAGTTTCGGGTGGCGGCATCCCCGCGCCGGGCGGATCCAAATGTTGCGAAAGCACGAGTCCGAGTCCGCCGTCCTCGGCATAGTAGGAAGTCGGAATGCTTTGCTTGCGTGCGTCGAGAAATTGGTAGCCGTGCACGATTTCGCCGTGCCGCAGGGCGTAGGCCTGCCAATCCGGGTCGGAAGCGTTCTGCATGTCCACGGTGAGGGCGCTTTAGAAATCGCGCACGGAAGTGAATTTTCCGAGCGAAGCGTTGCCCAGCATCGTGAATTGCACGGCCAAAATCAGAAGAACGATCGAACAACTGACGAGTGTGACGATCCTCCTGTTTCGTTCGTTTTCGTCTCCGCGCTTGCCCTGGACCAGGTAGATCCCCAGCAGGATCGCCCCCACAAACGGCAGGGCGCTGAGGAATTTCTTGAAACTGACGGCGAGCGCCATGCACTCGGGAAGCAGTGCTGCGGCAGCCAGCAGCACCAGCGGCGCTTTGACGCGAGTGCTGTAGAGCCATGAGTTCCGGTCGCGGTAAAGCGTGACCATAAACAGCAGCGCGGCGAACCAGAGGCTGAAGTGGTATTCCCAATAACCGGCGAACAGGGCTGGCGCGAGCAGTCCGACAAACAGGCCGCCGACCACGCCGCCCGCGGCTACGACCAAATAAAATAAAGTGAGGTGCCGGGGATCGGGCTTGAGCCGCGCAAGCTCCCCGTGGCAAACCATGCAGCCCGCAAAAAGCACGAACGCATAGATGCCCACCTGCGCGAACAGATTCGCCCGCGCCCCGGTGGAAAGGACGAACACGGCAAGAAGCACAGCCATGGCGAACGCAGGATGGGACCATTTGCGGGAATAACGATGGTCGCTCTCAAAACACAGCGTGAACGTGAGCAGATAAATCGCCAGCGGCAGGACCCAAAGCAGCGGCACTGCGGCGACGTTCTTGCAAAGCCGGTTGGTCGTCCCCAGAAAAAGCGCCGAAGCGCAGGCCGCCAGGCTGAGCCACAAAATCAGAAGACCCCTGGATGGCGGCGCTGCTGGAGACGGACTCGGCACTTCGCCCAGCGCGATTCCTTCTAGTTTGGAATCGGCGCCGGGTTCCTGCGCTCTTGATGCCTGCAGCGCGCAGTAAGCACATCCCAACGCAAACGCAATATAGGCGCAGGTCCAGATGCGAGCCTGCGTCTTCAATGTAAGAAAAGGCTCGACCGCGAACGGATAGCTGACCAAGCCGAGAAACGATCCGAAGTTGGACACCGCGTACAGCCGGTAGGGAGAATGCCCCGGATAAATCCTGCGCCACCACGTTTGCAGCAGCGGGGCCGTGGCGGCCAGTACGAAGTAAGGAAATCCAACGCTGACGATCAATAGAACGAAAATCTGTATCACTGGATTGCCTTGCGCACCCGGCTTCCAGCTGGAATCGAGCGTAAGCGGCGAGTGCCACAGCACAACCTGGGCGCCCAAAACCAGCACGGACACGAACAGAAAAACGCGGTGAAGCCGGGACTGTGCGCGCGCGCCGGCGCGATCCAAAACATGTCCGTAGGCATAGCCGGCAAGCAGCACGGCCTGAAAGAAAAGCATGCAGGTGATCCAGATGGCCGAGGCGCCGCCGAACCAGGGAAGAATGTACTTGCCGATAATCAGTTCGACTTGAAATAGAAGGAGTGCGCCCAGGAAAACGGTGAGGGTGAAGATCAGCATGAGTGATTTCAATTATCGCGCGGATCGCGAGGGCTCGGTTCCCTGATCGCGCAAAGGTTAATGAGCCTGTGCGCAAACCGCAACCGAAGGCTCACCATACGCATCGCAGCATTCCGCCAAAGCCGGGAAGCCGTGCCTTTTCAGCCAGGCGATGGAAAAGGCCGGAGACCACTCGGCTCGAGGATCGGGCGGGAAGAACAATTTGGTTCAGTCGGAAGGGGCAGCGGGTGTATAAGGGTCTGCGTTCCGCACGACAAACCGAAACTCCATGGCAATTGGCGCCTGCTTCGATTTTTTAAGAGCGAGGGAAACGTATGCTGCGACGACTTCTGATTCTGGTTGGATTGTTAGGGCTGGCCGCGGGAACCGCGTCCGCGCAGGCCGTGGATGCCCGGAAAGCGCTGGAGGCATCTGCCAAAACCATGGGCGCGACCAACTTGAAGACCCTGCAGTATTCCGCCAACGGTTGGTTCTCCCAGATCGGACAGACCTACGGGCTTGCCGAAGACTGGCCGCACTATGAGGTGACCGACTATACGCGCGCGATTGATTACAACGCGAAGTGGTCGCGCGAGGATTACACGCGCCGGCAAGGAAAATATCCGACGCTGGGTCGGACGCCTATGCCGGAGCAACACGTCACTTCCATATTGAGCGGCAAGTACGCGTGGGACATGCAGGGAGATAAGGCGGTGCCCCTGACGCGGATGTATTTGGACGGCGTGCCGTACTCCGATCTGCGGCAGCTGGAAATCGTGCTGACCCCGCACGGATTCCTGAAGGCGGCGCTGGGTGCATCGGACGCGACCGCGATCACGCTGCCCATCGTGGGCCCTTCGGACTTTGGACTCTCGCACTACGGCCGCAAGGTGACCATCGTCTCGTTCACCATGGGGAAATACAAAGTTAACGGCACGATCAACGACCAGAATCTGGTCGAACTCGTTGACACCTGGTACCCCAATCCTGTCTACGGCGACATGGACTACGAAATGCGCTACACGATGTACAAGAATTTCGGCGGGGTAATGTTTCCCGGGCTGATCCATGTGCACCAGGGAGATCCGAGGCTGAACCCTGCGCACAACTACTACGAACTCAACGTAACCGATGTGAAGGCCGACGTGCCGGTAAACACGATGCCGGTTCCGGAAGCGGTGCGCACTGCGGTACCGGCGCCGGTGAAGGTCGAGAGCCAGAAACTCGCCGACGGCGTGTGGCTGCTGGGCGGAGGAACGCACAATAGCGTGCTGGTCGAATTCAGCGACTTCGTCGCCGTGGTCGAAGCGCCGAATAACGAGGCGAGATCGCTGGCGGTAATCGACGAAGTGAACCGTCTGGTTCCGAACATGCAGATCCGCTACCTGGTGAACACGCATCACCACATGGATCACGCCGGGGGCCTGCGCACGTATCTTTCGCAGGGCACCACGATCATCACGCACGAATCCAACAAACAGTATTACCTCGACATCATGTTTTATCCCGCTCCCAGGGAATTGCAGCCGGACCGCATGGCGGTCTACAGCCCGATGTACATGATCAGCCGCCGACCCGCGCCGATTGACACGGTGGGCGGCGACACGCGGGGCGAAGGAAAATACACGGTGACCGACGGCGTGCGCATGATGGAAATCATGCACGTGCAGGACCTGGCCTACGACTTGGGCGATCCTTCCTATAGAGAAGGGAATCACAGCCAGGATATGTTGATGGCCTACCTGCCAAAAGAGAAGATCCTGATCAACGCGGATTTGTACTCGCCGCCGGACCCGGGTGCGCAGCCCCCCGCTGTTACATCGGCCATGAAAACGCTTTATCAGAACATGCTGAAGCTGAAGCTGGACGTCTCGCAGCACGTCCCCATTCACGGGCACGTCGGGACGAATGATGAGTTTGTGAAGATTGTGACGAAGACTCAGTAACGGTGAGTTATGGCTCAAAGGTGATTGGGCGTTGGCTGCGGATTAGGTGTGCAGCCCGTATTACGAGGTAGCGTTTTTTGAGGAACATCCCGTTTGCACTGCGAGTCGGTCCTGTTGGGAACGCTTATACGGACCTATCCGGCAGGTTGGTCCTTCTACGCGGCGCCTCGCTCCCAGACGTATGCATTGTGTGCGGTAGCCCGGCATGGGGCAATCTTTATCACAAGGAGTTCGAGCCGCATTGCTACCCGTCTTGGGACCTGCCATTGCTCTGGGATGTCATTTACCTAATTCTTGGCAAACGCTACTTAATGGATTTGCCTTTCTGTTCGAACTGCCAGCCAGACGATTTTCAGATTTATCTTGTGCGCATCAACAACGATTTCGCAGTACTGAGCGATGTGTCCGGAACCTTCCTAAAATCACTCCCTTCGCTTCCCCTGGATTTATCGGCGAAAGTTGAAGGGAATCTGGTTCAGCGAGCACTCCGATTGTTTTTTGGTTGAGAGTGTCCACATTCCTCGGCGAGAATCACTTCAGACAAAAAAGGGAAACAGAGGGAAAAGACATTCGGTGAACTAGCCGCCCAATTTCGATATCCATGCCAGCACCGCAATCCCCACAATGATCCGATAAATCGCGAATGGCGCGAATCCGCGTTTCCTTACGTAGGCCATGAACCACGCCACCGAACCGTAGGCCACGATGAACGAGACCACGAAACCGATGGCCAGGACGATCCAGCCATGCGCATCGATCTGCGATACGCCGATGGGATTTTCGGATTTTCCCACGAGCGATTTCAGCAGGTCGTAGCACGTGGCCACTACCATCGTGGGAATCGAGAGAAAAAACGAAAATTCCAGCGCCGAAGCGCGCGACATTCCGGCCAACTGCCCCGCGCCAATCGTGGACATCGAACGCGAAGTTCCCGGGAATACGGCCGATAGAATCTGACACGCGCCGATCCAGATGGCTTGTCCCAGGCTCATGTCCTCCATGTGCCAGACGCGAATTCGGCCGGTGGGCGAGCCGGGACCCGCGGCTTCGGCCTTGGCGTTCATCGCGTCAATCACCCACATGGCGATTCCGCCGGCCAGCAGCGCCATGCCCATGATTTCCAGGCTCTCGAGATGCTTGCCGATGATTTTCGTAAGCAAGAATGCGGGAATGGCCGTGACCACGAAGGCGATGCATGTGAGGCTCAGGGGATGAGTAAGGACCGTGCGGTCGCCGCGCTCGCCCTGGGGAAACGTGGAGAGGAATTTCGCGATGCGCTCACGGAAATATATTGGCAGGCACGCAATGGCGCCCAACTGAATGACGATGGAATACATTTTCCAATAGCCGCTCGACAAGCTGATATTCATCAAGGCTTCAGCGATGCGCAGGTGCGCGGTCGAGCTGACGGGAAGAAATTCCGTAAGACCTTCCACAACTCCCAGAATCAAGGATAGTAGATAGTCGTTCAATTGCCCTCCGGAGAATGGCGAAGCGTTTTGTGCATTTCGTAGGCGTCCAGACCGGGGCCATAGTAATCCGCGATTGTTACAATTTCACGATAGCCATGCTTTTTCCATAACGCAATCGCGGGTTTGTTGGTTGTTGCGGTTTCCAGAACCATGCGCGGCGCGCCCTGCTGGGTGGCGGCTTTCTCGGCGGCCTCAAGCAGGGCGGAGCCGATGCTCCGGCGGCGATACGTCTCGAGAACGTCCAGGGTAATGATGTGGGCGAATTCAGCGGATTGCTCGATGAGAATAAATCCGGCCATCTGTCCATCGGCTTCCGCGATCAGGCAGCGCGCCCCTTCGGACCGCAAATAATATTTCATCTCCTGGCGGCCGTAAGCGATTCCCCGCGGAAAACATGCCTGATCGATGCGAAGCAGGGTCTCAAAATCGGACGGCTGGTAGGGGCGGAGGCGAAATGCGGAAGACTCCACGCTCGAGGCTCACAGTTCAAGAATGACGGGAAGAATCAACGGGCGCTTAGATGTCTGCTTCTTGAGATAGCGCCGCAGGTCCACGCGGATTTTTTCCTTGATAACGCTCCAGTCGGTCTTTTCCTCGGCGTTGGACCCCTCGAACGTGCGCAGGATGACTTCACGGGCGCCGGCCAGCAACTCAATGCCGTTGTCCGATGGCAAAAAGCCGCGCGTCACGATTTCGGGCGTGGATTCGATTTGCCCCGTGTGTTTGTCGATGGCGATGATCGGAACGACCACGCCGTCCTCGGAAAGATGTTTGCGGTCACGGATGACGAATTCCTCGATCTCTTCGAGCGATCCGGAATCGACGCAGATGCGCCCCGCGGTCACCGGCTCGCGGCGGTACGCGGCATCCTCGGTGAATTCGATCGTCTGGCCGTCCTCGATCAGCAAAATTTCTTCCGAGACCGAACCGACAGTATGCGCGAGCGCGGCATGGCGGAAAAGTTGCCGGTATTCGCCGTGCACGGGGATGAAGAAGCGCGGCCGCACCAGATTCAGCAGCAGCTTTTGCTCTTCCTGGCTGGCGTGGCCGGAAACATGGATCGTGCCGCCGTCGTTATCATAATAAATCAGGGCGCGCTTGCGGAACATGTGGTCCAGCATGCGGAAAATCGCTTTTTCGTTTCCGGGAATAATGCGCGCCGAGAGGATCACCGTATCGCGCTCGTCGAGCGTCAGCAGGCGGTGATTGTCCACAGCCACGCGGGAAAGCGAAGACATGGGCTCGGCCTGGCTGCCGGCAACGAGAACGACGAGTTTTTCGGGAGGAAACGAACCGATGTCCTGCGAGCGTACGATCAGACCGTCGGGAATCGTGAGCCGGTTCATGCCGTGCGCGATTTCGACGTTGTCCACCATGCTGCGGCCGATGAACGCGACCTTGCGGCCCGTGGCCGCTGCGATATTCACGATGGTCTGGATGCGCGGAATCGACGAGGCGAAGCACGAAATGATTACCTTGCGCGTGGCCGCGCGCGTCAGCTCTTCGATGCGCGGGCGAACTGTGCGCTCCGAAGGCGTGTAGCCCGGGCGCTCGACATTCGTGCTGTCGCTGAATAGCGCCAGGACGCCTTCGTGGCCGTACCGCGCAAACGCATGGAAATCGAATGGCTGGCCGTCGATGGGTGTCTGGTCGATCTTGAAATCGCCGGTATGAATCACGATGCCGACCGGAGTGCGGATCGCAAGGGCGACGCAGTCAATCGTGCTGTGCGTGACGCTGATGAACTCGACCTCGAACGGGCCTACCTCCAGTTTGCGCCCGGGAATCACTTCGCGCAGGTCGGTCTTGTCGAGCAGGCCGTGTTCTTCGAGACGCTTGTGAACCAGCGCGAGCGTGAAGCGCGTGCCGTAGATCGGCGCGTTCAGATCGCGCAAGATGTAAGGCAGCGCGCCGATGTGATCCTCGTGTCCGTGGGTCAGCAGGATGGCCCGCAGATGCTGCCGGTTCTGCTTGAGATAGGTGATGTCCGGAATGACGATGTCCACGCCGAGAAGTTCCACCTCGGGAAACATCATCCCGGCATCGATCAGGATCATGTCGTCGCCTGAGCGAAGCACCAGCATGTTCATGCCGAACTCGCCCAGTCCGCCCAGGGGGATTGCTAACAGAGAAGGTTTAGACAAAGCAGCTCACGTCCTTAGTAAGACCCAATATCGTATCACATAGATGAGAGGGAGATTGAATTGCCCGGACCGATTACTCGCCGCCGCCGGCGAACAGGCGCGCGATGGCTACCAGGATCACGGCGCCCAGCGTTGCCGCGGCGATGCTGTAGAGCAGTCCGCCGCCGAAGATGCCGAGCTTGGTGAAAATCCAGCCGCCAAGAATTGCGCCGATCAATCCCAGGATAATATTTGCCAGGCAGCCGAATCCCCGGCCGCGCGAAACCTTTCCCGCCAGCCAGCCGGCGATGAGTCCGACGATCAGCCATCCAATGAGCGTGCGGGGGACTGTAAAAAATATGATGTGCATGGTAGCTCCTGTAACGGTTTCGGGCGCGGTCGAGCTGGGTCCGCGCCCGGTATTCTACGCCGGTTCCTGCTGCGTCATGCAGTGAATCGTGCCCAGGCCGAGAACCAGATCGAGGCACGCAATCCCCACGGTTTTGCGGCCGGGGAACAAACCTGCGATCTTCGACAGCGCGACGGCGTCGCGCGCGTCGTTAAACGTGGGGACCAGGACGAGCTGATTCGCGATGTAAAAATTGGCGTAGCTGGCCGGGAGGCGTTGGCCGTCGAAAAAGACGGGCTCGGGCATGGGCAAGGTTTCGATGCGCAGCTCGCGGCCGTCCTGGTCCCTCATCTCGCGCAGCAGGGCGAGATTTTCCTGCAGGGGCTGGAAATTCGTTTCCGAGGGATCGTTCTCCACCACTGTGACAACTGTTGTGGGGTTTACAAAACGCGCGAGATCGTCCACGTGACCGTGCGTGTCATCGCCCGTGATGCCGTTCTTGAGCCACAATACGTTTGTTACTCCGAGATTTTCCCGGAAAATTCCTTCCAGCTCTTTCCGCGTCACGCCCGGATTGCGCGCCTGGATGGGGCTGAGCAGGCATTCCTCGGTGGTGAGCATGGTGCCCAGGCCGTTGACGTCGATGCTGCCGCCTTCGAGGACGACGCGCCGTTTCTTGTATTCCGGCGACCACATCCTCCATTTGAGCTTAGGCGCGAGTTTTGCGTTTGCTGAGTCGTCTTTTTTCCAGTCGTCATATTTTGCCCAGGCGTTGAAGTGCCAGTTCGTAACAGCCGTTTCGCCCTTGGCATTGCGCACGAAAATCGGTCCGAAATCGCGAATCCATCCGCGATTTGTAGGGACGTGGAAAAAATCGACGGCGGAAAGATTCGCGCCGGCCTGTTTCAGGATGCGCCGGACCGAGCGCTCGATTGCCGGACTCTCCACCAGAATGCGCACGCGCTCGACCTGCGAAAGGTGCCGCACGATGTCTGCATAGACCCACGGTATCGGCGCGAATTTTCCGGGCCAATCCGTCTTTTCATGCGGCCAGGCAAGCCACGTGGCCGTGTGCGTTTCCCACTCCGCGGGCATGCGGAAGCCGAGACTAAAAGAGGCTGAAGATTTTTCGTGGGAGGATTTCACTCGTGCCACCGCTCGAGGATGGGCGAGTAGGCATCGATGCGGCGATCGCGCAGGAACGGCCAGTTGCGGCGCGTCTCCTCGACGCGCTTGGGGTCGCACTCGACGATCAGGATTTCTTCCTTGTCGGCGGACGCTTCGGCGAGCACTTGTCCAAAAGGATCGCAGACAAACGAGTGTCCCCAGAACTCCAGGCCGCTTTCGGGAGTGCCTTCGTAGCCCACACGGTTGACCGCCGCGACAAACACGCCGTTGGCGATGGCGTGCGCGCGTTGAATCGTGCGCCAGGCATCGAGCTGCGCAGCACCGAATTCCTTCTTCTCTGAAGGGTGCCAGCCGATCGCCGTGGGATAAAAAAGAATATTCGCACCGCCCAGGCTCGCCAGGCGCGCGCCCTCCGGATACCACTGGTCCCAGCAGACCAGCACGCCGATGCGGCCGAAGCGCGTATCGAAATTCGGAAAGCCGAGATCGCCCGGCGTGAAATAAAATTTTTCGTAGTAGAGCGGGTCGTCCGGAATGTGCATCTTGCGGTATTTGCCGAGGGGCGCGCCTCCCGCGTCCGTGATCACCGCCGTGTTGTGGTAAATCCCGGCCGCGCGGCGCTCAAACAGCGAGCCCACGATTGCGACGTTCAATTCGCGCGAGAGTTTCGCCAGCGCTTCCGAGGACGGGCCGGGAATCGGCTCGGCCAGCTCGAACAAATCTGCGTTTTCCTCGCGGCAGAAATATTGCGAGCGAAACAGTTCCTGCGTGCAGATGATTTGCGCTCCGCGCTTTGCGGCTTCCCGAATGCGCGCTTCCGCCTTTGAGAAATTCTCCCGTGGGTCGGGCGAACAGCTCATCTGGATCAAGCCAATGGTGAATTTTTCCGCCATCCACGAATCATAGCATTTTCTTTTTAATTTTGACGCGGAGACATTTGTCGATTCGGATGACGAACGAAAGAATACTTTTTGTGAGGGCGAGTCCAACAAGTTTGGAACTAATGTCTAACTGAGTATACGTATATCGATGAGAGGACCCACATCACGGCCGCGCCGCCCATAAATATCTTGATCAGAACGAATGCGTCGTCTCTATCAAAGTCCGGCCTCGACTGGCGTGCCTTTCCTATTGCCATAAGAGAGGCAACGACGCCAACTCCCAAATCAATCGGCAAAAGCTCAATAGCGACGTGAAAGAAGCTGCTCATCGCTTAGAAAGGACACCATTTGAGAGTAGCTCTTGAGGGTTGGATCTTTAGTCGTCTTCGCCAATCATGATGGCGGCGGCAAGAACCGTAGTCCACAGCCCGCGCTTATCGCCGACGGCGGACTGCGTGATGTTCATGGTGCGGACAATCTTGTTGGAAATGCGGTAGACCTCTTTTTTCTCGTCCCAGGACAAATCCGGATCAAATTCCACATTCAACGTCGTGGCCAGCATTTCGGCGGCAAGCTCTTCGGTGTATTCGCCCGCGACTTCCTCGGTCTCGCCGAAGGAGTGATGCTCGGAGAGGTAGCCGTACATGGATTTGTCGGCGGGAAGTGCGAGGCCGATGCCCGCGGCGATCAAGCGGTGCGCTTCGCGCGTGGAATTCTCGCTGATGACGGTGAAGGCCACCTGGCCCGGCTTGATGTGCTTGAGTCCTTCGCTGCGCGAGATCAATTTGCAGTTGGGAGGAAAAATGGAGGAGACACGCACGATGTTGCACGCCGCGATTCCCGCGCTGCGCAACGCCAATTCAAAACTCGAAAGCCGCTCCCGATGCTTTCCTACGCCCTTGGTCAGAAAAATCTTTTTCGCGACGAAAGCCATGAGGGTGCCGAGAAGCGGTGGCTCCTTTATTCCGGCGGGCTCCACGCTTCACTTGAATCGTTCAGCGTAAAAGTAGAGCCCGCACCCGAGACTGAGTCAAGAACTCGCGTGAAAAATTGCGCGAGCGAAAAAGTAACAAGAACACCCCGCAGTGTCAATCAATTTCCCGCCGAGACGCCGAAAAACTGTTCTGATCTCGCAAACATAGCGGCCCGGTCACTTCGTACCATGGCGAATAGGGATTTGGGGAAGACACGCGGCGCATGAAATACCTGTTGTTCCTGCTGCAGAGCCGCCCGGCGAAGCGCTTCCACTGCTTCTTGCGGCTCGATGCGCCAGTTTCCATTTGCCATGGCAGGCACCACACCGGTGCGGGTGAGGTGGGCAATGATCAGATCGCGAATTTCCTCGGTGGAGCGGTAAACGATCGGCAAACCTTTGAAATCGTAGCCGCCACCGCCCGAGTAGCGATAGTTATTCATGGCCACGCGGAGTTTCTGATCGTCCGCGAGCGGCTTGCCCTTGTAATCGAGTTTCGTGATCCGGTGTCCGGCGGGCAGCCGCAAATCGATCGTGTAGTCGACCCCAGCGGCCGAATCGACGTTGAGGTCCGGCAGACGAACCGGTTGCCTGTCCGGGAAAGGCCACGCCGGATACAAACTGGCCGCATGTTCGAGCGCAGCGCGAAACCGCGCTCCGGTCATTTCCACGGTGTACAAATAATTTTCATAGACATAGAGCGAAGTGACCTGGCGAACCGACACGCGGCCCTGGGGCAACCGCGAGCCGGTGTAGAGCATGCCCGCCAGCGATACGTCCGCGTGGCCCGCTTCCATCTGCACGGCGTGGATCAAATCCACCATGGGCTCATCCTCAAATCGGGCAGTCGTCCCACGAAGCTCTTTCGAGCTGTTGGCGACGGGTGCGTCAAGGTACGCCTGCGTCGCCTGTTCATAGGGCGCAGCTAGCTGAACGATTTCAGGATCCGCGGGGACTTGTTCGGTGACCGGGAGGACCACGGAGTGTTTTGCAGCTACGCGCCAGGCGCCGCCCTCGGCGCGTTCCAGGTCCAGATCGATGCGCGCCAGCGACGCGCCGGAATTTTTCGCCTGCGTCAGCAAAACGCCGTTGATAATCCGCTCGGGAACCTCATTGTGCGTGTGCCCGATCAGGATAACGTCAATGCCCGGGACTTGCTCGGCCAGTTCCTTCATCGCGTTTTCGCCGGGCATCTCGTCCGTCCACGCAGGGACGGGAGCGAGCCCGGAATGCGCCAGGACCACAACCATGTCCGCGCGCTTTCGGACCTCGGGAATGACGCGGCGCGCGGCGTCCACGATCGGCTCAAATTCATAGCCCCGATAATTCGCGGGGAGTTCCACGTGCGGGATGGCCGGAGTGACAAATCCGACGATGGCGACGCGCACTCCGGCGATTTCCTTGATGATATAAGGCTCAAAGCGCTGCGGCGCATGGTCATATTGCTGTCTGATGTTGGCGGCGAGAATAGGGAAGTGCGCTTCGCGTTTCACTTTCCACAGAACATTCAGGCCGAAATTGAATTCGTGATTGCCGACCGCCGCGGCGTCGTATCCCAGCGCGTTCATTGCCAGGATCATGGGATTGGGCTTATCCGTATCCTTGCTCGCGAAATAATAGGCCAGGGGAGTGCCCTGAATGGTGTCGCCGGAATCGAACAGCAACACATTCGGCTGCTCGGCGCGCACGCGGCGAACGAGCGTGGCGATCTTCGCCAGTCCCAATTGCGCGGGCTTGCCCGAGTAATAGTCGAGGGGTTCGATATGCCCGTGCACATCCGTGGTGCCGAGCAGTGTGAGGTGGACTGTGCTGGAAGTCCCGGTAGCCTGGGCTGGTAGAGAATGGCCAAAAAGGGCGTGGCGCGAACAAATGGATGCAAGGAATAAAACGAACAGAGCCGCTTGCATCCAAATGCGCGAAGATTTCATTTTCTTATGCGCCGGTGCAAATCTTCAGAAAGCCAACCAGCGCCGGGGAGATAGATGTCAGCGCCTGCAAATCCTTTTGCGTGAAATCCAGCCCCGCGTCGGACGTCGAGCGGCCTTTTCTGGATATCTGCACCACGCCCCGGACCTGGTTTCCCTCCAGAATCGGAGCACTCATGATCTTTTGAATCAGCTCGGCAGGGTCGCGTCCCAGCGGAACGCCTTCAAAGACGGTGGCGTGCCGGGAAGTGCTGAAATTGTTTACCAATTCGGGGCGCCGTTCCCGCGCCGTGCGCGCCGCCAGGGCCGTGGCGCTGCTCAGGGGAATCGTGCCGACGGCCGCGAGCTTTTCCGGAATCACGAACTTCAGATTCTTGCTTTTCGTGTTCAAGCTCAGGATGGCAACTTCATCGGCGTCGACTGAAAATATCTTCGCAACCGCTTTGGCCACCTTGGAAAGAGCATCCCCATCCGGCGGCAAGCCTTGTTTCGCCAAGGCGTCGACAATCGTCCCCAAGTCCGCCGTCTGCTGTTCGACCATGCACTCTCCCCGGTTTTGACTATCCTTCCATATTATATCCAAATCGGCACGGGGGTCGATTTCTTATCTTCGCGAGTTGCTGCGTCTTGAAAATCAGCCGGGAATTGCCTATACTAAATTTTCTGACCAGGATAAACCGGAGTTGGAATGTCTTCGACTGAAGTTGATTTGCGAAATTATCGCCAATTTTTCCCGCGAAAAGTTCAAAGCCCGAATAGCAAGATAAGGGCTTAGTTTGCCTGCTCGCGTCGGGTGACGCGGTAATGGGTGTGCCGAAAAGGTTCAAGCGAAAGCCCGGGATGACGGAGCGGCAATGAAATCAGGAGTCGTACGATGACAGAGTCAGCGGTGGCAACCAAGGCGGCGCCGAATCGATTGCTGGCGCTCTGGAGCAGCGTGATCGGCAAGAAAGTGGTCATGGCTCTGACCGGAGCGGTCCTCGTTCTTTTCGTGATCGCGCACATGGTCGGCAATCTGAAGATTTTTTCCGGCCCGGTGGAGATCAACGCCTATTCGCGCTTCCTGCGGGAAGTGGGCTACCCGGAGCTTGGCTACGGGCAGTTGCTCTGGATCGTCCGCATCGTCCTGCTGATCTGCGCGGTGCTGCATATCACGGCGGCCACGCAGCTCACGGTGATGAACCGGAAGGCGCGTCCTATAGGCTACGAATCGAAGAAAGACGTGGAGACCACCTGGGGCGCGTTGACCATGCGCTGGGGCGGGGTTCTGCTGGCCGTCTTCATTGTTTTTCACTTGTTTCACTTCACGGCGGGCATGGTCGGGTTCCAGCCCGGGCAGTTTGAACATTTGATGGTCTATCAGAACGTGGTGGCCGGCTTTTCCGTGGTGTCCATTGCGCTTTTCTACATTCTGGCCATGTGCGCGCTTTGCCTGCACCTGGACCACGGCATCTGGAGCGCGCTGCAGACCCTGGGCTGGGTGACCACAGACAATACGAAGAGCTTGCGAATCATTTCCAGACTCATTGCCATTGTGATTTTTGCAGGATTTATCTCAGTGCCAATTTCGGTGCTCGCAGGCTGGGTGCGCTGAGGGGAGAGAAATGCTCGAATCCAAGATTCCATCCGGTCCGATCGAACAAAAGTGGGATAAAGCCCGCTTCGACATGAAGCTGGTGAACCCGGCCAACCGCCGCAAGTACAGGGTGATCATTGTGGGCTCGGGACTCGCCGGAGCCGCCGCGGCGGCTTCACTCGGCCAACAGGGCTACAACGTCGATTGCTTTTCGTTTCACGACAGCCCGCGCCGCGCGCACTCGATTGCCGCGCAGGGCGGCATCAACGCCGCGAAAAACTACCGCAATGACGGCGACAGCATCTTCCGCCTTTTCTACGACACGGTGAAGGGCGGCGATTTCCGCGCCCGGGAAGCCAACGTCTACCGCCTGGCGCAAATCAGCGTGAACATCATCGACCAGTGCGTGGCGCAGGGCGTGCCGTTCGCCAGGGAATATGGCGGCTTGCTGGACACGCGCTCATTCGGCGGCGTGCAGGTGTCGCGCACGTTCTATGCCCGCGGGCAGACGGGGCAGCAGTTGCTGCTGGGCGCATACCAGGCTCTCGAGGAACAGATCGCCGCAGGCACCGTGCGCATGCACACGCGCAGCGAAATGCTGGATCTGGTGGTGGTGAACGGCCGGGCGCGTGGGATCGTCACGCGCAACTTGGTCACCGGCGCGATCGAAACCCATGCCGCCGATGTGGTCGTCCTGGGTACAGGCGGCTACGGAAACGTTTTCTACCTCTCGACCAATGCCAAAGGCTCCAACACCACGGCCATCTGGCGAGCGCACCGGCGCGGCGCGCTGTTCGGCAATCCCTGCTTCACGCAAATTCATCCGACCTGCATTCCGGTCAGCAACGAAAACCAATCCAAGCTGACTTTGATGTCCGAATCGCTGCGCAATGACGGCCGCGTGTGGGTGCCAAAGAAGCAGGGCGACACGCGCGCTCCGGGCTCGATCCCGGAGGACGAGCGCGATTACTACCTCGAGCGGCGTTATCCGAGCTTCGGCAACCTGGTGCCGCGCGACGTTGCCTCGCGCAATGCAAAGGAAGTCTGCGACGAAGGCCGCGGCGTGGGCCCCGGCGGGATGGGCGTCTACCTCGATTTTTCCGATGCCATCAAGCGGCTTACCGAACCGGTCGTCCGCGAAAAATACGGCAACCTTTTCGACATGTACGAGGAGATTACCGGAGAGAATGCCTATAAAGTCCCGATGCGGATTTTCCCCGCGGTGCACTACACCATGGGCGGCTTGTGGGTGGATTACCAGCTGATGTCGTCGATTCCCGGCCTGTTCGTTGCCGGCGAAGCCAACTTTTCAGACCACGGCGCCAACCGACTGGGCGCCAGCGCCCTGATGCAGGGCCTGGCCGATGGATATTTCATCCTGCCCTACACACTGCCGAATTACATCGCTTCGAGCTCGCTGGAAAAAGTCGACACCTCGCACCCGGCGTTTGCGGCCGTGAAAGAGGAAGTTCAACAGCGCGTCGCCAAGATGGTCAACATTCGCGGAAAGCGCACCGTCGATTCGATCCACAAGGAACTGGGCAAGATGATGTGGAACAACTGCGGGATGGCGCGTTCCGAAGAGGGGCTGCGCAGCAATCTCGCAAAGATTCCAGAATTGCGACACGAATTCTGGACCAACGTCAACATTATCGGCGGCGGCGAGGAGTTCAACCAGTCGCTGGAAAAAGCCGGGCGCGTGGCGGATTTCCTGGAACTTGCCGAACTGATGTGCCTGGACGCGCTGCAGCGCGCCGAATCCTGCGGCGGCCATTTCCGCGTAGAGAGCCAGACCCCGGATGGCGAGGCCCTGCGCGACGACGATCGTTTTTCCTACGTATCGGCCTGGGAATGGAAGGGCGAAAACGCCGACTGGGTACTCCACCAGGAACCGCTCGCGTTTGAATACGTGCACCTGACCCAGAGGAGCTACAAGTAGACCATGAACCTCACACTCAAAGTTTGGCGGCAGCAGGACGCGAAGGCAGCGGGGAAATTCGTCAGCTACCAGGTGCAGAACGTGACGCCGGACATGTCCTTCCTGGAAATGCTGGACCTGCTCAACGAAAATCTGCAAACCAAGGGCGAGGCGCCCGTCGTTTTCGAGCACGACTGCCGCGAAGGGATCTGCGGGTCCTGCGGTTTCCTGATCAATGGCGTGGCCCACGGTGGGCACCGCGGCACCACGGTCTGCCAGCTCTCGATGCGTTTCTTTAAGGACGGCGACTCGCTGACCCTCGAGCCATGGCGCGCGAAGGCGTTTCCCGTGCTACGCGATCTGGCGGTCGATCGGTCCGCGTTTGACCGTATCATTCAAGCCGGGGGGTTTATCAGCGCGCCGACAGGCGGCGCTCCGGACGCAAATGCCATTCTGGTTCCGAAGAATGACGCCGAGCGAGCGTTTGACGCGGCCGCCTGCATCGGGTGCGGCGCTTGCGTGGCCGCGTGTCCGAATGCTGCGGCCATGCTGTTTACCTCGGCGAAGATCACGCATCTCAACTCGCTGCCTCAGGGACAGCCGCAGCGCGACCAGCGCACGCTCGACATGGTCGCCGCCATGACCGAAGAGGACTTCGGCAGCTGCACCAATCACGGCGAGTGCGAGGCCGTCTGCCCCAAGGAAATTCCCATCGAGTTCATCGGGCGCATGAACCGCGACCTGATTCATGCAACGCTGCACCGGCGCGGCGAATAGCGCGGCGGCCGGAAACTGTTTCCAACATGCCGGCTGACGTCATTTCACTTCGCGCGCGCGAGATTCATTTTTCCACCATTGTGATCGATACCCACGCGGACACTCCTCAGCGGTTTCTCTTCGATCAATTTGACATGGGCCACCACGATGCCGAAGGCTGCGTGGATATCCCGCGTCTGCGCGCGGGCGGCGTAAGCGCCATTGTTTTTGCCCTTTGGGTTCCGGTGGAAATCACGGGCCCGGCGGCCACCGCGCGCGCGTTTGATTTATTGGCTGGCGTCGAGGATCAGATCCGGCGGCATCCCGACGACTTGACGCTGGCCACAACCGCGGGAGAAGTTCGAGCGGCCCGCAAGCAGAACAAGATCGGGATCCTGCTGGGCGTGGAAGGCGGCCACGCGATCAACAACGACCTTCAGGTGCTGCGCCAATTCGCCGCGCGCGGGGTCCGCACGATGACCCTGACGCACAACGCGGCGACCGATTGGGCCGACTCCTCGAATGCGGCCGCACGGCACAACGGCCTCACCGATTTCGGCAGGGAAGTGGTACACGAAATGAACCGGCTCGGGATGCTCGTGGATGTTTCTCACGTGTCGGATCAGACCTTCCGCGACGTCATCGAAACTTCCCGCGCGCCCGTCATCGCTTCCCATTCCTGTTGCCGCGCGATCTGCGGCGCCCCGCGCAATCTGAGCGACGAACTGATCCTGGCGCTGGCCGCGCGCGGCGGCGTCCTGCACGTGACTTTTCACGCTGCCTTTCTGAGCCAGGAGTACGCGAACGCAAGCAGGGCCATGGCACAGGATAAGGCGCTGCTCGAACAGGCGGCCAGGCAGAAATTCGGCATGAACGAGGCGCAAAAATTGATCGAGGAGCAAAGAACCAGCGACGAATGGATTCGCGCCGGAAAATTGCCGCAGGTCGGCTGGGGGAAAATCATCGAGCACATCGATCATGCCGTCCGCCTGGCAGGCGCGGATCACGTGGGGCTCGGTTCCGACTTCGACGGAGCATTCATGCCCGAAGGCCTGGAGGACGCCGCGCAGTTTCCGAGGATCACGGAGGGCTTGTTCGAACTAGGATACGACGAAACCGACATCGCAAAAATTCTAGGCGGAAACACGCTGCGCGTGATGAGCGAGTCCGAAAGGGTTGCCGGCGAATTGCAACAAGGGAACCCCTAGTCAGAGAATAAAAATCGCGGCATAATGTGGCCCGTCACTTTCAACCGGAGATAACCCATGAGGCTGATTCGCACAACCGCAGTTTTCGCATTGATGTGCGCGCTGGCAGTGCTCGGCGCACAGGCGCAGACTTCCGGCCAGGCGCCGGCAAAGAAACCGTCAGCCGCGTCCAAGGCGCCGGCCGGGAAGGCCCCCGCGGCGGCTGCGAAGGCTCCTTTTGATCCGGCGCTGCTGCAGCCTGCCACGCTCAAGACGGTTGCCCCCGCGGAATACGATGTGCAATTCGTGACCACAGCGGGCGAATTTACGATGCATGTGACGCGCGCCTGGGCCCCCAACGGCGCCGACCGTTTCTACAACCTCGTCCGGCACCATTTTTATGACGGCGCAGCATTTTTCCGCGTGCTGCCGGGTTTCATGGCGCAGTTCGGGATGAGCGCGTACCCGCAGGTTTCGCGCGCCTGGGAAAACGCGAATATCAAGGACGACAAGGTCACGCAGAGCAACAAGCGCGGATATGTCTCCTTCGCCATGGCCGGACCCAATACGCGGACCACGCAGATATTCATCAATTACGGAAACAATACAAATCTCGATTCGAGCGGGTTTTCACCGTTCGCCATTGTGACCGAGGGCATGGACACCGTGGATAAGCTGTACAGCGGCTACGGAGAAGGCGCGCCCGATGGACGCGGGCCAAGGCAGGATTTGATCGGGAGTCAGGGCCGTGCGTACCTGGATAAGGGCTTCCCGAATCTGGACAAGATTCAGACAGCGTCCATCGTGCCTCCCGCGCCGAAACCATCGACGGCGCAGTAGGCCATCGGTTTATACGATCCAAGGCGCTTTTCCGCGCAGGTGGCGGCATGATTTCTGATTTCACTTGCACTAAACTCCAAATCCGATCAGCCTGACGTATGTCCTTGATCCCCTTTATGCGGAGGGAAGTCCTCGCCCGGGAAGATGCGGGCGCGCTGGGTGTCGCGCGCGCGGACAACTGGATCCACAGGATGTGGATCGAGAGTGACCTGGCAATCGCGGCGGGCTTCGCGATTTCCGCCTGCCTGATTCACGTGCTGCTGGATGGGCGGTACGGATATTTCCGAGATGAACTGTACTACGCGGCCTGCGGGCAGCATCTGGCCTGGGGTTACGTCGATCAGGCGCCGCTGATCGCCTTGGTGGCCCGGCTGTCGCGCGCCTTGTTTGGCGATTCGCTGTACGCCCTGCGGTTCTTCCCGGCGCTGGCGGCGGGCGCGAAGATTCTGCTGACCGGATGGATCGTCCGGGAACTCGGCGGCAATCGTTATGCGCAGTTGCTTGCGGCGACGGCCATGCTGGTGTGCCCGATCTTCCTGACCATGGACAGTTTCCTGTCCATGAATGCTTTCGAGCCGCTGTTTTGGATGCTGTGTGCCGCCATTTCCATCCGCATCGTGCAAACCGGGAATACGCGCCTGTGGCTGCTGTTCGGGCTTGTGGCCGGGGTGGGAATCTTAAACAAGCACTCGATGCTGCTGTTCGGGTTTGCCTTCCTGCTCTCCTTGCTGATGACGCGCGAGCGGCGCCAATTGCGCGAGCCTAGGATCTGGGCCGGCGCAACGATCGCATTTTTGATTTTTCTGCCGAACCTGATTTGGGAGTACCAAAATCACTGGCCCACGATTGAAATCCTGCGCAACGTGGACGTGGCGAAGAACGCGCACATCTCCTGGCTGGCGTTCATCGCGCAGCAGGCGTTTCTGGTGCATCCCCTGGGCGCGCCCATTTGTCTTGCGGGGCTGTGGTATTTCTTGATCAGCCGGGAAGGGAAGTCTTTCCGTTTTCTGGGCTGGACATATCTTTTTCTTCTCGCCGAAATGCTGATTCTTCGGGGGCGCATCTACTACTTGGCGCCCATTTATCCGATGCTTTTTGCCGCGGGAGCTGTGTTCATCGAGGCCCGGATCGCCTCTTCCGGCAGGAATTGGATAAGACAAGCCGTGCTTGCGCCTCTCGTCATGGGTGGGATCGTGGCAGCGCCGTTGGCATTGCCGATCCTGCCCCTCGACCGAATCGCATCCTATGCCGATTTCTGGGACGTGAACAAAGTGCGCGTGGAGGTCGAGCCCAGCGGAAAATTGCCGCAACTGTTCGCGGACATGATGGGCTGGCCGCAGCAGGCGGAAGTTGTCGCCGGCGTATTTCACTCCCTGCCGGAGCAAGACCAGGCCCGCGTGGCGATCCTGGCGAAGAATTACGGCCAAGCCGGAGCCATCGATTATTTCGGCCCCGCCTACGGATTGCCGCGCGCCATTAGCGGCCAGAATAATTATTACTTGTGGGGCCCGCGGCAATACGACGGCCAAGTGGTGATCGCGGTGGGCATGCGTCTCGAGGATTTACAGCAGATCTTCGGCGAAATCCGGCAGGCTGCGACGATCGGCAACGAGTACGCCATCCCCGAGGAAAACGACCTGCCCGTTTACATCTGCCGCCAGCCGAAAATGACGCTGAAGCAGGCCTGGCCGCGGTTGAAATTTTACGGGTAGGGTTCTTGGTGGCACGGGCCGAAGCCCGTGCCACCAATTCAATTTAGGCAACGCCGAGAATCGTTACCAGTTCGCGCACCGAAGCCGCCGACTTGTTGAATGCGGCCTGCTCCTCGGCAGTCAACTTGATCTCGATGATCTGTTCGACGCCACGCGCCCCGAGCTTCACCGGAACCCCCGCGTACAGTCCCTTGATCCCGTATTCACCCTCGAGATACGCCGCGCACGGCAAGATCTTTTTCTTGTCCTTCAGGATGGCTTCCACCATTTCCACCACAGCGGCGGAAGGCGCGTAGTAGGCCGATCCGGTCTTGAGCAGGTTCACGATTTCCGCGCCGCCCTTGCGCGTCCGCTCCACGATGGCCGCAATGCGGTCAGGCGGGAGCAGGTCGGGCAGGGGAATGCCTGCAACGGTCGAGTAGCGCGGCAGCGGCACCATGTCGTCGCCATGCCCGCCCAGCACGAAGGAATGCACATTTTCCACCGAGACACCGAGTTCCATGGCCACAAACGCGCTCATGCGAGCCGAATCGAGCACCCCCGCCATGCCCATGACACGATTCTTCGAGAAACCGCTGATCTTGTACGCCGCCTGCACCATGGCGTCGAGCGGGTTGGTGACCATGACCAAAATGGCGTTAGGCGAATATTTCACGACTTGATCGACGACGGCCTTGATCACGTCGTAGTTGGCCTTCAACAAATCGTCGCGGCTCATGCCGGGCTTGCGCGGAAAGCCCGCGGTGACGACTACCACGTCGCTGTTCGCGGTTTCCTTATATTCCCCGGTAGCCGTGGAAATGCCCGTGACGCGCGCGTCTGATTTGGAGATGGGCGTGGACTCCATCATGTCCAGCGCTTTGCCCGCGGGCGGACCGTCCAGAATATCGGTCAAGACCACGTCGGCCAGCTCCAGATCCACGATGCGCTGCGCCGTTGTCGAACCCACGAATCCACCACCGACGACTGTAACTTTCTTCCGCATGAGTGCGTTCTCCTGTGTGTTTTAGATAAATAGAAATTTAAAAGGTGCCCGCCTGCCGTTGCCGCAGGTGAAATTTACTTCGCAACCGTCAGCGCCTGCATGTTCTCGATGATGGCGCCGGCGAACTGAGACGTGCTGAGTTTGGTAGCGCCTTCCATCATGCGTTCCAAATCGTACGTTACCCGCTTTTGCGTGATGGTGCGCTCGATTCCGGTCTGAATCAGCTTGCCCACTTCCGGCCAGCCCATGAAATCGAACATCATCGCTCCGGACAGCATCACCGAACTCGGATTGATCACGTCCTTGTCCGCATACTTCGGAGCAGTACCGTGCGTAGCTTCAAAGCACCCGTATCCGTCGCCGATGTTGGCGCCGGGAGCCATGCCCAGTCCGCCGACCTGCGCGGCGCAGGCGTCGGAAATGTAGTCGCCGTTCAAATTGGGAGTGGCCAGAACCTGATACTCGTCGGCGCGCGTAATCACCTGCTGGAAAATGGAATCGGCGATGCGGTCGTTGATCAGGAGTTTCTGCTTCCACTTGCCCTGGCCGTGCGTCGCGTAAATCTTGTCGATCACCGATTTCACCTCGTCACACACCGCTTTGCGGAACGCTTCGGTCCCTTGTTCCATCCCGGGCTCGATCATCGCGGCGTTCTGTTCGATGGTGAGTTGCGGATTCTTGTCGAGGTTGCCAAGTATCCAGCTCTCACGCTCGGTAACGATCTCGCTGCGGAATTCGTCCACCGAAAGTTCGTAGGCCCAGTCGCGGAAAAAACCTTCGGTGAATTTCTGGATGTTGCCCTTGTGCATGATGGTGACCACGCGCTTTTTGTTGGCCAGCGCAAACTGTACCGCGCGCCGCATGAGACGCTTGGTTCCGAACGGAGAAATCGGCTTGATGCCCACGCTGGAATCGGTGCGGATCTGTTTGGGCCCGCCGCCAAGCATGTCCTTGTTCAAAAATTCGATAAGTTTTTTACATTCGGGCGAACCGGATTTCCATTCGATGCCGATGTAAACGTCCTCGGTGTTTTCGCGGAACACGGTGACGTCCATCCGCTCGGGATGTTTTACGGGCGAATCGACGCCCTGGAAATAGCGCACCGGCCGCACGCAGGCGTACAGGTCGAGCACCTGCCGCAACGTGACATTCAGCGAACGAATCCCGCCGCCCACGGGAGTCGTCAGTGGCCCCTTGATCGAAATGCGGAAATCGCGGACGGCCTCGACGGTTTCGTCCGGCAGCCACTGCTTGAATTCGTTGTAGGCTTTTTCGCCCGCGAACACTTCGAACCATGCGATCTTGCGCTTGCCGCCATAGGCCAGCTCGACCGCGGAATCAAACACGCGCCGCGACGCCTTCCAGATGTCGCGACCCGTGCCGTCTCCCTCGATGAAGGGAATGATGGGATGGTCGGGAATGACGAATTTCCCGTTCACATATTGGATCGCTTGTCCTTCGGGCGGAATGGGCCTGCCGTTATACGATGGCTTCATGTCGAATGTCCCTCAGTGGTTTGAATTGCTACGGTGCGAATGGAAAAGAATAACATACCCGGTGTAATGAGGACACAACGGCCGAGCCACTTTTTGCAGCGGCCCACTCATTTAGGCCGGGTCCTGTTTCAAATTGGGCCTAATCAGGCGCAAAAAAGCGCAATTCGTTTCGGATTCGTCAGCGCCCGCACTTAATCGTAATATTCCTGCCCCAAATGCGTGATCAAATCCTCGCCCATCATCCACCGCAACGTGTTCTTCAGTTTCATCGACTGAATGAACAGGTCGTGCTCCGGATACAGCTCCGGGGCGCACATCGGCGACTTGAAATAGAAACTCAGCCATTCCTGAATGCCGCGCATTCCCGCGCGCTTGGCGAGATCGAGGAAGAGCACCAGATCGAGGACAATCGGCGCCGCCAGGATCGAATCGCGGCACAGGAAATCCACCTTGATCTGCATCGGGTAGCCCAGCCAACCGAAAATATCGATGTTGTCCCATCCTTCTTTGTTGTCTCCGCGCGGCGGATAGTAATTGATGCGGACCTTGTGGTGAATGTGGCCGTAGAGATCGGGATAGAGCTTCGGCTGCAGGATATATTCCAGCACGCCGAGTTTCGATTCTTCCTTGGTCTTGAACGATTCCGGATCGTCGAGTACTTCGCCGTCGCGATTGCCGAGAATATTGGTCGAGAACCAGCCGTTCATGCCCAGCAGGCGGGCCTTGAAGCCAGGAGCCAGGATGGTCTTCAGCAGCGTCTGTCCGGTCTTGAAATCCTTGCCGCAAATCGGCACGCCGTGCTGCTTGGCGAGTTCCGTCAGCGCCGGGACGTCGACGGTCAAATTCGGCGCGCCGTTGGCGAACGGAATTCCCATGGTGATCGCCGCGTAGGCGTACAGCATCGAGGGAGCGATGGCCGGGTGATTCTCCTTCATCGCGGCCACGAATTTTTCGGGCGTTTCGTAGACGGCGTGCTGCTTCAGGAAAATTTCCGTCGAACCGCACCAGATGACCACGGTGCGGGAAACCTTGTTCTTCTTCTGAAACTTGTGGATGTCGTCGCGTATCTGCATCGCGAGGTCGTACTTGTTGCGACCCTTCTTCACGTGCGTGCCGGTCAGCTTCTTGACGTAGTTCTGGTCGAAGGCGGCCTTCATCGGGCGAATCTTGCTAAGAAATGGTTTTGCTTCAGCCAGATGCTCGGAACTGAGCACCGCGGCGTTCTTGGCCGCTTCATAGGCGCTCGCGGGAAAAATATCCCAGCCGCCGAAAACGATGTTTTCCAGTTTTTCCAGCGGCACAAAATCCTTGATGGCCGGGGCGCGCGCTTCGGTCCGCTTTCCCAAGCGGATTGTTCCCAGTTGCGTCAGCGATCCGACCGGATGAGCTTTCTTGCGGCGCACCAGGTCCACGCCCGCCATGAAGGTCGTCGCCACGGCCCCCATTCCCACGGTGAGCACTCCAAGTTTTCCCTTTGGCAGAGCAATGCCTGCAGACTTACGCATTCGTGTTTCTCCTGTCTTCCTGAATTCTGGTGGAGCAAGGAACTTACTGAACGCGGGCTCTACGCTTCCACTAAAAAACACATCACAAAAATAGAGCCCCCACCCATTGCCGGCGTACCGTTCATGCGGAGCGAAATCGGCAAACCCCTGCGCGCAGAAACAATATGATGCGCGAATAGAAACCGATTTGCAATGCGCAATCGGGAGGAAATCTTACTTCGATCCGGCCTTCTTGGCTTTTCCTCGCGCGCCCGGCGAGGCGGCCGCCGCGTGTTTGCTCCGGTGCGCCGCCCCTGGCTTCGGCCGCAGGCTCGCCAGAAGTTTCTCGGTCGATAGAGTATTGATGACGTCCTTCTTTTCAATCCAGCCGCGCCGCGCCATCAGCACGCCGTAGCGCATCGCCGCAAGCCCGCCTGTGGTATGCGCATCGGTCGAGATCACGATCTTCACGCCGCGTTCCTTGGCCATGCGCAGATGCGTGTCCTTCAGATCCAGCCGCTCGGGCGAAGCGTTGCACTCCATGATGACGCCGTGTTTTTTTGCCGAGTCAAGCACGCGTTCCATGTCATAGGGGTAGGCGTCGCGGTGCAGGAGCAGCCGTCCGGTGGGATGTCCGAAAATTTGCACGTACGGATTTTCGATGGCCGCCAGAATGCGTTCGGTCATTTCGGCGCGTTCCAGGTTCATGTACGAGTGGATCGAGACCAGCACGATGTCGAGTTGCGCGAGCACTTCGTCGTCCAGATCCAGTTTCCCGTTCTTGAGCACGTCCACTTCGCTGCTGGCCAGGACGCGGATGCCCAGGTGCTTGGCGTTCGCGGCGTGAATTTTCTTGATCTGCTCCAGCGTGCGCTTTTCATCCAGCCCGTTGGCCACTGTGACGGCCTTGCTGTGATCGGTTAGCGAAATGTATTCGTAGCCCAACTCCTTCGCCGCCAGCGCCATCTCCTCGATCGAGTTCTTGCCGTCGCTGGCCGTGGTGTGCATCTGCAGGTCGCCGCGAATGTCGCTCAGCTCGATGAGGTGGGGAAGCCTGTGCTCGGCCGCCGCATCGATCTCGCCCGTGTTTTCGCGCAGTTCGGGAGGAATGTAGTCGAGCTCCAGCTTCTTGTAGATTTCCTCTTCCGTGGCGCGAGCCACGGGCCGCTCGCCCTTCAGCGTTGCCAGCGCGTATTCATTCAACGTATAGCCCATCTTGTTGGCGCGCCCGCGCAGCGTGACGTTGTGCTCCTTCGACCCCGTAAAGTAGAGCAGCGCTGCTCCGTAGCTCTCTTTTTCCAGGATCCGCACATCGACCTGCAAGCCGCTCTTCAATACGAAGCTGACTTTATTTTCCCCGCGCGCCAGCGTCTGGTCGATTCCCGGGAATTTCAGAATGTGCGCCATGATCGCATCGACAGCATCGGGCGCATGTTTTCCGTGCGCGAGCGTTACCAGCACGTCGAGATCGCCGACAGTCTCCTTGCCGCGCCGCAGCGATCCCGCCGGGGTGACCGTTTCAACCGGCTTCCCAAATTCGCCGATGTGCGCGACGATGCGCTCCGCTTCCTCTTCCGCTACGTCGATATGAAACCTCCCGGCGGATTTCTTGAACACCTCGATGGCCTTCAAAATATTTTCTTCGCTCTTTTCGCCGAATCCTTCTAGGTCGCGCAGCTTTCCCCCACGCGCCAGCGCCTCCACCTGCTCGACGCTACCGGCCTTGAAGGTTTTCCAAAGATGCGCGACTTTCTTCGGCCCCAGCGACTGCAAGTCCAGCAGGTGCAGAATCGTTTCCGGATACTTTTTCAGGAGTTTTTTGCGCAGGGAGTAGTCGCCGGTCTCGAGAATTTCCTGAATATGGTCGGCAAGGCCGTCGCCCACGCCCGGCAAATCCAGCAGTTTCTTGCGGTCCTTGGCGAGTTCCTCGATCGATTCCGGCAGGCCGTCGATCAGTTGCGCGGCCCGTTCGTAGCTGCGGTAGCGCCCGATCATGGCGCCGTCGATTTCCAGCAATTGCGCCGTTTCCCGCAAAACCCGGGCGACTTCTCGATTTTCCATGCGTGCGTCCCGATTCTAGTGCCCGAGGATATAGGCGAACATCAGCGGCGCGACGATCGACGCGTCGGATTCGATCACGAAGCGCGGCGTGGCCGCTTCCAGTTTTCCCCAGGTGATCTTTTCATTCGGCACGGCGCCGCTGTAGGAGCCGTACGACGTTGTGCTGTCGGAAATCTGGCAGAAGTAGCCCCAGAGCTTGCACTTTTCGCGCAGATCTTGAGTGATCAGCGGCACCACGCAGATGGGGAAGTCCCCCGCGATCCCGCCGGCGATCTGAAAAAATCCGATCGTCTCGTTGACCGAATTCTTGCGGTACCAGTCGATCAGCAAGGCCATCTGTTCCACGCCGGATTTCACCACCTGGAAATTCGAGACGTCCCCGCGGATTACGTTGGCGACGAAGATGTTGCCCAGCGTCGAGTCTTCCCAGCCGGGCGTGAAGATGGGCAGGTTCTTTTCGCACGCGGCGATGACCCAGGAGTCCTTCGGGTCGATCTCGTAATATTCCTTGATCAGGCCGCCGCGAATGAGCTGGTACATGTACTCGTAGGGGAAATAGCGCTGTTTCTCCTTGTCGGCCTTCTGCCAGAGTTTCAGCACCTGGCGCTCGATCCGGCGCATGGCCTCTTCTTCGGGGATGCACGTATCGGTGACGCGATTCATGCCGCGGTCCCGCAAGGCCACTTCCTCGGCGTCGCTCAGGTTGCGGTAATTCGGCACGCGCTGGTAGTGATTGTGCGCTACAAGATTGAAAATATCTTCCTCGAGGTTCGCGCCGGTCGTGCAGATGCCGTGCACCTTGTCCTGCCGGATCATTTCCGCGAGCGAAAGCCCGAGTTCCGCCGTGCTCATCGCTCCCGCCATGGTCAGGAACATCTTTCCGCCGCGAGCCAGATGCGCCACGTACGCATCCGATGCATCCACGATAACCGCTGCGTTGAAGTGCCGGTAGTTGTGCCTGATGAAATCCCGTACGCTCATGTCCGCCTTTCTCTCCGAAATAATTTTCCCGGAGCACATCCTTGCGGGAATCGTATGCTACACGCGGCCATGATTCAAGAGTAGAACGACAAAAAAACATAAATATTTCTGCGCCGGCCCGGTGCGGAAGAAAAATTTAAAAATTGGCGAGCGTCGCGCTCAGTGGAGCCGTTTCTGAAACCGCATGTAATACAGCACGCCGCAAATGGATTTCGCGTCGCGCAGCGTGCCCTTCTTAATCATCGAGTCCACTTGCTTCAGTGTGAATTTCCGCGCGCTGATCTTTTCGTCCTCTTCCGGCTGCGCTTCGCCCCGCTGCAATCCCTCCGCCGCGAAAATCCACATCCACTCGTTCACAAAGCCCGGCGTGGGGACCACGCGCATCAACTTCCGCAGGCGCCTGGCCGTGTATCCGGTTTCCTCCAGCAATTCGCGCCGTGCGCCGGCCACCGGAGTTTCTCCCGGCTCCTTGCGCCCAGCGACCAGTTCCCACAGAAACTCTCCCACCGAATGCCGGTACTGGCGGATCAGCAGCACGCGCCCGTCCTCGAAAATGGGCAGCACGACCACCGATCCCGGATGAACGATAATGTCGCGGTCGGCGCGCACGCCGCCGGGCTCGATTACGGTGTCTCGCTGCAATCGGAAAACCTTGCCCTGGTAGAGAATTTCGCTCTTCAGTAGTTTTGCGCGCCCCTTTGCCAAAATCCGCCTCCGGTTCCGCGATCCGATGTGATGCATCAAGCTCTATGCCTAGATCAGTTTAGAGAACGCGCCGCGTTAGCACAACATGCGACGGACCCGAAAAGCAAAACCTTTAACACGGCGCCTTCTGTGTTACACGCTCTTGAATTGCCTGCGCGAACCCGCGATCGCCCCACTAGTTGAACGGCAAGCGCCCCTCGCATATACTTCCGTTCAGCAATCCATTTTTCTCCCATGACCATTAACACGCTCATCGTCGACGACGAAAAGCCGGCACGCGATGAATTGGCGTTCCTGCTGAAAAGTTTTCCCGACGTCCACCTGGTCGGGCAGGGAAAGAACGGCGTCGAAGCCCTCGCGCTGATCAAGGAGCACTCTCCCGACCTCGTATTTCTCGACGTGCAAATGCCCGGGCTCAACGGCTTTGGCGTGATTAAGAAGTTGATGGACCGCAAGGGGAAACTTCCTCAAATTGTCTTCGCCACGGCGTTTGACAATTACGCCGTGCAGGCCTTTGAAGTAAACGCCATCGATTATGTATTGAAACCCATCGAGAAGAGCCGCCTGGCGCGCGCTATCCAGCGCGCGAAACGCGCCCTCGAAGCCGAAGCCTCTCCCAGCGAGCGCCTGGAGACATTGGTCAGCCAGATGGGGACGTCCAAGGCGCCGCCCGTCAAACTATTGGTGAAGACGCAGCAGCGCCTTTTCCTGGTCGACGCCGAGGATGTCATCTTCGCGTCCATCGAGGACGGCACCATCACCGTGGTGGCGCGCGAAGTGGAAGGCACGTCGAATTATCGCACCATCGAGGAACTGCAAACCTCGCTGGATTCGGAAACGTTCTGGCGCGCGCATCGCTCCTACCTCGTGAACATCAACCACATCAAGGAAGTCGTACCCTGGTTCAAGTCCAGCTATATGCTCAAGATGGGGGATAAAAAGGCCTCCGAAGTGCCTGTGAGCCGCGCGCAGACCCGGCATTTGCGCGAATTGCTGAAGATGTAGGCCTCCTTCCATTGAAAGGTCAAAAGCTTTAACCCAAAGGACACAGGGGACGTAGAGAAGACCTAAGAATTAGCGGGAACAGTAGTTCATCTGCTCTTTCACAAACCGAAAATTCAGAAATCTTTTCTCCTCTTGTTTTCTCTGTGCCCTCTGTGTCCTCTGTATTAAAAGCCTTTGCTTTTCGCGCTTCGCGAATGTTGTGCTAGCATCAACCCTACACGCGACGCGATGGATTTTTCCCTCACCGACGATCAACGCTTGATTCGCGATACGGTCCGCCACTTCATGGACGCCGAAGTGCGCCCCGGCATCCGCGCGCGCGATCGCGAGGAGAAATTCGCCGCCGAAGAATTGCGCAAGCTCGGCGAGCTCGGCTGCTGCGGCATGCTGGTTCCGGAATCCTGGGGCGGTGCGGGCGCCGACACGATTTCCTACGTGCTGATGCTCGAAGAGGTCGCGCGCGTTGACGCCGCCATGGCCGTGGCCCTGAGCGTCACCAATTCTCTGGCGACGTGGGCGGTGTTTAAGTACGGCACCGACGTGCAGCGCGAAAAATATCTGCACCGCTTGGCGCGCGGAGAAATCCTCGGCGCATTCTGCCTCACCGAACCTCAGGCCGGTTCGGACGCCGCCGGGATCGGCACTTCTGCTGTGCGCTACTCCAGTGGGTATCGCCTGAACGGGACGAAATCCTGGGTCACCAACGGCGGCGTTTCCGGCGTCTACGTGGTTTTCGCGAAGACCGACCCGTCCGCCGGCGCCCGCGGTGTCACCGCGTTTCTCGTCGAGCCGTCATTTCCCGGCTTTCGAGTGGCGCGCTACGAGGATAAGATGGGACTGCGCACTTCGCGCTCGGCCGAAATTGCGCTCGCCGATTGCGAGGTTCCGGAAGCGAATCGCCTGGGCGAAGAAGGCCAGGGCTTGAAGATCGCGCTGGAGTTGCTCGATGGCGGCCGCGTGGGCATTGCCGCGCAAGCCGTCGGAATCGCGCAGGGCGCCCTGGAAGCCTCAGTCGCCCACGCCAAACAGCGCCGCGCATTTGGCAAGACCATCGGAGACTTCCAGGCGATACAATGGATGCTCGCGGATATGCAGACCGAAATTGAAGCCGCGCGTGCCATGGTTCAAAATGCGGCATGGCTGCGCGATACGGGCTCGGCGCGGGTCGGCCCGCAGGCGTCGCGTGCGAAACTGTTTGCCGGAGAAATGGTGAATCGAGTCGTCTACAAAGCCGTGCAGATCCACGGCAGCCAGGGCTACTCGCGCGAGTCCGACGTCGAGCGCATGTATCGCGACGCCCGCGTGATCACCATTTACGAAGGCACCAGCGAAATCCAGCGCATGATCATCGCGCGCGATTTGCTGGCCGGAATTTTGTAGCCTGCCTCTGAAGAGGCGGGCTGCAGCAACAGCCTTCGCCCAATTTGGGCGGGGCCATGATCTAAGGAGAATCCGTTAGCGTGACATTGAAGAAACGAGTCTTGAGCGGCATGCGCCCCACCGGGCGCCTCCATATCGGTCACTATTTCGGCGCGCTCGAAAACTGGGTCAAGCTGCAGAACGATCCGCAGTACGAATGTTATTTCTTCGTTGCCGATTGGCACGCCCTCACCTCGGATTACGCGGACACCTCCCAGGTTGCGCAAAACACCATCGATATCGCCACCGACTGGCTTGCCGCAGGCCTCGACCCGGACAAATGCACGATGTTCATCCAGTCGTCCGTCCCCGAGCACGCGGAATTGAATCTGCTGCTTTCGATGGTCTCGCCCCTCGGGTGGCTCGAGCGCGTTCCTACCTACAAGGAAGCTCTCGACAACGTGAAGGACAAGGATCTCCATACCTACGGCTTCCTTGGGTATCCGGTTCTGCAGTCCGCGGACATCGTCATCTACGATGCGGACCTGGTTCCGGTGGGCGAAGACCAGGTTGCGCACATCGAATTGACAAGGGAAATCGTCCGGCGTTTTGATTTCTTCTACGGATTCCGGATCAAGCCGGAACTGTTCACCGGCGCCAATCTGCCGTTCCTCGCGAAACATGCGCACGATGCAAAGCTCCTGCCCTCGAACGGCAAATCTTTTACCGAAGAACAAAAAAGGGAACTAGCGAATATCCTCAGAAGTGACGCCCTGCAGCAGGGAGTCGAAAATTTCCTGGACGCAGCGAAGGAGAACGGCCATCTCTTCAGTCGCGCCGCAATTCTGCGCGAGCCCGGATCGATGCTCACCCAAACCCCCCGCATCCCCGGCACCGACGGCCGGAAAATGTCCAAGAGCTACGGCAATTTCATTTCGCTCAGCGAATCCGACGAATCAATCCGCACCAAATCGCGCGCCATGATGACTGACCCCGCGCGCAAACGCCGCACCGACCCCGGCAATCCCGACGTCTGCCCGGTCTACGACTGGCACAAACTGTTTTCGCCGCCCGAAACCCTGCAATGGTCGGCCGAAGGCTGCCGCAGTGCGGGCATCGGCTGCATCGAATGCAAGGCCGCGATGGCCGACAATTTGATTGAATGGATCGCGCCCGTGAGGGTCCGCCGCGAGGAATACGCCGCGCATCCCGGCAAGGTTCTCCAGATTATCGACGAAGGCTCGGTCAAGGCCCGCGAAGTGGCGCAAAAAACAATGGCGCGCGTTCGTGAAGCGGTATTCAATTGGAAAGAGAAGCGCGCGGAAGTTGCAGAGCAGCAATCTGCCGCCCGCAACGTCAAGGTGGGGGAATAATATGGCGTCACCCTACAAAATTCATCTCGAAATGTATGACGGCCCGCTCGACCTCCTGCTCGATTTGATCAAGAAGCAGGAAATCGACATCCACAACATTCCGATCGCGAAGATCACGGGCCAGTATCTCGAGTATCTCCACAAGCTGGAACAGCTGGACATGGACATCTCGGCCGACTTCATTTACATGGCTGCGACACTCATCTTCATCAAGTCGAAGATGCTCCTGCCCCCCGACCCGCTGGCGAACCCCGAAGAAATCGAGGACCCGCGCGCCGAACTGGTGCATCGCCTGGTCGAGCACGAAAAATTCAAAAGCGCCGCGCAACTCCTGCACCAGCGCCAGCAGATCGAAGAAAACGTCTGGTCCAAGCCGGACCGTTCGCTGTACGAAGGCCAGGAAGTGGAAGGCGAGCTGATCGTCTCGCTGGTGGACCTGGTAAAAGTCTTCCAGCAAGTCCTCGAGCGCCGCAAGGAAATCGTGAAAATCGAGTTGCACCACGACCAGTTCAGCGTGGCGCAGATGATGGAGTTGCTGCGCGTGCAATTGGTCGCCTCGGAAGAGGGCGTCGAGCTGATTTCGTTTTTCGAGTCCTGCGCGTCGCGCCACGCCATGATCGTTGCGCTCTTGGCCGTGCTTGAACTGGTGCGCCTGCAGGCCATTTTGTTGGTCCAGCAGGAACTGTTTTCGCAGATTCGATTGAAGAAACACAAACTGTTCGATGTCGTGTTCGCGGGCGGAGAATCGATTGGAAATTTACTGCCGGAACCGCTTCGCGCGATTGACGAACAATATTCGGGTGCGAGCCCTGCCACGGACCCACAAGGGGAATGACCATGAATCCGATAGAACTCAAAGGGGCTCTCGAAGCGATCATTTACGCCGCCGACGAGCCCGCCACGCTTGACCAGATCGCGAACGCCGTGGGCGAGGACAAAGCTATTGTCCGCGCCGCGCTCGACGAAATGATTGCGGGGTATGCGGGCGAGGATCGCGGTATGGAAATTCGCGGCGTCGCCGGAGGCTATCGCTTTTACACCAAGCCGCAGCATCACGACGTCGTGCGCCGGTTCATCAAAAGTCTGCGCCCGCCGTTGCGCCTGACCATGCCCGCGCTCGAAACCCTGGCCGTGATTTCCTACCGCCAGCCCGTTACGGGCCCGGAAATTCAGGAAATACGCGGCGTGAACGTTTCCGGCGTAATCAAAACCTTGCTCGAAAAACGCCTGATCGTCACGGCGGGGCGCAAGGCCGTAATGGGCAGACCCATCCTGTACCGCACGTCGAAAGAATTCCTGATGCGCTTCGGCCTTTCCGACCTCGATGAATTGCCGAGCCTGAAGGAGTTTGAGCAGCTCGCGCGCGCCGCGCTCGGTTCGGACGAAGGCATCGCACCGGTTGAGCCGGAAGCCGCGCCAGAGAATGAAGGGGCAGTTCAATCGATTGCGGATCCCGTGGAAACTCTCATTACCGCCGAACCTGCATCCCCACCCGCCGCGGAAGCAAATGAGGTCGCGGAACCTGTTGCACAGGAACCCTCGATCTCTGACGCCTCGCCGGCAGAATCTAATCCAGGCAACGCACTGGCTGAAAGTGCCTCCTAAGACCACTCATGCTTGAGCGGCTGCAAAAAATCATCGCCCGCGCGGGGATAGCCTCACGCAGGCACGCGGAAGAGCTGATTCGCAGCGGACAGGTGCGCGTCAACGGCGTCGTGATCACCGAACTCGGCGCCAAGGCCGACCCGGAGCATGACCGCATCGAAGCGGCGGGGAAACTCGCGCATGTATCCGAGGAACACGTCTACGTGCTCCTCAACAAGCCCCCGGAAATTGTTTCCACTCTCGCCGATCCCGAGGGGCGCCGCACGGTGCGCAACCTGCTGGTCGGAATTTCCCAGCGTGTGTTTCCAGTCGGCCGCCTGGACTACGCGGCCAGCGGCGCCGTTTTCCTGACCAACGACGGCGAACTCGCCGCTCAGATGCTGAAAGCGTCGCACATCCTCCCGCAGACGTATTGGATCAAGGTGAAGGGCCGGCTCAACGAAGCGCAGATGAAAACCCTCGCGACCGCCCTGCGCGGAAAGATTATTCCCTTGCGCGCGCCGCATGCCGCGGGCAAGAATCCGCCGAATCCTTGGTACGAAGTGCAACTTGCGGGAGCCCGCCGCGACCTGTTGCGCAGGAATCTGTTGGCGATGGGGCACCGCGTGGAAAAAATGAGGCGCGTCAAACTCGCCTCACTCGAAGTCGATACCGTGCCCGAAGGTCACTACCGGCGCCTGGACCCGGCCGAAGTAGCCAAGCTCGCGCGCGCCGTGGACTACGCTCTCACGCACCAGAAACCCGCGCCGGCCGTTTCCAAAACCAAGAGCGCCCGGCGAGGCCGGCCCCAATAGGAATTTTTCGAGAGGCGATACGCATGCTCCAGCCGCCGCTGCCGGAAGAGGCCGCAAAAATCACCGAGCTCCTGGCTTCCGCGAAGACCGTCGCCGTGGTCGGCCTGTCATCGAAACCTCATCGCGCCAGTTTTGGCGTCGCGGAATATCTCCAGCAGTCCGGCTACCGCATCATCCCCGTCAATCCGAACGAAGCGGAAGTCCTGGGAGAGAAATCCTACACGCGCCTCGAGGACATCCCCGAAAAAATCGATATCGTCGATATCTTCCGGCGATCGGAACTGGTTCCCGAGGTAGTCGACGCCGCCATTCGCATCGGCGCGCGCGCGGTGTGGATGCAACAAGGCGTCGAAGATGAAGCATCCGCCGCCCGCGCCCGCAAAGCGGGACTCTTCGTCATCATGGACCGCTGCATCGCCCAGGAAATTCACAGACGCCGTAAATAGGACAGTAGGACAGACTTCAGCCCTTCGGTTTTGAATTTCGGCAGCGAGAGTATACCCGGCAGGCTGAAGCCTGTCCTACTGAGAAGCCACCCAAGAACGAAAGAAATACCGATGATTTATTGCGAGGTGGAAAGCCTTAAGGCAGTGCGTACACCAGCAAATTCCGTTTTCCCGGCTCCACCACGGCCAGCAATTTTCCATCCCGTGAAATATCGAATTGGCGGAACTCCAGGTCATGCAATATCGCTTGGGGCGTAACTTCCTGGGCCGTAGGAATCTCGCCGCCAGCGAGGTTCGCCAGGGGCGGCAGCGGCACCCACACCAGGTCGCCGGACCGCGCAGCCGCGCCGCGCTTCACCAGAATTCGCGTCTCGTCGCCCGACCACGCCAGTAAACCGACGGCCACGCGAACGCGCGTCACGCGCGCCGGCACGCTCGTATCGCGCACCTCGAGCTGTTCATTGTCGATCCAGTACGCAACCTTTTTCCCCGAGGGTGAAACCTCCAGCCCTCCCGCATAGCCGTCCAGCGTGGCCAGGTCGCGCGAAGATTCCGCCCCGGGATCGAGTTGCACCAGGCGGGGATGAAGAGTGGTCTCCGGACTGCGCTCGATGGCCATCGCGTCGCCGCGTTTCCCATCCCACGAGAGCGCTGAAAACAAGCGTCCCGGAAACAGCGCGGCGCTCGTTCCGGTCGTGACGTTGGTCCGCGTCATGGAAAAACTTCGGTCCAACGGTAGGATGGGCGGAGGTGGTTCCTGCCTGGCGGTTTTCGAAGCAGCCGCGGCGGGCTTTTGTATCTCGGTTAAAAACGCCACGTTCGCGCCATCGGCGAGCCACGCCGCATTGCTCGCGCCGGAAATCACACTGTCCCCGCCGGAAACCTGGATTTCGCGCCCGGCGCCGTCCAGCAGCAGCGTGGCCACGCCGTCGCGCGTGTCGCCGTCGTCGTTGATCATTTCGCTGGTTGCCAGTTCCACGGTGAGCTTCGATCCATCCGGCGACCACTGCAATCCCCGCACCGTATAACTGAACGGCAGGGTCCCGCGAACCAGTTTGTCGCCCTGCAGAATGCGCCGCCTCTTGCCGTCGCGCTCCGCGATCCAGATGTCGTCGCGCTGCAGCTGGATTTTTTTGTCGGAGAAAACGTGCCGGACTGCAAAGGCGATCCGCGCGTCGCTGGAAAACGCGAAGCGCGTCACGGTCTCGTCGATTCTGAATGCCGGAGAGTCTTGCGCGTTCAGCGGCCGCGCGCAAGTTAGCAGGTGCAAGCAAGAGGCTGTCAGGAACGCGAACCTTACAAAGGCGAGTCGGGGAAATTTCATGTCTGCGGTTTTCCGCGTACTTTGAGACGCCGGATTTCCTCGATCCGTTGCCTCAGCCGCGCCTCGAACCCCTGATCGGTCGGATGATAAAAAGTTTTTCCCAGCAGGGAATCGGGCAGGCAAGTCATGCCGGTCACTTTCTCGGCATGGTCGTGCGCGTAGTCATATCCCTTCCCGTAGCCGATATTTTTCATCAGCCCGGTCGGCGCGTTTCGCAGATGCAACGGCACGGGCTCGGTCCGCGTTTCCTCCAGTGTCTTGGTGACGGCGCCATACCCCGTGTACAGCGCGTTCGATTTCGGCGCGAGCGAAAGATAGACGGCGGCCTGCGCCAACGCCAGATTTCCCTCCGGTGGCCCCACAAAATCGGCGGCCTGCATGGCCGCAATCGTCACCGCCAGCGCACCCGGTTCGGCGAGGCCGATATCCTCGCTGGCCATCCGCACCAAGCGCCGCGCGATGTAGAGCGGGTCTTCGCCCGATTCGAGCATGCGCACCAGCCAGTACAGCGCCGCATCTGGGTCCGAATTCCGCACCGATTTGTGCAGCGCCGAAATGAGGTTGTAATGCTCTTCGCCGGATTTGTCGTACGGCAGAAATTTTCGCTGCAGAAGTTCGGCGAGCATCTCCCTGGTGACGGTTCGTTTTCCGGAGGCGTCGGGTTCCACGGCCCGCACGCACGCTTCAAGCGTGTTGTAAGCGGCGCGCGCGTCGCCGCCAGAAAAAACGGCGATCTGCTCGATAGCGTCGTCGCTGATTGCGAGATTTTCGTTTCCCAGACCGCGTTCGCGGTCGGTGATCGCTCGGCGCAGCAGGGTCTCGATCTGTTCGGTGGAGAGCGCCTGCAGCACATACACGCGCGTGCGGGAAAGCAGCGGCGCGATGACTTCAAACGACGGATTCTCCGTGGTCGCTCCGATCAAAATGATGTTCCCCGCTTCCACGTGCGGCAGGAAAGCGTCCTGCTGCGCCTTGTTGAACCGGTGCACCTCATCGATAAACACGATGGTGCGCCGCCCCGCGCGCCGCGAATGTTCGGCGGCGGCCATCACTTCCTTGATCTCCTTGATTCCAGTGAGCACGGCGCTGAAGGCCACGAACTCGGACCGCGTCATGCGCGCGATCAGCCGCGCCAGCGTGGTTTTGCCGCATCCCGGCGGACCCCACAGGATCATCGAGCCGATATCGTCGCGCTCGATCTGCGTGCGCAGTGGTTTTCCCGGGCCCAGCAGCGATTCCTGCCCGGTAAATTCATCGAGTGTGCGCGGACGCATGCGCTCGGCCAGCGGCTGCCCGGCGGCTGCGCCGCTCTCTTCCGGCTCGAGTTTTGCAAACAGGCTCATACGGGATCCGGATCTATCTCTTCGCCATTCTTTGGCGCATGGCCTCGTATAGCAATACGCTAGCAGCCATCGCCGCGTTGAGCGATTCCACGCCCACCGGCGTCGTAGCCGCAGCCTGCGGAATGCTTACACACGCGTCCGCGACACGCACGATGTCGTCAGGCAAGCCCGCCCCCTCGTTTCCGATCAGGATGGCCGCCGACAATTTCCAGTCGGCCTCCCAGGGCCGCAGCACGGGCGGCCCGGAAAGCTCCGTTTGTCCCGATGATTCCTTCGTTGCCGCGTACAGTTTCACTCCCGCAGTGCGCATCTGCGAGAGCAGGCTGGCAACCGGCTGTCCGTGCAGCACAGGCAAGCGCAACGCCGATCCGGCGGACGCTCGCAGCGCCTTTGGCCCAAACGGATCCGCAGTCCCCAACTCGTTCGTTGAGCAGGTTGCCGCCCCGGTCGCTCCAAAGGCTTCCGCCGCCCGCAAAATTGTTCCCACGTTGCCCGGATCCTGCACACCCACAAGCACGGCAACCAGCGCGCAGTCGCGCAAAAGATCTTCCAGCGTCGCCTGCCTGGCCTGGACCAGCGCGGCGATGCCTTGAGGCGTCCGCGTATCCGCGACTCCCGCAAACAGCCGGTCCGACGTTCGCAAAACTTGCGTATCCGATTTCAGCAGCGGCGCAAGGCGCGCCATGTGGCGTTCCCCAGCGTCGCTGACCAGCAGTGCCTCGATGCGCAGGCCCGACCCCAACGCCGCTTCGACCATCCGCAATCCCTCGACGCCCACCATCGCGCCGTCCTCGCGCTCGCCCGCGAGCGCGGATCGGAATCGTTTCAGCCATCGATTATCACGGCTGGTAATCGCCGCCGGGCTCGCGGATGCGGAATTTCTGGGAGCCGGTTTGCCGGAGAGGGCCATGCAATTGAGCCTAACAAACCGCCTTCGGGCGGTAAAGCTCGGTGACGCCACTGTGCTGGCCTTCATCGGTTTTGAATTTTGTAGCGACCGACGGAACCTGTCCCGGCTCTGCCGGGAGGCGGGCATCTCCGCGCCAAACCCATGCCAATTTGCCGCGGTGCACGGAGGCTATATGTCCTTCCGGCCATTTTCGATCAGGCCCATCCGGAAATAGTAAAGCTGTCTGGGCCATTGGCTCACCGGTTGCTCCTTCCTACCTTGAATGGGTCAGACGTCTATGTTAATTTCTCACGGCAGCGGATTTCATATTTCGATGGTCTTTCACTCGTCAGGTCAGAGAAGAATAGAGGTTCATCACTTTGTTGGCTGAGCTGTTGAAAATTTCTCCCGATTCCCCCGACCCTGCAACCATCCGGTACGCGGCCCAACTGATCCGGCGGGGCGAACTGGTGGCCATTCCCACCGACACATTTTATGGAATCGCGGCGGATCCGTTCAATCTGGCGGCCGTCGACCAGATCTATCGCGTCAAGGGACGCCCCGAGACACGAGCCTTGCCGATTCTGGTGAATACGATTGCCCAGGCGGTTTCTCTTTCGCGCGATGTCCCGTATACGTTTCACAAGCTTGCCGCCAAGTTCTGGCCTGGGCCCCTGACGCTGCTAGTCGAAGCCTCCACGGGCATCCCACTAAAGATCACGGCGAACACCGGGAATGTCGCGCTCCGTTGGCCGAAATCCGTTTTTGTGAACGCTCTCATCGATCTGGTCAAGGGGCCCATCACCGGCACCAGCGGAAATATTTCCGGCCAGCCCGCCTGCGCCAATGCCGCGGACCTGATGGAACAAATGGGCGACCGGCTTCCTCTGATCATCGACGCAGGAGAAACGCCCGGAAACCTGGCCTCGACCATCGTGAAACTCGAAGGCGACGATTGGATAGTGATGCGCGAAGGCGTGATCCCGGAGGACGCAATCCGCGCCGCCGTCGAAGAAGAAACCGAGGAATAGTTCCCAGTAGGGCAGGCCTCTTACGCTGAGAAGCGCGAAGGGCGCCTGTCGTTTTCTTGCGCCCCGTTCACAAATTGCAGTACCCGCCGTAATCTCATCGTGCCTCTTCGACACCCTTGAACCCGCCATACCTCCGTGAGAGGATTCCCACGATGGGGCTTGGCCGCGAGTGTATGGCCGTGCCGCCGGCACCGAACCTGGAGGCCATCGTGAATCGAAGGGATTTCGTAAAATTCGGAGGCGTCGCCGCCATCGAATTGGGCGCCGCCCGTTTGCTGATGTCCCAGGCGCAGCCCGCGATGCCGGGGATGCAGGCAAGCGCTGCCCCCCAGGAGACATCCAAGGCGGATATCACCCTCCGAATCGCCCCGGTCACGGTCGAGCTCACTCCAACGCGCATCCTCAGCACCATCGGCTACAACGGAACGTCACCCGGCCCGATCCTTCGCATGCAGGAAGGCAAGCAAGTCACCGTGGACGTTTTCAACGATACGGACACACCTGAACTGGTGCACTGGCACGGGCTGTTTATCCCCTCCGAAGTCGATGGGGTAGAGGAAGAAGCTACGCCGTTCATTCCGCCGCGCGGACGCATCCGCTACCAATTCACGCCGCGCCCGGCGGGCACTCGCTGGTACCACTCGCATGTGATGGCCGGCGCCGACCTGCACCGCGGCACGTACACGGGGCAGTTCGGATTCCTGATCATCGAATCGGCAAGCAATCCGGGAGCCTACGACAAGGAAGTTTTTCTGGCCCTGCGCGAATGGGAGCCCTTCTTCAATCCCGAAGAGGACGATGACGACGACGCCAGCGCCTCCGGCCCGCAACCCGAGCGCCCTGCAAAGTTCGACACCAACCCTTCCGGACTCGAAGTGGGCTACCAGATGTTTTCCATCAATGGAAAATCGCTGGGCGCTGGCGAACCCATTCGCGTGAAGCAGGGCGACCGCGTGATGATGCATCTGCTCAACGCCAGCGCCAGCATGAACCGCAGCGTTGCGCTCCCGGGCCACCACTTTCGCATCGTCTCACTCGACGGCAACCCGGTTCCCACGCCGAAGACCGTGGACGTCATCGACATCGGCCCCGGCGAACGCGTCGGCGCCATCATCGAGATGAATCAGCCCGGCGTATGGATTCTGGGCGTCACGACCGATGACGTCCGCAACGGCGGCATGGGTATCGTGATCGAATACGAGAACCAGCACAAGCAGCCGCAATGGGTCGCGCCCGCAAAATCCGCATGGGACTATATGGTTTTCGGCGGTAACGCGGCGCAGCCCGCTCCGGACCAGACCATCGACATGATTTTTCAAAAAGTTCCCAGCGGCGCGGGCCTGTTCAACAGCTGGACCGTCAACGGAAAAGAATACCCGCACGACCGGGAATTCGTCCTTAAGCAGGGCGCGCGCCACCGCCTGGTTTTCCGCAATCGCAGCGAGGACGCCCACCCGTTGCACATGCACCGCCACTCGTTTGAACTGGTGGAAATTAACGGAAAAGCTTCCAGCGGAGTGATGAAGGATACCGTGGTGGTCCCCGGCTACGGCCGCGCTACCGTGGACCTGATAGCCGACCAGCCGGGCCTGACCCTGTTCCATTGCCACATTCAGCAGCACATGGATTATGGTTTCAAGGCCTTGTTCCGCTACGCCTAAGTCTTAGCAGGGTAACGGATCCTGGTGGCACAGACTTCAGCCTGTGCCACTACCCCTATCACGATTCCGGCGATGCAGCGGAAATCCCCCGCTACTTACTCGGCTTCTGCTCGGCAGGCTTTCCGATCTTCACGGTCACGCCAAATCTCTTGTAATTTTCGTACCGCACGGTCATGCGGATATGCACATCGCCGCTTCGGAACGGAAGCACATCGTTCGCCCGCGTATACGTGGGGAACCAGTATTTCCCTTCGATGTTTTCCCGGAACGTTTCATAGTGCGGAAACAGGTTTTCCCCGTTCTTGCTGTTCTTGACGTTGCCCACCGGCTGGCCGAACGTCTTCACGATTTGGAAATCCTTATCGTCCACCCAGATGCGTCCCTGAAAATATCGCTGCTTTTTCTCGAGCGTCTTCGGCGCAACGTCGAAGACATAGGTGTTAAGTTCGTCGAGCGGAACGTGGTCCACGTACTTGATGTCGTACTTGGGCAATTCCTCGGTGGTGAGCACGAACGGGTAGACTTGTTCGAGGTCGTTATAGTCTTCCTGAGTCAGGTCCAGCCGGGTAAGCGTGGAAACCGGCGCGAAAGTCACTTTTTCGATGCGCTTGCCGCGATCGTCAAACACAATGTCGCTCACCTGTTTGAATTCGCCGTCCACGTGGTTGCTTTCGTCCAGAGTCTGAAAAACAAATGTTTGGGTGTACGTGAAGTTGTCGCGCTCAATCTTGAATTCAGCTTCCTGCGCCGCAAAGCGCTTGATAATTTCCTCAATCGGCATGGTCGGCGCTCCGAGTGCGCTTCCGGAGGTGGCTGTCTTGGGCGCTTCCTGCGCCGACATCGAAACGACTGCCATGGACATCGCCAAAAAGGCCGCCAGAAAAGCGGCCACGCGTAGTCGTTTCATCGTTGCGCATCCGGACAGGATGCCAGCCATCTTGCGTTCCCCACGTGCTTTCTCTCGGTTCATTGTGCCATTCCTCTGCGCTTGAATTTCCCCGGACTGTAAATGTAGATAGAAAATATGTAACACAGAGTACGCCTGGAAAATACGCACGTCGCCAAAATTAATTACTTCCCGCTATCCCGTGAGTTCCATATTCTTAGGAACGTCCTAAGGACACAAGGGTTGCTTGCCCTTCAGTAGGACAGGCTTCAGCCTGTCGCTTTTCTTGGCGGCCTCGAAAATCTAAACCCGACAGGCTGAAACCTGCCCCGCCAATTTGACACCCCATCGCAATCTCTGATACGTTCCCGCGGCAAACAGCCATTTGCGCTACACTGGTGCGCGCGCATCGCGATCTCATTCATGCCCAAAGCCAAGTTCCTGCGTCTCACGCTGATCGAATGGGTCATCTGCGCCGTCGCCTGCGTGGGCTTCGCGTTCGACACCTACGAACTCCTGGTCCTCACGCTCACGGTCCAGCCGGCACTGTCCGAATTTCTCGTATCCAAGCCCGGAAGCCCGAATTTCAATCAGTGGATCGGCGTGATGTTTTATGTCCCCGCGATCGCCGGGGGAATTTTTGGTCTGCTCGGCGGCTACTTCATTGACCGCTTCGGTCGCCGCCGCATCCTGTTCTGGAGCATCCTCCTGTTTTGCTTTTCCGCGTTCGCGACCGCCGGCTGTTCGACGGCCCCGCAATTGCTCTTTTACCGCTGCCTCACATTTGTGGGAGTCTCCGTCGAGTTCGTCGCGGCCACCGCGTGGCTCGCCGAATTGTTCCCCGAGCGCAAGCTGCGGGAGACCGTTCTCGGCATCACACAAATATTTTCGTCGGTCGGCGGCATCCTGATGAGCGGCGCGAATTACCTGAGTCTGGCAATCGGCAGTTATCTTCCCGCCATTCACGGCGGGCACGAAGCCTGGCGGTACACGATTTTGTGGGGAATTTTTCCGGCCATTCCTCTGCTCGTCGTTCGCCCGTTTTTGCCCGAATCGCCGATCTGGCAAAAGAAGAGGGAAGAGGGCACGCTCCAGCGGCCAAGTATCCTGGAACTGTTCCGTCCGGAATTTCGCAAGACCGCGCTCCTCTCCTGCCTGATGATGGCCTGCGCGTATGCCGTGTCCTTCGGAATGCTGCAGCATTTTGCGCGAGTGATCCCCGGAACTCCTGCTGTCAGAGTCCTGGCGCGAACCGACCAGCAGAAAATCGTGGCCATTTTCCAGAGCTATCAAGAATTCGGAGGCCTTTTCGGGCGGTCCCTGATGGCCGTTCTGGCCATTTTTATTGTCAGCCGCAGGCGCCTGCTCCGCCTGTTTCAGATTCCCGGCCTGATTTTGGTCCCAATCGTAGTTTTGCTTCCTGCCGTCCGGGACACCGGCCTGCCCGGGTGGGGAGTCGTGTTGCTGGGTGTGGTGTCGGTGGCGCAATTCAGTTTTTGGGGGAATTATCTGCCCACGCTGTATCCCACGCACCTGCGCGGCACGGGCGAAAGCTTTGCGGCCAACGTGGGCGGGCGAATGTTGGGAACTTCGGCGGCGCTAATCACAACCAACATCGTTGCGTACATGCCGGCCAGTAGCGTCACCCGGCAGCTCGGCTACGCTGCAGCCATGGTTGGCTTCGCTGCCTATGCGATCGGATTCATCGCCAGCTTCTGGCTGCCCGAGCCGCGCCCTGAAGTGATTCTGGAGTAGCCCCGGGCACCTTTCAATTTGTTTCCGCAAAATTAAAGTGACGTCTTTTTTTCACGCAGACAATCAACTGGTCTCGGAAAACTTGCTTCAAAGCAACTCTTAGTGGCACGGGCTTCAGCCGTTGCGGTTTAGATTATCGACGAATCGGATGGGCGCACAGGCTGAAGCCTATGCCACCAAAAACGTCTCAAGTCAGCTTCAGCCGCAGCAGCTTCCGCGCATTGCCCTCATAAATCTTGAAACGGTCTTCGGCCGAAATCGGAAGCTCTTCGATGCAGCGTATCGTTTCGCGAATATACCCGGGCCCTTTTTCCGGGTCGAACGGGGAATCGGACGCGAACAACACCTTATCGACGCCAAAAAACTCCAAGCCGCATTGCATCGCGGGGCGCGACCCGAACGTCGCCGTGTCGGCGTAAAACATCTTGAAATAATCCTGCACGCGCTTTTTCAGCAACCGGCCCTGCGCGGCCAGATCCTCGTCCTCGGTGCGCGCCCCCAGTTGGTCCATCCCCGGCCCGGTGCGCCCGGAGAAGTAGGGAATCATGGCGCCAAAATGATGCGTAATAATTTTGAGGTGGGGAAACCTGTCGAAATATCCCGCAAACAAAATCCGCGCCATAGCCACGGAAGTCTCGTATGGCCATCCAAACGTCCACCAGATTTCGTATTTCGATTTGCTCTCGGTTTTGTAGTCTGCAAACGCGGCCGACCTGGTCGGATGAAGCCAGATCGGAAGATTACGGTCCGCCAGTTTCTGAAAAATTGGTAGGAATTCCGGATCGTCCAGCGGACGCCCGTTCACGTTGGAATAGAGCTGAACGCCGCAGGCCCCCAATTTCAGGTACGCGCGGTCGATCTCGGCCACGGCGGCCTCGGCATTGTTCATGGGCAGGCCGGCCACGAAACCCGGGAAGCGGTCGGGATGTTTTTGCACTAGTTCGGCCATGCCGTCGTTGGCCATCCGCGCGAGGTCCGGCGATTGCTCCGGTCCGCCCAGAGCCTCGATGGGCGGCGCAGCCAGGCTCACGACCTGAGTGTAGTCGCCAAACCGGTCCATCATCCGGAAGCGCACGTCGAGGTTCACCATGGAGGCAATATCGAGGGACCGTTTCTTGATGGTCGTGCCGCTCTCGGAAAGCTTGACCATGCGATCGTAGAAATTTTGCGGCAGGATATGGCAAAAAATATCGACTTTCATGGAGCTCTCTTTCTCGAAATCAAATCGCGGAGGATTTCGCTTCGTTCGTCCAGCGAGCTACTCATGCGCAGCTGTCTGGAATAAAAATGTCCTGATTGGCCCGATGAAGATAGCAAGCGAGTATCGGCGGTGTCAACGAAGCCTTAGGGCGGGTCCTTTTAGCAGGGAAGTTTCTGTGTGGTGCTCCTACTCGTGAGAACGGTAGTTAAACGTGGCCGCCGAACCGGGTAACCGATTGACGAAAAGTATGCAACCAAGCGTTTGAAAGACGACTCCAATAAGGCGAATATGAGATGGGTTTGCATTTCATGAAAAAGTAAGTCCTCTCATTTCTGATTCCCGCGGCCAAACTGAGATGGGATGGCAGCAACGTTCGACGACGTTCTTGCCTTGACGGAGAACTATCGGGTTAAGTTTCTTTGTACCGAAAAGCCGCGAGGCGCCTCTAATAGTAAGGGGAGTGTTTGTTGATGATGGGTCGGGGACGAAACCATATTAGGGCACGTTGTCTGCACGGCGGCCTGCTGCTGGCCGTTTTGGCGTTTGCTTTTGCCGCGCTTGCGCGTCCGGCTGCGGCGAGCCCTCAGGCCTCAACGGGGTCCATCGCCGGCAAAGTCAGCGTCACTTCCGCCGACGGAACGCCGAGCGTTCTTCCTGGCGTTACCGTCAAGCTGACACCTTCCACTGCCGGCGCGGCGTCGCAAGCGGTCCTGACCAATAGCGACGGGCATTACGAATTCACGCATCTGACTCCGGGCAGCTATACCATCGACGTCTCCGTGGACGGCTTCAAGCCCTGGACCGCCAGCGTTACGCTCACCGCCGGCCAGGCTGCCGCCGAAGATGCGGCCCTGGAACTGAGCTCTCTCGAAGAAAAGGTCGAGGTGCAAGGCGAAGCCACCGAAATTGCCACGCAGAGCGTAAGCGCCGCGGCCACCGTCAGCGAGCAGCAACTGGAAACCTTGCCCCTGAAAACCGGGAAGTTCACCGAAGCCCTGTCGGTCTCTCCCAGCGTCATCCGCACCCAGGAAGGGCGGTTGAATTTCAACGGCCAGGCCGAAAGCCAGGGCATGCTGCTGGTGGATTCGGCCGAAAACGTCGATCCCGTTTCCGGCAGCTTCGGCATTCCCATTCCGGTGGATGCCATCCAGTCCATCAAAGTGTTCAGCACGCCGGATAGTCCCACCTACGGAGGATTTTCCGGCGGATTGACCACCATCGAAATCCGGCCTCCGGTGCCCAACTGGAATTACAAGATTCTGGAATTTCTGCCGTCGTTCCGCGCCAAGAACGACTCGCTGGTGGGTATCGCCAACTTTACTCCGCGCATCGAAGTCGGTGGCCCGCTGGTCAAGAACAAACTCAATTTTTCCGAGGACCTCGGCTACGAATTCCGCAGGGACCCGGTGCGCGGGCTGACCTGGCCGTTCAACGAAACCTACACGCACAGCTTCAATTCCTTTACGGAATTTCAGTACACGATTTCGCCCAAGCACCTGCTCAACGTCAATGTGAACTTTTTCCCCTCGACCAACCTGTACTCGAATATCACCGCGCTGATTCCGCAGACCGCTTCGGTGAACTTCCACCGGCGGGGAATTTCCGTTGGCGCGTCCGACGATTACCAGTTCGATTCGGGCATGGTCCTCAACACCGTCGTTCGATATACCAACTACTACAGCAACGCTCAAGGCCAGGGTCCTGCGGATATGACCATTAGCCCAACCGGATGGGGCGGGAATTTCTTCAACGCCTGGTGGCGCAATGCGAATCAGGTGGAAATCCTGCCAGCCCTGCAGTTGCCGTCGAAATCCTGGCTGGGAACGCACGAATTGAAGTTTGGAGTGGATCTGCTGTACCGGGAGTTCGATGCCAGCAGCGTGTCTCACCCTCTGAATCTTTTGGACCAGAACAGCGTGGCCGCCGAGACTATCCATTTTCAGGGGCCCGGATCGCTGAACGTGCGTGGCGTCGAGCTTTCCGAATTCGTCGAGGATCACTGGACGCTGACCAAGCGCCTCTCCATCACCTACGGGGCCCGCGCCACCAGTCAATCCAACGGCGCCGCGCTCGCTTTCTCTCCCCGTGCCGGTGTGGCTTACTCGTTAGCGGGCGGGAGGATTGTACTCCGCGGCGGCGCCGGGATGATTCAGGGCCACGTCCCCCTGCTGGCCGTGGATTTTGCCGACAACCAGGTCCGCGTGCTCAACTTCTTGTCTGGACCCATGGCAGGCCGGACCATCACGCTGCAGAATCTCTACTTTCCTGCGACCGGGACCGTGCCCGTCGGGCCCGACGACTTGGGCAACAGCCCGCGCACCTTTACCTGGAATCTCGAGAGCGAATTTCAAGTCAGGAAGAATTTCGTCATCCGCGCCAGTTATTATGAAACGCACACCCGGGATCTTTTCTTTGTGAACCCGGTTCTGCCGGTTTCCGGGTCCAACGGAACGCTGGAACTGCGCAACACGGGTTCCTCGCACTACCGTCAGGCGGAAGTCTCCGGCCGCTACCGGCCCAGCGAACGCGCGGAGCTCAACATCTCCTATTCCTGGAGCCAGGCGCGCGGCGATCTGAACACACTGTCCGACACCTTCATCCCGTTCCAGGCGCCGGTCCTGCGCCCGAACCTGTATGGCACGCAGCCTTCGGATATTCCCAATCGCGCGATCGCCTGGGGATTCGTGCACATTCCCTGGAATTTCGTGGTTAGCCCGGTTGCGGACATGCATACGGGCTTTGCCTACTCCAACGTCGACATCTTTCAGAATTATGTCGGCGCGCCCTACAGCCTGCGTTACCCCGTGTACTTCTCCCTGGACGTGAAGGTCTACAAGGATTTTTCCTTCTCATTGCCCTTCGGCGACCGCTCCAAAAAGCGTAAGATTCGCCTGGGAGTCTATTCGCTGGACGTTACCAACCGCCAGAATCCGCACGACGTGTTCAACAATACTGCGCTGCCAGCCCCGAATTCAGCGCTCCCGGGCCCGTTTTTCGGCGAGTTCGCCGGTTTCCAGCGCCGGTTTACGGGGCTTGCGATCGGCCTGGGGCAATAAACTCGCCTCCTGCCGCACTCAATGCATCCCGGAATGTGACTCCACAGGCTTGCCGCTCTGGCCGCTGCTCCAAACCTCGAAGTCATCGCCACCCTCAGCCCTGCAAATTTCTATCCATGTCCCGCCTTGTTAACGCCGTGTAACCACCAAGGGGCCAATAATAAGTTCGCAATTCCCGCCAATTTAGGACTATTCTTTCGGCGGTTCCGGGGCCAGACTCTGAAATGGCAGCACCGTCGGACACTATGCCCGCCACTACTGAGTAACCGTTTACGGAGCAAGCTGAAAAAGAAGCCGCTCGACCTCCGCAGTTCCTTCGAGGAGTCTGTGTAGATGAAGGTTCGTACTGGGATTTGTTTCGCGCCCCGCTTCGTGTGCGCAGGATTGCTGCTTGCGGAGCTGGTGTGCGCGTTTCCCGGGTTTGCGCGCCCGCAGGCCCCGGCAGGATCCCTTTCCGGAAAAGTCAGCGTCGCTTCCGGCACAAACACAGCGAACAATCTTTCGGGAATTACCGTAACACTCGCTGGCGCCGCCCCCGGTTCGGCGCCGCAAACCACTGTGACCGACGGCGAAGGGCATTACAAATTCTTGCAGCTCCGCGCCGGCACCTACACGCTCAGCGTCACGATGGATGGATTCAGGCCATGGACAGCGAGCGTCACGATTGCCGACTCTCAATCCGCCGTCCAGGACGCCTCCCTGCAGATTAATTCCGTCGAGGCAAAAGTCGAGGTTACCGGCGAGGCCACCGAAGTCGCAACGCAGAGCGTTAGCGCCAATGCCACCGTCACCAGCCAGCAACTGGACTCCTTGCCGCTGCGCACCGGAAAATTCACCGAAGCCCTCTCGGTCTCACCCAGTGTCATCCAGACGCAGGAAGGGCGCTTGAATTTCAACGGCCAGGCCGAAAGCCAGGGAATGTTGCTGGTGGACTCGATGGAAAATATGGATCCCGTGTCCGGGAGTTTCGCTATTCCCATCCCCGTGGGCGCGATCAATTCCGTGAAGGTGTTCAGCACGCCGGACAGCGTGGCCTATGGGGGATTCTCCGGCGGATTGACCAAGATCGAGATCAAGCCCCCGGTGCCCGACTGGAATATGAAACTGTTCGATTTTATTCCGTCGTTCCGGGCCAAGAATGATCACCTGGTGGGCATCGCCAACTTCACGCCGCGCTTGGAATTCGGCGGCCCGCTGATAAAAAATAAGCTGAATTTCTCGGAAGAGATCACCTACGAGTTCCGCAGGGATCCGATCCACGGACTTTCCTGGCCATTGAACGAAACCTACACCCACAGCTTCTTGTCCTTCACCAATTTCCAGTGGACCGTTTCGCCGAAGCATATGGTCACCTTCAACGTGAATTTCTTCCCCACGACGAATCTCTACGCCAACATCGATACGCTGATTCCACAGAAGGCCTCGGTGAACTATCACCGCAGGGGAGCGTCGCTCGGTTTTTCCGACGACTACCAGTTCGATTCTGGCACGGTCCTGATCACCGCTGTCCACTATTTGAATTTTTACAGCAATGCGGAGGGCCAGGGGCCCGCCAATATGACCATCAGTCCGGCGGGATGGGGCGGAAATTTCTTCAACGCCTGGTGGCGCAACGCGAACCAGCTGGAAATTCTGCCGATGCTGCAGTTGCCGGCGAAAACCTGGCACGGCAGCCATGAACTTAAATTTGGAGTCGATGTGCTCGACCGGTCGTACCGGACCAGCAACGTCTCCCATCCAGTCAATCTACTGGACCAGAACAGCAACATCACCGAGACCATCACGTTTCAAGGCCCGGGCCTGCAGCACGCCGCCGACACCGAAGTTTCCGAATACGCGGAAGACCAGTGGTCTTTGACGCACAACCTTTCGGTCAATCTTGGCGCGCGCTCGACCACCCAATCGTCCAGCCGCCGCTTTGCTCTGGCCCCTCGCGCGGGCCTGGCCGCATCCTTGTACGACGGGAAGATCGTCGTTCGCACCGGCGCCGGGCTAATCTATGGCCACGTCCCTCTGCTCTCCGCGGATTTGGCGGGCGATCAGAGCCGCACCGTGACATTTGCTTCCGGCCCGTTCGCCAATCAGCCGATCACTCTGCAGAATACCTATCTCCCGCCGGGGTCGAGTTCGGCGGGGCCGGACGATCCCGGAAATAGCCCGCGCACCGTTACCTGGAATACCGAGGTTGAAGCCGACGTCCGCAAGGATCTCACTCTGCGTCTCACCTATTACGAAACGCACACGACGGATCTTTTCGTTGTGGACCCCATGCTGCCCGCGCCGGGATCAAGCCCCGCCGGATTCCTGGTCCTGCAGAATACGGGCACCTCCAACTACCGCCAGGCGCAAATCGCCGCGCGATACCACATGGGGGAGCGCGCCGAGGTCAATGCGTCCTATGCCTGGAGCCAGGCGCGCGGCGACCTGAACTCGCTCTCCGATACCTACATTCCGTTCGAGGCTCCAGTATTGCGCCCCAATGTGTACGGCATCCAGCCATCGGACGTCCCCCACCGCCTGCTCCTGTGGGGCTTCTTCCATATCCCCTGGAAATTTGTCGTCAGCCCGGTTGCCGATATCCATTCCGGGTTTCCGTACTCGAATATTGACGTGTTGCAGAATTACGTGGGGACGCCGAACACCAGCCGCTTTCCCATTTACTTTTCGCTCGATGCAAAAATCTACCGGGACTTCTTGATCCGCCTGCCCTTCGGCGACCGCTCCAAGAAAACTTCGATCCGTCTGGGAGTTTCTTCCATCGACGTCACCAACCGCCACAACCCTCACGACGTGTTCAACAACATCGCCTCCCCGCTGTTCGGGCAAGTCGCCGGTTTCCAGCGCCGGTTCACCGAAATGCTGATCGTGCTCACCAAGTAGGCGCTCTTCCACGCCGTTCAAGTCCCGCCCGACGTCGTCATTCCGAACGAAGTGAAGAATCCCTCTTTCTCCCGGCATACAAACCCGGAGGGATTCCTCACTTCGTTCGGAATGGCGACGATTTCAATTCTTCCTCAAACTCGTCCACTCGCGCGACGGCGAATTTCTCCCAAATCCTGATCCCGACTTTCGGGATATCGAGCCCCTTTGTGCCGAAATTCCAGGACTGGAGTATCCTGACTCAGGACGCATTGATCAGATGACGGACTCCTTGACCAAACCGAATTGGGGCCACACTCCCTGGACGATTGATTTCCATCCCTCACCCGTCGCACTGCCCGAACACATCGACTTCGCCGTGGTAGGTGCCGGATTCACTGGCCTTGCAGCCGCCGCGAAGTTGCGGCGCATGGCGCCGGAAAAATCCGTGGCCGTGTTTGAGCGGGTTTCGATCGGCGCGGGCTCCAGCGGGCATACGGGAGGCATGGTCCTTGCCGAAACCGCCGTGGGCGATCTTCCCGGGCTTGGAGATATGCTGGCCGGCTACACGAAAGTTCTGAAGGATCTGGAAGTGGACGCCGATCTAGCTCTTCCCGGCGTTTGGGAAATTGGCCGCACCGCGACTTTGCCGGATTCGCCGATTTCGTGGTCGGATTCCGGAAACCTCCGCGCGGTCCGGGAAGTTCCAGGTGGCTCGGTGGATCCCGGCCGGGTGGTGACCGGTCTGGCACGCGCCGCGGCAAAATCCGGCGCGCTGATATTTGAAAATGCCGCGGTCGAATCCGCCGAATTTGAAAGCCATTCGGCGCGGCTGCGCATTTCCGGAAAAACGGTCACCGCAAACGCGGCGCTGTTCGCTACCAATGCGATGTCCCTGGAACTGGCCGGATTGTCCGGGCGTACCAAGCCGAAATTCACCCTCGCGATTGCCACCGAGCCTTTGCGCGGCACGCAAATCGAACAGCTGGGCCTCGCTTCCGGCAAGCCTTTCTACACCATCGATTTTCCGTACCTGTGGGGAAGGAAACTGCGCAACGACGGCTTCGTTTTTGGAGCCGGCCTGGTGCACCTGCAGAATTGGCGCGAACTTCAAGATGTCGACGTGTCGAAGGGTGAAGCAGGGAACCTCATCGCTCGCCTGGAGAACCGCGTGCGCGCCTTGCATCCGGCCCTGCGCAATGTCCAGTTCACGCACCGCTGGGGAGGCCCGATCCTGATCGGGGACGACTGGAGGCCGATTTTCACGCGGCATCCGGAAAGCCCGCGGTCGATCGTGCTGGGAGCCTTCAGCGGCCACGGCGTGGCGCAATCGGTGTACTTAGGGTGTTGGGCCGCCGAAGCCCTCTGCGGCCGAAGAGAACTGCCCCAGTGGGATTCCTCCGGAGAAAACGAACAGTAGTCACGGCCTCGTCTTGCAAGCCAGGCGAAAAACCGATCCCGGGTCACCAGGTATTGTAGGGAGTATTTTCAAACGGGGAAGTGCCGTCGGAAGAGGAATGCACATCGGTAAGTCCCGAGGAAGTCTGCTCCGGCGAAAGCAGCACGTTTTCAAAATCCAGATGCCAATCCTTATTGCGCGTAAGGGGATCGGTCGGAATTCCGGAGATGTATTGCGCCTGCACCAAGTCGTCCAGCGACGCCGGCGCGGCCTGCTTATCCAGAGTGTACTGCTGGATGGCCTGCCGCATCACAAAGAGATCCTGCTTCAAGGTCGCCTCCTTGGCGCGCAACACGGATTTCTCGTACCGCCCTGCCGCGATGCCCGCCAGAATCAGGATGATCATGATCACGATCATCAGCTCGATCAGCGTGAATCCAGCCGACCGCATCCCGCGCAGCGCGCGTGCGCCGCGGTTCTGCTGCCGTTGTTCGCCGATCATCGTGGATATGCTGCCCAATTTCACCGATCGCCTACCAGTCTTTGTATTTCGTTCCATCAATGGCCGTGGCCGTGGATTGCGAGTACACGTCAAACACATTATGCCCGCTCCAGCTATCGGAGTCGGCGTCGTCCTGCACCGCGCGCAGGCCCCAATCCGCCTTGCCCGTCATGGGGTCGACGGGAATCCTGCGCAGATAGCGCACCTTGTTCGGCAAGGCCGACGCGGAAGAAGACGTTGCGGAGGTCCCCGCTGATGCTCCCGCGCTTCCACCGCTGGCCGTGGCCAATGCACCGGCGCTGATGCCCGCCGGCGCATTCGCCGGAATACTAACGGTCACCCCGTCCACCAGCGTCTGCAGGTCGGGCGGATAATTCGCGCTGCCCACTTCGGTGCGGATCAAATTCTTGTCGGCATCGTCCTTATAGCGGTCGATGGCGTTTCGCATTTCGCGCAAGTCGCGGCGCAATTCGGCTTCTCTTGTGCGCTGCACGGTCATTCGCGCCATGGGCAGGGCCGCCGAAGACAAAACAGCCAGAATCGCGCAGGCCATGATCAGCTCCAGCAGGGTCATTCCGGCAACACGGCTCCATGAGGCCTTGCGCCCCAAGGAACGTCGCCGCGTTTTGCTGTCCCGCGCGATTATTGCACCTGTATGGTGGCTTCGCCGGTGACCACCTGGATCGGCCGTTGCTGCGAATCTTTCGCGTTCACCTGCACGATGGAAAGCTGGGAATTGCCCGGAGCGACGCCCTTCACCACGACTCCCACCAGTGTTCCCGAACCGCTCACGCCAGGCGTATTCGGCATGCGCGTCGCGGAAACGATGGCTTGGCCGCGTTCCTTGTCCACGCGTTCCACGATGGCGATATCCTGCGTCCCTCCGGAGAGGAACCCGCCCTGGCGCACATCCTCGATGGACACCACGGCTGGATTAAATTGCAACAGCAGCGGGATGGAATATAGATCCTGCACATTCTGCACGACGATTCCCAGTGTAGCTGTCTGCCCGGCTTTCAGCGTGACCGTTCCGGGATCAAACCGCAGCATCGCATTTTGGGGAATGGCTGTGGGCGCAGGAGTTGCCGCCGCCGGAGCAGGCGCCGGGGCCTGTGCAGGTGCCGGTGCGCTCTGCGCCTTCGGAACAGGAGGCGCCATGACCTCGTTTTCCAGCCGCACTTCGGCGTTGGCGTCGCTGCCCGACGCGATGCTCCGCAGATTTTCCGCCGTCAGCGTGGGCAAACGCACGATGTGCGGTATCAGCACGATCAGCACTTCGTTATCCTGATGTTCCACCGTGTCGTTGGAAAAGAAGTAGCGGAAGAAGGGAAGCTTCGCCAGCCCCGGCCACCCGTTGATGATGTCCGAATCGGTGCGCTCGATCAGCCCGCCAAGGATGTTCACTTCGCCGTCCTGCAGCCTGATGTCATGCTCGATACTGCGCTGGCTTATGATCGGTTGGCTGATTCCGCCGATATTGGACGACCCGGTCACCGACGACACGACCACATTCACCTTCATGCTGATTTCGTGATTCGGGTGGATGCGCGGCGTGACGTCCACGTTCACGCCGACGTCCAGGTATTGAAACTGCGTGTTCACCAGGGGATTCACCACGCCGCCGCCGGTCCCCGTCGCGCCCACGCCGATGCCCGCCTGGAAGCTTCCGGTAGCGACAGGAACGCGATCGCCCACGCGCAGCTTCGCCGTCTGCCCGTCCACCACTCGAATTTCGGGATTGTCGATGATTTGCGTGGACGTATCGGTCATCAGGAAAGAAGCCTGCGCCCCCGGCAGCGTCACGCTGTAATCGGCTGTTGAAAGATGCTGTAGCTCGTTCAATGCGATGGAAGTAGCTGTCGGCGTCGTGGTGCTCGTCGAAACGCCGCCCGGTGTAAACGCCAGCGTGGAGCTGGTGCCGGGCTGGATTCCCATGTTCTTCAACCGGTCGCGCCGCGCCTGCAGGACCGCGATCTGGATCACCACTTCGGGCTTGGCCTTGTCGATGTCGTCGATGATTTTCTGTGCGAGCATCACGCGGTCCGGCGTGTCGCGCATGACGATGGCGTTCTGCGCGTTGATTTGCTGCACGCGGCGCAGGTCTAGCAGTTGGCGGATGCTGGTCACGATTTCGGTGAGTTCCTGCGGCAGGACCGTATTCTTCAGATAAAACGTTTTTACGATTTCTTCTTCGTAATCCTTGCGCTTTTGCGGCTGGTCCGGAATCACGAAAATGATGTTGGAAGTCTCCGGCCGCCAGAACGCCTTGCTTTGCAGCGCCACGATGTTGAGCGCCTGCTCCAGAGTCACGTCGGTCAATTCCACGGAAATGCGCCGCGAAGTGAAATCCGAATCGAAAATCACGGTCAGCCCGGCCAGTTTTCCGATGGCGTCGAATACCGCCTTGGAATCGTTGGTTGCCTTCATGTTGATGGGCGCGCGGGAAAGCGGTGCCAGCTTTGGCGGTCCGGCCATGATTTTCAAATCGTCGGCGGGCGAAGCCGGCGGGGCCAAATTCTCCGTGGTCCCCTGTTTGACGGCGAGCAATTCCATCGTCGCCTGCACTTCCTGCGCGGCCACGGCGCTGGAGGGATCGATCATCTGCGCTTTGCGGAATTCCGTTAGCGCCAGTTCCAGATTGGCCTGCTGGCGGAGCCGGCGGCCCTGATCCACGTGCCATTGCCCGGCTTCAAAGCGCATGCGCGCCGCTCTCAATTTGTATTCGGTGTTGTTGGGCGAGGCCTGCAGCGCCTTATTGTAATAATCCAGGGCGGTGTCGTAATCCTTCAACGACTCGGCCTTTTCGCCGGCGTTATAGTTCTGTCCGCCTTTGGGGCACCCCGCCAAGAGCACGGTCGCCGTGAGTAAAGCCATTCTCGAGAGATGCCGAATGTTCATCCACGCTCCAGGTTGTGCGAATACTTCGAGCCAGTCTAGCATTCACTCAAAACTCGAACAAGGCGCGTCCACGCGTGTGCTTGCGTATGGTTACTAGCCACGGCTAATATGGATTGCTGTGGCCAAGCCGACAAAAAAACAGGGGAAGCCAGCCGAGCTGCTGGTCGCTCAAAACCGTGCTGCCTCGTACAACTACCATTTGCTTGAGAAGCTGGAAGCGGGAATGGTGTTGCTTGGCACCGAGGTAAAATCTCTGCGCGAAGGAAAGGCGAACATCCGCGACGCCTACGCCGTGATCCGCGGCGGGGCCGTCTGGCTCTTGAATTGCCACATCGGCGAGTATCTCCCCGGCGGGCCATTCAACCACTCGCCCTTGCGCCCGCGCAAGCTCCTTCTTCACAAATTGGAAATCGAAAAGCTGGACCGCAAGACCGATCAGGGAGGCTTGACGCTCATCCCGCTGCGCATTTATTTCAAGGAGGGAACCGCCAAGTGCGAAATTGCCCTTGCGCAGGGCAAGAAGAAATGGGACCGCCGCCAGACGGAAAAGGACAAAGAGGCCAAGCGCGAAGTGGGCGAGGCCATGCGGCAATTCCGTCATCGCTAAGGCGCGCGCGTTAGTTGCGTCCGTTGGCATGCGTTTCAATGCAACCGATCCGGGTTACAGCGGGATTGCAGGAAGTTGAATATTTTGCACGGCCGTTATGGGCCGCAGTTATTCACTAACAGAAGGGAACTCATGGAAATCACAGTCGATACACGGCCGGCGGCGCAAATCGTAACGGAAGCGCTGGTCACCTACGCGTTCGAGAATGAAAAGCCGGACACCGGTGTCCTCGCGCAGCTCGACCAGGCCGCCGGAGGGGCGCTCTCCAAATTGGCCGCCGCCGGAGAAATCACCGGCAAAATGCTGGAGACGACGCTGCTCTATTACCCGCAGGGCCTGGCCGCGCAACGCCTAATGATTGTGGGCGCAGGGAAAAAAGACAAGGTGGGAACTGCCGAATTGCGTCGTTTGGCCGCCGCCGCGGTTCGCGCACTGAAATCTCGCCAGGTGGAGCAGGCTGCCTTCCTGGTCCGCGAAAGCGAGCGCAATGAGGCCGCCGCGCAGGCCGTGGTCGAGGGCATGATTCTGGCGAATTTCGATTACGACAAATATAAGACGGACAAGAAGCCCGGCGCTGAAATCACGTCCGCATCGCTCGCCGGCTGGGACGAATCGTCGCGCGCCGTACCCGATCGGGGCCTGGCCCGCGGCCGCATCATCGCGGAATCGCAAAACTTCGCGCGCGACCTCGGCAACGAGCCCTCCAACCTGCTCACACCGCGCATGCTGGCCGATCGCGCCGCCGCCATGGCCCGCGAAGCGGGCCTCGCCGTCGATGTCCTCGACGAAAAAAGGATCGCGGAACTGAAAATGGGCGCCCTGCTTTCGGTCGCGCAGGGCAGCGCCGAGCCTCCGCGAATGATCGTCATCACCTACACGCCCGAAAAACTGGATGCGAACGCCCCGGTCCTTGGCCTGGTCGGCAAGGCCATCACCTTTGACACCGGCGGAATTTCCATCAAGCCCTCCAACGACATGGAAAAAATGAAGTACGACATGTGTGGCGGCGCTGTCATGATCGGCACGATGCGCGCTCTCGCCACGCTCAAGCCGGCGTGCAAAGTCATCGCCGTAGTTCCCTCCAGCGAAAACATGCCCGGCGGCCGCGCCCAAAAGCCCGGTGACGTCCAGATCGCCATGTCCGGAAAATCCATCGAGGTGATCAACACGGACGCCGAGGGCCGCCTGGTCCTGGCCGACGCCATCACCTACGCCAAAAAATTAGGCTGCACGCACCTGGTCGACGCCGCCACCTTGACCGGCGCGGTGGTCATCGCCCTCGCCAACGTCAACGTCGGCGTCTTCGGCTCCGATCAGGCCTTCACCGACCAGCTCCTGGCCAGCTCGAAAGCCGCCGGAGAAAAAATGTGGCCCCTGCCGATCGACGACGACTACCGCGAAATGATCAAGAGCGGCATTGCCGACATCCAAAACGTAGGCAGCGGCAAAGGCGGCGGCGCTATCACCGGCGCCATGTTCATCAAGGAATTTACCGGCGACACCCCCTGGATCCACCTCGACATCGCCGGAACAGCCTGGCAGGACGACGTGAAACCGTGGAACGCAAAAGGCGCGACGGGCGTAGCCGTCCGCACCTTGGTCGATCTCGCGATGAAGTTCGGCGCGTAGCGCCTTGTAGCGCCCACCGAAACCTGTCCCGACGCGGTTGGGATGTGGCCACGCCGCAGCTTCGTCGTAGGGCAGGGCTTTGTGTTTTGGCGAGGACCGAGTTGCTAATCCGAGTCGAAATCTTCCGGCGCTGAAAGCGCCGTCGGTGACAAGCCCGGGGCAACGCCCCGGGTGCCCGCATCCCTGGGTCGCAATGCGCCCTGAAAGGGCGCAGGGCCCCTCCGCCCCTTCAGGGCGGGCGAACATCTCTGGCAAAACCCGGGGCGTTGCCCCGGGCTGTTCAACTCCGCGCCATTGGCGCGGTTTCACGACCTTAGCTTTACGAAGAAAATGAGCTGTCGGCCACAACTTATGAGATAACTCTGGGCGGAGGCACGCCATGTTCCCGTGGAAAAGATTCCTTGAAACTCTTGGAGCGGCGTCTATGGTCGCGGTGGCAATATTGGCGGTGCCCGGCGCTTTCGCCCAACTCCCCCAGCCGCTGGTAAGCGAAACCACGCTGAAAAAAGTCTCCGACCACGTCTACGTCCTGATGGGCTTTCCAAACATCGGAATCGTCGTCGGCACCCGCGCAATCCTGGTGATCGACACCGGCCTGGGCGCCCGCAACGGCGCAACGGTCGTGCGCGTCGCGCAAAGCCTTTCCAAAGTCCCGATCCTCTACCTCACCACCACGCATTTCCATCCCGAGCACGCCTCAGGCCTGCAGGCCTTTCCGCCCAACACCGTCCTGATCCGCCCCACCGTGCAGCAGGAAGAACTGGAAAAGCTGGGCGCGGAGATGACCGACCGCTTTCGGAACATGTCCGCGCAAAATAAAGACCTCCTCCAGGACGTCGAGCTCCGCCCGCCCGACATCCTCTTCGACAAGGAACTGAACCTCGACCTCGGCGGAGTCACCGCGCGTCTCTTCTGGCTGGGCGCGGCCCACACAAAAGGCGACGAATTAATTTTTGTCGAGCAAGACAGCGTCCTGCTCCCCGGCGACATCGTCCAGGACAAGCTGATCCCCAACCTCTCGAACAACGACGCCAGCGCGAAATCCTGGATCGCCGACCTCGACCAGCTCGAGCCCCTGCACCCGCGCCTGATCGTCCCCGACCACGGCGCCCTCGGCGACGCCTCCCTGATCGCAAGAGAACGCGCATTCCTCGTCGATCTCCAGGACAGCACCCTCGAACTCTGGCGCCAGGGAAAATCCGCCGATGACGCCGCGCAAGCTATCGCCGCTGAATTCAAAACGAAATATCCGGACTGGACCGGAAACGCCGTTGCCAATGACGTGCGGCGAATCTACGCCGAGCCGTAGTCCGCAATTCAAGGTATTGTATTCCCTTAAATATCATTCTCCTGTTAAGATAGTGCTCATTGCCTACTCCGCATGGTAAATCCAGATCAACAGTTTTGGTGGAATTGGTGGGTAAACTTTGCTGTTGCCCTCGGCACCTTTCTGGCTGTCCTAGTAGCATTATTCGGAGAATGGTTCCGCGCGAGATTGTTCCTGCCGCGTTTTCGACTTGAATTGGTCAAGAAAGACGGGGAGAAAACACAACTCACATCCTCAGTTTCTGGCGTAATCACAGTCCTAGATGAGGTTCGCTACTACCACCTTCGCGTCTCAAATGAAAGGCGCTGGTCCCCCGCAAAGGATGTACAGGTTTTCTTAACCCGCGTTGAGGAACGCGTTAATAACGGGCCACTTCAAGTGACATGGAGCGGAAATGTGCCGATTCGTTGGCGCGATCAAGAAATTGTGCCACTTTTCCGGACAATAGGGGCTGCTGCTGACTGCGATCTGTGCAGAGTCGAAAAGCGCAACGGGCTATTCCTTATGCCTCTGATCGTTCCAAATAACTTAAGTGCGCACAGGTCCCGGAAATGCGCGTTGGTAATATCCCTACAGGCTCGTTCAAACCAAGCAGACTCCGAGGTCAGACGGATCGGAATAAATTGGGACGGTTCATGGGAAGATGGCGATTCTGCTATGAAGCGACATCTAGTGATAGATGACAATCTTCCATCTGAACACGATCTGCCACCCAGCAGCATGGCGGATGTCGGGATGGGATCCCGTCCATTTTCCTTACGAAGAACCCTCCGAAGCATAATGGAAACCTATATCCATTCGTCAAATACCGAAAGAGGACCTGCCAAGGAGCACCAAAGCTTCTGGGATTTTCTTTTCAAGTACGCAGTCGTCGTGGCCGCATTTGGAGGTTTCGGCTACGAGGTACGCGATTTCAGTCCAGTTCTTGCCTCGGCTTCGTGCTTCCTAGGCCTGATGGTGTTCTTTCGAGGATTCTGGGCGTGGTGTAACACGAGGCTGAAAATCGTTTCGTTCTGCATTGTGGTCGGAGCGGCGGCGGTGTCGTTCGCCTGGTTTGATTACAATTGGATCAGAGACCAATGGACCCCCACCTTCCTGAATTTTGTCCCGAGCCGTGAGCTCATCGATTGCGATCGACGGGCATTCTTCGTAAATCACTCGGGATTGAGGCGTCTGGAAAACGTGAGGGTCATCATCAAGGATAACAAGAGCGGTTCCATTGAAGAAATTTACGACTATAAGAACGGTGTTGAGCCGGGTCCACAGAATCCGGACGCCCCCCGCTACATTTGGGTGAAACCATCCCATCCTTGGGACGAGGACTACACTATTACAGTCACCGGGTCACGGTTTCGGTCAGTGCAGGAAACAGTAATTCGTAGTTTCAAACAAGGTGTTCGATTCGCAGCGGAAATCAAGGTTGACTCAAGGAAAATGCCTGTTTTGATCTGTCGCGACAATCTGTTGCCTGATGGTTATCTGCTTGGCAAAGGCGCCAAAGAAACCTGCGACAAATTGATGGGCGTGGATCAAACATTTCTCAGTAGGCTGCACCCGGAGCCTTATGGGTTCCAACGGCCAAATGGCTCGTACGCGTTAGTTAGACCAAGACTGCTGCCCACAGCGACCGATCTCGACGCTCAATCGGATGACAGACACTTGACCGAATTTGAGCAAACGATCATGAGATCCAAATTGTCCACGTATCGAGGGACAAAAATCTTAATCCTGTATGCTGGCGGCCCCAAGACTCTGGCCTATGCCATGGAATTTCGTGATTTCTTCGGGTCGCTACAGTGGAATGTGGACGGGCCGCGCTCCGTACCGGTCGGAAACGAGCGGGTCGTAGATGTGCAAATATCAATCAGTGACCATTTTCGCGCTACACCGAATCAGAGGGCAATTGACCTGCTGAATAGTGTAGAGGGCATAAAGCATCGTCAGCGGAATGTGGTCGATCCTTCGATTTCGCCCGACCTAATTGTCCTGTGGGTCGGTCCAAAAAGTCCGGGAAATTTCAAGCCAGACGACTGTGCTCCAGCGTTTTTACATCAGCGGCCTGGGGAACCTCACACTTGTGAGATAGTTGCGCAAGTACCTGGCTTTTGCCCAATCCCGCCGGAGTGACAGAGGCTTCGCCACTTGACTTCAGGGCTGTCGGTTGGAGTGACCATCGCCGCTAAAAGTCCTCGTCCTGTCACGTCACTGGGTAGCCGCGAATGGATCGCCTCGTGCGTGGAATCTCGTGTCATTCCGGTGGATCACTACATCTTCTCCGGCGCTTCTATCCCAAGAAGTTCCAGGGCGGCCACGAGTTGCATCTCGACCAGCCGGCTGATCTGCAGTAGAAATTTCTTCTTCGCAGTGTCTTCTTCCGTGAGGACCCGGTGATGGTGATAAAAAAGATTAAACGCCTGCGCCAGCTGAAACGCGTACTTGGCAATAAACGCAGGCTCCTGCGCTCCAACCGCAGCCTCAATCTGCGTGCCGAGTGAACCTGCCAGCAGCACCAGTTCCCAAAATGCATTGCCGTCGGTTCCGGTCAAGAGAGTGGAAGCAGCCGACAAGTCCACTTGCGCAAGAGACGCCATCTCAAAATTCGGCTCCTGTTCGAGCAGCTTGCGGAAAATGTTGCGCGCGCGCACCACGGCGTACTGGCAATACGGCCCGGTTTCGCCCTCAAAGCTCAGCGCGTCCTTGAAGTCGAACGCGATAATCGCCGTGCGCGTAAATTTCAATAGAAAATACCGCAGCGCGCCGATGGCGATTGCGTGCGCGATCGCGGCGCGTTCCGCGCCGGACAAATCCGGGTGTCTCTCGGCAACCTCGGCCAGCGCGGCAGCCTCCAGACGGTCCAGCAGGTCGTCCGCCTTCACGCCCAGGCCCTTGCGGCCGCTGACTTCGACGTACGGTTTCTTCGCGTCTTCCTCGCTGAGCATGTAGCCGAGTTCGCGGGCGCAGCGCGGCGTGAGCGCCACGATTTCGTACGAAAAATGGATCGACCGGTCGGCCGCTTCCTGAAAACCCAGCGCGCGCAGGCCCGCCACCACCACGTTTTGCAGGTACGCCTGCCGTGCATCGATCACGTTGTAGACGATCGCGGCCTTTCCAAAAGCGGGCGCGGACGGATCGCCGCCGCTCGAAACGCTCGACCACAGCGTGCGGCCGTCCGCATACGTGTGGAATTTCTCGTACTGAAAATCCTTGCCTAGCAAGCCGAATTTCCACAACTGGTAGGCGATATCTTTTCCGACGTATGTGACCGTGCCGTTCGAGCGCACAATAATTTTCGCGTCGTCGTCCTCACTGCCGCCTTCGGCGTGAGCGGTGGCATTTCCTGAGTCGGCCGGTGAGGCCGCAATTCCCGAATCGTTCGTGCGCATCACCCAGCAGCCCGCATTTTTCCCCGCTGTGGCCAAGTGAATCGCTTTCCGCTGTTTCAACTGCTCGAACGCCGCGTCCCAGAATTTCAAATGCAGAATTTCACTCTCGCGCGGCAGCAGGTCGTATTCGATCCCCAGCCGTTCCATGGTGTGCAAGTGGCAGCGCACGATGGCCGGCGCAACGATCCCCGCCATTTCCGACGCCGCACCTCGCCCCTCCTCGATCGATTGCAGCGTTTCGCCGCGCAACGCCAGCCGCGTTTTATCTTCCTCGAAAAAGCGCGAAACGCTCGCATACAGATCCCAGCAGAGGTAATCGAATTTCGGCTGTGCGGCGAGAGCCTGCACTTCTGCCGGAGTCTTCTTCGCGATGTGCACGAAGCCGATGACCACATCGGCGACCTGCACTCCGGTGTTATCGATATAGTTTTGCACTTCCACGCGCCGCCCGGCGCGCCGCAGCACGCGCACCAGCGTATCGCCCAGCGCCGCATTGCGCAGGTGCCCGATGTGCGCGGCTTTGTTTGGATTGATATTCGTATGCTCGACGATGCACTTGGGCGCATCGGCAGCCGCAAGAATAGGGGAAGTCTCCGCATCGGCCACGGCCGAAGCCAGAAACGCGGCCCGCGCAAAAAACAGGTTCACGTAGCCGCCGCCTGCGACCTCGACACGCTCGACGCCCTCAATGGGCGCCAGTTGCGCGGCAATTTCCGCCGCGATCTGGCGGGGAGCGCGCTTCAGGCGCTTCGCCAGTTCAAAGCAGACGGGCGTGGCAATCTCCCCCATTTCAATCCGGGGAGGTCTTTCGGTGACGATGGCGACGTCCTGGCCGTAGTGCTGTTTGATATGCGCGGCCAGCGCGGCGCGAATGCGTGCTTCGAGTACGTGAACCACAAAGCTCCAATCCAGAATGAGAATTAGTGATTATAGGGTGCGGGCTCCACTTGGAGCCAGCCGGAAAAAAGAACGGGCTCTACTTTTACGCTGAACGCTTTAAGCGAAGCGTGGAGCCAGCCGGAAATGAGAGACGATGTAGGCCGTAGGTAGTAGGTTGCGGGTTGGAGGTTGCCGTGGTGCCCATTCTAAACCTTGAAAGCTCTAACACAGAGGACACAGAGAACACGGACACTACAAGAGTGCAGGGAAAGTCTAGCGTCGCTCAGAAATTTCCAAGGATCGAAAATTTCTTGTCTCTGTGCTCTCTGTGTCCTCAGTGTTCTCTGTGCTAAATCCAATATCCAAGCAAGTTTTCACTACCCCGCAGCCCTCATGAAACGCGGAACCAGCAAACTAGCCATTTAATTCCCGGAATGCTTGCCGCCTGCATACGTCACGCGCCACACGCTATTGGAAGCGTCGTCCGTGAATACCAACGACCCGTCTTTGGCCACCGTCACCCCTACCGGACGCCCCCACACCTTGGCATCGTTCAGCACAAATCCGGTGACGAAGTCTTCATACTCGCCGGTCGCTTTTCCATTCGGGGTAAGGACGTGCACCACCTTGTAACCGGTTCGGTGATCGCGGTTCCACGATCCGTGCGACGTCACGAAAATATCGCCGCGATATTCGGCGGGGAATTGCTTGCCATCGTAAAACGTCAGGCACAGCGGAGCCGAGTGCGACTGCAGCAGCGTGTCGGGAACGAGGACTTTCTCCTTGAGTTCCGGATGCTTTCCCGCAAATCGCGGATCAGGATTCGGGCCCAGGTAGTACCACGGCCATCCGTAGAAGCCGCCTTCCTGCACGTGCGTCACGTAATCTGGCACCAGGTTGTCGCCCAGCGCGTCGCGCTCGTTCACGGCCACCCACAGCTGTCCGGTCTTGGGGTTAATGGTTAGCCCCGCCGCGTTCCGGATTCCGGAGGCGTAAATCCGCTGCCCCGATCCGTCTGGATTAAATTCCAGCACATCTGCGCGATTGGTTTCCGCCGCGTCATCGCCCACGTTGGATTTGGAGCCGACGCCGACCAGCAATTTCTTTCCGTCGCTCGTGAAGACCAGACTGCGCGTCCAGTGCCCGCCGCCGTATCGCGCGCCGCCCGGGATGCTGGCGACAATGGTTTCCGCCGGCCCGCTGGCCTTCAAATCGCCATTCTTGTATGGAAAGCGCACAATGGAATTGGTGTTGCCAATGTAGACGTACTGAGGATTTGGCCCCACCGGATAAAACGCAATTCCGTAGGGCATTGTCAGCCCGGAGGCGAACACTTCGTTGGTTTCCACTTTTCCGTCGCTCGAAAATCCGCGGATCACGCGAATCCGTCCTGGATTGCTTTCCGCCACAAACAGGTCGCCGTTCGGCGCGGTGATGATCGTCCGCGGGCCTTCGAGCCCCGTCAGCGCCTGATCGATCTTGAATCCCTCAGGCACCTTCGGCCAGGCATTCGCCGGACGCGGCACCACTTCCGACTGGTTGGCAAACGACTCGGTCACGTAAGGCTGGGGCAAGTCGGACGCCTTCACCAAGTAATGCTTGCCGGGCTGTTCTTTGTGCCAATCGTTGAATCCGCCTTGCCCGGTCTGGACCTGCGCCGCTTTGCCGGAGTTTTGCGCCGCGGCGCCTGCCAGAAAAATCGTACCCGCGGCCAACGGCGCAATCAGAAGCGCAGACGTGACGGACCGAGAGAATTTGAATTTCATGGGCACAGTCCTCCCCTTGAAAATCTTTGAGCGTTGCGAAAATTGCTGAAGGATCCGGATGCTTTCGCGGCCGGATCTCGCGGGATTGCTCAGCGGAGACCCAATCTCCGCACTCGGGCCCGTTCCCGAGTACATACGTAATAATATCAGCAGCCTATCTTACTTTCCAATTTCAGGGCCGCGGCTTAGTGCGCCAGCATCTTCATGAACGCATCCGCGCCGGCCTTGGCCACCATTCCGTCCTGTGCCGATGTGCCGCCGCTGACGCCAATCGAGCCGATGACCTTGCCGTCCGCCATCAGGGGCAATCCGCCCTCAACCAGTACCGCGCCAGGAAGCGACAATATGGCGTTGCGTCCTCCGGCAATCGTATCTTCCAGCGCCTTGGTGGGACGCTTGAAGGCCAGCGCCGTATGCGCCTTGCCCAGTGAAATTTGAATGCTGGCCAACTGCGCGTCGTCCATGCGTTCCTGGTAAATCATGTTGCCGCCATCGTCCAGCACCGTGATGACCATGGCCAGTTTGTTGCTGTTGGCTTCGGTTTCCGACGCGGCCGCGATCTGCTTGGCCGTCGCCAGCGTCAGCGCTTTCTTTTCCGCGAGCTGCGCAAAACCAGACACGCCCGTCAAGGCGATCGCCATTATTACGCCCGCAAGTTTTCCGGAAATATGTTTCAAAGTGGCCTCCAGATGTTTTAGGTTCGAGCTGCCGTAAGCATACACTAACTATCGTCTTTGCAGGCCGGCGTCTTGATCGCGCCGGCACGATAAAATGGAACTTTGCACGCCTCGCAAAGCAATACACCCTGAATGCATTGGGCGTGCGTCTAACGGGTACGGGCTTTGCTCATGCGTGTAACGCTTCACCCGCGGGAGTGAAAGAGGAGCGCGCAGCCCGGCTCGAACGGGTACGGGCTGTACTTGCAGCCCGTCCTGAAAAGACCACATGGCTGACATACCGGAACCACGCGACATTGAACTCATGCGGCGCCTCTCCTCGGGCGACGAGGACGCCTTCCTGGAGTTTTACCGGCGCCACCAGGGCGGCCTGTATCGCTTTGCCTTGCATATGTCCGCCCGGCCCGAGTCCGCAGCCGATGTGGTTCAGGAGACGTTCTTGACCTTGATCCGCCATTCCGCGAAGTTCGACCAGGAAAAAGGATCCCCGGGGGCTTTTCTTTACGGCATCGCCCGGAATCATTTGCGGAAGTTGCATGAAAAAGAGAGCCGCTACGTGCAGCTTCTGGAAGAAGGCGAATCCTCCCGATCCTCGGATTGGAACGCAGTCCCGGGCCACTCGAACGGGAAGGGCCATTCGCCGGTGAATCTGCCCAAAGCCGAGACGGTGCTGGAAGGCCTGGAACGCACGGAAATTGAAGATCTTCTGCGAGACGCGGTGCTGACTCTTCCGGAGCACTACCGCGAACCCGTGACCCTATGCGATCTGGAGGGCAAGAGTTACATCGAAGCCGCGGCGCTGCTTGCGTGCCCGGTGGGAACGGTGAGGTCACGCCTGAACCGCGCGCGTTCGATATTGCTCGAGAAACTCCGTCCGGCCCGTATTGGCAGCAAGGCGCTTGGGGCCGGCCTGGGAGGCAGGGAATGAATGAAATGACGTGCAGGGAATTCGACGAAATCGTGCACGGCTATGTGCGCATGGAATTACTCAACGTGCGTTTGCGCGAAGCGGTCTTGGAGCACACCGCCGTATGCAGCCTTTGCGCGAATCGCATGGTCGAGGCCATCGCCCTTGCGGAGGCCACCGAAGCCGCCAGCCGTCGCGCCCAGCATCAGCAGACACCCCCCCGAGTGGAAGCTGCGCTGCTGGCTGAGTTCCGCAGCCATAAGCGGCGCGTCTCCTGGCGCCGGACGCTGGAATGGTCTTCCATGGGAGCCGCCGCAGCCGTTCTGCTGATTTTTATCTGGACTTTGGGTTTCCGGCCCAGGGGGCCGTCGCAGCCTGCTCTGAGGAAGGATTTTTCCTCGCAATCGGTCGCTCCGCTGGATGCCAAAGGTCCCGCGTCCTCGGCGAAGGATGATAGTGCGCAGGCGGCGCAAGAAGCGGAAGAAAAGGCTGCCGATGCGGTTGCCGGCGAAGCTGCTTCTGGCGATACGTACGCCGCATCGGATTTTGTGCCGGTGCCGTTTACCGGAGCCATAGCTCCCGACGATCCGGGCATGGTCGTGCGCGTGCAGTTGACGCGCGCTTCTTTGGCGCAACTCGGCTATCCCGTCGCGGCAGCTCCCGATGACGACCTGATTCAGGCGGATGTGTTGGTCGGAGAAGACGGCTGGCCGCGCGGCGTGAAGTTGGTTCAATAGATTTGCAGGTCGTTGGGAGAAAGAACGCTTCCAGTTCAGGAGTGTTGCAGAAGGAGATATGACCGTGAAAAAGTTTGCGATCCGAACAGGTTGGGCGGCACTTGCAGTGGCTGGTCTTGCGCTGGTAGTGGGAGCGCAAGGGCCGCCTCCTGGCGGCATTGACAGACCGGGCCGCGGTCCGGGGCGATTGATGGACGGGTCGTTCGAGTTCGGCGGGCTGATGGGAGGGTTTGGCGGCAAGACCGTAACGGGTAAGCCGTTTCAAGCCACCTTCACGATCACGCACAGCGAAACTCTACCCGGGAACTCCATCAAGAACACCATCACCGGCACCATCGCCCGGGACGCCGACGGAAGCACCTATCGTGATGTCAAATTGCCGGCCATCGGTCCATGGGCCGCATCCGGCGACGCTCCCGAACTGATCTATATCCGCAACTTGACGAAGATGGAGCAATACATCGAAAACGTCGCCAAGAAGACCTATCAGGTCTTTGCCATTCGCGAGCACAATCCTCCGCGTGGCGATCTCAAACGTCCGGACCGCGGGCCCAAGGGACCGTCCGCAGCCAACGAATCCGTCAGCGACACGCAGACGACCTACACCGATCCGATGACATCTACGGTTTACAAAGTCGACGACCGCAAAGTCACGCGCACCATCCCCAAGGGCCAGATTGGCAATGAATTTGACATTGTGACCACCACCGAGCGCCTGTATTCGCCGGATCTCGACTTGGTCCTGCAGGTCACGCGCACCGACCCGCGGTTTGGAAATTCCACTTACCAGCTTTCCAACATCGGTCAGCCCGCGTCCTCCTTGTTTTTGCCCGATCCTTCCTTTCAACTCGTCCAGAAACACGGCGAATTCAGACGTGGCGGACCGGGTGGAGAAGGCAAGCAAACGCCCCCACCGCAGGATTGAGCCGGAGGATCGTTCAACTAGTTCGAATTCAGAATTGATTCAGTAGGCATCAGAGGCACCCCGGTTTTGGGGTGCCTCTTTTGGTCTGAGCCACTCAATCTAATCCTGAGACAATCAAGCCGCATAGGGCGATTTGACAGCCATCGGCAGCCCGCTTACTATCGAATTTCACGAATGAGCGCTCCCAGAGCCAAGCCGAAGTACTACCTCACCACTCCGCTCTATTACACCAACGGCCTTCCGCACATCGGTCACACGTATTCGACCATCGTCGCGGACGTCATCCGCCGATTCAAACGCATGCGCGGATATGACGTCACCATGACCACGGGAGCCGACGAGCACGGCGTGAACGTCGAGCGCTCGGCGAAAAAGGCCGGGATGTCGCCGCAGGAGTTCTCCACGGCCATTGCCGTTCAGTGGAAACAGATTTGGGACGATTTCGGCATCGCCGGCGAAGAGTTCATCCGGACGACCGAAGAGCGGCACCACCGCACGGTCCAATGGCTGTTCAAACGCTGCCGGAACAACGGCTACATCGAAAAGGGAAGCTATACCGGCCAATACTGCATCTACGACAACGCCTACGTAGTGGAAGCAGGCCCCGGAGATGCCTGCCCCGACTGTGGACGTCCCACTGAGACCGTCACCGAGGAAAACTACTTTTTCAAGCTTTCCGAGTTCCAGCAGAAGCTGCTGGACTTCTACGCGGCCAACCCGGATTTCATCAAGCCGGAAAGCCGCCGCAACGAAGTGCTGAGCTTCGTGCAGGGCGGCTTGCGCAATCTTTCCATTACGCGCACCACGATCAAATGGGGCATTCCGGTTCCCGGAGAAGCGCCGCATGTTTTCTACGTCTGGTTTGACGCACTGATCGGCTATCTGAGCGCCGTGGGTGGCCCGGATTTCGACAAGCGCGGCTTGTGGCCCGCCGATCTGCACATTGTGGGCAAGGAAATTATTCGATTTCACGCGGTCTACTGGCCGGCGTTTCTGATGGCTGCCGATTTGCCGCTGCCGCGCCAGATCTGGGCGCACGGCTGGCTGCTGTTTGACAGCGAAAAGATGAGCAAGTCGCGCGGCAACGTGGTGCGCCCGCGCCCCATCGTCAGCGTGCTGGGCATCGATCCGCTGCGCTACTACCTGCTGCGCGAAATTGTGTTCGGCCAGGACGGCGGTTTTTCCTACGACGCCCTGGTAAGCCGCTACAACGCCGATCTGGCCAACGGATTGGGAAATCTGGCCAGCCGCACGCTGACCATGATCGACCGTTATTTCGGCGGAGAAATTCCGCAGCCCCTGGCAGCGTCGGGCGAGCAGAAATATTCCGCTAGCCCCGCGGATTTCGCCTGCGAGGCGCTTACCAAGATCACCCAGCTATACGAACGGCTGAGTTTTTCGCTGGCGCTGGAGTCGATCTGGGAATTGGTCGCGTCCCTCGACAAGTACCTCACAGTGGAGAAGCCCTGGACGCTGGCCGATAAGCCCGAAGATCGCGCGCGCCTGGGAAACGTGCTGTACACGGCGGCCGAGGGCCTGCGCATCATCGCGGCGCTGGCGCATCCTGTGCTGCCGCAATCCACGCAAAAAATCTGGGGACAACTCGGGCAGGCCGGCCAGCTGAATGATGTCCAGCTGGATCTTCTTTCGTGGGGGCAGCTCAAGCCCGGCACGAAAATCGGAAAACCGGAAGGCATTTTCCCACGCGTTGAAAAATCAGAAGCAATTGAGAGGATAGAAGCCATGGAGCAGGAACAGAATAAACCCGTGCCATCACCAGCGGCGTCGCCCGCACCCAGCGCCGCACCCGCGGCTGCCGCCGCCGCGCCGGCGCCGGCGGCCGGCACGCCGAAAATCGGTATCGAGGATTTTGCCAAAGTGGAAATGAAGGTCGGCCTGGTGAAATCGGCCGAGCGCGTGGCCGGCGCCGATAAACTGCTGCAATTGCAAGTCGACATCGGCGAGGAAGTCCGGCAAATCGTGGCCGGGCTGGCCCTGGCCTACAAGCCCGAAGACCTGGTCGGCCGAAAAGTGGTGGTGGTCACGAACCTTCAACCGCGGAAATTGCGCGGTGTGGAATCGAACGGCATGATTGTCGCGGCCTCCGCCGGGCCCGATGGGTCGCCAGTCCTGGCCGGGTTCCTGGAAGATGTGCCCGTTGGCGCGCGGTTGAAGTAATCCTCGGTCTCGATCCGTGAAGTGCCCGCCCTCAGGCGGACACTTTCGCGTCGAGCAACTCCCCGCCTGAAGGCGGGCGCTATAAAATAAGACTCGACCAACTTGATGAACCTGATCGATTCGCACGCGCACGTGGATGTCTCCGACTACGACGCCGACCGCGACGCCATGCTGGCGCGCGCCCGGTCGGCGGGTGTGGGCATGATCCTCGCCATCGGCAACGGCCCGGAGATCGAAAAGCTGGGCGCGGCGGTGCCCTACGCCGAGGCGCACGACTGGATCTACGCCTCCATCGGAATTCATCCGCACGAGGCGCGGCATGCCACCGAAGCGCACTACGCCGAACTCGACCGCCTGGCACGGCATCCGCGCGTCATCGCCTGGGGCGAGATTGGACTCGACTTTCATTACGACCACTCGCCCCGCGAGATCCAGGCGCAGGTGTTTCGCCGCCAGCTTGAGCAGGCGCGCGCAGCCCGCAAACCGATCGTCATTCATTGCCGCGAAGCCTGGCCGGATTGCCTCAAGATCTTGGACCAGGATTGGCGGAGTTCCGGGCTGGGCGGCATTTTCCATTGCTTCGGCGGAACTGTCGAAGAAGCGCGCCACGGATTGGACATGGGATTTTTGGTATCGTTCGCGGGGAACGTGACCTACCCCAAGGCCCAGAATTTGCGTGACGCAGCCGCTGCGATTCCGATGGACCGCCTGCTCATCGAAACGGATTCTCCGTTCCTTGCTCCGGTGCCGCACCGCGGACGCCGCAACGAGCCGGCCAACGTCGCGGAAGTGGCGCGAACCATCGGGAATGTGAGAAACTTGCCGGCGGACGATGTGGCCGGGGTGACGGCGGAAAATTTTCGGCGTTTGTTTGCCATCGATCGGGTCCCCAATCGCGACCAGGCAGTTCCGGGAGGAGCATCATCTCACTTCTGACGGCGAAGGAAATTTTTGATCTCGTTCGCGACGATCTGATCAAGGTCGAGCTGGAACTAACTCTGCAGAATAATTCGGCCATCGAGCCGGTCGCGGAGATTTCCAGCTACCTGCTAGCCGGAGGCGGCAAACGCCTGCGCCCGGCCTTGTTGCTGCTCGCGGCGGGCTATGCCGGATACCGCGGCGATAGCGCAGTCCGCCTGGGCGCTGTGGTCGAACTCATTCATAGCGCAACCCTTATTCACGATGATGTCATTGACGGAGCCAATACGCGCCGCGGCCGGCCTTCGGCCAATTCGCGCTGGGGCAATCACCGCAGCGTGCTGGCCGGAGACTGGCTCTACATGCAGTCGTTCCACATGGCCCTCACCGAACGCAACTTCAAGATTCTGGACGTCCTGATCGAGCTGACGCAGGACATGGTGGAAGGCGAACTCGTCCAATTGTCCAAGCTCGGACGCGAGGATTTGACCGAAGAGGACGCCCTGGAGCTGGCCGCCCGCAAGACGGCGTGCCTTTTCGCTGGATGCGCGCGGCTGGGCGCGGTCCTTGGAAATCTGGACGACGCGGGCGAGCAGGCGCTGGCCGACTACGGTCACTTTTCGGGCCTTGCGTTCCAGCTGGTTGACGACGTGCTCGATTTTACGGCCTCGCCCGAACAACTCGGCAAACCCGTGCTCAGCGACCTGAAGGAAGGCAAAGTGACTTTGCCTTTGATCTATGCGCTGGAAAGCGCCGGAGCCGCCGGTCAGCGCCTGGTGCACACCGTCCTCGAGGAACAAGGATTCGACACCGTGCGCCCGGAGCAGATCACCGCTCTGGTGCACGAATCTGGGGCGCTGGACCGCACGCGGGCCATGGCCCTGGATTTCGCCAATCGCGCCAAGGCCTGCCTGAACGGCAACGCCAACTCCGATTTTGGCCGGGCCCTGCGCACCGTCCCGGATTTTATTCTCGGCCGCGATAATTGAAGAAAGCAGGACAGGCTCTTGTGGTGAGCGGAGCGAATCATCAGCCTGTCTGCCCTTTGTTTTTTCAGGACGATAACCCGACAGGCTGAAGCCTGTCCTACCAAATGCTGCCGTTCAAGATCATCTACCATCCAGAATACGATTTGGACCTCGGCCCTCACGTCTTTCCCTCTAAAAAATTTAAAATGATCCACGATGCGCTGATCGAAGAGGGTATCGCCGAGGCGGCGGATTTCGTGCAGCCGGAGCCCGCGCCGGATGAAGACGTTTTGCGCGTGCACACCGCCGCCTGGGTGCGAAAACTTCAGACCGATTCGCTGACGCTCAGCGAACGCATGAAGCTGGAGATTCCGGTTTCCGACGCGACCATCAGGGGATTCTGGCTGTCGGCGGGAGGATCGATTCTGGCAGGGCGCCACGCCCTGAGCGATGGATTTTCCGCGAACCTGGGCGGAGGGTTTCACCACGCCTACCCGGGACACGGCGAAGGCTTCTGCATGCTGCATGACGTAGCCATCGCCATCCGCGCACTGCAAGCCTCGGGCGCGATTCGCACTGCGATGGTCGTGGACACAGACGTTCATCAGGGCAACGGCACCGCCGCGATTTTCGAGGACGACGCCAGCGTCTTCACCCTTTCCATCCATCAGGAAAATAACTACCCGCTGCCGAAACCGCCTTCGGACGAGGATATCGGTCTGGCCGATGGCACGCGCGACCACGAGTATCTCGACGCACTGGAAGAGGGCCTGCTGCACTCGCTGAAAAAAATGACGCCGGACCTGATTTTCTATGTCGGGGGAGCGGACCCGTACCGCGAAGACCAGCTGGGCGGCTTGGCGCTGACGCTCGAAGGCCTGCAGCAGCGCGACCGCCTGGTCTTTGAACATGCCCGGCGGCGAGGCATTCCAGTGGCGTCCACGCTCGCGGGAGGCTATGCGCGCCGCGTGCCCGACACGGTCCGCATTCACGTCAATACCATCATCGCCGCGCGCGATGTGGCAAATGCCAAGCTCTCACAATGACTTTAAGACCTGAAATTTAGAATCTCAAATCTCAAAACTCAAATCTCAAAACTCAAATCTCAAAACTCAAATCTCCACCTCTCTACTGCCCCCAGATTTTCTCGCGCGTGTCCTCGAAGGGATAAACGTGCACCATCCACCCGAAAATCACGGGATAATACGTGCCCCCGGCCTGGGTGCAGGCTTCTTTCGTGATGATCGAGCCCGTCAATCCAAACCGCGTCAGGTCCGCGTGCCCGCGGTCTTCCTTGGGCGGCAGGCACAGTTTGGTATGCAGGTGCCACTGCGCCACGCTCAGCGGGACGCGCTCGTTCAGTTGGTCCTCGGTCACGCGCTTCGGCATCGTGTACATCGCTCCGATCAGTTCATAGCCTGTTTTTGTTTTCTTGTAGAGCAGGGAAGTGGGCAGCGTGGGATCGAAGCGGAAAGATTCCAGATACCCGTCGTAATAATTCGTGAAGTGATATTCGGCTTGCGGAACGTTCGGCATGAAAATGCGGAAGCCGTCGGCGAGCGCCACATGGTAGTCCTTGTATTTCTCGATCGATTCGCGCAATTCCTTAGCGATCTCGTCGGCCTTGGCCCAATCCTGCGGATTCGAGGGCCGCAGCTTGGTCATGTACATGTGCGGCCCCATCTGGTGATGGTGCATGTGGCTCATGGCATCCATCGCGCCATGCTCGGCCTGCGGATCTTTGTCTTCGGCGCCCTGCCTCATGTCCATGCCGGGCATGTCGTGGTCCATTCCCGGCATATCCGGCATCTGGCCGGAGCCTGCGCCGGGCTGCGGCTTATTCTTTTGCGGCGTTTGCTGCTGAGCCGAGACGTGCACGGCGGAGCCGGCCAGGGCCAGCGAAATCAATCCCAAGAAAAATGCGAAAAGAATCTTTGGACGATCCATGACGAATTCCCTCGCTGTTCTCCTCCCCGTATCTATTCTACGCACCGGGCCGTCCCAAATTTCGCGTCGTATGGAATTTCCCCAGGCAAGAAAATGCCGCCGGAAGAACTCAATTCACCATGCGGCGAAGGTTTTCCAGAGCCTGGCGTGCCAGCGTATAGCGGGGTTCGATGTCGAGCGATTTGCGGAAAAGTTCCCGTGCGCGATTCAGCAGGTCCTTGGCGAGATACACCCGCCCGAGGTTGAAGTAAGGAAAGTGGCGCGGATCGTATCGTTTTGCGGCAATGGCCTGTTCGAGCCACGGGATCGCTTCGTCGTACCGTTCGAGTTCGATCAGGTAGGCTCCGATATCGTTGTACGGATTCCCGAAATCCGGATCGATTTCGATGGCGCGATTGCACTCGGCGATGGCCTCGGGGACTTTTCCCTGCATATTGTATGTCCAGCCCAGAAACGTGTGAGCCTCGGCGGTGGGATGCAGCGCAATCGACCCCTGGTACAGTTCGACGGCGCGGTCGAAGTCGCCCTGCATCTGCGCGTCGAAAGCTTCCTCGAAGAGTTGCTGGGCCTGCGATCTTCGATCCGGGGACATACCACTTGATAGGTAGCACAGCGCCGCACCGCCGTCAATTTGCGACGGCTGGTTTTCACCAGTCACCGGTCACCAATCGCTTCTACCGCGAACGGGATTTCTTCCACTGCAGGGGAGGCAACTCCACACCGGCGGCGCGCTTCAAGTACTCCCTGGCGTAGGCTGCTGCACGGTCCTTGCCTTCTTCGATGTCGTCCACCGTTTCGGAAGGCGCAATCCAGGTCTTGGTCTTTACGTTATAAACGGAAACTTGAATTCCGATGGCATTGTGTTCGGAAAACAGGCGCAGGTGCTCGCCATCCACTTCGACTTCGGCCCAAAAACCTCCGGTCAACATCGGGGGCCCCACGTACCGCGCAAACCATGGTTTCTCATCTTGAGAAACGTTCTCGTGTTCACTTCCGCTTTCTCCTGTCCAGTTGTATTTGCACGTTGCATTCCGCGATCTGGTCGTCGATGAGCTTCAACTCGAGGGCCAGGTGCGTGTTGCCCGGGTTTTTCGAAAATTGCTCGGACAGAGGCTTTCTTTTGCCGTTCAATTCTTCGATTCTCGACTTTAGGGAATCCATTTCAAAAGGCATCTGCTTTGGGCCTCGCTCTCTAGTATGGGGCATTTGCGCGCCGCGCGAAAAAAAATCTGACGCGGCGTTTCCGTCGCGCCGGGAACGGACATGTTAGAATCCCGATGTGACAAAACAAATCATCCATCCCGCGCGCACCATCAGCGGTTCACTCGAAGTTCCCGGCGACAAATCCATTTCACATCGCTACGCCATGCTGGGGGCGCTGGCCGAAGGCACCAGCGAAATTGCTCATTTTTCCGCGGCCGCCGATTGCCACAGCACCCTGGATTGCGTCTCGCGCCTGGGCGCCAAAGTAGACATCAAGGACAGCCGCGTGCGCATCACCGGAGCGGGCCTTGCGGGGTTGCGCAAATCCCGCCGCGCGCTGGACGCCGGAAACTCCGGCACGACCATGCGCCTGCTCGCGGGTATTCTCTCCGGCCAGGAATTTTCGTCGACCATCGATGGGGACGCCTCGCTGCGGCGCCGGCCCATGCGCCGCGTGATGGATCCGCTGACGAAGATGGGCGCGCGGATCGAGGCCCGCGAAGGCGGCTACGCTCCCCTCAAGATTACGGGCGCTCGCCTCTCTCCCATCGAGTACACCCTTCCGGTGCCGAGCGCGCAGGTGAAATCCGCGGTTCTGCTGGCCGGACTATTTGCCGAGGGCGTCACGTCGGTGATCGAACCGGTCCGCACGCGCGACCATACCGAGCTGGCACTCGCCGAGTTTGGCGCGCGCATCGATCGCGAGGGCCCCGCCGTACGCATTCACGGGCGCCCGCGCCTCGGGGCTCGCACGCTGGAGGTGCCCGGCGATCTTTCGTCGGCGGTTTTCTTTTTGGCTGCGGCGCTGGTTCTGCCCGAATCCAATATCGTCATTCACAACGTTGGCTTGAATCCGACGAGGTCCGCCGTGCTCGACGTCCTGGGTTCGATGGGAGCGGCGATCAGCCTGGTGTCGGTGCGCAGCGCGCATGGGGAACTGGTCGGCGACGTCGCCGTGCGGCATCAGCCGCTGCGCGGGGGAGTCCTGGAAGGCGACGCCATCGCCCAGCTGATCGACGAGCTTCCGGCCATCGCCGCGCTGGGGCCGTACACCGAGCAGGGAATTGAGATCCGCAACGCGGCCGAGTTGCGCGTGAAAGAGAGTGACCGCATCGCGGCACTGGCCGAGAACCTGCGGCGCATGGGAGCAAAGGTCGAGGAGCGTCCCGACGGCCTGCGCGTCGAGGGGCGCTCGGCGGGCCGTTTGCACGGCGCCGAGATCGAACCGCGCGGCGATCACCGCATGGCCATGGCCTTTGCCGTGGCGGCTCTGGGAGCCGAAGGCGACACGGTGATTCGCGACGCCGAGTGCGCCGCGGTCTCCTATCCGGCCTTTTATGCGACGCTGGAGCGGTTGGTGGAGCGATAGTTACCGGGGCTGCGGGGGTAGCCCTGCTTGAAGACGAAAAAAAGAATTAACACAGAGGACTCCGAGGACACGGAGGGCGCAGAGAAAGGCAAATTATCTTAAAAACCGATTCAAATATTTTTTAATTTTATTTTCAAGCGACTTTGGTTTTCTCTGTACTCTCTGTGTCCTCGGTGTTCTCTGTGTTAAAGCCTTGCATCTTTGCATTTCCCCCGGCAATCACTCCTCCATTGTTACAGATCATTCATTTTGGGCAATCGGGCCAGACACAAATAAGAACGCGCATGCGTGTCATTTCTTGACACTCAGTCATCGCAGCGGGTAACCTCGCGTGCGGATGCGTGGAACTCTTCGCAGGCTATTCATCGCGCTTATCATTCTGGCGGCCCTGGTCGCGCTCGCCTATCAATCCCGGCATAAGATTCATCTGGCCGATTTCACCTGGAATAAACTCATCGTCAGCATCGGTAACGCCAACGTCTGGCTGCTGTTGCTGGCTTTGGTGTCGATCTACGGATGCTATGCCATCCGGGCGGTTCGCTGGCAGCGCTTTTGCCGGTACGTTGGCCCAACCACTTTTCGCAACACATTTGCCGGCACGGTGATGGGTTTCGCCGCGATTTTTGTTCTGGGGCGCGCCGGGGAACCCATGCGCCCGATGCTGCTGGCGCGGAAAGACCGCCTGCCGGTAGCCAGCATGTTTGGAATTTTCTTTCTGGAGCGGTTCTGCGACTTCGCCGCCGCCGCCGTTCTTGCGTGCCTCAGCCTGTTGGTATTTCCCGGACGCCTTTCGGATGCGGGCGCGGATATGAATTGGGTGGAACACGCCCGGAGTGGTGGATGGTTGCTGTTGGCAGGCATGGCTGGACTGATCGGCGTGCTGGTGTACTACCGCGTGCACGGCGCCGGGGCCGTCGACCGGGCCCTGGAGCGTTGGCGCGGCGCCGGCGGCTTCCGCACGCGCATTGCCGCGTTTCTGTCCGGGATCAACGAAGGATTGCAGGCCATACGAACGTTTCCCGATTTGTGGGCCGCCCTCGGCTATACGGCCGCGCACTGGGCGCTCGCTTCACTCGTTTACTTGTGGGTCGCCGAAGCCTTCCCCAGCGCGTTTGTTCATTCGGAGATGAATTTTTCAGGTGCCATGCTCTTGCTGGCGGTCACCTTGGTGGGTTCGGTATTGCAACTGCCGGGCATCGGCGGCGGCGCGCAGATCGCGAGCATCGTCGGGCTGACCGCGATCTTCGGCGTCGAGCAGGAGCCTGCCATCGCCATCGCCGTGGTGCTCTGGCTGATCACTTTTGCCAGCTGCACGCTGGTGGGCATCCCTCTGCTGATTCATGAGGGCATGTCGGTCGGCCAGTTGCGCCAACTGGCGCGCGCCGAAGCCGACGCGGAAGAAGTCGGCAAGCACGTCGCGGTGCAGGGAACCAACGGGACTTCTGTTTCCAATGCGGTGAAAGAGAAAGTGCGGGGAGATTCGGCGCGGTGAAATGCCCATTTTGCACGGCCGTGGAAGATAAAGTTATCGACTCGCGCGAGGGCCGCGCCGGGGACCTGATCCGCCGTCGCCGCGAATGCCTGAAGTGCGGCCGACGATATACCACCTACGAGCGCATAGACGAAATCCCCTACATGGTCATCAAGAAGGACGGTCGCCGCGAGCGCTTCGACCGCCAGAAGATTCTGCAGGGATTGTTGAAGTCGTGCGAAAAGCGGCCCGTGCCTACAGCAAAACTGGAAGCGCTGGTGGATGAAGTCGAGCGCTTCGTGCACGAAGCTCCCGAGCGAGAGCGCAAAACCAGCGAGATCGGCGAACTTCTGATGAACCGCATTAAGAAAATCGACAAAGTCGCCTACGTGCGCTTCGCCTCGGTTTATCTCGACTTCAAGGACGTCAAGGAATTCATGTCCGAACTAAAAGGCCTGCTTAAGGAACGCGCGAAGAAATAGCTCGCCGGATTTATTCAGGGCAGGGAGATAGCTTCTCCGCGAATTTCTTGCACGCCCGCGATGCGCACCCCTGCGCCGGATTCTCAACCGCCCGCACCAGCGCTCCCACCTTCTTACCGATCGTCACCAGGCCCAATCGCCGCGCGGATTCCCGTGTTGACGGAATCTGTTCCATCGGCCAATACATCGTCTTTAAAGAGGTTTGGAAGGTCAAGCCGCGGCGCGCGATTCTGAATGGCGGGAAAACGCAAGCGGGCCCGTTTAATTCCGGGCCCGCTGCGTGGCAGAGAGGGAAGACAAACCGTTAGCCAATTTGCAGGTTGTTGGTTACGGAAAATACGTTCGGAACGGTGTTCGCGACGATTCCCGCAATCGTCTTATCCATCTGATTCATTACCACGCCGTCGAGAGTCACATGCCCGTTTTTCACAAGAATGTGAACCTGCGGAATCGCTCCCAGGGTGTAGCGTCCCAGATCCCCCTGAGAAAAAATGGCGCGGTACTCGGCCCGGCGAATCTGATCGTCAAATTGGGAAATTGGCAGCACTTCGATGTTATTCACGACATGGGTCACGCCAGGGATGCGTTTCACGGCGTTTCCGCGTCGTATTTCGTTACCGCGTGCTCGCTGATCACTTGCCCGCTCAGAATTACTTCGCTGCCGTTGACCTGATACTCGAGATTATCGAACAGGTTATACCAGGGCAGCGAAACCAGATCGTGATGCACCTGGTTGCTGATGGCTGTGGTATCCGGCGTGGTAGCGGTTCCGGCATTCGCTCCCGGAACTCCGAGCAGGAACCCGGCCAGAACGAGCGCCCCCGACACAGAAATTAATCTTAATGCACGAGATAGCGTTCTCATGGAACACTCCTTTCCGCTTCTTCCTAAACTGCGCCTCTTTCTTCATCAGCCAATTAGATGCAGCCATATTGGGAAAAGCAGCCTGGAAACACGTGTACCCGAAGACCTGCAACCACTCTTGCCAAGTCTGCTAGGATGGCCTTGGGTTTGGACTTATTCCCTGCCGAAAACGGGATTGTGGAGAGCCGAGTGTCTGTTTGGGTCGTAGCACATCGCGGTGCCTCGGGGCACGCGCCGGAGAATACGCTGGCGGCGTTTCGCAAGGCCGTCGACATGGGCGCGCGCTTTATCGAGACCGACCTGCAGATCAGCAGGGACGCGCGAATCGTCGCCATCCACGACACGACACTGGACCGCACCACCAACGGCCGCGGCCAGGTCCACATGAAAACGCTGGAGGAAATCCGCGCGCTGGATGCGGGCGCCTGGTTTGGCTCGCGCGCCCCGGTTTCCTACGCGGGGGAGCGCGTCCCCACCCTGGACGAAATTCTTGCTTTCTCGAAGGAGCACGACGTTAATTTTTATCTCGAAATCAAGTCCGGAGCGGCCTGGGGAGTGGAGCACTCGGTGGTCGCGGCGGTGCGCAATTCCCAGGCGTTTGCGCGTGTGGTGATCCTATCGTTCGATTCCGCCACCCTCGACTCGGTCTACCGGCTGGACGAAACGGTGATGACCGGATTCCTGTGCGAGATTCCCTCCAGCGATTTAGTGGAGCGAGCCGTGCGGCTTGGAGCGCGACAACTGGCGCCGCGCGGCGACCTGGTCACGCCGGCCCTGGTGAAAAAGGCTCACGAAGCGGGCTTGCAGGTGGTCGCCTGGACGATCAACGAGCCGGAGCAAATGCGCCGCCTGATGGACGCAGGCGTCGACGGCATCATGACGGATTACCCGGACCGGCTGGTCAGCGTGATCCGCGAACTTGGGGCGTGAGGCGAAAGTTTCTTTCGATAGGCAAAAAGCGAAAAGCGAAAAGCTTTAACACAGAGAACACCGAGGGCGCAGAGAAAACCAATTGATTTGAAATCCTGACTAAATCCAATCTGTTCGGTTTTATTTTTACCTTACAGTTTTTGCTTTTCTCTGAGTCCTCTGTGCCCTCGGTGTTCTCTGCGTTAAAGCCTTTGGTTTAGATCCCCTTCGCCCGCACCACCCGGAACAGCCCCGCAAGGTGCCCCACCGTCAGCTCTTCCGCGCGCGATCCCGGCGATATTTCCGCTTCCCGCAGCACGTCCTCGGCCTGCGTCCCGAGCCGCGCTCGCAGATTGTTGCGCAGCGTCTTCCTCTTCTGCGCGAAGCATTCCTTCACGAACTCGAGGAATGCCGTTTCATCGTCGAGCAGAATCTTCGCGCGTTCCCCGGGCATATGAAAACTTACTAGCGCGGAATCGACTTTTGGGGGCGGCCGGAACGCTTCTGGCGGAATCGGAAACACGATTTCCGGACGTCCGAACCACTGCGAAACAACCGACAGATATCCATAATCGCGCCGTCCCGGCGCGGCCACAATGCGCTCCGCAACCTCGAGTTGGATCACAATGTGGATCGCATCGATCCTTTCGGCATGCTCAAACAGCCGATGCAGGATGGGCGACGTGATGTAGTAGGGCAGGCTCCCATAAACGGAAAATCGCCCGCCGCCCGCTAATTTTCCGAAATCCACGGCCAGCACGTCGCTTTCGATCACTTCCACGTTCGCATGGCGTGCCATCGTTTTGCGCAGCCGTGCGGCCAGCCGCGGGTCGAGCTCGATGGCGAACACCTTGCGCGCGCGCTGCGCCAACCGCGCCGTCATTTCTACGTGGCCCGCTCCGATTTCCACCCACACGCCGCCGTCGATCCCGATCGCCTCGGCGATCTGCTCCTGCCAGGTTTCATCGGCAAGAAAATGCTGCCCCAGTTTTTCGGGTGACATGGGAATCAAGTGTATCAAGCCGGGTGGCTTCCATGCGCGCCACGCGTTACGCTGGGTTCTTGACGCCGCCGGAGCCTTTCAGTACGGTGGAAGCTTTGAAACGGATATGAAAATACTTTTTGCCGCACCCGAGGGGTTGCCGTTTTCCAAGACGGGTGGTTTGGCGGACGTGATCGAAGCGCTGCCCAAGGCGTTGGCGGCCCGCGGCCACGAGCTCGCCGTGCTGCTCCCGCGGTACCGCAACACCCGCGCGATTGCCGTTGCAGCACCCAGCCTGACGATTCCCATGGACGGCGCGGCGCGTTTTCCGCAGATTGCCGATGGTGGGCCAGTGCACGGAGTGCACTACTACTTTCTGGACGACCCGGAATATTTCGACCGCGAACAACTGTACGGCGTAGCAGGCAAGGATTATCCGGACAATGCAGAACGCTTCGGCGAATTTTCCCGCGCCGTGATCGAGTTCTGCAAACGCGTTTGGATGCCAGATCTGATCCACTGTCACGATTGGCAAACCGGATTGGTTCCCGCCCTTTTGCGGACCGAGTATGCCGGCGACCCCGCCGTCCAGAGCCTTCCGGTGATTTTCACGGTTCACAACATGGGCTACCAGGGCGCATTTCCGCGCGAAGCCATGAAGAAACTGGGCTTGCCGGAAGTCCTGTTCAGCATGGACGCGCTGGAATTTTACGGGCGCGTAAATTTCCTGAAAGGCGGCCTGGTTTACTCCGACTTCCTGACCACCGTCAGCCCTAAGTACGCCAGGGAAATCCAGACGCCGGAATACGGCCACGGCCTGGACGGCGTGGTGCGCAATCGCGCCGCCACCCTCAGCGGAATTCTCAACGGCGCGGACTACATTGCCTGGAACCCGGAAAAAGACAACCTCATCGCCGCGCGTTATTCGACCAAAGATTTGTCCGGCAAGATGGCCTGCAAGAAAAATCTTGTGGAGGCCTTCGGCCTGCCCGGCGATACGGTGCGAAAACCCGTCATCGGAATCGTCTCGCGGTTCGCGGGGCAAAAGGGCTTCGATCTGATCGAGAAAATCGCGCCCGATCTGCTGGCCGAGGATCTGGCCCTGGTGGCCCTGGGAGCGGGCGAGCCGCGCTACGAAAAATTGATGCGCGACCTGCAGAAGGCTTACCCGGCAAAACTCGGCGTGCAAATCAAGTACGACAATACGCTGGCCCACAAGATTGAAGCGGGGGCGGACATGTTCCTGATGCCCTCGCATTACGAACCGTGCGGCCTGAACCAGATTTACAGTTTGAAGTACGGCACCGTGCCCGTGGTGCGCGCGACCGGCGGGCTGGACGACACGATTGAAGCGTTTGATCCCGCCACAGGAAACGGCACCGGCTTCAAGTTTCAGGCGTATGATGGAAATGCGCTGCTGGTCAAAATTCGAGAGGCGCTGCATGTGTACCGCAACGACCCGGCGTCTTGGCGGCGGATTCAGACCAACGGCATGGGCAAGGATTTCTCCTGGCAGGCATCCGCGATTGAATATGCCAGGCTATATGAGGTAGCTTGTAAATCCAGAAACCGAATCACCGCAACATCATCTAATCAAGCCGGGGCAAAGTCGGCTAAGATACCCCCGGCAGCTCCTACAGGAAAGGGTTCTCATGGCAGATAACGTAAGCAGTGTGACGGATAGCACGTTTCAGGCCGAGGTCATTGACGCGAGCAAGACCCAGCCGGTGATGGTCGATTTCTGGGCGGAGTGGTGCAGGCCTTGCCTGATGCTGGCGCCCACGGTGGCCGAGATCGCGACCGCTTTTGCCGGGAAAATCAAGGTTGTGAAATTGAACGTCGACGAAAACACCAATTCCGCCGGAATGTTCAACATCCGCGGCATCCCGACGCTGCTTATCTTCAAGGGCGGCCAGGTCGCCGAGCAGGTGGTCGGCGCGGTACCGCGCGACGCGATCGAGAAAGCCGTTCGGCGCCACATCTCGTAACAGTTCCATGCCAGATCAAAATCGCGCCGGGACCGTGCCGCAGTCCCGGCGCAGGTGTGCCTGGGCGCAGAGCGAGGTCATGATCCGCTATCATGACCAGGAGTGGGGTGTGCCGGTGCACGACGACCGCACCCTGTTTGAATTCCTGATCCTCGAAGGCGCGCAGGCCGGCCTCAGCTGGGAAACAGTGCTGCGAAAGCGCGACCGCTACCGCGAAGTTTTCGACGATTTCGACGCACGGAAAATCGCCCGTTACGATGCGAAAAAAACGCGCGCGCTGCTGGCCGATCCGGGAATCATCCGCAACCGCCTGAAAATTTCCGCCACCATTTCCAACGCCCAGGCGTTTCTCGCCGCGCAGCAAGAATTTGGCAGCTTTGACTCCTACATCTGGCAATTTACCGAGGGCCGGACGCTGCAACACGACCGTCGCGGGCAGGGAATCGTCCCGGCTTTTACGGCGGTCTCGGACGCCATGAGCAAGGCCCTGAAGAAGCGCGGATTTCGTTTCGTCGGTTCCACGATTTGCTACGCGTTCATGCAAGCCACCGGCATGGTAAATGATCACGCGCGCGATTGCTTCCGTTGGGCGGAGCTCCGCTAATATGGGCTTTGTCCTGTCTCAGTTCGTGAAGCACCCGATTTTCTCTGTGTCCTTTGAGCCCTCCGTGTCCTCTGTGTTAAAGCCCTTTCGATCCCCGACCAAAGATTTAACACAGAGGACACCGAGCACACAGAGGTCACAGAGAGTTTCGAGGCTCGACTTGAAATCGCGCCGAATATCGAAATCGTGCTATCGTCCACAATCGTGAATGCGAACCCTTTGAAGGCCCCGGAAAACAAGCAAGCCTCTCCCGTAGCGGGCAGTGCAGTCCGCGAACCGGTGCCGATTGCGCGTCCGGAAATCCACCAAACCGTCGCTCGCATCCTCGATCCTTTCCCGCGAGGAAAACTTCTCGACGTTCCCGCAGGCGAGGGTGCGCTGTCGCAGCGCCTTGCCGAAGCAGGTTTCGATGTGCAAGCCTGCGACCTGTATCCCGAAATCTTCAGGGTACCGGGCATCACGGTGCGGCGCGGCGACCTTTCCGGCGTGTTGCCTTATGCGGACGCGGAATTTCAGTACATTACGTGCCTGGAAGGCCTCGAGCACATCGAAAATCCTCACCAGGCGATTCGCGAGTTCGCGCGCATGCTCGCGCCCGGCGGGCAACTGGTCATCAGCGTCCCTAACATTTTGAACATCGAGGAGCGCGTGAAGTGGCTGTTCAACGGCTACACCTCGCACTTCAAGCCCATCTCCGAAGAGCACCTGCGCATGCGCCACGAACAGTGGGGCGAAAAAGAAGAAGTCGTCCTGCACATCAATCCCATCGCCTACACCGAACTGCGCTACATCCTCGAAAAATACGGCTTTGAACTGCGCGGCGCCTATCGCGACAAACCCAAGCCCAACATCTGGCTCTACTGGCCGCTAGTGGCGATGATTCGTTTCTTCGCCCGGCTGAAGCCCGAGCGCAAGCGCCGCGAACGCTGGGCGGAGGAGTTGGCTTCCGACGCGGTGCTGATGGGGGGAAATACGTTGGTTTTGCACGCGGCGAAAAAGCAGCCATTATCCAGGGGATAAAACACAAGTTCATTTTCAACCCCTGGATTCGGCGAGAGGCGCCTGGCCTTGCCTTCCACGTTTACCCCATGTAGCATAGTCATTCTGCGGTCACGTTAATCCCTCCTTTTGAATCCGTTGTTTTTGGAGAGGCGCGGAGGCGTGTGGGCGGACCGGCGGGGTGAATTCTTTAGAAACGCGTCATTCCGAACCCGCGGTATGTGCGGGTGAGGAATCTCTCTTAGGTTTTTGCACATCGGCGGAAACCGCGGAGGGATTCCTCGGGCCAAAAGCAGCCCTCGGAATGACAATCAATTTGGCCTGTCAGGACAGGGAACGGCCACGCAACGCGAGCTGAGTGGGACAGAATAGGTTGCTGAAAAGCAGTGTAACGAATTCAGGCGGGAGCAATTTGCCAATGAAGTCAATCGTAGTCGTGGGCGCGCAGTGGGGCGATGAAGGCAAGGGCAAGGTAGTGGACTACCTTGCGGCATCATTCGATTACATTGCGCGGTGCGCCGGCGGGCACAACGCGGGGCACACGGTCATCTACAACGATAGCCGTTTCGTCCTGCAGTTGATCCCGTGCGGCATTCTGCGGCCGGGAAAACATGCCGTGATCGGTTCGGGCGTCGTGGTGGATCCGGCGGCATTGGCGGCCGAGCTCGACACGCTCGCAAAATCCGGCATCGACGTCACGGGACGATTGCACCTTTCCAATCGCGCGCACCTGATTTTTCCGTATCACCGGCAGATGGAAAAGGCCGCGGAAGCGGCGCGCGGGGCTGGGAAGATCGGCACCACATCGCGCGGCATCGGACCGGCGTACGAAGACAAAATGGCGCGCCACGGAATCCGCGTGGGCGACCTGCTGAATTCCGAGCGATTCCGTGAAAAGCTGGAGCGCGTAATTTCCGAGAAAGACGCTGTGTGCCGCGCCACCTACGGCGTGCCTCTCGATACGGCGGGTCTTGCGGAGCAGTATCTCGCGCTGGGCGAGCGCATTCGTCCGCTCATCGGCGATTCCTCCGAGCTGATCAATGACGCGCTGGACGCCGGCAAGTCCGTCCTGTTCGAGGGCGCACAGGGCACCATGCTCGATATCGATTTTGGGACTTACCCGTTCGTTACCTCCTCCAACGCTATCTCCGGAGGCGCCTGCACGGGACTCGGCGTGGGCCCCACTCGCATCAACGCCGTGGCCGGAGTGACCAAGGCCTACACGACGCGCGTCGGCAGCGGCCCTTTCCCGACGGAAATGCCCGATCTTGAGGCGACCGAACTCCGCGCCCGCGGAAAGGAATACGGCGCGGTCACCGGACGCCCGCGCCGCTGCGGGTGGCTCGATCTGGCCGAACTGCGGTACGCCGTGCGCATCAACGGAATCACGTCGCTGGTGGTCACCAAGCTGGACGTGTTCGACACGCAAAAAGAGATCCAAGTGTGCACCGGCTATCGCTACAAAGGCACACCGCTGAAGGAAATGCCCGCGGCCGCCGAGGATCTGGCCGAAGTTACGCCCGAATATCGCACGCTGCCGGGCTGGCAATCGGACACCTACGGCGTGCAGGACGCGGCCAAGCTCCCTCGCGCGGCCACCGACTACCTGAAATTCATCGCCGATTTTCTGGGCGTCGAAATTGGTATGATCTCCACGGGGCCCGAGCGCGACGCCACCATCGTTTGCGCCGGCACCGAACTCGCTTCCTGGATTTAGCGGGCTGGTTTTTGGTGGTACAGGCTTCAGCCTGGGCGCTGTTCAGGATTTAGAAAATCAAAACCGCACAGGCTGAAGCCTGTGCCACTGCACAGCGCCAGTACAAATCTTTACTGAAGCTCAGGCCAATCGCATATTTCCATGCTCTCCTACTCTGACGCGCGGCAAAAAGTGGTCGAGGTCGCGGGATCCATCCGGCGGCCACTCGTTCGCGAAACCATCGAAATCGAGCAAGCCTTCGGGCGCATCCTCGCCGCGCAGGTGAATGCCGACCGCGATTATCCTCCGTTCGATCGCTCTGTAAGAGATGGGTTCGCCGTGCGCTCGGCCGACGCATTAGCGCCGGGCGCGCGCTTGGATTGCATTGGAGAATTGAGAGCGGGCGGCAGCTTTGCAGGCGTAGTGGGCCCTGGACAATGCATCGAAATCATGACCGGAGCGGGCGTGCCCGAGGGCGCGGATGCGGTCATCATGATCGAGCATATCCACCGCGATGGCCGGACGATCACGCTGGACCGCGCGGTGAAACCCGGCGACCACATCGTGCCGCGCGGCAATGAAGCGCGGGCCGGTTCACTGCTGGTTCCCGTAAAGACGCGCATGGGTTACGCCGAAATGGCGCTGGCCGCTCAAGCCGGGGCGACGCGCCTCGAAGTGTTCGCGCGCCCGCGTCTGGCTATCCTTTCCACTGGCGACGAGGTTGTGGATGCGCGTACAACGCCAGGCCCCTTGCAGGTCCGGAACAGCAACGGCATCTCCATCGAAATTTTGGCGCGCACAGGGGGAGCCCATCCCATTCAACTCGGAAACGCGCCCGACGAAAAGGCCGCGCTGCGTGCCGCCATCGAACGTGGCCTGGAACAGGATATCCTGGTTCTTTCCGGTGGCGTGTCGATGGGGAAATACGACCTTGTCGAGCCGGTCCTTGCCGACCTGGGAGCCGAATTCCACTATACCGGCGTCGCCATTCGCCCCGGGCGGCCAGCCGTGTTTGGCACTTGCCGCGACAAACTCGTTTTCGGCCTGCCGGGGAATCCGGTTTCGACCATGGTTACGTTCGAGCTGTTCGTTCTTCCGGCGATCGATGTCTTCAGCGGAGCGGCCCCGCGTCCACTGCCAATATTTCGCGCTAAGCTTGCGACCGACGTCCACGAGAAGGGCCCCTTGATTCATTTCCTGCCCGCCCGGATCGACTGGCAGGACCGGGAAGCGCGCGTCTCGCAGTTGGCCTGGCAGGGCTCCGGAGATGTCGTTGCGTTGGCCTCGGCCAATGGATTTCTTGTGGTCGGCCCGGAGCAACCTGACATTCCCGCAGGAGAATTGGCGGATGTGCTACCCCGGCGGGGGGCAATTTAGTATACATTCTGCACGAGATGGGGCGCGGTACACCTTGCCCCCTACAGTCTAGAGACCGCATGCTATGCCAAAACTGACGCATTACCGGAAACGCGGCGAAGTTGCCATGGTGGACGTCACCGAGAAGGCCGTGACCGAGCGCACGGCCGTGGCGCGCGGATTTGTGCGCATGTCCCCGGTAGTGTTGCGTGCGCTGCGCCGCGAAAAGCTGCCCAAGGGCAACCCCTTGGAAATCGCCAGAATTGCGGGCATAGCCGCGGTGAAGCGCACGGCCGAATGGATACCTCTTTGTCACCCCCTCCCCCTGACGCACATTGATGTGACCGCGCGGCTATGCAAGAATGGCGTGGAGCTTACTTCTCGTGTCACGGCGACCGCGCGCACGGGTGTGGAAATGGAAGCGCTCGTGGGCGTGTCGGCGGCGGCCTTGACCGTGTACGACATGTGCAAGGCCCTGGACAAAGGCATGGAAATTACGGACATCGTTCTCGTCGAAAAGATCGGCGGCAAGAGCGGTCATTACCTGCGCCCGAAGAAGTAGCTCACTGGGAAAATCCTTGGAAGGCCATTTGAAGAAATGCCGATGAAGACTTCCTCACATGACGTGCACGTGTTGATCGTGGATGACAATCCGCTCATCCGCGACCTCATGTGCCATGGGATGGAGACGCACTGCACTGTGATCCCGGCCACCGACGGCGCGGACGCGCTGCTGAAATCCATCGACAGCCCGCCCGATCTGATCATTTCCGATTTCCGCATGCCGGGCCTTGATGGCCGTCAACTGTTCGAGAAATTGCGGGGGCGTGAAAATACCCGGAACATTCCTTTCGTGTTCGTGGCCAGCCGCGGCGATATCGAGGAGAAACTCCGCCCATCGGTCGGTGGCGGTGTCGAGGATTTTATTCCCAAACCATTTTTCATCGCCGACCTGGTGCGGCAGACGAAAAAAATCGTCGACCGCCTGCATCTGGAAAAGATGCAGAAACAGGCTTCGCGCCCCGGAGTAATTCAGGGACGCCTGGAAGAAATGAGCGTCACCGAATTGATGCAGTCTCTCGAAATGGGCCAGAAGTCTTGCCGTCTGACGCTGCGCCGCAACGGGGAAGAAGCGGAACTCTATTTCACCGCCGGGCAATGCAAGCACGCGCAGCTCGGCGGCGTCGTGGGCGATTCCGTCGTGTACCAGACTGTGAATTGGACCGATGGCGAATTTGAAATCGATTTTGGCGCGAATTCGGACCGCGAAACCACCACGCACACAACCACCGGCCTGCTCATGGAAGCCATGCGCTTGATGGACGAAGCCAACCAAAGCGTGGAAAGCTAGCCCAATACAATGCGAGTAGCCGTCATTACCATCAGCGATTCCGTCTCTCATGGTGTCCGCGAGGACGCTTCCGGACCCGCCGTGAGCGCGCGTTGCCGCCAGTTGGGCTGGGAGATTGTTTCCGAAACCGTCCTGCCGGACGATCCAGCCTTTATCCGCGACCGTCTCACGACGCTGGCCGATGGCGGCGATGTGGAATTGATCCTCACCACGGGCGGCACTGGCATCGGGCCGCGCGATTCCACCCCCGAAGCCACCACGCAATCGTGCGAAAAACTCGTCCCGGGCATCCCCGAGGTCATGCGCCAGTATGGCCGGGAGAAGAACCTGCGCGCGGTGCTTTCCCGCGCGGTAGCCGGTGTGCGCGGGACCACGCTGATCGTCAATCTGCCGGGAAGCCCGCGGGGCGCGACCGAGTCGCTCGACGCGGTCGCCGAACTTCTCCCGCACGCGCTGGAAGTTCTGCGCGGCGCGCGCCACGATTAACGGGGCCCGTTTCCCGCTGATTCCGTTTCACAATCTAACATCCCTGCGCAAGAAAGGAACAAGGTTGACGCCCGGCTTTTCGTCGTCAACAATGCTGGCACTATGAAAACAACAAAATCAAACAAACTGGCAAACAAGCGCCTGGCCGTGCTGGGCGCCGGAAAAATCGGCGGAATCCTGCTGCGCGCGTTCCTGGAGCAGAAGCTCGTGCAGCCCAAGAATGTGCACGCTACCGCGCGCCACGCGGAAAAGGCACACACCCTCGCCAAGCAGCTCGGCATCGCGGCCTCGACCGACAACCGCGCGGCGGTGCGTGACGCGGATATTATTTTGCTCGCAGTGAAGCCGCAGGCGGTGCGCGAGATCCTGGAAGAAATCAAGCCCGAGATGAAGCCGGGGAAGATGATCGTTTCCGTGGTCGCGTCCGTTTCCACGGTGATGATGGAAAAACTTCTGGGGCTGGATCTGCCCGTGGTGCGCGCCATGCCCAACACGCCCTGCGCGATCGGATGCGGCATGACCGGGCTTGCGAAGGGTGTGCACGCCTCGAAGGAGCACTTGGAAATCGCGCAAGCGATGTTCGAGGCTGTGGGCCGCGTGGTCGTGGTGGATGAAAAACAGATCGATGCCGTGACCGGGTTATCCGCTAGCGGAACCGCGTTCATTTACATCATTCTGGAATCGCTCGCCGAAGGCGGCGTGAAGGTGGGCTTGCCCCGCGATGTTTCCACCCTGCTCGCCGCGCAGACCATGATGGGCGCCGCGCGCATGGTTCTTGATACGGGCGATCATCCGGCGCTGCTGAAAGATGCCGTCACCACGCCAGCAGGCTCCACGATGGACGGGATCCTGGAACTCGAAGACGGCAAGGTGCGCGTAACGCTGATAAAGGCGGTGATGAAGGCCACGCAGCGGGCGAAGGAATTAATTCTGGAACCGTAGTGGGATTTTAGAAAGTTTGCATAGCTGTCATTCCGAACGGAGTGAGGAATCTCTCCGTGTTTCAAGGTCAAAAGAAAGAGAGATTCCTCGGCGAGAACCATGCCTCGGAATGACATCGGTTTGATTCGGTCTGCAGAGTAAGAACGAGCCAGGTTTACGCTCCTACGTCAAATGGAACGAGAACCAGCGGCCCAGCCCGACCACCAAGAACCAGGAAGCAACTGAAATGACGCCGTAGATTCGCGCGCCAAGGGGCGCGACGCGGTCGTTCTTCCACGTTTCAACGTTCTTATACATGGTCGAGTGAAATACGAGCGCGTTCAGTCCCGCCACGATGATCATGAACATCTTTACCCAGAACAGGGAATTCAGGGCGGAGCGCGTGGCCTCGGCCGAAAACATCAACAAGCCGGTGGTCACTTGAATGGCAAAGCCGGTCCAGACCCAGGGCAGGATCCACTTCGCCAGCTTTGGGACCGGTTCATCCCGCATCGGCCCGATGCCGAACAGGCGCATGTCCAGCAGGAATGCGGACGTCAGAAGAAAGACAATGCCGAAGATATGCAGCGTCTCCACGATCGGGAAGGAATACAGCGACTCGCGCATGTACCTCCCGAACGGAGTCTTGTCCATCCACTGAGCGAAATTATAAATCCACGTGGGCAGCCATACGGGCATTCCGGCACCTCTCCAGTTTGTCTCGGGAGGAATGAAGTGAAATCCCTACCCAGGGTGAATTTTTTTCAAATCTTTAGGAGACGCCCGATTATCTAATGCAACTCGAAGATTTGCAACACCGCGGAGAAGGTCGTCAAATTTGTCACATTCGGGCGTCGGCGCTTCCAGAGGCGGAAAGAGAACCACGCTGCTCCGGCAACGCGGTACTTGAGGAATCACGATTGCTGCGGACGCGCGGTAAATTGGCCAGGTCGTAAGTTCCGCTCCAGTCGCGGGGGGATGGCAGTCAGAAATTGAAGACTAGGCCGCTGACTACCTGGAAATGTCTTTGATTCGCGGAGAAGAAACGCGACCCAATGAAGTCCGCTTCCGCCCGGAATGCCGTGTGAGTCCCCAACAGGTAGTCCACGCCGCCGCCCGCCGCGCCAGCCAGCGCCGTGTTGCTCCCGAGTACGCCCGCGGTCTGGTTAAACCGGAAATGCTGCTCCCCAAAGACACCGTGGATCCAGGGTTCGATCCTTCCGCGATTACGGTAGGCCAGGCGAGGCCCGCCTCCAAAAAAGAGCGATTGGGTGTTCAAGTTAGGGGGCGTCGAGGTCGTTCCCGTATTCCCAAATCCGAACCCGGCTTGCCCCTCGACCCCAAACCACCGGCCCAAATACCGGACGGCGCTTACATTTAAACCGTTTGTTGTGAATGGGCTACCCAGCAAATTGATCTGGTTGTATTGGTAGCCCAACGCGACCTGCCAGGTCGAATACTCCCGGATCGAAAATGTGCGTGTTTTCCCTTGGCCCCTGGGGCTTGAGCCGCTCGATCCAGCGCCTGCCGGCCCTTGCGCGGCTGCGGAAACCGCTATTAAGAGCATGGTTCCAACCAGGCAAATGATCCGCTGCATGAGTCGACCCTCCCCTGAGCTCCGGTACCAAAATGGGACAAGTCTAATTTTAGCCATGTTCATACGTCCCTTACCCCATTTCCAGGTCCCGTTTGCCCAAAGCCGCACGGCAGTTACCTTCTCGCGTCATCCCCACACCCCGGCTGGTTTGGGCGGGCGGCGAAGCTTTGACCGCCTCCGGGCATCGGAATCTGGAAGGCCAGGCACTAACGAAGCGGGTTGGAATTCCGCTCCCGTCAATTCACCGGCGTGCGACCCACCGCGATGCTTTCCGTGCTGGCTCCCTCTTGACTGCTGTGTTAGGATTCCCAGCGAAATCGAAATGCCGACCCAGTACATCCCGATTTTCATTTTTGCCGCGCTGGCCGCTGCCTTTCCCGCGGTGACGCTTGTCATATTCCGGCTCATTCGGCCTACACCCGTCGCGGTAGGCGCAAAGTTGAAACCTTACGAGTGCGGCGTCGAAGCGGAAGGGGACACGCGCGGGCGCTACTCGGTTCGTTTTTATATCGTGGCCATTTTGTTTGTGATCTTCGATGTGGAGACCACGTTTCTGTTTCCGTGGGCGGTGCTGTTTTCCACGCGAGAAGAAGGATTTCGCCTGGAGCCGGTTTTCGCGCTGGCGAGCATGTTTGTTTTCCTCGGCATTTTGATCATTGGGTACATTTGGCTGTTCCGGAAGGGCGCGCTCGAATGGGTGTAAGCGGGGCCTAACTTTTTTTGTAGTGGAGTCCCGACCGTACAGAACGGCCGGGATTTTTTTATGCCCGGATTTGCCGGCGAGGCCATCACGACTTTATGGCGGAAGAGGTTGACTCTGTTTTCCGCCGTGTGCTAAAAGCTACAGCTTAATATGGAGTGTGGGTTGTACTTTTACGCTTAAAGTGAAGCGTGCAGCCCACCTGGATAATGGTCGTACCGACTTGGTGCGGCCCGGTCTAATCCTAATTCATGGCAAACGACCCGGAAGAAAAGCAGCCTTCTGCGAGTTCACCGAGTGAGCCGTCTGCGCCGAAACCTTCGGCGTCAGCTGGGGAACCCGTATCTAAACCGGCTGCTCCTCCCGCGGCTGCCGCGAAACCTCCTGCACCGAAGGCTCCGGCTGGGGCCCCTCCGCCGCGCCCTCCTGCGGCTCCGGCGCCTCCCAAAGAAGGCCCCGTCGCGCTGGATAACGATCTCGTAAAACGCTACAAGGAAAAATTCGGGCCGGCAATTTTGGAGGCTTGGGTCGACCGCAAGCAGGCCATCCTGGTGGTCGCGCGCGAATTGCTGGCGGAGATCGCCGTGTATAGCCGCGACGACGAAAAATTCGATTGGCTGAGCGACCTGACGGCCCTGGACTGGCCCAAGCGCGAGAAGCGTTTCGACATCGTGCTGAACATGTATTCGTTCGAAAAGAACGAGCGGCTGCGCCTGAAGGCGCAAGCTTCGGCCGATGAGCGCGTGCCCAGCGTGCAGGGAATCTGGGCCACGGCGAACTGGATGGAGCGTGAAGTGTACGACATGTTTGGCGTGGTGTTTGAAGGCCACCCGGACTTGAAGCGGATTCTGCTGCCCGACGAGTGGCAGGGATATCCGCTGCGCAAGGACTACGACATTCTGACGCAGGATACGGCCTGGGTGCGCGAAAACCTGGGCATCGAGAGCGGACAGTAGCCGATGGCCGACGAACGCATACCGTTTGCCACCCACGCCGAGTCCACCGTGCTCGGCGCGGATGAAATTGTCCTCAACATGGGGCCGCAGCATCCCTCCACCCACGGCGTGCTGCGCGTGAAACTGCGCCTGGACGGCGAAAAAGTCATCGGCTCGGAATGCGTGATCGGCTACCTGCATCGCGGCGTCGAGAAAATTGCCGAGCATCGCAGCTACCAGCAGTTCGCGCCATATGTGGACCGCATGGATTACGTCGCGGCGGTGTCGAACGGCCTGGGGTATTGTGAGGCGGTGGAGAAATTGCTGGGCGCGGAAGCGCCGCCCCGCGCGCGTGTGATCCGCGTGATTCTCACCGAACTGCAGCGCATCGCCAGCCATCTGTTCTGGCTGGGAACGCACGCGCTCGATATCGGCGCGCTGACCCCGCTGTTCTATTGCCTGCGCGAGCGCGAAGAAATTCTGAAAATTTTCGAGAAATATTGCGGCGCGCGTCTGACCACGCACGCCTTCCGGATCGGCGGCTTGCAATATGAAGCTTACGACGAACTGGAAAAAGACGTCGAGCGCTTCTGCAAGCCGTTTGACAAGCGCGTGGACGAATACGAATCGCTGCTCACTGAAAATCGCATCTGGGTGGGCCGCACCAAGGGCATCGGCATCCTGACTGCAGCCGAAGCCATCGACTACGGCGCATCCGGGCCCGTCATCCGCGCCAGCGGCGTGAAGTGGGACATCCGCAAAGCGATGCCCTACGCCGCTTATGACCAGTACAAATTCGAGATCCCCACGGGCAAGAACGGCGACACCTACGACCGGTACATCGTGCGCCTCGAGGAAATGCGGCAGTCGCGCCTGATCTGCCTGCAGGCCATCGAAAATATTCCGGCCGGGCCGATCATGGGGAAGGTCGGCAAAGTCCTCAAGCCGCCCCCGGGCGAGGTCTATCACGCGATCGAAGCGCCCAAGGGCGAACTCGGATACTACATCGTCAGCGACGGCACCACGCAGCCCTACCGCGTGCGCATCCGTCCGCCGTCACTCATCAATCTGGAAGCATTCGACAAGATGATTCGCGGGCACCTGGTGGCGGACGTGGTGGCCATCATCGGAACCCTGGATATCGTGCTGGGAGAGGTGGACAGGTAGCGCGATGCATGCCGTGATCCAATACTTGATTTCCATTTGGGTGCCGCTGGTTTGCGCTCTGGTTATCGTCGGAGTCCTTCCGCTGGTCACCGGATACATCGTGTTGATGGAGCGCAAGGTCATGGCCGACATGCAGGCGCGGCTGGGGCCGATGCGCGTTGGGCCTCACGGCCTGCTGCAGCCGATCGCGGACGCGGTGAAACTGCTCATCAAGGAAGACATCATTCCGGACGAGGCGGACAAAGCGATTTTCTGGATTGCTCCGCTGATTTCGGTGACCGCCGGAATGCTAGCAATGTCCGCGCTGGCGATTGGCCCGTGGTTCCAGATCGCGGACTTGAATGTCGGTTTGCTCTTCATCGTGGGAATCAGCGCGCTGGGAATTTTCGGGATCGTGCTCGGCGGATGGTCGTCCAACAGCCACTATTCGCTGCTGGGAGCGCTGCGCAGCGCTGCGCAACTGGTGAGTTACGAAACCGCCGCGGGCATGGCCGTGGTGGGGGCGCTCCTGCTGGCCGGAACGCTTTCGACGCGCGAAATCGTCACGGCTCAGGGCGACTACGGAACTTGGTTTATTTTTGCCGCGCCCGTGGGATTTTTTATTTACGTGGTCGCATCCATCGCCGAAACCAATCGCGCGCCATTCGATTTGCCCGAGGCCGAATCCGAACTCGTCGCCGGATATATGACCGAATACAGCGGATTCCGCTGGGCGCTGTATTTCCTGGCCGAATACACCAACATGGTCGTGGTCGCGTCGATTGCCACCACGCTGTTTCTGGGCGGATGGCTGCGGCCGTTTGCCGGTACGCCCGCGTTTAATTTCCTCGATTATTTTCCGTCGGCGCTGATGATTTTCGTGGGCGCGTATTGCCTCTATCGCGCGCCGAAGCAGCCGGTGAAGGTGCAGCAGTTGTTCATGATGGTTCTAGGGCTGGCATTTTTCGGGGTCGCGTTGATTCTGGCGGCCCCGCTGATCGGCCGCGTGAACGACATGCTCCCCGGACTCAAGCCCGGCTTGCACGGCGCGTTTTGGTTCCTTCTCAAAGTCGGATCGTATATTTATCTTTTCATGTGGCTGCGATTCACGTTTCCGCGTTACCGTTTTGACCAGCTCATGCGCCTGGGGTGGCAGTTCCTCATCCCGCTTTCAATCGTCAACGTAATGGGAATCGGCCTGGCTCTGGTGCTGCACCGGCAGTGGGGCTGGAGCCACTGGACGGCGTTTCCGCTGACGACGGCACTGACGTTGTTGGTGGCCGGATGGCTGGGATGGGCCGGCGAGAAGAAAGACAAAGAGCACGTGTTCGTGGGTGAGTCGTAGAAGCAGGCGGCAGGGAAGCAGGGCAGCAAGGAAGCAGGGAACGGGTGCGGGCTCTACTTGGAGCCCGCGGGAATAACGACGAAGATGCTCGATCAGATCGTATTTTATTTTTTCGCCGCACTGGCCGCGATCTCCGCGGTCCTGGTGGTGACGCGTCGCAACATCGTGCAGTGCGCGATTTTTCTGATCACCGCGCTGCTGGCGACGGCGGGCATTTTTCTGCAGCTTCACGCTGAGTTTCTGTTCATCGTGCAGGTGATTTTGTACGCGGGCGGCATCATGGTGCTGTTCGTGTTCGTCATCATGCTGATCAACCTGGACATTTCCTTGCACCAGGCGCAGTACAACCGGCAATGGTGGCTCGGACTCCTCCTCGCGCTGGTGGTGGGCGCGCACCTGATTCTGGCCGTCGCGGTGGGCCGCTCGGTTTTGCCGTTCGGGGAGCCTGCGCCGGCAACCATGCTCGAGCCAAGCACTCAGATCGTGGGTAGAACACTGTTTGGCGAGTACATGCTTCCGTTTGAGATCGCGTCGATCCTGCTGCTGGTGGCCATGATCGGCGCGGTGGTGATGGCGAAGAAGAAAGTGTAGCGGGTATAGAGATGATTCCTACAAGCCATTATTTATTTCTAAGCCTGGGATTGTTCACGATCGGCATCATCGGCGTCGTGACCCGGCGCAACGTCATCATCATCCTGATGTCCATCGAGCTGATGCTCAATGCCGTGAACATTAATCTGGTGGCCTTCTCGCGCCTGGTGGGCTCGGCCGAAGGCCACGTGTTCGCGATTTTCATTATTACCGATGCCGCCGCGGAAGCCGCCGTCGGTCTGGGCATTATTATTTCGTTTTTCCGCAATCGCGAGACGTTGCTGAGCGATGAAATGGATTTGCTGAAGTGGTAAGCGAAGCGGTCTGGTCCTAAACATGATGCCGACTGAATACTTTCTGGCGCACATCTGGCTGATCCCGCTGTTTCCCCTGGCGGGGGCGGCGCTGATGCTTTTCATCGGCCGCCGTTTGCCCAACGCCGGCGTAAACGTGATTTGCGTCGGCAGCGTCTTCCTCTCGATGTGCTTCGCGTTCGGCGCCATCTGGCAATTGATCGCGCGCCCCGTTGAGGAGCGCGTGGTTAGCTATGTCCTCTTCGATTGGGTTCCCGCCGGCATCATGCACACCAATGCAGGGCGCGTGATGGATTTCCACGTGCCTTGGGGCGTTCTGATGGACCCGCTGACCGCCGTGATGCTGCTGGTGGTCACCGGCGTTGGCTTCCTCATTCACGTGTACTCCACTGGGTACATGTCGCATGAGGGCGGCTACTACCGCTTCTTCGGCTACCTGAATCTGTTCATGTTCTCGATGCTCACGCTGATCCTGGCGAACAATTTGCTCCTCCTGTTCGTCGGATGGGAAGGCGTAGGGCTCTGCAGCTACCTCCTGATCGGGTTCTATTTCCTGAAGAAATCGGCATCGGATGCCGGGAAAAAAGCGTTCATCGTCAATCGTATCGGCGACGCCGGCTTCCTGCTCGGCCTCTTCCTGATGCTCGGGACGCTCGGCACGATTCAGTTTACGGAAATCGGCCCGGCCATCGCCGCCGGACATTTCTCGATGGGCGATGCCACGCTGACGGCGATCGCTCTGCTCCTGTTCGTCGGCGCGACCGGAAAGTCGGCGCAGCTACCTCTCTACGTTTGGCTGCCGGACGCGATGGAAGGCCCCACGCCGGTCAGCGCGTTGATCCACGCGGCGACCATGGTCACCGCCGGCGTGTACATGATCGCGCGAACCAACGCCGTGTTTTCGATGGCGCCAAAGGCGCTTGGCGTTATCGCCGTGGTCGGCTGCGTCACATCGCTGTTTGCCGCGACCATGGGTCTGGTACAGACCGACATCAAGCGTGTCCTGGCCTATTCCACCGTCTCCCAATTGGGATACATGTTCCTGGCCTGCGGCGTGGGCGCATTCACCGCCGGCGTGTTCCATCTGATGACCCACGCGTTTTTCAAAGCATGTCTATTCCTCGGATCGGGCAGCGTGATTCACTCGCTCTCCGGCGAGCAGGACATGCGCAAGATGGGCGGCCTGTGGGGAAAAATTCCGACTACGGCAAAAACGTTCGTCGTGGCTTCGATCGCCATAGCGGGAATTCCGCCGCTGGCCGGTTTTTTCAGCAAGGACTCGATCCTGGGCCACGCGTTCGAGTACAGCCCAATCCTGTGGCTGGTGGGATTCATTACTGCGGGGATGACGGCGTTTTACATGTTCCGTCTTGTGAATATGACGTTCTTCGGGACGTCGCGGGTCGATCACGAGGTCGAGCACCACATTCACGAATCTCCTGGCTCAATGACCGTTCCGCTGATGATCCTGGCCATGCTATCCATCGTCGGCGGCTGGATCGGCGTGCCGGAATCGCTGGGCGGCAGCGACCGCTTCGCCAAATTCCTGGAACCGGTAATGGCCAAGCACGCGGAAGAAGCCGCCGAAGCGGCTGGGGCAGCGCACGCGGCGTCCGGCGGATCCATGGAGTACCTGCTTATGTTGCTGTCGGTGGCGATTGGCGCGGGCGGCATCTGGCTGGCCTACCGCTGGTATATCCAGCGTCCGGAAGTACCCGAAAAAATCGCCGCCGCGAGCCCATTCTTGTACAAATTGCTGTACAACAAGTATTACGTGGACCAGATTTACGACGCCATGTTCGTGAACCGCATAAAAGACCTGGCGCTGACGCTGGGATCGTTCGACGTCGGCGTGATCAACGGCCTCGGCGTGGACGGTTCCGGCTGGCTGACGCGCGTAACGTCGCGCATCTCCATGATCTGGGACTCCTGGATCGTGGACGGCCTGGTGAATCTGGCGGCGCGCATCGTCTGGGTTTTGAGTTTTCCCGTGCGTATGCTGCAGACCGGGCGCGTGTCGCGCTACGCCGTGTTCATGCTGCTCGGCGTGCTGATTTTCCTGGGATATTATTTCCGAAACTCAGGTATCGACTTTGGGAAATTGATTCATTAACGGGTGCGGGCTCTACTTGGAGCCCACCGGAATAAAGTTGCGGGCTCTACTTTTACGCTGAACGTCTTGAGTGAAGCGTGGAGCCTGCCAGATAAAAGATAAAGAAGGCGAGGCGGGCAGATGGAATTTTACAATACTCATATCCTGACGGTGGTACTGTTCACACCGCTGGTGGGGGCGTTGTTGCTGCTGTTCGTGCCGCGCGACAGCGAAAACGCGCACCGCGTCATCGGCAATCTATTCGCCTTCCTCGGGTTCATCGTTTCTCTCCCACTGATCTGGCGGTTTAGCCTGAGCCCCACGGCGGACCGATATCAGTTCATGGAAAATCACGACTGGATTCCCTCGATCGGAGCGCATTATTCGCTGGGCATCGACGGCATCAGCCTTTGCCTCGTGATCCTGACCACGCTGCTGGGCATGATTTCGATCCTGTCGTCCTGGAGCGCGATCAAGCTGCGCCGGAAGGAATACTACATTCTGTTCCTGCTGTTGCAGGTGGGCATGCTCGGCGTCTTCATGGCCCTGGATTTCTTCCTCTTCTACATGTTCTGGGAAGTAATGCTCGTGCCCATGTATTTCCTGATCGGCGTGTGGGGCAGCGACCGCCGGCTGTACGCCGCCATCAAGTTTTTCCTCTACACCCTGGTTGGTTCCGTGATCATGCTGCTGGGCATCCTGGCTCTGTATTTCAAGGCGGGCGGCGGCACATTTGACATTCCCACGCTGCTGGCCACGGCCGCGTCGTTTGACACAAAAACACAAGTGCTCTTGTTCTGGGCGTTCTTCTTCGCCTTCGCCATCAAGGTGCCGATGTTCCCGTTCCACACCTGGCTGCCGGATGCGCACACCGAAGCGCCCACGGCCGGCTCGGTCATCCTCGCCGGCGTCCTGTTGAAGATGGGCACGTATGGATTCATCCGCTTCTCGCTACCGCTTCTCCCGCAGGATCCCGCGGCGCGCCACAAAATTGTCACCATCATGCTGGTCGTTTCCATCATCGGCATCCTGTACGGCGCTCTGGTCTGCATGATGCAGAAGGACATGAAGAAGCTGATCGCCTACAGCTCGGTGAGCCACCTGGGCTTCTGCACGCTGGGCATTTTCGCGCTCACCCCGCACGGGCTTTCCGGCAGCGTGATTCAGCAGCTCAACCACGGACTCTCCACCGGCGCGCTCTTCCTGCTGATCGGCGTGCTGTACGAGCGGCGCCACACGCGCCTGATCTCCGAGTTTGGCGGGCTTTCCACGCCTATGCCCAATTTCGCAGCCATCTATATGATCGCCACGCTCAGCTCGCTGGGCCTGCCGCTGCTCAATGGGTTCATCGGAGAGTTCACCATCCTTCGCGGCACGTACGAGGTGAGCATCAAGTACACGGCCTGGGCCTCGATCGGCATCATCCTCGGCGCCGCGTATTTGCTGTGGCTCTATCAGCGCGTGATGTTCGGCCCGGTCACCAATCCCGCCAACGAACATTTGGAAGACCTCAACGCCCGCGAGTATGCGACGCTGATTCCCCTGATCATTCTGTGTTTCTGGATCGGGATTTATCCCAAGCCGCTGTTCCGCGTGCTGGAACGCCCCGTGCAGCAGATCGTGGAACAGGTGAACCCCGGCTACTATGGCGCCGAGCGCGCGGTGGCCCCGGCAGTGAATGGTGCAGCGGCCCCGGCGGAACTGCCTGCGGCTGCCGCCACCCCGGGAATGGGCGCGATGCCCGGGATGGGAACACCAGACAATGCGGGTTCTCCGAACGGGACGATGCAAATGCCGGGAAATTCCGGCGAGGCCTCCGCGCCTTCCACGGAAGGGAAGCGGCCGTAAGCCAGGCTGAGTGAAACGACAAACTTTATGTTTGATTTAATTCACCGGATTCTCGGACCATTCCAATCGTTCATGCAGCAAGGCGGCGGCGGGCTGCTCTTGCCGGAGATGATGCTCGTCCTGTTTGCCATGGGCATCTTGCTCACCGATCATTTGCTCGAAGTCCGCGACAAGTTCTTCAACGCGCTGATGGCCATGCTGGGCGTGATTTTCAGCGCCATCACCCTCTGGCAGTTGCGGCGCGTCGCCGAAGGCGGAGCCATCGGGTTCAGCCGGTCGCTGGTGGTGGATCCGTTCTTCCTGTTCTTCGGGTTGATTTTCCTCATCGCGACCGCCCTGGTGATCCTGCTTTCGGTGCGCTATCTCCAGGTTGAGGACGAAAACCACGGCGAGTATTACGCGCTAGTCCTTTTTGCCACCGTGGGCATGATGTTCATGGTTTCGGGCTACGACCTGATCGTGGAATTCCTGGGCCTGGAAACGATGGCCCTGAGTTTTTACGTCCTGGCGGGTTTTCTCCGGCGCGACAAGCGTTCCAACGAAGGCGCGGTGAAATATCTTCTGCTCGGCGCATTCAGCTCGGCGATTTTGGCTTACGGATTCTCGATTCTATACGGGATCGGGGCGACGGCTAACCTGAGTTCGGTGGACGGCCCCTTGCCCCCCAGAACGAATCTGGACGTCATCCAGTTGGCGGTTGAGGCCCGCGGCCATGGCGACCTGCTGGTGATTCTGGCGTTGGTGACGGTCATCTCCGGTCTGTTTTTCAAGGTCGCGGCCGTGCCGTTCCACCAATGGGCGCCGGACGTGTACGAGGGCGCTCCCACGCCGATCACCGCTTACATCAGCGTGGCGTCCAAGACCGCGAGCTTCGCGCTGCTGCTGCGCCTGCTGCTCACGGTGTTCTGGCCGATACGCCTGGATTGGGCCATGCTTGTGGCCGGAGTGGCCATCGCTTCTCTTACCATCGGAAATTTTGCCGCGATCACGCAAACCAACGTGAAGCGCATGCTGGCCTATTCCTCCATCTCCCACGTCGGCTATATCCTGCTCGGAATCGTTGCGGCCGCGTCCAGCACGCTCGGGTTCATGACCGGAATGAAGGGCGTGGCGTTCTACCTGTTCGTGTACGGATTCATGACCATCGGCGCGTTCGCCGTGCTCATCGTGCTGCAGCGGCAGGGAATTATCGGCGACGAACTGGACGACCTGAACGGATTGTACCGCCGCAGCCCGCTTTCCGCGGTGGTGCTGCTGATCTTCATGCTGTCGCTCGCCGGGATTCCGCCGCTGGCAGGCTTCATCGGGAAATATTTCATCCTGCAGGCGCTGATTGAAACCGGGCACACGCGCCTGGCGCTGTTCGGCGCCCTCTACATCGTCCCGGCGCTGTACTATTATTTCCGCATCGTCGCGCACGCGTACCTCTACGAACCGGGCAACGCGCCGTCGCCGATCATCACCGTCGGGCAGCGGGTCGCCTTCGCTGCGCTGTGCTTTGTCACCGTCGCCGCCGGGATTTTTCCCGAGCCGTTCGTGAAGCTGGCGACGTATTCGTTGTTCTTCCCCACGACGTTCAGTGGCCACTGAAGAACCCAGCTCGCCTCCCCCGCCAGCGCCGCGCAAACGGCCCGCAACCGTGGCGCGCCAGATTTCCGACGTCATGGATCTTCCGTTCACGCTGGTGGCCTGTATCGCGATCGGCGGAGGTCTCGGCTATTACCTCGATGCGCGGTTTCACACTTCGCCTGTCTTCACGCTGGTATTGGGTTTGGTAGGGTTTGCGGCAGGAATGATTCAATTAGTACGCCGGCTCTCGAAGGATACCAAGGACGATGGCGCAGCCTGATTCATCTTACAGGGCGGCCGAGCGGCGCATTGAATGGCTCATGCTTGCGCTGGGTTTTGCAGCGGCCGTGTTTGCGGGGGCCCGCTGGGAATGGCGCGCGGGGGCGGGAGTGGCCCTCGGCGCATTGCTGGCGTGGATTAATTTCCGGTGGCTGAAGCAGGGCGTAGGAGCGCTAGTGGACATCTCGACCGCGCAAGCCGGCACGGACCGCGCCCGCGTGCCGATGAGCGTCTATCTCAAGTTCTTCGGCCGCTTCGCATTGCTGCTGCTGGTGGTCTATGTTATCCTTTCGCGATCGATTTTACCGGCGGCGTCGGTCCTTGGAGGGTTGTTTGTGCTGGTTGGCGCCGTCATGCTGGAAGTGATTTTTGAGTTGCTCCGCGGCAAGCGGGGAACCGAAACACACGTTTAGAGCCGATCCTCTAGAGGCTCAATCCCGGGGTCAACAGGATAAATGGAAGAGCAAATTTTGGGTGTGACCAAACTGGTCAACGCGCTGCTGGGCAAGCCCGCACTGGCTTTGCTCGCCGCGCTGCACATTCACGTCGAGAATTCCGAGTATCCCATTCCCAACCACATCGCCATGGAGCTGGTTGTTTTCCTGATCGCCATCGTATTTTTCACTTGGCTCAAGGGCCGCCTGTCGGTGGAAAATCCCGGCGGTACGCAGCAGTGCATGGAAGCGCTGCTGACCAATTCCATGGGCGTGGGTGCTCGCGACCTGCTGGAAGACACCGCCGGTCACGGCGCTGAGAAGTATCTGCCCATGATCGGCAGCATCGGAATCTTCGTCCTGATGAGCAACCTGATCAGCCTGGTCCCCGGTTTCTCTTCTCCCACGGCGGAAAATTCCGTGCCGCTGGGATGCGCGATCGTCGTATTTCTCTATTACAACTGGAGCGGCCTGGTGCATCACGGCCCGTTGGGATACGGCAAGACGTTCCTGGGCCCGGTTCTGGTGATGTCGCCGATTATGTTTGTGGTGGAGATTTTCAGCCATCTCGCGCGCCTGCTCTCTCTCACTGTTCGTCTTTGGGTAAACATGCTCGTCAGCGAACTTCTTTACGTCACGTTCCTCGGGCTGACGCTCTCCCTGTTCTTATTCGTAAGCAAGCTGAACGCCTTGGGCTACGTGCTGGCGCCGTTTCCGCTTCTTGCTCCATGCGTTTTTATTCTGCTCCATATTTTCGTCGGATTCATACAAGCGTTCGTGTTCACGCTGCTGCCGATTATTTACGTCGGCGGAGCGGTCGCGGAAGAGCACTAGATTCGGCCTCATTTTATAAGGGCATGATCCGCTGTCTCGCGTGAGCCCGGCTGCACGAGGATGTCCGGGAACCACCTCCGAGCGGCTAATTCCTAACGAAGGAGAAACACGATGAAGAAGTATTCGATGATCCTGTTCGCCCTGCTGGCGGTGGCTTTTGTCGCCCCGGCGGCGTTCGCCCAGACCGGCGCAGGCGGCGCTGCCGAGCCGACCAACTGGGTGGCCATCACTTCCGGCTTTGCCATGGCCATCGCTTCGGCGGCTTGCGGCATCGCTCAGGCCCGCGCGACCTCTTCGGCTTGCGAAGGACTGGCGCGCAATCCCGGAGCCGCCGCTCCGATCCGCTTCGCGCTGCTGCTCGCGCTCGTGCTGATCGAGTCGATGGCGCTGTACACGTTTGCCATCATCTTCGCCAAGGTCAAGTAAGCGATTTCGATTTTGCTTCCGGCGGCACGCTCTCGAAGTTTCGGGGGCGTGCCGTTTTTTTTGTGGTGGCACAGGCTTCAGCCTGTGCGATTTTTCGAGGGGTGGAGTCAAAAGGCCCACAGGCTGAAGCGTGTGCCACCAGAGGTTTCTTATCCGCGACCTATCGAATATTCATCGCGGCTTTGGTGGCGTAGCCGATAATCCGAGCGGGGAGTAATCCTGCATAAATTGTGCCCGCAGCCGCGATCCACAACACGATGGAAAGAGTCCATGGCGCGGGTTCCGCCGCAATCTCGCGCTCGGGCTCGCGCATGTACATGGCCACGATCACGCGCAAATAATAATAGGCGCCGATCACGCTATTGAGGCCCAGCAGGATGGCCAGCCAGAGCAGGCTGGGCTGGTTGGATTGCAGAGCCGCGTTGAAGATGTAAAATTTCCCGAGAAATCCCGCCGTCACCGGCAATCCCAGCAGCGAGAGCAGGAAAATGGACAAACACGCGGCCATCGCGGGCTGGCGGCGCCCCAGGCCCGCGAAATCCTCGATGTCCACGTGGCGCTCACCCGCCCCGCCAAGGTGCGCGACGATCAGGAACGCCCCCAGCTTCACCAGCGCGTAGCTCACGAGGTAAAACAGCGCCGCCGCAATTCCCAATTCCATGCGGTCGCTGGCGGCCGCGGCGGCCAGCGCGACCAGAATGTATCCCGCGTGCGCGATCGAGCTGTACGCCAGCATGCGCTTCAGGCTGGTCTGCACCACCGCTGATAGGTTGCCGGCAAACATGCTGAGCGCGGCGGCCACCCACAACGCCCAGAACCATACCGGGGCGGCGGCATCGATGCTCGCCAGAATGCGCAGCGCCAAGGCAAAGGCGGCGGCCTTAGGGCCGGTGGAGAGCATCGCCGTGACCGGCGCGGGCGCGCCCTCGTACACATCCGGCGTCCACATCTGGAACGGGGCTGCGGCCACCTTGAACGCCAAGCCGATGAATATGAGTCCCAGCCCGGTCTTTAGAAGTGTGTGCGAGGAGTCATTGGCCAGCGGCGTCATCAGATCGAGGTGCGTCGACCCTGTAGCGCCGAACGAGAGCGCGATGCCGTACAGGAAAAATGCCGTGGCAAACGAGCCCAGCAGAAAATACTTCATGGCCGCTTCGTTCGCGCGCGGCTCATCGCGCCGGTAAGTGGCCAGAACGTAGGAAGCGATCGAGCTCATTTCCAGCCCAACGAATGCGGTGAGCAGTTCATGGGCCCCGGCCATCACGCCCATCCCGGCGGTGGCGAATAAGATCAAGGCGCAAAATTCTCCGCCGTCCAGATCCTCGCGCTTCAGGTAATCGACCGAGCCAAGAATCGCCAGAAACGCCACGCCGATCACGATCAGGTGGACGAACAGGCTGAATGCGTCCGCGCGGACCAGCCCCGAATACGCGGCGCCGGGATTCAGGGCCATAAATCGAGTAGCCCCCAGCGCCAGGGCCGCGCCGAGCAGGGAAATAAACGCCAGCGCGCCATGCCGCGCCTTGGGCACAATCGGGGCGAGGAACATGACCAGCATGCCGAACCCGCAGAGCACGAGTTCCGGAGCGATCCGGTATAAATCTTGAAGTGGTGGAAACATTTATTTCGAGTTCACCGTTTCCGCCGCGGTACCGGACGCCGGGATGTTCGCGGCGGTTGCCGGGATGGCGGAGCGATTCAAGTTCATGGTGTTCATTTCCGGTCTGCCGCCAATCATGCCGGCATCGTAAGCCGCCTGCGGGCGCTGCATCAGTTGCAGCACGTTCTGAGCCGAGGCTTCGATCCGCCGCGTGAAAAACGGCGACCCAATGCCCATCCACAGAATAACGGCGGCCATCAGGAACAGAATCCCGCGCTCGCGCAGGTCGGCGTCCGGCAGCGCCGCGTTCTTGTCTTTCGTGACCACGCCGAAAAAGACGCGCTGGTAAGACCACAGCAGATACACGGCCGAGAAAATCACGCCCAGCGCGGCCCACGAAGCCCACGCCGCGTGCCTCTGAAACGTTCCCGCAAGAATCAGGAACTCGCCCACGAAACCATTCAGCATCGGCAGCCCCGCAGAGGCAAAGCACGAGAACAGGTAGAGCGCAGCGAGCACCGGCATCGGCGTCGCCAGACCTCCGAATTCCTTGATCAGGTGCGTGTGCCGGCGGTCGTACAGCATGCCCACGCCCAGGAAGAGCGCGCCTGTGGAAATTCCGTGGGCGAGCATCTGGTAGACCGCGCCCTGAATCGAAATTGCATGAAACGCGAATATTCCGAGCACGACAAATCCCAAATGGCTGACTGAGGAGTACGCCACCAGGCGCTTCAGGTCCACCTGCACCATGGCGACCAGCGCGCCGTAAATAATCCCGATGATCGCAAGCACGGCAATCGCCGGAGCGAAACGCCGCGCGGCCTCCGGGAACAGCGGCAGGCAGAAGCGCAGCATGCCGTAGGTGCCCATCTTAAGCAGAACCCCCGCAAGCATCACGGAACCGGCTGTCGGCGCCTCGGTGTGCGCGTCCGGCAGCCAGGTGTGCAGCGGGAACAAGGGCACCTTGATCGCAAACGCCAGGAAAAACGCGCCGAACAGCAGCATTTCCGTGAGCGCGGGCAGCGTAATCGTGCCGCTGGAAAGCATGGACTGAATTTGCGGAATGTCGAAGGTCGGAGTTCCGGCGGCGGCCGCGAGCCTGTAGAGCCACAGCATCGCCACGAGCATCAGGATCGATCCAAACATCGTGTACAGCACGAACTTTAGCGCCGCATAAATGCGCCGTTCGTGGCCCCAGATGCCAATCAGGAAATACATCGGGATCAGCATCACTTCCCAGAACAGGAAGAACAGAAACATGTCCAGCGAGACGAACACACCGATCACGCCCGTTTCCAGCACCAGCAGGCAGATGAAAAATCCCTTGACGCGCTCGTTGATGGATTTCCACGACGCCAGAATCGACACCGGCGTCAGCAGCGTGGTCAGCACGATGAGGAAGAGGCTAAGGCCGTCGACGCCGAAGTGATAATGAATGGGGGGCTGCGGAATCCAGTTGTGAAACTCCTCCCACTGGTATCCGGCGGCCTGCGAATTGAATCCCCGGAACAGCAGCAGCGAAATGGCGAATTCCGCAACCGCCGTGGCCATGGCCAGGCGCCGGATCCACACATGGTCGTCGTCGCGCAGCAAGAGAAGCGCGAGGGTCCCGGCGACGGGCAGGAACGTAAGGATCGTTAGCAAATAGGGTTGCTGCACGTCAGTTCACCATCCAGAGCAGCAGGGAAGTGAATACCAGCGCTCCCACAACGATCCATGTGGCGTAGCTGCGCACGTTTCCGGAAGTGGCCCGGCGCAACCGGTCTCCCGACTCGCGCGACACCGTGGCGACGCCGTTCACCGCGCCGTCGATCGCGCCTTCATCGACCACGTGCCACAGGATTTTCTCGGAAGCCCAGACCAGGGGGCGCACGACTGCCGCTGCGTATAGTTCATCGATAAAATATTTTCCGCTCAGCAACTTGTAAGGCGCCGAGAGTGAAGCCGCCCACTTCTTCGGCGTCTCCGGGCTCTTGATGTACATCCACCACGCCAGGAAAAATCCGAGCAGCCCCGCGATCACTGGCGGGCCGAAAATCGCCTGAAGGATGTCCGCGCCGCCGGGCGCGGTTTCCGCGGCCGCCGCGGCGGTAGGCTCGGAAGCGGTTGCCAGTACGGGCGCAAGGAAATGCTGGAAATGATTCACGCCGCCCCAGAGTTGCGGCGCAGCCATCCACCCTCCGCACACGGAGAGAATCGCGAGAACCACCAGAGGCGCGAGCATGTTCTTTGGCGATTCGTGCACGTGTACGTGATGCTCGTCATAGCGCTCTTTCCCGAAGAACGTGAGGAACATTAGCCGGAACATGTAAAACGAAGTAATCCCCGCGGTCAGCACTCCCAGTCCCCAAAGCACGGGGCTCGCATGCTGCGCCGCTTCCAGAATTTCGTCCTTGCTGAAATATCCCGAAAAACCCGGCGCCCCGGCAATCGCCATCGTGGCCATGAACATGGCCCAGAACGTAACCGGAATTTTCTTGCGCAAGCCGCCCATCTTGCGCATATCCTGCTCGCCGCCCATGGCGTGAATCACGCTGCCCGCCGCAAGGAAGAGCAGGCCCTTGAAGAACGCGTGCGTCATCAGGTGGAACACACCCGCGCCGAACGCGCCCACGCCGCAGGCCAGAAACATGTAGCCGAGCTGCGAGACGGTCGAGTAGGCCAGCACTTTCTTGATGTCGGTCTGCACCATGCCGATGGTCGCCGCGAACAGCGCCGTGAGGCACCCCACGGTCGCGACCACCTGCATCGCCACCGGCGCATTCAGGAAGATCGCGTGCGATCGCGCCACCATGTAGACGCCCGCCGTAACCATGGTCGCGGCGTGGATCAGCGCGCTGACCGGCGTCGGGCCTTCCATCGCGTCCGGCAGCCACACATAGAGGGGAAGCTGCGCCGATTTTCCAGCCGCGCCCACGAACAGCAGAAGCGCAATCGCCGTGAGCGTCCCGATTTGCCCGGCAGGATCAGCGGCCATTCTTGCGGCCTGTGGCAGCACGCCTGCGAAATCCAGCGTGTGGAACGTGCGGAAAATCAGCAGCACGCCCAGGATGAATCCAAAATCGCCGATGCGATTCACCCAGAACGCCTTATTGCCCGCGTTGGTCGCGGATTGTTTCAGGAAAAAGAATCCGATCAGCAGGTAGCTGCACAAGCCCACGCCTTCCCAGCCGACGAACATGACCAAATAGTTCGCCGCCAGAATCAGGATGAGCATGAAAAACATGAACAGATTGAGATAGGAGAAAAACCGGCGATAGCCGGGATCGTCGTGCATGTATCCCGACGAATAAATGTGAATCAGCCAGCCCACGCCGGTGACAACCAGCAGCATGACCACGGTGAGCTGGTCCACCTGCAGCGCGAAATCGGCGCGGAAGCCGCCCGCGGAAATCCACGTGAAATAAGAGTGGGTCCAGGGAACTTGATCCGGGGAAAGCGCAAGGAATTCGCGCACTACCTCGAGCGCGGCCAAAAACGCGAGCGTCGTGGAGGAAAGCGCCACGCCGGTCACGACGCTTTTCGGCCACCGCGCGCCAAACAGGCCGTTGGCCGCCGCGCCCAGAAGCGGCAGCAGCGGAATGATCCACAAATAAGTAAGGGCTGGCATCAATCTTTGAGCGTATCCACGCGTTCCACGTTGAGCGTTCCCCGGTTCCGATGAATCAGTATGACAATGGCCAGACCCACCGCGGCTTCCGCGGCGGCCACCACGATGACGAAGAAAACGAACACCTGCCCCTGCAGCTGTCCCAGTGCGCGGCTGAAGGACACAAACGCCAAATTGACGGCGTTCAGCATCAGCTCAATGGACATGAAAATCGTCAGGATGTTGCGCTTGAACACAAACGCAATCACGCCAAGTCCGAACAGGACAGCGCTCAGCACCAGAAAGTAGGAAGTCGGAACCAATTCTCCCCCGTCCTATTCGGATTCTTCCCGCCGCGCCAGGACCAGCGCGCCGAGCAAGGCAATCAAAATCAGGAACGACGTCAGCTCAAACGGAAACACATATTCGCGAAACAGCAGATTGGACAGGTCCCGCGTCGAAACCACGCCCGAAGCCGGCGCGTTCAGGTGCAGCGTCGCGCTCCCGATCCAGTAGGCGATCTCGATCATAAAAACCACGCCGAGCGGCACGCCCACGTATCGCGCCATGCGGCTCATGTTCGTGCGCTCTTCTTCCCCGGCGTTCAGCAGCATGATCACGAACACGAACAGCACCATGATCGCGCCGCCGTACACGATGATCTGCACGGCCGCGACGAATTCGGCGCCCTGCAGCAGGTAGAGCCCCGCCAGCGCGACCATCACCGTGATCAGCGACAGCGCGCTGTGAATCGGGTGCCGCTGCAGGATCAAGCTCACCGCCCCTGCCACGGCCACCGCCGCCAGCACCAGGAACATCGCGATCTGCGGCGTCATGGTCTTGTTCCTCGGGTCATGAATCTCATCGCTGCGTCCACACGATCGCCAGACTGGTGATGACCACGTTGAAGATGGCCAGAGGCAACAGCAACTTCCACCCGAAGCCCATCAACTGGTCGTACCGGAAGCGCGGAAGCGTGCCGCGCACCCACACGTAAATAAAAAGAAAAATCGTAATCTTCAGCAGGAACCAGAACGGCCCCTGCACGAAATCGAGGACACCGGGCTGGCCGCACAGCACTCCCAGGCCGCACAGTGCGACTCCCATAGCCGGCAATACGACGCGCCCAAACATCGTAATGTAGCGGACGCCGTGCACGATCAACGCCAGGCCCGCCGCCGCGAAGACCGCCGCGGGGATATAGTGCGTCCACGCCCAGATCGGGGTCTGCGGAAACGGCGACAGCCATCCGCCGAAAAACAAAATCGTAGCGAGGCACGATACCGTGATCATGCTCGCGTACTCGGCCATGAAAAACATGGCGAACTTGAAGCTGGCGTACTCGGTGTGAAATCCAGCCACCAGTTCGGATTCCGCTTCGGCCAGATCGAATGGCGCTCGATTGGTTTCCGCGATCGCCGAAGTAAAAAACAAAAAAAACCCGAGCACTTGCGGCATTGGAGAGCCGATCAGGTTCCAGCGAGGCACGAATCCCCAATGAAAACCCTGCTGCGCGTTGACGATTTCGCTCAAGTTGAACGTACCGGCCATCAGGATCACGCCCACCACGGACATGGTCAGCGCCAGTTCGTAGCTGACCATCTGCGCCGAGCTGCGCAGCCCGCCCAGCAGCGGGTACTTGCTGTTGGAAGCCCATCCGGCCAGCACGACCCCATACACGCCCATCGACGTAATCGCGAACAGCACCAGCAACCCGATATTCAGGTTCGTAATGGAAAGAGGCGTCGACTGGCCGAATACCGAAAATTCCTTCGGCCCGAAGGGAATCACGGCGATCGACGTAATCGCCAGCGACAGCGCCAGAAACGGCGCGAGAAAATAAGCGAATTTATCGGCGCCCGCGGGCGTCACATCTTCCTTGAACAGAAATTTCACGCCGTCGGCCAGCGGCTGCAGAAGCCCGTGTGGACCCACGCGGTACGGCCCCCATCGCGCCTGTATGTGCGCCACCACTTTGCGCTCAAACCAAGTCAGGTAGGCCAGAGCGGTAAGCAGAACGAACAGCAGCACGACGATTTTCGGCAGCGCGACCACCAGGATCGGATGCTGGGCGGCAAACTCGTTCACGGCTGCGCCTCCACTTCCACCTCTTCCGCCGCTTCCGGAAGAGAAAGAATGGTGGAGCAGTAGCGTCCCAGGCTGCCGCTTGTAAACAGCGTATCGTGCGAGGAGAAAATCGCTCCGGCCGGGACATCAAATTTCGCATTGCCATTGGCTGTCGAGACCGGAGAAGTTCGCTCCGCTTCGCCCAGCAGCAGCGTGGGCATCGAAACGCCGTACCCCGCGACCGACTGGCGAATTTCGTCGAACGCGGCGTCAGGCGTGCGCAACGTGATCGCGGGTCCCAGCCCTTGCTTGGCCAATTGATGCGAAAGAATGCGCAGGATATCGAAGTCGGAACGCGTGCCCATCACGTCGCCGCCCTTGCGCACCAGTTGCACTTCGCCGGCGGTATTCGTCATGGTTCCGTTTTTCTCATAGGCCGCGGCGGCGGGCAGGACAATGTCCGCCAGTTGCGCGGTCTCGGTCAGGAACAAGTCCTGAACGATGAGCAGATCGAGTTTGCCGAGGCGGTCCTTTGCGGACACGCCGAACGTTTTCACCGGATTCGCGCCAACCACGTAGAGCGCCTTCAGTTTTCCATTTGCCGCGGACGCCAGCATTCCGCGAGCGTCCAGCCCGGGCTTTTCCGGCAGTTTCGCGCCCCAGAGTTTTCCGAATTTATCGCGCGCGCTCGCATCGCCAACGCCGGCGTAGCCGGGAAGCATGCCAGGAAGCAGCCCCATATCGGAAGCGCCGCGCGAATTGGCGTAATCCCCGAGCGCGATATAGCGCGTCTGGCCGGGCAGGGAAGAGCCGAATTTCACCAGGTTCTGTACCGCCGAGCCTGTCAGTTCCGCGCCAAAGACGATGACGACGTTCGATTCCTTTTCCAGCGCGGCCTTGAGCGCGCTGAGGCGTTCGGCAACGCCCGCGTCCATGTGCGTGTCGCCGCCCGCAAGCCAGCGCACCGCCGATCCTTCGCCGCCCGCTGGAACTTCCGCAAATCCCCTCGCCTTCCGCAGCAGCTTGATCGACTTGGAATTGATCACGTACAGCCGCGCGCCGCGATGCCGAACGGCCGAACGAATCTGCCAGGCGACCAACGGGCTTTGCTCGGTGGGATCGTCGCCGATCAGCAGCACCGCGTCCGCCTCGTAGAGCTGCGTCATGGTGGCGCTTGCGGCAGCTGCTTGCGGGCCCAGCGCCGCGATCAGGCTGGCGTAATCGGCAGTGCGGTGATGATCGATGTTGTTCGTGCCGATGGACGCGCGCGCGATGCGCCCGAGCAGGTAATTGTCTTCATTGGTGGTGCGATTCGAGCCGATGAACCCGATCGCATCCGGCCCCGAGGCCTTATGAATTTCCGCGAGCCGCCGCGAAACTTCCGCGAGGGCGTCCTCCCAACTCGAGGGCACCAGCTTGCCATCGCGGCGCACCAGAGGCAGCTTCACGCGCTCGGCATGCTTGGTGAAATCGAATCCGAAGCGGCCCTTCACGCACAGAAAATCCTTGTTGAAGCCGGAAAGATCGCGATTGTTTGCGCGCAGAATTTCATTGTTGCGCACGCTCAGCGTGGTCTTGCAGCCGTTGGAACAGTGCGTGCACACGGTGGAGACGTATGTCATTTCCCACGGCCGCGTCTTGTAGCGATACGTGCCGCTGGTGAGCGCGCCGACCGGGCAGATGTCGATGCACATGCCGCACTCTTCGCAGTCCAGATGATTTTCGCCATTCGGGATAATTGTCGAAAGCGAGCCGCGCTGTCCGACGCCCAGCGCCTTGACGTCCATGCCCTCGTCGCACACGCGCACGCAGCGGAAGCACAGAATGCACCGCGGAGCGTCGTAGTAGACCGCTTCCGACCATTTCTGTTCCGGCTGGTGGCGCTTTTCCTCGGCGAAGCGGCTCTTATCGGCGCCGTATGTGAAAACCATGTCCTGCAATTCGCATTCGCCGCCCTTGTCGCACACCGGGCAATCCAGCGGATGGTTCGCGAGCAGGAATTCGAGCATGCCCTTGCGCGCGTCGTGCACCTGCTGCGTGTTCGTGCGCACGATCATGCCGGGCATCGCCACCAGCGTGCACGCAGTCTGCAGCTTCGGCGCTTTTTCGACTTCCACCAGGCACATGCGGCAGGCCGCCTGCAGCGACAGCCCGGGGAAGTAGCAGAACGACGGAACTTCGATCCCCATGCGCCGCGCCGCCTCGATCACCAGCGTTCCCGGCGGGACGGTAACGTCGCGGTCGTCGATCTTCAGCGTGATGTCTTTCGAGTCTGCCATTTGGTTCCCGGTTCCTTAGCGGACCGCTGCGAATACATCGGCCGGTTTGTAGGGACACTTGCCCGAAAGGTGCTCTTCAAATTCATGGCGCCATTTCTTGACGATGCTGATGGTCGGCATCGCCGCCGCGTCGCCCAGCGGGCAAAATGTTTTTCCGAGCATGTTCTTGGCGAGTTCGCCCACCATGGGGATATCTTCCGCGCGCCCGGCCCCGGAGTGGAAACGGTCGAGCATCTTGCGCAGCCAGCCCGTGCCTTCGCGGCAGGGAATGCACCACCCGCAGGATTCATGCGCGTAAAAATGCATGATGCGCCGCGCCAGGTCCACCATGCAGGTGTCCTCGTCGATCACCACCAGGCCACCCGAGCCGAGCATCGAGCCCGCCTTGGCCACCGAATCGTAATCCATGTTGATGTCGATTTCGTCCGCGGTCAGCAGCGGGCAGGAACTTCCGCCGGGGATGACGGCCTTGAGTTTTTTTCCGTTGAGCATGCCGCCGGCGACGTCTTCAATCATCCGGCGCAGCGGAAATCCCATCGGCAATTCGTAAATGCCCGGCTTGTTGACGTGCCCGGAAATGCAGAACATGCGCGTCCCGCCGTTTTTCGGAGTACCCAAGCCCGCATACCATTCTCCGCCGCGCCGCAGAATTTCTGGAGCCGAGGAAAGCGTCTCGACGTTGTTGATGACCGTCGGCGAACCATACAGCCCGACGACGGCCGGGAACGGCGGCCGGATGCGTGGATAGCCGCGCTTGCCTTCGAGCGACTCCATCAACGCCGATTCCTCGCCGCACTCGTAGGCGCCCGCGCCGGTGTGCGTGACCAGATCGAAATCGTACCCGCTGCCGAGAATATTTTTTCCCAGGTAGCCGGCCTTGTAGGCCTCCGCGATCGCGCCGTCCATGATGTCCAGGACGTAGCGATACTCCCCGCGAATATAAATGTATCCCTGGTGCGAGCCCACCGCGCGTCCGGCAATCACGATGCCTTCGATCAGCTGGTGGGGCATCATTTCCATCAGTGGGCGGTCCTTGCACGTGCCCGGCTCGCTCTCATCGGCGTTGCACAAAACGTATTTCGGCTTGGGCGAATCCTTGGGCACGAAACTCCACTTCATTCCGGTGGGAAAGCCCGCGCCGCCGCGCCCGCGCAGGTTCGATTTTTTCACTTCGTCAACTACTTGTTCCGGCGTCAATTCCTTCAGCGCGCGCTCCATGCCCTTGTAGCCGTCGTTCGCGACGTACACTTCCAGTTTGTGCGAGTCCTTCACGCCAAACAGGCGGCTGATCACAGGCACTTCAGCCGGATGCCGGGGCTTCACCGAGCCCGAAATCGGCGTGGAGGTTTCCGGCTTGCGCCCGACTTCCAGGGCTTCAAAAATCTGCGTGGTGCGCTCGATGGTCAGATTTTCGTAGAAATCGTAGTTCACCTGCATGGCCGGCGCGCCCGTGCAGGCGCCGATGCACTCGACCTCTTCCAGGGAAAACACGCCGTCCTCGGTGGTCTGCTTGTGCCCAATCTCGAGTTTTTTCTGGACGAAATCGTAAATTTTATTTCCGCCCCGCAACATGCAGGAGACGTTCGTGCAGACCTGCACGTGAAATTTCCCCGCGCGCTGGCGGCGCAGCATTGAGTAGTACGCCATCGTTTCGGTGACCTGCAGCGCGTTCAGATCCAGGCGGCGCGCGATTTCCTCGATCATGTCGTCGCTGACATAGCCGAACTGGTCCTGCGCGTACAGCAGCATGGGAATCAGCGCCGAACGCTTCACCGGATAGCGTGTCTCGAGTGTTTGAAACTTGGTTTCCAGCTGCGGCGGCAGATTCATCAGCGGTCGATCTCCCCGAGCACAATGTCCAGAGTGCCGATGGAGGCAATCACGTCGGCGATCAAATGGCCTTCGACCATTTTTTGCAGCGCCTGCAGATTAACGAACGACGGGGTGCGCATCCTCATGCGATAGGGCTTGGGCGAACCGTCGCTGGCCACAAAGCAGCCCAGCTCCCCGCGCGGCGATTCCACGCGCTGGTAGACTTCGCCCGCGGGCGGCGCAAACCCTTCGGTATAAATCTTGAAGTGGTAGATCAGCGCTTCCATCTCCGTCTTCATTTTTTCCCGCTGCGGCGCGACGATCCCGGGCGCATCGGCCTTGATGGGTCCTTCGGTAGGAATCTTCTCCAGCGCCTGCTTCACAATCTTGATGCTCTCGCGCATTTCCGCCACGCGGCACATGTACCGCGCGTAGCAATCTCCTTCGCTGCGCACGGGCACCTGAAAATCGAATTCGTCATAGCTGGAATAGGGAAAATATTTGCGGACATCGTAATCGACGCCCGAGCCGCGCAGCGACGGTCCGGAAACGCCGAAGGCGATGGCGTCCTGCGCGCTGAGCATGCCCACGCCCTGCGTTCGCGCCAGCCAGATGCGGTTTTTCGTCAGCAAATCTTCGTATTCGTCGAAGCGGGAAGGGAAGGTCCGCACCACATTCTCGACGCGCTCGGTCCACCCCGCGGGAGGCTCCAGGGCCAGTCCGCCGATGCGGAAATAGCTGGTCATCATGCGCTGCCCGCTGACCATCTCGAAAATCTTGAGCAGTTCTTCGCGCTCGCGGAAGCAGTACAGGAACACGGACATCGCGCCCAGGTCGATGGCGTGCGTGCCCAGCCACACCAGGTGCGAGCCGATACGAGTGAGTTCGGTGAGCAGCACGCGGATATATTGCGCGCGCTTGGGAATTTCCAGTCCCAGCAGCTTTTCCACCGCCAGGCAATACGCCAGATTATTGGAAAGCGGTGCCAGATAATCCATCCGGTCGGTAATCGTGATGGCCTGCGAGTAAGTCAGCGCCTCGGCGGTTTTTTCGATTCCGGTATGCAGATAGCCGATGTCCACGTCCGCTTTGACGACGTTTTCGCCGTCCAGTTCCAGCAAGACGCGCAACACGCCGTGCGTCGACGGATGCTGCGGCCCCATGTTCAGGACCATGGTTTTTTCAGGGCCGGTAGCTGTTTGTACGGTGGTCATGGCGTTTGTAGGCTGGGTACAGATCGCCGCTTAGCGTGGACCCTCCGTCGGATAATCCTTGCGAAGGGGATAGCCTTCCCAATCCTCGGGCAACAGCATGCGCCGCAGGTTGGGGTGGCCATCGAAACGCACGCCGAACAAATCGAAAATCTCGCGCTCGTGCCAATTGGCCGTCGGCCATACCGGCACGACGGTCTCGATCCTGGGATCGTCCCCCGGCAGGCTGACGCGCAGGCGCAGCGAATTCCTGCGGGAGATCGACAGCAAATGATAATTCAGCTCGAAGCGGGGCTCGATCGGAAACCGGTCCACGCCGGTCACGTCGGAAAGGTAAGTGAACGCGAGTTCCTTATCGCCGCAAAGGAACTCGGCCAGTGGCCGCAAATGTTCGCGAGGCACGAGCACGGTCAGCTCCCCGCGGAATTCGATCAGCCCGGCAACGGCATCGGGTCGCCAGGCGCGAATTTTAGCGACGGCCGGATCTTGCTCTAGGTCAGGTGTTTCCGTCACGAAGCGCGGTCCCGGCGTATGGCTGGACGGTTCCAGTCCAACGCCCCTTTCTTCCAAAGATAGAAATACCCCACCAGCAGAATCCCGATATAGAGGAGCATTTCCACGAACCCGAACCACCGCAGTTGGCGAAAAATATAGGCCCAGGGGTACAGGAAGATGGCTTCCACATCGAATAAAATGAATACCATCGCTACCAGATAAAATTTTACGGAAAACGGTTCGCGCGCGTCGCCCGTGGGCGTCATGCCGCATTCATAGGCCTGGTTTTTGACCTTGGACGGCCTTCTCCAGCCCACCAGGGAACTAAGCAGCAGGAGCACGCCCGAAAGCGCCATGGCCAGGACGAGGTGTAAAAGTAGCGGCGCGTAACCTTGTAGATCGTTTCCCATCATCGAAGCACAAGCTATAATAACGATGAAGCGCCAAGCGGTCAAATGCGCTCGAAAAATAGATCGGCAATTGTGCTTATTCAGATGAATGGGTGTGGGTTCTACTTGGAGCCCGCCTGTTTAGATTTAGAGACGGGTTCGTCATCCTATCCCAACCCGGAAGGCGGTCCATCGCATGAACTTTGGTTTTAACTCGAATGTGCGCGTTGCCGAGGCCCTTTACCATGTCCAGACCGAGGACCGCGGCCCTTCGCATCCCTTTCTCGATACGGTCGTTTACGAAGCCGGCCGCGTGGTTTACAAACAGAGCACGAGCTACGCGGATTTTGCGGCCGCTGCCGCCAAGCAAGGCCTGGACCTGGCGCAGCAGTTGCACGAGCGGCTATCGCACCAGCATCATGAAGTGATTGCTCAACTGGAAGCGGGATCCCTGAAGCTGCGCGGCAAGGAAAATGCGCCTCCCGCGCTGCCCGAAGAGGAGACCAGTGACGGCCTAGACGTCCGCCTGGCCAATCCGAAATCCTGGCTCGATTCCGGCAACGTAACCCTCGAAATCGAATTGCGCCGCCGAAAAACGAGCCAGCCTGTGGAAGATGCGGAAGTCGAGGCGTTCGTGGAACGGGAAAAGCAGCGCACCCATTGCCAGGTTTCCCTGACTGATGCGGCAGGCAAAGTGACTCTGAAATTTCCAATGCCAACCATGGCCGGCGACGGAGCATCCCTGGTGATCCGGGCGGCCGATGGATCCCACTACGGCGAATTAAGGTTCCGTCTTAAACCCAAGCCCTCCGGCCCGGTTCCCGCCACGGTTACCAAATGACTGAAGCCATCCGCATCGTGGTGAATGGAGACGCGCGCGAGGTTCCCGCCGGATTGCGCGTAGCGGGTCTGCTGGCGCATCTTGGCTTGCCCGCCGACCGCGTGGCCATCGAGCGCAACCTGGAAATTCTCCCGCGCTCCCAATGGCCCGCCGCAGCCGTCGAGCCCGGCGACCGCTTCGAGATCGTTCACATGGTGGGTGGAGGGTAGGGATTTCTCAATAGTCGAGGCACGGCATGCCGTGCCCCTACTGCTCGACCAATGGGATTTATGCCATCCGTTTTCGCGACTTAAAATACTCGTGCCACATCTCCCAGTAATATGTCCTCCAACCCTCGGTCACGCCCTTGTGGTCATAGGGCGGCACGCCGACATGGGCCAGATGAACGGCGGCTCCGTCCTTGGTTTTCTCAAACCGAACGACGAGAATTGAATCCGGGTCGCCAGATTTCCAGGCCGACGAGCGCCAGGACTGCACGATCATGCGGTTCGGTACCAGGGCGAGATTCTTCCCTAGAATCATTCCTCCGAACGCAGACCATTTTCCTCCCACCTTGCGGCTGATCTTGGCGGGTGCGCCGGTCGCGGCGGTATGCTTCGCCGAATCCATGAAGAGTTGGTAGAGTTCCGCGGGAGTGCTTTTGAATGTGACGGATTGTTCGATGGCGGGAGTCATGAAGGCCCTCCGGAATAGCTTTTTAATTCTTACTCGATTTTGAAATTACAGGGCGTCCAGCAAATGCCCCATCTTCGTGCGCTTCGTTTCCATGTAAGCGCGCGAAATCTGTGAAATGCGCGGCCGGCACGGCACGCGCTCGAGCACTCGGATTCCGGCCTTTTCCAGCTGCGCCACCTTATCGGGGTTGTTCGACAGCAACCGCACGCTCCGCGCCCCCAGCAGCTTCAAGGCCGACGCGGAAAATGCATAGTCGCGCGAATCGGCCGCGAATCCAAGCTCCTCGTTGGCCTCGACCGTGTCCATGCCCTTGTCCTGCAATTCATAGGCGCGCAGCTTGTTCATCAGTCCGATGCCGCGCCCTTCCTGCGGCAAATAGAGCAGAATGCCGGAGGGCGACGCGGCGATCCGGCGCAAAGACAATTCCAATTGCGCGCGGCAATCGCAGCGCTCCGATGCCAGCACGTCTCCTGTCAGGCACTGTGAGTGAATACGCACCAGCGGCGTCTTGGTGCGCACCGGGCCGTGCACCAGCGCCACCGCGCTTTCTTGGGGGGTGCGCCCTTCGAGGCCCAGGATTTCAAACGGCCCGAATCGCGTGGGAAGCTTGGCGCGGGCCACGATGCGGATGCGGCCGCCGGGCTTGCCGGCCTGTTTGCGAATTTTTCGTCCTGTCTTGCCTGGCATAAAGGGTCCCGTATTATAGCAGGCGCACGCCGCAAGCGGCGCTTTACATCGGCCGGGCGATTGGCTAACGTAGCCGTGACGCGGCCGCCGCGAAGCGATTTCATTCATGAATACCCTCACCTACGGCGGGGATTTGCTGCTCACGCTGCTGCTGCACGTGGGCGCGGCGGCGTCGATTTGCGCCTGGCTGGCGCGCTCGGCCACCTTCCGCAAAGTGCTCTTCACCGAACTCCGCGACTCGGATCAAAAACTGAAGCTTCTGCTTTTCGTGACACCGCCGCTGGCCTTTGGCGTGATTCTGAGAATTGTGGGGCGCCCCTATCGCGCCGCCGACCTCATGCTCGAAGGCTCGTTCCTGCTCGGCCTGTTGGGCGGGCGCGTTGTGGGGCCGCTGGGCGGATCGATCATCAGCCTGCCGGCATTTTTTCACCACGAATGGCTGTCCATGCCCGTGGCGGCAGCAGCCGGCCTGGTGGGAGGTCTGATCCGGCTCACGGTCCCCAACACGGAGGAAATTTGGAAGCTCGGCCCGTTCACATTCATGAGCACGCCGCGTTGGCTGATGCGGCTCTACCGCCGCAAGAAAGTCAGCTGGGAAATGTTGCCGCTGGGAGCGCTGGTCGTGCTGGAATTGGCTCGGCAGGCCCTTGGCCACGCCACCAAGCCGCAATGGCTGTTTTACCTGGACGTGGGAAAAGGCTGGGGCATTCCACTGGTCCTGCTATCGACTGTCATGGCCGTCGCGGTTCCCATGAAAATCTGGAACAACACGCGCATCGAAATGAATCTCGAACAGCACCAGCAACTACTGCTCAAGGCCCGCATGGACGCGCTGACCGCGCAAATCAATCCGCACTTTTTATTTAACACGCTCAACACCGTTTCTTCCCTGATCCGCTACGATCCGGACACCGCGCGCGGAGTGGTCATCAAGCTGAGCAACATTCTGCGCAGGCTGTTGCGCAAGCACGAGACGTTTGTGCCGCTGCAGGAAGAGCTCGACTTCATCGACGATTACCTCGACATCGAGGTCGCCCGCTTCGGCCACGACAATCTCCAGATTCACAAGCACATCGATGAGCAAACCCTCGATGCCTTCGTCCCCAGCATGTTCCTGCAGCCCATTGTCGAAAACGCCCTGAAGCACGGCCTGGCCGCAAAACTAGGCGTCGGCGAACTCACCATCAGCACCGCCACGCAGGACGGCCGCCTGGTGATCACCATCGAGGACAACGGTGTGGGAATCCCCAAGGAACGCATGGGCAAGGTGTTCGAGGACGGCATCGGCATCAGCAACGTTCACGAGCGCCTGCGCGTGCTCTACGGCGCCGATTTCAAAATGGATATTTCCAGCCGCGAAGGGGAGGGAACCCGCATCCAGATCGAGATCCCGGAGTTGATCCCCGCGACGCACGAGATTCCCGCGATTCTTCCCGCCACAAAAGTGTGATTTTTCTTTTCCGTTAAAAAATCAATTTCAACCCAAGCTGTATCTGCCGCGGGTTCGTGGCCGTGGTCGTAATCAAGCCTGCCGAGGGGCTCACCGAGGTGCTCGAAAACACGGTGGTGTTCGGCGGTCCGTAATTGGAGCGATTGAACAGGTTGAAGAACTCGGCGCGGAATTGCAGGTTGGTTTTCTCTGTGATCCCGGTGTTCTTAAACACGGAAAAGTCCACGTCGGCCAGGCCAGGCCCGCGCAGCGTTCCCCGTCCGATATTTCCATACGTCCCGGGAGCGGGGAGCAGGAAGGCCGCAGGATTAAACCACTGATTCGGATTTCCGGTGATCACATCCCCGGTGAACGCGGAATTGATCGAGACGCGGTCCGGATTTCGCGTGTCGCCGTCGCCCGACCGGTTCGATCCGGCCAGCGGCGTGAACGGAAATCCGCTCAGGAACGTCCCGATCGCATTGACCTGCCAGCCGCTCACGAATTTGCTTTCCATGCCGTTGATGTCGCTCATCCAGCGCTGGCCGTGACCCAGGGGAATTTCATACAGCGCGGAAAGGCTGGCCTGGCTTGCGGCGTTCAACGCCGACGGCCCCCAATCGGCCCGCAGATTATTCCTGTTCAGCACCATCTGCGCCTGATTGTTCGACTGCGCCCCGGTCAGCCCCGAATTAATATCCAGATTTTTCGACCAGGTGTAATTCCCGCGGAATTCCAAGCCGCCGCTGAACCGGTGCGTGACGTCCGCTTGCAGGGCGTTGTAGCTACTGTTGCCCTCGGTCAGCCAGAAAAATCCGCCGGAAAGAAACTGGTTCGGCCGTTTTGCTCCAGGCCCCGGAATGTAGAGCGTTCCCTGCGGTACCGTGGGAGCGATATTGTTGAAGCTTGCTAACGTCGCTACGCCACCCGAGGTGCACGTCGTGGCAGCGCAGATCTGCGCCGGGATGCTGTTGGAATCGATGCTCAGAAATTCATGTACGCCAAATGATCCGACGTAGGCCACGCGCAGCGAAGTGTTGCGGGACAGTTGCTGCTCCACCGAGAGATTCCACTCCTGAATCGTGGGAGTCTTCGCATTCTGCTGGATTCCTTGTGGAGCGAACGTGGTGCAGGTCCCGGTGACGCCGGGGCCGCATGTAGGTGGCAGCGTCGTGCTCGACGTGATGGGTGTAAAAGAAGAAAGCGATCCCGTAAATGTTGCGGCGCCATTGTAAGGCGGCAGCGAATTCAACAAGAAGGCAAGATCGTCAATCAGGGAATAATAGATTCCGCCGCCCGCGCGAACCGATGTCTTCCCGTTGCCGAAAACGTCCCAGGCCAAACCCACGCGCGGGCTGAACAGCCACTTGGCGTTGTTACGTGAGAAAACGGAATTGCCCAGCGACGGGTTGGTGATCAAGACTCCATTCGCATCGGTAAAATAATTTGCCGCCCTGCCGTACGCCTCCGTCCACCCCGTGGTGAATTCATGGCGCAACCCCGCTTCCACCGTGAGGTGGTGGGGCAGCCGGATGGAATCTTCGACGAACCACGCGCCGAACAAACTCCTCCACCCCAACTCCGTATGCTGCGGGACGACTTGAAAGTTGGTGACCTTTCCCTGCAGGAACGTCGTCAGGCTCGCGAAGGTAGCCTGCCCGAGTTGCCGCGAAGCGCTGTCCTCGTTGTCCTGAATGCGCTGCAGCCACGCCCCCACGCTGATCTGGTGAATTCCGTGGATGATGCGCACGCTGTCCTGAAACGTAAAAAGATTTCTATGATTGGAGACTCCCGCGGCGTTATTCGGTCCCGCCGAAGTAATCGACCCGTTGGCCGTGGTCGTCGCGCCCCCGCCCACCACGATTCCTCCGGGCCCCGCGCCGGATACAAACGAGAGGTTGGAAGGGAAGGTAGCCAGCGGAACCGATCCGAGCGCGAACGACGCCCGTGAAAAACCAATTGCCGCCGTGTTCAGAATCTCGGGAGAGACAACGTGCGTTTCGTTCAGGCTCAGCACCTGCATGCGCAGCGGTGTGTAAGACGCAAACAGCGGGTCCGCAAGAGGGATCAGGCTGTTGCCGTCGTCAATCGTGTAGGCGCCCGAAAGGGTGTCGCTCTTGCCCAGGTTGTAGTCCGTGCGCAGCGTCCCAAAATCTTCCTGAATATGCGAATTGGGATTGTAGAAAGCCTTTGCTGTCCCGGTCGGGATTGATGGCGGCGGAGTCGGGCACGAAGGAGTGACTGCGGGTTTTACCGTCAGTTCGGGGCCATTTGCTTGAGGCCAGAACGAAAGGTAGGGGAACATGGCCGAATTCACTCCGGACACGGGTCCGTATACGCCTGTGCAGGAATCTGGCAATTGGTGCGTGGAATCTACGATCGAATCGGGCACCACGCTCACGCTGCTGGCATTCAACGACTGCCGGAACCCCTCGTAATTTCCGAATACAAAAAGTCGATCTTTCTTGATCGGCCCGCCGGCCGAAGCGCCAAATTGATTTCTCTTAAACGGAGGCACCGTGCCCTGGTCGAACGGTCCGGGCGAGTCCAGCGCGCTGTTGCGCACAAATTCAAAAATCGATCCGTGAAACTGATTCGTTCCCGACTGCGTCGCAACGCTCACCTGCGCCCCGGCGCGCTTGCCATACTCGGCCGAATAGGTATCCGTGAGCACGTTGAACTCGCGCACCGCGTCAATTCCCAGAAGCTCTCCGCTGACGCCGCCCGGAGTGAGCGCCAGTTGGCTCGATCCGGTGTACTCAATGCCGTTGAGCAGAAAAATATTTTCTCCGGTACGCCTTCCGGCCACAGAAAAAGTGTTCCCGTTGCTGGTGCTGGTATTTGGGCTTTTCAGCGCGCTGTAATTGATCGTGCTCGGATTAAGGGCAATGAGGTTGTCGAAGCTGCGCCCGTTGAGGGGAAGTTCTTTAACCTGGCGCTCACCGACCATTCCTGCGACCGATGCCGTCATGGTGTTGACGATGGGAGCTTCCTCGATCACGGAGATTTGCTGCACGAAGTCGCCAACGTCCAGCCGCAAATTCACGACCGCTTCCTGCCCGACTTTCAGGTTGATCCCGCTGCGCACGAGCGGCTTGAAGCCGTCTTTTTCCGCGCGTACCTCTTGCGGCCCAAGGGGCAGGGCGAGAAATTGGAAGTTTCCCGCGTCATCAGTGGCCGTTCCGCGGGTCGCCCCCGTATCCACGCTCTTCACGGTGATCTTCGCGTTTTTGACGACCGCGCCGGTCGAGTCCGTTACGTTCCCAACGATCGAAGCGGAGGCTTGCGCACGGGTGTTTCCCGGAAACGCCAGTAAAATGCAGGCCAAAAGTGAAAGGCCAACCCAAAAAATTCCCGAACGGACCACCAAGCTCACAGACTTCTCGTCCACACAATCCTCCCAAGCGGTGTGATTCTCGTCCCCACGTCGAAACACTGCAAAGGAAAGTCTTATTTGCCCAACGAGCAATCCAAAAAAATGTCGTCATTCCGAGGCGCGCCTTTTGCCGAGGAATCCCTCTTGGATCTCAACCCCGGAGGAATTCCTCCCGGAGCCTATCCCGACTCCTTCCAAGCAGTCGAAAGAACGAATCGATCCTGTACGAGCCCAGTCCTCACGCGTGTACCGCATTCCCAGCCTCAATCACTTGGCGGTAATACGCCTCGTACATCGGGATCACATCGTTGGCGCAATACTTCTTCCGCGCGTTGACCCGCGCCCTTTGTCCCATCGCGCGGCCCCGGTCCGCCGTCGACAAGATTTCTAACGCGTATCTTGCACCAATTTCCACCTGCCCCGGTGTAAAAAGATACCCGTCCACTCCGTGCTCGACAACCTCCGGCAACCCGCCCACGTTCGTGGCCACCACCGGAACCTCGCAGGCCATGGCCTCCAGCGCGGCCAAGCCGAACGATTCCATTTCCGAGGGCAGCAGAAACAAATCCGCTTCGGACAAATGCTGGTAGACGCGGTCCTGCTTTCCGAGGAAATGCACGTGCCGCCCCAGCTTCTTTTTGCGCACCAGATATTCGGCCGCGCTGCGGTCCGGTCCGTCTCCGATCAGCACCAGCTTGCAGGGCATTTTTTCGTGGACCAGCGCGAACATTTCGATGACGTCGGTGACGCGCTTCACCGGCCGGAAGTTCGACAAGTGCATCAGGATCGGTTCGCCGCCCGGCGCCCACTGCGCGCGCAGCGCGGGATTCGGCGTGCGGCAGTAGAGATCGCAGTTGACGAAATTCGGGATCACTTCTATTGGCCGCTTGATGTCGAACTCCTCGATCGTGCGCCGCTTTAGATAATGGGAAATCGCGGTCACGCCATCGGATTGTTCAATGGAGAATTTGGTGATGGGCAAAAAACTGCGGTCGTTTCCCACTAGCGTGATGTCGGTCCCGTGCAGCGTGGTGATGAAGGGCAGGCGCTTGGGCGCGGCCATCATGCGCGCCAGCAGCGCGCTCACCGAATGGGGAATCGCGTAATGCACATGCAGCAAATCGAGATTTTCCGCCTCCGCGACCTCCATCATTTTCACCGCCAGCGAAAGCGCGTACGGCGCATGGTCAAACAGCGGATAGCTGGAAATTTCCACCTCGTGAAATTGAATGTTGTGATTCGAGTCGGTCAGCCGGATCGGCGGAGCATAGCTGATGAAGTGGACTTCATGGCCGCGCGCAGCCAGTTCCATTCCCAATTCCGTGGCCACCACGCCCGAGCCGCCATAGGTCGGATAGCAAGTGATTCCGATCTTCATGTGAATGCGAGCCTGCGGCTCGATTGCTCCTTGTGTGCCCGGAAGTTTAGCAAAGTCGGCCGCGAACCGGACAGCGAATCGCTTGCGCGCGCCACGCCGCGGTGTTAGATTCCCGGACTTCCCGCGCACCCCGTCGCAATCTCATTGGACGCGACGCAGGGGCGCAAAGTGTCAATTATTTTCCGCATAATGAAGGGCCGCCAAGGTGCGGCGGAGGGCCGGCAATTCATGAAACCCCTGGCGAAATTAAGCAAGACGGATCTGGCGCGGGCCGCGGAACGCCTTTGCGGCAGCAATCCCGCCGTTCATTTTGGATTTCAACTGGTGAAAGGCGAACGGGGACGTGCCGTCTTCCGCATGCCCGTTCTCGACCGGCACAAGCAAATCCACCGCGTCGTTCACGGCGGGGTCATGGCCATGCTTGCGGATACCGCGGGCGGATTCGCGGCCTTCCTGGCCGAGCCGGAGGGCACGCGCGTGGTGACCATTGAGATGAAGATTAATTTCCTGGAGCCAGTGGCGGACGGTGCCATCACGGCCGATGCGCGCGTGCTGCGCCGGGGAAGAACCGTCAGCGTCGTGGATTGCAGCGTAACCGACGCCACCCGGCGCCTGGTCGGCAAGGCCCTGATGACATTCGCGGTCATTCGGGATGAGAAGTAGGATAGGCTTTTTACCCTGAGAATCGCGAAGGGCAGCCTGTCGGTTTTACTTTCTTTTTGCCAAAGGCAAACCCGACAGGCGGAAGCCCCCCTGCTGGTCGTTCCGTAATGTTTCAATCGTATTACTGCCCGTTGACTCCGCCCATCGCCGCCTCTTCGCCGTCCTTATAAACATACTTTATGAATTGTTTATAAATCAGCAAATTCGGGCTGCCCGAGCGCGTCAGTTTGATGCAATCCCGGTCGTACCATTCCACGGTACCGTGCAGGGTTTCACCGTCCGTGAGAGTCACGACCACCGGAGTCCGGGCTTGCATCTGCTTGATCCAGTAAAAATTTTCCGCGTGCGTCTGTTCCGGAGGAGCTGGTTTCTTGTGCGGCTGGGGCCCGGAAGCATGCGAGCGCGTTGAGTTGTTCGAGGGTTCCTTGATTTCCGTCAGAGTAGGGCGAAATAACTTGCGATTCACGGCGAAAACTCCTTCTAAGATTGAAAGCTGCTGGTAAGAAAATCGGACTCACAACCTATGATGCACAAAAAAAGAATACGGGTACGTGTTTTTTACCGCAAATCGGAATTTCCTGGAACTGGTGCCGGGCGGGCCAGGGAAATTGCCACGGCGTCCAATCCTAGCGATCGGTTGATGTTGCGCCTCATCCGGGAATGGAGCACGTCAAAGCCTTCGACGGCTTTGGTGATCCAGGCCACATCTACTTTCTTGCTCAAGGTTTCGAGCTCCCGGCGTAACGCTGGATTTCGCAACGTCTTCTTCGAGGAAGAACTGGACAGATCAAGCAGGTCCGTGAGCAAACTATAGAACACTTCGAGAACATTTTCAAACGCGATTTCCTGGCTCTTGGCCAGCGCCGAAGTGCTCGCAAATAGATGCGAAATCCCGCGCAGCTCCACCGCGCGTTCCAGCACCGTGAGCGCGCCGCGATGCAGCGCCGCCACGGCCGCGACATCCAATTCCAAGGCCGTGCCCGGGCAGCCTTCGGAATATTGCGCCGCCAGTTTGCGGTCCTCCGCATTCAGCTGCGTGCGCGTGCGCAGGATTTCTTCCACCTCTTCGGAGGTGAGCGCCGCCAGCGAAAATTGCAGGCACCGCGAGCGAATGGTCGACTGCAGCAGGAACGGATTGGGAGCCAGCAGGATCAGCGTCGCCGATTCGGGCGGCTCCTCGAGAATTTTCAGGAAAATTCCGGACAGATCCCAGCGCATGGTTTCCGCCCCGTCCAGAATGAACACGCGCCGGCGTCCCTTCGGCTTGAAATAGGCGGCGCGCTGCACGGCGCGCAATTGGCCCATGCGCAACATCGGCCGCGCGACTGGATCCTTCGCGCGCACCGGATCGGGCACCACGGCCCAGACGTCCGGGTGCGTTTGGATCAGCAGCGGTATGCGCTCGACGGTGGAATTGTCCGGGCGTTCGCCGCGCTGCGCCAGTCCCTGCTCGACGAGCGGCTGCACGTCGGCCAGCAGCGCGATGCGGCGGCAGGAGTCGCACTCGCCGCAAAAGTCGTCCTTGAGCCGCTCGCAATTCGCCGCTTGCGCGAACATGCGCGCCAGCGTGAACTTGCCGACCCCGCGGGGCCCGGAGAACAGCATGGCATGCGGCACACGCTCAGCCGAAAGCATGCCCCGCAGCGCGGTCACGACGCGCCCATTGCCCAGAAATTCAGAAAAGCCCATAAACGATGCCCCGTGTCACGAACCGAACGAACTTGCCTATCAATAGAAGAGACCCGTCATTCCGAACGAAGTGAGGAATGCCTCTTTTTTTGGCGCCAAACCCTGGAGAGATTCCTCACGCAGTTCGTCCCGGCCCCCTCCGGGACGCGGAATGACAAAGTGAACCCGCGCTTCCGCAACCTATAATCCTTGCGAAAGAGCGCGCGATTCCACCGCGCCAAGCACGGCTTGGTGAATCTCCTCGGGCGAATGCAGTTCGCCGGAATGCGTGTCGGTACAGTCGATCCGCATCCAGTTGGATTCCGTTGCCAATTTTTCGTACGTGTTCGCCGTCTGTTCCAGATGCGCAATGTCCGCTTCCAGAATATCGCGCTGGCGCGTCGTATACGCCCGCGCGCTCTTCAAACCCACCAGGCGGTGCGCCTCGGCCACGGGAACGCGCAAGTAGATCACCAGGTCTTCCACCGGTAACCCATAAAGTTTGTATTCCAGATGTTTCAGCCATTCGATGAACTCATCGCGCTTCTCGGCGAGCACACGTTCGCTCTGGTGCGCGAGATTCGACCCAATGTACCTGTCGGCCAGGACGATCTTCCCGGCGGCCAGCGCCGATTCCAGTTCGGGCTTCGCCTCCAGGCGATCCCCGGCATAGAGCAGCGCGGAAAGATGCGGATCGACCTGGCCGACCGAACCGAATTCGCCGTTCAGAAAACGGGCCACCAGTTTGCCGAAAAACGATTCGTAGCGTGGGAAACTGACTTGCAGAACCCGGTAACCGCGCTGTTCCAGCGCACGCGCCAGCAAATCGAGCTGCGTGCGTTTTCCCGAGCCGTCAATTCCTTCCAAGGCGATTAATTTTCCGCGTGGCGTCATGATTTGAAGGGCAAGTCTAACGTGCTCCCCCGATTGCCGCAAGGAAGCAGTAGGGCAGGTCCGCCGAGGCCGATGCCTGTCCTACAAAAACCAGCGGCTCCAAACTAGGTGGTGCCGAATGGGGGAAAAGATTTAAGGAAGCGCATGCTAGAATTTGCGCGATGAGCAGCGAGTCGAGCGAAGTCACGGACAATTTGTCGCGCGTGCGCGAGCGCATCGACCATGCGGCCTCGCGAGCGGGGCGTGGCGCGGAGGAGATAACACTCATCGCCGTCTCAAAGACGCATTCCGCCGCTCAAATCCGGAACCTCTACCACGTGGGCGTGCGCCATTTCGGCGAAAATCGCGTGCAGGAATGGGAGGCCAAGCGCGCCCACCTTTCCGGCCTCGATGCGGTCTGGCACATGATAGGGCACGTGCAAAGCAACAAGGCGGCGAAGGCGGTGCGGCTGTTTGACACCATCGATTCCCTGGACAGCGCCGATCTCGCGGAAAGACTCGACCGGGCAAGGAAAGATTTCAACACAGAGGGCTCGGAAATCACAGAGGACATAGAGAAAAGCAGAGAAAGAGAAAAGGGAATCGAACGAAGCAAGACCGCGCGGCTGCGCGTGCTGATCGAAGTGAAGCTCGATCCCGGGGAAACAAAATCCGGAGTGAGCGGCGAGGATTTGGCGCCTCTGGTGAAAGCCGTGCTGCGGTTTCCTCATCTGGAATTGCACGGCCTGATGGGTGTGCCGCCCTATTTCGACGACGCTGAAAAGGCGCGCCCTTATTTCCGCCGCCTGCGGGAGTTGCGCGACGCGATCCGGGCGGAAGCAGGGAACAATCTCCTCCCGGTCCTCTCCATGGGAATGTCACACGATTTCGAGGTGGCCATCGAGGAGGGCGCGACCGAAATCCGCGTGGGTACCGCTCTTTTCGGCGAGCGGGGAAAAGTTTAGCCGTGCAAGTCACCGAAAAAAACGGCGCCATAACTTTCTCAGTCCGCGTGCAGCCGCGGGCCAGCTGCGACGAAATCGCCGGCGAATACCAGGATGGCCTGAAAATCCGCCTGACCGCGCCGCCCATCGATGACCGCGCCAACGAAGCCCTGCGCAAGTTGCTGGCATCGCGTTTGAAAGTGCCACTGGCGGCTGTTAGAATCGCCTCAGGCGAACACAGCCGCACCAAACGCGTGGAAATTCGCGGCGTGACCCCGGAAATGATCCGGTCGCTGCTTGATTAGTTTCCGTTGTGCCGAGCGGCTGCATTCCCTGAGCAATCCACCTATGCCTGACATCGCAGCCATTCAGAGCGCCCTCTCCGAACAGAAGATCGACGCCTGGCTGTTCTACGACATTCTGCACCGCGATCCCATCGCCTACCGCGTGCTGGGCCTGGATCACGCCATGGCCAAGCGCCGCTGGTTTTATATGATCCCGGCGAAGGGCGCGCCGCGAAAGCTGGTGCACCGCATCGAAGCAGGAGCGCTTGATTCGCTCCCCGGCGAAAAGCTGGTCTACGCCGCCACCGGCGAGCTGGAAAAAAATCTGAAAAAACTCATCGGCCGCGCGAAGAAAGTGGCCATGCAGTACTCGCCCAAGAACCAGATTCCCTACATTTCGCTGGTGGACGCTGGGACCGTGGAACTGATCCGCGCTCAGGGCTGCACGGTAGTGAGCTCGGCGGATCTGGTGCAGCAGTTCGAGGCGGTCTGGACGCCCGAGCAGTTGCAAACGCATCGGGAGGCGGGCCTGACGATCGACAAGATTACCGCGGCGACGTTTGCCGAAGCCGCGCGGCGCGTCAGCTCCGGACAATCGTTCACCGAGTACGACCTGCAGCAATGGATGCTCGGGCAATTCCGCGCCAGCGGCGTGGTTTCCGACTCCGCACCGATCGTCGCCGTCGGTCCGCATTCGGGCGATCCGCATTATGAGCCCATGGAGCGAGGTTCGGCCCAGGTCCGCAAGGGCGACCTGCTGCTGCTCGACGTCTGGGGAAAAACGCTGGCTCCCGGCAGCGTCTACTATGACATCACCTGGGTCGGATTTCTGGGCGCGAAAGTTCCCGCAAAATATGCAAAAATTTTCACGATCGTGCGCGACGCCCGCGACGCGGCCGTCGATTTCGTTCTGAAAAACGTGAAAGCGGGGCGCGCCATCGAAGGCTGGCAGGTGGACCGCGCAGCGCGCGAGGTAATCCGCAAGGCCGGATACGCGGACAAGTTCGTGCACCGTACCGGGCATAACATCGGCCAGGAAGTGCACGGCACGGGCGCGAATATGGACGGCCTGGAGACGCGCGACATCCGCCGCGTCATTCCGCGCACCTGTTTTTCGGTCGAACCTGGAATTTATCTCCCCGAGTTCGGCATTCGCAGCGAAGTGGATGTCTACGTGGCCGAGGGCCGCGCGGAAGTTACCGGCGCCGTGCAAACCGGGATTATTCCGCTGCTGCCATAAAGCCCAAAAAAGAAGGGAAGCCGGAACAAGCGATGCCCAAAGACACCATGGCCGACGAAACGATCCATAAAGATGCCCCTGCCGGCAACGCGGTCCTCGGCGCCGTGGTCGCACTGGCGGGCTGGGCTGTTCCGGGCCTCGGGCACCTGCTGCTGCGCAGGTGGAGCAAGGCGGCCTTCTACTTTTTGTGCGTCGGCGGGCTTGCCTACGTGGGCTTGGTGATGCGCGGCGGCGTCTTCGCTTCGGGTTCGGAAGACCTGTTCGACCGCCTGGGATTTCTTGCCGATATCGGCACCGGAGCGTTTTATTTCCTGGCGCACATGATTCAGACGGCCGGGCCGGACGTGGCCCACGCCACCGGCGACTACGGCACCCGGATATTTGCGGCCGCCGGCATGATCAATCTCCTTACGGTGCTGGAAGCCTACGAAATCGGGCGTGGGAGGAGGACCTAGTTGAGCTCTCTGTTCGGCAATTTCACTCATTTTGACGCGCTGGTTTTCTTCGCTCTCACCGTATCGGTGACGTTCGCGTTTCTCTCCAAGCGCGGCGCGCTCGAGCGCGTGAAGTATATCGCCTGGGCTTTTCTTGCCTTCTTGCTGGTGGCCGTCGGCATCGGCTGGCTCATGTATCCCTTTTCCCGGTAGCCGCTTCTCGCACGTCGTCCCAACCCGGTGTTTGACAGTTTTTTCCGCCCGATGCTACAGTGATTTACGCGAAGCCGAGGTAGCTCAGTTGGTAGAGCAGTCGATTCGTAATCGACAGGTCCCCGGTTCAAGTCCGGGCCTCGGCTCCAACATCCCTTTTGCTTGCAATATGCTGCACATTCTAGTTTGGCCGCTCCCCGCCTGACGTTGCACGGACGTTGCACATTTCCAGTTTTTCGCTGAGCGCGTCCATTGCGCTTACTTGCGATTCGCTCACCGATTTAACGTAAACATTCATCGTCAAGCCCACATTGCTGTGGCGCAGAATCGCTTGGATCGTCTTATCGTCAACCCCGAGCGCATGTAGATTTGTCGCCAGGCCTCGCCGGAAGGCGTGCCATGCGTGCCACTCGGGGAGCACTGCGTCCCGCTTGAATAGATGCCCTTCGGTCTTGTGCTCGGCCTCCGGCTCGCGGCAGACAACGCAGCGCGACAGCGCGGGAGCGATTACTCGCCGGGCGAGATTGTCCAAGTTTAACGGCTGCCCATTGCCCGCCTGAAAGATTGGCAAGCCCGGCTGTGCCAGGATTCCAGCGCGGAGCCTGTGCGCTTCGAGCGCTTCCGCCAAGGGCTTGACTACCGGGATGGGCGAACGGCTGCGCCGCGTTTTCGGCTCGCTTACCGTGCTATTCCAGACGCTTCGCGTCACGCTCAATTCCTTGCCGTCGAAGTTTTCCCATGTGAGGCCCCGAAGCTCGCTCTTGCGGAGTCCAGTGAGCGCGGCAGTAAGCACTACCGTCCGAGCCGGCTCCGCGAGTTGCGCGAGCATGGTTTTTATTTCCGAGAGACTGTAAGCGTAGGTGTCCTCTTTGGCCTCTGGTACGCGGGGAATTGAAACATCCATGACGGGATTGATGCCGTCAAGAATCCCTAGCCTCTTTGCTTGCTTGAAAGCCCCGGAGAGAAACGCCTTGATGTGCCGAAGGGAACTGCGGCCTAGCTTCGATTGCGCCGCGATCTGAGCAAGCATCTGCTCGCCGTGGACCGTGCGGAAGCCCCGGAGCGTCAATGCGCCCATGCGCGGCTTTAAGTAGTAGTTCCACACGTCGCGGTATTGCTTGTGCGTGGCGGGCCGAAGTTTCTTATAGACGTATTCGGGCAGGTACATCTTTTCGACGAACTCAGATACCAGCATCGTGCTCTGCGGATTAAGCAACCCGCTGTTAAGGGGCGCTAGAATCTGCGCCACAAATGGCCGCACGCTCTTTTCCGTTCGGTAGTCCCCGCCGTATTCCACGTCTAGCTTCTTGCAGACTTGCACGCGCTTAACCGTGCCGTCCGGCTGGAGCACGTTATCCCAATAGCGCACAAACCAGCTATTATATCTGTGGAAGACATATCCTTTTTGCTCTCGCATGTCATTCCTCCTGCCTTTATGATACAGACCTATATCAGATTGTCAAGCTTTTGTATTGGAGCGCAGCCATTCGCACACGTCCGGCCATGAGAAGCGCAAGAATCCGTCACAGCGCAGGACCGGCAACCGATTGCTGCGGCTGTTGTCGGTGTGCTTGTAAACCCAGGAGACAGGGACTTGCAGGCGCTTGGCGAGCTGCTTTGGCGTCAAAATATCGTTCGGCTCAAGCCGGGCTACTTGGCCGGCCTGTACGATACCGAGCTTTGGGGCGATCACCATCGCTGTCAGACTTCACCCGCCGCCTTTCGGGTCAAGCTCCACGGTCACGCCCACCTGGAGGAGCCGGTCAAGCATCTGTGGAACGGTGAACCCGCCGTGGATGGCCCATGGGTTATTCAACCGGGAGTCGAGGGCATGTAGTTCCGCCTGGACGAACTTCGGGACATCGACCACGACGCTACAGACATCAATCGCCACGGGAGCAGACTTCGGTTCCCAACCGACCAGGCGCACGCCCTTGGGCATCCCGTAGGGAACCCAATGGCCCCGTTCGGGTGAGCCGCACTCAGACCTCTTGCGGAGCAGTTCGACAACCTCTTCACGCCGCTACCTCAATGCTGATAGCAGTTCCTTGGCCTCGGAATGTCCACCAGGTATGTGGTACCGGATGCGGTCCCCGTCGATAGTTAGGGTGCCCCCGCTCTCTTCCAAACGTGAAATGATCTGGAGAAGATCGCTCATATCAACCCCTCTTCGGGGGGCTCACGGTCATCTCTGGTCCCGAAGGTGCCCAAATTTGCCGAAGATGCCCTACTTTCAAACTTGGGCATCTTGGGGGCTTCTTGGGCATCTTGGGAGTTTGGAAGGCTCCAAGACCATCCGCTGTGGAACGCTCCCTTGCTTGGTTCAACCCCTAATGCGTCTTTGGCCCTGCGTACTGTGTGCCAAGCCAATCCAGCCGCCTTAGCCTCGCTCTGGATCTTCCTGGCGGGAACAGGCCCCTCCGCGAGTAGGTCCGCAAGCCAAGCCTCTGCCTCTTGTAGTGCTCCTTGGCCTTCACCGCCATCGAAGGCACCCATCAGAATCTCAGTCGCATCGAGGTTCACAGCTTCAGGGTCCCAATCGAGCCTCGGCACCCCCTCGGGTCCTTCGATCCTAAAAGCCAATCCGCCAATGTTCGCCGTAAGATTCTGCTTCACCGGAAGCATCAAGCGCCGTTCGGGATCGCTGGGGTCTGTACCTACGGCCCAGACCGAACGGGCCGCGGCAGCAAATGCAATCGAACCAATCGCGCGATGGACCGCAGCCCCGGCGGATTTCCGCAGATGCGCCACGCCAACAACAGCCACGCCATAACGCGAAGCAATCGCCACTAGTGGAGTAAGAAGTCCACGCACCTCCGAATTGACGTGTGAATCCGTATTTCCGAGATAAGCTGAAATGGGATCAATCACAATCAACCTGATACCAGGGATTCGCGTGAGCGCATCCTCTAGTGCTCCAATATCAGCTTCGAGATTGAATCCGCGTTCGGAGACTGCGCCATCGGCGAGATAGACCCGCACGGCCTCAAGAGTATGTACAAGTGAAACGTCGGCCCCTGCCGCGTCCAGTCGTGGGCGGATCGTATCGGCGGCATCATCCTCAGCGCTTAGTAAAAGAACGCCGCCACGCTCGCATGCCCCGCCATCCGGAAATTTCATTCCAGTGCTCACTCGTGAGGACATGTCAATCGTGACCATGGATTTTCCAAGGCCGGGATCGCCAATCAATAGTGTGAATTTTCCCAAGGGAATACGTGCAGGCCAGAGCCACCGAACGGGTTCCGGAGCGATGTCTGCGAAACATCGTGTAACGCCCTTGATTTTCGAATCCGGCTGAGCCTCGGCCTCCGGCTTCGCATTGTTCGGGTCACTGTCATAGAGAACTTCGATTTTGCCGCCCGCCGAGACTTGTTCTACCCGTCCTATTCTCATGATTGGTTCTCCACAAACGCGATTTGGCAAAGTTCGCCCTCTACGGTTAGGGCCAATCCTCTGGCAATCGCAAAATCTAGATTTTCAGGTGTAGTGCGAATAAAGACAGGCTCAGCAATTACACGTTCCCGTTTCGTTAGATGGGGGCTAACCTCTGCGGCAGCCCGCTGTGCAGAACGAAGTACGGGACTTGTTGGCTTACGCGGTGCTTGGTGCTCGAACAGATCGGCGACACGCAGACCAACGGCAGCGCAAATACTTTCGACAGTGCAGCCGCTCCAGCACTTAAGTAACGTGCGACCCTGGTCGCCTTGGCTGATGGATAGGGAAGTCATGGTTTTACCACCGTGAACTGGGCACCTGGTGCGCCACCGGTTCGGCCCGGCTGGCCGTGAGTGAAGACGTTCGGCGATTTGTTCTGATGTCATGCCCGCGACTTTCTATCGGTAGAAATAATAACTGGACAAACTGCAAAAGTCTATATTTACTTTCGACATTCTGTTATATTCAGGGCGTGGTAATTGTGGCGGCAAAAGGAAGCGTGAAATGACGATCAAGACTCAGACTTCACAATCGAAAAAGGTTCGGCACCTTTTCAGGGGAATGCGCGAGAGGTGCGGTATCTCTGTGATTGAGCTGGCCAGCCGTGCCACAGTGTCAGTCGCGAAGTTGCACAAATGGGAGCAATGCCAACGAAAGCTGACCTTGAAAGAATTGTACCGGCTATCCGAAGCTCTCGAAGAGGCGGTGGTGGACCATACAAATAAAGCAGTCATGCTCAGGTCTTTACTTCCGGGCGGCGGCGCGCAGGCAAGACACGACCGAGAGACTTTTGGAATTACGCAACTAGAAGTAGCCCGCGAGATGGGGGAAAGCCAATCCACGATCAGCATGATGGAAGGTGGGTACATTAAGTTTAACGAGGAAGAGGCGGAGCGCTACAAGCTCGCAATGGATAAGTTGAAAGACAGGCACGCGGCGACAGCGCGCCAAATACTTTTGTTCCGCGATATTGTGGCGTCGTTGCGGCGCGAGGTCGCGGACCTTCAAGAACAGCTAGGCCAAAGCGAGCAGAGGGAAAACGCGGAAGGGAGCGATTAGTCATGACTGAAAGCATCCAAATAGACTCACTCCCAATGTCTGACTACAAGGCAGCCCGGGAGGAAGGCAATACTGAAACCATCTCAAAGGAAAAACTGGAAAGCCAAAAAGGTCCAGAGGTTACTGGCCGCGAAGACATGAAAGACTTCAAGGCCAAGCGCGATGAGCAGCAAGGCAAACCTAAAGTTCACAGCGGCGTTCAAAAACGAATCGACGTTTTGACTAAACGTAACGCCATGCTTGAGGAGCGCCTTGCGCGGTATGAAAACGGCAATGGAGAGCGGCAGGAACGGTTAACTTATAACGAACGCATGGCAAAGGTTGAAGTGAGCGGCGATGGCACGCATCATGACACTAGCACTAATGGCACGGACACAACTCGTGACACACATGCGACAGGGCAACAAGAATCCTATTCAACTGACCCGCGAGCGGCAGCCGCGCGGGAAAGGTACCGTGATTTTGACCAGGTCATGGCCTCTGCGGCTCATGTCCGAATTGCTGATGAGGCGTCCAAAGAGTTGCACGAATCTCCACTTGCGGGACACATCTCCTACATCATCGCAAAAAATCCGGACTTGGCTTCCGAGCTGGCTAAGCTTCCTGCTGCTCAGCAAGTGAAGGAAATTCGACGTATGGAAAATGACATTGCGGACGCCGCGCCCGGAGCCAGTGCATTTATGGAGCGCATTCAGAAAGAATTGAATCAGACCCAAATCGAAGACCTTATGGCCGCCAGCAAAGGGAATCCGCATTTACTCCGAGCCATCTACCATAATTTGCAAGAACTCGCTGACCTGTCCAACGGTCCCGGCGTGTACGCCGTTCTTGCTAAAGATCCGGCGCTTTCCCAACACATTGCGAGTCTCCCTAAATCGAAGGCCGCCGTCGCAATAGGCCGCATCTCCGCATCGCTTGAGCGTGGTCCTGATGCCCAGCGGCCACATAGCAATGCTCCTGCTCCCATCCGGCCCGTTTCGGGCGGCACTACTCGGTCAACTATCCAAATGGACCAAACCGACATGCAGACCTACAAAAAATTGCGATCACAGGGACGTGTGCGACCATGAACACCAACAAAGACGAGGAATTTGGGCATCGGCTTTTGGCGGCCATTGAAAAGCAGGGCGGGCAGAACCCTGTAATGATGAATGCTCTTCGGGACGTTGTGCGGGACGCTTTAGGCATACCAACTCCCCCATCCACGCCACCAAATCCGCCGCAGTATCAGCTATATGTACCGCCTGAATTTCCGCAATACCGAATCAAATACTCAGCGGAGGGGATCGAACTGGACCGGAAGTATATAAGTTCGCCTGACGATTTAGGACGGCTCTTCCGTGAGGACTATAAATGGGCATCGGCATCACCAGTGCCCGCAGAAAAGGAATAGCCATTATGGGAACACCACTTCCAGCACTTGCTGTCCAGCCACCACCGCAGCCGAATATTTTGGATCAGCTCCAGAAAGCGCAGAGCATTAGGAGCATGCTGCTTGGCCAGCAGCAGATGGCCGCCAATTTGCAGGGAACACAATTCGAAAATGCTCAGCGCCAGCAAGCGCTTGCAGCGCAGCAACAAGTGGTGGCCGCGCAGCACGATCCGGAATGGAATCCTGCCGATCCAGATACAACAGTCAAAATTCTGAATCGTTACAACGTCCCGGTCCAAGTCCAGGGGACCGTTATGAAGGGCATTCTCGAAACGCAATCAATGTTGAGAGGAGCCTCCTCGCAGACACTCGAATCAATAACGGCGGCGCACTCGTTTATGGACGACCAGATTCAAGCCGCGAAGAATGCTCCCGAAGACGTTAGAGAGAAAACCTACCAATCCGCTTTGCAAAACATTAAGCAGTACGGTTTCCAGCTACCGCCCGGGCCAGCCCGGCAGCAATTTCTACAAGAACTTTCTCAAGCGCCTCCCATTTACGATCAAAAATATATCGACCGTGAACATGCACTTCTGCGAACGAGCGCCAGCCTCACAAAAGACGCTCTGGAAAAAGCCCAGACTGCAGAGGCCACAGCTCGGGCCACTCAAGCGACTCAAGAAGGCAATCTTGCCTTCGCAAAAATTCCCGGCGTTCAGGCGGAAAGTGCGATACAGCAGCAACAGGCCGGCCTGTCGCCACAGCAACGGGCGCTCGCTGGAAATTTATTCTATGGCGCGGCTGCGGGTGATCCGCAAGCCCGGCAAGCCCTAAATCTTGAAACAGAGCAAAAGATCGCTGCGGCTCAGGCGGGCGTCATTGGCGCACCGGAAGCCTTGAGAGGCGTGGCTCCGCATTTGGTTCTACCTGCTACGTCTGAAGCGACCAAAGCAGACCAAGCTTTCTCACAAGCAAAGCAAGCCGGGGATGAGATGCAATCTATGGTGGCTCTGGCAAAAAGCGGAAACAAGATTGCTTATGCCTACTCCCCGGTCACCGGCGTCCTTCAGATCAACGTTGCTGGCCAGATCAAGCGCATGAACATGCCTGAGATAGAGAGCTACGGAGGAGCAGGCAGCGCAGCGGATCGCGTCAAAGGTTGGTTTGGCAAGCAAACATCGGGTGCTTCAATCCCGGCTAACGTCCTGAGCGATATGGCGAGCGTATCGCAGATGGTGACCAATGGCGCTCAGCAAAAATACCAACGCGATCTCGCAGGGATCAACTCCCGGTATGGCTCCAAGTTTACGCCAATGTCTTCGGGTGGCGAAGGCGGCCAGGTAACGGTGACGGACCCGAAAGGCGGCGTTCATACGTTCCCCGACCAGGCATCGGCGGATAGATTTAGGAAGCTAGCGGGAATCCAATGAGTGCTGGTGCGCAAGTCGATTACGAGGCCCTGGCGAGGCAGGCAGGGGCCATCAACTCGCAGCCCGGCCCTCAGTCAGGCAATGTGGATTATGCTGCGCTCGCAAAGCAGGCAGGCGCCATAGGCTCCGAACCCGCACCAACGGCAACGGTAGACCAGCCGAAACAAAGTCCTCTTTGGAAGATGGTCTACGGCGGCACTCCTCTTGGATATATTCAACAGGCGGCAGAAAGCTTGTCAGGATGGGCGCAGAAAAAGGCGCAGCAAAAAGAAATGGAGAATTTACAGAACGTTGCGCAAGGCGGCCAGCCTTCACAGGGCTACGTCTCTCCCAGGGCGGGCTACGATTTGCTCGCGCGTACCTCGGGCCTGGTTAGTTCATTCCTTGAGCCGAAAAGCGTAGCGACGGGCCTGGGAGTTATCGCGGCGAATACAAACCCATGGACTGCCATCCCTGTGGACGCGGCGCTTGTCGCGCATGGTGGATACGGAGTCTATAAGAATGCCCCGGCAGCTCTCCAGGGAAACCCGGAAGCGGCACAAAGAGCACTCCTGAGCGCATCGGAAGTAGTAGGCGGCGCAGCCGGCACAATAGGACAGGTAAGAGCACTTTTTGGCCCTGCAAGCGCTCCTACTTCAAGTGAAGCAGCGGGAACAGCACCAGAACAAGGTCGAGTGGTGGAAGGCGGCGCGGGGCCAGAGCCTGCGGGATCAAATGCTCCAGGCGCTCCAGTAGGCAGGATTGCCAGAACGCTAGGCATAACGGACCCACCTCCGAACCAGCTCTTGACCAAAGCGATTAAGCCTCTGGCGTCCAATACCGGATGGGACTCTGCGATTGCAAAAGCGGCTCCCGACATGAAAGCGGTAGAGGCGGATCTAGGCCATCCCATCACCGGTGTTGACGATGCTCTAAACGCGGTGAACATTGCCAAAAAAGGAATCTGGCAGCAATACGCAGCGAAGCTACAAGCAGCGCAGGAAGCCTTTCCGAATGCACCCAGCATGAGCACGATTGACGGCAACGAGATTGCGGACGCGATGATGGACGCGATAGACAAGCGGACAGCGCTCCAAAATCCCGATCTAGTCGAGCACATCCAAAAAGTAGCAGACACTTACCGGCGTCCGATGGATCTTCCGGAGGCGGAAGATTTTCTCCAGTCGGCAAACAACGACTTGCACAGCTACTACGCGAAAAACAAGGTAGGGCGGCAGGTTGCCGAGCGCGACCCGGCGACCGGCTACGTTGTAGCGGAAGCCGACCAACTGCGGGACTCGCTCTATTCAACCTTGGACAACTTGACCGGGCCAGGCGCGGCAGACCTGAAACAGCGATATGGGGCGCTGTCGAATGTCGAAAATGAATTGCTCCGGCGCAAGAACGTAGCGGCGCGGCAGCAACCCGAAAGCCTGGCGGAACAAATCAGCATGGCGCGAGCCTACGGAAAGATTGCAGTAGGAACACTGCGGGCAAGTCCCGGTCAAATGCTTGAGGGAGTACAAAGCCTTGCGGCTGCGAAGTGGCTCAAGGCACGCGGAACAACGGACGCAATGATTACCCGCGCCTTTGAGAATCTCGGGCCAAAGGCACAGACAGCGCCAATCGCGCCACAGGGCGCAGGTCCAGCAACCGGGGCCGGCGTGGGCGCAGTGGCAGGCGGTGCGGCGGAATCATCCGGCAGACGGCTAAGTGATTTGCTAGGCGGCCAGCAGTGAATCTACCATCACGGCAAGAGATTGAAGCCGAGCTGAAATGGCGGGCAGAGCACAATCTGCATTCTTTCTATCCCGCAACCGGAAGCTTGCGCCGGGAACTGTACGTCAAGCACATGCAGTTTTTCGAGGCCGGAGCGCGTCACAATGAGCGATTGTTTATGGCCGCCAATCGCGTCGGGAAGACTGAGGGAGTCGGCGCATACGAAACCGCGCTTCACCTAACCGGCCGGTACCCGGATTGGTGGCAAGGCAGAAGATTTACGCGGCCTATTTCCGCTTGGGCAGCGGGACAGACTTCCAAAACCACGCGGGACATTATCCAGCTTGCGCTACTTGGGCAACGGCACGGCACAGGGATGATTCCCGCCGATGACATTCTCGATACGACGCCAAAAGCGGGAATACCTGAAGCGATAGAGACGATTTACGTCCGGCATGTCTCCGGCGGGCGAAGCAATATCGCGCTCAAGAGCTACGATCAGCAAGTCGAAAGCTTCTACGGCACGGGAAAAGACCTGGTTTGGCTGGACGAGGAAGCCGAGCACGGGATTTACGTGGAATGCCTCACGCGCACGCTTTCAACAGTACATGGAGAGCCTAACGGGATTGTGCTGTTCACCTTCACCCCGTTATGGGGAATTACAGACATCGTGCGGGAGTTTCTGGAAGCGCCGGCAGGCGGATCGAAAGTATTCGTTTCCGCGACATGGGATGATGCGCCGCATCTCAGCCCGGAAAACAAAGCCGAGCTTTACGCCTCCATTCCCGCCTATCAGCGAGACGCCAGGACAAAAGGCATCCCGCAACTAGGCTCCGGGGCCATCTATCAAATAGCCGATGAAGACATTCTGGTAAAGCCTTTCGACATCCCCGACCATTGGCCACGGGCTTACGGAATGGACGTGGGATGGAATCGGACGGCTGCGGTGTGGGCGGCACGCGACAATGAAACCGGAGTTATTTATCTCTATTCCGAGCATTACATGGGCAAGGACGAACCGACTATTCATACCGAAGCCATCAAAGCACGCGGGGCCTGGATTCCCGGCGTTATTGACCCAGCATCGAAGGGACGCTCGCAAAAAGACGGCGAACAACTAATCCAGTGCTACCGTGGCGCGGGATTGGACATTCAAACTGCCTTCAACGGGGTTGAGGCCGGAATCTACGCCTGCGATCAGCTCATGCACGCGGGAAAGCTCAAGGTATTTAACTCGCTGAGCAATTTCTATTCCGAGCTTCGAGTCTACAGACGGGATAAGGATGGCAAGGTGGTTAAAGATCGTGACCATCTTATGGACGCTATGCGCTACTTCATTATGTCTGGGCGCGACCGCATGATGGCCAAGCCTCAGCCAGCCGAGGACGATTATCAAGGCCGCTTCTACCAACGGACTACTGAGCACGGATGGATGCTGAATTGAGAGGAGGGAAGTAGTGGACGAAAAGCGCGCTTTTACCCCAGAAGAGAAACGTGCTCTGTCCATAAGAGCGGTAAACCAACTTATTGCTGATGTTGGGGCCAATCGGTTGTCAAAAAACAGAGAACTCGCGGAAGCCATTGCCGTTTGTATTCGGCACACACAGCTATCGCAATTGCAGGATCTAAACGCACTTCTTGACCAGCGTGAACTAGAAGGCGTACCGTCCGTGGACGAGGACGAAAAGCCAAAGTGGGAGAATTGACAGGCTTTTGTGTGTACATATCGACACAAAAATCAGCGAGGTGGTTTTTAGGCGGTTTTCGGGCTCAAACAGCCTGTTTTGGCAATTGTGAGTTGTAGTTAGTTTAACGGCTAGTCAGCGTTTTGTGCTTTCATTTCAATGGTTTACAGGCCGCGTTGCACGGGCGTTGCACGGTAGAAGCATGGAGGACCAAATCACAACGGAAGAATCGGCAGTGGAAGTCAAATCCCGGCGAGGCGGTAAGCGAATCGGTGCCGGCCGAAAGCCGAACTATCTCAAGCGCCTGGGCATCAAGGCAATCACGGCAGCTGAGATACTGGCGCACTTCAGCGAGATTGATCTGTGGAGGGGCTTGCTGAATCACAAGAGCGCGGCCATTCGGCTGCAAACGCTTCAATATCTGACAGATCGGCGCGACGGCAAGCCCAAGCAAGCGGTGGCCGTCTCTGGCGAGCTTTTACACGCACATACGGTCTATCGTGACCCTCGGCTGGCCGGCCTATCGGACGAAGAGCTGCAGGCCCTAAATGCCCTCAGTAGGAAGCTCGCCCTACCTTCGCCAGATGGCCCACAAAATCAAACACAATCAGACACAGTCATCGAAGCAGTAGAGGTGGAATCAGAGGCCCATGCCACAGTGGAAGCGCCCGCTCAAGACGGTATCATTCCGGCGCATCCTGCTATCCATGAGATCGCGTAGGATGGCCAGTTCTGCCTTCAAACGACGAAGGGAACCGCAGTTTGAGAGCATAACGCCCGAAAGTTGAATAAAGAGGCGTGGAGCGTAATTTCATCGGAAGTGGCGATAAATCGGTGAAACAGCCAAAGACGATGTCGGTTCAATCAATATAGATATACTGGCGGCTCGGCTTTAGCACTAACGCCACGTTATCCACGGCGATCGCCTGCCCCAAAGTGAGCTGCACATCAAGTCCGTTGGAGAGGTCTACGCCAGCCATATTCAAGTTCCGGCCAACAAATGTGATCTGGGGTGTCGCGAGGTCAAGCATCACCACTGCGTCATTCCCCAATTTCAGTTTGAACGAGTTCGGATCGCTGGGCAAAACCTCAAACCTGGAAAAGGGCGCGGCAAAGAGGCTGACCCCATCGGCGCTAATTGCAAGCACATCGTTTCCTTGCGGAGTGACTCCGGCGAAATCTGCCGTGAGTTTCACACTGGCGGTAGTACTCTTAACGCCTTTGTAATCTATCTCGGCACGCAGAACGCTCATTGTGAGGGACGAGCCGACCGCTATGACGAGGGAAGCGGAAACCGAAGCCATGGAGTCGGAGACTGTGAGCTCAGGTATATAATTGCCGGGCTGAACGTAGGTATGGACCGGGTTCGCCGCGGTGCTTGTCCCGCCGTCACCAAAGGTCCACGTGAAGGTCAGCGGATCGCCATCGGGATCCGATGCGTTGGCGGCAAACTGGACCGTAAGCGGAGCTTGACCTGCGTTGGGCGTTGCCGTCGGGCTGCACACCGGCGGTTGGTTGATAGGCGGAAAAACGATTATCGCAACAGTATTTTGGTCTTGAGCCCCTAAGGGGTCCGTGACTGTCAGAGTTGCCACGTAGGTTCCGGCCTCTGTGTAGGTGTGTGAAGGTAACGGCAACGCTGAACTGCCACCATCACCGAACTGCCAAAAGAATTGTATTGCGCCGCCCTCGGGGTCGTAGCTCTTATTCCCGTCGAAGTAGACGGTCAGCGGAACCGCGCCCCTCGTGGGTGTGGCTTCAATCACCGCCACTGGCGGTTGGTTTACCGCGACGGTGACGGTGAGAAAGTCCCGTGCGCTCCAGAATTGTCCGTCGAAAACGGAAAGGCTGAGGATGTAGTCTCCGATCACATTACCAGTAAACAGTGGTTTCGGCGTGTCAGCACCCTGAAGCGGAGAGGCAGCACCGGCCGGCACTGTCACGACCTCCCAATCCCAGGACATAATTTGATCGCCATCGGGGTCGTAGGAAGCCGTGCCGTTTAAACTGACATTCTGATTGAGGATGACCGTCATGTCCGGCCCGGCTTCGGCAACCGGCGGCTGATTCTGAGCGAAGGCCGCGGAACTGAACAGCAGGACCCAAAGGACGATAGACGATTTCATTACTCGCATGTGACTCTCCTCTCCCTGCGGCGCGTACTGATGCAAGGAAGAAAAAAGCAAGTAGTCACGCTATCCGGGGAAATAACGTTTACAGAGTGTCAATTTACTTCTCTAAATTATGTGCTGGTAATCACTGATCGACGTGAGTAGGATCACGTGCTTCGAGGACGTTCGGCGCTGTGGAAACCCTTGGGACAACTGCCTCGCGTGTGAAGTGCGGGAAGTGCGTCTAATCTTCTGCAATTGCAATTCTCTGTGTTGCTCGGAAAGTTGTAAGATCCATCCATGCCCTTCGGCGGACTGCTAGCACTGATTGAATCGCTCGATCATGACGAGCGCGAAGTTGACGGAACGTTCGTCCATTCCCTCGGTTGCCGGCGTTGCGCCATTTATCGGCAGGTAATGCAGCTAAGAATTGATCTGCGCACCACATTCCACAAGATAGACGATTCTATTGGGACATCACCAGAAAAGCCCTGACCGCTGCGGATTCTGCTTTCTATGCTTTCTTCTTCCTCCCCGGCCGGGTGCCGGCGAGAACCTTTCGGGCTTTTGCAATGTCGCGGGCTGTCCAGAGTCGGACTTTAATTCCACCGATTTGCTGCAACGGCGGCGCGTCAACAGTCTTGGCCGTGACATGCCTTTGCAAAGTCAAGATCGTGACGCCTAACTTCTCGGCTGCCTCGCGGGTTGAGAGTCGTTCTTTCATACACAAACCCATATCACGATTCCTTTGAGCCGGTCAATTTCCTTGTAGTCCCCTAAATTGGGCAATAATATACTTGGCAAGTCACAGCGATTTAGAATCTGAGCCATCAATCGAGGACGCAATGGAATTTAGGCTCACCTATCAAGGGCCGCTTCGCGCTGCGAATTTCAGCGAGCCCGGCGCAAAGCATAAACATGAAATACGCAGAGTTTTTCATCCACAACTTCGTAGACTATGGAAGAACAATCCGAACCTGGGAAGGCTGATAGAAGATGATTTTCCACGCCGATTTGATCGCTCAGAAAGCGAAATGGGTGCGTCAAGTCGTACCGCCTACTTAGGTTCTAAGTATGCGTATCATGGATATAATTTCGTTCCGCTTGTAACCAGTGACGATCATGTTTGGTGTGGCCTCGAAGTTCTTTTGTTGACGCCTGGTGGTGGATATGTGCTCGGCGGTGGCGACCTAGACAATCGAATCAAAACATTGTTCGACGCCCTCAGAATACCGATTGAGAAACAAGAACTCGGTGGATGCGATATATCGGAAGAAGATGAGGGTCCGTTTTTCTGCCTTCTACAAGATGACAAATTAGTGTCCAAAGTCACAGTAGAGACAGACATGCTTCTAGAACCTATTAGCAATCCTCCGGCATCAAGCGACGCTAGGCTAATTATAAAAGTCACGCTAAAGCCCACCGTATTGACATGGGATAATAGTCGATACCTTTGATCGCGATGGCGAAACAACTACACTGACCCGCTACCGTCAAATTAAGAAACTACCAATTCCCCGCGTTGCATATTGCGTTGCACAATCGCTTGGCGAAAGGTGGCGAAAGGGAGAGAATAGCGTCGAAGGCTGGAGACTGAAAACAAAAGGGATGGAGGGAAGGCGTCCAATTCGTAATCGACAGGTCCCCGGTTCAAGTCCGGGCCTCGGCTCCATCTTTTTCCGGAATTTGAGAATCAAAGATAGGCAACTCATCTGCTCACGAACCCCATCCATCTATACGCATGGGTGTAGCAGGCGCAGTCTTTCCCTTCGGTCTTAAGCGGCCAGGACTTATGTACCCTGTACTACCGATGAAAGCGCCGAGGTTGAGGCGAACTGGAATATGAAAAACGCTCTCACTGCTGTCCTTTGCGGGATTGCCCTTTGCGCTTGCATCTCTTTGCCCGCCCATTTGATGGCGCAGGCCGCGCCCGGGCCGCTTTCCGTGCCGCAACAAACACAGGCCCCGCGCCAAAAGCCCGCAGCCGCGAAACCAAAGCCGCCCGAAATACCTCCCAGAACCACCCTTGCGGGCGAGTGGAAATTGAATCGCGATGAGAGCGACGATCTCCGCACCAAGATTCAAGACTCGCGCGGCAAGAGGGCCGGCACGAGCGGCGGCGGAGGCAACGGCGGCGGCAATCCCGGCGGTGGCTACCCGGGTGGCGGTGGTTACCCGGGCGGCGGTGGTTACCCAGGTGGCGGAGGCTACCCCGGTGGTGGTTACCCGGGCGGCGGCTATCCGGGAGGAGGCGGATATCCCGATGGTGGCGGGGGCAGCCGGCGGGACTCGGAGACCGACGAAAGGTTGGAGCAGGTGCTCCGGCCTCCCAGTTCCTTGACTTTCACGCTCAATAGCGCGGAAGTGGACATGGTCGACGATCATTATACCAAGCTGGCTTTTTATACCGACGGCCGCAAACTGCAAAAACAAAAGGACAGCGGCAATCAGGAAATCGCGGCGCACTGGGACGGCAGCCGCCTGGTCACGGACGAGAAGACTGCGCAAGGATCCAGCATGAGCCGTACGTTTGAGCTTTCCTCGGATGGGCGCCAGTTTTTCGAGACAGTACACGTCGACCGCGGTAAATCCAAAGGGCTGCTCGTCATCCGGTTTGTTTACGACGTTGCAGGGCCGGCCGTGCAGGCCGACCACGATTCCGATCCCAACCGGCCCGTGTTGAAGAGGCATGCCGACGCCGGCAACACCTCCTCGGGCACGCAGGGCGCAGCCACCGATCCATCGGCCGACGCAAACCAACCAGCGCAAAAACGCCCCGCCGATAATAGCGGCGCAGCTTCCACTCCTCCCGCACCCCCCGATCCGAATCAGCCGGTGATGCGCAGGCGGGCCGACAGCAGCACTAGCTCATCCCAATGACGGCATTGAAGAATAATTTCAAGCGCCGCCTCATGGCGGCTTTGCTCCCCCTTGTCTTCCTTACATTGTTCCCGGACAAATCCGCGCGTGCCCAGGACCAGGGCTCCGGCACCATCCGCATGAATGTAAATCTTGTCGATCTGGACGCGACTGTAAAAACCAAGGACGGCCGCATCATGGACGGCCTGAAGAAGGAAGACTTCGAGGTTCGCGAGGATGGCACTCAAAAGAAAATCGAATTGTTCAGCCGCGACGAATTGCCCTTGCGCGTCGCGCTGGTCCTGGACCTGAGCGATTCCATCGAGCCCTTTCTCGGCCCTTTGCGCGACGCCGCGACCACCACACTGTCCGCGCTCAAGCCCGAGGATGAAGTGGCCCTGTTCACGTTTTCCACCGAAGCCCAACTGAGCGTGCCGCTCACCCAGGACAAAACCAAAATTGCCGATCAGATCAGTTCCTTCCACACCGGCGGCGCCACCAACATCAACGACGGCATCTTTGTGGCCTCCGAATATCTGCTCAAGAATGCGCCCAAGGGCCGCCGCGTAATTATTCTCATCAGTGACGACGTGGGCACCGACGCCGGCGGACAAGGCACGCGCGACATCGTCACCGAAACCCTCGCCGCCGACGCCTCCGTCTACAACCTGAAAATTCCCGGCTACAATCCGCCCGACACGCTATTCTACTCCGGCATGATTCCGGGCCTGGTCAACATTCGCAAGGTGACCGAGCAGACCGGCGGGGAAATTTTCGACGTCCATGACGTCGGAAACCTCGATGCCGTCTTCCAGGCGCTGATCCACCGCATCAAAACGCGTTACACCATGGGCTACTACACCACCGCCAACGGCGCCGAGGGGAAACCCCACAAACTCGACGTCCGCCTTGCGCCGTCTTTCGGCAAGAAAGGCCGCGATTACACCATCCTCGCCAAGACCAGCTACTACTTCCGTTGATCTCGAGATGTCGTCCGACTTATTCACCACGGTCCATGTCCGCGGACCGGAAACCGCGCTGTCCATCTCGCTGTCCGCGGTTTTCGTGGCGCCGGCGTCTCGCCGGCGCCACGAAGAACCAGAGGTCTTACGTTCCGATTCAAAATGAGTCATCCCCACTTTTTCATTTTCCATAAACACGAAAACCCGCGTTTAAGTGTAGAATCGACGCGGATCATTTAAGCGCGGGCACTGTCGCCCGCCGCCGAAATCGAAATCCGTTTTTCTCCGGCAGTCTTCCTGATGTACCGGCTTCCCCGTCGAAGCGTCACACTCAGATAGGTTCGACGCAGCGGGCGGCGTTCCAGCCCGGAAAGGGACCCTTCCAATGGCCGACGTTCACACCATGAATCCCATCCGCATCGACGATTCCAATAATCCTCTCTCGCCCGAGGAGCAGCGCAAGATGGACGCCTACTGGCGAGCCGCCAATTATCTTTCCGTGGGGCAGATCTATCTCTACGCCAACGCCATGCTTCGCGAGCCGCTGACCATCAAGCACATCAAGCCGCGCCTGCTCGGCCATTGGGGCACCACCCCGGGCCTCAACTTCATCTACGTCCATTTCAACCGCCTGATCCGCAAATTCGATCTGAACGCGATTTATATTGCTGGCCCAGGCCACGGCGGCCCGGGCCTGGTGGCCAACACGTATCTGGAAGGCACCTACACCGAGTTCTATCCGAACATCGCCCAATCGGAAGAAGGCATGAACCGCCTCTTCAAGCAGTTTTCTTTTCCCGGAGGAATTCCCAGCCACGTCGCTCCCGAAACGCCGGGATCGATTCACGAAGGCGGGGAACTGGGCTATTCCATCGCGCACGCCTACGGAGCCGCGTACGACAATCCCGATCTGCTGGTCTGTTGCGTGGTCGGCGACGGCGAAGCCGAAACCGGTGCCCTGGCCGCGAGCTGGCATTCCAATAAATTTCTGAATCCCGCGCGCGACGGCGCCGTCCTTCCCATCCTTCACCTCAACGGCTACAAGATCGCCAATCCCACCGTGCTCGGCCGCATGAGCGATGCGGAACTCGCGCAACTTTTCGCGGGCTATGGATACGCGCCGTATTTTGTGGAAGGCCATGACCCGGACGTCATGCACCCGCTGATGGCCGGAACGCTCGACACCATCATCGCGGAAATTCGCTCCACCCAGCACAAGGCGCGCCTGCAGGGGAATGAGGAACGCCCCTTGTGGCCCATGATCGTCCTGCGAACTCCCAAAGGCTGGACCGGTCCGAAATTCGTCGACGGCAAACCCGTCGAAAATACCTGGCGCGCGCATCAGGTGCCGCTCTCCGAATTGGCCTCGAATCCTGAACACGTGCGGCAGCTGGAAGAATGGATGAAGAGCTACCGCCCCGAGGAACTGTTTGACGCCGGCGGAAAGCTGATCGCCGAACTCGCCGAGATTGCCCCCAAAGGCGCGCGCAGGATGGGCGCGAATCCCCACGCCAATGGCGGCCTCTTGCTTCGCGAACTGGTCATGCCCGACTTCCGCGATTACCAGGTGCATGTGGTGAAGCCGGGCAACGCGATTGCCGAAGCCACACGCGAACTCGGAAAATTCCTGCGCGATGTCATGCGCCTGAACGCAGACGCAAAAAATTTCCGCGTCTTTGGCCCGGACGAAACCGAATCCAACCGCCTCACCTCAATCTTTGAAGCCACCGGCAAGGTCACGATGGAGCCCCTGCTGCCCACCGACGAAAACCTTTCCCGCGACGGCCGCGTAATGGAAGTCCTCAGCGAGCACATGTGCCAGGGTTGGCTCGAAGGATATCTGCTCACCGGACGCCATGGCTTCTTTTCCTGCTACGAGGCCTTCATTCACATCGTCGATTCCATGTTCAATCAGCACGCCAAATGGCTGAAGGTCACAAACAATATTTCCTGGCGCCGCCCCATCGCCTCGCTCAATTATTTGCTGACCTCGCACGTCTGGCGCCAGGATCACAACGGATTCACGCATCAGGATCCCGGCTTCATCGATCTGGTGGTGAACAAGAAAGCCGACGTGGTGCGCGTGTACCTGCCGCCGGATACGAACACGCTGCTCTCGGTGGCTGATCACTGCCTGCGCAGCCGCCACTACGTCAACGTGATTATCGCCGGCAAGCAGCCCGCCCTGCAGTATCTGGACATACCTTCGGCCATCCAGCATTGCACCGCCGGTATCGGCATCTGGGATTGGGCTAGCAACGATCAGGGCGCCGAACCCGACGTCGTGGTCGCGAGCGCCGGAGACATTCCCACCCTCGAAGCGCTGGCCGCCGTCGACCTGCTGCGCCAGCATTTTCCCGACCTGCGCATCCGCTTCGTCAACGTCGTGGACCTGATGACGCTGCAACCGGCGAGCGAACATCCCCACGGCCTTGCCGACGCGGAGTTCGACTCCATATTCACCACCGGCAAGCCCATCATCTTTGCCTATCACGGCTACCCGTGGCTCATTCACCGGCTCACCTATCGCCGCGCCAATCACGAAAACCTCCATGTGCGCGGCTACAAGGAAGAGGGCACCACGACCACGCCCTTCGACATGACCGTGATGAACGACATGGACCGTTTCCACCTCGCCGCCGATGTGGTCGACCGCGTCCCGCGCCTGCAGCGCGTCGGCGCGCACTTCAAACAATTCCTGCGCGACAAATTAATCGACCACAGGCAGTACATCCACGAATACGGCGACGACATGCCCGAAATCAAGGATTGGAAGTGGCCGTATTAAGGCCGCGATTCGTAATTCTCGATTTGGAATTCGTGATTTGTGACTTGTGATCGATGACTCGTGACTGGCGGCTGGCGGTTGGTGATTTGTGAATCGTGATTGGTGACTCGTGACTGGTGAAGACCCTTCGCCCATTTCCCGGCGCTGAAAGCGCCGGCGGTGGCCAGCCCAGGGCAACGCCCTGGGTATCGGAATTCTCCTGTTTTGGTGCGCCCTGAAAGGGCGCGTGAATGCAGCGAAATCTTTGTAGGGCACGGCTTCAAGCCGCTGGCCCGTCGCCCCGCTAGTCCGGCCTGTTCGACTCCGCGCCGTTGGCGCGACAAGGCCGCCGGGTTCTCAAGTAAACAGATCAACTAGCCGATTTATCGAGTAGGCTTATAATTTCGCCGCGGGGTAAGAGCACGCCATTTTGCGACGCAGTATCATGGGATGCGAATTCGATGAACATACTGGTTCTCAACGCCGGCAGCTCGAGCCTGAAATTCCAAATCATCGCCACCAATCTTGAACTAATCCGCAATGATGCCGACGTGCGCCTGCTGCGCGGCGAAGTCGACCGCATCGGCGGCGAAGCCGTGGTCACCTTCCAAAAAGGCGACGGTCGCAAACAGAAACTCACCGCCTCGCTCCGGGACATTTCCGCCGCCCTGGACTACGTCATTCGCTGGATCACCTCGCCCGACTCGGGAATTTCCGAAATTCAAAGCGTTTCCGATATCCACGCCGTGGGCCACCGCGTGGTCCACGGCGGCGAACTGTTCACCGATTCGGCGATCATCACCGACGAAGTGGTGAAGGGAATCGAGAACTGCATCGACCTTGCCCCCCTGCACAATCCCACCAATCTCCGCGGGATCCGCGCCGTTCGCGATCTGCTCGGTCATCAAATGCCGCAAGTCGCCGTCTTCGACACCGCATTCCATCACTCGCTCCCCGTGCATGCGTACCTGTACGCCATCCCGTATCACTTGTACCTGCGCTACCGCATCCGCCGCTACGGTTTCCATGGGATTTCGCATCGCTATGTGGCTTACCGCTACCGCACGCTGCGCAATCTGGAAAGGGAGCAAGCCAATCTGGTGAGCCTGCATCTCGGCAACGGCTGCTCGGCGGCCGCCATTCGCGGCGGAACCTCGGTGGACACCTCCATGGGCATGACTCCTCTCGAAGGCCTGGTCATGGGCACGCGCTCCGGCGACGTCGACCCCGCGATCTTGAGCCTCATTGCCTCGAAGGAAGGAATCTCCCTGCACGAAGTGGAAACCCTGCTCAATAAACAGTCGGGCCTGCTGGGAATTTCCGGCCTCACCAACGACATGCGCTCGCTGCAAAACGAACTGAGCGAACACGACGACCGCCGCGCCCGCCTGGCCATCGAAATTTTCTGCTACCGCGCCAGAAAATATATCGGAGCGTATCTCGCGGCCATGGGCGGCGCCGACGCCATCGTTTTCACCGGAGGAATCGGCGAAAATTCCCCGGAAATCCGCCGCCGCATCTGCGAGGGCCTCGAGTGGGCGGGATTGTCGCTGCATGAAAACAAGAATAAGGAAGCAGTCGGGCGGGAAGAGCTGATTACGACGGAAGGCTCCCGTCTGGCCGTATACGTGATTCCCACCGACGAGGAACTTCTGATCGCAAGGGACACCGCCCGCTGCATTTTGGGCGAGCCCATTCCATCCTGAAATTAATCCGAATTAGGAAGCACGCGACTGAGTTCCACCGGAAGTTCCTTCGATCGAAAGCCGGGCGACCCGAAGCAATCCTCCCCTTTGAGCAGCGCGGGCAGCCACCAGCAGTCGTTTTCGACGGGAAAGAGTTGAAAAATGGAGATGTTCGATCCCGCCAGGGCCGCCGCCAGTTTCCTGCGGTGCGTCGGCGGAACCGTGGAATCGAGCAGCAACACGGCGACCGATTTCTTCCGGACAAAATCGGGCGTGGCGCGAAGGGAAGGAGCGAATGCGAAATCGCATCCGAGCTCTCTGAGCGTCAATTGCAGTGGGGCTCCCCAGGACGTGTTTCGGCCCACCATCAATATCCGCGGCTTGGGAACGGGGAGGGATTCGGGCAGCGTCCGCCCAAGATTCTTGCTGTTTCCGGCCGGAGGCCGGGCGGCAGCGACGCTCGGCGAAACCTGCGGAACGCTGGACATGCAACCCTCCCTGAGTTGCGCCGGGAGAGGGGAGAAAACTGGGACTGGCGCAAACCTGACAGTACTGAAGTGTTGAATTCCAGTCAAGATCAAAAGCAGAGCTTGTGGAAAAATGGGCGAATTGTTTTCCTGGCCAGGCGCGCGGAATTTTGCGCTTAATTCTTCTGCGATTGCGGCTGCCCAGCTCCGGAAGAGTTCTCGGCGGGCTGAGCCGTGAGCGTAACCTGCTCGCCCTGCTGCAGCGCATCCGGCGGATTGATTACCACACGATCTGCCACTTCTATTCCTTCTAGCACTTCCACGGCGTTGCCGAAATCTCTCCCGATCGTGATCGGTTTCATGACCAGGCGGCTGTCGGATCCCACCACGGCCGCCATGGTTCCCTCGGGGCGAAACAGCAGCGCATTGATGGGCAGCGAAAGCCGCCGGCCGCTATACCGCACGTCAAAGTGCACCTGCGCGTACGCCCCCGGGAGCAGTGCGCCCGAGGGGTTCGGCACGTCCACTTCGGTCAACAGCGTGCGCGTGGCCGGGTCGATCACATTCGCCGTGCGCACCACACTGCCGCAGAAATTGCGCCCCGCTAATTCGGCCAGCGAGAGGCACGCCTTCAGCCCCTCATGGATCGATGGCCCGAACGATTGCGGCACCGAAACGTACACGCGGATCGGATCGATCTGCGCAAGGTTGAACATCTGTTTTGTCGCCAACCCGCCATTGCCGGCATTGATCAGGGTTCCGGGATCGACGTTGCGCTGCGTTATGACGCCGGAGAAGGGCGCGTAGACGCGCTTGAACGATTCCAATTCTTCCAGCCGCTTCACGTTGGCCTCGGCCGATTGCACCATAGCCCGCTTCGCCGCCAGATCCCCGTTCGCGTTGTCGGCGTCCTGCCGGGAAACCGATTCGGTCTTGAGCAGGTCCTGATACCTCGCGGCTGTGATCCCCGCCAGGCTGAGATTGGCCTGCGCCGTCGTGAGGTCGGCGCGGGCTTGCGCCAGTTCTTGGTCCACTTCCGGCGTGTCGATCTCGGCGAGGATCTCACCGCTTTTCACCCGGCTCCCGATATCCTTGTACCATTTTTTCAGATAGCCGTTGGTGCGCGAGTATATCGGGGATTCGACATACGCTTTAAGCGTTCCGGGCAGAACCATTTCCGAGCCGCCCTCAATGGGCGTCGCGTGAATCACCGACACGTAGGGCACCGACATCTGTTCGGTCCGCTCCGCCAGCACCTGGTGCTCGCTTCGCCGCTGCAGCACGGAATAAATACCCAGGACCCCGAAAATCAGGAAGAGAATGAAAAACCAGCGCAGCATCGCGCCGCGTCCCGCGCGCGGCCCGTCCGCGCTGCCTGTGTTTTGCGAATTGCCGTGCCGCTGTGAAGAAAATTCGGTCATTTACGCTAGACTCCCGAGATTCATGATGCCCCTAAGAAACGTTCGCAAGTTCCGCCCCCGCCCGCTTGCCCGGCTCATGACGCTTGTGGACCAGGGAAAACACGCACGGCACAAAAAATAAAGTCGCCACGGTGGCCACGATCAGGCCTCCGATCACCGCCCGGCCAAGCGGAGCATTCTGCTCTCCGCCCTCGCCCAGGCCCAACGACAGCGGTACCATGCCGATGATCATGGCCACGGCCGTCATGATCACCGGCCGTATGCGCACGAATCCCGCCTGCACCGCGGCCTGCGCCGCCGAAATTCCTTCGTTCAACCGTTCCCGCGCGAACGAAATCATCAGGATGCTGTTAGCCGTGGCCACGCCCATGCACATGATCGTCCCTGTTAGCGAGGGCACGTTCAGCGTGGTGTGCGTCAGCAGCAGGATCCAGATGATTCCCGCCAGAGCTCCCGGCAACGCCGTGATGATGATGAACGGATCGAGCCACGATTGAAAGTTTACGACAATCAGGAAGTAGACCAGGACGATCGCGACGCCCACTCCCGCGCTTAATCCCGCGAACGAAGACGTCATCGTTGCCACCTGCCCGCGGCGAATCAGCCGAGTCCCGCGCGGCAGCTTGTTCTGAAAATCCTTCAATAACGATTGAATGTCCGCGTCCACCCCGCCCAGATCGCGCCCTTCCACCGATGCGTACACGTCCAGCAGCGACTGCGTGTCGTATCGGCTTACCAGCGCCGGTTCCACGTTTACCCGTACTTGCGCCAGATTTCCCAGAATTTGCGGCGTGCTGGTGTTTGCCGAAGCCACCGGGATATTCGTCAGCGACTGCATGGAGTTGACCTTATATTGCGGCACCTGCACGGCCACGTTGTATTCGATCCCGGTCGCCGGATTCACCCAGAACGACGGGTTGATCTGAAAACTGGAACTCAGCGAAAGCAGCACGCTGTTTCCCACGTCCTGCTGCGTCAGGCCCACCGATTGCGCCTGCGTGCGGTCCACGTCCAGAAATAGCGTCGGCGCGGAGCGCAACTGCTGCACGTGCACGTCCACCGCGCCGGGAACGTGCTGGATCCGCTCGGAAATCTGTTGCGCCAGCGCGTAATTCTTGTCGATGCTGGGTCCCACCAATTGAATATCGACCGGGGAGGGAACTCCGAAATTCAAAATCTGGCTGACCATGTCGGCCGGCTGAAAAAAGAATTGCGTCCCGGGAAACGTCTCGGCCAGTTGCCGCCGCAGTTCGTCGACGTAATGAATCGTCGGCATCTTTCGCGTGGGCTTCAGCCCGATCAGAATTTCCGCGTCGGATTCGCCGATCACGCCGGAGTTGCTATACGTCGTATTGATGGTGCTGTTGAAGAGTCCAATGTTGTCGAGAATATTGCCGAGATCCTCCGGCGGAATCACGCGCCGGATCAGGTTGTCGACCCCGTCCGCCTCCCGCGCTGTTTCCTCCACGCGTTGCCCGGCGCGGGCGCGCATGTGCAGGCGAATCAGCCCGGCATCCACGGACGGGAAAAAGTCGCGCCCCAGAACCGGCACCAGGGCCAGCGAAGCGACGCAGAAGAGCAGAAACAGCGACACGAACATCCAGGCGTGATCCACGCAGAACGTCAGCCCGTTGCGGTAGCGCTCGCGTAGCCGGTCGAACCCTTGCGCGAAGAGCCGCTGCGTCCGCGAAAAAATATCGTTCCCCGTGGCGTATTCCTCTCCGTGATGCCCCTTCAGCAGGTACATCGCCATGGTCGGCACCAGTGTCCGCGAAAAAACGTAGGACGCCAGCATCGCGAACACCACCGCCTCTGCCAGCGGCACGAACAGAAACTTGGCCACGCCCGTCAGAAAAAACATGGGCACGAACACGATGCAGATGCATAGCGTGGAAACCAGCGCCGGAATCGCGATTTCCTGCGACCCGTCGAGAATGGCCTGCACCGTGTCCTTGCCCTGCGCCAGGTTTCTCTCGATGTTTTCGATGGCCACGGTGGCGTCATCCACCAGTATTCCGACGGCCAACGCCAGCCCTCCGAGCGTCATCAGATTGATCGTTTCGTGCAGGGCGCTCAGGATCGTGATCGATACCAGCACCGAAAGCGGAATCGAGATCGCGATGATCACCGTACTGCGCCAGCTGCCCAGGAACAATAGAATCATCAGCGCCGTCAAGCACGCCGCCACCAGCCCTTCGCGGATTACGCCTTGTACCGCCGCGCGCACAAAAATCGACTGGTCAAACAGCGGCGTAATCACCACCTGCTCGGGCAAAAGCGATTTAATCTGCGGCAGCCGGGAGTAAACCTGCGAGACCACGTCCAGCGTGGAGGCGGCCCCGGCCTTGTAAATTACCATCAGCACGCCGCGCTGCCCGTCCATGCGCACGATGTTGATCTGCGGGGAAAAACCGTCGCTCACGCTGGCGACATCGCGCACGTAAATTGTCGCGCCATTGCTGGTCCGGATCGGCAGATCGTTCAGCCCTGCGATCGTGTCGGTCGAGCCGTTCATCTCCACGTTGAATTCGGTCGGACCCAGTTTTGCCGTCCCCGAGGGCAGCGCCAGATTTTGCGAGCTGATCGCGTTGATCACGTCCACCGGGGCCAGCCCCTTGGCCTGCAGCTCTGGAATATCCAGATTGACGGACACCTGCCGGATTTTTCCACCGTACGGGTAGGGAATCGAAGCGCCCGGAATCGTGGCCAGCTGGCTGTGCACCACGTTCCACGAATAGTCGAACAATTCCTGTTCGGAAAGCCCGTTGCCCTTTACGCCGAGTTGCAGGATGGGCACGGCAGAGGCCGAGTAGGTAATGATCAGCGGAGAGGAAATGCCCGGAGGCAGTTGGCGCAGGACGGTTTGCGCGACGTCGCTGATCTGCACCAGGGCCACGCGCACGTCGGTGCCGGGCTGGAAGAAAACCTTGGTCACGCCGCGCCCGGAAACGGTTTGCGACTCGACGTGCTCCACGTTGTCCACCACCGTGGTCAGGAAACGTTCCACAATGGAGACGATGCGCGCGTCCATCTGCGTCGGCGACAGCCCGTTATAGTTCCAGGCCACACTGACCACCGGAATATTGATGTCCGGAAAAATATCGGTGGGCGTGCGCTGCAGCACGATCGGCGTCATCAATACGATGATCAGCGCGGCCACGATGAAGGTATACGGCCGGGTCAGCGCGATGCGAACAATCCACATGAATCAGTCAGTCCTCGGATCCCTGGGAAACAACGCAAACATAATAATCCGCAAAAGCTTCTCGATGCAGTTTGCCTTTCGCGTTTGTGCTTGTTTGGATGCCCGGAACCGCGCCCTCGTTACATTTTCAACGCGGCCTGCTTCCACGCTTGCGGCCACCCGCGGCTCCGGAGGGCCTGCGCATCGCGGTGATTCAAACCCGTCCGTGGCTCGCGAACAATCGCGCCTGACTCGAATCACGCACAAATTTGAATTGAACGATTGAATTTCTTTTTGCTTTGCTGCTATAGTGTTCCGCGCGGGCGACGGGCGAAGAAAATATATTCATAATTGTAATTTTAGAAGCACCCGTAGCAGTCCGGTAGCAGAATTGTATCAGTGGGATTGCACTGCCGGGTTGTACCCCCTTCACTAGGTAAGGGCGCCGTTTCCCGCAAATCGGGGCCGCAATCGGTCCGCAGAGAGGCGCTCAGGCCGTCAGGCTGTAGACCTCGGTGTGTTTTCCGAGGGACGCAGGTATGGCTCAAATCTTTCATCACAGCACGAATACGATTGCGCGCGTGAGCATTTACGGCGCGGTCATCATCGTTGGGTTGCTCGGTTTCGCGCTCAACGTCGTCAATCAGACCTCCTATGTGACCGAAGTGCACAACGCGCGCCCTCAACCGGTGCCGTTCAGCCACAAGCATCACGCCGGGGAGTTGGGTCTGGATTGCCGCTATTGCCATTCCTCGGTCGAGGTTTCCTCCTCGGCGGGCATGCCCCCGACGCAGACCTGCATGACCTGCCACTCGCAGATCTGGACCAACGCTGAAATGCTCGAGCCGGTTCGCGCCAGCTACCGCGATTCCAAGCCCATCTCGTGGACGCGCGTCAACGCCGTGCCCGATTTCGTCTATTTCAATCACAGTATTCACCTGGCCAAGGGCGTAGGCTGCACCACCTGCCACGGCCCCGTTGCGGAAATGAACATCACCTGGCGCGCCGAGACTCTTTATATGCGCTGGTGCCTGGATTGCCACACCGCTCCGGAGAAATATCTGCGCCCGCGTTCCGAAGTTTTTAATGCCTACTACCAGCCGCCCAAGGATCAGTTGGCGCTGGGCGAGAAACTGATGAAGGAATACAAGGTCCAAAAACTGACGGCCTGCACCACGTGTCATCGTTAGGGAGTACATGGAATTCATGGACATTGAAAAGAATCACGGCGGCAAGACGGGCGGGGAAATGACCGCTCCGCACGCGGATGCCGGCGAGGCCGGCGCCCCGCGATTCTGGCGGGGCCTCGAGGAGTTGGCCGATACGCCCGAATTCCGCGACCACAAGGAAAATGAGTTTCCGCATGGGGCCAACGATCCCGACGCGAAGCTCAATCGCCGCGAACTCATGAAAGTCATGGCCGCGTCGGCGGCCTTTGCCGGGCTGAGCGGCTGCACCAAGCTTCCCACGCAAAAAATCGTTCCCTACGTGCGGCAGCCGGAGGAAATCATTCCGGGAAAGCCGCTTTTCTATGCCACGGCCGTCACCCTGGGCGGCGTCGCCACTGGCGTGCTGGTCGAAAGTCACATGGCCCGGCCCACAAAGGTCGAAGGCAACCCCGACCATACTGCAAGCCTTGGAGCCGCGGATTCCTTCGCGCAAGCTTCCGTGCTGGGGCTGTACGATCCGGACCGTTCGCGCGCCGAGGTTCACGACGGCCGCCTCGGCAGCTGGGCCGAGTTTCAGAACGAGCTTTCCCTGGCGCTTGGCGGGCCCTCGGGCGCCTCGGGCCTCAGGCTGCTGACCGGCACGATCACTTCGCCCTCGCTCGGCGATCAGATTCGCTCCCTGCTCTCGCAGATTTCCGGCGCCAAATGGGTGCAGTACGAATCGGTCACCCGCGACAACGTCCGCCAGGGCTCCCAACTGGCCTTCGGCGAAATTCTCAGCACGGTCTATCGCGTGGAACAGGCCGACGTCATTCTCACTCTCGATTCCGATTTTCTTACTGCGGGGCCGGGGAGCCTCCGTTATGCGCGCGAGTTCGCGCGAAAGCGCCGCGTCGAAAGTGCCGATTCAAAAATGAACCGCCTGTACGCGGTGGAGTCCACGCCTACCAGCACCGGCGCGATGGCCGATCATCGCCTGCGCCTGCGCGCATCCGGCATCGAGGGTTTTGCTCGATCGCTCGCCCGCGAACTCGGACTCAATACGGTTGCGGCCCCGGCGGCCGCAACGCAAGCTCCCGCCGAGTGGATTCCTGCGCTGGCCCGCGATCTCAAACAGCATTCCGGCGCATCCCTTGTGGTTGCCGGCGAACAGCAGCCGCCCGTCGTGCACGCCATCGTTCACGCCATCAATCAGGCGCTGGGAAATTTCGATAAGACCGTCTATTTCACCGAGTCCATCGAACAATCGCCCTCCAATCAATGGAGCTCAATGGGCGAACTGGCCGCCGACATTCGCTCCGGCAGCGTCACCACACTGCTGGTCCTGGGCGGCAATCCCGCCTATGACGCGCCCGCCGACCTGGGCTTCAAGGACCTCTTGTCCAAAGTCCCTTTCAGCGCGCGCCTCGGCCAGTACGAGGACGAAACTTCGGCGCTATGCCACTGGCACATTCCGGAAGCCCACGAACTCGAATCCTGGGGCGATGCCCGGGCCTACGACGGAACTGTTTCCGTGATCCAGCCGCTGATTGCTCCGCTGTATGGCGGCAAGTCCGCGCTCGAGTTGCTCGGCCTTCTGAGCGGCAAAGCGGCCAAGTCGCCGCATGACGTCGTGCGCGACTACTGGAAAGCGCAAAAAACCGACGAACCGCGGTTCGATGTATTCTGGGAGAAGACGCTGCGCGACGGCGTTGTGGCCGGCACGGCGTTCCCCGCAAAGCAGGTTTCGCTCAAGCCCGGAATCGGCGCCGAGCCTCCCGCCGCCGCTCCGCAAGGCCTCGAAATCGTTTTCCGTCCCGACCCCACGATCTATGACGGCCGCTTCGCCAACAACGGCTGGCTTCAGGAATTGCCCAAGCCGCTGACCAAGCTCACCTGGGACGCCGTGGCCATGCTGAGCCCGAAAACGGCGGCGCGCCTGGGACTCAAAAGCGAGGAAGCCGTCGAGCTGAAATATCAGGGCCGCACGATTGTCGCTCCGGTTTGGGTGATGCCCGGCCACGCGGATGAAACCGTAACCGCATTTTTGGGCTACGGGCGCACGCGAGCCGGGCGCGTGGGAACGGGCACCGGGTTTGACGCCGGTTGGATTCGCACGTATGCCGCGCCGTGGATCGGCACGGGCCTGGAAATTCGCCGCACCGGCGACAAATGGCCGCTCGCCGCCACGCAGACCCACAATTCCATGGAAGGCCGCGAGCCCATCCGCGTCGCCACGCTCGACGAGTACGCCAAGAATCCCAAATTCGCGCAGGCCGAAGCCCAGGAAAATCCTCTCTCGCTCTACCCGGATGTGAAATACGAAGGCAACGCCTGGGGCATGTCCATCGACCTGAACTCCTGCACCGGTTGCGGAGCCTGCGTGACCGCCTGCCAGGCGGAAAACAATATCGCCGTGGTCGGGAAAACCGAAGTGATAATCGGCCGCGAGATGCACTGGATCCGCGTCGACCGCTACTTCGAAGGTGATGCCGACGGCCCGAACACCTACCATCAGCCGCTGATGTGCGTGCATTGCGAGGACGCGCCCTGCGAACTGGTTTGCCCCGTGGCCGCCACCGTGCACAGCCCCGAAGGCCTGAACGAAATGGTCTACAACCGCTGCGTGGGCACGCGCTACTGCTCCAACAACTGCCCCTACAAAGTCCGCCGCTTCAATTTCCGCCTGTACTCGGATTGGGATACGCCCAGCCTATTCGGCATGCGCAATCCGAATGTGAGCGTGCGCAGCCGCGGCGTCATGGAAAAGTGCTCCTATTGCGTCCAGCGGATCAACGCGGTGAAAATCGAAGCGGAAAAGCAGGATCGCCCCCTGCGCGACGGCGAAATTGTCACCGCCTGCCAGCAGACTTGCCCGTCCGAAGCGATCGTGTTCGGGAACATCAACGATCCCAATAGCAAGGTCTCGCTGCTGAAGGCGAAAAACAGGAATTACAAATTGCTCGAGGAACTGAACACGCGTCCCAGGACGACGTACCTGGCGAAATTGCGCAACCCGAATCCGGAAATCGAGAAAGCGGCGGGAGCTTAACCGGGTGCGGGCTGCACTTACAGTCCCCCGGGAAAAAAAGACGGAATGACATATGGCAGATAGTCCGGCAGACAAACTCGCGGAGAAGATGGCGACCGCGCCGATCCTCGGCCCGGGGCACGATTACGCCTCGGTCACCGACAAGATCAGCGCCATTGTCCTGAAACGCCGCCCGCCCAAATGGTGGTGGGCGGGTTTTGCGATTGGCTTCGCTCTCCTCATGATCTTTCTCTATGCCGTCACCTACCTTCTTCTGGTGGGCACGGGCATCTGGGGAATCATGATCCCGGTCGGCTGGGGCTTTGCCATCATCAATTTCGTCTGGTGGATCGGAATCGGGCATGCCGGCACGCTGATTTCCGCCATCCTCCTGCTCTTGCGCCAGCAGTGGCGCACCTCGATCAACCGCTTTGCCGAGGCCATGACCCTGTTCGCTGTCGCTTGCGCGGGCATGTTTCCCTTGCTTCACATGGGCCGCCCGTGGCTGGCCTATTGGATGTTCCCGTACCCGGACACCATGAAGATGTGGCCGAACTTCCGCAGCCCGCTGGCCTGGGACGTGTTCGCGGTTTCCACCTACGCCACCGTGTCGCTGCTGTTCTGGTTTGTCGGCCTGCTTCCGGACCTGGCCACGCTGCGCGATCGCGCGAAAAATCCGGTCGCCAAGGTCATCTACGGATTCCTGGCCATGGGCTGGCGCGGCTCGGCCGTTCACTGGTACCGGCATGAGACCGCATCGCTGCTTCTGGCGGGACTCGCGACTCCCCTGGTGCTCTCCGTGCACACCATCGTGAGCTTCGACTTCGCCTTCGGCATCGTTCCCGGATGGCACGCCACGATTTTCCCTCCATATTTCGTGGCCGGAGCTATTTACGCGGGATTCGCCATGGTGCTCACGCTATCCATTCCGGTGCGCAAGGTTTTCGGCCTGGAAGATTTCATCACCATGCGCCACCTCGACAACATGGGCAAGGTGCTGCTGGCCACCGCGCTGATCGTGGGCTACGGCTACATGATGGAAGCCTTCAGCGCGTATTACAGCTCCGACCAATACGAGCGCTTCATGATCCTGAACCGCATGTTCGGACCCTACGCGGGAATGTATTGGACCCTGATTTTGTGCAACATCGTTACGCCGCAGTTCCTGTGGTTCCGCAAGGTGCGCTCGAAGGTCGGCGCGCTGTTCGCCATCGCCATGGTCGTGAACTTGGGCATGTGGCTCGAGCGTTTCGTTATCGTAGTCACCAGCTTGCATCGCGATTTCCTGCCGTCGTCCTGGGGCATGTATTATCCGACGCGCTGGGACTTCGCGATTTTCTTCGGCACCATCGGACTGTTCGTGACCCTGTTGTTCCTGTTCATCCGCTTCCTTCCGCTGATTTCCATTTATGAAATGCGCGCGCTGGTCAGCGAAGAGGAGAAGAAGGCGGAAGGATAATTTCGGGAAGCCGGCGATTTTCCACCGGCAATATGGATGAAATGAAAAAGACGGAATCCATTTACGGCCTGATGGCGGAATTCGCCACCGCGGAGCAGTTGCTCGATGCGGCGCATCGCACGCACGATGCCGGATACCACCGCGTCGACGCGTTTTCTCCATTCCCCATCGAGGGTCTGGCGGAGGCGGTCGGCTTTCACCGCACGCGCCTGCCGCTGGTCGTTCTTGCGGCCGGGATCGCCGGATGCTTGTCGGGCTATGGCTTGCAGTATTACGCAGCCGTGGTCAGTTACCCCATTAATGTCGGCGGCCGCCCGCTCAACAGTTGGCCCGCGTTCGTTCCCATCACCTTTGAGATGACGATTTTGTTTGCCGCCGGCGCGGCCGTCTTCGGCATGCTCATCATGAACGGACTGCCGACGCCCTACCATCCGGTCTTCAACGTGCCGCGCTTCGCCCTGGCTTCGCGCGACCGCTTTTTCCTGTGCATCAAGGCGCGCGACCCGATGTTCGACCTGGAATTGACCAAAAAATTCCTGGCCACGCTGAACCCCCGCGAGGTGTCTGAAATTGATGTCTAACCCTCAGCCTCGAATGGCGTTTCGCGGAGCGCGCGTCCTCGCCGGACTCGCCTTGCTGCTGGCCTGCGCCGGTTGCCGCCAGGATATGCACGTGCAGCCGCGTTATAATCCCTACGATCCCACCGATTTCTTCGAGGATGGCCAGTCCGCGCGCCTGCCCGTCGAGGGCACCGTGCCGCGCGGCGATCTGAAGCTGGGCCCGAACGAATTGTTCTACACCGGAAAAGTCGACGGCCAGGCCTCGGAATCGTTTCCCTTTCCCGTCACGCGCGAAATCCTGGACCGGGGCAGGGAACGCTTCAACATTTATTGCTCGCCGTGCCACGGATTTTCCGGCGATGGCGACGGCATGATCGTGCAGCGCGGTTTCCGCCGCCCGCCTTCGTTGCACGAAGACCGCTTGCGCAACGCCCCGGCGGGCCACTTCTTTGACGTCATCACCAACGGCATGGGAGTCATGTACCCCTACGGTTACCGCGTTGCGCCGCCCGACCGCTGGGCCATCGTCTACTACATCCGCGCGTTGCAACTCAGTCGGCAGGCTTCCATTAACGATTTGCCGGACGCGGAACAGAAAAAATTATTAGGCGGGACGCGATGACCGAAACGCGCAACGATTCCTTGAAACTGGACCGCTTGCCCATGCAGTTGGCCGGAGCGGGCGGCGTTTTGCTGGCCGTTTGCGTGGCCGCGGGCTTTGCCGACCGTGCCGAATTTTTCCGCTCCTACCTGGTCGCGTACCTGTTCTGGATCGGCGTCACGCTTGGGTGCCTGGCCGTGCTCATGGTGCAGCATCTCACCGGAGGCCAATGGGCGCTGGTGATCCGCCGCATTCTCGAGGCCGGCAGCCGCACGCTGCCCCTGATGGCTCTCGCCGCGATTCCGCTGCTCTTGGGGATGAAATCGCTCTACATCTGGTCGCGACCGGGGCAGACCGATCCCGTCATCCTGGGCAAGCAGTTGTACCTCAATACCGATTTTTTCATCGTGCGCATGGTGATTTATTTCTGCGTCTGGTTCACGCTCGCCTACTTTCTGAATAAAGGCTCCCGCACCGAGGACGCCGAGGGAGCCAGCCTGCCCCTCTCCTTGCGGATGGAAGCGCAGAGCGGCATCGGCCTGGTGCTCTACGGTCTTACCGTGACGTTTGCCGGCATTGACTGGGTGATGTCGCTGGAGCCCCGCTGGTACTCGACCATTTATGGATTGCTTTTCATGGTCGGCCAGGCGCTGGCCGCCATGGCCTTTGCCATCGTCGTCCTGATCTGGCTTTCGGACCGCGAACCTCTTTCGCGAGCCGTGCAGCCCGCCCACTATCAGGATCTCGGCAGCTTCCTGCTCACCTTCGTCATGCTCTGGGCCTATCTGGAATTTTCGCAGTTCCTGATCATCTGGGGCGGCAATCTCACCGCCGAAATTCCCTGGTACCTGCGCCGCATGCAGGGAACCTGGGGGCACGTGGGCCTGCTGCTGGTGGTGCTGAATTTCGCGCTGCCGTTTTTCCTGCTGCTGTTCCGCCACGTCAAGCGCCGCAAGCGTTCGCTGCTGATTGTCGCCGGAGTGGTTCTGCTGATGCGCCTGGTGGACATGTACTGGATGGTGCTGCCCGCGTTCGGCGGCGGAAACGTGCGCCTGACGTGGATGAACGTCGCGCTTCCGCTCGGCTTCGCCGGAATCTGGTTCGCTTATTTCATCTGGCAATTGCAAAAGGCGCCGGTTCTTCCGGTCCACGATCCTCGCATGGAAGGAGTGGCGCAGCATGCCGCCGGACATGGATAAATCTCACGGCACTCCCAACGCCTCTCCGGGCTACGAAACGCGCGACGCCAATACCGGCGGCGTGCTGAACTTTATGGTGATTTTGGCCGTGATCCTGGTGGTCACCGCTTTGGTTTCCTTGGAAACGTTCCGCTATTTTGCGGCGCATGGCCAGGAAGAAGCCGCCGTATCTCCGTTCGCCGATACCCGGCCGCTGCCCACGGGGCCGCAGTTGCAGGTAACCCCGCGCCAGGATTGGCTGAAGTACCGCGCGGACCAGCAGCGTAATCTGGAAACCTACTCTTGGGTGAACCGCGAAAAGGGAATCGTAAGCGTTCCCATCGATCAGGCCATGGATATTCTGGTCAAGAAGGGTTTGCCCGTCGAGGGCCAGGCGCCGCCCGCCGATGCGGCCAAGCCCGCCGAGCCCGCGGCGAATGGAGCCAAAAAGCAATGAACGCAAGAACCATGGCGGCTTCGTGCCTTGCGGCCATCGCGCTGGCCGCGGGTCCTTCGCGCGCGCAGGTTAATACGATGCCCCCGATTCTGCGCGAAGTCAGCATCACGCAGAATCTCAACGCGCAAATTCCCGCGGGTCTTGCCTTTCGCGACGAAAATGGAAATACGGTGCATCTCGGCGATTACTTCGGATCCAGGCCCATCGTTCTTTCGCTGGTGTACTTCAATTGTCCCGCGCTGTGCACGGAAGTCCTGAACGGAGAATTGCACACCATGCAGGCGAGTTCGCTCACTCTGGGAAAGGATTACGACGCCATCTCCGTGAGCTTCGATCCGAAGGACACCCCGGAGCTGGCCAAGTCTAAACGGGACGTCTACACCGCACAGTATCGGCAGTTTGGCCGGCCCGCAGCCGCCCAGAACTGGCATTTCCTGACCGGAGACGCGGCCTCCATCAACGCGCTGACCCAGGCGGTCGGTTTTCACTACGCCTACGATCCGGCCATCAACCAGTACGCGCACGCCGCGGCCCTCATGCTGCTTACTCCCGATGGCCGCATGTCCCGCTACTTTTATGGCGTGATTTATCCGGCGCGCGATTTCCGCCTCGGCTTGGTGGACGCCTCGAACGGAAAAATCGGCACGCTGACCGACCAGGCCATGCTTTTCTGCTACCAGTACGATCCCGAAACCGGGAAATACGGCGTGGTCGTGATGAATATCGTGCGCTCCGGCGGTGCCTTAACCCTGCTGGCGCTGGGAATTTTCATGTTCGTCATGTTCCGGCGCGATCGCCGGAACGCTGTGGCTTCACCCGCGGCAAATCCTGCCGCCAAGGTGTCATGAGGACCCAATTGTGATGCAAGGTTTTCCATTTCAACCCGAACAGGCTTCCACGGTCGCGCGCTCGGTCGATGAACTGTATCTGTTCCTGACCGCGCTCACCGTGTTTTTCTCCACCGTTATTTTTGCGACCATTTTCTATTTCATGATCAAGTACCGCCGCCGTTCGCCGGGCGAGCGCCCCAAGGCCATTGAAGGATCTCTCCCGCTGGAAATCCTGTGGACCGCGATTCCCACGCTGATCGTGGCCGTGATTTTCGTCTGGAGCTCCAGTCTCTACGTCCGCAATGCCGAGCCGCCCAAGGGCGCCATGGAAATTTTTGTCACCGGCAAGCAATGGATGTGGAAGGTCCAGCACCCGGAAGGGCAGCGCGAGATCAACGAATTGCACGTGCCCCTGGGCCGCCCGGTGAAGCTCACCATGACTTCGGAAGACGTCATCCACGATTTTTTTGTTCCGGCATTCCGCGTCAAGAAAGACGTCCTGCCGGGCCGCTATACGTCCATGTGGTTTCAGCCCACCCAGTTGGGCACCTTCCACCTGTTCTGCGCCCAGTATTGCGGCGCCTTTCACGCCGGCATGATCGGCTCGGTGATCGTGATGGAGCCGGACGAATACGAGCGCTGGCTGGCCGGAAGCGTGCAAGGAGAATCGCCCGAGGCCGCGGGTGAGAAATTATTTCTGCAGCAGGGCTGCGGCACCTGCCACCTGGCCGACGGCACCGGCCCCGGTCCGTCCTTGCTGGGTGTCTATGGGAATCAGGTCAAGCTCACTACCGGCGATTCCGTGCTGGCCGACGATGGTTACATGCGCGAATCCCTCCTGGCCCCTAGGGCCAAGATCGTGGCCGGCTACATTCCCATCATGCCGTCTTTTCAGGGGCAGCTCACCGAGGAACAGATCGGCAATTTGATCGCCTATCTTCGCGTTCTGGGAAAACTGCAACCGCCAAAGCCAAAGGAAGAGGGGAAGAAATGAGCACGGCCACGCTGGAACCACGCGTGCACGCACCGCGGAATTATCTGAATGCCGACTACGGCTGGAAGTCGTGGCTATTCACGCTGGACCACAAGCGTATTGCGCTGTTGTACCTGGTCTCGATCACTTTTTTCTTCATTATCGGCGGCTCTTTCGCCGTGCTGATGCGCATCCAGTTGGTCGACCCGCAGGGCGCTATAGTCCAGCCGGAAACCTACAACAAACTCTTCACCCTGCACGGCGTGGTTATGATTTTCTTTTTCCTGATTCCTTCCATCCCCGCCGTGCTCGGCAATTTCCTGGTGCCACTCATGGTAGGCGCGCGCGACCTCGCGTTTCCCAAGCTCAATCTGCTCAGCTGGTATATCTACATTGTCGGCGGATTGTTCACCCTCTATTCCGCCATCGCCGGCGGCGTCGATACGGGATGGACGTTTTACACGCCCTACAGCAGCACCTACTCGAACACACAAGTCACGGCCGTGGCCATCGGCGTTTTCATTACCGGTTTTTCCTCCATCCTTACCGGACTGAATTTCATCGTCACCATCCACAAGATGCGCGCCCCTGGCCTCACTTGGTTCCGCATGCCCCTGTTTCTCTGGGCCACGTACGCCACCAGCATCATTATGGTTCTCGGCACCCCGGTTCTGGCGATCACCATCTTCCTGCTCGCGCTTGAACATCTCTTCCACGTCGGCATCTTCAGCCCGGCTCTGGGCGGCGACCCGCTCTTATTTCAACATCTGTTCTGGTTCTATTCCCATCCCGCCGTCTACATCATGATTCTGCCGGCCATGGGAGTGGTGAGCGAAATCATCGCCTGCTTCGCGCGCAAGCGCATTTTCGGCTATAAGATCGTCGCGTTTTCCAGCGTGGCCATCGCCGTCCTTGGCTTTCTGGTCTGGGGACACCATATGTTTGTCACCGGGCAGTCCGTCTACGCGGGCATCATCTTCTCCCTGCTCAGCTTTCTGGTCGCCATCCCCTCGGCCATCAAGGTCTTTAACTGGACCGCCACGCTCTATAAAGGTTCCATCTCGTTTGACGCCCCCATGCTTTACGCCATGGGCTTCATCGGCCTGTTCACCATGGGCGGCCTGACCGGTCTGTTCCTGGCTTCGCTGGCCACGGACGTGCACCTGAACGGCACCTACTTCGTCGTCGCCCACTTTCACTACATCATGGTCGGCGGCGCGGTGATGGGATATCTCGGCGGGATCCATTTCTGGTGGCCGAAAATTTCCGGCCGCAAGTACCCCAATGGCTGGGCGGCGCTGGCGGCGGCCATCATCTTCATCGGATTCAATCTCACGTTCTTTCCGCAGTTCGTCCTGGGATACCTGGGCATGCCGCGCCGCTACGCGTTCTATCCGGCGGAATTTCAAGTCCTGAATGTGATGTCTTCCGCGGGCGCCACGGTCCTGGGCGTGGGCTACCTGATTCCCCTGATTTATCTTTTCTGGTCGATGCGCTACGGCCCCATTGCCGAGCCCAATCCCTGGGGCGCCACGGGCCTCGAATGGAAAACGCCGTCGCCGCCACCCACCGAGAATTTCACGGAAATTCCCGTCGTAACCGAAGAAGCGTACGCCTACGCGGAAGAGGAGGCCGGCCATGAGTGATGCCCCTGCGCACCTGGAAGCCGAACACACCGGCCTGGCGCACCAGTTCGAGGACCTCGAACAGCAGCAGGAATCCGATTTCCTGGGAATCTGGCTGTTCCTGGTTACCGAAATCATGTTCTTCGGCGGCCTGTTCGCCGCCTATGCCATCTACCGCTGGCTCTATTTTGCCGCGTTTGAGGGTGGCAGCCATATTCTCGATATTCGCCTGGGCGCGGCCAACACCGTGGTTCTGCTGGGCAGCAGCCTCACCATGGCCTTGTCCGTCCGGTCGGCGCAGACCGGTAATCGCCGAGCGCTGGTCTATTTCCTGATTGCCACCATGATCCTGGGTGGCGTGTTCCTGGGAGTGAAGGCCTACGAATACAATCAGAAATTCGTCGAGCATATTGTGCCGGGCCTGGATTGGGCGCCCGAGGGCGAGGTTCTCGCGCATCTGGCCCCCGGCGGCCTCCAGCACGCACAACTCTATTTCTTTTTCTATTTTGCGATGACCGGATTGCATGCCATCCACATGGTCATCGGCATGGGTCTGCTGCTCTGGCTGGTGATTCGCGGGCGTAAGGGAGCCTTTACTCCTCACTACTTCGCTCCCGTGGAAGTCGTCGGACTATACTGGCACTTCGTGGATATCGTCTGGATATTTCTGTTTCCGCTCCTCTATCTCATCGGCGGGCGCTACTAATGTCACACACCATCGTGCCGCAAAAGACGTACCTGTACATTTTCTTCAGCCTCATCGGGCTGACCTTGCTGACCACCGGTGTCGCCTTCATCGACCTGGGCCCCTTCAACACCGTGGCGGCTCTGGTTATCGCCTTCACCAAAATGATGCTGGTAATCATGTTCTTCATGAACGTCCGCAACAGCAGCGGGCTGATCCGCATCATCATCGTCGCGGCGTTTTTCTGGTTCGCCCTGCTGATCGCCTTCACCATGAGCGATTACCGCACCCGCACCTGGACCCCCGCCCCCGAATCCTGGTCGTCCGCCCCGCCCACACACCCTTAACTCCGCTCTTCTCTGTGCCCTCTGTGTTTTCTCCGTGTCCTCGGTGTTAAATTTTTTTCGTTTGTTCGCGGGAATCCGCCCGCACCGCACGCTGTCGATGGCGGCAGGGAAGAAATCTCATTGAGTGGAAGTGCATCGAAAACAGAAAACCCGTCCGATTTCGCGGACGGGCTTTCCAGAGGGGAGAATAGTTCAGTGCCAATGCGCGGTAGGCACGCGAACTCTTTATCCTCGCGGTGAGTCTAGAAGAGGAGAAATAGTGTTGTCAAGTGGAGAAATGCTTGAAACGAAACGACTATAAGATATGTGTAATGTGGCAGTTAGAAACCGCCCTTCAAGTCTTACGTGAGGTTTCGAGCAACGTTTTCAACAGGCCATCTCGATTTCTAGTAGAAGTCCTTTGCCTTGATCGGCTTGCTGGAAATTCCCAATTGCAGGATTTCGATCTGCTTGTCGCGGTCGAAAACCTTATTCGGCAGAAAAATTTTCACCAGCAATCGAAACCCGCCGAATCCGATCCCGGCGGCGATCGCGAGCATCATGATCGCCCCGGTTCCCATGAATGCCCCGACGATCATCGGCCCGATGCCGGGCTCGGTGTAAGACTGCTTGGGCTCATCCCATGTGACGGCGCTCTCGTATCCCACCTGATCGAGAATTTTGTTCGCCGCATCCCTGGACTCGGCGCCCACCACAACGGCCACGATCGAACTCACGCGCTTGCCGAATAGCACCGTCTGCCCCGCGGGAACCGCGCCCGGAGGATCGAACGTAAACCGCCGCAGCATTCCTGAAAATTTCATGGCCGCGATCTGTTGCGTCGGGTAGGACGCCACCAGCAGCGTCTCTTCCTTGCCCGCAATTCGGTAGCGCGCCACGATCGTCTCGGCGCTGTGATCGAAGCCGACCCAGTCGTCCGTTCCCAGCGGCACGAATTGCGCCAAGCTGCGCGGCCCCAGGAAATAATGCTCGGAATCGCGCACGCGGTCTTTATCCGGCAGGTGTTCTCCGATCGTGGGATAGGGCGTCTGATCCGCCTGCTTGTTCAGCACGTCGGCCAACTGTTTCAAGTCCGCGTCCGAGGGCCGCGCCTGTTTCGCAGGGACGGTGACGTCCAGAAGCATCTCACCCACCACGATCAGCGCGCGTTCGCGCGAAGCGCTGGCATAAGCCCCCAGATTCACCACGGACATGGATTCATTTCGCAGGAACGTATAGGCGCCGAAGGCCGAGCTGGGGTCGCGCAGCCGGTACATCGTGATGGCCGCGGTTTGGTTTCCCTGGGCATAGTTCCGCTGCTCGACCGACTTCACAATGTATTCGCGGAACCCGGCGGCGTCCGCTCCCAGCAACTGGTCGAGTCCGGCCGGGGAAGTGACCAATGGAGCCGAGGAAGCGCCCCACCCGGCAAACGAAGCGGGAAGGGCGGCGGGCGTACCGGCAGTCCGCGCCGTAGCGCCAACGCACAGAAGCATGGCAACCAGGAAGAGGAATCGTTTCATAGCCAATAATATTAGACGCTAAGAGTCTACTGCGAGTTCCCGGATCGCGCCACTATTCCTGCGCGGGTGCCGGGAGCGGGGTGGGGCTGGTTGTTGGCGAGGCTGTTGGTGCTCTGCAGATAGTTCTCAATTCCGTGATAAAGCCCGTCGGCGACCTTCTGCCGGTTTTCCGGCTTCTTCAGCCATTGCTCGTCGGAGGGATTGGAGATGAAGGAAATTTCGGCCAGCACCGAAGGCATGTTGGCGCCGATCAGTACGACAAATGGCGCCTTGCGCACGCCGCGATTGCGGTCGCCGTGATTGATTCCTTCCATGCGCTTGGCGAGCGAATCCTGAATGATTCCGGCAAAGTCACGCGACTCCTCGATCTTCTCGTTCTTGGCGATCTTCTGCACGATGTCCTGCAGGTCGTGGACGCCGTTATCCGACAGCGCATTTTCGCGCGAGGCCACTTCCATGGCGTCGCTCGATCCGGTGAAATTCAAATAGTAGGTTTCGATGCCGCGCGCGTGGTGATCCTGGCTGGAATTGGCGTGGATCGAGAGAAACAGGTCGGCGTGCGCGTCGTTGGCGATCTCCGTGCGCTGCTCGAGCGGAATGAAGGTGTCATCGTCGCGCGTGAACACCACTTCCGCCGACGGCAATTTCTGCTGGATCAGCTTGCCCACGCGCAGGGCCACGTCCAGGCACAAGTCCTTCTCCATCAGGCCGGAGGGCCCGATCGTGCCGGTATCATGGCCGCCGTGTCCCGCGTCGATCACGATGCGCCCGATCTTCAGTCCCAGCGCGCGTGTCAGCGAATGCTGGCCGTCACGCGTGAGTTCAGGAGTGGGCGGCGGCCCCATTTCCGTGGCTTGATCGTGCGCCGATTTTTTCGAGCGGGCCGGTTTCTTTACCGGCGAAGTGCTCACTTCGGGCGCTGCAGGTCCCGCTAAGTCAGGTGTGTTCGCTTCGGCCGACAATGTTTCCGATGGCGCGTTCTTTTTAGTCTGGGCAGGAGCAGGCTGAGGGCCGGCATCCGCGTTGGATTTGGCGAGAGTTTTGTCCGTGGTCTTCGCGGTCTTTTTCGCCGCGGGTTTTGCATCGTCAGCGGTGGGTGCCTGCGAGGATGCGCTGGAATCGGCCGTGTCCGTTTCCTTTGGCCGTGCCGCCTTGTCCTTCAAAAGAATTCCAGCGGACTGCGCCACGGCTTTCTCGGCGGCTTTCTCGGAAGGTTTCGCGAGAGTTTCCTTCGTCGGCGTCTCGGTTTTCACCGGGGGAATGTCGGTCGTGGGCCCGGGCGGCGGGGCAGCGGCGCGCGCGGCCTGCTCGGCCGCGCCAGAGGTCCCGTACACGTCCACCACCAGCCGGTAAGGATCGGGCAGCAGGAACACCGAATAATCCTTGGCGCGATTGACTTCCAGCACCACGCGCACTACGCCGGAGTGATTCTGCGCCACGCGCACATCTTTCAGGTACCCTCCGCTGCCCACGTCCACGGGCGTGTGCAGCAGGGCGGGACTGATTTTCGCGCCTTCGATATCGAAATAAATCCGGTCGGGATTGGAAATGCGCGCCGCCTGGTATTTTACCTGTGCGCCGACGTCAATCACGATTCGCGTGTACATATCCGCGTTCCACGTGCGAATTTGCGAGACTCGAGCGCCCGAACCGTTGGCAGGCGCTGAGCCGGAGGACGTTTCTTCGATGGCGATCTGCTTCACGTCGTGTTTCACGTCCGTCGCGGCGGCTTGCTTGGCGGAAGCCGGCGCGTCCGGCACGGCCTTCGCTTTCGCGGATTTCGCCACGGGAGCGGAGGACGCGCCGCCCGCGCTCGACGCCTTCAACGCGCCAAGCAACGCCACGACCTCGGCGGCATGGGGAGATTTCGGATGCAGCGCCAGAAATTGCTCGTAGCTTTTTTGCGCCAGCGCGGCGTCATGCAGATCGTCCTGCTCGATGTGCGCGATGGCCAGCAGCGCCTCTTCGCGGAATTTCGTGGTGGGATATTCCTTCAGCAGAAACTGGTAGGAATCGATGGACGATTGATAATATTTTTCGTCGAACAGGTCGCCCATGGTGCGGTACAACTCGGCCACCTGATTGAGCGCCTGCGGTACCGGCGTCGCCCGCGGCGTGATCAGGTACACGCGCCTGTATTCCCGCACCAGCGCCGTGTAGTCCTTTAGGGAACGCTTGATTTCGGCTTGCGACTCCAGCTCCATGCGCGCTTTTTCCGCGCGGTCGAACTGGTTTTTCGCCGATTCGCGCCGTTCGGGCGAAGTAGTGTCATTGCCGGATGCAATCTGGGGAAAAAACGACAGAACTAGCAGGGACGCGAACACGACGCGCAAACTTGGCCGGGTTGAAGCGGCTTGCTGCCGCAAGGTTTGCCTCATTCGTTCGTAAAAACCACCCGGCCGTCCGCCTCCACCGCGCGATAAATCGGCTGCTGCGACTCGAAACTTCGAGGCAAGCGGTCGGCCCCGGGCCGGTAATAGGAATCAGTCACTTTTTGCACGTACTCGCGCGTCTCTCGAATCCGCGGCACTCCCCCTGCGCGATCCACGGCGCCCGGCCCGGCGTTGTACGCTGCCAGGGCCCTGTCGAGGTCGCCATTATACCTCTGCAACAGGCTGCGAAGATAGCGAACTCCGCCATCCAGATTCTCCTTCGGGTCCAAAGCATTACTCACGCCCAATTGCTGCGCCGTTCCCGGAATCAGCTGCATCAGCCCCTGCGCCCCGCGCCGGGAAATGGCCGTCGAATTCCAATGCGATTCCGTCTCGATCACCGCGCGAACCAGTGCAGGGTCAACGCGGTACCGCTCCGATACCTCGCGAATCATCTCCTCAATCTTCACCCGGTTGGCCAGCGCAGCGGCGGATATTTCCGGGGCCGGGAGGGAGGAGCCTTGCCCAGTGCGAAGCGAGATCTTCGTGAAGCCGGAGGGGATCGGCGCCGATTTCCTGGTCTGGCTGACGACACCCGGCGGATCCGCGTTGACAAATACGCGTTTCCCGCTGGCATCCAGGTACGAAACAATCTGTGCCTGGGCCGGGATCGTGCACAAAACCAGCATCCCCAGCAAGATAACCACCGAGTTGCTTCTTATGCGCTTCATAGTCTGGCGAGCCCCATGGGTCTGTTAGACCGGTCACCCGATAAATGAATTCGCACCTGATCCGTTCTGGGAAGGCAGCAAGGTTCTGCTACCTGAGTCGAGGAGGGCCCCAAATCGAGCCTTTACCTGTGGTTCCAGCTACACGTCGCGACTGGACGAAGCAGGCTTCGCCCGGAACGTTCTGGCGCGATTGAAATTATAGCGATTGGTCAATCAGAAGGTATACCTGGTCCAAGGCCATTTTTAGGCCAGTTGTGTCTTTTCCGCCAGCCTCTGCCAGGTCGGGCCTGCCGCCGCCCGATCCGCCCACTAGTTTTGCGGTCGCCTGTATGATCTTTCCTGCGTGTAACTTAGAGGTAAGGTCCTTGGTTACCCCGGCCAGCAGGGCAACTTTGCCGTCTTCAATCGTCCCCAGCACGACCACCCCGGAACCCAACTTCTGGCGCAGGCTGTCCACCACCTGGCGCATGGTTTCGCGGTCCACGCCCTCCAGTTCGGCCGAAATCACCTTAACGCCCTTGATAAGCCGCGCCTGTTCGGCCAAATCGCCGAGTTTTGACATCGCGCCCTTGCGCTTGAGCGTCTCCAGTTGCTTTTCGAGTTGGTGTTGCTCCTGTTCGATGCGCTCGATGGCGGCCGCCAGCTGATCTTCCGGCGCGCTCAAGCGCGCGGCGATTTCTCCCAGCAGTTGCCGGGCGCGCTGGTAGTCGGAAAGGGCAGCGGATCCGGTAATCGCCTCGATGCGGCGCACTCCCGCGGCGGCGGATTGCTCCACGGCAATTTTGAACAGTCCAATGTCCCCGGTGCGCATGACGTGCGTGCCCCCACAAAGTTCCTTGCTGTAAAAGCCACGCGGCGCGGCGGGATCGGGAATGGTCACCACGCGCACGTTTTGTTCCGGGTAGCGGTCGCCGAAAAAGGCCAGCGCGCCCGAAGCCAGCGCGTCGTCGATCGTGGTGACGTTGGTTTGGATCTCGCTGTTCAATAAAATTTCGTCGTTTACCTGCTGCTCGATATCGCGCAGTTCGGCGGCATCGATCGCCGCAAAGTGCGAAAAATCGAAACGCAGGCGCGAAGGCTCGACCAGCGACCCGGCCTGCTTCACGTGCGTCCCGAGAATGTTTCGCAAAGCGGCGTGCATCAGGTGCGTCGCCGTATGGTTCCTTTTGATGTGCTCGCGCCGCGCCCCGTCGGCGTCTCCGGCCACCAGATCACCCACCACAAGTTTTTCCTTCGCCACCACGCGGTGCGCGATCAGTCCCGAGACCGGATAATACGCGCCGCGCACGTCTGCGATCTGCATCGTGTGCTCGTTGTTCCACAGCGTCCCGATGTCGGAAACCTGTCCGCCGGATTCGGCGTAAAACACGGTGCGGTCCAGAACAATTTCGCCTTCCGCGCCCGCCGGCAGTTCATTCACCGCGCCGTCCTTGGTGACAATCGCCTCAATGCGCCGGTTTTTCGCGTTTGTGCCAAAATAAAAATCGGGTTCCGTGCGGTACCTCTCCGCCAGCTTTCCATACACCGGATTGGCGACGCCCTTGTGCGCACCTTTCCAGGAGGCTCGCGCTTTGACACGCTGTTCGGCCATCGCTTTCTCGAAGCCGGCAACATCGAAATCAAGCAGCAAATCGCGAGCCGCTTCTTGCATAAGATCGAATGGCAAGCCATATGTTTCATAAAGGGCAAAGGCAGTCGCCCCTGGAAACGCGAATGGTTTGTCGCTTGAGCCTCGTAAGACACCGCGCGCCAAGATTTGCGCTTTCTGCGCCCCAAACGTTTCGGACAGTGTAGTGGACAGAGGTTTTACGTCGGCTTTTATGAAACCGGCCAGGACCGCAGGCGGGATGTCATCTATTTTGCTTAGTAATTGCTCGTACACCGAAGGAGCGTCTGCGCGAGCCGATTCCAATAGTAGTTCTCGAACATGGGCGGCAAACTCTCGTTCAACCACTTCGTCCCAGTGCTTGATGCCTGCAGCAAGAACCCTCTCAAATCGGCGCTCTTCGGCGAGCAAAACCATAGCAACTCGGGGCGCTGCCTCAGCGAGTTCGGGATATGCATCACCCATTAGGTCACGAACCGAGGTCACCATTTCAGAAAGAAATGGCTTAGTCGCGCCAAGCGAGCGGCCGTGGCGAATGGCACGGCGGATTATTTTGCGCAACACATAGCCGCGCCCTTCATTGGACGGCATGACTCCGTCGGAAATTAGAAACGTCGACGCGCGCGCGTGATCCGCGATGATGCGTAGCGAAGCGTCGCTCCTTGCCGAAGTTCCCGGACGCGTGCCCGTCAGTTCTCCCGCGCGGTGAATGAGCGGAACAAACAAATCCGTATCGAAGTTGCTGATCTTGCCTTGCAGCACAGCCGCCAGCCGTTCCAGCCCCGCGCCGGTATCGATCGAAGGCTTCGGCAGCGGCGCGACGGTCCCCGAATCGTCGCGATTGAACTGCATGAAGACCAGATTCCAGATTTCGACGTACCGCCCGCATTCGCAGCCGAATTTGCAGTCAATATGCCCCTTGTCGGATGCCGCCGGGCCCATGTCGTAATGAATTTCGCTGCACGGCCCGCACGGGCCGGTATCGCCCATGGCCCAGAAATTTTCCTTCAGTCCGGGGACGGGAATTACCCGGTCGCGCGGCGCCCCCGCGGCCACCCACAACTCCCGTGCCTCTTCGTCGATGCCCAGAAGCTTGCCGGGAGCAATCTCGGCGCCGCCGAAAACAGTGAACGTGAGTTTATCAACGGGAATTCCAAACCATTGCGGGGAAGTAATCAATTCCCAGGCGTAGGCGACCGCGTCTTTCTTGAAATAGTCCCCAAACGAAAAATTCCCGAGCATCTCGAAAAACGTATGGTGCCGGTTGGTGAACCCGACATTCTCCAGGTCGTTGTGCTTGCCCCCGGCGCGAACGCATTTCTGCGAGGTCGTGGCGCGCGTGTAGTCGCGCTGCTCCAAGCCCAAGAAGACGTCCTTGAACTGGTTCATCCCCGCGTTGGTGAACAGCAACGTGGGATCGTTCACCGGAACCAGTGAGGAACTGCGCACCACGCGGTGCCCGCGGTCGCCGAAAAATTTCAGAAATGTGCCGCGGATGTCGTTGCCGCTCAGCAAGATGACCTCAAGTTTCGTGACCGGTGACTCGTGACTTGTGAAAACCCCATCGAGTCCAGACGCGCCGCCTACACTTTATTTGAAAATTCGATCCGCCCCGGGGATTAAGAAAACTCGGGCAAGGCATTATCGCAGAGGGAATGCGGCATCGCAACGCGCCCCTTCCATCTCCGACCCATGCAGATGATCGACTGGCCGCTGCCCTTGGCCTATGTCCAATGCTATGGATCATTTAATTGAGTTTGACGGTGTCACAGTCGGTGCGTATTCTGAATCCGAAATGTGAGATAAGTCGCGGCAGGAAGGCGCCAAGAAAAGTCTCGGGTGCGGGCCCTTGTTGGAGCCCGCGGGAAAAGACCATGTATCTCAAATGCGCCCATCCTGAGTGCTCCTCCGATTTTGACAGCGGTCATGGCCGCCTGTTCCGCTTCCAGCAAAATCCGCAGCAGGCCGAGCAGCCCGCCAACTGGCATTCGGTGAAACATTTCTGGTTGTGCAGCCGTTGCTGCGAAATATTCACGATCGGATACCGGAAGGGCCTGGGCGTGGTGCTGATGGACCGTGTGGAAGGTCTGCCCCGCGAGCAGAATTCTCACTTTGTATTGCAGCCGGATCCGGAGGCGAGCCGCAATGTTCCGCGGCGCCGCGGCCAGGCCGCGGTTCGGGAACGCAAACGCAAAATCAAGCTGGTGCCCGTTCAGGCCGGCGCGATCGAAATCCTGGAAAACAGGAATTTGGAAAGGAGGGGGTAGACGAAATGAACGAGGAAATCGGCAAGTTAGCAGGCTCCATCTGGCACGCCCTGGCAGCGAACGGAGAAATGACGCTGGCCAAGCTGAAGAAGGAGGTTGGGGCCGAGGCGCCCGTTTTCGACTGGGCCATCGGCTGGCTCGCGCGGGAAGATAAGATCGTTCTGACGCGGGAAAAGAGAACCACTCGCGCGTGCCTCAAAGGCTGGCAAGGCCAAACGGCGAACGCCGCGTAGGCGATCGCTAAATTAAATTCCTTCCGGATTTTCCGCTGGTGTCGAGTAGCGAATGGCTTCCCACCGGCAAGAGAGTTTCTTCCTCAAAATCTTCCCGGCAACTAAATTTCAATCCATTCGGTTGGGCAGGCCGCAAAAATTATCGAGTAGTGTCATTCCTAGGCATGCAGTTTGCCGAGTAATCTCTCATTCTTTTTAAGTTAAAACCCGGAGAGATTCCTCGGCCCACAAACCGGCCCTCGGAATGACACGAAAAGCGGCTTTTTTCGCAAACTGTTGTTTCATGTTTGCAAGCGCACTGGAAACCGCGCGGTTGCTCCTCTCAGATGCACAATTGAACTCCTACTCGAAGTGAAAGATATCCACAACGATTTTTGTCCTGCGATTCATCAGCACGATGTGGCCGCCGACCACGACGCGCTCGCATTCCGGAGGCGGGGGTGGCAATTGACGGTCCAGGTCAACGGGTACCGGGGCAATGTGCGCTTCCAGGTCGACGGGAAACGCCGCGCGAATCACGAGCTGCCTCTCCAATCCAGGAGGAAGGCGATCGCGCTTGGCAAGTCCGGGCGGAAGATGCCGGTAATGGGCGGCGTACCAACCGCGCATCTCGTCGCGATCATGGTCCGCGAAGCCGTATCCGCGACGGTCGTCGTCATCGTCGTGGTCCTTGCGTTTGTCTTTCCAGTGCCCGTTGTCGTGATCATGATCGTGGTCATGTTTATCGGCAAATACGACGCTTCCCGGGATTGAAAAAGCGGCAAACACAGCAAGGGCAAGCCATTTTCTGGTTTTCAAGAGTTCCTCCGGCATAGTTTGGCTAGAACTTGAGAGTAATTCTTGGGCGCGGAGCGTTCAATGAGAGGGAAGGACAGTGTTTCCACCACCGAACGGTCCCCAAGAACAGGCGAAGCCCGAGTTAAGTAGCATAGACTTCGGTCTGCCCGGGTTTAGGCCAGGTGCAATCGAACTTAACGGCTGCCAAACCCGCGCAGACTGAAGTCTGCGCTACGGGAACTCACAGCGAAGCCCTACAATTCGTCGGGGGACACATCCGAAAGTTCGTCCACGACGATATTCGCCACGGCGCGCAATTCCCGGCGAATCGTATCGCTGGAAAATCCGGCGCGCAGCAGGCTGCGGTACAGCGAAGCCTTCTTGCGCTCATCCAGCGGCCCGCGCAGCGTTTTCAGTTGCCGGTTGAGCCGCGTACGCACGGTCGCGCCCTCGTCCGATTCCGCGGCGCGCTCGGCGAGCGCCGCCTCGATGTGACGGTCGGGCACTCCGTGGGCGCGCAAATCTCGCGCGATCCGGAACGCGCCCTGCTTGCGCAGTTCCGAGCGCATCCGCACGAACTGTTTCGCGTACCGCGCGTCATCCAGATACTTGTGCTGCTTCAGCCGGTCCATGACCGCGCCGACTGTTTTTTTGTCCTCCGCGTGCCGCTCCAGATACACGCGCATGTCGTGCACCGAGTATGCGCGCCGCGACAGGCCGTTGATCGCGGCCGTGTACAAGTCGGTTTCACTGGAAAGCTTTCGCGGAGCTTTGCGCATGCTGGAAGCATAGTGGCAGGGAGGCAAGGGCGCAAGGAGGCAGGGAAGCATGGATGCAGGGAAGCATGGATGCAGAGAAGAAATCTTTGCCCGGTTCTTACCGCCGGCTGAAGCCCTCGAACTCGGTCATGGTGCGTTCCATCTCTTCGCGGGCGGAGTCGGAGGCGGAGCGAATTCCTTGGATGCGCAGCTTGAAATCGTCCGGATTGGAGGCGCGCATAAGGGCTTCTTCGTAGGTGACCAGATTGCGAGTGTAGAGGTCGAACAGCGACTGATCGAACGTCTGCATGCCGTACTGGCTGGTGCCGGCGGCGATGGCGTCGTGGATCAGGCGCGTCTTATCCGGATTGATGATGCAATCCCGGATGTACGCCGTCGCGATCATGACTTCGACGGCGGGAACGCGACCGTTATTATCGGAGCGGCGAACCAGGCGCTGGCTGATGACGGCCTTCAGCGTGGCGGCCATCTGCAGGCGAATCTGCTTCTGCTCGGGCGGCGGGAAGACGGCGATAATGCGCTGGATCGTCTCGGTCGCATCCAGCGTGTGCAAGGTGGAAAAGACCAGATGGCCGGTTTCCGCGGCCAGCAAGGCAGTGGCGATGGTCTCCAGGTCGCGCATTTCGCCGACCAGGATGACGTCAGGGTCCTGACGAAGCCCGGCGCGCAGTGCCGTGGAAAAATTGGCGGTGTCTACTTCCACTTCGCGCTGGTTGATGAAACTCTTCTTGTCGCGATGCAGGAACTCAATGGGGTCTTCGATGGTAATCACATGATCGGACCGCGTAGTATTGATGCGGTCGATCATGGCGGCCAGCGTGGTGGATTTACCCGACCCGGTTGTACCGGTCACCAGCACCAGCCCGCGCTGCTCCTCGCAAATGGTCTCGATCACATGCGGCAGATCGAGTTCCTCGATGGTGCGAATCTTCGTGGGAATGACGCGCAGCACCATGCCGACGTTGCCGCGCTGCTGGAACACGTTTACGCGGAACCGGCCCAGGCCGGCCACGCCGTAGGCCATGTCGAGTTCGGCGGTTTCCTTGAATTTTTGCTTCTGGCGGTTCGTCATCATGCTGAACGCCATGGAGAGCATTTCTTCCGGAGTGACGCGCGGCACATCGGTCTGCGGGTTCAACTGCCCGTCGATGCGCAGGTAGGGATGGTTGCCCACCTTCAGGTGAAGGTCGGACGCCTTGGTTTCAACGGCGCGGCGCAGCAGATCGTCGATGCTCAGTGCCATAGTTAGCCCGTCTCCGTGAGGAGGATCGCTTTAAGGAAACTAGCACCGGGGAAGTAGCCCGGCAAGCGCCCCGGAAACCGATGACGCCGCTTAGTAACGGTCCAGTAGCCCTGGCTTTTACACTGAGTGAAACGAAGGCCAGCCTGTGGGTTTTGAATGACGCTCCTGCAGGATCTAAACCGTGCAGGCTGAAGCCTGTGCCACCAAGGCTCGCCCCAAATTATTGGTGAACGGATGAAGTGCTTTTAAGCCAGCTCGGCGAGCGCAGCTTCCATCTCCGACAGCGCGTGCGCATCCCCCGTGCGTTGAGCGGTGGCGATTCCGGTCTTGAGTGCGGTGCGTGCTTCTTCCGTGCGCCCCGTCCGGGCCAGAAATTGCCCGTACTGGAAATATCCAGACACATATTCGGGATTCGCGCCAAGCAGCGCCTTAAAATGTTCGTCGGCAGCGGCGGAATCGCCCGCGTTGGCGCAATCCATCGCCAGCCCGTATCGTGCAAACGCATCGTTGGGCTTTGTGGCGACGAATTCTTCCAGCATCTGGCGGCGTGTCTTCTTCTGTGGTTGGGTCATGGTCGAGCGCATAGTATATTCGCCATGGGACTGAACGCCAAATTCCACAGGGAGCCTGACCTGCCCATGAAACCATCCGGTGCTGGAATCAAACGCGCCTCGGGAAATGAATTGCCAGGGCGCCCCGTCAGCGCCTCGCGCACGGAGATGACCGAACTCGTCCTCCCCCAGGACGCCAACCTGCTCGGGAATATTCTCGGCGGCCGCGTCATGCACCTGATCGACATCGCGGGCGCCATCGCCGCGCACCGCCATTGCCACCGCCAGGTGGTGACGGCATCGGTGGATCATCTGGATTTCCTGAATCCCGTGCGCGTGGGAGATTTGATCGTCCTGGAAGCGCAGGTGAACCGCGCTTTCCACACTTCGGTGGAAGTAGGCGTGGAAGTCTTTTCGGAGGATTCCGCGGCCGGAGTCCGCAAACATACCACCAAGGCATTTCTCACTTTCGTGGCGCTCGACGATTCGGGTAAACCGTGTGCTGTCCCCCCGCTGGTCCTGGAAACGCCGGACGAGCGCCGCCGTTACCGCGAAGCAGGAGATCGCCGCAAGGCCCGGCTCTCGACCCTGGCCAAGAGAAAGCGATGAGGCGGGTTTAAGTAGCACAGGCAGGAGCGCCTGTGCTACGCGACTCCATTCCAGCTCCCCGCCTGCACGGTAAGAAGCAACAAGCGTTCACAAGACACGTACGGAAAATTTCTTTCGGGTGTACAATGCCGCAAAGTTCAGTCAAAAACGCCTATTACTGGGTGTCCTGCATCGCTAGCGGAGTGGGGATGCGGGGGAGGGCGGGGTTATGCGGGTGCTACTTGTGGAGGACGAGCGGCGATTGGCGGAGAATATCGCCCGGTCGTTCCGTGAAAGCGCGGGTTATGCGGTAGACGTAGCCGTGGACGGCGCGCAGGGATTTTACCTTGCCGAATCCAGCGCCTACGACCTGATCCTTTTGGACCTCTCACTTCCCAAATTGGATGGCCACACCTTGCTGGTCCGCTACCGCCAGGGCGGCCATGCCACTCCCGTACTGGTGCTTTCCGCGCAAGAGGAAAAACAATCGGTGATCCGGCTTCTCAATGCTGGAGCGGATGACTATGTGGCCAAGCCCTTTGACTTGGGAGAATTATTGGCCCGCGCCAAAGCCCTGATCCGGCGCGGCACCGGCCAGCGAGCCCCGGTGATTTCCCTGGCCGATCTGGAAATGGACACGGTGGAGCGAACCGTGCGGCGGGGACGCCAGGAAATCGCTCTGGCTCCCATGGAGTACCGCGTGCTCGAATATCTGGCGCACCGTCCGCGCGCAGTGGTCTCCAAGACGGAGCTTCTCGAACACCTGTACGACTACAACTGGGAAAAATTCAGTAATGTCATTGAAGTTTACATTTCGGGTTTGCGGCGCAAGATAGACGATTCCAATTCGGTGAAATTGATCCACACGGTGCGCGGCCACGGATATGTCTTGAGGCCGGGCGTCAGTGTCGAGGAAATCAGGCCAAGCCGATGAGCCTGAGTCTCAGCGAACCCGAGACCGCGCGTTCCGCCCGCGAGCCAAAGGGATCTGACAGCGAAACGCGGAACATCGCTCCCAGCGAAACGCCATCCTCGGCGGCGAACGAAAAATCGTTTTCAATCGCCCACCGGGTAGCTTTGGCGGCGCTTGCCGGCCAGGTGGTTTTCGCCGCAGCTCTGGTCCTGGTGGCCGCAAGGTATGCCGGCGCGGACGTTGCAATCTACGCAGGCGCGGCAGCCTTACTTTGGCTGATCTTGGCGAACGCCTTCGTGATCCGGACCGTGCGCCGAAGCCTCGATCCGCTGCGCGATTTAGCCGAACGCGCGAACCAAATCTCCGCAAAAAACTGGAAATTGGGCGCATCCGCCGGTGCCGGACTGCCTCAGGAGCTTTTGCCCCTCGCCGAATCGGTCGATGCGGCGCTGTCGCGGTTGCAAACGGCCTTCCGGCGGCAAGGAGATTTCACCAGCGATGCCGCCCACGAATTGAAGACGTCGGTGGCCATCGTCAAATCCGCCCTGCAGCTGCTCTTGCACCGCCCGCGGACGCAGCGGGAATACCAAATCGGCCTGGAAGAGTTGCTCGAGGACTGCGCGCGTCTGGAAAATTTGTTGGAGCGCATGCTGCGCCTATCGCGCATCGAGCAGATGGCCGAAGGCGGGGCCCGGCCGAAGCGGGCTTCGGTGGACCTGGCTGCCACCTGCGAGGCAGCCGTTTCGCGTATTCATGCGATGGCCGAAGAGCGCGGCGTAACCCTCCAACTGGAAGCCTCTGCATCCTTTTCCTTGCCCGCCGATCCCGAAGACCTGGAATTGATTTGGATGAATCTGCTGGAAAATGCGGTCCAGAATAGCCCGCCGGGCTCGGCGGTTAAAATGCGTCTGCAGCAGGGTTCCGACGCCATGGCGCAAGTCTCGGTAATGGATTCCGGGGCGGGTATCGCCCCGGCTGATCTCCCGCACATTTTTGAGCGTTTTCGCCGCGGAGAATCCGCCCCGGCGCGTTCAGCCTGCGGGTCCGGCTTGGGTCTCGCCATTTGTAAAGCGGTTGTCGGCGCCTACGGCGGCACGATCGAGGCGGCCAACCTTCCCGGGCAAGGCGCTGAATTCCGCGTAAACCTGCCCGTATCGCGGCCCTAGTCCGTAAAACCTTGCCAGTCAATGAATGGACCGGATTGGGCTCTGCTTGTGACCCACCGGAACTTCGGTGCTAGTTCTTGAAGTCGTCTCCTATGTGCCCTGGGAGCTGAAAGCGAACCTCTTGAATCTCCCGGGTTTGCCTCAAATCGAAGACTTCCGGCGCTGAAAGCGCCGGCAATGACCAGCCCGGGGCAACGCCCCGGGTGCTGGAATCCCTGGATTGCGGAGCGCCCTGCAGGGGCGCAGGCCCCCCTTTACCGTCTTATAGCCCGCGTCCCATATTAATGAACGATAAACTGCGCCGGGGGAAGGCCCGAAACACAGAAGTTTTGGGCAAAAAGAAGAAAAGTCTTGCGTGTCCGTGCTCGGCTGCGTAATATACCCGCGGGTCTGGAAGGTGTGGAACCCGTGCCTAAAGAAAAACCGAAAGTAAATATTGGGGAAGTCATTCGCAGTTATCGCGGCCAGCGCGGCCTTTCGCAGGGCGATATCGAGCGCCGCACCGGCTTATTGCGCTGCTACCTCTCGCGCGTTGAAAACGGCCACACCGTGCCGTCGCTCGAAACGCTTGCAAAAATCGCCGAAGCCATGGAAATCGCCTTGGCCGATTTCTTTCCCGGAGCGGAAACGCCGCGCGACCGCGACACCCAGAAAATGCTCGGCGAACTTTCCGAGGACGAAATCCGCTTTCTCTCCGAAATCAAAAAATACAGCACCACGCTTTCTGACGGCGACAAACGCCTGGTCCTGGCCATGATTCGCAAGATGGCTACCGTGATTCCTCCGCCCCCGCGCAAAGCCGTCGCGCGCCGTTCCGCGTACTAAGCTCTTTTTTCCCTTCAATTAATTCTTTTTCCATTCTTTCCGTCGGAAGCTGTTGGTCCAATCTCTTTGATAGCGGATCTTCTGGCAGGTCTAGAAGCCGCAACTCCGGCAATGTCCAGCCCCGTCAGAGTGCGTGTGAGAACTCCCGAATTTTTATAGGGCACGGCTTCAGCTGTGCCGTAAAGCACGCAAAATCGAGGCAGATTTGGCCGCTGGCGCGTTGTGTCGTCCCTCCGGGCCTTAGGCCCGCACCTGCTCCTATCGCGATTTCATCAACGCGGTACAAATCTTGTGGACGACTGAGGCTGTTGGTTTACGTTCAGGATTTGGCAGGCTTCTCGGAGGCAATCGCATGAAACCGCGCATGCCCGACAATCGCGCGGTGCACGCGTCCTTTACCGATCACATCCACGCCGCAGATCACTTCAACATCGAAAATCAGCCGCCGCCCGTTCACTTCCGCAAGCCTGGCCTTGGCCACGACGGTAACTCCGGCCGGCACGGCCTTCAGGTGATCCACTTCAATTCGCGTACCCACCGTCAATGTGCCCGGCGAAAGCAAAGGCTGGATTGTGTGCGAAGCCGCGATCTCCATCAGCCCGATCATGGCCGGCGTGGAAAATACGGCGGGCAATCTGGGATCGTAATGCACCAGGGTCCATTCCTGGGGAACCACGCGCTCGATGCTGCCTTCCAGGCCGGGCTCGAGCTTCGCGCCGCCGGCGGCCGCGCTCATGGAAGATTTTCCGTGCTCGCAGCTGGCGCGCTTTTGGTAAGCGAAGGCTGGCTCTTGACCAGGCTGCCCACCACTTCGGTGAGCGTCGTGCCGCATTGCGCCCACAGGCGCCGCTTCAGGCTGCAATAATCCTGCGCCCCGGCGAACACGTCGGCCATCAGTGCGCGAAACGTCGGGCTGCGCTCGATGAACTGAATCATGCGCGTGGCCACCGCGCCGCCCAGAAACCGTCCGCGGTAAAATCTCCGCGCGATTCGCGTGGCAAATTCCAGATCGGCGGAAAACGCGTTGCGCACCCGCGCCGGATACTCCGAGGCTTTTCCCGCGATCACGGCCTCGGCCAGCAAATCTCCCGACCGCAGAGCGTAATAGAGGCCCTCTCCGGTGATGGGGTCCACCCATGCGGCCGCATCTCCCACCAGCGCCCAATTGCGACCCACGACGCGGCGCGAGGAAAGCGTCTGGCGCTGCGGAGACGGCAGGACATGGCTATAGAAGGTTGCGCCGTCCCGCGATATTTTTTCCTCGGCCATGAACGTGTGCAGGTGGCGGCGGAGTTCCTGGCTGGTGTGCCGCGCCATGCTGCCGCAGATGCCCACCGAAAGATGATCGCAACGAGGGAAAGACCAGAGATATCCCTCGAAGCGGCGCAGAAATTTCACGCGAATACCATCGGCCTGCGCCGGAACGAAATAACCGAGCGTCATCTCCAGATCGCCGCGCGCGAGCGGCCGCGTGCTGGGCAGCAAGGAGTTGCGCGCGCCCGCGGCGATAACCACGAAATCGGCCTCCACGCGCGAATCGCCGATCGCCAGGCTGGCGCGCCCGCCCTCGGTATCGATGTGATTCACCCGCGAGCGCAGCACGCGGCACCCCGCGGCCTCGGCCCGTTCCAGCAGCAGTCCGTTGAGCACCGTCCGGGCGTAGATCACGATGGGCTGTTCCAGATCCAGATGCGCGCGATGTCCCTTGCTGGAAATCAGCTCCACGGTGCGAATTAATTTTTTTGGGTGAGGACCGCTGAGAAGGAAGGGGTAAGCCTGAATGGCCTTGTGCGTCAGTCCGCCGCCGCAGGGTTTTTCCCAGGCCAGATGCTCGTCATAAATCGTGACACTGTAACCCGCGCGGGCCAATCTTTCCCCGCACATGGCACCCGCCGGACCGCCACCCACGACCGCAATCTCTCGCATCGAACCGCCTCGATGAATAGGGCAGAGCCTGGCACGGGACCCGGCGCTGGGAAATATATTGTTCAAGGTTGCCGGCGGACGTTCCCGCGGCGCTAAACCTTCCCGGGAGTATAGCAGAAAAGTGCGCGCCGTCTGCAGTCCGGGAAATGGGCGTGACGAAACGGAAATTTTGTATTCCTGCCAGGGCCGTGATATGGAGAATGGTTTGCTTATTGCTACGAAGACGCGCGGGCCCATCTGACAAGCAAGTTCTGATCTGAAGAAACCCTGCATGCTAGTTGGGACTTAGGCTCGAATTTCCTCGCTCTGCGTTACCGGCACGATCCGGGCAACACGTTCCATGATCTTCTTGTTTCGCTCGGCCTTCTTCAGGTCGTAAGTCGCCTGCAATCGCATCCATACTTCGGCCGAGCCGCCAAACAGTCGAGAAACCTTCAGGCACATGATAGCGGACAAGGGCTTGCGCCCCGCCAGAATGCCGTGAAGCATCTGGCGAGACACTCCCAGAGCTTTCGCAGCTGCCGTAACAGACATGCCGACCGACGGCAGGATGTCTTCCTTGAGGATCTCGCCCGGATGCACGGGCGGCAGTCCGTTCTTTCTCTCCATAACTTTTCCTCTATCTAATGGTAGTCTTCAAAATCGATATCCAAGGCGCTTTCCTCCGACCATCCGAAGGTGATCCGGTAATTTCGGTTCACGCGCACAGACCAGCGTTTCGGACTGCCTTGCAGTCCATGGAATCGGAAGCCCGCCACGTTCAGGTCCTCCGGCTTTGCCGCGACTTCCAGCAATTGCAGTATGCGCACGCACTTCCTGATATGATCGGCGCCGATCCGGCGTGTATTCCCGGTGAGGTAAATCTCTTCGAGCCCCTTATTCCGGAAGCCGCCGATCATTGTATGAGTGTAAATTATTTAGTTTACAGTGTCAACGAATCAGTTTTCACTGCCGCCGATCGCATCGAGGAATTATATGCGTCGACATGCCACTATGCTGCCGCGAGACCCTAGTGGTTCGGAATCTCCACCGCCGCCGTAATCACGCAGACCCAAAGCAAGATTTCCGCCAGCCCCGAAATCTTCGCGATCATCGGCGTCTCTGAAGTCTGCCCCCAGGTCCGCGCCATCCTTTGCACCACGATGTGCCAGATCAGCGCCAGCGGTACGAACACTCCCAGCTTCCAGCGGAACGCCACGTTCACCAGAAACGTCGACGCGGTCGAGGAAAACAGCAGGAAGCCCCCGGTGAGAACGATGCAGAATCCGATCCAATTCCACGCGAATAAATCGTCGGCAAGCTCCGCCGCGGTTTCTCTCTTCTTTCCCCAGCCGAGCAGGCGCAGGTCCAATGCAATATTGGTTCCGATCCAGATGGATAGCCCCGTGAAATGGATCAATTGGGTAAACGGGTAGGCCCAAAGCGAAGTGCGGACCCCGACTCCCCAGGGAGTACCCTCCAGCCACTTGGCAAAGCTCATCAAGAGTGCGTACATTTCGCGGTGTCCTCTCTCGCCTCCGAGCCGTGCGGTCGGAGCGGTTCCGAACGCGGTCGCGCGTTCCGGGATTTTAGCCCAGGCCTTCCATTGCCGGAATTTCCGATGCGCTCAAGATTGTGCCAACCCACAGCAACAGGCAAACCAGGGCGAGAATCTTCGCCCAGGCCGGAATCTCGGGTAATTGCGACCACTTCGACGAGCCCCGTTGCACAAGGATTGTGGCCACAAGCGAAAGTGTGATCATGAGCAGCTTTACGTGAAACACCGGATCGGGCGCCCAATCTCCCGCATCGGCCGCAAACATAAGGAACCCCGACACGATCGCCAGGACCATTCCCGTCCATGCCCATGGGAAAACCTGGGCCGCGAGTTCCGCCAGGTTTCTTTTCTTTGCCGCAACGCCCATCACACGCAAGTCGACGACGGCAACGGATCCGATGAACCAGAACATCGTCAGATAATGGATGACCGACACACTCGCGTACATCCATCCCGTGGTGGAGAATGTCTGCACCCAGTGCGTCTGTTCCAATGCTTCCCACATCGTGCGGCCTCCTAGTGTCGCGCCTTGCGGCGATGTTTCCCGCGCAAGGCCAATTGGACTGGCGATTCTGCATCCCGGCACAACCTGCAAATCCGGGCCCTTCCTGATCGAGGCGGAATCCCGATTTGCAGGCGCGCGCCATCGCACCCAGCACGTGATTTGCCTGCAACGCGGCGCAATGTATGTGATAGCGCGCACAGCATCTGTGAGCCGCATCACAATTGCAAGTTAAATCGGTGTTAACCCAACGGCCCTTTGGCGATGATCCATTCGGTACTCCCGGATGTCCGAGTTTCAGCTTGGAAGTGCGATTTCCTCATGACTTCGGGATATTGAGTTTGTGTGCAAGCCTCGCCTTGGCGGGAGAAGGCCCGCACCTCCGTGATTCCGTGGAAACAGGCTCCTTTCTCCCTCCGCCAAATCTGAAGCCTCGGGTGCAGGCGCTGCGAGATCATGCCAATCCGCCAGCGTGATAAGATGGAGGAGGCTTCCGGCAGCAGCGCACAGGGTTATTGCGCTATATCTCCATGGGAAAAATCGTTTCGCAGGATGAACTCGTTCAAATCTCCGCGCGCGAAAAGCGCGAAGGCCGCCGCGTGGTGTTCACCAACGGCTGCTTTGATCTGCTGCATCCCGGCCACGTGCGCTGCCTGGCCGATGCGCGCCGCCTCGGCGATCTCCTGATCGTGGCCGTCAACAGCGACCAGAGCGTGCGCGGAAACAAGGGAACGGCCCGTCCGCTGGTGCCGCAGCAGGACCGCGCCGAGGTTCTTGCGGCTCTTGCCTCGGTCGATTACGTGGCCATCTTCGACGAACCGACGCCGCGCGCCCTGATCTCCCGCGTCCTCCCGAACATCCTGGTAAAAGGCGCCGACTGGGCCCCGGACCAGGTTGCCGGGCGCGAGGAAGTCGAAGCCGCAGGCGGCCGGGTCGTCTCCATTCCACTGGCGCCGGGATATTCCACGACGAATCTGGTCGAAAAAATTCGCAACACCGCGGGGAATTCACAAAACGCCGCGGCGAAGCCTCGCCCCTGAGCATGATTCTTCCTTCGGTATCGGAAACCCTGGCGACGGTCAGCCGCCATCCCGCGCTGGAATCCGTGGTCGCAGCATTGCGCCAGGGTGCGTCGCGCGAGCGCCTGGCGGGGCTGACCGAAACCGCAAAGGCGTTCATCGCCGGACAAATCACCGCGGAGCTTCGCCGCCCAACAGTTGTCCTGGTGGCCACCGGAGCCCAAGCCGAGAGCATGGCGGCCTCCCTGCAATTTTTCTATAGCGCACTCGCCGGGCAACAGGCCACCGAAGTGGCTGTCCTTCCGGCGGTGGACGCGTTGCCGTGGCAGGACGCGGTTCCGCACGCGGAAATCCTGGAAACGCGGGCGGTTACCCTGTGGCGTTATTCGACCGGCCTGACGCGCGTGGTCGTTGCGCCGATCGCCGCCGCCCGCATGCGACTGGCCGACGCATCCTCGTACGCGCAGCAGGCCAGGTCACTGGCGCGCGAAGACAACATTTCCCTGGATGAACTCGTCGCCCACCTGCGCCGCGTCGGCTACGAATCGCACGACATGGTAGAGATGCCCGGCCAGTTCACTGTGCGCGGCGGCATCATCGACGTTTTCCCCGCCGAAGCCGAGCGCCCCGTGCGCCTCGAACTCTTTGGCGACGCCCTCGAATCGCTCCGCGAATTCGACCCTAACACACAGCGCTCCGTCCGCCCCATCGAGCATGTGACTTTTCCGCCCTTGCTGGAAAACGCCGCGTACGCTTTCCACGGCGGAAACGGGCATCTCGCGGATGCGGAAAATATCCCGCGAGGTCACTCTCTTCTGGACTTGCGCGAAGATACCGTCGTCATCCTGGACGAGCCCGAAACGATCGAAGAAGCCTCGCGCCAGTTCCTGGCCGCCGCGGAAGAAAGTTTCCGAAGCGGCGCGGATCATTCCGGTGAAAACGTTCCGTCCAGCGTGCCGGCGTATTTTTTTACCGATGATTGGGAATCCCAACTGGCAAGCCGCGCGCGGCTGGACCTGGAACGCCTCGCCGTGTCCCGCGAGGAGTACGAGACGCGAACCTTGCAGACGCAGGCCACGCCGCGATTTCACGGCAACGTTCCCGCATTCATGGCCGAGGCGCGCGACCGCCTGGCCAAGGGCGAGACCATTTTGCTGGCCGCCGCCAATCTCGGAGAACTCGAGCGCTACGTCGATCTCTGCCACGAATACGAGATTCCTTATAGGCTCGGCGACATCGAAAAAAATCCCACCAGCGCGCGCCTCGCCGAGGATTCCTCCGCCGGCAGCGTCCCCGCCATCGTCCTATGCCGCGCGCCTTTCGCCGACGGCGTGATATTTCCGGACTCTCATCTCACCATCTATGGCACTGGCGATCTGTTCGAGACCATGCAGACCGGGGCAGCCGCGCGCCGCCGCCCCAAGACCGCCAGCTTCTTCAGCGATTTTTCCGAACTGAAGGCCGGGGATTACGTCGTGCACGTCGATCACGGCATCAGCCAGTTCGAGGGCCTGCAGCAAATTGAAAATGGCGGCGCGCGCGGCGAATTCATGCGGCTGCGCTACGCCGATGACGCGCGCCTGTACGTTCCCCTCGAGCGCCTCGACCTGGTTCAGTCCTACAGGGCCGTCGAGGGCGCCAAGCCCCAGCTGGATAAGCTCGGCGGCACCACCTGGACCGCGCGAAAAGCCCGCGTAAAAAAGTCGGTCGAGGACATGGCCGACAAGCTGCTGAAGCTTTATGCGGAACGCAAAGCGGGGAAGGGCTTCGCGTTTTCTCCCGACGGCGCCTTCCAGCGCGAATTCGAGGATGCCTTCGAGTTCGACGAAACCCCCGACCAGGTCATCGCCATCGCGGACGTGAAGCGCGACATGGAGCGCCCGCAGCCCATGGACCGCCTGCTCTGCGGCGATGTCGGCTACGGCAAGACGGAAGTGGCCATGCGCGCGGCCTTCAAAGCGGTCACCGACTCGAAGCAAGTCGCAGTCCTCGCTCCCACCACCGTCCTGGCATTCCAGCATTTTGAAACTTTTCGCCGGCGCTTTGCCGCTTTCCCCGTGAGGATCGACATGCTCAGCCGCTTCCGCAGCCCGCGTGAAATCAAAGAAGTCCTCGCGGGAGTGGAATCCGGCAAGGTGGATATCGTCATCGGGACGCACCGCCTGCTTTCAAAGGACGTCAAGTTTCTCGACCTCGGCCTGCTGATCGTCGACGAAGAGCAGCGCTTCGGCGTCGCGCACAAGGAGCGCCTGAAGGAGCTGAAAACCAACGTCGATGTCCTGACCCTATCGGCCACGCCCATCCCGCGCACCATGAATATGTCCCTGGTCGGCCTGCGCGACATGAGCGTGATCGAAACGCCGCCAAAAGACCGCCTGGCGATCCAAACCGTGGTCGCTCCCTTTTCCGAATCCCTGGTGCGGCGTGCGATCGAGGAAGAATTGGCCCGCAAGGGACAAGTGTTCCTGGTCCACAATCGCGTGGAGACGATTTACTCGCTTGCGGAACTGGTGCAGAAGCTGGTTCCCAAGGCGCGCATCGTGGTGGGCCACGGACAGATGGACGAGAAGGAACTCGAATCCGTGATGTACAAATTCGTGAGGGACGAAGCCGATATTCTGGTCTCCACTACGATCATTGAAAACGGCCTCGACATTCCCCGCGCCAATACAATTCTCATCAACCGCGCCGACCGCTTTGGCCTGTCCGAGCTCTATCAACTGCGCGGCCGCGTCGGCCGGTCCAATCAGCGCGCCTACGCATACCTGATGGTTCCCGAGGACGTCAGCCTCACGCCGCTCGCGGCGCGCCGCCTCGCCGCGCTCAAGGAATTCAGCGCCCTCGGAGCAGGCTTCCGCGTCGCCGCGCTTGACCTGGAGCTTCGCGGCGCCGGCAACCTGCTCGGCGGCCAGCAGCACGGCCATATCAACGCCATCGGATTCGACATGTACTGCCAGATGATGGAGCGCGCCGTAGCCGTGCTGAAGGGCGAGGAACCCAAGCCCGAAATGCGCGCCACGATCAACCTCGGCCTCGATATCCGAATCCCACAGGAGTACATCGCCAACGAAAATCTGCGCTTGCGAACGTACAAACGCATTGCCGGAATCAACAATGAAGCCGAAAGGGAAGAAGTGAACCGCGAACTCGCCGATCGGTTTGGCCCGCCGCCTCCGGCGGTCGGAAATCTGCTGGATTACGCCTTGCTCAAGGGCCTGGCGGAACGCCTGCTGGTCTCGTCGATCGAAAGGCGAGCCAACGAAGTGGGGATCAAATTTCATCCCGAAACCCCGTTGTCCCCCGAGAAACTGGTGAGTTTGATCCGCTCCCGGGGCGAAGGCTTGCGCCTCGATCCCAGTGGCACGCTGTGGATGCGGATCGAGAAGCGCGGACGCATTGCGGAGAGCGTCAGAAACGTGTTGCTTCCGCTGGAAACGAAGCGATAAACTCAACACTTGAGAGAAACCTATGAAACCAGGTAAATGGCTCGTTTTTCCTCTTCTATTTGCCGCGCTGCCGCTCGGCGCGCAAACCAAGGGCACGGTGGTCGAGGAAATCGTGGCGCGCGTCAACAATGACGTCATCACGCGCGAGGATCTGACTCGCGCTCGTGACAGCATGCAGAACGAAATCAAGGACTCCTGCCGCTCCTGCACCCCGGAGCAGGTGCAAACGGAAATCGCCGCCAAGGAAAAGAACCTGCTTCGCGATTTGATCGATCAATCCCTGCTCGTGCAGCGCGCCAAGGACGCTTCCATTTCCGTTGACACCGAAGTCGTCAAGCGCCTGGATTCCATCCGCCAGCAATACAAACTTCCCAGCATGGAAGCCCTGGAAGCGGAAGTGGCCAAGACGGGCCAGGATTTCGAGGATTTCAAGGGCCAGATCCGCGACCAGTTGCTCACCCAGGAAGTGATCCGCAAGGAAGTGGGCTCGCGCATTATCGTGAGCCACGAGGAAGTGGCCAAATACTACGCCGATCACAAGAGCGAATTTGTCCGTCCGGAAACCGTCGTCCTGCGCGAGATTTTCGTTTCCACCGAAGGCAAGCCCGCCGCGGACGTTCCCGCATTGCGCAAGAAAGCCGAAAATTTGCGCGACCGCATCCTCAATCGCGGCGACGATTTCGGCGAGATGGCCAAGCATTTTTCCGACAGCACCACCGCGCAGCAGTCCGGCGAACTCGGGTCGTTCGAGCGCTCGCAGCTGGATCCCAACATCGCCGAAAAAGTGTTTGCCCTCAAGCACGGACAGATGACAGACATCATCGAGACCAAAACCGGATTTGAAATTCTGCAAGTGGTCGAGCGCTACGACGCCGGCGAGCAGCCCCTGGAAAAGGTCGAGCCCGAAATCACCAACCGCCTCTATGAATCGAAAATGGAGCCGGCCATGCGCGCCTACCTCGAAACCTTGCGCCAGGACAGCTACGTGCAAGTCAAGCCGGGATATACCGACACGGCCGCCACTAAATTCGACCCCATTGAAGAGGTCGCCGTGACGCCCGATAAACCCGATACCAAAAAGAAGTCCGGCCGCTTTTTAGGCGTTATCCCGAAGAAATCCGGAACATGAAACCCTGCTTCGTCTCCAATCTGCAGGATGGCCAGACCATTACCTCCCACTTTCTTGTCTGTGAAAAGGAAATTCGCGCCACCCGCGAAGGCAAATCCTACCTGCGCCTGGAGTTGGGCGACGCCACCGGCCGCATCGAGGCCCGCATGTGGGACGGATTTGAGAAATCCGCCGAGGGATTCGAGCAGGACGATTTTGTAAAAGTTCAGGCGCGCGTCGAGAGTTACCGCAACAAGCTGCAGTTGATGATCGATAAGATCCGGCGCGCGGAAGACAGCGAAGTCGACGCCGCCGATTTCTTCCCGCATACCAAGGAAGACGTCGAACTGCTGTATGCGAAACTGCTCGAGGTGGTCTCGTCCGTCGGCAACCCCTGGCTGCGCAAACTTCTCGATAGCGTGGTGCTCGATCCCGAACTGGTTCCCAAATGGAAGCGCGCCCCCGCCGCCAAGGTCATGCATCACGCCTACTTCGGCGGCCTGCTGGAGCACGTCATCAGCCTGTGCGGATTGTGCCGCGCCGCGCTCGACCATTACCCCGAAGCCGACGCGGACCTGCTGCTGACCGGCGCCGTCCTGCACGACGTTGGAAAATTGCAGGAATTAAGCTACGACCGTTCCCTCGGCTACACCGACGAAGGCCAGTTGCTCGGCCACATCCTGCTCGAATACGAACTGGTCACCCAAAAAATCGACGCCATCGCCGGATTTCCTCCCCCCCTGAAAACCCTGGTGCAGCACATGCTCATCGCCCACCACGGAAAATACGAATTCGGATCGCCCAAGCTGCCGATGTTCCGCGAAGCCCTGCTGCTGCATTATTTGGACGATCTGGATTCCAAGATGGCCGCCGTCCGCTCCGCGCTCGAATCCGGCGCTGGAGAAGGGAACTGGACGGCGTATAACGGGGCGCTGGAGCGAAGAATTCTACGGTCCGATCGGTTTTTGTCAGGGGCTGGCGCGGATTCCGCCAAGGCGGCGTCGGTTCCGGCCGCTCCTGTGCGCTCGAGGGAAAAATAAATGGAACACGCCGGATCGCATCGAGCAACAGGTCCGCGGCATTCGATTCTGGATCTTGCTCCGCTCGAACTGGAATGCCTGAGCGCCCTGTGGCCCATGGGAGAAGCGACCGTGCGCGACATCCACCTCAAGCTGGCCGCTGCCCGGCCGCGCGCCTACACCACGGTGCTTACGATCATGGACCGTCTGGCGCAAAAAGGCATCGTCACGCGCCGTAAAGTGGGCCGCGCGTTCCGCTACCAGGCGAATCTGAGCGCCGACGAAGCGCGCGTGAAAGCAGTCGAGAAGATCGTGGCCGGATTTTTCGAGGGCTCAGCCGACGCTCTCGCCGCGCATCTTGCGGCTCGCGGCGGCTCCGCGCTAACCGTCCCTGCTGCCGCGCCGCAGATCGTTGACGCTCCCGCCGCCGTGGCCGTAGAATCCTCGCAGCAGAGCCTGGACGAGACGTTACTCTAAATGAACATGCTGCCTGATCATTTCCAAATTCGCGACCACCGCATTGCGCCGGGGACCGTTCTGGCTCCCATGGCCGGCGTCACCGACACCGTCTTTCGCCGCATGATTCGCGGCCTCGGCGGCTGCGGCCTGATCATGACCGAATTCACCAGCGCCGAATGCATCACCCGGAATTCCGCGCGCACCTCCCGCTATCTTTTTTTTGAGGCGGACGAGCATCCCATTACCGGCCAGCTTTTCGGCGCCGATCCGAAAGTCATGGCCAACGCCGCGGGAATGGTTGAGCAGCTCGGCTTCGACATCGTGGACATCAACCTCGGCTGCCCCGCAAGAAAAGTAATCAAGTGTGGCGGCTCGGGCTTGCTGCGTGATTTGAAGGCTCTCGAAGAGGTATTGCGCGCGGTGCGTTCCGCCGTTGCCATTCCCCTGACCATCAAAATTCGCGCCGGATGGGACGAACACAACATCGTCGCCGTCGAGGTCGCGCGCATGGCCGAGCAGCTCGGCATCGAAGCCATCGCCGTCCACCCGCGCACGCGCTTTCAGGGCTATACCGGCCGCGCCGATTGGAACATCATCCGCGACGTCAAGCAGGCCGTGCGCATGTCCGTGATCGGCAACGGCGACATCAACTCCCCGGAAGACGCCATGCGCATGCTGCGCGAAACCGGATGCGACGCCGTAATGATCGGCCGCGCAGCTTCCAACAATCCCTGGATTTTCCGCCAGATTTCGCAATACGCGGAAACCGGCTCCTACGATGAGCCGACCGATCTGGACCGCTATCGACTGCTCTCCGGTTATTTCCGCAACCTGGTCGATACCGAATGGCCCGACGCCATCGGAAAAATGAAGCAGTTCGCCTGCTACTTCACGCACGGCGTCCGCAACGGCAGCGAGTTGCGCCGGAACGTGCACACCGCCCGTACCACTTCCGAAATTTTGAATCAGGTAGACGCGTTCTTTGCCGGCAGCATGGTCGCGGGAGGCGATTGATGGCCGCCGCCAGGGCCATGGATCCCACCCCCGAACGCCGCCGCGAACGCCGCCTCGCGGTTCACTTGCCGATCCTGGTTCGCGGCACCGACCGCGCCGGAGAGAAATTCGAGGAGCGCACTTCCAGTGTGAATCTTTGCCGCGGCGGCGCCGCCTTCGCCACGCGCTACGCCCTGGCTCTGGGAGACCGTTTGCAAATCAACATCCCCGTCGCTCCTTCTCCCTCCGAACCGGACGCGGATTTTTCAACGCACGGACGCATCGTCCACATCGTCCCCGGCGCCAACGCCCGCGAACTGATCGTCGGCGTCGAATTCACCGGTCCGCGCTTTCACCGCATGTTTGTGTCGGAATCGACCTAGCAGGAGAATCGCAAGTGATTTACCGCTCCAGCAGAAGTTGCTTGTAGGCTTCTCGCTTGCCTAATCCTCGCTCGCGCGCCGCCTGCTTCAGCGCTGCTTTGCGATCCATCCCGGATTCGGCCTCGAGCTGCGACACCCTTTGCTTCAAAGAAATCGTCGTATCCATAGCCTGCGGCACGCCGTCGCTCGGCCCGATCAGCAGGGTGATCTCCCCGCGCGGCGCGCGCTTTTGCGCGGCTTCGCACAGCTCGGTCAGAGTCCCGCGCAGGAATTCTTCATGAATCTTGGTAATTTCGCGCGCCACCACGGCCGGCCGCGGCCCCATCACCGCCGCCGCATCGGCCAATGTCTCCACCAGCCGGTGAGGCGCCTCGTACAACACGATGGTCCGCGGTTCGGACTTCAGGTTTTCCAGCGCCTTGCGCCGCGCCCCGGCGCGCGACGGCAAAAATCCCACAAACAAAAATTCCTCGGTCGACAGCCCCGAAGCCGCCAGCGCCGCAACCACCGCCGATGGCCCGGGAATCGGAATCACCGGAATGTGGTGCCGCAGGCACAGCGTCACCAAATGGTGCCCGGGATCGGAAATTACCGGAGTTCCCGCGTCGCTCACCAGAGCCACTTGCGCGCCCTGCTCCAGCTTGATCACCAGTTCCGCCGCGCGCGTCAATTCATTGTGCGCGTGATAGCTGGACATCTCCTTGTGGATCCCGTAGTGCTGCAGCAATTTCTGCGTCTGCCGCGTATCCTCGCAGGCGATCAGATCCGCTTCTTTCAGCACGCGAATCGCCCGGAGCGTAATGTCCTCCAGGTTTCCGATCGGCGTCGCCACCAGGTAAAGGCATCCGCCTGCCGCTTCGTTTTGTGATTCCTCGGTCATACTCGTTGCAGTCTGCCGAGTCTAACATGCATAGCCCGTGCCGGCTGTCGTATGTAAACGCAGAGCGGCCCGGCATTCACGGTCCGCGCGTTCCGGGCCACGCAACGTGGTAAGATAATCCTCTTTGAACATGGCTCTGGAGGAGATCAGAATTGCCGCTCTACGAGTACAGCTGTGTGAAATGCAAGCGCCACACCGAAAAAATTGAGAATTTGAACGGCCCGCATTTGAAGAAGTGTCCGCACTGCGGCGGAAAAGTGGAATCGGTGATCACCGCCCCGGCCATTCAATTCAAGGGCTCGGGCTGGTACGTCACCGACTACGGCCGGGGCAAGACCTCGGGCGGCGACGCCTCCAAATCGGACAAAGGGGAAGGATCGGATAAATCCGCCAAGCCGGAAAAATCCGAAAAGTCGGACAAACACGAATCCAAGCCCGCGGCGTCCGCCAAGGACCACAAGAAGAGCTCAAGTTCCTCGAAGGAAAAGTAATCCTGGCCGGTAGGGAATAAAGGGCCTGATTTTCTTCCTCATCTCCCAAAACGCCGTCATTCCGAACGAAGTGAGGAATCGCTCCTGGTTTAGATCGAATAAAAGAGGGATTCCTCACTTCGTTCGGAATGACGGCGCTTAATGACTTGCCGCAGGTGCAAAGCTCGTCCCGCTAAAACCTCAGCCCTCGCAAGTACTCCCGAAACTCCGCGCCAAATTCCTTGTTCTCCAGGCCAATCTCCACGGTCGCTTTCAGGAATCCCAACTTGTCCCCGGCGTCGTACGATTTCCCCTCATAGTTGTACGCGTACAACCCGGATTCCTGCGCCAGCAGCCGCAGCGCATCGGTCAATTGAATCTCCCCGCCGCGCCCGGGCTTGGTCCGCTCCAGGCAATCGAACACTTCCGGTGGCAGCAGGTAGCGCCCGGTCACCGCAAGGTTGGAGGGAGCTTCGGCCGGATTCGGCTTCTCCACCAGGTCGCGAATCTTCAGCAGCCGGCTATTCGCCGACGATGGGTTGGTCGGTTCCACGTCCACGATGCCGTACAATCCCGTCCTCGCGCGCGGCACCTCTTCGACGGCGATCGCGCCCTTGCCTGTCGACTCCCAAATCTCGACCAGTTGTTGCGTGGCCGGCCGCGGCCCGGGAATGATCACGTCGCCGAGCAGCACCGCGAAAGGCTCATTTCCGACAAGCTCCTTCGCCACCAGCACGGCATGCCCCAGGCCAAGCGGTTCCTTTTGCCGCGTGTAGCTGAAAGTCACCATGTTGCCGATGTCGTGCACCAGCTTGGCCAGTTCGCATTTTCCCTTGCTCTCCAGAAAATGTTCCAGCTCCGGCGAGGAATCGAAATGATCTTCGATGGCGTTCTTGCCGCGCCCGGTGACGATAATAATGTTGTCGATTCCCGATGCGACGCACTCTTCCACCACGTACTGGATCAGCGGTTTATCCACAACCGGTAGCATTTCCTTGGGTTGCGCTTTGGTCGCGGGCAGGAATCGGGTTCCCAATCCCGCAGCAGGCAGGACCGCTTTCCGGACGCGTCGTGGCTTCTCGGACATATGTTTTTACCCTGCTGCCACCTTACGTGCCGCTCGCGCGACATGTCAATCCATCGCATGTCCCACGCGTAGCCAAAGCCTAATCTTTTGGAATCGGTCCAGGGGAAGGAGCAACGTGGAGGGACTTCTCGGTTCGCGGAAACTATAAATTCGGAGGTGGTTTAAGTGGCACAGGCGCACCTGCCTGTGCGGTTCCTGCAAGCGCAGCCGGATCGGCGCAGTTCGTGTGGTCCACAAGATCGCACAGCCAAGAGTTGCTGTGCAACTTGACCTTTCCGCAATCTGCGAAGCTCGTGCGTTCGGATCGCGGCGGAAGTCTGCGGGTTTTGTCGGGAACAAAAAATCGTGCGCAAACGGCCATTCGCCAAATAAAATTCTAATCCGCCCCGGGGGCCTCCAGCGCCGCCTGCACTTTGCCCGCGAGCGGCGGCCGCTTGCACCACCCGCTGATCCACTGCCGGAAACCTTCCTTCACCACGTCCGTGATGGTCTGCTGATTTTCCGCAAGTACTTTCAGCCATGCCAGCGGCCCCATTTGCGGGAAATAGATTCCGCGGAAACAGATGCGTGAAATAAGAATGTTGATGCGGTAGCCGAGCGGGTCGGCCGGGATGGAACGCACCGCCTGCGCGATCGCTTCCGGGCTATAGGCCATGTTCCACCCGTGCCGGACCTCGGCGTGCGCTTCCGCCACCGACATTTTCAGCGGCGTGTGCGCCATCGCAAAGGGGATGAACTCTTCCCAGTGCTTGGGCCGGGTCAGCCGGCCCGCTGCCTCCAGCCGTTTATACAGCGGCGTGGCCGGCAACGGCGTGAGCAATCCGAAGATCGGCAATCCCGGAGGCCAGGTACGAATTTCCTTGAGCGTGCGGTCCGCCACTCCCGGCGTGTCGTTGTCCATTCCGAAAATGAAAGAAGTGATCGCAAACACGTTGCGATTGGCGAGCCTTTGGAGCACGGCCGCATATTCCCCTGGCTTGTTGAATCCCTTGTTCACGTCGGCAAGATTCGCGGGGTCGATCGACTCCATGCCGATAAAAATCCACTTGCCGCCGGACTCGGCAATCAGATCCACCAGTTCCTCGTCGCGCAGCAGGTTGGCGCTGATCTGCGCCACCCAGTGCACCTGCGCGCCCGCGGCGATGATGTCGCGCAGCAGCGATTTGGTGCGTTTCACGTTGATGGCGAAATTATCGTCGATGAAAAATACGGCGATCTGCCCCAGTTCGCTCTTCGCGCGAGCCTTCAGAAGCAGCAATTCATCGACGACGCTCTTATTGGTGCGAAACCGTATCGAGTCTCCAAAAAATCCGGTCACCGTGCAGAACTCGCACCCGTACGGACAACCGCGCCCCGATTCCACCGGCACGATCCGGAACGTTCCCCAGCCCTCGCCAACACGCCGGAACAACGGCGTAAGCGCCTTCGGAACGATGTTGAATTGTTTCAGGTCGATCGTGTCCCACGGAATCGCCGGGTACGATTGCAGCGAAGGCTTCTTGTCCTGCCCGAATTCATCCACCGGAGCGTAAACATCCTTCAGTTGCCCGCACGCCGCATCGGCCACGATCTTCGGCCAGGTCTCATCGGCCTCGCCCAGGGCTACCGCGTCGGCATGCCGCCGGCCCGTGACTTTTCCCAGCGCCTCGTCCGGCATTTCCGTGACGTGCGGGCCGCCCATCACCACCGGCACGCCCACCGCGCGCACCGCGTCGCCCATGCGGTAAGCCTTCGCGATCATGCGCGTCATCGCGCCGATTCCCACCAGCCCGATTTTATTTTCCACCACGTAGCGCGCTATGCCCGCTTCATCCATCGGCTGCGCGTTCCCGTCGATCAGCACCACTTCGTGCCCGGGCGGCGTCAGCGCCTGCAGCAGAAACATCCACAGGTGCGGCATGAAATTTCGCGTTACGCCGTTATCCGGGCTATAGAGCAGGATTTTCATGGTTTTGTTTTCTCCAACAGCGGTCGAACTTTCCAACTTTCCGGCGGGCTCCACGTCCCGATCTGATCGCGACGTTCAGCGTGGAAGTAGAGCCCGGACTCGAACGGTTTTGGCGCTCGCCCACGGCTCAGCGTGAAGGCTAGTAAACCGGCGCGCGTGGGAGCGCGGCGGATGGGGTACATCGTGCGAGGGGAGTGTAGCATTCCTTCTGTACGGAAGGGGACATATAAAAAGCGCTTGTTCTATGCGATAGCTCGCCGGCTCAACTTGTCCCGAACGCTTTCCACAATCCCGCCGGCATTCCGGAATCTTTGTAGGGCACGGCTGCAGCCGTGCCATGGCGAAAGCAAAATCAAGTCGGCTTTAAGCCGCTGGCCCAGTCGACGCCGAATTATGGCGCGACGAAGACCTATCCCCGGCCTGTGCTAACATGGACTTTCTTTGCAATCAGGGAAGAGCCTCATGCCAACGCGCATCCTGGGAATCGAATCCTCCTGCGACGAAACCGCCGCGGCCATCGTTGCCGACGGCCGCGACATTTTGTCCAGCGTCGTCGCCTCGCAACTCGATATCCACCGCAAATACGGCGGTGTCGTCCCCGAACTCGCTTCCCGCGAACATTTGCGCCAGATCGTTCCGGTGGTGCGGGAGGCGCTCCTGCAGGCCGGCCTCACGTTCGCCGATATCGACGCCGTCGGCGTCACCCAAGGCCCGGGCCTGGTTGGCTCGCTTCTGGTCGGCCTCACCTATGGCAAAGTCCTGGCCGAGGAAATGGGCAAGCCGCTCATCCCCGTAAATCATCTGGAAGGCCACGTCCACGCCGTTTTCCTGGAGGCGCACATCGCGGGCCGCGTTCCAGCGCTCCCGGCCATTTGCCTGATCGTCTCCGGCGGCCACACGCTGCTGTATCACGTCCAGTCCGCGAACGAAAACGTCGGCGCTGCAGCGCGCGGGTTTCGCTTCCGCCGGCTCGGCGGCACGCGCGACGACGCCGCCGGCGAAGCCTACGACAAAGTCGCCCGCCTGCTCGCCCTCGGATATCCCGGCGGCCCGATCATCGATCAGATCGCCACAAAAGTCGCCGCGTCCGGTGTGGCTTTCAGCGCTCGTGATAAGGACGAATTAAAATTCAGCCCCGTGAAAATCCGCGGCAACGCCCACGATTTCAGTTTCAGCGGAATCAAAACCGCTGTCCTCTATTACGTCCGCGCGCATCCCGAATTTGCGGAAGAAATCGAAGCCCGCAAAAAGGCAATGCAGCAAGGCCTGCGAAAAGCCGCCGAACTCATGCCCCTGTGCAGCCCTCGCACGCTCGCCCTCATTTCCAATTTTCAAGCCGCGGTCGTGCATGATCTTGTCGCGCGAACGCTCGCCGCAGCGGAGGAAACTGGATCGCGCACCGTCCTGGTCTCCGGCGGCGTAGCCGCAAACTCCGAACTGCGAAAACGCTTCGAGGAAAAAGCTGCCCGCCTGGACGTGGACGTCTTCTTCCCCAGCCGCGCCCTCTCCACCGACAACGCAGCGATGATCGCCGCAGCCGCTTATTCCCATCTGCTCGCGGGGGATTTGGCTTCACCAGACATGAACGCCGAGCCGAATCTGCGCCTGGCCTAGTCACCTGTGAGCGCCAATTGTGAGTTGCGGGCCTCATTTCGATAAGAGGCCTCATCGGGATTTGGCGCTGGTATCCCAGTGTTACACTACCCTCGACATTTACCCAAAGTGACGGTTTTGAATGACTGCATTTCCAGTTGCACCCGCAAATAGAGGAGTATCTGCCATGAGATTTGCAACTTTCGTTTTCGTGCTCGCTCTCTTGTCTCTGTCAGTCTCGGCACAGAACAAGAAGAACGCTCCCGCTCAGTCTTCGACATCGGTTCTGATCAATGGCCAACCCATTAAAGGCAAAGTGTTGGAAGTGGATGGGAGGCACTTCGTGGCCGTCGAAGACCTGGCACAAAGCCTCCGAGGGACAATTGCCTACGGCGACGGGCAGATCGCACTCACGTTACCAGAACTTCCAGCCGTGACCGCACAGGCAGCGCCGCCGCAACTTCCGTCAGCGTCGTCGCAACTTCCATCGACAAGAGTGCAACCACCGTCGTCACAAGTTCCGTTGGTAAGCGCACAGCCATCTGGAATCGGTCGCATTAAAGGCACTATCACCTATTTCGTCGACTTTCATACGGGGAACAAGCCCGACGTTGGGACCAAAGTGTGGCTTGTTAATGGGCGAGTTGAAATCCCGGCCGACCAAACTTTTGTGGGTACCGGCACCTCGGTGGGAACGAGCGCAAACCCGGAAAGATACCCGGCAATTCAGTATTCCATCGCAGACGAGAATGGAAACTTTGAAATGCGTGATGTTCCTGCTGGCGAATACACGCTCATCATGCAGTCCGCGCACACGGTTGGGGCTTTGAATGAGAAAAGGAATTTCTTCGGGAGAGGAAACGGCCACACCCTCCGAGACAGCAAAGGAAGAGTTGAATTTCTCAACGTACAAGTCAAGCCGGGCGGGACGGTCGAAGCATCAAAAGATTTTGGACCCAATATTGACATGTGAGCGGCTCACATCCGAGGAGACGAACGGGTATCCATTGATTCCTGGCACACCCGAACAGTTCGTTTTCACTCCGAGTGAGTTCTTCTCGATTGTGGCGGCCCTTCGGCGATGAGTCCTGAGAAACGGCTTCATCGGAATATGGGCGATCCGGCCCTTGGCATGCTTTTTGCCGGGCAATCTCTCATTCTTCTAACTTTAGAACCCAGAAAGATTTTTTGCGGACGTTTTCCTAGTCCTAAACCAAGCACTCGAAATGAAAACGTGTGGGGCTTATTCCGAAGCCTGTTTCACTTGCTTTTCCGCTTCCTGAATCGCTTCGTACACCTGGTCGAAGCTCTCGATGGCAAACAGCACCTTCTGAAGCTCATCCACCTTCACGGGAGTATCCAGCACTTCGCTCAGATTGAACGGTCGCACTTCGCACCCGCCCTCGATCACGTTGTTGCATTCCCCATGCGAGCTGATCACGCCGCTCCCGTACACTTTGATTTTGTTGTCCTGCCGTATCAGTCCAAATTCCACCGTGTACCAGAACAGCCGCCCCAGCCGTTCCAGCGCCTGCGCGTTCTGGATGCGCGCGCAGACGCTCCCGTAATGCTGTAGAAAATCGGCGAACACCGGGTGCGCGTGCATCGGCACGTGCCCGAAGACGTCGTGAAAAATATCGGGTTCCGGGATGTAAGCGAGCGAATCGCGGCTTCGCAGCCAGGTGGTGGTCGGAAACATGCGCGCTTCGAGCATTTCAAAAAACGCGTTGCCGGGAAGGAATCCGCTCACGGCCGTGGTGCTCCAGCCCGTCCTGGGCCTCAGCCGTTCGGTGATCTCGCGCAGATTGGGCAGCCGGTCGTTGCTCAGTCCAATGGTGTCGTACCCGTCCAGAAATTCGCGGCACGCATGTTCCCGTACCTGCGGAAGCCTCCGGCTCACCAGTTCGGACCAGACGGAATGCTGCTCCGTCGTATAGATTTCATATTCTTGTTTGACCAGAAACGGCTCCGCAGCGACGAGGGATCTGCTTGTCATTGTTCCCTCCTTCCTGCGCGGGCAGAGGCCACCGATAACAAATGGTCGTACCAATTCGCGGAAACCGCAAGGCGGCACATCGTCCAGCGTGCGCAGACCCGCAAGGCCGCGTCCCCCAAATTCGTCCGCCACACTCGCGCCTGATTCATTGACCGGGCCCAATGCCTATGCTACAAGTCGGCGTTATGCCGAATCGATTCCTGGTCATCGCTCTGTGGGCTCTCGGGGCCCTCGGGACTCTTTTGACCAGTGCCATGAGCAGTGCCGTTCCCGATCTCATGGCGCAGACATCGGCCCCGGCGGCCCTGAGCGGAGTCGTCAGTTCCCAGCAGGAAGGCCTCATGGAGGGCGTCGTGGTCAGCGCCCGGTGCGACGACGCCAATTTCACCGTGTCGGTCGTGAGCGACGCGCAAGGGAAGTACAGTTTCCCCCGCGCCCACCTGCAGCCCGGAAAATACGCGCTGACCATTCGCGCCGTGGGCTACGATCTGAGCGGACCTGCATCGGTGATCGTCGCCGAGAGCAAGCCTGCAATCGCGGACCTCAAGCTCGTGAAGGCCAGGGACCTCGCCGCACAACTCAGCTCTCTCGAGTGGGCCATGAGCGTCCCCGGCACGCCCGAACAAAAAGACAAAGTCATCTATCAGACTGTGAGCTGCGCCTATTGCCACACCTGGCAGCGCGTCGTGCGCTCGAACCACACTGCCGACGAATTCGTCGACCTGATCACGCGAATGCAGAAGTACTACACCGACGGCTCGGCGGTCAGTACCGACCACCGCGGTCGTGGGCAGCTGGGCCCTCCCGATCAGGTTGCCGCCGCTGACACGAATCCCATCTGGGGCCGCGAGCCTTTCGGGGTGCCGAAGAAAGATTTGGCCGAATATCTCGCCACGATCAACCTCAGCGGCGGCAAGACTACCTGGCCCTACGAACTAAAAACGCTGCCGCGCCCCAAGGGCAAGGCCACGCGCGTTATCATCACCCAGTACGACATGCCGCGCCCCGACACCGTGGCGCACGATCTCGACCTCGATTCCTCCGGCACCGTCTGGTACACCGACGAAAGCCGCATGTTCTTCGGAAAAATGGATCCGAAAACCGGAGCCTTCACCGAGTTCGTCCTGCCGCCGGTCCCGCCCGGAGACCTTCCCGGCGCCAGGGACATTCAAGTCGATCGCGACGACAACCTCTGGTTCCCCCGCCGCATCGCGAGCGCCGCCATCGTCATGACCAAGTTCAACCCGAAGACGCAGGAAGTGAGCACCATCGAGGGTGTAGGCACGCAATTCATGACGATTGGCCCTGAAGGAAAAATCTGGGCCGGCTGGTCGCGGATCGATCCCAAAACGATGAAAGTCGAGGCCACCTTTAGCTGGGAGAAATCCCCGAACCTGCCCCCCGGCCCCCACCGCCAGTACGTCGATCTCACGGTGGTAAACTCCAAGGGCAATCCCTACGCGCCCGATATCGGCGGCTCGTACATCATCGGCATCGACGCAAAAACCGGCGAACCAAAATTCTTCCAGGTCCCCACTCCCAGAGCCTCGCCGCGGCGCGGCCGCATGGACGCCGAGGACCGTTTCTGGTTCGCCGAGTACACCGGCGACAAAATCGGCATGTTCGACACGCGCACCGAAAAATTCCAGGAATGGCCCATGCTGCGCAAGTACACCACCCCCTACGCCGTCTCGGCCCCCGACAAGAACGGCTACGTCTATGCCACCAGCAACATGTCCGAACGCCTCATCCGCCTCGATCCCAGGACCGGCGAAATCGTCGAATATCAAATGCCCACCGAATTCGATTCCAAGAAAATCGCCTACGATCCCACCACGAGCCGAACGACGCTGTGGATGTGCAACACACGCACCGCAAGAATGATGAAGGTCGAACCCCTGGATTAGGCGATCAGGCGCGGGCGGCAAGACTCTCAACACTTAACTCTCAACTTGAACCCTGTGCTGCACTCCCCACTTTCATGCGCCCGGCTTAGTTGCCTGTGGGCCTCAATACTCGGCCGCGGCTCACATTTGGAAAAGGCCACGAAAAAGAAAAAAGGCCGCGAGAATCCGCGGCCTTCGGTGATTCAGCAAATCCGCCAACTACTGCTTATTGTAAACAAACACGATGTTCGTCTTCTTGCCGCTCGCATCCGTGGCGTTGACAGTGACGGTGCGGGTTTTACCGTCTGCCGACACCACCACGCGGCCTGAATTCGTAATCTTACTGCCTTTCTTTTCGGTCAACGCAAGCGTGTGATCGTCGACCGGCTTATACGCCCGCATATCGGAAACCGGATCGCCGGTGATGGCGTAATCCTTGCCGTCGAACTTGCCCGTCCATTCGTTATGCGAGGGCTTGCCGTCGGCCCCAACACCGTCCACCGTGACTTTCATGCTGTCGCCCGCGGCCGCGATCACTACCATCGTATTTTTCGGAGCCCCCGGGCTGACCTTTGACTTTGCTTCGTTCAGCTTCCAGGAGCCCACGTTCACGTCGGCGGCGAAGCTCACCCCAACGACAGCGAGCAACATGGCCACGGCACACAGGATCGTCCTGATTTTCATGGTATCTCCTCTCAGATTTCCTTCTTGATGTAGAAACGGGGAATGTCCGGCCTGGGCCTGTGATCTGCGCATCCTACGCCTCGCCCACCCGCGGCACAACGGAATTACCACTTCCTCGATTCGCTGAACATTTCCAATTGGCGGGCCAGTCCAGTAAACGTCCAAGGGGCTGGTCCCGGAGCGGGGCATAGCCAAATACACTTGCCCCCGCCGGGATCTGACTCAATGCGAGTTTTCCCAATCCCTACGGTTTCGGTTTCTTGTCCTCGGCCGGCGCTTTTGCGGCGGCCGCGGGAACCGGTTTGCGCTTCCAGAAATCCGGACTGGCCTTGATCCATTCATCCGGCACGTAGCTTTGCGCCGAGCTGAAGGCAAACAACTGGTGTTGCGAAAGCTCGCAGCACTCTGCATACAGGTCAGCGAATTTCTTCATGCCGTCCTCGCCCATCGTGGCCTCGAATTGCTTGTCGTCCCCGAAGCCCTTGTCGATTTCCGCCAGCGTCTTGTGCGAGCTCAACAACAAGTACGTCCCGCCGTTGCCGCCATAAACCTCCTCGAACATTCCCCAATGCGCATCCGGCACGCCTTTTTCATAACCCGCCTTGGCCAACTTCACGACCTCGGCCCATTGCCTTTCTTTTCCCGGACGCACCTGGTACAGGGAAACCTCCATGTAGCGCATCTGCGAGAGGTCCGCGCGCGGGCGCAAGCTCATCTCCTCATGGAAATAGAATACGCCCTGATCCAGCGAATCGAGCAGTTCCCCGTCTGCTACGGAGGCGCGGTCCAGGGTTGCCGAAAGGGCTGTGTTCTTCGTAACTGCATCATTGTCCTTTTGCCAGGCATCGAAAGACTCGTACTGCGTAAGATACAAAGCGCGCGACTTGCCCGACAGGGAAGTCATGGCGATATAGTGCGTGGGCCACTTGGCGCGCGCCATCGCATCCACAAACGCGCGCTCGCTTTTGTCGTGAGTCATTCCCGATTTGCCGGGCTTGAGGTATTCCCGTGTGATCTGCAACACTTTGGGCACAGACATGTTGCCCGAAGGCGACTGCTGCGCCGCTGTCGCGCACGCATATGCGGCCACGAGTGACAATGCCACTAGGCACCTGGTGAGTGTTCTCATCGTCTTAACTCTCCTCTTTTTTTCAGTTCGGGTCTGCTTTGGTGGGGCCTGGGGGCCTAAGTCCGGCAATTCCTATGGGGTCCGACGTCTGGCGCATCATATGCTTCTCCCGCCCTCCGCACAACGAATTTGCTGTCCAGGAAGGCCGCGGAAAGGTTGCGGCGTCCGATTTCTAGGAACATGAAGATTGCCAAATGGCGCGCCGCCGATCTCTCAATTTCCAACTCTTATCTCTCAACTCGAAACTTGCGCTACAATCCCCGCTTTCATGCGCATCGCCTTCGATACCGGCGGCACGTTCACCGATTGCGTCTACCTTCGCGACAGGCGCATCGAAATTCTGAAAATTCCTTCCAATCCGCGGAATCCCGCGGAGGCCATCTCCAACGCGCTGGCACAAATCACGCACGGCAGCAGGGAAGTCTCCCCACTCGATCTTGCGTGCGGCACCACCGTCGGAACAAACGCATTGCTGCAAAGGCAAGGCGGCCGCGTCGCGCTCGTCACCACGGCGGGATTTGAGGACATTCTCGAAATCGGCCGGCAGGCCAGGACCAAACTCTACAACCTCTTTGTCGAGAAACAGGCGCCGCTGGTCCCTCGCGAGCGGCGTTTTGGTCTGGCCGAGCGGCTCGATTCCGAAGGACATCCACTGTTATCGCCTCCGCCAAACGAAATCGCCCGAACCGTTCGCGCCGTAGTCCGCAGCGGAGCCGAGTCGGTTGCCATCTGCTTCCTATTTTCCTTCGTGAATCCAGAACATGAGCAGGCAATAGGCCGCGCACTATCTAAAGTGGGACTTCAGGTTTCCGTGTCGCACCAGATTCTTCCCGAACATCGCGAGTTCGAACGCACCTCGACCACTGTCGTCAACGCCTACCTGGTTCCGGTCATGAGCAAATATCTTGCGGAGATCGAGCGCAGCGCCGCCGTGACGTCACGCCGCGCCAGCCTCCGGACAAGCGGCGCGCGCGTTCGAATCATGCAATCGAGCGGCGGCATCTTGTCCGCCCGCGCCGCCGCTCGCGAACCGGTACGAACGATCCTGTCCGGCCCGGCGGGAGGCATTCTCGGCGCGCAGTACGTCGCCGAGTTGGCGGGTATCGAACGAATCATCACGTTTGATATGGGCGGGACGTCCACCGATGTCGCGCTCATGGAAGGCGGGCGGTCGGAAGCGCTCGCCACCACATCGGAAACGATTGTGTCGGACGTCCCGGTCGCCGTGCCCATGCTGGATATTCACACCGTCGGCGCGGGCGGCGGTTCCATTGCGCGATACGACCGCGCTGGAGCCCTGCGCGTCGGTCCTGAGAGCGCCGGCGCCGATCCTGGACCGATATGCTACGGGCGCGGCGAAAAGCCCACCGTAACCGATGCAAACCTCGTTCTGGGACGCATTCCGGAGTCGGGCCTGCTGGGCGGCGCGTTTCAATTGGACGTCCACCGGGCCCGCGAATTGATGGACCGCGAACGCGGCCCGGCCTGGTCGGTGGAAAAATTTGCGCAGGGAATCGTGGACGTGGCCAACGCCGTCATGGAAAAGGCCATCCGTGTGATCTCGGTCGAGCGTGGGCACGACCCGCGCGATTACACGCTGGTGGCGTTCGGCGGCGCGGGTGCGCTGCACGCCTGCGACCTGGCGGCTGCTCTGGATATTCCCCGCGTGCTGGTGCCGTGCATGCCGGGGGCGCTTTCGGCGCTGGGGATTCTGCGGGCGGACGTCACCAAGGATTTGTCGCGCACCATTCGCCTGAAAATTCGCAGCGCCTCCGGAACCCGTCCCGCGCTTGACCTGGAGTTTGCGAAATTGCAGCGCGAGGGTTTGAAGCGAATGCGCGCGGAAGGATTCCCGTCGAGTGGCGTCCAAATTGAGCGCGCACTGGACATGCGCTATTCAGGCCAGTCGTTTGAATTAATGGTTCCTGATTCGCGGGGCTATGTCGCCGCATTCCACCGGGCGCACGAGCAGCGCTACGGCTACGCGGATCGCGCTCGCCCCTGCGAAGTGGTCAACGTGCGCGCCCGATTCACCGGGCGAACGCCGAAACCCCACCTGCCGAAATTGAAACCCGGAGGAGCGCGCGCGCGTGGGGCGCTAATTTCACAGAGTCTGGCGTGGTTCGCGGGCCGCCGCGTGGCAACTCCCATTTACGATCGCGAAAAATTACTGGCGGGGAATCGCATCGCGGGGCCCGCGATCGTCATGGAATACAGCGCGACCACGCTGATCTCTCCCCGTTGGGCGGGCCGCGTCGATTCCTACGGAAATATCCTTCTGGAGCCGCGGCGATGAGCGTCGATCCGGTCCGGCTGGAAATTTTCAAGAATCTCTTTCACTCCGTGGCCGAGGAAATGGGCGCGGCGCTGCGCCGGTCGGCGTTCTCCCCGAATATCAAGGAGCGGCGGGACTATTCCTGCGCCGTGTTTGACGCCGCCGGTGAGGTCCTGGCCATGGGCGATCACATGCCCGTTCACCTCGGCTCGATGCCCATGTCGGTGACGGCGGCGTTGCACGCGCTGCGGCTCGACCCGGGGGACGTCGCACTGCTCAACGATCCCTACGCGGGAGGCACGCACCTGCCTGATTTGACGATGGTGATGCCGGTGTACGCCGCTGGCACCTCGCGGCCGCTGTTCTACATCGCCAACCGCGCGCACCACGCGGACATCGGCGGCGCCAATGCGGGTTCGATGGGAATGTCGCGCGAGATTTTTCAGGAAGGCCTGCGCGTGCCGCCGGTAAAAATCATGCAGCGCGGGCGCGTGGCGCAGGACGTGATGTCGCTGATTCTCGCCAATGTTCGCACCGCGCGCGAACGCGAAGGGGACTTGACCGCGCAGATCGCGGCGTGCCGCATCGGCGAGCGGCGATTGCTGGAGATGGCCTCCAAATACGGAAAGCGTGATGTGATCTCCTACGGGCGGCACCTGCTGGACTATTCCGCCCGAATGATGGCCGCGACGCTCGAGGCAATCCCCAACGGAATTTATCGCGCCGAGGATTTCCTGGACGATGACGGCGTCACGCCCGAGAGGCAACGCATCGCCGTCGCGCTGCGCATTCGCGGGAAAACCGCCGAAGTGGATTTCGCTGGAAGCGCACCGCAGTGCTCCGGCAGCGTGAACGCCGTCGAAGCCATTACCTGGTCGGCGGTGTTTTACGTGTTTCGCTGCCTGCTCGATGAGCAGGTGCCGGCCACGTCCGGCCTGATGCGCTCAATCCACGTGACAGCCCCGGCAGGAACAATCGTAAACGCGCGCCCTCCGGCCGCGGTCGCCGGCGGAAACGTGGAGACCTCGCAGCGCATTGTGGACACATTGCTCCGTGCATTGTCCCGGGCGATTCCATCCAGAATTCCCGCGGCGAGCCAGGGAACGATGAATAATTTGAGTTTTGGCGGAATTGACTCGCGGCGCGTCCCTGGAAAACCGTTCGCCTACTACGAGACGATTGCCGGAGGCACGGGAGGCGGCCCGGGTTCGCCGGGAACCAGCGCCACGCAGAGCCACATGACCAACACGCTGAACACACCCACCGAGGTTCTCGAACACGCTTATCCCGTTCGCGTTCGGCGCTACGCTCTGCGCGGGGGCTCGGCGGGAGAAGGGCAATTCTCCGGCGGTGACGGGATCCTTCGCGAAATCGAATTCCTCAGCGACGTTCAAGCCGGAATCCTCTCGGATAGAAGGGAACTCCCGCCCTATGGTTTGTCGGGAGGCAAGCCGGGCAAATCAGGCAAGAATGAATTGATCGTCGAAGGGCGAACGCAAAAACTGCCATCGAAATGCACTTTCTATGTTCCGGCCGGCGCGGTAATCCGGATTGAAACACCGGGAGGCGGCGGCTGGGGATTGGCAAGCGCGAACAAGCAGCGCGGGAAAAGAAAAAGCCCCAAGGCGCCGTCGCCTTGAGGCTGTTGAGAAAAGCGAAAAAGTGGCTCTAGAACTCGACGGTCTCGGATTTTTCCAGGGGAGAAGGCATCTGCAGCCGCGCTTTCGCCAGCGACTTGATGAGTGCGTCTTCCATGGTTTCCGGGGAGGTGTTTCGTGCGGTGGCGAGTTCGCTGACGAGGAGGAATTTGGCCCGTTCGAGCATTTTCTTTTCGCGGAACGAAAGAGGCTTGGTGCGGCTGAGCGATACCAGGCTCTTTAATACCGCGGCTACTTCGATCAGAGAGCCGGTTCGCATGCGTTCGGAATTTTCCTTGAACCGGTGTTTCCAATCGTGATGTGAATTGGGCTTGCCCTTTTCCAGAAAGGTCAAAACCTTCAGCGTCTCGCCGTTTCGAATCACGGGCCGCAACCCAACCGATATCGCGTTGGTGGCAGGGACCATGACTTTCAACCCGCTGGAGAAAATCTTGAGCATGTAATACTTTTCTGTCCTTCCGTTCAGAACCCCGAAATTAATCTGTTCGATGATCCCTACGCCGTGGTTCGGGTAGACGACTTTGTCACCCATCTTATAATCCATGGTCGGAAGCCCCCTAAGAGGAAAACTTGAATCAGTTTGGATCACAGGAGTGCCAAAGTCAACATATTTCTCCTAGAATCAGCAAGTTAAGGAAGATTTTGATGTGAGAGTGGTCATTGAATTGCATGTAAATTTTTACCTCTTTTTTACATTTTTACCTTCTTTCCCCCACCCCCATGCGTTCTTATGCCATCTATTTCCGCCGTTTACGCTAGAATATGCTCCCCCATGCGGATTCTGGCCATCGACACCAGTACTCGAACCGGAAGCGTTGCGCTGCTCCATGACGGCGTGGTACTTGCGGAGGTTTCCGGGCACGAAGAAACGCCTTATTCCTCGCGCCTTTTTCGGGATCTGGAAACCTTGAAACGGGACGCGTCATTCTCGCTGGACCAGATCGACGTGTTTGCGGTGGCCTCGGGTCCGGGGTCGTTTACGGGGCTGCGCATCGGCTTGACTGCGGTCAAGGCCTGGGCCGAGATCCACGACAAGCCCATCGCGGCCATCAGCGGTCTGGAGGCGATTGCCGCGCAATCCACGGCGGGCTGCGCGGGTTTGCCGGCAAAAGACCAAATCCTGGCGCCTTTTTTCGATGCCCGCCGGGGGCAGTTGTTCGGGTGCATCTACCGGCGCCCGGCGAGCAACGGCGCCGCCCTGGAACCACTGAGCGAAGAGAGTATCGTTTCTCCACAGGAGTTCATCGATCTGGTGAAGGGGAGAGTTCACCTGGGACGGACAACGATTGTTTCGCCGGTCCCCAATTTGCTTCCCAGCGGACTGGTTGAGGAGTCTCTCCCGGGCATTCGGATCGAAACCGTGTCCGAAGCACTCGCTCCGGCCGTTGGGCGGTTGGCATTTGAACGAGCCAAGCGCGGCGACCTGCTCGACCCGCTACGTCTGGATGCGAACTACGTTCGCAGATCGGACGCGGAGGCGGCCTGGAGCGATAGGTAATGGGCTCCGGAAGTAAGTCCGCGCGGGATCCTTCGGCAGTTGCCATTCGCGGAATGATTTCCTCCGATGTCCCGGCCGTTCTCTCCATTCTTCGGAAAAGTCCGGAAGCCTCGCTTTGGTCCGAAAAAAGCCTACTGGAGTCCGCGGCGCAGGGATGGGCATGGGTTGCGGAACAGGACGGCACCGTGGCCGGTTTTCTGATCGGACGCGCGGTTGCGGACGAATTTGAAATTTTAAACATGGCCGTGGCGCGGGGCCATCGTCGCCGCGGGATAGGCGGCCAACTGGTGAGGCAAACCCTGCAGCGCGTGCGAAAATCCGGCGCAAGGAGCGCGCACCTGGAAGTGCGAGCTTCCAATCAGGCGGCAATCCATCTCTATCAGCTCCATGGCTTTGCCGCCAGCGGGCGGCGCGAACAGTACTACCAGCACCCGCCTGAGGACGCGCTGCTGTTCACAATGGAATGGAAATCAACCGAAGAATAAATTTTGTTGATTTTCTCTTGGCGGGCGTTTTGCAATGTGCTAGGTTGCAATCAGGATGTACTCCCCATTCACAAATCGGATCGATCAGGAGGCAGGCAATGCCCACCTTGACTCGGCAGACACGCGAGCAACTACTGACATATGACCAGGAGTTTCAAAAACTCGTAGAGCAGCACACGCAATACGAAGAGCAGTTACTGCAACTTTCGCACTCCTCCTACCTGAATCTGGAAGACCTGCAGCGCGAAGTTACCCTAAAAAAATTGAAACTGCGCGTCAAGGACGCGATGGAGCGGTACGTGGCGACTCGTTTGAATCACGGCGTCTAGACGGAATTCGCGCCGCGAAATGGCCGGGTGATTCAGCCTAAGATGGAAGTTGCGCCCGTCTGTCTATGCAGGTCGATCTAAGGTCCCAACTGTGCGTACCGTACTGGGAACTACCTCATAAACGGGGTGGTCTCAATGGGTCGACGCAACACTTTCTCAGAGTCTTCCTTGTATGAGTCTAAAAGGCTGATTTCGTTTGGGAGCGCTGATTCAAACGGAACACCGCTCTGTATAGGTTCTGATTGAGTACTGCCGTGCAGATTGATTCTCGGGGGGGGAAGTGTTGTCAGATCAGCTGGTTGGATGGTGTTGCACCGACCCATTGAGACCACCCGACTTTTCAAGCACTATCCGATTTGCGACGCGGAGTGCCGATCCGAGAATAGCTTCCGAGTTGGCGACTACCCTAGAATTATCGCCTAATGACTCGAATTGAAATGTGGAGTCCGGCCCCTTCTCGACGTAGCTCGTTACAAGACAAGGTAGATGATGTGTTTCGTGCCTGCCATACATACTAGTGATCCACTGATGGTGGTGCCATAATGCAACGGCTGCCCTGCGTTCGGGGCTGAGTCGGATGCAAACATGGCGCCTATACTTTCAGTGCGGGATCTCACGATCAAGTTTGCAAATCGGACGGTCATCCAGCATCTGACCTTCGAGGTGAATCCTGGTGATAATCTGGCGATCATTGGACCAAACGGCGCTGGCAAGACGGTCCTTCTACACGCCCTACTGAGTTTGTTGCCATACGAGGGCGTCATTGAATGGTCGCCCGATGCCAAATTAGGCTACGTTCCCCAGAAAATTGCAGCAGATCGGCAGTTGCCTCTTCACGTGAACGACCTTCTGGCCGCAAAAGCGCGAATACTGAAACTCCCCGCCAAGAATATTCGGTCGGTTGCAGATAGAGTTGGCCTTACTGCTGAGCTACTCAAAACCAGCGTCGGGACACTCTCCGGAGGAGAGTTTCAAAAAGCTCTGATCGCATTCGCTTTGCTGGGAGAACCTAATGTGCTGCTGTTTGACGAACCAACGGCCAGTCTCGACGAGTTAGCAGAAGAACATATTTACGAATTGCTCCGAGACTTGCAGCGCGAGCGTCATTTAACAATTCTTCTCGTCTCGCACGATCTCAGTGTCGTGTATCAGTCCGCGACCAAAGTGCTCTGCCTCAGCAAGGGAAAGCCCTGTTTTGGTCCTCCCAGAGAAATCTTGACACCAGAGACGTTAGAAACTGTTTACTCCGCGCCATTGAAGTTCTACGAGCATCATCACGACAAGTAAAGGATCAGCGAATGTTTCATTCAGGCGAAATCTATGCGTTCGTGCTGGCCCTGCTCTTTGCTATTGCCGCGGGCCTTGTCGGCAGCATTGCGCTCATGAAACGGATGCTCTTAGCCAGCGATGTCATCTCGCATGTAGCGCTTCCAGGACTGGGTCTGGCATTTCTTTTGGGCTTTAATCCGCTGATTGGCGGAGCAGCGACCCTTTTCCTGGGTACGCTGCTGATCTGGCAATTACAAAAGCAAACGGGCCTCGCGACTGAGGCCGTGATTGGAGTGGTATTCGCCGGGTCAGTCGCAATAGGCGCCGTTTTGACGCCGAAAGAGGACCTTGTTGAGGCGTTGTTTGGGCGGTTCGAGGATCTCTCGCTCCTGGCGTTCTTGCTTGGAGTCTGCGCGGTCTTCATCATTATCTTGGTTGTTTTCCGATTTAAGGACGAGTTGATCTTGGGACTGTTCGCGCCTGAATTGGCCGCGGCGACTGGTGTGAAGCTAGAAAGATTAAATCTCTATTTCCTATTGGTGTTCAGCCTGTCAGTTCTTGTCGGACTGCGATTCCTGGGCGCGCTGCTTGCCGGAGCGTTGATAATTATCCCTGCGACTACGGGCCGGAGGCTAACGAGTGATCTATCGCACTTTCTGGTCGTCTCCTGTCTTGCCAGCGTAGTGGCCGTTGGATCGGGTTTCGCTGTGACCCACTACCTGCTGCCACAATTCAGTCCGGGAGCCGTCATCGTCATCATCTCGGCGGCTATGTTCATTTTGAGCTTGCTCAAGTGGCCGGCCTCGGTTTAGAACGATCGCCTCTTAACCTTGGCGGATTGTGCGCGGATCACGGCGCACCCGGAAGTGATTCCAATCCCTACTCAAACTGGATAGCGCCTGATAAACGGGGTTCTCGGAATGTGGGACATTAAGTAAGTGTCGATTTAGGCTTCGGATACAACTTAACACCACGCACCCGACATTCGGACTGTTGCAAAGCCACCAGATGCGCCTTTGGCGAGACAATCAGCAAGTTCTCGTGACCAGTAGACGCTCTTTCTTGAGATTGTGGTGTGGCGATTCCGCGGGCGGATGTCGCTGTGCACACGATTCTTCTTGTGCTGCCAAATGAGCCGGATAGTTCGCCGACCTCCGGGACATCCGGGAATTGAGATAGAATGATTGCGCACTGGGCAGGTGCGCGCCGGTTGCCTCCTGCCAAGGACCCCCATGGTTAAGGACGGTTATAAATTTGCCGCGGTACCGCTGTTGCTGGGCGTCGTTGCAGCGGGGCTTCACTGGATTTGGCTGAGCGGCATTTTCATTTTGCTGGGCCTGTTTGTCCTTTTCTTTTTTCGTGATCCGCAACGGACGCCGCCTGCTGACCCGCTAACCATCGTTTCCCCTGCCGACGGCCGCGTGATGATGGTTGTCGAAGAGTCGCTGGGCGGCAATCCCGGGCGCAGGATCAGCGTGTTCCTTTCGATTTTCGACGTGCATGTGAACCGCTCCCCGGTGGCCGGAAAAATCACGGCCATCGAGTACCGCACCGGAAAATTCTATGCCGCCATGCGCGGCAGAGCCTCGGCGGAGAACGAACAGAATACCTTCCATGTTGCCACCGAGCATGGGGAAGTGGTCTTTAAGCAGATCGCCGGGTGGGTCGCGCGCCGGATCCTGTGCTGGAAAAAGGTGGGAGATACCGTAATGCGGGGCGAACGCGTAGGTATGATACGCTTCGGATCGCGCATGGATATATGGCTTCCGGATCGGGTTGAAATTCTGGTTCGACCCGGGCAGCATGTTGCGGCGGGCTCGAGCGCACTGGCACGGTGGAAATGAGCGACTTCGAACAGCACGAACTTGGATTTCCCGGGACACGGCGGCCGAACCTGAAGCTGCGGCGCGGAATTTACCTTTTGCCCAGCTCCATGACCGTGGCCAACATGCTCTGCGGCTTTTATGCCGTCATGGCCACGCTGAAGGGCGGGGGCACGGACCTCGACAACGCGGCAAGGGCCATTGGAATCGCGATCCTGTTCGATTCCTTCGATGGATTTTTGGCGCGGGCCACGGGAACCAGCAGCGAATTTGGCAAACAGTTCGATTCACTCGCCGATATGGTCAGTTTCGGGATTGCTCCGGCGGCGCTGGCGTTTACCTGGGGTGTGCGCGGGATTTCCGAGACCGAATTTCTGGATATCCGGCGCCTGCACGCGATCGGATGGTGGGTGGCACTGTCGTTCGTGATTTGCTGCGCCTGGCGGCTGGCGCGATTCAACATTCAGGGAATGGCGCCGGGAAGCGGGTCGAAATATTTTGTCGGGCTGCCGTGCCCGGCGGCAGCCGGGTTGATTGCCGCGACCGTGCACGCCATAAAATCTCCGATTGAAGACTGGCGCTGGTCGATTTTCTGGATGCTGATCGTGGTCGGAGACGCGGCCCTGATGTCCAGCACGGTGCGCTACCGCAGCTTCAAGGAAATGCCCATGGCCCGGCGCAGGCCGTCGCTGCTGATTGTTCTCATCGGCCTGCTGATCGGCCTGATTGTGATGAATTCCGAAGTGGTGTTGATGTTGATCGCGACCATTTTTGTGGTGAGCGGGCTGACGCTGCATGTGGTGCGCATGGTTCGTCATCGCCTGGTATCGAATCCAGCCAAAACCTCATGACCTCTCCTCGAGAAGCGGCCCAGCAAGCAGCCCGCCCTGCCTCGCGCGTGGCCATCGCCGGCGCGTCCTCGCTCCTGGGCAAGGAATTGAAGCTGTGGCTGGAAGAATCGAATTTTCCGGCCGTGGAAGTTCGCCTGTTGGACGAGGAGATCGCTGCCGGCACTCTGACGGCACTCGGTGGCGAGCCGGCAGTGATCGAGACGGTGAACCAGGAAAGCTTCGAGCGCATCCGCATGGCGTTTTTTGCGGGTTCGGCGGGATTTTCCATCGCGCACGGAATGCAGGCGCGAAGTTCGGGCGCCGTGGTGATCGACCTCAGCGGCGGGATGGCCGCCGACCCGGGCGCGAAACTCTGGATCCCAGGATTGGACGGCTTGCTGGCGCCTCCGGCAACCAGCCTGACGGCAGGAGAACCCCAGAGCCTGTTCCTGGTCCCCTCGGTTCCCGCGGATGTCGCGATTTCGATGTCCGCGGCGTTTGCGTCGCTGGGACTGGCGCGTCTGGCGCTGACTTTTTTGCAGCCTGCGTCGGAGCGCGGATCGCAGGCGATCGAGGAATTGGAAAGTCAGGTGGTTAATCTGTTGTCCTTCCAGCCGATTTCCAAGACGGTGTTTGATGCGCAGATCGGTTTTAATATGCTGGCCAATTACGGCCCGGAGAGCGCCGAGGATTTGAACGAGGCGCGGGCGAGAATCGTCGGGGAAGTCCGAAGATACCTGGCGGGGAGGACTCCCATGCCCGCGATTTCACTGGTGCAGGCTCCGGTTTTTCATTCGCACACGTTCAGCGCGTTCGCGGAATTCCAGACTGCTCCCGCGCTGGACGCCGTGGTGAAAAGTCTGGAAGCAGCCGGACTGAAAGTGACTCCGTCGAACGAAGAAGCCCCGTCGAACGTGAACGTGGTGGGCGAGGGCCGCCCGGTATTGGGGCAGCCGGCGCGCGATCCATTGATCGAAAACGGCGTGTGGCTCTGGGGCGCGGCGGACAACCTGCGCGTCCCGGCCGTGACGGCTGTTGCGATTGCGGAGAAGCTGCTTGCATCGTGAGACACAAACCCGGCTTCGGCTGCGAAGGCCGATGCGTATGCCATCCAATTTCAAATTTAGAAATGTGAAATTTGAAAATACCTTTCGGGGTTTTCCGCCCTTTGCTTATTTCAAATCTCAAATTGTGAAATTTCAAATTGCCTTCCGCGGTTTTTCGGTCATCTCTTCGCGGCTTTCCCCTCTGTGCCTCTGTGTCTCCGTGGCCGTTCTTGTTTCCGCCTGCGGCTACCGCGTGGCGGGGACGTCTTCGCGGCTTCCCGCGGGGCTGAAAGTCATCGCAGTTCCCACGATCGAGAACCGCACGAACCGCTACCGCATCGAACAGGTGATGACCGAAGCGCTCGTGCACGAATTTCTGGCCCGCACGAAGTACCGGATCGTGACGGCCGAAGGGGACGCGGACGCAGTGCTGCACGCGGAAATCAACAGCTTCGATGCCACTCCGGTGGTTTTCGACACGACCCCTGGCCCGAACTCCACGCCGGTGCCGAATGTGAACGCCACCACGACCAGCGCCACCGCGATGCTGGTTTCAGTGCGCATGAAGGTGTGGCTCGAGGAGCGGGAGACCAAGCAAGTGCTCTACAAGAACGATAATTATCTATTCCGCGAGCCCTACGAGCTCTCGACCGACCCCACGAAATTTTTCGACGAGCAGGGGCCGGCCATGGGCCGATTGTCGCGCGATTTCGCTTCGCGGCTGGTCGCCGACATTGTGGAGAATTTCTGATGGCGGGAGTGTCGCCGAACGAATTGCTGGCGCGGCTGGCGAAAGGGAAGCCGGTTCCGGGGATTCTCCTGCTGGGCGGGGATGGGTACTTGCGTGAGATGTGCCGGAAGAAAATCGTGGAAGCGTACGTGCCGGAAACTTCGCGAGACTGGGGCATCAAACGATTTTCGGCCGATGACGACGAGCTTTCCGGGATTCTGGGGCAGGCGCAAACTTTGCCCATGCTGGCTGCTCAGCAGGTGATTTTCGTGTCGGGCGTGGAGGCCTGGGAGCGGCTGGGGGAGGAATCGCGCGACGCGCTCGTGAAGGAGCTTTCGGAATACCTGTCCAATCCCGCGCCGTTTTCGATTCTGGTGCTGGAGGCGTCCGCGCTCGATCAGCGAATGCGCCTGGCCAAAATCTTGATGGAGAAAACACTCACCGTGGCGGTGGCGCTTTCCGAGAATCCGGAAGAAAGAATTCATCTGGCCGAGGCGGTCAGTTTGGAAATGGCGCGCGAACTGGGAGTGGAAATCGAGCGTGAGGCGGCGGAAGAGTTGTGCGAAATGCTGGACGGGGAACTGGCGGCGATCCGAACGGAAATCGAAAAGCTGGCGGCGTATGCGGGCGAACGGCGCAAAATCACGCGGGCGGATGTCGCTCTGCTGGTGGTGTCCGACAAAAAGTACGAGGTCTGGGATTTGGCGGACATGCTGGCGGCGCGCCAGCCGGCGCAGGCGCTGGAATTTCTGGATAGTCTGCTGCGCAATGGGGAGCAGGCGGTGGCGCTGCTCGGCGGGCTGGCCTGGATGTACCGGAAGCTGCTGGAGGCGCAGGAATTGCCGCGGGGAATCTACGGAGGGCAGGCCGCGGGAATGCTGAAAATGCGGAAGGAACAGGCGGAGCTTGCACTGCGGGAGTGCCGGAAATTTCCGAAAGCGCAGCTCGCGAAGGGCCTCGAGGCGCTCTATGAGGCCGATAGCCGGTTGAAATCGGGCAGCTGGAGCCAGCGCACGGTGATGGAATTTCTGGTGGCGCAACTGGCTTCCGAGGGGCGGGCGTAGTTCCTGAACGCAAAACCGCCCGGGATTTGCTCCCGGGCGGCCGGTGAAATTCCAAAAAATCAATTTGGGGAAGTCAGTCGCGTCAGGCCTTGGCCGCGGCTTGCAAGCCGTTGATGGCCAGGCTGAGGCGCGATTTGTAGCGGTTGCCGGTATTTTCTTCCAGCACGCCCTTGCTGATGGCCTTGTCGATCGCGGAAAGCGTGGGCTGCAGAAGATTCTTCGCGGATGTGGCGTCCTTCGCGGCGATGGCCGTGCGCAGCGCCTTCATCGCGGAACGCACGCGCGTGGTGTTCGCGCGGTTAATAGCCGCGCGCTTGTGGGACTGCTTGGCCCGCTTCAAGACCGATGGTTTACGCTTCTTTACTTTTGTTGCCGCACCTTGCGCCATTCAATTCTCCTGTTTTTTTCGGCAGCTCCCATGCGGAGCCGCTTCCGATTCGATGGATTCGATGGAAATACACTAACGGAGGGGCAAGTCTTTGTCAACGAACGTCCCCTCCTGCGAATTGTCGCACGTCCCGGTAGGACAAGCTTCAGCCTGTCGGGTTTTCGATCCTTGCCGCACAGATTCAAATGCGACAGGCTGACGATTCGCCTCGCTCATCGCAAGAGCCTGTGCTACTCGCGGCTCTCCATATTTTTGCCGGGGAATGGGATGCGCGGATGCAGCGGAGGGCGGTCCGTTGTATAGTACGGCGCATCCGGGTATTGGAGAACCGAACATGTCATTTAAACGAATTTGCGCTGGGCTGATTCAACTCGCCGTCGCCCTGTCTGGCCTGCTGGTGGGGAGTTCCGCAGCGTTCGCGCAAGGCAAGTGGGAGAAGTTGGCGCCGTTTCCCGAGCCGGCGGAAGAAATTCTGGGCGCGGCGGCGGGCGGCAAGATGTACGTGTTTGCCGGGCTGATCCCGCTGTGGAAACCGATGGGGCTGGTGTACGAGTACGATCCGGCCACCGATCACTGGACGAAGAAGAAGCCCATGGCGCTGCCTTCGCACCACGTGGCGCTAACTGAATACCACGGGAAGATTTACGCGTTTGGCGGGTTTGTGTATCCGCAATCGGGGCCGCCGGCGTGGGTGCCCATCAATAATTCGTGGGAATACGATCCCGCGGCCGATACCTGGAAGGCGCTGGCGCCGATGCCGACCAAGCGCGGTTCGCCGGTGGCGGCCGTGGTGGGGGACAAAATTTATGTGATCGGCGGCGCGGGAAATATTCCCGGGTCATCCGAGACGAAAATCGATCAAACCACGCCGCAAATGGTCTTTGGCACGGTCGAAGAGTACGATCCCGAGAAAAATACCTGGCGCGAGCGGAGTCCCATGCCCACGCCGCGCAACCACACGGCTGCCGGCGTCATCAACGGGAAAATTTATGTGGTCGGCGGCAGGGTGGGGGCCGCGTTCATCGGGCTTGCGTCGGATATTTCCGTGGTCGAGGAATACGACCCTGCGACCGACAAGTGGAGCGCGCCGCGTTCCCGCATGCCAACCGCGCGCAGCGCGCTGGGCGCGGGAGTATTTGGCGGGCGGATGTACGTCGCCGGCGGAGAATTTCAGGACCCGCACATGATGGCGACGTTCCGCGCGCTTGAGGCGTACGATCCGGCGAGCAACACGTGGTCCATCATGCCGTCGATGCCGGTGAGCCGGCACGGCCTTGCCGCTGGAGTGATCGGCAATCGCCTGATTCTGGTGGGCGGCGATGTGCAATCTTCCGGGACGGGGATTGCGGCTTCGACCGGCGAGGTGGACGCGTTTGTGTTTCCTGATGGCCAAAAGTGAATTGCCGTTTGTTGGGTAGGACAGGCACTGTTGCCTGTCTTGTAAAGTCTGGGCAGGGTGGACAAGGACAGGCAACAGTGTCTGCCCTACCATTTCTTGACCCCCACGTTCCTTTCGAGTACGCTTTCCTTGTTCGCTCCTCTCTGAAGTTCGGAGGTGTTTACCCCATCGGTTGGTTGCAGGTGCAGAAAAGCCTTCCGAATCATCCATGAGACGCACGGTACACATTGCCGGCGGGCTGGAATCGCTGTTCGGCACGCTGGACGAAAACGTCAAACTGCTGGAATCCGCGCTGCACGTCACCACGCACTTGCAGGACGACCACCTTGCCATCGAAGGCGAGGCCCCGCAAGTCGAACGCGCTGTCCGCATCATCAACGAATACAACCAGTTGATCCGCGAAGGCCGCCGCATGAGCCATGGCGACGTCAAGGCCATGATTCGCGTGGCCACGCAGGATCACAAGACCACGCTGAAGCAGGTTCTGGAGCCGGGGGCGCCATCGCGGCCGCGTATTTTCGGGAAGAAAAGCGTCACGCCCAAGAGCTCGAACCAGCGGGCGTACATGGAAGCGGTCGAGAAACACGACATGACCTTTGCCGTGGGCCCGGGCGGGACGGGGAAAACCTATCTGGCCGTGGCCATGGCCGTTTCGGCGCTGCTCACCAAGCAGGTGGACCGCATTATTCTGGCGCGGCCCGCGGTGGAAGCCGGCGAGCGGCTCGGATTTCTTCCCGGCACGCTGCAGCAGAAAATCGATCCCTATATGCGTCCGCTGTATGACGCGCTGTACGACATGCTTGACGCCGATAAATTGGAACGGTTCCTGGAAAAGGGAATCGTGGAGGTTGCACCGCTGGCGTTCATGCGCGGGCGCACGCTGAACGATTCTTTCGTGATTCTGGACGAGGCGCAGAACACGACCAGCGAGCAGATGAAAATGTTTTTGACGCGCCTGGGATTCAATTCCAAGGCCGTGGTGACCGGGGACGTGACGCAGATTGACTTGCCGATGGGCCGGCGATCCGGACTGGTCGAGGCGTTGGAAGTGGTGGGACGCATCGAGGGGATCGCGTTCATAAAGTTCGATGAACGCGACGTGGTGCGGCACAATCTGGTGCAGCAGATTATCAAGGCGTACGAAGAGTTTGGGGCGGGCGAGGGCCGGAAGGCATCTCCGGTTGAGAGCAAGAAAGTGGAGCCTCGCAACTGAGTGTTGGTCAGGGAAAATGCACGGCTCCGGTTTTAGTAGTGTAGGCTTCAGCCTGCGCTGTTTAGATTACGCACGTGTGAGATTTAAACCGCGCAGGCTGAAGCCTACGCTACTGCAGCCTGGCTAAAGAATGCTCAGACTCACATGATCGTCAATCGCCAGCGCCGCGTACCCGTGGCTATTGAGCCCCTGCAGGAGTTCTACGAGCGCGCGCGTCTAGAAATGAAGTTCCCGCCGGAATCGGTTACCGTGCAATTGATCGGCGATGACGCCATGGCGCGGTTGAACCAGACCTTCCGCCACAAACGCGGGCCCACCGATGTGCTTTCCTTTCCCGTCAACGGGTCGAAACCGAATGCAAAATCGGAATATGTGGGAGACATTGCCATCTCTCCGGCGACGGCGCGGCGCAACGCGCGCCGGTTCGCGAGGACTCTCGCCGATGAGCTCCGCATCCTGATCCTGCACGGCATGATTCACCTGGCAGGATACGATCATGAAACCGATCACGGCGAAATGGACCGGCTGGAGCGCAGGTTGCGCCGGCGATTGGGAGTTGGCTGACCCATGATGACTTTTCTCTACTTCTTCGGGGTATCGGCGTTGGGCGTCGGCCTGGTGATTTTTTCCTACATCGACCGGATCTACCGCGAGCTGGGACGCGTGACGACCGGGCGTGTGCGCGAGCATCTGGAATTTTTCGAAGCGGAGATCGAACCGCATTTTCACATCGAGCGCATAAGGGGCACCACGGGCTTTCGCCTGCTGGCAAATCTGTGGCTGGTTCTGGTCACGTGGGAGACGGCGCGCGGCGTGATCGTGTTCGTGCCCGGGACGTGGGACGCGCTGGTGCAGGCGATGATTTACGTTCTGGTGGAAGTGCTGCTGCTCTCGCAATTTATTCCCGATTTCCTGCTGGCGCGGACCAAAGGCCGCTGGCTGATCCGCCTGGCATTGGTGATCCGCGCATTTTTGTGGATCGTCTGGCCTTTCCGGGCGGTTCTGCAGGGGGCGATTTCGCTGGCGCACATTTCCGACGATGCCGGCGTCGATAGCGAGGCCGCGCAACAGGAGGGAATCGAAGCCTTGGTCGACGCCGCCGAGCAGGAGGGCATTCTCGAGCGGGACGAAGCGCAGATGATCGAGCAGGTGGTCGAGTTCAGCGACAAGCGCGTGCTGGAATTCATGACGCCGCGGCCGGATGTCGTGGCCATTGCGGCCGGCGCGACCGTCGAGCAGCTTCGTAAGCTCCTGATCGAGACAAAATTTTCGCGCGTGCCGGTGTATGAAGAAACCCTCGACGACGCGTTCGGCGTGGCCTTCGCGCGGGACTTGCTGCAGGTGCCGGAAGAAGAGGCGCGGCATCGAAGCGTGCGCGATATGGCGCGGCCGGCCATGTTTGTGCCGGAAACCAAGCACGGGTCGGATTTGCTGAAGGAAATGCAACGGCGAAACCAGCAAATGGCCATCGTGGTGGACGAGCACGGATCGGTGGCGGGGATCGTGACCATCGAGGACTTGGTCGAGGAAATTATCGGTGAGATCGGAGAGGACGACCGCGTGCCGGCGCCGGACGCGGTGCGCGAACCCGACGGAAGCCTGGTGCTGCGCGGGAGCGTGTCGGTCGAGAAGGTGCAGGAATTGTTTGGCGTCGAGTGGGAAGTGTCGGGAGAAGAATCGGCGACGACCATTGCGGGACTGCTGAATCACGTTGCCGGGCGCGTGCCTGCGGCCGGAGAGCGCGTGGAGTACGGCGGCCTGCGGTTTGAGATTCTGGAGGCGAATCAGAGGAAGGTACTGCGGGTGAGGGCGCGGCGGTTGGCGGCGGTGGTTTCGGCCGAGTGAGAGGTCAAAGGCTTTAACACAGAGGACACTGAGTACACAGAGGGCTCAGAGAAAACAAGGAAAGCAGAGGAATCAAAGAAACTCAAGGAAGTGAAGGAAAATCTCCGCGCGGCCCGAATGGGTTTGAAGATGGTCACTCGCCTGAGGCTAGAAGCGAACCGCTTCCAATTTTCACCCTCGATACGAAATCCTGAAATTCAAAAGCTTTTTTGCATTTCTCTGTGCCCTCAGCGTCCTCCGTGTTCTCTGTGTTAAAGCCTCTGTTTTTGCTGTGAATCCAACCTAACTGATGAGCTTGGCGATGAGGAAGGCCGCTCCCGCCGCAAGGCCGCCGGTGACGACGGTCTGCAATCCGCCCTTTAACGGATTGATGCCCGTGAAACGGCCTTTTATGTAGCCGAAGACCGCGAGGGCCAGGAGCGTAACGCCCACCGAGCACCACAATCCGGTTTGCACGTTGGAGAGCAGGATGTACGGGGTGAGTGGAATCATTCCCCCAACAATGTAGGACATTGCGATGGTCAAGGCGCTGATGCGCGCGCGCCTGGGTTGCGGCTCTTCCAGGCCCAGCTCGAATCGCATCATGAAATCGACCCAGGTTTTTTGGTCGCCCGTAATCGCGTTCACCACCGGCGCCATTTCTTGCTCAGTCAAACCATAATCGCGGAACACTTTGGCGACTTCCTCGACTTCGATATCGCGCAATTCAACGGTCTCGCGAATTTCGCGCTCGCGTTCGGATTCATAGTGCTCGATATCGGTGCGCGCGGCCAGGTAGCCGCCGAGGCCCATGGCGATCGATCCGGCGGCAATTTCCGCCAGGCCCGCCGTCACCACCAGCGCCGAGGCATGAGGATTCGCGGCCAGCGCGCCGGAAATGCCGGCGGCCAGGGCAAAGGGGACGGTCAGGCCGTCCGACATGCCGATGACGACGTCGCGCACGGATGCGGTGGCCGTGAAGTGGTGTTCGATATGAGGTGTTGCTGGCATTCGATTTTTCTCCGATGACTCTCTCTTCGCGGTCTGTAAGTACAGCCCGGACCCGGTCTACGGGCCACGGGGAACGCGCTGATGTGTTTCCGCGGGCCGCGGGGTATCATAATCAAATGGCTGAAGAATTCAAATCCGGTTTTGTTGCGATCGTGGGACGCCCCAACGCGGGAAAATCGACGCTGGTGAACAAACTGGTTGGGGAAAAGGTGGCGATCGTTACCTCGAAGCCGCAGACCACGCGCAACCGCATTCACGGGATCGTGAACCGGCCTGGGGCGCAGGTCGTGCTGATCGATACGCCGGGATTGCACCGGCCCGATTCCGCGCTCGGCAAGCAGATGATGGGAGAAGTGGACGCGGCGATCGATGCCGTGGATGTGCTGGCACTGATCCTGGATGCGAGCGAAGAGATGGGGCAGGGAGTTCGGCGGGCGCTGGAACGCGTCAGCCGCTTTGAGGGGACGCGGATCCTGCTGCTGAACAAGATCGACCGGATCCCGAGAGACGAATTGCTTCCGCTGATCGAGAAGGCCGCGAAACTGGGGGAATTCGCGGAGATCATCCCGATTTCCGCGCTGAAGGGGGACGGCGTCGAGCGAGCGCTGGAAAAATTTATCGAATATCTTCCTGTCGGGCCGCCGCAATTTCCAGCCGACCAGTACACCGACCAGCCGGAGCGATTTCTGGCAGGGGAAATTGTGCGGGAAAAGGCCATGGCGGCGACCACGCAGGAAGTTCCTCATGCCCTTGCTGTTCTGGTGGATTCATTCGAGGAAGCGCCGGACATCATCCGCATCCGCGCCACGATCTACGTCGAGAAGGAAGGGCAGAAGGGAATTTTGATCGGCAGCAAGGGGAGCACGCTGAAGCAGATTGGGACGGCGGCGCGCAAGGAGTTGGAGTCGATCCTGGGAACGAAGATTTTTTTGGGGCTGTATGTGAAGGTGGAGAAGGACTGGCGCGATAACGCGCAATTGGTGCGGCAGATGGATTGGCAGTGGCAGTTGGAGCGGATGACGAAGGAATAAGTAGCGCAGGCGTTCTTGCCTGGCGGTTTCGTGGGCCACACATAAGCCGCCGGTTCAACTTGGATTGCAAAAACCGCACAGGCAGGAGTGCCTGTGCTCCCCAAAACCAACAGGCTGTCCTTCGCTGTGCTCAGGATGAAAAGCCTGTCCTCTTACTCTTCCGCGGTAATTCCCAGCGTGCGCATGCGGCGGTAGAGGTGGCTGCGTTCCAGGCCCAGGGCTTCGGCGGTGCGCGTCATGTGCCACTGATTTTCTTCCAGCTTACGCAGGATGAATTCACGTTCGTAGGAATCGCGCGCCTGGTGGAGCGTGGCGTTGGGCTGCTGCGCCATGCGCGAGCTGGCGCGGAACAGTTCCGGCGGAAGATGCAGCGGCTCGATCTTTTCCTGCGGCACCACGATCATCAGGCGTTCGATCAGGTTGCGCAATTCGCGGACATTTCCCGGCCAGTGGTAGCGCAGCATCACGCTGATGGCGGCTTCGCTGAGCTCTTTCGGTTTGCGGCCGTAGGCGGCGGCGAATTCGGACATGAAATGGCGCGCCAGCACCGGCACGTCCTCGATGCGTTCGCGCAGCGGCGGAAGGTTGAAGGGGATCACGTTGAGGCGGTAGAAGAGGTCCTCGCGAAACCTGCCGTGCGCGATTTCTTCCTCCAATACTTTGTTGGTGGCGGCGATCACGCGCACGTCGACCGAAATCGTCTGGTTCGAGCCGACCGGTTCGAGTTTTTGTTCCTCGAGGACGCGCAGGACTTTGGACTGCGTGCGTAGGCTCATGTCCGCGATCTCGTCGAGGAACAGCGTGCCGCCGTCGGCCTTCTCAAATTTCCCCACTTTATTTTCCGTCGCGCCGGTAAAGCTTCCCTTGATGTGCCCGAACAGCTCGGATTCGATGAGCTCTTCGGGAATGGCGGCGCAATTGACTTCCACGAACGCGCGCTCGTTGCGCAGGCTGGCGGCATGCAGGGAACGCGCCACGAGTTCCTTGCCCGTGCCGCTCTCTCCATAGATTAAAACGCGGCCATGCGTGGGAGCCGTGAGCGTAATCTGCTGGCGCAGGGCGCGCATCGGGACGGAGTCTCCATACAGCTGCGTCTTCCCGCCGAGTTCCTCGCGCAGGCGGCGATTTTCCTGGCCGAGGCGATGCACTTCGAGAGCGTTTTTGATGACCAGGATAATTTTTTCGAGCGACAGGGGCTTTTCGATGAAATCGAATGCGCCGAGTTTGGTGGCGCGCACGGCGGTTTCGATGCTCGCGTGCCCGGAAATCATCACCACCATGGGGTCCAGGCCGCTTTTGCGGATGCGTTCCAGCGTTTCCAGCCCGTCGATGCCGTCCAGCCAGACGTCGAGCAAGACCAGATCAATCGAGCGCTGGTCGAGCTGCGCGAGACACTCCTCACCCGAGGCGACCGAGGTGGTTTCGTATCCTTCCTCGGTGAGAATGGAAGTCAGCGCTTCGCGAATGCCTTGCTCGTCGTCCACGATGAGAATGGAATTTGGCATCAGGGTCCGAGGCTACGCGGTTCGCCCGGAGGCGGGCACGGCGGCGACCTCCGTCATGGGCAGTTGCAAAATAAATTTTGCTCCCGTCGGATAGTTATCTTCCACGCGGATCGAGCCGTTGTGTTCGGCCATGATGCGGCTGGCGATGGCCAGGCCCAGGCCCGTGCCGCGGTCCTTGGTCGAGAAATGCGGCAGGAAGAGCATGTCCTTATCCTGCGGGGAAATTCCGTGGCCGCTGTCGGCGACGATGATTTCAATGGTTTCGCGATCGCTGTTGAGCCGCGTGCGCAACAGGAGTTCCTTGACCGACGAGCCTTCCATGGATTCGGCGGCGTTGTCGATGAGATTGACGATCACACGGCGCAACAATTCGCCATCGGCGCGGATGTTGGGCAGGTCCGGCGCCAAGTCCGTGCGCACCGCGATGCCCTCGAGGCGGCCCTCGAATACGGCCAGGGCCTCGGTGACGATCTCGTTAGGAGAGGCGGAAGTCAGCTTGGCGGTGGGGAAGCGCGCGAACTGCGAAAATTCTCCCACCAGCGATTCCAGCGCGGAGACTTCGCGCTCGATCAGGCTCGAGCATTCGCCCACCAGGCGCACCAGATCGGGCGGATCGTTCTTCGAGGGATTGGCGCGGTTGCGTTCCAAGTATCGCGACAATCGCTGCGAGGAAAGCTGGATCGGCGTCAGCGGATTCTTAATTTCGTGGGCGATGCGCTGCGCGACTTCCTGCCAGGCCGCCGCTTTTTGCGCGCGCAGCAGGTCGGTCAAATCGTCCACGACCACCACGTAGCCGCGGTTGGAGCGGCGCGGGCCGAGCGAACTGACCGTGACGGCGGCGTGCAACAGGCGTCCGGAAGCCGCAAATTCGAGTTCCTGCGTGGCGGTGCCGAGACGCAGCGACCTGCGCATCAAAATGTGAACGGCGCGTGCGCCTTCCTCACCCAGCAATTGCGCGAAGGAAACGGCCTGCTTGGAGCTTTCGCCAAACATGCGCACCGCGGCGGGATTGACGCGGCGAATCGATTCGGTCTCATCGACGGAGATTACGCCGGTGGGAATATTTTCCAGAATCGTTTCCATCAGCGTGCGCCGGCGCTCGAGTTCCTGCACGGCCTGCTGCAGATTTTGCGTAAAGACATCGATCTGGCGGCGGCTGTCGCCGAGTTGCTCGGTCATGCGGTTAAAGGAGAGGACCAGCGTTTCCAGTTCGTCCTTGGCCTGCACGTTGACGCGCGTCTCGTAATTGCCCTCGATGATCTCCTGCGTGGCCTGGGCCAGCGCCTGAATGGGCACGGTAACTTGCTTGGATAGGAAGAACGCGGCCCAGGTAGCGGCAAACATCAGCAGGATGGTGAAGAGCAGCAGCGTCGCCAGCAATTGATTTTTGTACGTGCGCAGGCGCTGGCGCTGCAGACCGTAGGCTGTGGTCTGGGCGTTGATTTCCCTCAGGCGATTCTGAAAATCGTCCGGGACATTTCGTCCGGCAAGCAGGAACCCGTTTGCCGTCTGCGCGCGGCCCGCCAGGAAGAGCTTTCCGCCATATTGCCAAAGCTCGGCGCCGCCGGGGCTTTGGCGAACCTCGACGGGCAGATCGGGTTGCGAACCCGCCGCGGAACCCGCGGGGCGAGGTGGAAATTTGAAATCGGGATTGGCGGCAACCGCGACCGGATGCCCATTCACGTTTAATTCCCAGGCGAGATCCGCGCCGCGCTCAAAGGTTTGATCGAACGCGTGAATGGTGTCCTTCGCGGCGCTTCCAGTCATGGCAGGCGCGACTTCCTTGGCAATTTCCGACATGCGCGCGGCGTCGGCGCGGCTCATTTGATCGACCAGTTCGCGGCTGGATTGCGTGGCGATTTCCAGGGGGCGCGGAAACCAGAGCACGAGGGTGCGGTTCAGCAGGGCGTAACTCACAAAAAACAAAAAGACGACCGGGAGGAATGAGACACCGATCGCTCCCAGAACCATTTTTGTTTTAAAGCGGGAACCGGGCTTGTGTGCAACGCGTTCCGCTCCCAGACGCACCAGACTGCGGATGAGGATCGATGTGAAAACCAAAAGAGCGGCGACGATGAAAGTGGACAGCGCGTACAGGATCGCCTGATCCAGATCGGGCGGTTGGTAGGGAAGTGTGAGCGAACCAAGCGTGAACACCGCCGCCAGGAGCAGCACGATGGCCACGCCGCCGACGTAAAGAAAGAGTCGCGCTCTGGGGCTTGTGCTCACGCTAATGCCTCGGAGGGGGAAGGGGCGGATGGATTCGGCGCGAGCAATCGCGAAAGTGGCGAATCGGCCGGCAGCATGGGACGCAGCGGGCAATCCGCGCAGCGCGGGGCGCTTTTCCGGCACCAGTTTTTTCCCGTGTTCACGATGAGCGCGTGAAATTCGTTGAGCAATGGAGGATGCGCGGGCAGTGCCGCCTCGAACAGGGCGCGCACGCCTTCATAATCCGGTTTGCCGCTGAGCAATCCGTGACGCCCGAAAATCCTATGCGTGTAGGCGTCCACCACGAACACGGAATGATTGCCGGCATAGAGCAAAATAGAGTCCGCGGTTTCGGGACCGATGCCATGAACCGCCAAAAGTTTTTCGCGCAGCTCCGCTGTCGGCGTCCGGAACATGCGCGGAAGCGAGCCGCCGTACTCGGACTGCAGGAATCGCACGAACGATTTCAATTTTTTTGCTTTTTGGCGGAAATATCCGGACGGCCGCACCAGCGACGCCAGTCGTGAGGGCGCCACCTTCAGGATCGCCGAAGGGGTCAGTAAGTTCGCCGAGCGCAGATTCTCCATCGCTTTTTCGACGTTTGCCCAAGCGGTACTCTGGGTCAGGATCGCCCCCGCAATAACCTCAAACGGCGTTTTAGCCGGCCACCAGTGCATCGGGCCGAGCGCGCCGGACATGGTTTCATAGTAGCGCATCAGGTCGTCGGATTGCAGGCTGGTTGAAGACAACTTGTCTTTCCTGCGCTGGCCCCGCCGGCGAGCCCTTCGGGCCGATTTTCGCCCGCCCTGCCCTATCGCGTCGCCCATCGTGTTGTCCATGGATTCGCCAATTGTTCGATCTGGAAGATAACGGTGGTCGTGGGTGGAGTCAAGGCAACGCCAATCACCAAGTGTTCCAACTGGGGGCAGGCTACCTGTACGGAAGTACAGGTGCTGCGTACTGTGCTGCATATTGTCCGTTACAGTACTGCAGCCAAAAATGGGGCCATAGCCTCCGCGAGCGATCTGCTACTTTAAGATTTCCGGGAGTGTCCATGCCCCGGGGAGTCCGCGTCGTATGTCGTCCCGGCTAGGCGAAATACTGATCAAAGAAAGTTTGATCACGTCTGACCAGCTCCGTCAGGCCCTGGAACACCAGAAAGCCAACGGCGGAAGGTTGGGGACGTGCCTGATGAAGCTCGGATTCATCAGCGATGACGAAATTACCGGTGTGCTTTCCCGCCAGTACGGCGTTCCCTCCATCAATCTAAAATATTACGAAGTCGATGCGTCCGTCATCAAGCTGATTCCGCAGGATACCGCAATCCGCTATCAGATCGTGCCGCTATCGCGCGTTGGCTCCACGCTGACGATCGCGATGACCGATCCCACCAACGTCTTCGCCATGGACGACATCAAGTTCATGACCGGATTCAACGTGGAACCGGTGGTGGCTTCCGAGACGGCCATCAGCGAGGCAATCACCAAGTTTTACGGCGAGGCGCAGAGCGAGGAAGAACTCACCAAGGTGATGAAGGATCTTGCCGGCGATGAAACCGGGGATCTGGAACTGGCGGCCGAAGAACAGGAAATGAACCTCGCCGAGCTGGAGCGTGCGGCCGAGGAAGCGCCCATCATCAAACTGGTGAACCTGGTCTTGACCGACGCGGTGAAGCGCGGCGCGAGCGACATTCACATCGAGCCTTACGAGAAGGAAATCCGCGTACGGTTCCGCATCGACGGCATTCTGCAGTCGGTGATGAACCCGCCGATGAAGCTGCGCGACGCCATCATTAGCCGCGTCAAGATCATGGCCAAGCTGGACATCAGCGAAAAGCGGCTGCCGCAAGACGGCCGCATCATGATCAAGTACCGCAAGGAAGGCAAGATCAAGGACCTCGACTTCCGCGTCTCGACGATCCCGACGCTGTACGGCGAAAAGATCGTCATGCGCTTGCTGGACAAGGAAAACCTGCGCCTGGACATGACCAAGCTGGGATTCGAGCAGGAATCGCTGAATAAATTCGAGAAAGCGATTTTGCGTCCCTACGGAATGGTTCTGGTAACCGGGCCGACCGGGTCGGGCAAGACCAACACGCTGTACTCGTCCATCGCGCGACTCAACACGCCGGAAACCAACATCATGACGGCCGAGGATCCGGTCGAATTCCAACTAGGCGGCGTCAACCAGGTTCAGATGAAGGATCAGATCGGATTGAACTTCGCGGCTGCGTTGCGCGCTTTCCTCCGGCAGGATCCGAATATCATTCTGGTCGGCGAAATCCGCGATTTTGAAACGGCGGAAATCGCGGTGAAAGCGGCGCTCACCGGGCACCTGGTGCTTTCCACCCTGCACACCAACGACGCCCCCTCGACCATCAGCCGCTTGATGAACATGGGCATCGAACCATTTCTTGTAGCCACGTCGGTCAACCTGATTTGCGCACAGCGCCTGGTCCGCAGGATTTGCGCAAACTGCAAGGAACCGCACAACATGCCCGAGCAGGCCATGCTGGACGCCGGGTTCACGCCGGAAGAGGTTAAGACCACGACCGTCTACATCGGCAAGGGATGCGGCGTCTGCAACAAGACCGGATACAAGGGCCGCGTCGGCCTCTATGAAGTCATGGAGATCAACGACGAGCTTCGGGAATTGATTCTGGTGGGCGCTTCGGCGCTGGAACTGAAGAAAAAGGCCATCGATCAGGGAATGATTATGCTGCGCAGGAGCGGTTTGATTAAGGTCGGTCTGGGTCTTACGACGATCGAGGAAGTGGTTCGCGAAACTGTGCTGTAGGGAAGGGAAAACAATGTCTGGAATCACGCTGAGCGAATTGCTGAAAAAGATGATCGAACTGGGCGGCAGCGACCTGCACATCACCACCAACAGCGCGCCGCGCGTACGCGTGCACGGGAAGCTCAAGCCCATGGACATGGCGCCGCTGACCGCCGCCGACACCAAGGCGCTGGCCTACAGCGTCCTCACCGACGCGCAGAAGCACCGGTTCGAGGAAAATCTGGAACTGGACTTCTCCTTCGGATTGAAAAATCTGGCGCGTTTCCGCGGCAATCTGTTTCAGCAGCGTGGCGCGGTCGGGGCCGTTTTCCGGACTATTCCGTGGGAGATCAAAAACTTCGACGCGCTCGGACTTCCCGTGGTGGTGAAGGCCCTGTGCGACAAGCCGCGCGGGCTGGTGCTGGTCACCGGGCCGACCGGCTCGGGAAAATCCACGACGCTGGCGGCGATGCTCGACAAGATCAACTCCGAACGCGAAGAGCACATGATCACGATCGAGGACCCCATCGAGTTTTTGCACAACCACAAGCGGTGCCTGGTGAACCAGCGCGAAGTGCATTCGGACACGCACTCGTTCGCCAACTCGCTGCGCGCTGCCCTGCGCGAGGACCCGGACGTGGTGTTGATCGGAGAAATGCGCGACCTGGAAACCATCGAATCGGCGCTGCGCATCGCCGAAACCGGCCACTTGACCTTCGCCACGCTGCACACCAATTCCGCGATCTCGACCATCAACAGAATCGTGGACGTCTTTCCGTCCTACCAGCAGCCGCAAATTCGCGCGCAGCTCTCCATGGTGCTCGAGGGAATCCTTTGCCAATCCCTGTTGCCGCGCGTGGACGGGCGCGGGCGCGCCATGGTCATGGAAGTCTTGGTGCCGACCGCGGCCATCCGCAACCTGATCCGCGAGGACAAAATTCACCAGATTTATTCGGCCATGCAGACCGGAACGGGCACCAGCGGTATGCAAACCTTCAACCAGAGCCTGGCCAACGCCTATTTCGGGAAGTTAATCACTTTGGAAATCGCGTTGTCACGTTCGTCCAATCCCGAGGAGTTGCAGGATATGATTAACCGGGGAGTGACCTCGCCTACCTCGCGTGGGCCCGCTCCGGTTCGGCGGTAATACTGGGTGTGGTTTGTATTTGTAGCTTGCGGCACGCAAACACGCGGGCACGACTAGGTACCCGCGACAATTTAAGACTGCCATCCCGCGGATTTTCGCAATTGGGATCGGGCATGGGGACATCTGAGGAGGGATAGAACGATGCCGGTGTTCACTTATCGCGGAACGAATCGAGCCGGGACCACTGTCACCGGCGAGCAAGTGGCCCAGAGCAAGACGGAACTGGTCAATGCGCTCAAGCGCCAGCAAATCAACGTGACCAAAATGTCCGAGAAGGGCAAGGAATTCAACTTGCCCACGTTCGGCGGCGGAGTGGACTCCAAGGAACTCGCCGTCTTTACCCGCCAGTTCTCGGTGATGATCGACGCCGGATTGCCCTTGGTGCAGTGCCTGGAAATTCTGGCCGGCCAGCAGGAAAACAAGATGTTCCAGAAGGTGCTCACCGGAACCCGCGCCTCTGTCGAAGGCGGATCGACTCTTTCGGCCTCCATGCGGCAGTACGACAAGGTGTTTGACTCGCTGTACGTCAACCTGGTCGAGGCCGGGGAGACCGGCGGTATCCTCGATACCATTCTGCAGCGCCTTTCGTCCTACATTGAAAAGAATGTGAAGTTGAAGCGCGCCGTGAAATCCGCGCTGGTGTATCCGGTGGCCGTGTTGCTGGTCGCCGCCGGCGTCATCGTCCTACTGCTGTGGAAAGTGGTGCCGATTTTCGCGACATTGTTCCTGGGCCTGGGCGTGGACCTGCCGCTGCCGACTAGAATCGTCATTGGCATGAGCAATTTTGTGGGCAGCATATTCGGATTGATGATCCTGGTGGCGTTTATCGGGGCGGTGATCGGACTGAAAGTCTGGTACGGGACTCCCACGGGAAGAATGGTTATTGACCGCACTCTGTTGAAGCTCCCGCTCATGGGCATCTTGCTCCGAAAAATCGCGGTGGCGCGGTTTACGCGGACCCTGGGAACGCTAATCTCCAGCGGCGTGCCCATCCTGGAAGGACTCGACATCACGGCGCGCACCGCGGGCAACGCGGTGATCGAAAAAGCGCTGCTCGAGGTCCGCAAAGGGCTGGAACAGGGACGAAATCTTTCCGATCCGCTGAAGGATACCGACGTTTTTCCGGGCATGGTCACGCAGATGATCGGCGTCGGAGAACAAACCGGCGCGATGGACGCCATGCTGCAGAAGATCGCCGACTTCTACGAAGACGAAGTGGACGCCGCGGTGAAGGACCTGCTGTCCGCCCTCGAACCCATGATGATCGTGTTTCTGGGCGTCGTGGTCGGCGGCATCGTCATTTCGATGTATTTGCCGCTGTTCACCTTGATCGGCCAGTTGAGCAACTCGCACTAGGAATCGGCAAGAATCTCGCGTTTGGGGGCGGTTCGCGAAGAGCCGCCCCAAAATTCATTCTGGATTAAGCCTGAGCAGCATTTTCAAATTCGGAACGGCCTCCGGCCGACTCGTTCGCCTCGAATGGACTTGACACAAAATGTCGCTGCTTGGCTCGGATGGCTTTCGCGCGTCCGCTTTTTCCTGATCACGCTGCTGCTCGCGCTGGTCCTCGTCCTCGGAAAGACTAGTCAGCTTGCGGTTTCCACCCGCCTGTTTATTCCCCTGATCATCCTCTGGTACACGCTGGCCATCATCTACACAATCCTGATGCGCTGGATGCCGGTGGCGTCCTGGCACGGCCCGATGCAGATGGTGTTCGATCTTTTGCTGGTGACCTGCCTGATTTATTTGACCGGGACGCAGGACAGCTACTTCATCTGGCTGTACCCACTGGCGATCATCGTGGCGAGCATTTTGTTTTCGCGCGAGGCCACGTTCATCGTCGCGGGGTTTAGCTTCGTGCTGCTCGGCGGGTTGACCGAACTGATTTACTACAACATTTTGCCGCGCATGCAGGTCGAGGTTCCCAGCGGCCGGCAATTGCAGACCTGGATCTTCAGCAATCTGTTTTATTTCCTGGCCGTGGCGTACCTGTCCAGCCTGCTGGCGCAAAGCCTGCGGCGCCAGGGCGCCGAACTGGAAGTGAAGCGCGGGGAATTGCAGGACCTGCAGGCCTTCAACGAAGACATCATTCACTCCATGCGCGGCGGATTGCTGACCACCGATCTGGAAGGCCACATTCTGCTCCTGAACCGCACCGGGGAAGAGATTACCGGATACAAGTTTCGCGACGTCCGCGGGGCGCTGTTGCAGGAATTGTGGCCCGTTTTCTGGCTCCCCGGCGAAGCCACCGCGGACGGCAAACTCCCGCAGCGCCAGGAAATCGAATTCCTCACGCCCGAAGGCCAGCAGCGTTTTATCGGAATCTCCGCGTCTCCGCTGCGCACCGGCGAGCGCCGCACTACCGGATACGTTTTCAACTTTCAGGACCTCACGAGCTTGAAGCTGCTGGAGCAGGAAGTGGCCACCAAGGAACGCATGGCCGCGCTGGGCCGGCTCTCAGCGGCCATCGCGCACGAAATCCGCCAGCCGCTCACCGCCATGGCCGGCGCCGTCAAGGAGCTGGGCCGCCTGGTGCCGCTGCAGGAGGACGAACAGCATCTGGTCGGAATCGTGAGCCGGGAATCCGAGCGGCTGAACAAGATCATTACCGAGTTCCTTAATTACTCGCGCGAAAAAACGTACGATTTTTCCGAGGAGGACGTCAGCAGGCTGCTGGACGAGACGCTGACGCTGCTCGAGCGCAACCCGCAGGTCGACGAGCGGTATCGCATCGAGCGCACGTTCACCGGTTCGGAAGTGCGCGCGCGCGTGGACCGCAACCGCATCAAGCAGGTGTTCTGGAATTTGTCGGACAACGCGTTGCGCGCCATGCCCAACGGCGGAGTCTTATCCGTCTCGCTCGAAGTGGTTCCGTTCTGGGTGCGCATCCGGTTTCGCGATACCGGCGCGGGAATCGATCCCAAGCAGTCCGCCAAGATTTTTGAACCGCTGCAGTCCAACTTTGCGGGAGGCACCGGTCTCGGCCTGGCCATCGTGTACCAGATCGTGCAGGCGCACAGCGGCCGCATTGCCGTGGTCTCCGAGAAGGACCAGGGCGCGGAGTTTACCGTGGAATTGCCGCGTGTGGCTTGAGGTGGCAGGGGCTTACGAGGTAATGAAAAACTAAAAGGGCCGTCATTCCGAGGCGCGTTTTTCGCCGAGGAATCGCTCTTTTCCTGCGCGTCGATCGAAGAGGGATTCCTCGCTTCGCTCGGAATGACGGGAAACGAAGTTTTTCAGCAACCTGGTAATCGTGTGCCACAGTAAGCAGTACCGGCTGTCGGAAGGAAACAGTCTTTTATGGCTCACATTCTGATTGTCGACGATGAACGCTCCATCTGCGAACTGCTGGAGATTACTTTTCGCAAGGAAGGCCATCGCGTCGAAGTGGCCATGAACGGGGAAACGGCCCGGCGGAAATTTGAATCCAGCATTTTCGACATCGTGATTTCCGATATCCGCATGCCGGACACCACCGGCGTCGAGCTGCTGCAATTCTGCAAGGAAATTTCGCCTTTCAGTTATTTCCTGCTGATTACCGGATTGCCGACGCTCGAAACCGCCATCGCCGCGATCAATTCGGGCGCGGACCGCTACGTCATCAAGGACCATGAACTGGTCGACCAGTTGCGCCGCGCCGTCCGCCAGGTGGACGAAACCCTGAAACTGAAGGACGAAGCCGGCTACCTGCGCCGCGAGTTGCGCCGCCTCACCGGCCTCGACAACATCATCGGCCACAGCGCCGGCATGCGCGCCGTCTTCGACATGATCATGACCATCGCGCCGCAGACCAGCCGCGTGCTGATCACCGGCGAGACCGGCACCGGAAAGGAACTGGTGGCGCGTGCAATTCATGAAAATAGCTCGCGCAGCCTGAAGCCGTTTATCACCATCAATTGCGGTGCGTTTCCCGAAACGCTGCTGGAATCCGAACTGTTCGGCTACGTCAAGGGCGCGTTTACGGGCGCGAATGAAAACCGCGAAGGCCTCTTTAAGGCCGCCAACGGAGGCACGCTGTTTCTGGACGAAATCGGAAACATGAGCCAGACCATGCAGGTGAAGCTTTTCCGCGTGTTGCAGGAAGGCAAGGTGCGCCCCGTTGGATCGAATGAAGAGACCGATATCGATGTCCGCGTGATCACCGCGACGAATAAGGATCTGGAGAAAGCCATCGCCGCCGGAGAGTTCCGCGAAGATTTATTTTACCGCTTGAGCGTGATCCCCATTCATTTGCCCGCCTTGCGAGAGCGCAGGGAAGATATTGCGCTGCTGGCGCGCTCGTTCCTGGAGCGCTTCCGCAAGACCATGGAAAAGCCGGTCGAGGGCATAAGCCCCGAGGCCATGAGCCTGCTCGAAGCCTACGAGTGGCCCGGAAACGTCCGCGAACTGGAAAACACGATGGAGCGCTCGGTCGCGCTCGAAACCGGGCCGATGATCTCTCCCGCCGTGCTCCCGGAAAAAATCCGAAACTCGGGACACCGGGAATCGCTGGAAAGCGCCGGCCTCGAAAATGGTTCCGCTCACATTCCGGAATCCGGCATCGATCTCGAAAAGCACATCCAGGATTTGGAGAAGGCTTATATTCTCACGGCGCTGAAAACCTGCGACGGGGTTGGCACGCGTGCCGCGGAATTGCTGAAGATGAGCTACCGGTCGTTCCGGCATTACTCCAAGAAATATAATATCCGCTAGAGGTGTTGTGTTTGGTCTGGCCTAGTGAAAATTCGGATTTGGTCGTGTGTCTAAACCAACCCACCCTTCGAGAGTCGCGAAGGGTGGGCCACCCGGAAAGTCAAGACCGGTCAAAGGGTGCGTCCCTCGCCATTTCCCCTCCTCGCCCTTCAATCCGAGGCTAGCGCCTTCGTGAGCCATAGTGTAGGATTTCTGTATAAGAAGGTGTAACTATGCTTTTCAAGATAACCTCTGCGGCTCTTATCTTATTCGTTCTCGCCACGCAGGCATTTCCTCAGAACAAGACCAGAATTGACCAGTTCAGCGTCACTTCTTTGTTGCTCGTGCTCTGGTCGAACAAATTAGATCTTGGTACAGCAACGGGTTTTGTTGTTCAAAAAGGCTCGAAATATTATCTAGTGACCAACTGGCACGTCATTGCAGGCCGTCGCCCCGATAATAATCTTGTCCTCGATGCTAAAGGACGAGCTCCGGATCAAATCAGAATATTACAAAATACAAATAAGAAGCTTGGCGAATGGCATTGGGTTACTGAAGATCTATACGATCCTACTACCCACTTGCCGCGTTGGATCGAACACGCCCTTGGGCGACGAGTTGATCTCGTCATGCTTCCTCTCGAAAGTACTGATGACGTGCAGTTCTATCCGCTTGATCTTGAATTACGCAACAAATCCATCGAACTAATTCCTGCGAGCGAGGTAAGTATCGTAGGGTTTCCTTTCGGCAATGTAAGTTCCGCCGGACTTCCCATTTGGAAAGCAGGAAGCGTTGCCAGTGATCCGGACGTCAATTACCAGAGCTCAGCCCAATTCCTCGTTGATACTACGAGTCGTCCCGGCATGTCCGGTTCTCCCGTCTATGCCCGGAGGATCGGTTCATACAGAGACGAAAACGGTAACCTCGTAATTGGTTCAGCTGATAAATTCTTAGGTGTCTATGCAGGTGATATAGATTCCGCCAGCGAAGTCGGCAGAGTTTGGAAAGCCTCAGCACTTATGGAAATCTACGATTCAATCAAATAACACTCGCAGTTCTTGATGAAGCTTCCACTAAGATGCGAGCGATTTAAGAAGAAACTGAACTGCCCGACGGTTGATCCACGTTCCCCGTATTTTCCTGTCAACGAATTTTCACGATTAGATGATGCCACGCCAATTCGTTAGCGCTGAGTGACCGGTACAGCTTTTCCGGGTGGCCGACTCCTTTGGTTTTAAAGGGTCGGGGTTTTGACTTTTCTTCCGCACCATGCCCAACAGACTCATTCGTCACTATGGACGCATCCATCTTCAATTCATCACATTCACATCAAGACCGCCTCTAATGTGCCCCTCGGATGTACAGGCTAAGCAGTTGGCAGTGGCCCAATAGGTGTGACGGTGTGAGACCGATGCGCCAATCGTCCGCGCAGCAAGGCAATCGTCTGCCCGACGCCGTAGGCTGCGAGGACCATCATGATTGGATCCATGGGGAAGCGGTACCGCAGGGAAGCGTGGGTCAGGTAAAAGACAAGCGGGAAAATCAGCAGGACCATGGCGTAGGGAAAGGCATCCACGCGCCCCGCGCGATAGGCAAACAATGCGCCGACAAACGTGAACAGCGACAGCAGCACATTCAGGACCATGAATAGCTTCAGGTAATACGGGCTGTAGGACCAGGAATCAATCGGACTGTCGCTCACGGCCAGCCAGTTATTGATAAATCTGTGAAACGAGAACTGCACCGTATCCAGGGGATGCGTGCGGATGAACGCGAAAGCCTCCCGCTGTTTTTCGGCCATGTAGGCGATTTCGCCCATGCGCTTGTACTTCAAGGCTTCCTGCAAATTGTCATTGGGGTGCAGCCAGGGAGTCCACGAATCGGGCACGTCGGAGTTGTTTCCCAGCCACAGTTCCAGGCCGAAATTCGAGCGCAGGACGATGAATTTGCCGAACACGCGGTAGTTGCGGACTGTCCAGGGAACCAGCGCGATGGCAAAAACCAAAATCGTGGCCGAAGAAAACTTGATCCACGGCGCGCCGTCAAGGCGTGAATTCCATACGACCCACCCCACCAGGAAGGGAAACAGGGAAAGCACCGAGGGATTGATCAATACACCGATGGCCCAAAGGGCTCCGTAGCCCGCCCAGGACCACGTCGTCTGGGCCTCGTGCATGGACAGCGTGGCCCAGAAAATCAGGGCAAGAAAGAGTGCCGTCAGAGAGGTGTCCCAGATCCAGGTGAGCGGAAAGAATAGGGAAGTCGGCAGAAAAACCCAAAACCAGGAGGACCACACGGCTACTGTTTCGCCAAACGATCTGCGGGCGATGCTGTAGATGGGGATGATGGTCAGGGCGGCAAACGCGTAGTTCAGCGTTTGAATAATCATGCGCGATAAATCCGTATAGGTTCCCCAGATCTTGAAAATCGCGGCGACTATGTAGGGATAAATTGGAGTGAACCAGACGGTAGGCCCCGAATCGACCATGCGCAGGGGAGAAGAAAATCCCTGGCCTGCGGCGATAGCCCGCGCCACGCGTCCCAACTCATAGCCGTAGGGCAGAAAATCCCTCACCGCAAGGGGCGCGACCTTCCAGGCGTGATAGAGCAGCAGCATGCGCGCCGCAAAGGCAAACACCACGATGAAGGCGGGCGACCAAAAGAGTCGTTTTGACAATTGGCCCATTAGAATCGGAAAACGCTCCTGAACGCTTGAGACATTCGCAAGAAGATTAAGTTTATGGGCTGCCCGTCGCGGGTGCAATTGGAACCGAGACTTGTGCGAGCTGCGCATGTCCTTTTAGTTAGCCAGTGCTGCGGTGAGTGCGCGGGACCACGTCCAGTCCGCGCGAGCACTTGAAGGCGTGTGAGAGGTCCATTTTCAAGGCGCCAGAGGCAAAGCCGCATTGAATTTGCGCGCTGAATGGCGCGGATCGAGCCGTGCCCCACAAAGGCGACGCAGTCTTCCCGCACTCGCCTTCCGTCGAAAAGGCACTGGGAAAGTATTGAATTCAAGGAGATACGGCCTTGCGGGCCCCGCATCGGGACGCCAAGTTCTGGCTCTCCCCAACGACAAAGTTTGTCACACTGAGTCGTTCTTAGGCCCTGCTGAGAGCCTAGCGGGTCTGGACCTAAGGCTCACGAAAGTTAGTAAGTATAATGCGGTCAGTGGATTACGTTGATTGTGTCCGTATCGTTACCTACCTCCACCCTCCTTGGCATGGCAGTTGCTCCTATGAGGGCGTTCCCCGGTACGGGACAAAAACGATTTCTGGCTACTAAAAAAGAGGAGCAAACAATAAAATGCGGAATAAACAGAAGGGTTTCTCACTTATCGAATTGCTGATCGTGGTTGCGATCATCCTGATCATCGCTGCGATCGCTATCCCGAACCTGCTGCGTTCGAAGATGGCGGCCAACGAAGCGTCGGCGGTCGGTTCGCTGCGCACGATCAATACGGCTTCGGTGGCGTTCTCCACCACTTACGGCAACTATCCCACTAAGCTTCCTGATTTGGCAACGGGTTCGACTGTGTCCTCAACTAACGC
>JAIQFB010000043.1 GCA_020073485.1 Terriglobia bacterium | reverse complement strand
GAAACGATCGTGATGATCGCAACGGCCCAGGGCTATAGCGGCAAGCCGGTCCATATCTCGCGTATCTGGGCCAAGCGAGACGGCATGTGGAAGATGGCATTCAGCTATCAGACGACGATTCAGTCGGCGCCCGCCGTCATGCCGAAATAAGGCTCCGGCCGGTTGCGCGATCGATGATTTTGTACGGGCCCGTGATCAGGATAGGTCGCGTGGCAAATGCTTGGGAAAATCCGAATGCGCCGATTCTCGCAAATTCACTGACGAACAAAAGAAATACCCCAACTACGACGCGAACCACATTTTGAATATCCTCGGAATGTACCGCTACGTATCAGTGCACCACCGAGGCGTTTGGTAATGCCGAAAGGTGTGACGACGACGGCTAATCCATAGGCCGCCCGCGCTGGCGGCCAGAACCCCGAGTTACAGGACGCTTGCCCAAGCGCCCTATAGCCCAGCGCCAGGTTCGGACGCGGCGTTTATTTGTCCGTGTTCCAGATATCGGCGATGACCTTCCACTTGCCATCCGCCTGCTTCTTCCAGGTGACGACGTACTTTTCGTTCTCAGTGATCGGCTTGCCTTTCTTATCGTTCATTGTCATAGCAAAGGTTCCAAATTCCACCGCAAGATCGCCAGAGCGCGCCACTTCGACGCGCGTAATGTCCCCCTCCATGTCGGAAGCCCCGGGCGTCGCAAAGAAGGCGGCCCAGACGCTGCGACGCTGGTCGGCTGTCTTTGCGATCGGCGCGTTCTGCGGATATACCCATGCGTCGTCAGCGTAATAGGAAAGCGTTTGGTCCAGATTCTTATCGGCAATGGCGATGCCCCAGTCTTGAGCGGCCGCACGAATAGCTGATTCATCTTGCGCACGAGTGTCCGCTGGAGCCGATGCGGGTGGTTGTGTCGTCCGACAACTGGCCAAGACCGTTACGAGTGCGGCCAAGCACACAACCAACAAAATCGATGAGCGTTTCATGATTAGTCTCCTCTTTGGAGGCAGTTGCACAAATCCCCCCAATACGCGGCATTTTCTCCTCTTTTTCACGCATTTGGATGTGACCGTTGTCACGGTCGAAGGTATGCGAACACGCCTGTTGGTGCGCGTAAAATCTTGAAAAGCGCGGTCTGAAACTGTCGAGTCCTTCAGTTCCGCACAGTTGCTAATTCCCGCAACTGAGCGCACCGGGATCAGGCCCATAATTCCCGCGCACTACTCAGTTCTGCGCCTGGCCATGAACGACCAGAGCGGCCGAGACTGTTTTGCCGCCTACAAATGCAAGCGGAAAGTTTAACATCCAGCAGTCGGGGTCCTCCTGGTGGTTCATCGCCGGTAATTCAGGCGCGCCGATGTTTGACGGCGAAAGGCTCCAAACGGTGGGATGGCGCATGCCGGTAACTTTGCGGCTTATATCGAGCGTCTGATCGCGCGTGACCGTCCCCGGATCTGTGTCGTCCGCGGCTGGGCCAAGCAGCAGAAAATCGCGTTGCGGGGGAGCGGCGCCCAGGTGATTCCCATCCTCAGGAATCAGAGCATAGCGCAACGTGTAAACGCCGGGTCGGATGCCCGTACCGCGATAATCGACTGCACTTGAGGGAAAGCGAATCGCGCCAACCAGCGTTCCTTCGGCGATCTCTGCGAACGCGATGGATTTGTCCGGGTTCGCCGCGGCCGTCGAGGGCACGGCTTTGCGCACCCAGACCTCACACAACACGCCGTCGGGACCAGTTACACGAAACGCATCGCCGGCGAGCACGTCGCGCAAGCCCACGGATAATTCCTGCGGCATCGGAAGAGCTACTTTCTCCGCTTTGTAACCCTGCGCGGCCGCCGGGATCGCTGCACTATACAAAAAGGCCAGCGCCAGACCACTGCAAAGGCCAATCCATTTAGACAGTTTCATCACGAGGTTTTTTCTTCGCGCATATCGATTCATATGCTTCCTGCCGTACGCACGGCGCTGAACAAAAAAGAAAGCCCACGCGAAGTGAGCTTTCATGAATCCTGGCCCTTCTTGCGATTCGCAGGCAACTATAGAGCAAAGGTGCCGACGAAAGAACCGCGGCGGCCGGACTCTCTCCAGTTGATGCCGAGTTCGGAACCGCTATATGCGCTCTCGGTCGAAATTGCGGGCATGGCATGCGTCAAGTTTGAGGCGAGAGGAGGATAATAGACTGATTCGTTGTGGCAAAACATGTCGTCCTCGTCGATTGCACGAGTGGCCAGATGGACTTCATCCCCGGCTCGCAAATCCAGCATGCCGTGCGCATGGCCCAACACCAACTGGATCGGAAGCGCCTCCACGGCAATAATGTTGGAGAGTAGCGCTCCGGCCTGCTCCTGCGCAAAATTGATCAGCGCTGCTCTCTGCTTATCGTTCGCATTGGCGTCCACAATGAGCTGGGCCCGCACAGGAATCGGATTCGCATACTCGTCCCCGATGGTGCTGTTGGCGCGAACGACGGCAACGATGCTCAGGCCGTTCAGAGAGACGTTGCCCCAGCTTCCACGATCCACATGCCATGCCAGAACCGCTTCCTGGCCCACAATGTTCACTTCCGAGCTGGCGATACACGGGCCCGTGTAAACATCGGCATTCCGAGATTCGACGTACTGGCCCGAAATTTGCGGCACCGCGCTTTCCGCAGTCTTCGGGCTAGTTCCCGCCATTGCCGGAATCGTCAGAATCAACCCAAGGAAAAGGCCTATAGTCCTCATTCTGGTGCTCCCTTCCCTATCGCGTTGCTATTGTTTCACCCGGATAATGGACAGTCAATCCGGCCGCCTTAGCATATTTCGCAGCAACTGCGATCGGACCGGCAGGTAGCCGGACTAACCATGTCGCCATCGGCGCCAATCAACGATTGCGTGATTGCGCACCAGAACGGACCGATCGGCAGACCGTCGTCCGGCTCGCCCGGGGCTCGGTAATGCTCGGTGTCCGACGACTCCGTAAACATTTGCTTGGACCGCAAGCAGGAACAAATCTCGCCGCGAGCGATCAACGTAGTAAGTCTCGGCATGTCAGGCTCCTTGAATCAGCGCCGCGAGGAGCGCGCGCTTGACGGCCACTCGCGCCAGCTGCACTTTAAACTTGTTCTGACTCAGCGGCCGGGCCCCCCGGACTGCCGCCTCTCCAACCTGTTCGGACAACTCCTCGGACAAGCTATGTCCGGCAATCAGCGTTTCCGCTGCCGTGGCACTCCAAGGAATCGGCGCCACATGCCCCAGGATGATTCGCGGGGAGCGTATCGTCGAGCCGTCCAGCCGGAAGGAAACGCTCGCCGTGGCGAGAGGCCAGTCGAGCATCTCTCTCTGCCGAATTTCATACGTCGCGTTATGCAAACCCTGCGAGGCCGCCGGAATCGTGATTCGGGTCAGGATTTCGTTGGGCTTCAGGGCGTGTTCGCGCTCCGATGCAGACTTTGGAATCAGAAAGAAATTGGCCAGAGGGATTTCGCGCGAACCGCTCGGCCCGGTGATCGTACCGTTAGCGCCCAGTGCGATCAGCGCGGGCGCCAGGCTCGAGGGACTAACGAAGTACGCCGGTCCGTCATTGCCTAGAATCGCGTGATACTTGTTTTCTCCGCCCGGAACGAGTGACTTCCCGTCGGCGTCCTGCGCCAGTAAGCCGAAACCATTTCGGAAATACCAGCAACGCGGGCGCTGGCACAGATCGCCGGCGACAGTTCCCATCGTTCTGATCTGCGCACTCGCGATGCCGGCCGCGGCTTGAACGAGCGAAGGAAAGTCCTTGGCAATGGAACTATTGGTACGGAGCTCTTCCACTGAAACCAGAGCGCCGATCATGATCCCTTGTTTGCCGGTGTGGATGCCTTCCAGTTCGCCAATGCCTTTTACGTTGACCACGCGCTTGGGCTTCTCGACATAGTCCTTCATCAGCGACAGCAAGTCGGTGCCCCCCGCGAGAACGGCTGCGTCGCTCCAGTTGGCGCCAAGCATGGCAATCGCGTCCTTCAGCTTTGCGGGATGGGCATATTCAAAGTTTTCCATGAGACCGGTGCCTCCTCTCTAATCGTTCGCTGCTCGCGCCGTCGCCTCAGGCTTTGCCAAGCGCTGCGAGCACTCGATCGGGTGTCATCGGCAACTCCGGCACGCGTACGCCGATGGCGTTGGCTACCGCGTTGGAAAGGGCGGGGCCGGGCGATACCGTGGGCGGTTCCCCGAGACCTATGGGACCTCGTTCGTCGTAGCCTGGTCCCGTCATCATATGAACAACCAGTTCACCAATGTCGTTCATGCCAGCCAACTTGTAGAACTCCATATTCGGATTCAAATGCCGCCCGGTCTGCTGATCCATGATCTTTTCTTCATATAGCGAATAATTGATGCCAAAGATCAACGCGCCATAGACCTGGCTCTCCGCCGTGGTCATGTTGATCACCAGGCCGCAATCCTGCACGGCCACCATCTTATCCACGCGAATGACGCCGGTCTCGATATCCACGCTGACTTCGGCCATTTGCACGCCGCCAACGCCGGCAGAAATGATGTCGCGAGACATCTGGTTTGTGGCAATGATGGAAGTTCCGCCAAGTTTGGCACAGGCCTGCTTCCAATCCAGACCCTTTGAAGAATCGTTAATCACTTGAACGCGGGAATCAGTGGCTTCCAGCCTGTCCGCCGTCACGCCCAATACTGGTGCCAGCTTCGCGAACAATTGATTGAGCGCATCGGTCGCCGTTACGCGCGTGGAAGAACTCACGCTGCCAACAGTCGTCGAACCGCCGGAAGAGCCCGATGGCGGGTAACGTGAATCGCCAATGTTGACATGCACCATTTCCAGCGGCAGACCCAAGGTCTCCGCTGCGACGATGCCAATTACCGTGCGATTGCCGGTGCCGAGGTCCTGCGAGCCGAGCGAAACCTCTACCGAGCCGTCGGGGTTAATCCTGACCTGGCAAGTGGAGGAACGCCCGCCGCCGCCCCAGGTATGAAGGGCAACGCCCACGCCGCGCTTGATCGAACCAGGACGAGTATCCCCACGCGGGTGCCACTTGGATTTCCAGTCCATCAGTCCCGATGCAATGGTCAGCTGTTCGGCGTATTCCTTGACTCGCGGGCCAAGAATCGGGAAATTTTTGCGGTACATTTCCACCGGGTCCATGGGCACTTTCGCGGCCAGGTCGTCGAACGGGCACATGGTCACGTAGCACTGCTGCGGAGCGTTTGGCGCGCGCCAGGCGCGGGTCGGACCGGTGTTGGTGAGCACGGCTGTGAAGTTCGCAATACGGTTCGGGAACCGGAACAGGTACGGCAGATTTAGCGGCGATTGCGCCTGCGGTCCGCTGGTTCCCCAGGCGTCGGATTGCCAGGCCGTCAGTGTACCGTCTTTTTTCCCGGCGATCTTGACGCGAGCATAGAGCGTGGGCCGCGAACCGGCCTCCATCAGTTCCTGATCGCGCTCGAGCATCAGCTTTACGGGGCGGCCCGTCGTCTTGGCCAGCTGGGCGCAAGCCACGCCCCAGGGATCGGCGGCAAACTTGGCGCCGAAGCCTCCACCCATCATTTGGCAGATGATGACCACGTTGGCGACATCCACCGGAATGCCTTTCGCGGTGAGGGATTTCGCGAACTCTCCTCCAATCCCACTGACGTTTTGCGTACTCGCCCACACCGTCAGCTTGTCGCCCTGCCATTCCGCTACCTGGCCGTGCGGCTCCAGACAACAGTGCACGACCTGCGTATTTCCGTAATAGCCCTCGTGAACAATGTCTGCCTCTTGAAATGCCTTGGCTGGATCGCCTTCTTTCACTTCGCCGCTATTCACGATATTGGCGCCGGCGCGGTCTGGAGGGACATCGCTCACCATGTGCGCCATTACGTCATACTGAATGCGGACCGCGCGTGCCGCGTCGCGCGCCTGCTCTTCCGTTTCCGCCGCGACGGCGACGATCTCCTGCCCCGCCCAGTGCACTTCGGTGCCTACCGGAAATATGATTTGCACGGCCTTGACGCCCGACATTTTTTCCGCAACGCTCGTGTCGATGCCAGTCACTTTGGCGTGCGCGTAGGGAGAGAACGCCAATTTCGCGTGCAGCATCCCAGGACGGTTCAGGTCATAGGTATATTTCGCGCGGCCGGAAGATTTCGCCGGCCCATCGATGCGGGGTATCCGCTTACCGATCAAGCTTCGTTTCTCGGCTGGAGGCCACTTATATTCCGCCATCAGTCGGCTCCTTCCGCGGGAACGCTAACGCCCCCGGCCACCACCACGGCGCGGCGCAGACCTCTATAGGTGCCGCACCGGCATATGTTCCCGCCGCCCAGCCACTGTTGTACTTCCTCGTACGTGGGATGTGGATTTGCATCGAGATAGGATTTCGACGCCATGACGAACCCCGAGGTGCAGAAACCGCACTGTTGCGCGTCGTTTGCAACAAATGCAGCTGAGATCGGATGCAGTTGGCCCTCAGGTGCCAGGCCTTCGATGGTGCGGATATCAGCGCCCATGCCAGCCGCATCTATCGCGAGGACCGTGCAGGAATACACCGCTTTCCCATTGAGCTGGACCGTGCAGGCGCCGCAAGTGGCCCGGTCGCAGACTTTCTTCGCGCCGGTCAAATCGAGATGATTGCGGAGGGCGTCAATCAGCGTGACGCGAGGCTCCACGTTCAATTTGCGCGCCTGTCCATTGATCTTCAGCGTGATCTGGACCGTGCCGGGCCCGACAATTTTTCCGCGCGGCGGGTTGTCCTGTGCCTCTACGGCTGCTGGAGCACCCGCGAGAACGCCCGCAGTCGTAATCGCCGCGCCTGTTCCGCCGACAAGTTTTACGAAATCGCGCCGGCCCAGATTGCGTTTGGAATTGTCAGGAGGCTGAACGGCTTCTTTCGGATTATCCTTATAAGACATCCCCACACCTCCGAAATCAGGAAAACAAAACATCGAGGACGCGGTGCACTCATTGCCCGACTGTTCGAGGCAGAATACTCCAACCGATCAGCAAACCACAACCCGGCATATCCTGTCCCGGCCAACGCACCCGACCACAGCCGCTTCCGAAATTATGGGCACGAGGACTTTCAGATTAGCCTCACTCGATACCTACGCATCAACCAAACCTGCCCACTTTCCACAAGCAGGCCTTGCGGAGCGCTGCCAAAATGCGACAATGCGGCGGTTGTGCAAATGCAATCGGGAGGAGCCAATGAAGATCGCACGTTTCGTGACTTGCGCCCTAGCCGCCGCTGTCACTATTCTGCTCGCCAACGCGGCGCAAGCTGCCACAAGGTAATCGGGGCGATTAGCTACGGAACACGTGACGCCACATAGGCAGCGATCGATATCATGTCATCGACAGTCAATTCCTTGACGACCGGTTTCATCAGACCCGCTGCGCTTCCTTTACGGGTGAGGTTCTGTATGGTGTAGAGTTGGCGGACAATATAAATTGCGGAGCATCCTGCGATCCTGGGCAATTCTCCAGCGCCTCTTAAATCATCACCGTGGCACGTTACGCAAGCAATCGTCTTCCCTGCTCCAGTCGTTACCAACT
>JAIQFB010000009.1 GCA_020073485.1 Terriglobia bacterium | reverse complement strand
GCCCGCCGCCGGAATTCCGGCGGCGGGCGATTCCTCGTCTTCTCCAGGGAACCCACAAACCTAACGACCCTCGATCCGGAAGTGACGCAGGTTCCCTTTGGCCAGCTGAAGTAGGACAGGCACTCTTGCCTGTCCGGTTTAGATTCGCATCGCCGAGCACCAAATCGGACAGGCAAGAGTGCCTGTCCTACGCTCGATCCCCCGTCATTGACTCCCCCGACGCCGGAAGATAGCATGAACGTTTCCGCTTCCGCTGGAAACGAGGCTGAAGCCGTGCCCATGGCGCCAGAAACCAAATCCGGGACCGTGCTGGACCGCATCATCGATGCGCGCCGCGCTGCGATCGCTCATCGCAAGAAGAGCGTTCCGGAAACGGCGCTGCGATTTGGAGTGAAACACGCTCTCCCATTGCGCGATTTTGCCGGGGCGCTGACGCGCGATTCGATCAATGTGATCGCGGAACTGAAGAAGGCGTCGCCCTCCCGCGGCTTGATTCGCGCGGATTTCGATCCCGTGGCGCTGGCGAAATGTCTAGAAGCGGCCGGCGCGGCGGCGCTTTCCGTGCTCACCGAAGAGGAAAATTTTCAGGGCGAATTGAAGTACATGAAGGATGCGCGCGCGGTGGTCGGCCTGCCGGTGCTGAGGAAGGATTTTATCGTCGATCCGTGGCAAGTGTGGGAGGCGCGCGCCACCAACGCGGATTCATTCCTGCTGATTGTGGCGGGGCTCGGCGACGCGCTGCTCGCCGAATTGCTCGCGCTCGGCCGCGAACTGGGCATGGAGCCGCTGGTGGAAGTGCACACGCGCGAGGAGTTGACGCGGGCTCTGGCAGTTGGCGTGCGCATCATCGGCGTGAATAACCGCAATCTGAAAACGCTCGAAGTGCGCGTCGAGACGTCGCTGGAATTGATTGCCGACATTCCCGAGGAATGCATTGCCGTGTGCGAATCGGGATTGCGCACGCATAACGATCTGGCCCGCATGCGCGCCGCCGGGTTTGACGCATTTTTGATCGGCGAACATCTGATGGCGCAGCCGGATCCGGGGGCGGCGCTTCGGATTTTGCTGGGTTCCTGATTCCCATGCCGACTCGTGTTAAAATTTGCGGGATTACCGCCTGGGACGACGCCCGCTTGTCAATTGACTTGGGGGCTTCCGCGCTCGGATTCAATTTTTATCCGCCCAGCCCTCGCGCCATCACTCCCGCGGACGCGTGGAAAATTATTCGGCGCCTTCCGCCGTTTGTGGAAGCGGTGGGCGTGTTTGTGAACTGGCCTCCGGTGGTCGTGGAGGCGCTGGCGCGGGCGCTCCGATTGACCGCCGTGCAGTTGCATGGCGCGGAATCGCTGGAGGAAGTGGCGGAGCTTGCGCGTACTCGGCGCGTGATCAAGGCTGTGCAAGTGAGACGCGGGTTTCGCGTGGCCAGCCTGGCGCGTTATCGCGCCGCTGACGGAATCCTGCTCGATGGATTCGCGCGCGGACTGCACGGCGGCACGGGTCGCACGCTCGATTGGAATCTGGCGCGGGCCGCGGGGCGATACGGAAAAATTATTCTGGCGGGAGGCCTGACGCCGGAGAATATCGCCGAGGCCATTCGCGTGGCCGACCCCTACGCCGTGGATCTGGCGAGCGGCGTCGAAGCGCGGCCGGGCCGCAAGGATCCCGGCAAATTGCGCGCGTTGTTCGCAGCCGTGGAATCGGCATAGGCATCGATTCGAGGAAAAGGGAAATCAATGACCACCGCTCCACAAATTTGGCCGGACGCGAAGGGCCGTTTCGGCCCCTACGGCGGGCGTTACGTTCCGGAAACGCTCGTCGCCCCGCTCGAAGAACTCGAGCACGCCTACGCCGAAGCGCGCAAAGACCCCAGGTTCCAGAAGGAACTCGATTTCCTGCTGAAGAATTTTGCAGGCCGCCCCACGCCGCTGCAATTTGCTTCGCGCCTGACCGAGCATCTGGGCAGCGCGCGCATCTACATCAAGCGCGAAGACCTGCTGCACACCGGCGCGCACAAGATCAACAACTGCCTGGGCCAGGGATTGCTCGCCGTGCGCATGGGAAAGAAACGCATCATCGCCGAAACAGGCGCGGGGCAGCACGGCGTGGCCACGGCGACGGTTGCGGCGCGGTTGGGCCTGGAGTGCGTGGTCTACATGGGCGCCGAGGACATGGAGCGCCAGCGCCTCAACGTGTTCCGCATGCGTTTGCTGGGCGCCGAAGTGGTGAGCGTGAATTCCGGCACGCGCACGCTGAAGGACGCGATCAACGAAGCGATGCGCGACTGGGTCACCAACGTCCGCACCACGCACTATTTGCTCGGATCGGTTTTGGGCGCGCATCCGTACCCGATGATGGTGCGCGATTTTCACCGCGTCATCGGCCTCGAAGCGCGCGAACAGATCTTGAACGTCGAAGGGCGATTGCCGGACCTGCTGGTCGCATGCGTGGGCGGCGGCTCGAACGCCATCGGATTGTTCCACGCGTTTCTGGGCCACGCGGGAGTGAAACTGCTGGGCGTGGAAGCGGGAGGGCGCGGCCACGCGCTCGGCGAGCACGCCGCACGGATGGCCGCGGCCGCGGGTTACTCCGGCGCGCGCCCGGGCGTGCTGCAGGGAACGTATTCGTACGTCCTGCAGACTCCCGACGGGCAGATTGCCGCAACGCATTCGGTTTCCGCGGGCCTCGATTATCCCGCCATCGGTCCCGAGCATGCCTGGCTTGCCGACCGGCACCGCGCCACGTACACGGCCGTGAGCGACGATGCGGCGGTTGCCGCCGCGCGTACGCTGGCTCGTCTTGAGGGAATTATTCCGGCGCTCGAATCGGCGCACGCGCTGGCCGAATTGATCGAACGCGCGCCGAAAATGCCGCGCGATTCCGTTGTGATTCTGAATCTCTCCGGGCGCGGCGATAAGGACATGGAAATTCTCGCCCGGTATATTTAAGTAAAACATTGCCATGAGCCATTTGGCCACATCCATGACGAATGAATCGCGCATCTCCCGCCGGTTTGCCGAACTCCGCAGCAGCGGCGAAATGGGACTGGTCGCGTATATTACCGCGGGCGATCCTTCGCTCGAGGCGACCGAGCAGTTCGTGCTGGCGCTGGCCGGCGCCGGCGCGGACGTGATCGAACTCGGCGTGCCCTTCAGCGATCCTGTGGCGGACGGCCCGGTGATCCAGCGCGCCAGCGAGCGTGCGTTGCGCGCCGGAACGACGCTGGCGGGCGTGCTTTCTCTCGTAAAATCGCTGCGCGCAAAAACGGAAGTTCCGCTGGTGTTGTTCAGTTACTTCAATCCTGTGCTGCAAATGGGACTGGAGAAATTTGCCGAGCAGGCCAGTGCCGCGGGCGCGGACGGCGTGCTGATCACCGACGTGACGCCCGACGAAGGCGCCGAATATCGCCAGGCGATGTCCTCGCGTGGCCTCGACACGATATTTCTAGCGGCGCCAACCTCGACCGACGAGCGTCTGGCGCTCATCGCGAAAGCATCGAGCGGATTCCTCTACTTGATCTCGCGCACGGGCGTAACCGGAGCGAAGGATCAGCTTGCCGACGAATTGCCGGCGCTCGCGCGGCGCGTGCGGCGCGTCACCGACTTGCCCATCGCCATCGGCTTCGGAATTTCGCTGCCCGGACACGTTTCAGTGCTGGTAGGACTAGCCGATGCCGCCGTAGTGGGTTCGGCTCTGGTCGAAGAGATCGAGCGCGCCGGGAGCGTTCCAGCAGCCGCCGAGGCGCTGGCGGCCCGCGTGAAATTGTTGAAAGGCGCCGCTGTGGCCGGGATGAGCCGGCGGGAGCCAAACGCATGAGCATCGAGGACTGGCGCCGCAAAATTGACGAAATCGACCGGCGGCTCGTTCAACTCCTGAACGAGCGTTCGCGTTGCGTCGTCGAGATCGGGAAAATCAAGCACGTCAGCGGAGAATCTCTGTACCAGCCGGACCGCGAGAAACAGGTTCTGGACGCCGCTGTGCGCGCCAATCCCGGCCCGCTCCCGGACGCCGCCATCCGCCGCCTGTTCGAGCGCATTCTGGACGAGGCGCGCTCGGTGGAGCGAGTTGTAATGACCGGCGACGATGCGAAAAAGAAAAGCTAGCGTCACCCATTTATTTGGAGCCAAGAAAGAGGAATTGAAATGGTAGTCATCATGCAAGAAGGCGCGAGCGAGGCTCAGATCCAGCATGTGATCGACCGCCTGGTGTCGATGGGATTCGACATTCACCGCTCGACCGGCGCATCGCAAACGGTTCTGGGCGCCGTGGGCGTGCCCGCGGACTTTGATCCGCGCGACGTCGAAGTTCTCGACGGCGTGCGCGAAGTCGTGCGCATCACGCATCCGTATAAACTGGCCAGCCGCGCGTTTCGCCCGCAGGGAACCATCATCGAGTTGCCAGGCGGCGTGCGGATTGGCGGGCCCGAAGTCATCGTGGCGGCGGGCCCCTGCTCGGTGGAAACGCCCGAACAGATCGGCCTGATTGCGGATCGCGTGGCCAAAGCCGGAGCCAAGATTCTTCGCGGCGGCGCGTTCAAACCGCGCAGTTCGCCTTACAGTTTTCAGGGGCACGGCGAAAAAGGCCTGAAAATGCTGCGCGCAGCGGGGGACAAGAGTGGCCTGCTGGTCTGCAGCGAAGTCATGGACGCATCGCAAATCCAGATGATGCTCCCCTACATCGATATTTTCCAGGTGGGCGCGCGCAACATGCAGAATTATTTTTTGCTGCGCGCACTGGGCGCCGTGAAAAAGCCCGTGCTGCTCAAGCGCGGCCTTTCCGCCACGATCGAGGAACTTTTGCTGAGCGCCGAGTACATCATGTCCGGCGGAAACCACAACGTGATTCTATGCGAGCGCGGCATCCGCACGTTTGAGACGGCCACGCGCAACACGCTCGATATTGCCGCGATCCCCGTCATCCAGAAGCTTTCCCATTTGCCGATCGTCGCGGATCCTTCGCACGGCACAGGAATCCGCGACAAAGTTCCGCCGATGGCCCGCGCGGCGGTTGCCGCCGGTGCCGACGGCCTGCTTCTGGAAGTGCACAACGATCCCGAGCACGCCCTTTCCGACGGCGCGCAGTCTCTTTTCATCGAGCAATTTGAAAAACTCATGACCGAACTGCGCATCATCGCGCAGGCGGTCGGCCGGACCGTCGCCTAAGCCATGGACGCCCCCTTTCGGCGCGCTGCAATTCTTGGCACCGGGTTGATCGGCGGCTCGTTCGCCCTCGCGCTCCGCAAACATTCGCCCGATACCGTGGTAATCGGCTGGGACAAAGGACACGTCCTGCGCCACGCGCTGGAACGCGGCGCGATCCACGAAGGAGTGGGCGAGCTTGCTATCGCGGTCGCCGGCGCGGATTTGATTTACGTGGCGCTTCCGGTCGGGCAAACGATCGAATTACTGCCGGAAATCGCCCGGCTCGCTTCGCCCGCTGCGCTGGTTACCGATGCGTCCAGCACGAAGCGCATGGTGTGCGCCGTGGCGGCGGAATCGTTTCTGGAAGGCCGCGCTCACTTTCTGGGCGGGCATCCCATGGCCGGAAAGGAAATATCCGGGATCGCGGCGGCCGACGCGGAGTTGTTTCGCGGCTCAAAGTACGCGCTGATGCGGCGGCCGGGCGGGGAAGCGGCGGGCGGGCCCCGCGATGCGCGCGCTGCCGGACTCGTGAAATTCATCGAAAAGCTGGGCGCGGAACCCATCTGGCTGGACGCGGAATCGCATGACCGCGCCGCGGCCATCGTCTCCCATCTCCCGCAGTTGCTCGCGGTGGCTCTTGCCGGAGTGGTGCGCGACGCCACCGATGAATCGGGTTTACCGGTCACCCTCGCGGGCCGCGGTCTGAGGGACGCTCTTCGCCTGGCGGGAAGCCCCTATTCGGTCTGGCGTGATATTATTCTCACGAACAGCGACAATCTGGACCGCGTGCTGGATCAGATGATCCAGGCGCTCGAGAGGGTTCGCGGCGATCTCCGCGCTCGCGCCATGGAAGAACAGTTTGCCGCTGCCGGAGAACTGTACAAAATATTGCGCGACTTGCAGTAAACTTTTGCAATCATTCGCGGGGAAACTCGCGCCACGGGAGCCGAAGTTGATAGATAAACGCGTAGCCAACGCCGATGTGGCAATCGAAAAATTATTTGACGGCGCCGTGATTCTGGCGGGGGGATTCGGAACCTGCGGCATTCCCGAAAATCTCATCGCCGCCGTGGTCCGAAAGGGCACTAAAAATCTGACCTGCGTCTCGAACAACGCGGGATCCATCAACGCGGGGCTCGGCCTGCTGCTGCAGACGCGCCAGATCAAGAAAATGATCGCCAGCTACGTGGGCGAGAACAAACTGTTTGAGCAGCAGTTTCTGAACGGAGAAATCGAGGTCGAGCTCAATCCGCAGGGCACGCTGGCCGAACGCATTCGCGCCGCCGGGGCCGGAATTCCGGCGTTTTTTACGCCCACCGGCGTGGGCACCGTGATCGCCGAGGGAAAGGAAGTCCGCGAATTCAACGGCCGCAAATACGTGATGGAGCGCGACCTGCGCGGCGATTTCGCCTTCATCAAGGCCTGGAAAGGCGACCGCTGGGGAAACCTGATTTACCGCAAGACGGCGCGGAATTTCAATCCGGTGATGGCCACGGCGGCCGATTACGTGATCGCCGAAGTCGAGGAAATCGTCGAGTTGGGCGCGCTGCAGCCGGAAAATGTGCACACTCCGGGAGTTTTCGTAAACGCGATTTTTCAGGGCACGAATTACGAGAAGCAGATCGAAAAGAGGACCGTGCGCAAGCGCGCGTGAACCGGCCTCACCAGGAAAGGGCGGGCAAAATGGCAAAAGGACTCGCGGAAAAAGAAAACTCAGCGCAGGCCGAAGACAGCAAGCGGGAGCTGATCGCCAAGCGCGTCGCCCAGGAGTTGCGCGACGGCTATTACGTGAACCTCGGCATCGGCGCGCCCACGCTGGTCGGCAATTACATTCCCGAGGGCATGGAAGTCGTGTTGCAATCGGAAAACGGGATGCTCGGCATCGGGCCGTTTCCCTATGAAGGCGAGGAAGACGCTGATCTGATCAACGCAGGCAAGGAAACCGTGACGGAAATTCCCGGCACCAGTTATTTTTCCAGCGCCGACTCGTTCGCGATGATCCGCGGCGCGCACGTGAACATGACCGTGCTCGGCGCGCTGCAGGTGGATGAAAAAGGAAACCTGGCGAACTGGGCGATTCCCGGTAAAAAACTGAAGGGCATGGGCGGGGCGATGGACCTGGTGGCGAGCTCCCCGCGCGTGATCATTGCCATGGAACATGCCACGAAAGATGGGCAGCCCAAGATCCTGAAACAGTGCACGCTGCCTCTCACCGGTCAGGAAGTCGTGGACATGATCGTGACCGAACTCGCCGTAATCGACGTCACCCCCGAGGGCCTGGTGCTGCGCGAAGTGGCGCCCGGTGTCACGCCGGAAGCGGTGCAGAAACTTACCGAGCCGAAACTGAAAGTTTCTCCGAACCTGAAAACCATTTCGGTGTAACGTCAGGCGTGTCCCGTAACCGGGAGCAAAGCGAGCGTATCGTTGGAACCCAACTCCATCGTGATTGTGAGCCTGCACACGCCCAAGGAAAAATTGTGGGGATCGCTCGTCTCGATGAACGCATCGGGAGTGACCGTGCGCGCCATCGACTTGAATTCCTTCGACGATTTCATCCGGCAGGTAAAGGACCCCGAAGGCGAGCGTGTAGGCCTGCCCACCCTGTTTTTTCCCATGCAGCGCGTCGAGCGAATCGCGCTGGACGAGCCGCACGGCTCGATTCCGTCGCTATCCGAGCGGTTCGAGCAGCGCGTGGGCCGATCCCTGCGGGATTATCTGGCGTTATTCGTGTAAGCTGCTGGTGAGCTCAATCCCATGTCATCCCGCATCTTCACGGTTCCTAATCAGCTGACGTTTCTCCGCCTTGGATTTTTGCCGTTCTTTATCATTTCCATTCATTACCGCCGCTACGACCTGGCGCTCGCCATCCTGATCATCGCCGCGCTGACCGACGGCCTTGACGGCATCCTGGCGCGCAGGCTCAATCAGAAAACCGCGTTGGGCGCCTACCTCGACCCCATCGCGGACAAACTGCTGCTTTCCTCGTCGTTTGTCGTGCTGGCCATGAACCGGAAGATCAGTTGGTGGCTCGCCACGATGGTGCTCAGCCGCGATATCCTCATCCTGATGACGGCCGCGGTGATCCTGGTGGTTGTGGGATACCGGCCGTTTCCGCCGAGCATCTACGGCAAGCTCACCACGGCGCTGCAAATTATGTTCATTTTTGCGGTGGTGCTGCTGGGGGTGACGGAATGGCGGTGGTTGTCGCACCTGCGAAACGTCATCGGCTACTTGGTCGCCGCGTTTACCGTTTTCTCGGGGTTTCACTATTGCTTTACCATCGCGCGGCGGCTGAACGAGCCGCATACCTGACCCGCGCTTCTCGATGGCCTCACTGAGTGGGCAAAACCACAAGAACTTTGTCATTCCAAACGAAGTGAGGAATCCCTCTGGGTTTGAAAATCAAAAGAATGAGTGATTCCTTACTTCGTTCGGAATGACAGCGAGAAAACAGTTGTCTTTTCAGAGAATCAAAGCAATGCAGGCTGAAGGGCGTCCTACGTGTTCTTCAAATAACTAAAAACCATGAATCCGAAACTCACGGCGACAGCAACCCCCGCGATCCATCCCATCATATCCGCCCGGCGGCGCTCGGTGACGTCCGCGGGCAGGCGATCCACCATCACGCGTCCAAGCAAATACCCCGCGGCGAGCCCCCCGGCGTGCGCGGCGTTGTCCGTGCCGCTGAACATGAACCCGAGGACGCCGATATAAATCAGCCAGCGAATCAAGGCGCTGCGCAGGGCTTGTGCCGAAAGGCTTTTTCGGCCCGTGGTCGCCGCCAGCAGCACTCCGATCAGTCCAAGCAGCGAACCGGAGGCCCCAACGCTCATATGCCCGAAAAACGAGCTCACCACATAGCCGGCAGCGCCGGTCACCACAAATAGGAAAAAATATCGCGCCGAGCCGTACAATTCCTCGATCATCGGGCCAATATCCATCAGCACCCACATATTGAACCCGATGTGCACGAGGCTGCCGTGTAGAAAAATCGCGGTAATGAGCCGCCACGGCTGCTGGATGTCAAAATCGAGAAACCAGGACGCGCCCAGCCGTAAGTTAACTTTTGTCGCGATTCCCCCGAGATTCATCAGGCCGCCGCCCACTCCCTCGCCTCCCGTAAATTTCAGAGTAATCATCAGGGACAGCACGTACATCAGGCAGCAGATGGTCAGCATTGCGTAGGTCACCGGAGAAGTTTGCGGCATCCAGCGGCTGAGCGTGCGGCTCGCAGCGGAAAGCGAATACGTTGTGCTCGCTCCGCACTGATAGCACTTGGTCGCCGTCGTACCCACCAGCGAACCGCAGGAAGGGCAGAGCCTTGGGCGCACCTGTTTCGGCTCCGAACGGAACATTTGAGCGAGCTCGCCGCGCCAGCGGTCGAGTTTATAGCGCCATCGGACGGGAAGTGGCACGTGGTCTCCTTGCTGCAAAATTATTGCATGCCTATAATAGCTGGAATTCAGTGCGGACGCGAAATTCGCACCAGCCGCGAAAATGTTCTCGCGAAAGTAAGGGATCGAGTGCGGGCTCTATTTTTTCAATGAGTGATTCAAGCGAGGCGTGGAGCCTGCTCTGAAATTTAGGATCGCCCCCAGAATGCGGAAGGAAACTGGTGCCCGAATTATTTGATCGCAAGCCCGCAAGCGGCACGCCGCGCACGCGTTCACGCTGGCCGCTGGCCTTGCTATTCGCAGCCCTAGGCGCCGCGGGTTGCGCGGGACATCGACCGATGACGACTTCGGTCCCTCCGGGGCCGTCACCTCAGCCGGAACCCGCTCCCGCGCCTGTTCCGAAATCAAATCCTAACGCGCCTGCTGGAACGGTTATGCCGCCGCCGACCCGTGCCGCTCCCTTCATCCCCGGCATTTATGTCGAGCAGGGTACGGCGTCCTGGTACGGCGTGCCGTTTAACGGGCGCCGCGCCGCCGACGGCGAGATTTTCAATATGAACATGCTGGTGGCCGCGCACCGCACGCTCCCGTTCGGCAGCGTCTTGCGCGTCACCAATCTGAATAACGGCCGCGAAGTCGAAGTGCGCGTGATCGACCGCGGACCGTTTGTGGGCGATCGCATTCTGGATTTGGCGCGCGCCGCGGCGGTTTCGCTGGACATGATCGGGACGGGAACCGCGCCCGTGCGCATCGAACTGCTCTCCGGCCCGAGTCCCGCCGGAGGAGAATTTACCGTGCAGGTCGGCGCCTTCTCCGACCGCGCCAACGCCGAGCGCCTGCGCGACCGCCTGTTGACGGCTTACCAGCCCATCTTCATTCAGGATTATGATGCGCCCGCGGGCCATTTCTTCCGCGTGCGCGTCGGCCGCGTCCCAAGCCCAGACGCCGCGCAGCAGCTTGCCGCGCAATTGCGCGCCAGCGACGGATTTCAAACGTTCGTGATCCGGCTTGACCAAGTCGATGGATTGGGCACGAAGTAGAATAGAATATTGAAACTGTCGACTCGTAACTCACGACTCTGAACTTTTTTCGAGGCTCTCTCATGAACGACTGTCTTTTCTGCAAAATTGGACGCAAGGAAATCCCGTCGAAGCTCGTATATGAAGACGCCGAAATCTTCGCCTTCGAGGACATCCAGCCGCAAGCGCCGGTGCACATCCTGCTCTGTCCCAGAAAGCACTTGGTTTCGCTGACCGATGCGTCGGCGGAAGACGCCGCCATGCTGGGCAAGCTGCAACTTGTCGCCGCCCAAATCGCCAAGGACAGAAAACTGACCGACGGCTACCGCACCGTGTTCAACAACGGCCGCGGCGCCGGGCAGTCCGTGTTCCATCTTCATTTGCATTTGCTCGGCGGGCGCGATTTTCGCTGGCCGCCGGGGTAAAATGAATTAGCTCGGCGGGTCGCAACCCCAAAATAGAACGCTCAAACGGAAACGCGAGGACAACGCAAATGGCGACATTGTGGAAGACTGGCCGGTTATTGGCGAGCGCACTGAGCATCGCGTTTCTGTCAGCATTCTTGTTCGCGGCGGCCGCCGCTGCGCAGCAGCAGCCGGGTACGATCTCGATCACGCTGGCGGGGCAGTCCATGCTCCGCTCGGATGCGCGCGAGACCGCGCCGAAGGCGGTGCCGGCGATCCAGGGACTGCTGAAGGGCGACGTCATTTTCACCAACCTCGAATCCGCGGTTGCCGAAAAAGGTGAAACCGTTCATGAGGGCAGGGGATTTCTCACTCCGCCCGAAGCGCTCGACGCCTTGAAGACATTCGGTTTTAACCTGGTTTCGCTGTCCGGCAACCACGCGTTCGATCTGGGCGTGAAGGGCATTCAGAATACGACCCGCGAGGCGGACGCCCGCAAAATCATTCACGCCGGCACGGGAAACAACGCGGCTGAAGCCGTGGCACCGGGTTATCTCCACACGCCGAAGGGCACGATTGCCCTGATCGCCAGCGCGTCCGGCCTGATCGCGCCGGGAGGCCGCGCCACGGCCGACCGTCCGGGCGTGAATGAGCTGCGCGTCGAAGCCGGCGACAAGGAAAACGAGGCCACCGAAGATCTGCCCGGCGCGCCCGGCAACACACCCAATTCCGAAGATGCGCAACGCATCCTGCAAAGCATTCGCGACGCCCGCCAGCATGCGGACCTGGTGATCGTGTACCAGCATAACCACGTCTTCTCGAATCACTCGTTCACGACGGTCTTCACCGAAGGTTTGCCGGAACGCCTCGCTCCGAACGATTGGCTTATAAAGTGGACGCACGCGGAGGTGGACGCGGGCGCGGACATCATCGTGATGCATGGCGCGCCCATGCTGCACGGCGTGGAGATTTACCACGGCCGGCCCATCTTCTACGATCTGGGCAATTTCATTTACAACTTGACGCCGACGCTGACCTACATTGACGAGCCGATGAATTGGGAGAGCGCGGTCGCGTACGTGGAGTTTCAAGGAAAGACCCTGAAATCGGTTTCGTTCCGCCCGATCGACTTGAACAACGTGGGCGAGGGCCAGCCCGATATTCACGATCCATACGCCAACAACCAGTTCCTCGACACTCGCGGCTTGCCCACGCCGCTCAAGGGCGCGAGAGCGGGTTACGTCCTGCAGCGCCTGGCCGACGCGTCGAAACCATTTGGCACAACGATGGAAATGAAGGGCGACATGGCGGAAATTAAGTTGAAAGCTAGTAAGTAACGACAAATGTTTGGCGTCGATTCACTTCGACTGACCTGGCAGGCCGGGCCATGTTTCGAGAAGAGGACAGGTTTTAGACAGTTCTCCGGCTACTCAAAGACTCACAAGATCGTCTCGAACCACAGACCCGTCAGCCCAATTTGGGCTAAGTAGAAATTGCGCTAATGCAGATTCTTCCCGAGCCAGAACCCAGCAGCGGCCAACGCGGCCAATAGACTGAAGACCGCTGCTCCTGCACCCCAGAGTTGATCGGGGCGGAGGTCTCGAACGAGGTCACCAATCGTCAAAGACGCCGACCGGACATTAGAGACAGTGTTCCTTCCGAGAGCACGCTCGATAGCGATTCTCTTGAAATCAGCAAAGATGCCCCTGAATTCGTTGGAACTGAAAAAATCCGGGTTCAAGATAGTGTTGCACACGCGAAACTCTAGCCGATCCTTCAACATCGCCTCCTGGTGGAGGCCCTCTTCGAGTATGATTAGCAATGGGAGTTTTAAAGCGTAGGCCATTGACGCCTCAAGCTGATTCCAGATTGTTGGATATTTAGTGTTGGTGATTTCCTTCTGATCTTTTGATCCGGGCTTTTCGACTGCGTTATTCACCAATATTCGCGTAAACCCGAGCACGACCACGGCATCCGCAGTTTCCATCAATTCGCGCGTCTGCTGAATCGGTTGCTTTGCACCATACATACCTCGTCCGACAGTAAGCCGTTCGCAACCACTCTGAATCAGGAACCCTTCAAACCCCCTTACGAAGTGTTCCTGCTCTTCTGAGTAAGTCGCGCCGACACTCAGGAATACTCTCATGACATTCACAGCCTCACAGTCCGTCCAACCCTTTATTGAGCCGATCAGGCCAAAGCGCCATCAGTGGGTAGCATAAGACCAGACACCCTGCAGTTAGAGTACAGATAGGCTTGCATTATAGGACAACTTAGAATCCGTCACGACCCTTGTGTCGATATTGTTAGCGCACCAACCCAGCTTAGGCAGACAAATCGGAGTCGACCTGCCGCCCTAGTCCCGAGAAACGGAGTTTTCGAATTATGGCCCGAACCACCTTGGGCGGAAAATCCCAGATTCTAATAAGAGAGCTTCCCAAGACTTGTTGATAACTACTTTAATTAATATAGATCTTCTTAATTTCCTGTGTTATCTAGGTTCATGTCAAAGGTTTTCATCGCAATGTCCATCGTCCTATTGATGATGCCTGAGTTGGCAATACAACAAAGCAATTCAGACGCACACGCAGATGTGGGCACGATAATCGTTCTCCTAATTTCCAAGGATAAAGCCTACCTTGCTGCTGATAGCCGTGTCGGCCACGAGAATGGGCAATTTGACGACCACGGCTGCAAGGTCATCGAAGTCACACCCAAACTGTTATTTGCTGCCGCTGGTAGAGTGGCATTTGGACCTCATTCGAGCCGCTTTTCGGCGGAAGACGAAGCCTATTCTGCGGTCCGCGATGCCATGTCTTCTGACCTCGGAACTTTGAAGAACGAACCGATGCTTTCTCTTGCGGCTGATTGGGGTATGAAGGTTGCTATGCAATTTCAAACTGCCTATTCAAATGGCCTTACAGTCCTCGCTAGTGATGGACGGTTTGTGCCAATAGTCCAGGGGATCTTTGTATCCGTCGATGATTCAAACAGTGTTAAGTATGCGGAGGCACCTGTTTACTACGATCCTCCTCGGCCGGGTTTTCGCGGAATGCTTTTTAAGAGCCACTCCGAAGTGGAAGAGGTGCCGGAAGGGTATTTGAATATTCAAGATTACGGACAAACGGGAATTGTTGACGAATTTAAGAATTTAAGCACATCGCGTGCCCGTGAAGATCGTGCTGCCTGGCTCGGTGAAAAGCGAGAGCTTCTTTCATCTGAATATGCAATTCATCTGGTAGAGAAGACCATTGAACTTAATCCGGACAAGTTTGTAGTTGGTGGTCCGATTGACGTTGCGGAGATAACGCCTTCAAACGGTGTGCACTGGATTAGGCGCAAGGATGAGTGCCGACAACCATGACACAATTGATCGCACTTATGTTTCAAGACATAGTTGTTTAGGGACTCAATTCAATATGTCCCGATAAACGGGGCGACCGCAAAGTGGCTCATCGCGGGGAAATGCAGAATGATTGGAATTAAAAATTCCTACTTATGCGTCATGACATAAACCCCGTCCCAATCTGCGTCCGGGCCCGTCACTTGATATTCCTTGCAGCGATTCAGGTACATGTGCGCGGGGCCGTCCTCGGGCCAGCGCTCGCATAATTTCTCGAAAATAATCTGGGCGTCCTGCCAGCGGCGCTCGCGGTAGCAGGCGCGTCCCAAGGCGAAAAGTTCCATGCGCTCCTCCAGGTCCGGCGCGTCGCCTTCGGGAGTGCCTCGGGACGCGATCAGTTCGTAGAGCGTGACCGGCTGCGATTTGCCTTTCACGCGAATCAAGTCGAGTTCGCGAAAAACGAGCAGGGGATCTTCCACCGCCATATAGGTCGTGTCGCTCAAGAGAATGTGCGTGGCGTATTCCTTGTTTAAACCTTCCAGGCGCGAAGAAAGGTTCACGGTGTCGCCCAGCGCGGTGTAGCCGTAGCGCAGCGCCGAGCCCATGTTGCCCACCGACGCGACGCCGGTGGTGAGCCCCACGCCGATATCGAGCACGGGCTTTCCCTCAGCCTTCCACTTTCTCTGCATTTCTTTCAACCGCGCGATCATTTCCAAAGCCGCATGGCACGCCTGTGTCGCATGTCCCGGCTCCTCAAACGGCGCGCCCCAGAACGCCATGACCGCGTCGCCGATGTACTTGTCCAGCGTGCCGTTGTGCGCGAAGACGATCTGGGTCATGTCGGTCAGGTACTCGTTGAGCAGCGCGGCGAGTTCCTGCGCGTCCAGTTTTTCCGAAATACTGGTGAAACCTCGAACGTCGCTGAACATCACGGTGATTTCCGTTTTGCGCGGCTTCACCAGATCAGGATTTTCCAACAGGCGACGGATTACCTCCGGGCTCAAGTACTGTTGGAACGCGCCGCGCACCCGTCGCTTTTCTTTTTCCTCGACCAGCGCGCGGTACATCGCCACAAAACCCACGTTCGCTACCAGCGTCCCCGAAGGCACGATGAAATTCAGCCACCACCCGTGCAGGAATGCGGACCACACTCCAAACCCGAACGGCACCAGCAGCAGCAATCCAAACAACATGGAACGCGGCTGCGCCAGCGCCAGCCACAATCCCAGCGGAACACCGAACAGCAGAATCAGCAGCACATCCGCGGCCACTTGATTCGCACCGCGAACCATGAAATGCCGGTTCAAAATGTTGTCGATCACATTTGCGTGGATTTCCACTCCCGGATAATTGATCCCTCCGAACGGCGTCGAGCGCAGGTCGCCGATCCCGGTCGCCGACGCGCCCACCAGCACAATTTTTCCCTTGAACGTCCCCGCCGGAAATTTGCGATTCACGACGTCGGCGATGGAGACGTACGGGTACGTCGCTGCGCCGCCCTGGTAATCGATCATCATCCGTCCGATGGCATCCGGCCGGATGACCAGCGAAGGTCCGAACTCGAGGGCGGTGACGCCGGTCTCGCTGAAATCGAGCACGGTCTGCTGATCGGGCAAGCCCAGATAGAGGCGCACCGCCTGAACGTCGAGCGATCCATAGAGATCCCAGTCCGCAAAATCCTTCGAGCGGCCGTAGGGAAGTACCAGCAGAGAATGCCGCACGACGCCGTCGGGGTCGGGCTCCACGTTGAAAAATCCGGTCGAGCCGTGCGCGTTGCGTAGCGCGTCACTCAGTACTTCGATATTCGCCTGCGTGCCCATGGGCATCAGGGAATATGGATCGCCGAAGCTCTGCATTAGATGCGCAAGATCGCGCTGCCCGGTCTGCGGATTGGACGCGCGCACTTGAGGAAAAGGAAAATCAGCGAGGATATTGGCGTAGCGGTCGAGCGCCTTGTCATCGACTCCCTTCAGGTCGTATTGCGAATAGAGAAAGAAATTTCCGAGGACGACGTTTCCAAAACGCTCGATGGCGCGCGCGAATTGTTCATCGCCGTCATATTCCTTGGAGAGCTTGTCGAGATCGGCCAGCACACGCGGGTCGGTCCGCCCGCCCTGCTGCTCGCGCTCCATCACGGTCCGGCGCAGCTCGCGAATGGGCGCGGACGTTTCGTCGGGCTTGCTGAAGGTGACGTCGAAGGCCGCGACTTTCGCGCCGTCCTCGCGCAGAGCGTCGAGTGTCTTCGCGAAATACGTGCGCGAGAAAGGCCAGCGGCCGAGAATTTCCTGCGAGCGCTGGTCGATGTCCACGATCACGATGCGCGGGTCGGGATTCTTGTACGCGTCCGGGCGAAGCCGGAAGCGCAAATCGAGCGCATCCAGTTCCAGCCGGTTGATGAACGAGAACAAGGCGGTCGGACGATCGCCGATGAACGTGTAGGAGTAGATGAACAACGCGAAAACCGTCAGCCCCAGGCTGATCGCAAACGGCACGCGCCGGTGCCACCACGCCCGAAGCCATTCGCGCGGGACGTTCAGGGCGCGACGCGATGTACCGCCGGTGGGAGTCCCTGCCATGTTCTGGAAGCTGCTTCTAGCCGCGCAACGCCAGGCTATTCATGAAACAGGAAATTGAGCCGCACGCGCCCGACTTCGATCATGTCCCCGTCGTTGAGCTTGGTCAATCCGTTGATCGGGGTTCCATTGAGTTTCGGCACGCGATCCCCTCGGCCCAGGTAATAGCCGTCTTCATGCTTGTTGATTTGCGCGGCGATGTCCGGCGTGAACCACCCGCGCAGCCGCACCGTGGCCATTTCCGAATGGCCAATCACGGTCAGCTTTCCCGCGAGGCGATACTCCTTTTGGTCCGTGCGGCCTCGAACGACGGTAAGCGTGGGAACGCGCATCCGCTCAGGGGAGAGCTGCGATCGCTCGCCGGCGGCCGCGGCCTGCTCCAGCATTTTGCGGCGTTCGTGTGTATCGAGGACCATTGTCTCGTTGACGCGCGGAGCGGGAGCCTTGCGCCAGTTGTCCATGGGCAAAGCGGCGTCGTGCGTCTGGTCCACCCAGATGTGATGTTTCCCAATTAGGATGGCGTCGCCGTCCTTGAGCATCGCGCGTTCCACGCGGATATCGTTCAGGAACAATCCGTTCAGGCTATTTAAGTCCTCGACCACCAGCGATCCGGCCTCGACGTACACCCGCGCGTGATAGTTGGAGACGGCAAGATTGTCGATGGGAATGTCGTTGTCCGGCGCGCGCCCGATAGTTACCGGCCGGGTTCCCAACGGAACCTCTTTCAGCACAGCGTTCTCGAATTTTAGCAGCAATCTCGACATGGTGAATTACCCGAAGCCAGGGGCTGCGAATCCTTACCCGGAATTTCGTTTCCAGACTTTCAAGCGGTCCAGCATGCCGTCGGACTTTTGCGTCACGCGAATGACGATCGCGCTGACGTTGTCCACGCCGCCGTAATCGTTTGCCAGATCGACCAGGCGGTCCGCGGCTTCCTGCGCGGACGTGCTGGTCAGCAGCGTGCTCGCGATTTCCGGATCGGTCACCATGCGCGTCAACCCGTCCGAGCACAGCAGCAGTGTGTCACCCACCAGCAAAATCTGTTCGTTGGAATCGACCTGCACGGTGGCGTTGGTGCCCACCGCGCGCGTCAACACGCTCTGCATCTCGCTGGCGTCGGCTTCCTGCGGCGTCAGGATTCCGATGCGCACTTTTTCAGCCACCAGGGAATGGTCGGCCGTCAGCTGATCGAGCGAGCCGGCCCGCAACAAATAGGCCCTGCTATCGCCGACGTGCGCGAGCGAAAGCTTCTGCCCGTCGATCCAGGCGGTCACGATGGTCGCGCCCATTCCTTTTTGCCCTGGATTGGCGGCGGCCATTTCATAAATTTTGCGATTTGCAAGGTGGATGGCGCTCGCCAAGCGGTTGGTCCGCTCGGAAACATCGGGCTGCGACTCACCGAAAATGGGGGTCGCGCGGCTGTTCTCCGCCTGCTGGCAATGGGTCACGATCGTCTGGACCGCGAGATTGCTGGCCAATTCGCCGTGGGCTTCTCCGCCCATTCCGTCGGACAACACGAACAGGCTCAGCGCGGGCTCAATCTGGTAACTGTCTTCGTTGTTTTTTCGGATGCGCCCGAGGTCGGTGCGCGCTCCGGTTTGAATGCGCAAAAGGGACCTCATTCGGCCGGGCACAGAGTTACATTCGTTTCCCGGCTGCCCGCGGTCAAATCACACTCCAGCGTCACGCTGCGACGCCTCCTTCCAATAAAATTCAGACTAGCAAACGGAGTTTTCCGGCGCAATAGGCTGTCCTACAAGTAGTTACGTCCTTTCACGACACTAACCCGCTTGCCGGGCTAGGTGCGGGTATTCAATTCCCTTATACTTGCACTAGCGGTGAGCCTGCGGAACCCCAACCCCTGCAGCGCGCCGCACCCTCTCTAATGCCGCAACTTGCCGAAATCTGGTACTTTGAGCGGACCCTCGCTGCCCCTCTAGCCAGGCCGCTCGGACGGCGGTACACCCTGCGCGCTCTTCCGCGCGCCTCCAACGGACACCAGGCGATAGCTCCCGCTACAGGCGATGCTCCCATCGTTTGCCTGGCCGATCTCGAGGCCGGCGATCTGAGTACCTTGAGGCATCTGACGCGCCGCACCCGCCAGGTCCGGCTGATCGGTGTTTCGCGCAACGGCACAACTTCCTCGCAGGAACATGAGTGCTTCGCGACGCTTCCGCGCAAGGCCAACCCGGCCCATGTCCGCAAAACGATCGATGCTGCGTTTGCCAACATCGAGCTTGCGCAGCGCGAGCGCGCCGCGCGCACTGACCTGAAACGCACCGAGCGCGAGATGGAAGAGCTCAATCGCATCGGCATGGCCTTGTCGGAAACGCACGATGTGGGCGAACTGCTGGAAATGATTCTGTCCAAGGCCCGCCAGATTACCGGCGCCGACGCCGGATCGCTGTACCTGGTCGAGGAAGCGCCGCCCGATGTGCTGGCGGGGGGGCCGGGCGTTCGCCATCTTCGTTTCAAGCGGACACAAAACGACAGCATGCGCTTTCCGTTTGTCGAATTTACGCTGCCACTTCGCGAAAATTCCCTGGCCGGCTACGCGGCGACGCACGGAGAAGTCATCAACCTGGCCGATGCCCACCGCATCCCCGCCAGCCGCCCGTACCGCTTCAACCGCAGCTATGACAACGAAACCGGATACCGCACCCGATCGCTTCTGACGCTGCCCATGAAGAACGGGCGCGGCGAAGTCCTCGGAGTCTTGCAGTTGATCAATTGCAAAATGCACCCCGGCATGCGCCTCACCAGCCCCGAAATTGTGGCTCGGGAGGTGCGCCCGTTTTCCAAGCGCGCCGTGCGCCTGGCGCTATCGCTGGCCTCGCAAGCGGCCGTAGCCTACGAAAATAGCCGCCTGGTTCAGGACATCGAAACGCTATTCGAGGGCTTCGTGCAAGCCGCGGTAACCGCGATCGAGCAACGCGATCCCACCACCTCCGGCCATTCCCACCGCGTATCGCAGATGACCGTCGGCCTTGCGGAAATCGTGGACCGCGTGGATACCGGCGTGTACGCGGGAACCCGCTTTGCCCCCGAGCAAATGAAGGAAATTCGCTATGCCGCGCTGCTACACGACTTTGGAAAAGTCGGCGTGCGCGAGGAAGTTCTGGTCAAGGCGAAGAAGCTTTATCCCATGCAGATGGACGTCGTTGCGCACCGCTTTGACTATCTCTACAAGGACCTCGAAGCCTCCCTGGAGCGCGAAAAAGTGCGGCTGCTGTTGGAACTGGACCGCGCCGAGGCTCTGGTGCGCATTGCCTCCCTCGAAGAGCAATATCGCCTCCGCAGGATCGCCCTGGAAAGCCAGTTTGAAACTGTCCTTCAATCGAACGAACCGACTGTCTTGCCCGCCGGCCAGTTTGAAAGCCTCTTCGAGATCGCGCGCCAGACCTATCGCGACCCGCGCGGCGTCGAGCGGCCCGTTCTCACGCCGGAGGAGGTCCGCTTCCTTTCCATCCCGCAAGGGAGCCTCAATCCGGACGAGCGCGCGCAGATCGAATCTCATGTCGTCCACAGTTTCAATTTCCTGTTGCAGATTCCCTGGACCAAGGAGATTCGCGAGATCCCGCGGATCGCCCGCGCGCACCACGAAAAACTCAACGGCACGGGCTATCCCTACCGGCTGCGGGGCGACGAGATTCCCCTGCAGGCGAAGATCATGACCATTTGCGATATTTTTGATGCCCTTTCGGCTTCCGACCGCCCATACAAGAAAGCCGTTCCTCCCGATCGCGCCCTCGACATTCTGGAAATGTCCGTGCGCGATAACGAACTGGACCCCGACCTCTACCGCCTCTTTCTCGATTCGAAGATCTACACTCTTGCGGACAAGCGTTAAGAAGCAAACCCGGGAACATTCGCTGAGAATCCTTAGCTTTAAGCTATTCACAATATTGCAAAAAGTAAAAAGACATCGTCATTCCCAGTCCCTTCCGGGAATTGGAATGACGCCAATAAGGGGTCGTGCCGCATTGGGTAGACGTGGACCTTGTCGCCGAACCCTCGCGATACTTTGCGATTTCGCGCCTGGCGCCTTGCCGATGTAGAATCCCTGCCATGTTTCCAGTGTGGGACTGTCGCCATTCCTTGGGCGTGCGCCTGAGCCTTCTCCTGATGGCGTGCGGTGGGGCGATCGCCTGCGGTTCGGCGATTGCGGCGGCGCAGGATGTCCCCGCGCAACGGGTGCAGGTTCCGCGCGCGATCATTCTTCCGTCTGCGGTCGTTGCCGGCGCGCAGGCCACGCTTGCGGTGGTCGATGGCGCCGGCCGCTTGGTGTCCGGCGTTGCAGTGGAGATTTCCGGAGGGGCGGGCACGGGGGCCGCCGGGAGTCCCTCGGAAAAGGTTACGACCGATTCCACGGGCCGCGCGACTTTCCTCCCTCCCAGCGGTCCCGGTCCACTGATCGCCAAAATCGCGGGCCGCAAAATCGCGGCTTCCTCCGCCGTCGTGTCCGATAAGGAAACGCTGGTGCCCGCCGGGGCCGCGGCAGACGCATCCAGTTTGAAGGTGACCTCCTATCCCCATGTCCTGGCGATCCTCGATCGCTTTGCGATTGAGGGTCGGGGATTTCGCGGCACGGCGGATTCCAATCATGTTTTTCTGGGCGAACAACCATGTCTGGTCGTTGCATCCTCGCCGGTTTCCCTCGTAATCTTGCCGGGGTTGCATATCGCCCTTGGATCCATCACACTTCGCGTGCGCGCGGGCGGATCCGAAACTGGTCCGATGCCCGTCACCGGGGTGCTGCTCGATTTTAGCGGTCCCGCCGAAGTGCCGACCGCCGGCGCCGAGGGAAAACTGATTCTGCGCGTTCACGGCACCACGGACCCGTTGGACGTCGAAGTCCGCAATGCTTCCCCGGAAATCATCCAGCTCCTGCATGGCAATTTGCAGCGCGTGGGTACCTCCGGAGGCGAACAGAATATCGCCCCTGTGGAAATGAAATTTCTCGCCTCTGGGAATTACGTGGTCACGGCGCGGCTCGTGCCCGCCGATACGCCGAATCCGCACGGCGCAAACTAGCCGGGATTGAGGTTGTCACCGGAGCCGCTGGTCGCGCGCTCCGGCCGTGATAGAATTTCGCCATCGTGAATCGTAGACTCTCACACTTTCCGTCATCGAAGGTCCGATTGTGAATGCCATCACCGGAATAATCGCAGCCATCGGCTTCGCCGCGGGTTTTCTTGTGGCCTGGCTGTGGGCCCGCGCGTCTTCGCAGACTCAAAAACTGGACCTCGAAAAACAAGCCGCCAGCCGGCAGGGCGCGGCGGAAGAATTGAAGAAACAGTCTGCCGACCTGCAGCAGCAGGTCCGCTCGCTGCAGGGGCGCGTCGAGGAGGAGCAAAAGCTGCGCGCTGCGGCCGACAAGGAAGCCGAAGGTCAGCGCGCGAATATCGCCGAACAAAGGCGCCTGCTCGAGGAATCGGAGAAGAAACTGAAGGAAGCGTTTCAATCGCTGGCCAGCGACGCGCTGCAGGCCAGCAGCAAACAGTTCATGGACCTTGCCGGGGCGCGCTTCCAGTCGCTGCAAAAAGAAGCTTCCGGCGACCTCGAGCAGCGCAAAGTCGCCATCGGCGGGATGGTCGAACCCCTGCAAAAAGCCGTGGACGAACTGCGCGCCGAGGTGACCAAAATTGAATCGGCGCGGCAAGAAGCATACGGCGGCCTGCGCATGGAGGTGCAGCAACTCGCCACCACCAGCAAGGAATTGCGCGTCGAAACCGGAAGCCTGGTGAGTTCGCTGAAGCAGCCGCAAGTGAAAGGGAAGTGGGGTGAGCTGACGCTGCGGCGCGCCGTGGAACTGGCGGGGATGTCGCCGCATTGCGATTTTGTGGAGCAGGTTTCCGTGGATGTCGAGGACGGGCGCCTGCGCCCGGACCTGATCGTGCACCTGCCGGGCGATGCGCAGATCGTGATCGACGCGAAAGTACCCTTGCACGCTTCATTCGCCGCCACCAGCGCGCGCAGCGATGCGGAATATCGCGCGGCCATGGCGCAGCATGCGGGCCTGGTTCGCGACCACGTGAATCGCCTCTCCGCCAAGGAATACTGGAAGCAGTTTGAGCGCACGCCGGAATTCGTCGTCTTGTTCGTGCCGGGAGAATCATTTTTCAGCGCCGCGCTCGAACAGGACCGGACGCTGATTGAAGACGCCATCGAGAAGCGCGTCGTCCTCGCCAGCCCCACCACGCTGATCGCCCTGCTGCGCGCCATTGCCTACGGCTGGAACCAGCAAGTGGTTACGGAAAATGCCGAAAAAATAAAGAATCTGGGCAAGGAACTCTACGACCGCATTCTAAAGTTCGCCGAGCATCTCGCGGACGTGGCCAAGGGCTTGGAGCGCGCGAATAAAGCCTACAACAGCGCCGTTTCGTCCTTTGACAGCCGCTTGGTCCCATCGGTTCGCAAGTTCAACGAGTTGGGAGTCGGGAACTCAGACGTTCCCGACATCGATCCCATCGAAACCTCTCCCCGCCCTACGCTCTCCGCCCCTGATACGGACGAATAACACCAGTTCAGAAGGTGTTTCGCGACTCGCGTAAAACCCATAGCAACGGCGGCGAAACGATTACCTCGCGTCGTCATTCCGAGCGAAGCGAGGAATCCCTCTTTATCTCGGACCTAAACCGAAGAAGGATTCCTCGCTTCGCTCGGAATGACGGGGGAAAGTCCTTTCTACAGTCTGTTCGCCTGGCTTGATTTAAATTTGAGAAAGACAAAACCCAACAGGCTGAAGCCTGTTCTACTGGTGCCCGCACTTCAAATTGTATAGAGATCGCTTCGTACTGGAGGGAGAACCCTATTTCAGCAGTTGCGAGACCAGCCGCCGCAGGCGCTCGCGGTCTTCCGGCTTCAGGTGCACGAATTCCACGCCGATTCCGTTGGTGGCGACGTTTCGCACCACGGCCGTGCACTGGATTTTCCTCATCCCCGCGCGCATTTCCAGTTGCAGCGATTCGCCCACAGCCAGTCGCTGTTCGGTTTCCAAAAGCGCTCCGCCCAGGGCGATGGTCCGCACACGCGCAGCCGCGGCCCGCGGCGCGGTAATTGTCGCCGAAAGCGGCGCCTGCAAGCGGGCGCGCAGGTACCGCCGGGGGCGGGAATGCGCCACGCCGGATTTGGCCCGGGCGCTGTCCGCCGTGCGCGATCGCGCGGATGATGGGCGATTTTCCAGAAGTCCCAGAGCCTCTTCCGCGGCCGAGCGCAGCGCGGCCGGCTCGACATGCGCCAGGCCATTGCGCTCCCGGACGATCTTCAGCAATAGCGGTGCGCCTTCGGCCACGCGCATTCTGCCGAGGGCCTCGACGGACTTGATGCGGAAGAAAATGTCGCGCAGCGCGGGATGTTCGCCCGTGGCGATTTGCTGCAACAGGGGCACCGCCGAAGTTTCGTGCGCGAGCCCGATGTGGTCGATCATGCACGGCACGACCATCGCATGCGCTTCCGCAAGAGTGGCCAGAAACGCCTGCGCTGACGCCGCGACCACCGGAGGATTGGTCCACCGCGTCAGTTCCGTGACGGCCAGATCCTGCAAACTCCACTCCCAGCTTGCCAGGGCCCTGGGCAGCGCAGCCGCCAGGCGCTTCGGGTCGGAGGCGGAAAGTAGTTGTATGGACGTCGCGATGCGCTGGCGGCGCGGTTCGTACAATCGCGTTTCCAGCGCCCCGAGCACCGGCTCGCCGGTCGCGTGCACCAATCGCACCATGGCAGAAAATGAATTCATCCCGTTGGGCGCGGTCAGCAGCAGACTCAGCCTGTCGATTAGCCGGTCCGGGCACCTGCGGAGCAGGCGGGGAATGACCGGATTGAGCGGCCGGTTGGCCAGTGCTTCGTCCACCAGATAAAACCACTGTTCGTCGGTGAGGATGCGCCCCACCAATGTGGTGATGTGCGCGTGTTCGTCGTCCCGGGGCGCCGATTCCAGAGCCTCAAGGATGCGCTCGAACTCGTTATATTCCTGCCGAACCAGCGAAACGCGGGCAAGATTCTCGACCACCGCGGAAAGCAGTCCGGCGATCCCCGGCGAGGTTTCCAGCAGCAGGGCGTGCACGATGCCGCGCCCGAAATCGCTCGCGGAGGGATGCGGCCACAGGCGTTCGATTTGAGGCGCGATTTCCGCCAGGCCCGCGGCCACGGTCCGTCGCGCTTTGCTTTCTTCCGATTCCAGGCAGCGCGCATAGGCCAGCAGCACGGCCCGCCCTTCGCGCCCCGCCGCTTCGGCGTTCTTTTTCTCCGCGGCATTGGCCAAGGGCTCCAGAAAACGCGATACCACCGCGGCCGGAATACACCAGGCATCGCGGCTGCGCAATGTTTTAGCCTTTATCCTCGCGGGCATCTTGTTCCAGAATCTTTCGCACAACAGGGCCACGCGCAGTTCGTCATGCTGGATGCCGCCGAACCGCTCATGCGGGCTGGCGGCGGCTTCGCTGCGGTCCTGATCCAGGCGCACCAGCAGCGGCGCGATTCCCGGCGGGGGCACACGGCCCGCCTCGAATTCCTGCTTCACGAAGGAAAGCACCAGGGCGTCGGCCAGCCGTTCGAGATACGGCTCCAGGGTTTCGCCCTCGCGCGGTTTCACGTGGGAAACGCCGTGCACGATCAGCGAGACGGCGGCACGTTCGCTGCCGGTCACCACCGAATGAAATCTTCGCGCCACATCCTCCGCGGAACTCTGCATTTCCGGATCGCGCGGTGGCGCCAGTTTTGCCAGTACGCGCAAGGTCGCGGCGACTTGCTCGAAACTCGCCGCCGGCTGCGCCTGCATCGCGCGCGAACGCGCGGAGCGGTTCGGGTCCTCGTCATAGGCAAGCACGGCCGACACCAGGCTGGCCAGCAGCAACGAGTCGCGCCGCTCGGTGGGAATGTTCAAGCGAATTCCGGTGACGGATTTTTCCCGGATCCAGGAATCCCACAGTTTTCGCGAACTCGTATCGCCCGGCGTCAAGCCGCGCGGCACCTGGCTGATCTCATGCGCCAGCAAATCCAGTTCGCCGACATTGATCGGCGGCGCAAACAGCAGCGAGCATATGCCGCTGCGCAACAGTTCTTCCGCCAGGCTGCGCAGTTCCCCGCGAGGGTCGTGCAGCAAATCGCCGGCGTTGGCTTCGTACCTCGGCATGATAATTCCGTTGCGCTCGACGGCAAACACGAGAGGAGATTGCAGCGTGAGAACGATGCGCAGTTGCTGCTCGGCTGACGCCAGAATGTCCATGAGCCGGGGATGATGCCGCTGGTACAGGCGCGCCGCTCCCAGCAGCACGCGGAATTGCCGTAAAAAATTGATTGCCGCCGACTCGGCGCTGGATATTGCCGGACGCACCGGCACCACTTCGCCGCGAGCAGTCTCTCCCCGCCGCGTCACAATCGGAGTCGCTTCCACCTCCGGCACTTCCGCGCCGGGCCCCGCATTCGGATTGGGAAGCACTTTCATCCTGAATTACAATTCCTTCTTTCCGGCAACTCCTCGAAGTCCGCAAACCAAACGGCAAGGCGCAGTTCCGAAAATCCTGCCAGGGTTGAAGTGCCGCGGGCGCCCCGGGCCAAGTTCGGCATCCATGCTTGGGAACCAATCAAATCAAGGCCTGGAAGCCCCTCTATTGAGAGCACGCCGCCTGCCGCCAGAATGCCTCCCTAGGCCATTGAAAGAAAGGGAATTGCTGGCCGCCGGAGGCTTATGAATCACCCCTCGGCACCCGCGGGGATAGGAACGTTACATCGAAGGGAGGCGAGTCGCTAGTGGCGCCAAGCCCGAGGACGCAATCTTTATTGCTTCGCCAAAGGCTCGGTAAACTGAATTGTCTGGCCTTGCTCAATCGTTACGGTTCGCTCCGAATTGGCAAATCCGCCAAGCGACAGCCGAATGTTGTGCTGGCCTTGTTTCATCTCAATTCGCGCCGGCGTCCGCAATCCTGTGTCGGTGTAGTCGAGCAGAATCTCGGCGCCTCGAGGTTCCGAACGGACCCAAATCCAGCCGGTGTCGGTCGCCGGAGTTTCCTTCAGGTCACTGATGTATTCAATGTCGTCGACGATACGGATGCCGGCCGGAACCGCGTGGAGTTCATTGAGCAGCTTGCGGTGTTCCATTGGGGTCAGCCGCCCGGAGAGCGTCAGCGTGTTGGCGGCCACTTGCGTTTTTACTTTGTCGGCGATCTGTAAACTTACTAATCGCGTCCGTAAATTTGTATCGAAGGCAGTCGCGGCGACAGCTTGTGCGGCCAGCGCCGCTTTTTGAGCTTCGGGTGATATGCCTGCGGTTTTTTGCGCACCCTCGTTTCCGGTCAATACAATCGGCACTTCCGATTTTTCAGCGGGCGCAGGTGTGGCGGCCGGTTGGAGCGCTTGCGGCGGGGCTGTATTTCCCGCGGGAGCAGGCGCAGCGTTCGGCGCGGGGGAGGAAACCATAGGGGCGGAAACCGGCTTGGCATCCGCTTTTGCATCCGGCGAGTCAGAGACTGCAGCAGGAGGCGCGGGAGTTACGTGTGACGCGGCGGACGCCGCCGCATGTTTCTGCTCCGCCTCTTGCGCGCGCTGCCACAAGTCCATCATGGGCGGGTAAATGCGGTATCCCGCGTATCCGATAATCGCGAGCAGAATGACCGTGAGCACCAGGCTCCCCGGCCTTTTTGAAGTCTGTCCCTGCTCCACGGGTGTGGGCGGAAGCAGCCGGACCGGCATTTCCGCTGTATTCAAGTGCGCCGTCTGGGCGGCGGAGGGCCTCGCGGCTGGACCGCTCGAACGCATCGCCGCGGGCTTGGGGGTTTCCTTTACCGGAGACATGCGCACCGTGGCTTCCGGGCTCACCATTTCGCGGTAGTTTTTCAGCGCGTCCAGCAACTCGTGGCAACTCTGGAACCGCGTTTCCGGATCCTTGGATAGCGCGCGCGTGATCACCGCGGAAAGCCCGGGATGAATCGACGAGTCCAGCGAGCGCGGAGGAATGGGATCTTCGTTGATGATCTTGTAAATGACGGTGGTGATGTTCTGGCCCGGGAATGGCTTTTCACCGGTCATCAGCTCGTACAGGATTACGCCCAGCGAAAAAATGTCGGAGCGTCCGTCCACCGGCTTGCCCTTCACCTGTTCGGGCGACATGTAGGACGGCGTGCCCATGACGTGCGAAGTTTGCGCGGTCCCGAATTGCAGAATTTTAGCGGTGCCGAAGTCCGTGATTTTCACGGAGTCGTCCGCGGTCAGCATCAGATTGGCGGGCTTGATGTCGCGATGCACCACGTTGTGCTGGTGCGCGAAATCCAGCGCCCCGCAAACCTGCTCCATCAGCTTCATCACGCGGGGCAGCGAAAACAACTGGCGCGCATCGAGCAGCGACTGCAGGCTGCGCCCCTCGACCAGTTCCATGGTGATGTAAAACAGCCCTTCTTCCTCGCCCGCGTCGTAGATCACCACGATATTCGGATGCGTCAGCAAGCCCGCGGCGCGCGCCTCGGTCTGGAACCGCCCCACCAGTTCCTCGCGCGACATTCCCGTCCCCGCTTCGGACAGGTGCATGGTCTTGACGGCGACGTTGCGGCCGATCACCGGGTCGAGCGCCTGATACACTACACCCATCGCGCCGCGGCCCAATTCCTCACGGAGTTCGTATCGCCCTGCTTTGGTAAGAGTCGTCAAGTTTATGTGTCACGCGGATGCGTTGAATTTTCCGAAGGACCCGGGCTGGGCCTGGTCGGCAAAAAACCACACCTCGAACTGGCGTAGATCTCAAATAAGGCCCGCGGAGCGCAAGCGCTGAGCCGGTCTTCGACTCAGGGGAACCGCCAGCACACCGCACTTCCCGCATCTTTGAACATAGTCCCAGGGAAGGGGAGCGTCAACGCCGCCGAAGTACAGTGTTCCGGGATAGCAATGGCCGAGCCCCAATCCCACCAAAAAGCGTGCCATAAAATCAACGCCCTCTCCGGGTTCCGCTGTGGCAACTGCCTGTAACAAAACAACTTCCGGTATTTGCCCCCTTTCAGCTTGTCCCAAGGTCGAGCACGTGACCCGAACTGAACATGGCCGTCCATTTATTTTCTGGCGTGTGATATAAGGGGCCAACTGAATTGCGGGGAGGTGCGGGAATATGGCCAGGCAAAAAAAATTATCCGTCGATCGCCGGGATTTTCTGAAGGGAGCTGCGGCGGGCGCAGCCGCCCTTGCTGCCGGCCCAGCTGCGGTGGAGGCCCAGCCCGCGGAACCCCGCCGCGCCGTCCCTCCCGCGATGTCGCCGGAAGCCGAAACCGGAACGCCATCGCTCGCCGGCGCGATGACCGCCGAGCGCACCGGCTCGGATTACATGGTGGATGTGATCAAGTCGCTGGGATTTGAATACGTGTGCGCGAATCCGGGATCGAGTTTCCGCGGCATTCACGAATCGCTGATCAACTACGGAGGGAACAAAAGCCCGGAATTCATCACCTGCTGCCACGAAGAGTCTTCCATCGCCATGGCCCACGGCTACGCCAAGATCGAAGGCAAGCCACTACTAGTGCTCGCCCACGGCACCGTCGGTGTGCAGCACGCCGCGATGGCCGTCTACAACGCCTATTGCGACCGCGTTCCGCTTTTTCTGATTCTCGGAAATATCGTGGACGCCACCAAGCGCGTCCCCGGAGTGGAATGGGCGCACAGCGTGCAGGACGCGGCGGCCATGATCCGCGATTTCACCAAGTGGGACGATCTCCCCGCTTCGCTCACGCACTTCGGCGAGTCCGCCGTACGCGCCTACAAAATCGCCATGACGCCGCCCACCTTGCCCGTGGTCCTGGTGGCTGATGGCGAGCTGCAGGAAAATCCCATCCCTGCGGACGACAAGACGCACGTTCCAAAGCTCACGCTGGCCGCGCCGCCGCAAGGCGATTCCGGAGCGGTTGCCGAAGTGGCGCGCTTGCTGGTGGCGGCGGAAAATCCCGTGATCCTCGCGGATCGCGCCGCGCGCACGCCGCAGGGCCTGGCGCGCCTGGTGGAACTGGCGGAGACCTTGCAGGCCGCGGTCGTCGATCAGGGCGGGCGGATGAATTTTCCCTCGCGCCACCCGCTCAACCAGTCCGAACGCGCTCGCGCCGCCGTCATGGATGCGGACGTCATCCTGGGCCTTGAAATGGCCGATTTCTACGGCGCATTGCACCTCTACCGCGATCAAATGGAACGCACCTCGACGTCCATCACCCAGCCAGGCGCAAAACTTATCGCCATCAATTCCAACAATCTTTTTATCAAAGGCAATTACCAGGATTTCCAGCGCTTCCCGGAAGTCGATATCGACATCGCGGCCGACGCCGAAGAGACGCTGCCTTCGCTGACCGAAGCCGTGAAACGGCTGCTCAATGACGACCGCAAAAGGGCGGCGCAGGATCGCGGCGCGCGCCTGGCCAAAGTTCACCAGAATGCTATGGAAAGCGCGAGGGACGCGGCGGCTTTCGCCTGGGACGCCAGCCCCATCAGCACGGCGCGCCTCTCGGCCGAATTGTGGGCGCAAATCCAGAATGAAGACTGGTCGCTGGTCGGCGCCACCACGTTCGTGAGCAAGTGGCCGCAGCGTTTGTGGAATTTCGACAAGCATTACCAGTACATCGGCAACGCCGGCGGCTACGGCATCGGCTACAACGCGCCCGCCGCCACGGGCGCCGCGCTTGCTAATCGCAAACATGGGCGTCTCACGGTCAACATTCAGTGCGACGGCGACCTGATGTACGCGCCGGGAATCTTGTGGACCGCCGCGCATCACAAAATCCCCTTGCTGCACATCATGCACAATAACCGCGCCTATCATCAGGAAGTCATGCAGGTGCAGATCATGGCCGACCGGCACAGCCGCGGCGTCCAGAATTGTGGGACGGGCACGACCATCACCGGCCCCGATATTTCGTACGCCAAACTCGCCGAGAGCATGGGCATGTACGGCGACGGGCCCATTACCGATCCAAAGGATTTGGGGCCGGCCATTCGCCGCGCACTCGATGTCGTGAAGCGCGGAGAACCGGCGCTGCTCGATGTGGCCACGCAGCCTCGATAACGATCGAGATCGCAGCACTAGGGAGAATCGCGTGAACAATATGTTGAGCACCAACAGCCTCGACCCTCGCGTCGCGCGCGGACTTCGAGCGTGCATGTTGGCATCATCCTTGGCGATCGCGCTGCTTGCGCTTCCCGCTGCGCGGGCACAGGCGCAATATACAATCACCACTGTTTCCGGCAACGCGCAGAACGGAAAAAAACTTTTCGCCGCCAACGGCTGCTATGAATGCCACGGCTATCAAGGGCAGGGCGCCGCGCAAACCGGGGCCGCGCGCATCGGTCCTCCACAACTTTCCTGGGAAGGATTTCAGAGCTACGTTCGCAAGCCGGCGGTGCAGATGCCTCCCTACACCAGCAAAGCGGTCCCCGATAAGGATCTGGCCGATATCTATGCGTACTTGAAATCGATTCCCATGCCGCCCAAGGGCAAGGACATTCCGCTTTTAAACAAATGACCGGCATTTGAAGCCTGCACCATCAGCGCGCTCGATTAGAGATCCGTGAAACTGGCCGGACTCCACAGTACCTGATGATTGGAATTAGCCAGGCGATCCTGCTGCCCGGGGGGCCAAGACGTTTAAGCAGTTCTTCCCACTATGGTGACCACCGGATGAGCGTCTGGGAAAAATGGAAGAGGCGCCCGCAGATCGTCTGGCTGCGCAAGGCCCTCTTCCAGATTCACCTGTGGACTGGAATCGGCCTTGGCCTTTACATCGTGCTCATGAGCGTGAGTGGCTCTGCGGTCGTATTCCGCCGCGAACTCGGCAGGACTCTGGGCCGGGAGCCGCGCGTTGCCCCGGGCCGCGGCGCGCGGATGACCCAGGACGAGCTCAAACAAGCCGCCCGGCGCGCGTATCCCGATTACGAAGTCACTCAAGTCTTCCTGCGAAAAAATGCCGACCAGGCCGCCGAAGTTTGGCTCGAGCGCCCCGGCCGGAAGCTGCAGCGCCTGTTCAATCCCTATACGGGCGCCGATCTGGGCGATCCCCTGCGACTGGGATTTCGCACTCTCCTCTGGCTCGTGGACCTGCATGACAATCTTTTGCTCGCGCAGACGGGCCGCTTGATTAATGCGGTTGGTGGGATACTCACGCTGCTTATCGCTCTGACGGGCGCGGTCATTTGGTGGCCGGGGATCGATACCTGGCGCCACAGCGTCAGCTTCCGCTGGAAATCAAATCCCAAGGGATTCAATTGGACCTTTCACAGCGCGCTCGGATTCTGGACTTGCGCGTTTCTGATCATGTGGGCCATCTCCGGAGTTTACCTCTCGATCCCCAAGACGTTTAACGCCGCCGTCGATTATTTTGAGCCGACATACCCCTCTGGAAGGGAACTTCGCAAGGGAGACCAAGTGCTGTACTGGCTGACGCAAGCGCATTTCGGACGATTCGACGGCATTGGCATTAAAATCGTTTGGACAGTCATTGGGCTTGCGCCGGCAGCACTGTTCATTACCGGGATGGTCATGTGGTGGAACCGCGTGCTAAGGCCATGGATGAGGCGAAATGCGGTCGTTCTGCCGCGCGAGCCCCAGACGGCCGAAGCACGCCCGGAAAATTCGGCACACGCGAGTTCCTAGTCCCAGTCAACTGAAGTAGAGTCCCTTACTTGCTCAGGCTTTTCCTTCTTTGTGTCCTCTGCGCCCTCGGTGTCCTCTGTGTTCAAAGGTGTTGCGGTATGCGAGTCGGGGCAAAAACTCATCAGCATGAACGCAGAAAACGCAGAGAACAGAGAGGTCACAGAGAAAACAGGAGGGAGTCCGGCGATTCGCACTTGTCACCGGCTACAGTCGCAAGAACCTATCTCATAAATCCCGTGAATGGGTTGAAACAAAAACTTTAAATTTTTCATGGCTCATCTAAGCCGTCATCTGCCGGCGCTGAGAGCGCCGAAGGTGGCTAGCCCGGGGCAACGCCCCGGGTATCGTGCCGAACTCTGCTCGTCCGCCCTGAAGGGGCGGTGGCTCCCTGCGCCCTTTCAGGGCGCATCACAATCCATGGATGCCGAAACCCAGGGCGTTGCCCCGGGCTAGTCACCTTCGCGCCGATGGCGCGACGCAATGCCGCCGCTCTAAAGTGGGAGAACTACAGCCAAACGATTTTTGAGGTAGCTTCCAGTCACAAATCATGATTCACGAATCACAACTCACCGCAACTGCACCAGCGATTCCGGCGAAGACGGTGGCGTCGCGACCGGCGACAGCGTCTGCGGCCCGCGCCAGTTATCCACCACCGCGATCTGCTGCACGCAGGAAACCGTGCACCGCGGCGCGCAGTGTTTCTTGGTGAAATATTCGCGGCGCAGGTCCTCGGTCGTGTATTTCGCGAGCGGAATCCCAGGATAACCGCGCTGCTGCGAACACCAGTGCACCAGCCCATCCTCGCAGATGTACAGGTAGCGCGAGCCGGAGCGGCATCGCCAATCGTTGGTTTTGCCCTTGGCGATGTTGTGCTGAAATCCGTTGATGCGCGAAAACCCGCGCTTGCCCATGCCCATGATTTCTTCGAAGATTTCGATCTCGCGCCCGCCCAGCGGCTTCAGTTGCCCCTGCCCGTCGTGCAAAATTCCCACCGTGCTCGTAAAGCCCAGTGCCTGCGCGCGCCGCGCCACGGCCAGTGCGTCCTCCGGATTTTTCACGCCGCTACCCAGCACCGAATTGATGTTCACCTGAAACACGGCATGCTCGGCCAGCAGCTTCAATTTCTGGTCGAGCACCTTCAGGCTCTTTTTCGACACTTCGTCGGGCATCGCGTTGTCGATGCTGATTTGCAAATATTCGAGGCCGGCGCGGTTCAGCCGCTCGATCCGCTCGGCCGTCAGCAGGTAGCCGTTGGTGATCATCCCCGAAAGGATTCCGCGCTGCCGCATCCGCGCAATGATCTGGTCGAGATCGGGATGTAGCAGCGGCTCGCCGCCGCTGATCGTTACGACGGCAGTGCCCAATTCCGCGAGCTGATCGATGCGCCGCAGCATTTCCGCGGTATCGACCGGCTTCGAGAAATCGTCGAATTCATTGCAGTACGTGCAGGCCAGATTGCAGCGCCGGATCGGAATAATATGCACGAGCAGCGGGTGCCGCGTTGAAAAGAGGCCCCGCACCACTCCGCGCAACTCCCGCGCACGCGTGCGCCAGGACCGCAACCTCCGCCGGGCTTTGACACTCAAGGGCATGGCTAAACTATACAGGGATTTCCCATTGTTTTGAACCGGCGTTGCGGCAACGCTCGCTCCCAGCACATTGAAAATCCGTCTTCGCCGTGGCCGCCCGTTCGGCTAGGATGTGTTTCTCCGAAGGAGCATCGCGAATGGGAAAAGGACGCTTGGAAGCATTCAGCGACGGCGTATTCGCCGTCATCATCACGATCATGGTCCTGGAATTGAAAGTGCCGCAAGGTTCGGACCTGGCCGCGCTGCGCCCCGTGCTCCCGGTATTTCTGAGCTACGTATTGAGCTTCGTGTTCGTCGGCATTTATTGGAACAATCACCATCACATGCTGCACGCGGTGCACCGCGTGAATGGTTTCGTCCTCTGGGCGAATCTCCATCTGCTGTTCTGGCTATCGCTGGTGCCGTTCATTACCGCGTGGATGGGAGAAAATCATCGCCTGGCAGTGCCCGTGGCATTGTATGGAGTGGTGCTATTCATGGCCGGAACGGCCTACTACATTCTGGAACGCGGCCTGATCGTTTTGCAAGGGAAGGATTCCGCGCTGGCGCTCGCCGTGGGTGCGGATTTCAAGGGCATCCTCTCGGTGGTGATTTACACCGCGGCCGTCGCGCTGGCGTTCGTGCACACTTGGATTTCTATCGCGCTCTATATTTGCGTCGCCGTGATGTGGTTCATTCCTGACAGCCGCATCGAGAAAGTAATTTCGGAATGATTTGGTCGTTGTAGGACAGACACTCTTGTCTGTCCGTCGCGCTATCGCCTCAACATAAGGGGACAGGCAAGAGTGCCTGTCCTACAACTTCATTTCATAACGCTGCTCGCCGCAGCCTGCTGAATGAGTCGATCCGCGTCTTCGCGCAGAAGATATCGTTCGCGGACAGCCTTCTCCGCGACCGCTCGCACAGCCGCAACGTACGCTTCCTGATTGGCGTAGCGCTCTTCGAGGGACCGTCGCGGGTCGCCCGACGCGAGCCGCTCGGCTTTCGTCTTCGCGAATGGGACATAGGCTCCCGTGAATTCGCACATCTGGCCTTTGAAGAATCCTCCCGCGGTGATGTTCCAGCCCAAATACGTCCCAATCGGCGCCTGATGCAACACCGACGCCACACCCGCGATTTCATTGCCGTCTTCATTCACTTTCGGGACCAGCAAATGCAAAGCCCTCCTGATCACCGGAGGCTCCTTGGAAATTACGCCCGAAACGTCGTCGTACTTGAAATTGGGACCCCAGTCGTAATCAATCAGCGGATTCTCAAAATGGTCCGTGAATGTCAAACCGGGGATCGAAGGAAATCCCGTTGCAGCTTTCGTAGCCGGCACCAGAGTTCCATCGGCAAGTTTCGGATACGCGCTTGGCGGAGGAGGCGTGCCCTTCACGATCCAGTCCACCATCGCCGCCGTCAGCGCGCGCTCCGTATCCGATTCCGGATTGGGATTGGCCGGGAGCACGCATGCCCCGCCGCGTCCGCGCGCCGGAGCAGGAGGTGCTGGATTGAAGCCACCCGCGCCGCCTCCGTGCGTCGTCCCGGGATAATAATATCTGCGGACATTTTCGGGCAGAGGAATATCTTCCGCGGCCGTCGTGCCCACCAGATCGGGAGACATCCGCAGATCCCAAAATTCCGTCGAACCAAAAGTCTCGAAAATCTTCGGGCAAGTCTGCGTGGCGCGGCAGCGATCGAGCAGCCCCGCGCTCTTGCGCCCGCGAACCGTGTCTTTCCAATCGCTCCACCAGAGGATCGCCTCGCTGCCGGGTTCATAGGGATCGGACGCGCCATCGGGAAGCGCGAAGCGCACATTGAGCGGCATCTGCCTGCCGGCGATGTGCGGCATCGCGCCGTCCCACACAATTTTCCCGGATTCATCCTCGTTGAAGCCGAGACTGATGAACGAGCGGATGTAATTTCCCGACTGCGAGGCGCCCTGGCTTACGGTGTACGAAATTTTTCCAGCCACAGGGTTGGGCGTGCCGGAGTCGTCCTTGTCCGCGTGGCGGAAAAACGATACGAGATCGCGCGTGGCCGCAAATCCGATGCCCAGCACCAGCGGATCCTTCGCCGTGAACACAACTTCATACAGCAGCGCAGGATCGAATCCGTTCTTGAGGCAAATTTTCTTCGGGTCGGGAGTCCCGGGAAACGCCGTCTTCGTGCAGTCGGCCCAGGCCCAGTCCGTGTCCGGAATTTTCGTGATCGGACCGCTCGTGCCGTCGATGCCCTCGGAAGTGCGGCTGGTGAGCGAGGCCATCTTCGTATCCAGCGTCACCGGAAGATACGGAATCGGGCGGGTATAAACCATGAGCGGCGCCGTGTTGCCGCTGAAATTCTTGATCCGCCCCAGCACCGGGCCCGTGATCGACGAGCCGTCCGAATTTTTCGCGGTGGGCACCTGCAGTGTCTCCGCTACCGTATCGTCCGGTCCCGTGGAGGGCGGAATTTCGCCTTGCCAGCCGCTCATCAGATACGTATGCCCCGCGGCGCTCCCGCCGGGATCGATTTTTCGACCGCGATTCTGCACCTCGTAAAACAGCCCGCCGCTGGCCTTGGCCATATCGACGGGTTTGATCAACATGAACGTCACGCTGTATTCCACCATGCCGCGCGAATTTCGCGGAGCCAGCTGAATATCCTGAATGATGGCGTTGCGCCGGTCTTTGGGGTCGAGTTCGCCGTACGCGGAGCCTTCGACCTTTTCATACGCCCCGGCGTTGCCAAACGATTTGCCGCCGTACGCTTCCGGCTCGCTCTTGGATTTATCGATGACGATGCGCTTCACTTTTGCGTCGGTCGGCGCCGTGGACGCGACGCAGGCCGCGCAAAGGAGCGCAATCCAGAAGCATTTTCGGGGATGATTATTGAATCGCTTCATGTTCATCTCCATATTTTGCACGGGGAACTTCTGAGGAAGGGTTGTATACCGGTCACACTGGAGGGTCAAGGTAGATCTTAGTGGGGAAATGCAGCGTGAAGCCTATCCCCCGCGCGTATGCATTTCCAGGTGCGGGTCCTGGCGCAACTGATCGATGCCGATGAAAACGCCGCGGTGCCCTGTGGCGGCGCGCAATTCGGCGCCACGGTCGGCGCGACCTCGCCAGACGGAAGAAATTCGCTCGGCAAGTTCTTCCGTCGGCACGCCAGCACGCAACATCTTTCTCATGTCGACGCCCGACTGCGCGTACAGGCACAGGTACCACAGGCCGTCGGCGGTCAGCCGGCTGCGGTCGCAGCTCTTGCAGAAGGGCGTGGTGGTCGAAGCGATAATCCCAAAGACGGTTCCGTCAGGCAACGCAAATCGCTCCGCGGGTGCGGATGTGCGCTGCTCAAATGGCGTGACGCTGCCGTAACGCTTCGCGAGCCGCTCCAGCATTTCCGCGCGCGTGAACACTTTGTCCAGCGACCAGTTGGTCGCGCCGCCCACGTCCATATACTCGATAAACCTCACCTCGGCCTGGACGGAGCGCCCGTACTCGATCAGATCAGCCAGCTCATCGTCATTCGCACCGCGGATCACGACCGTATCGATTTTCGATTTCGTGAATCCCGCGCGCCCGGCGGCAGCGATCCCTTCCAGCACCTTCGCATGCGACTCTCGACCCGTAAGCGCCAGAAACCGCTCCGGCCGCAGTGTGTCCAGACTCAGCGTCACGCGGTGCAGGCCCGCGCCGCGCAGCGCTTCAGCCTGCTCGGAAAACAGGACGCCGTTGGTGGTGAGCGCCAGATCTTGAATGCGGGAATTCGCGGCGAGGATGCGGACCAAACTGGGGAGATCGCGCCGCAGCAGCGGCTCGCCCCCGGTCAACCGCACGTCGGTAACGCCCAGCGACGTAAACACTTCCGCCAGCCGCGCAATCTCCTCAAATGTCAGCAATTCCTGGCGCGGCAGCCAGACGTAGTCTTCCTCAGGCATGCAGTAATTGCAGCGCAGGTTGCACCGGTCGGTCACCGAGAGCCGCAGGCTTCGTAGAGGCCGGCCCAGCTGGTCGGCAAGAGCGCCGCCCGGAGACACCTCCGCTGGGGCCTGTTCATCGGATTGCATCGCTATATGGTAAGTGGAGCGTGGGAGGGCGTCAACCTCTAGGAACGCGGGTCCCGGTGGCGACGAGCCTCAGCACAGCAATTGAGGCAGGCCCTACTTCGCGGCCTTCACCGGCGCCGGCGGAGCCGCCTGCGTGGCGATATCTTCGACCACTTTCCAGGACCCATCCGCCTGCTTCTTGTAAACTTCGACGTAACCGCCGCTTTCGGTCATTTTTTTCTTCGTCTTGGGATCCGTGCTGGTAAAGGTGTAAACGCCTTGCGAATATGCAAGATCACTAGCTTTGGAGACTTCGACCTTCGTGGGGTGAAAATCCAGCGAGGCGTTCGGATCGGAAAATTCTTCTTTCAGCCCGGCGCGGATCGCGTCGTGTCCAGTCATCAAAGCCATGTCGGGAATCATCGAGGCGGCGTCATCCGCGTAGTGGGACAATACTTTGTCCACATCCTTCGCGGCGAAATCCTTCACCCACTGGGCCTCGCCTTCGCGGATCGCCTGTTCATCTGCGGCGCGCGTATCGGGCGGCGCAGGCGGCGGAGCCTGCGAGCAGCCCATTTGGAATGCGAGCACGAGCGCAACCCCGGCGAGAGAAAAAGACGTAGTTTTCATTATTTATCCTCCGTAGAACCCGGAAGGGTATGACAATCAGCGCGGCGTTGCAAGTGGCGTGCCTGGTGGAAGCGGATTCCGAGCAAGGCGGTCCTCAAAATTACGGACGAAGGTTACGAATTTCTACCCCTCGTCCTTGTACTGATCCTTCAGCTTCGCCACCACCGTCGGATCGGCAAGAGTCGTGGTATCGCCCAGAACACGCCCTTCGGCGATATCGCGCAGCAGGCGCCGCATGATCTTCGCGCTGCGCGTCTTGGGCAGTTCCGAAGTAAAGAAGATATCGTCGGGTTTGGCGATCGACCCGATTTTCGTCGACACGTGGCTTTTCAATTCGTCTTTCAGCGCGTCGGTGGCCGCAATGCCTTCCTTCAGCGTGACGAACGCGGAAATTCCCTGGCCTTTGATCTCGTGCGTCTTGCCGATCACGGCGGCTTCCGCCACGGAAACGTGATCCACCAGCGCGCTTTCCACTTCGTACGTCGAAATGCGGTGGCCGGAGACGTTCATTACGTCGTCCACGCGCCCGAGCAGCCACAAGTAGCCGTCCTCATCCATCTTGCAGCCGTCGCCGGTAAAATAAATTCCCGGATACCGCGACCAGTAATTCTGAACGTAGCGTTCGGGGTCGCCATACACCGTGCGCAGCATCGAGGGCCACGGCTTGGTCAGCACCAGGTAGCCGCCGCCTCCGGGCCCGACCGGTTTCCCCTCGAGGTCCACCACCTCGGCCCCGATCCCGGGCAGCGGCCGCGTGGCCGACCCGGGTTTCGTGGCCGTGATGCCGGGCAGGGGAGAGATCATGATGCAGCCGGTTTCGGTCTGCCACCAGGTATCGACAATCGGGCAGCGTTTGTGGCCGATATTTTCGTGATACCACATCCACGCCTCGGGATTAATCGGCTCGCCGACCGTGCCGATCAGCCGCAGCGACGAAAGTTTGTATTTCGCCGGCCATTCCGCGCCCCAGCGCATGAACGTGCGGATCGCCGTCGGCGCCGTGTAGAAAATATTCACGCCATACTTGTCGATGATTTCCCAGAAGCGCCCACGGTCGGGAAAGTCGGGCGTGCCTTCGTACATCACGGTCGTCGTGCCGTTGGCGAGCGGCCCGTAGACTATGTAAGAATGCCCCGTCACCCAACCGATATCGGCCGTGCACCAGTAGACGTCGTCTTCCTTGATGTCGAACACGTAGCGGTGCGTGGTGCTCGCGCCGAGCAAATAACCGGCGGTCGTGTGCACCACGCCCTTCGGCTTTCCTGTTGTGCCGCTCGTATAAAGGATGAACAGCATGTCCTCGGCGTCCATGTGCTCGGGCGCGCATTCGTCCGAGGCGCCGGCAACAAGTTCGTGCCACCAGTGATCGCGCAAGGGCTCCATCGAAATCTGCGCGGCCTTTCCGACGCGCTGCACCACCACGACTTTTTCAATCGTCGGCGTCCCTTTCAGTGCCTCATCCACGCTGGCTTTCAGCGGCACCACGGTCCCGCGCCGCCACGCTCCATCGGCGGTAATCAGCACCTTCGCCTTCGCGTCGTTGATGCGCTCGCGCAGTGCCTCCGCCGAGAATCCGCCGAACACCACCGAATGCGCCGCGCCGATTTTCGCGCACGCGAGCATGGCAATCGCCAGCTCCGGCACCATGCCCATGTAGATCGCCACGCGGTCGCCCTTCACCACGCCCAGCCGTTTCAGCGCGTTGGCAAACCGGTTCACCTCGCGCTCGAGCATCCCGAACGTCAGCACGCGCGTATCGCCCGGCTCGCCCTCCCAGATAATCGCCGCCTTGTTCCGCCGCGCCGAGTGTGCATGGCGATCCACGCAGTTATAAGTGACGTTGAGCTTTCCGCCCACGAACCACTTCGCCCATGGCGCGTTCCACTCCAGCACGCGCTCCCACGGCGTGAACCAGTCCAGGCTCTTCGCCTGCGCAGCCCAGAAGCCTTCCGGATCCTTCGCCGCGCGCTCGTAGATTGCCGGGTCGTTCCAGTTGGCCTGCTTCTTGAATTCCTCCGAGGGAGGAAACATGCGCCGTTCATCGAGCAGTGCGGAAAGATTCTTGTCGCTGGGCAATGACATTTCGCGAGACTCCGGGACAAAGTTCAGGTCCGGGCAGCGTTTCATGAAAACGATTCACCCTGACCTGTGCGCTTAGAATGTCGGAGGAGGGAGGGGTTGTCAATGGAGCGCGTTCTGAAAGAGTCCAGCGCGCCCTCCATAGTATTTGATCCATAGCATATCCAGTTCAACTACAATCGGGCACATAGCCATTACGGAGCAGAGGAGTGTTCGCCGTGGAATCCTTCGACCTCATAGTGATCGGTTCCGGCCCAGCCGGAGAAAAAGGCGCGGCGCAAGCCGCCTACTTCGGCAAGCGCGTCGCGCTGATCGAGCGCCGCGAGGAATTGGGCGGCGCGGGCGTCAATACCGGCACGGTGCCGAGCAAGACGCTGCGCGAATCCGCGCTCTATTTTTCCGGGCTGCGGCAGCGCGGCCTCTACGGCATCGATTATTCCTTGCGCGAAGGGCTGACCGTGCAGGGCTTCATGCACCGCAAGGACGCGGTGGTTTCCGCGGAACGCTTGAAAATCGCAACGAACCTCGCGGCCCACAAGATCGAACTCATCCACGGCATCGCCCAATTTGAAGATGCGCATACAATCACCGCAATCGACTCCCGGGGCACGGCTCGTATCCTGCGCGGGGAAGTGATCTTGATCGCGACCGGTTCCAAACCGCACCGCCCGACGGAAATTCCGTTCGATGACAAAACCGTCTTCGATTCCGATTCCATCCTCACGATGGACCGCATCCCGAAGAGCATGATCGTCGTGGGCGGCGGTGTGATCGGCTGCGAGTACGCGTCGATCTTCACCGCCATGGGCGTGGCCGTCACTCTGGTCGACGGCCGCGAGCGACTGCTTCCGTTTCTGGACTCTGAAATTTCCGAACGTTTGCGCGCGCACCTAACAAATCTCGGGTTGAATATCGTCTTCCAGGATAGGCCGAAATCCACCGAGCGCACCACAGCCGGAATCCGAATGACGCTCAACTCCGGCAAGATTTTGGAAGCCGAGACCGCGCTGTTTGCCGCAGGACGCCGCGGCGCTGTGGATGGCCTGGCCCTGGAAAAAGCAGGCCTCGCCATCAACTCGCGCGGCCACATCGACGTGAACGGCGAATTCCAGACCGCCGTGCCCCACATCTACGCCGCCGGGGACGTCATCGGGTTTCCCGCCCTCGCCTCGACCTCGATGGAGCAGGGCCGCGTCGCGATGTGCCACGCCTTCGGTTTTCCGTACAAGCAGCGCCTCGCGTCGCAGCTCCCGATGGGAATTTATACGATCCCGGAAATTTCCGCCGTAGGCGAAACCGAGGAATCCTGTCGCGAAAAGAAAATTGCTTATGAAGTAGGTCGCGCGAAATACTCCAACAACGCCCGCGGCCAGATCATCGGCGACGCTTCCGGAGTCCTGAAGCTGATTTTTCGGCCGGAGAACAAGCAACTACTCGGCGTGCAAATCCTGGGCGAAAGCGCCACGGAATTGATTCACTTGGGCATGGCCGTGCTCGAAGCCGGCGGCACGATCGACACGTTCATCGAGCTGGTCTTCAATTTCCCAACGCTCTCCGAACTCTACAAATACGCTGCCTACGACGGCTTGGGCAACCTGGCAGGCCACAAGCTTCGCGAGGGGTAAGTAGGACACGCACTTTTGCCTGTCCTCGACGGCACAGCACAGAAGAAATGGACCGAGGTTCTTCGTTGTTAAGGCGCGGGCACATCAGCAGGGACAGGCAAGAGTGCTTGTCCTACTTTCAATTCGTCGGATTCGTCGGAAATTTCAAATACGGCAATCGCACTCCCTGCACCACCACCTGGTCCGCGCGAATCGCCGCTGGCGCTTCAAACCCCACCGAGCCCCCAGCCGCCACGAAATCATCCTGATCGACCCCGTCCCCGCTCACGCCCAATCCTCCAACAAGATTCCCATTGCGATACAGCGGCACCGAGCCGGGAAAAAAAACCACCCCGCTTTGATTCGGCCCCGCCACCTGAAACCCCTGCGTGCACGGATTCGCCACATCCTGTTCGTAGAGATTGAAAAACGGCCCAGGAGCGCTGCCATCAATCCCCGACGGAAAAAAAGGCTGCGCACCATAACCAATCGTGCGGTTGGTCACGGCCGTTCCGATCGGCACGCCCGTCAGATCGCCGGCAGTCCGCGCGCCGCCGCTGAAGTACACCATGTTGCGCGCTTTGGTCGCCGCCACATCGATGCTGAACACCGTGCTGTCCGCCATGCGGTACATCCCGATAATCGTCCCGTCGAGATCGGCGACCGCAATGGCCATGCGCGCCGAAGACCCGATGGGCAGGCGAATCACCGCGCGCGTCGTGTTCGCCGTCGCGACCGCGTTGTTGATGATTTGCGTGACGTCCGAAGCGGAAAGCCCCCCGAGGGGCCCCGCTGCGGGTGCGACCAGAGTTCCTTCTGGCGGCGGCCCGGGGCTTGCCGACGGACCTGCAACGAACAGCGCCGCGCTAAAGCTGCCGGTGCCCACGCCGGCCGGACGCGTCGTCTGATTTACGAACGGCAGAGCCACGCCGTCAATGAACACAACGCCGGGTGCGGCAGGCGTGGGACCAAATCCATTGGACGTCGCCGCCGAGTACGCGGCGTATTCCGCAACATCGGGCCCCACGCCCGCCACTCCGATTCCGCCCACCAGGCTGCCGTTGCGAAACAGCGGCACGCCTCCAGGATTCACCGCGTTCGGATCGCTGTCGACCATGTCCGCCTTGCCCGTGGCAATGCCCAGCCCCGTAGTTGCGCTGGAGATCGATCGCGCGGGCGGCACACTTTGTCCGGCGGCATAATTCGTGGAGAGCGTGCACCCACGATTGGAGTTCTCAATTCCGTAGAGCGCGGCATTAGGCGCATTGGTGACACCCGGCGGAAAATGGATCCCGCTGATGAAGCGCACCGTGCGGGAGGAGAGCGGCGCCTGATCGTTACTGAAAAACGCGCCGGTGCGCGCCAGCGACACAGCGAGTTCGTTTGCGTCCACTTGCGAGCCAAAATTTCCGGTCACGAGAGTCGGAGCCGCAGGTTTGCGGTAGACGCCCAGCACACGCCCGGCGCGATCCACAACGGCGATGACCATTGTGTTCGGATCGGCGGCCTGCGCGGCGGCCTGCACTAGCGCCGTGATGTCGCTGGCGCTAAGGCTCGTCACCGGCGGCGGAGTGAAGGAAGTCAGACTGCCCACGACGCCTCCGCAGCTCGCGAGAAAAATTGCTCCGACAAACGGCAGTACAAACAATAGCTTTCGAGAAAATTTGCTTCGCGTGAATTCGCAAGTCAAAGTGGTCATGAGAGGTCCCTGCTTAGTTATCACATCGCAGGAAGCCGCTCAAGGCGAGCAACCAAATTGTGCGGGATCCGCAAACAGGAAATGCGCGCACCGGTGGCACAGGTTTCAGCCTGAGTGGGTCAGTTGCAGCAAAGTCGACTCTGCATGAAAAAACGTAGCCTGAAGCCTGCGCCACTAACTTCCGGTTCGCATCTTTTTTTTGTGAAAAATATTCCCTAGGCAATGTTCAATTTGTCACCAAGTTCCCCGAGACTCTCCACAATCAAATCCGCCTCAAACTCCCAAGGATCAAACGCCCGCTTCGGATCGCGCCGCACCCACGCCGCCCGCAATCCGTAGGCCTTCGCCCCGATCACGTCAAACGGATTGCTCGAGATCAGCCACACATTTTCTTTCGCCGCGCGCGTTTCCGCCGCGAGGTATTCATACACCGCCGGGTCCGGCTTGAATGTGCGGATGTGGTCCACGCTCACAATTCCGCTGAAGCGCGGCAGGACTCCCGCATGCTCCAGCAGGCTGCGCACGGCGCTCTCAGTTCCATTCGAGCACGCCACGATTTTGAATCCTCGCGCCGCGAGCGACTGCAGAGCGGCGGGAACATCCGGATAGGCCGGCAACCTCAAGTATTGGTCCATCAACTCCTTCAGAGTTTCCTCTGAAAACGAGACGCCGAGCTGTGCGCACACAAATCGCAACGCCTGCGCCGTGCATTGATTGAAATCCGCATATTTCTTCATGAGCGATCGGCGAAAGGAGTATTCCAATTGCTTGCCGCGCCAAAGTTCAGATGCGTCTCGCGCCCGTTCCCCAAACGCGGGCCGCAGATGCTCCTCCATGTGAAATGGATCGATGAGCGTGCCGTATACATCGAAAGCCAGGACAGTGTTCGACGGGCTGGTTGTCATGAAAATTCCTCGGCAGGCCAGCATATCGGCTTTTCGTGCGGCAAGGAAATGCGAATTTGCCGCGTCCTGTGAGCGGGGCCAAATGTTTCAAACACGTATCAGGCCGGGCCAAAACTCCTTGCCGCATGCGGAAGATTGTTGTTAGCTAGACGCGGCTGTTGCATTGCCAATCGCGCGTGGGGGAACCGAGATCAACTGGATGCACAACGCATCCGAATTCATCCGCAGGCTATGCACGAGTCTCTTGCTGGTGTGCGCGTTGACGGCCGGCGCGCTGCCCGCGGCGGCATCGGTCCGCGGCGCTTCTGCGCGAAAGCGGCACGCGGCGATCGTGACGCGGCGCCATCGCATTCGCGCTCAGGCGCATCGTTCGCATCCGCGCCGGGCGACAAGATCCTCATACACGCACGCCTCAGCCCGGATTTCAGCATTGCGCTCGGCAATTCCTGCATCCGCCTTTCCGCCTCAGTCGTTTCCGACCCAGCTGGAGCAAAGAATTCCCCGGCAATCGCAAATAAAAACAGCGGCGCTGCAGGGAATCATACGAGACGCTTTCTCGCGCGGAGTTGCCGGAGCCCTGATCGCCCTTACCAATCGCGCCACCGGCGCCACGCGAACAATTTCCGCCGATGCCGAAGGCGTGTTTCGCGTCACCGATCTCGATCCGGGCACGTATCTGCTGCTCGTGCAGAGTGACGGTTTCGAGAAGATGACGCGCGATGATTTGCGCCTCGATGCCGGCGACGTCGTGACCATCGAACTGATTCTTGCGCCTTCGACGTTCGCTGCCGCACCTGCTTCGCGCCTTCCGCGCTTGCCCGAACTTGGCCCTCCGGCCCCCGCCGTCGAATCCGGTCCTGCGGCAGCCTCTTATCGGGAACTGCTTCGGCGTCCCGACGCGGAATACGGGCAGGGAATCGCCGCACCGGAAATTCTTCCCCCCGCCCGGGAAGTGTTCTTGCCCATGCCGGACCGCTGGAACGTCGCCATGCCGGACTGGAATCGCTACGGGCGCAGCGGCGAATATCCGTACGTGCGCGCGAGTCACTGGTGGGACCCTTTCAATCGTAACCGCCTCAAAGGCGACGAACCCATATTCGGCCGGCAAACGTTTCTGAATATCACGGCAACCGCTGGTACGTCCGTCGAAGAGCGGCGCGTCCCAGCGACAAGCAACATCAGTTCCGCGCAGCCCGGCAGCCCCGACTTTTTCGGCAGGGGAGAGCAGTTCGCACTCGACCAGACGTTCCGGTTTTCTTTCGATCTCTTTCACGGAGACGCCTCCTTCCGCCCCGTCGACTGGCGCGTCCGCATCACCCCCGCGGTGAACGTAAATTATTTGAATGTGCGGGAACTTGGCATCGTCAATATCGACGCGGCCAGCGGCACGACTCGCCTGGACGCGCACGCCGGGCTTCAAGAGGCGTTTGTCGAATATAAGATTCGCGATTTGAGTCCGAATTACGATTTCCTCTCGGTTCGCGCCGGGATCCAGGAATTTTCCAGCGATTTTCGCGGGTTTATTTTTGTCGATGAACAGCCCGGCGTGCGCCTGTTCGGAAATCTTCATTCCGACCGATGGGAGTACAACGCCGCCTATTTCAACCTGCTGGAGAAAAACACTAACAGCGGCCTCAACTCCTTCGCGTTGCGCCACCAGCAGGTGATCGTCGCGAATCTCTATATGCAGGATTTCATCAAGTCCGGCTACACCACTGAATTCAGCATCCACTACAACAAGGACGACCCCGGCATTCACTACGATGACAACGGATTCCTCGCCCGCCCCGCGCCCATCGGCGTTTTTCAGCCGCATGAAGTCCGCGCGGCGTACATCGGCTGGGCGGGAAATGGCCATTTCGGCCCCATCAATGTGAATCACGCATTTTACGAAGCGCTGGGCACCGACAGCCTCAATCCCATCGTCGGCCGCCCGGTGACCATCAACGCGCAGATGGCCGCCGCCGAAGTTTCCATCGACAGGGACTGGGCGCGCTACAAGGTCTCCGCGTTCTTCGCATCCGGCGACGCCAATCCCCGCGATGGCCGCGCCACCGGATTCGATTCCATCGTGGACGATCCCGCATTTGCCGGCGGCATCTTCAGTTTCTGGAATCGCGAAGGAATTCGCCTCACAGGGACCGGCGTCGCGCTCACCTCTCCCGATAGCCTGCTGCCCAGCATGCGCACCGACAAAACGGAAGGCCAGGCGAATTTCGTCAATCCCGGAATTTTTGTTCTGAACGCGGGAGCGGATTTCGATCTGACGCCGAAGCTGACAAGTTTCGCGAATGTGAATTACCTGCGCTTTGAGCGCACCGCTCCCATCTCATTGCTGCTGTTTGAATCGCCGATCCGCAACACGATTGGCGTGGACTACAGTCTCGGCTTCCGGTACCGGCCTCCCCTGTCCGAAAACATGTCGATTACAGGCGGCGCTTCGGCCCTATCGCCCGGGCAGGGCTTTCGCGATATTTTTTCAGGAAAAACGCAGTTCTCGATGTTTGCGAACGTGAGATTTCAATTTTGAAGTACAACGCAAATTCCCGGTGGCGTGTATTTTCCGCGAGCACCCTCGCAGCAAGCTTGCTGCTGGCCGTCCTGTCCGCGCGGATGCCCTCTGCGGCGTTACGCGCAGCCGATCAAGATTCAGGACCAAACCCGAACGCCAGTCTGATGACGCAGCCGCAGGCCGAAGCCGACCGCAAAAGCGCCGGATGCATCTCCTGCCACACCGCGACCGATGAACCCACCATGCACGCGACTGGAAATGTGCGCCTCGGCTGCACGGATTGCCACGGCGGAAACGCCGATGTCCGCATCACATCAGCCGTCGCTGCCGGTTCGCCCGAATACAATCGGACAAAACAGAAAGCGCATCCGCAACCGCGCGATTCCGAACTCGCGAATCATTCGGCGAATCCTGAGCGTCTCTACACGCAATGGTTGAAGGAAAGTCCCGAGTATGTGCGGTTCGTCAATCCGGGCGATCTGCGCATCGCCTCGGAAACATGCGGCAGCGCCGGATGCCACGCTTCGGAAGTCCGCAACGTTTCCACCAGCATGATGACCACGGGAGGAATGCTCTGGGGCGCGGCGCTCTATAACAACGGCGCCTATCCCCGCAAGGATGCGCGTTTCGGAGAGAATTACGCGCACGACGGCACGCCGCAAACCGTTCGCACCATTCCGCCGCCGAGCGCCGAAGAAACCCGCAACAAGGGCGTGCTGCCCGAAATCACCCCGCTCGAGCGCTGGGAAATTTCCCAGCCGGGCAACGTGCTTCGCGTTTTCGAGCGCGGCGGCGGCCCGAAAGGCGAAGTCGGCGAACCCTTGCGCGTGGACGATGCCGGCAAGCCCGGCGACAAACTCAGCAATCGCGGCTTCGGCACTCAGCTTCGCACCGACCCGGTTTTCCTCGGCCTGCAAAAAACGCGCCTGCTCGATCCGCTGCTTTCGTTTCCCGGCACAAACGACCAGCCCGGCGATTACCGCGCCAGCGGCTGCACCGCCTGCCACGTGGTTTACGCCAACGATCGCTCCGCCGCGCATTCCGCGCAATACGCGACCTTCGGAAATCGTGGATTCAGCGCATCGAAGGATCCGACCATCCCGCACGACGAGCCGGGCCATCCGATCCGCCACATATTCACGCGCTCGATTCCATCCAGCCAGTGCATGGTTTGCCACATACATCCCGGCACGAACATGATGACCACCTATTTTGGCTACACCTGGTGGGACAACGAATCCGATGGCGACGCGATGTACCCGAAGCAGCAGCATAATCCGACCGAAGAAGAAAAATTCCACGTGTCCGAGCGCAACCCCGAAGGCGCGGCGCCTCGCGGGCTTTGGTCCGACTTGAAATTTCTCACGGAAACCGGGAGCCCGGAATTTAACAAGAATCTGAAGGACACGCAGTTTGCCGACTTCCACAGCCACGGCTGGCTCTTCCGCGCCGTGTACGCACGCGACCGCGAGGGTCGGTTGCTGGACGAAAAGGGCGCAACCGTCGCGGCCGATGACTCGAAGAAATTTGACAAGGCCGCGCACCTTGCCGACATCCACCTGGAAAAAGGAATGCAGTGCGTGGATTGCCATCTTGAGCAGGACAGCCACGGCGGCGGAAAACTTTATGCCGAGCCGCGCGCCGCGATTGAACTCGATTGCGTCGATTGCCACGGCACCATTGCGCGGCGCGCGACGCTTGTCACCTCAGGTCCAGCCGCTCCGCTTGGCGGCACGCATCTCGAGGCGCTGCGCACGCCGTGGCTCGAACGCCGCTTCGAGTGGCGCGCCGGCAAACTCTATCAGCGTTCGATGATGGACCAGCGCCTCGAATGGGAAGTGGTCCAGACCCTCGATTCGATCACGCCGGGCAATCCGCATTACAACGAAAAATCGCGCCTGGCAAAAACGTTGCACACCAACGGCGTCACCTGGGGCGACGTGCCCAGGGACGAATCGCAGCTCGCGCACCCCAACAGCAGCATGACATGCTACGCATGCCACACATCGTGGACGCCGAATTGTTTCGGCTGTCATCTCTCCATGACCGCCGACCAGAAGCGCCCCATGCTGCACAACGAAGGCCTCACCACGCGCAACTACACCTCCTACAATTTCCAGGTGCTGCGCGACGACGGCTACATGCTTGCCGTCGATGGCACGGTCACCGGACATCGCATCGCTCCAGCGCGTTCTTCTTGCGCGATTCTCGTAAGCTCGCAAAACGCCAACCGCGAGTGGCTCTACAACACGCAGCAGACGGTTTCCGCCGAAGGCTTCAGCGGCCAGGCGTTCTCGACATTTGTGCCGCACACCGTACGCGCGCGAGAGACCAAGACGTGCACTGATTGCCACGTCTCCGCCGCCCGCGACAACAACGCCTGGATGTCCATGCTCCTGCTGCAGGGCACGAATTTTCTCAACTTCATGGGGCGATACGTTTACGTCGCCGCGGGCAGCAAGGGATTTGAAGCCGTGGTCACCGCCGAGCACGACGAACCCGAGGCCATCATCGGAAGCGATTTGCAGCGCATGGCCTACCCCGACGATTTCCGCAAGCACGTCGAGCAAAAGCGCGAACTCACCACCGCGTATCGCCACGACGGGAATGTTCTGGATATCCAACTGCGCGGTGAGTACGCCTACGCGGCAATGGGCCCAGCAGGCTTCCGCGTCTTCGACGTCGCCAACATCGACAACAAGGGCTTCTCCGAGCGCATGGTCACCGCGCCGGTTTCTCCTCTCGGCCAGCGCCTCTATGTCAAGACGAAGTACGCAACAGCCGTCGCAACCCCCACGACGCTGGGCGTCGATCCACTACGTACCCATGATCCCGCCAATGAGGAACAAAAAATCCACCTGATGTACGGGTTCCTTTACGTCACGGACAAAGTCGAAGGGCTGATCGTCGTTGGCAATCCGGATTTGAAAGGGAAAAATCCGGGCGTCGGCACGCTGCTGGACGGCAACCCACAAAATAATTTCATCGGCCGCGCGGCTACGTTTAACCCAGGCGGAATTCTAGACGGCGCGCGCCGGATCACGATTGCAGGAACCTACGCCTACATCTTGTGCGACCGCGGCCTGGTGGTTGTGGATCTCGATAATCCGCTCGCGCCCCGCATCACCGCGGAAATCGGCGCGCCCGATCTCGTGGACCCCACGGGCGTGGCCGTGCAATTCCGCTACGCGTTCGTGGCCGATCGCCAGGGACTGAAAGTCCTCGACGCAACCGATCTTGCGCATCCCCGCGTGGTGCCCGGCGCATCCGTTCTGGTCGGCGACGCGCGCAACGTCACCGTGTCGCGCACCTACGCCTACGTTTCCGCCGGCAAGAATGGAATCGCGCTAATCAACGTTGGGCAACCCGAGCATCCCCGCATCGATCAAACATTCACGGCAGACGGCCAATTAAATGATGTGAACGACGTCAAAATCGGCGCCGTCGATGCCAGCGTCTTCGCCTACGTCGCCGACGGCCGCAACGGCTTGCGCATCCTGCAAGTCATTTCGCCGGAAGATTCGCACGAATCCTACGGATTCAGCCCTCGCCCCACGCCCAAGCTTATCGCGACCTACCGCACGGCCGGCCCTGCACTCGCGGTCTCGCGCGGAATCGACCGCGACCGCGCCGTCGACGAAAGCGGAAACCAACTCGCTGTCTTCGGCCGCCGCGGCGCCCGCCCCTTCAATCGTGCCGAAGCCGAAAAGTTATACCTGCGCGACGGCAAGCTCTACACCGTCACGGATGCGCCGCCCGGCCCGTCCCGGCCCGTGACTACAGGAGAATCTCCGATCCAGTCGTTAGCCAACCGCATTGGCTCTCTACTTCATTAACAGCCGGAAAACCACCCGCCTCTGAAGAGTGGCTACAGCCATAGGCAAGGCGATACGAACAAGCTGTGACCGGTGTTTTCAAAGTCAGCTTGAGAGCCGCGAAATCTTTGTGGGGCACGGCTTCAGCTCTGCCGTGAAGCGTGCAAAATCGACGCGGCTTTAGCCGCTGGCGCACCGCGGATGCAGTCTTCGCACAGACTCTGCTGACCAGGGGGTTATGATGCTCCACTGCGAAACTTGCATGTTCGTGGGTTTGGAGGTTTGTCCCGACCTTAAATCAATTTGTAGAACTGCCAAACAAATTCGCAACCGAAAAATTACTGTGCGCGGGCTTGCGCTGTGCGGGATCGTGATACGTGTGGCACTCGAAGCAGCGCGATTCGGCGGCTTCGGCGCCGGAGTGATGGCAGGAGCGGCACGTCGCGATCCCCGGCAGCAGCACATCGGAGCTTTGCTGGCTGGTGAGCGCGGCGGCGTGGCAGCTTTCGCAAGATACCAGACCGTGCTTCGAATGATCGAACCGTGCGTGCGGCATGTAGCGCGCAGTGATGTTTGACGGCGCGATTTTCGGCAGCGCGGCGTCTCCCTCAAAAATCAGCGTGTGGCACTGCTTGCAGGTCTTGCGCCACAAGAGCTGCTCCGCCTCGACCGTGCGTTCACCCACCCATTGCTGCGGCGTCAGCAAACGGTAATCCGCCGGAATCGGCTGCTCCGGCAGGTCGCGGCTGGGATCGCGCGGCACGCGCAAGTCCGCGGGATGCGCGGCGATGTATGCCTGCAGCTTGGCCACGATGAATGGATGTATCTTTTCCGGCGTGTCGTGCGGCACTGCATCGGGAACACGCTTGTCGAATTGCAGCGAATGGCACGCGGCGCAGGTGCGCGCATACGTCGCCGGAGCCATATAGGCGCGCGGGGAAACACCGATGGGCATTGTGGATTTCGCGCCAGGCGTCGCTGAATTTTTCTCTTCGGTGGTTGCTCCCGTGCCGTCTCCGTAAGTCCACGGCGCACTCGCATCCGCCGCGGATCGGTGGCAATCCGTGCAAACCATCTGCACACGGCTGCCATTTGGCCCAAGCAGATTCGGCTGAAGGTGCCGGTAGTGATTGAGCTGAATGGTTCCCGGATCACCGCTCCCGCCGCGAAGCGCGGCGAATTCCGGATGATTGCTCTCAAAGCCATCGATATTCCGCGCGAAAGCGGTCGTGCCCCTGCGCGTGGTCAGACTCGCATGGCACTGCGTGCAATCCGCATCGCTCGTGGCCGCCAGGCGAATCGTTCCCCGATGATCCGCGTGGCAGGAAGCGCAGGAAGGCGTAAACTTCTGCGCCGCCTGATGAATGGCGCCGTCGTGACAGGCCAGGCACTTCTGGTCGGCAACTTTCTCACTAAAGAATCCGGCTTGCGTGACGTGGCACGCGGCGCACTGCCGCGTCAGCACGGCGTGTGAGGAAGAAAGCGCGCCCGCCGAATAGACGCGCCGGTCGCCGCGTACGCCGTGCCACGCGAGCCACACCAGAGCGAGCGCGGGCAATCCGACCGACAGCCGAAACGCCCAGCGGCGCAGCGGACCCGGCCGCTTAAAATATTCCAGGTCAATCCGCTGCGCGAGTTTTTTGGTTGTGCGTGTTCGCGGCACTTGATTTGTGTCCTAGTATCGCAATGCCATAAACGCATGCACGGCGCCCAACAACAGCAGCGCCATGGAAACAGGGATATGCAGCAGCAGCCATCCATGCAGCCACAGGTGCAGCCGGCTCTGAAGCGTAAGCTGCCGCTCCTCTTCGCAAATATTTTCCAGGTCGTCAATCGCGCCGTGCAGCGCGGGCGGCACCAGCGTGCGCAATTGCACGAATGCGCTGCGCGCCTGCGCCGCATCCCCCAGCGCGCTCCCGCGCGCCCCAGGCTTTTCCAGAAACGGTTTCATTTCCTTGTCGAAAAAATTGCGAAGGGGCGCAGCTTCCTCCGGAGCGGCAACGCTGGCGGCAACGGGCGCAGCGGGGGGAGCTGTCGAATCCGCGGCCCCGCCGGCCGCGGCTTTTTCCGGAACCGCCGTGGCGTTGGCGATCAATTCCTCCGCTTCCTCCAGCAGTTGCGCGCGCACGTGCCCGATTTCTTCGTAAATCGTTTCCATGGTCACTTCGCGCGTCATCACTCGCGGCATGTAATGCTGCAGCGCCGCGCCAAAAATTCCGCTCGCGACCACAAAGATAAGCAGCGTCATCAGCACGGCCGTCAATCCGTGTCCGTAGCGGAACCCGGAGTGAAGCAGGAGAATTGGCAGGCTCAGCAAGCCCAGCCACAGATGCCCACGCATCCAGGTTTGCGCGCGGCCCACGCGCCACACCGGAACTTTCTTCCGCGCGCCCAGCAACCCCGCGAAAATCATGAATGCGAAGCCGATCACCCCAAACTCTAAACCCAGCTGCGTGCCGCCCATCGATGCGCCCGTGGTTGCAGCGCCCCGATTGACTCCGTAAACCAGCGCCGACACGCCGAACATCGCGAGCGACGCAATCAGCCACCCCTTATGCGTATGATCAATGCGCACGTTGGATTCTCTCGCCTCGCGCGTCCACGCTAGCGCCTTTCCGATCTGCCCACTCGTTGCCCCAGCGTGCCGGCAAAGAAATCGCGCGGCTCGACGCGATGCGCGGCGTCATGCGGGCACGCATAGACGCAACTCGGCTCCGCCTGCTCGGTGCAGAGATCGCAGGTCGTCGCCTTCTTTTGCACCACAGCCTTTTTGTGTCCCGGATGTTCGTGATCGTCGGCTTGCGCGGCGAACGAATGCACGTTGATATTTCCGTACGGGCAATTCTTGGCGCACAGCGAGCAGCCCACGCACCAGTCCTCAATGATCACCTCGAGCGAATTGCGCCGCCGGATCGCCCCCACCGGGCACCCGACCATGCACAAGGGATCGCGACACTGCCGGCAGGACGTGGCCACTAGAAAATTCTCGAAACGCAACCCTTCACGCACCAGCCGCGTCACGCCGTCGTGCGAATCGGCGCAGGCGGTCACGCACGCGTCGCATCGCGTGCATTTTTCCAGGTCCAGAACCAGCAGGCTCTGTGCCTCCATCAATCCTTGCGAAAGAAACCGTTCCAGCGGCACGCTGCGCACCATTCGCAGCCTCTCGCGATTGGCCTCCTGGCGCTCCGCGGCGATCTTCTCCAGCCCCAGCCGCACATCCGGAAACTGCTGGACCATGGCGCGGAAATCCTCCGCGGATATGCGCACTAGCTCCACGTGGTCCAGGGCCGTGCACGACGCCGTGCGTCCTCCGCCTCCGAGCAATCCGATTTCGCCGAAGTAATCGCCGCGGGAAAGATACGCGAGCACCAGTTCTCCACCCGGGTACCCCTCGGAGACCTTCACGAAGCCCAGCCGCACCAGATAAAAACTGTCGGAGGCGTCTCCTTGCTTGCAGATCACTTGGCCGGGAGCGAAGCGCAGCAGTTCCACGCGGTCTCGCAAGTGGTCAATGAAGTCCTGCGTCAGCCCGCGAAAAATAGGGACGTTGCGCAAATGAGAATCCAGCGCGCGCCTGCGGTAGGTCTCGTCCAGCTGCGCCCGGAACGTTTTGCTTTTCTGCAGCACGTCGAGAACGTTGCGCAGCAATTCGAGCATGGTGCAATCGGTTTCCGCGCGCACCGTTGCCGAGCGCGGATAATAATTCATGCACGTCATTTCACCGAATAGTTCGCCCGGCCCAAGCTCGGCGACGGGATGGTCGTAGGCAAGGTCCACCGGGGCGTCGATGGGAATCGAGCGCCGGTCCACTTCCTCTTCCCGGCGATCTTCCTGCCGCGCCGCAAGCCGGCTGGTGAGCTTGCTGGTCAGCCGCCCGAAAAATCCGCTCGGCCCGCCCTGCGCCTTCACGTGCGCGATCGGGCTGGCCAGTTGCACGCTGGCCGTCCCTTCCAGAATGTAAAACGCGGTCGAGCCGAATTCGCCTTCGCGGCACACGATGTCTCCGCGCTTGAAATGCCGCCAGATCGTTGCATTCGGATTTTTCTTCAGGAATTGCGGCGACGCTTCCTTGAACACCGGAAGCCGGAGGAGGTCCTCGGCCGCAACGGGGGTGCCGTCCGGCTGCCGTTCGATGTTTTTCAATTCCTCAAAAATCAATGCGGCGCTCTCCCGGCAAGGCGGACCCGGTAAACCTGCGCCCAGGCGCACCAAAAGTCATATAGCAGACCCCGGTTCGCGAGTCTATATTCACCGACGCGGCGCTTTCCATCGCAGCGACGGAAACAACTTGCCGTAGATTCGTTGACTTCATGGGTAGCGGGAAGTATAAGAATTTCTGACGCGAGTAATTCCCGCGGATCACTTGATTGAGGGTGCGCAATATCCGGGCAAGCGAATGAGAATCGGGCCTGATCGCAAGCGCTGGACACTGCGATGCGCCGTCCATTGTGCCGGCGCGATTCTTTTTGCCGCGGTTATTTCGGCCCGCGCCGCCGCTCCCGCTCCCGCCAATCCTCCCGCCGACACCGGCAAATACACGGGCCCCGGCTCTTGCAGTTCCACCAGTTGCCACGGCAGCGTGAAGCCACGCGCCGATAGTCGCATTTTTCAGAACGAGTACAGCATCTGGGTAATCAAGGACAAGCATGCGAAAGCGTATGACGCCCTCACCGGGCCGGTCGGCGAACGTATGGGCCGCATCCTGGGCCTCGGAAAATCCGAGCAGGCGGCGAAATGCCTCGCCTGTCACGCGCTCGATGTCCCGGCCGATGCGCGCGCCAAGACATTCGAGCTGAGCGAAGGCGTGAGCTGCGAAAGCTGCCACGGACCTGCGTCCGCGTGGCTTGGCCCGCACACCACGCGCAACTGGACCCACGAGCAATCCGTGGCAGCGGGAATGTACGACACGCGGAACCTGATCCGCCGCACGGAAAAGTGCCTCTCGTGTCACCTGGGCACACAGGAAAAATCCGTCGACCACGAGATGATTGCCGCCGGTCATCCCGATCTATATTTTGAGCTCGATTCTTTTTCTTCGGTGATGCCGCGGCACTGGAAAACGCCGCGCGAAAGCGCTCCCGGCGTGCCCGCGGAAAATGATGCCTGGTCCGGCGTGCGCGATTGGGGCACTGGGCAGGCGGTACAGCTTCGCGCGTCGATGGAGCGGATCGCCTGGCGCGCCAAGGGCAAGAATTGGCCGGAGTATTCCGAACTGCAGTGTTTCTCCTGCCACCACGATTTAACGGCGCCGGAACAAAGCTGGCGGCAGGAGCGCGGCTACGCCGGGCGCCGCCCGGGAGACCCTCCGTGGAACGCCTCGCGCTACGCCGTGTTCCGCGAACTGGCGCATCAAGTGGATGACTCTGGCGCGTCGCGCCTGGAAGAGCAGGTCGCGCAGATCGCCAAATCGCTCAGTCAACTGAATCCCGACCGCGACGCCGTGGCATCGGCCGCCGCCGCAACCGCGTCGCTCTCGGGTCAACTGGCCGCGAGAATCGCAACGCAGCCCTACGACGCCGCGATGACCTTGCGCCTGCTGCAGAAGATTTCCAGTGATGCCGATGAAATTTCGGGGGAAGGCGAGCGCGCCGCCGAGCAAGCCTCCATGGCACTCGATTCGCTGTTCATCGCTTACTCGCGCACGGAAAAGACAATCAACGCGGCCGAAGTCCGCGCCGCGATCAACGGCTTGTTCCAGCAGCTGCAAAATCCTTCCCACTACAACCCCGCCGATTTCGCCAGCCAGATGCGCAAAGTGAATTCGCTGCTGCGCTAACGTACCGTAAACTTCAGTCTGCGCGCTTTTGTTGATCTAAGAAAATCAAATCGGGAAGGTCTCACAGGTAGTACAAAAAATAGAAAAACGTTGTCATTCCGAACGAAGTGAGGAATCTCTCTTGGGGTTAGATTCAAGAAAGGAGGGATTCCTCACCCGCAGGAGCGGGCTCGGAATGACAAAATTCCAAGCTGTTCCACAGGCTGGGAAGGTTGTACCGAAGCTGTTTTCCCTATTGCCTGGCGAACGAACTCAGTTCCTGCCGCGCCTGCAGCACCCGCAAGATGGAATCGCGCGTCACAATTCCCACCACGCTCCCACCGGCAATCACCGGCATCTGCTGCATCCCGATCGTCCGCATGCGGTCCAGCAGCGATAGCGCGGGCTCCTCGGGAGCGGCCCAGTGGAGTTTGTCCTTCGGCAGCATCACCGCCTGCACCGAAGTGACGTCCCAATCTTCCTGCGGCACCGAGTGTAGCGCTTCGGCCGTCATCAGCCCCACCAGTTGCTCATGGGCCACCACCAGATGCGCCCGCCGGCCCGTGCGCATCAATTCCCTTGCATAGTCCTCCAGCGAAATTTCCCGGCCGATCGTGGGCAGTTCCGGCGTCATGATGTCAGCCACGCGCAATCCCTCCAGCGCTCCGCGCGCATCGGATTGCGCCCGGCTCTGCCGCGCCGCGTTCAATATGAACCAGCCGATGAACGCCAGCCAAATTCCGCTGATCGTTCCTCCGAGTGGCGCGTAGTTGCCCATGGCCGTGGCAACGCCCGCCGCGATCATGGCGTATCCCACGATCTGGCCGCCCCGAGCGGCAATCCGCGTGGATTTTCCGTAATCCTTGGTGACGCCCCAGACGATCGCCCGGAAAATCCGCCCGCCATCCAGCGGAAAACCGGGAATCAGGTTGAATGTCGCGAGGCTGAAATTGATCCAGGCGAGCGATCCTGCCAGGGCCCCCAGAATCGCGTTCGATCCCGCCTGCCGCGCCACCAGCCAAAATCCTCCTGCCAGCAGATAGCTGGAGATCGGTCCGGCGACGGCGATGTTGAATTCTTCGATGGCCCGCGCGGGATCGCGCGCGATGCGCGCCACTCCCCCGAAAACAAACAGCGTGATCGAAACCACGGGTATTTTGTAATGCTTGGCAATGACGCTGTGGGACATCTCATGAAACACGAGCGAGCCGAAAAACAGCGCGCTGGTCAGCAGGCCAAGGGCCCAGAGCTGCGGAACGGGAATGTCCAGGTGGAGAGCGTCAAATTCAGATACAAACGAAAACGCGATCAAGGCGAAAATCAGGAACCAACTGGGATGCAGAAGGATCGGTATCCCGTTGATCCGCCCGATTTGGATTCCTTCACCGCGCATTTCTCATCAGCCCTCCTTCTCAGTATAGCCCAACCCGCCGCTCCCGTTGATGACACGCTGAGAGTTCATCCGCCAGAAAAGTCCATCGCTCGCGATTGCGCATCATTCCGATTTCAATTTTCCAAAGTCCCGTAGGGACGAAACAACGTAGCCCACCGCGGAAGCGGTCGGAGGCACAAAGCAATTGATTCAGAGCCCCGGAGGGACGGCACAATGTTGAGCACGTCCAACACCTCCGCGTGCAAGCGCCCACAACGTGTTCCGCAAGCCACGCCGCCTATTTGCCGCAAAATCCACAAGTCTCACATTTTCAACACCTCTCAAAATGGCGCATTCCGTGCCGTATGTCCGTGCGAGGAAAGCGAGGGCACGCAAATGAGGTCCTTTATGAGCATGACATTCTTGGTTGAAGTTGCACTTCTTTCGTTCTTGCTGGCCCTGTGGCTCACCTGGCTGGGGCTGAGAGGCCTGTTCCGGCTGCTCCCGGCCACGACCCGCCCTGCGCCGCAGGTCCAGTATGTGGCCAACCGCCGGACGGAACACAAGATTCGGCACGCCGCCTAAGGCGCGCCAAACGCAAATCCCCTCGACGAGCGGGAGCACAGACTCGAGGGAGCGGAGGTAGGAAACATGTTCGCACTGAAGTGGTTGCTGATGGCCGCGGGCGTGGCGATGTTCGGCACGGCGGCCGGTGTGGTTGGGTACGATGTGTATCTGGCGATGCAGTTCCAAAAGCTGATGGGCTCGGGGGAGCCCGGGGCGGCCGAAAAGGCGGGGATGCGCCGCCCCATGCGGTGGTCACTCGCCGCGAAGTGGTTTGGCTTGGCGTGGGTACCGCTGCTGCTGGCGATGAGCATCGCGTCCGTGCCGGAAGGGTCGGGCGGAGTCCGCATCAGCCAGATTTCCGGCACGCTGCCGGGCACGCTTTATCCCGGCGTGCACTTGGTCATGCCCCTGGTGCAACGCGTGGCCGTATATGACTTGCGTGATCACCTGTACACGACCAATGCCGCGCCCGGCACAGCCACCAAAAACGAAATCCTGAACGTGCAGACGCGCGAAGGCCTGACCATCGGCCTGGCGATTTCCGTGCGTTATCGCCTCGATCCGCAGCGCCTGGGATACATCGACGCGAACCTGGCCCAGCCGGTCGACTCCGAAATCGTCGCGCCCGTGGTCTCCACGGCGTTCCGCGACCTTGCGCCCAACTATGTGGTCCGCGAAGTCTTCTCCACCAAGCGCGACGAATTTCGCGCCAAGACCACGAAGACCATCACCGACCGCCTCGGCGCCGACGGCATTATCGTCAAGGAAGTCTTGCTGCGTGACGTTCATTTGCCGGAGGAGTACGCCAAAGGCCTCGAAGGCATTCTCCTGAAGGAACAGGAAAGCGAACGCATGGAATTTGAAACGGCGATTTACGAAAAGCAGGTCAAGGTCGCCGAGTTGCAAGCCGAAGCCGAAAAAGCGCGCCAATTGAAACACTCCGAGGCCGACGCTGCCTCCCGCGTGATCGCCGCCAAGGCCGAAGCCGACGCCATGCAGTACACCTTGCCGCTCAAGCAGAAGCAGATTGAGCAATCCCGCCTGGAAGCCCAGGCCCGCAAGGAAGCCACCGTGGAGAACGCGGAAGCCGCCGCGCAATCCAAAATCACCGACAGCAAAGCCGAGGCCGAACGCCGCCGCGTCCTGGCAGCCGCCGACGCCGATACCACGCGCCTGAACGCCGCAGCCAACGCCGACACCATTCGCCTCACCGCCGCAGCCGACGCCGAGCGCCTGCAGGGCGAAGCCGCCGTGCTCAAGCAGAATCCAATGCTGATCCAGAAAATCATCGCCGAGCGCCTCTCCGACAAACTGCAAATCATTATGGTCCCAACCGACGGCCGCAATTTCTTCGCCTCCGACGTCCTGCGCTCCGCATTTTCCGGAGGCCTGCCGTCCGGCGGTACCGACGAAACCGATCAGGATGCTAACGCGCCCGCCCGCAAGCAGGCGCAGATTTTGAAGACGAAATAGGAGGCAAGGATTCGACTCGTTGACTATGGGTTCACAAGGGGAGCCCGCCAAAAGATTGAGTTCCACCGGCCTAAACCCTTGCAGGCCGCTTGCCGGAAACCGGGACAGGGACCGCCGCCCCTGCGAAGGCTCTTCCCCAGCAAGCGCGACCCCGGCTGGTGGCCAGTGCGCCGCCCGCGTCCCGACACAATCGGGGCGCGGACGCGCGTCCAGTAGGACAGGCTTCAACCTGTCGCCTTTGTCTTCCGTCCATATGGACAATTGCGGCCAGGGGACTCCCGATGCCGAATGCAGCTAGCGCAATATCGTTCCAGCAGGGAACATTCGTCCCGCACGCCTGTGCTATGATTTCCCGCAGCGCCGGCCATCGCGCGAGTTTGCTCTTTGTTCTCCGCGTGGCCGCCCGCAGCGCACCGATGACAGGCATCAACCGATCCGCCCTCTCCCGCCGCACCCTCCTGTTTCTGCTCGTCTTGCTGGGAACGCCAATGGCGGCGGGTTCTGCCACGTTGGAAGACTCCGCGAAGGAACTGGCGCGCAAAATCATTGCGGCAATGACGACGCATGAGGAAGCCTCCCTCGATATTCGCAAGGAATCCTCCATCGGGCCGGACGATTTTGCCGTGATCGAAAACAATCTGAAGGGTGAACTGCAGGCCCTCGGAGTCCGCATTACCGGAAATGCCGGAGCACCGGCCAAAATCGCCGTCACACTTTCCGAGAACATGTCGAGCTTCGTTTGGACCGCTGAAATCCGCCAGGCCGACTCTTCTCAGGTCGTTTTTCTGGCCTTTCCGAAGCCATCGGAAAATCACGCGGTTTCCCGGGGTATGCCGGTCACTCTGCACAGCGAAAAGTTCTGGGAAGGATCCCAGCGCGTACTCGACGCGGCCATCGTCGCCCTGCCGAATGGCGTGAGCCTTCTCCTCCTGTTAACGCCCGATGCGCTGCTCATTCGCAATGTAGGCAGCGATCAGGTTTCGACCGTTGCGTTCCCGCCCTCCGCGATGGCCACGCGGGATCCGATGGGAGCACTGACCCAGTCGGGAAAAATAGTCAGTGCGACGACTGCGTCGCAAATCTGTAATATCGATACATTCTCTCGCGCCTTGATGGAATGTCACCCTCGTCCCGTAGACGGCCCCCCAACCGGCCGCATGTTCGAAAGTCTAATCGCCTTGGCCAAGCCGGGCCCTGTGCATGTGGAAAGGGGCAGCCAGGTCACTGCGGTTCCCAACAGTTGCGGCAACGGGCTTCAGTATCTTGCTTCGGGCCAGGGGGATTACACCGAGTCGGATACGATCCTGCTTTTTGAGTCGGAGGTTACGCAAGGCGTGATCTCGGAAAAAGCGCTGAGCGATTTCCTGCACTTTCCCGGACCAGTGATGTCCATTCAATCGGACGGTGCTCCACCCAGGGCGATTGTGCGCAACCTGCAGACAGGAAATTATGAGGCCTATAAAATTTCCATTTCGTGCACGCAGTAGGGCTTCGCTGCTGATTGCAGCGATCCTCCTGCTGGCGGCAAATGCAGGAACTTTGCGGGCCGCGCCCTCGACACGGCCTGCGTACGGCGGAACTTTGCGCGTTGAAATCAATGAGTGGATTACCACGATCGACCCGCGCCAATGGCCCATGGATTTCGTGCGAGCGCGGGCATCAGAAAGGCTCGTCTCGATGGTTTTTGATCGCCTCGTCCGCTTCGACGAGCGGGGCATGTTGCAACCGGCGCTTGCAATTTCCTGGCAGCACGACGCTCAATCGAAACGCTGGCAGTTTTTATTGCGCAAAGGAGTAAAATTTAGCGATGGTGCAGCACTCACCCCGGAAGCCGCCGCGCTCGCCGTCCAGCAATTGCTTGGCAATTCATTTGACGTGAGCGCGACTTCCGATTCCGTCATGATTCTGGCGGATCATCCGATGCCCGATCTTCCGGCGATACTTGCCCAAGGACGCTATTTCATTTTTCGCACGTCGGACGACGGCTCACTGGCAGGCACTGGCCCGTTTCGCGTGGCCGAATGGCCCGCTGGCGACGCTTCTGCGAAAATCGTTCTGGCAGCCAACGAATCCTGCTGGGCAGGCCGTCCGTTCGTGGACAAGATCGAGCTCACGATGGGGGTCGACGCGAAACAACAAGCCAACGCCATCGAGTTCGGCCAGGCTGACGTGGTCGAGTTGCGCGCACCGCAAGTCCGTCGCGAAGCACAGCGAGGCGTGCGCACGGTCTCAAGCGAGCCAGTGGAGCTCTTCGCCCTGCAATTCGATATGGCGCGCCCCGCCGTGCAGGACGTCCGCTTGCGCCAGGCGATTTCGCTGGCCATCGATCGCGCGTCCATCGCGGACGTCATCCTGCAACGGCAGGGGATGATTGCCGGAGGCTTGCTGCCGAATTGGATTTCGGGCTATGCCCATCTGTTCCCGGTAGCAATGGATTTGCCTCACGCGAAAGAGCTTCTGGCGGCCCGGGGCCGCGAAGTTTCTCATCCCTCGCCGCTCGCGGTGGTCTATGATTCTGGCGATGAGGAGGCGCACGCTGTGGCTGATCGCGTGGCCGTCAATTTGAAGGAAGTGGGGATCGCCGTGCAGGTTTCAGGGCAGCCAGCAGGGAAAATGACGTCCGCGGACATGCGCCTGGTGCGCCGCCGCATCGCCGCGCCCGATCCCAGTTTGGCTCTCGGCGAACTGTTGACGTCATTCGGCGAACCGGCAGCAGAGATGGAAACGCTGGAACAAACCTACGCTGCCGAGCGCGCGCCGATCGACGCATTTCGGATCATCCCCCTTGTCCACGTTTCCGAAAGCTACGGACTCAGCCCGCAGGTGCGCGACTGGATGGCGCCGCGCTGGGGCGGCTGGCGCCTCGAAGACGTGTGGCTCGGGTCCGCGCAAGCGGCTGCGGGGACGTCACCATGAGCTTCCGCACCAAGCTGCTGGCATTCTTCACGCTGACTATCGTCGCGGCCGTGACGCTGGTCGCGTGGGGAGTGACGTCCTATACGCGGCGAGCGTTCGAACAGCAGGACCGCCAGCGTACCGACGCGCTGGTCGCGCAGTTTCGCCGCGAATACGCGCAGCGCGGAGACGAAATCGCCCGCCGCGTGCAAGGCATCGCCGACGCCGAAGCCACCCTGCGCATGGCCATGGACCTGAATCGCCCGCAGGCCGATGCTTCGCAGTATTACAACGACGCGCGCGGCATCGCCCAGACCCAGGGACTCGATTTTCTGGATATCGTTGCCGACGACGGCACGCTGATTTCTTCCTCGGAATGGCCCGCGCGCTTTGGCTACAAGAACGACTGGGTGGGCGCGGTTCCGGATTGGAGTTCGCAACCCGCCTTCCTGCGCCGCGTGGACTTGCCGGACTCGGTGGAACTGGGTTTGCTCGCCGTGCGCACGGTTCGCGTCGGCGAGAAACGGATTTTCCTGATTGGCGGCCAGCGCCTCGACCAGAATTTTCTGGCCACGCTGGTCCTGCCCGAAAGCATGCGCGCGCTGCTGTACCGGAATCTCGAACCGGGCTACGTGCCGGCGGCACTGAGCGACGTGCGCGGCGCCGTGGCTCAGCCGGAATTGTTTTCGCCGCTCATCACCCAGGTGCAGGGTACGCGGCGCGAGCAGCAGCAGGAAATCAATTCGACCTCGGATCGCGGCGCGAACTCCGAAAATTTTAACGCCATTCCCCTGATGGGCCGCGACGGCGATTTGCTGGCCGTGCTGCTGGTCGGAAGCTCGCGCCAGGACCTGCTGCAGATGCTCAATTTTATCCGCTCGCTCGCGCTCCTGGTGGGCGGAGGAGTGATCCTGCTGGGCCTCATTCTGGGCTGGTGGATCTCGGCGCGGGTCACGCGGCCGATCGAGGAGCTTGCCGAGGGCGCCCGCGAAGTGGCGGCGGGCCGCTGGGAGGCTAGCGTCGCGATTCACTCGCGCGACGAAATCGGCCAGCTCGCCGAAGCTTTCAATGAAATGACGCGCCAGCTGGCCGAGCAGCGCTCGCGCCTGGTGCAGACCGAACGCGTGGCCGCGTGGCGCGAACTGGCGCGCCGCCTTGCCCACGAATTGAAGAATCCTTTGTTTCCGCTTCAGCTGACCGTGGAAAACCTGCAGCGCGCGCGCGAGCAGACCTCCGAACAATTTGACGAGATATTTTTTGAGTCCACTGCGACGTTGCGCGCCGAACTGGAAAACCTGAAAACGATCGTCAGCCGCTTCAGCGATTTCGCCAAGATGCCGCCGCCCGAATTCGAATCGGTGGACGTGAATGAATCCATTCGCGGCGTCATCAAGCTGTTCGAGCCGCAGTTGAGCGCCGTCGGGCGCCCGCCGATCACGCCCGAGCTTTACCTCGACGACAAAATCGCGCGCCCGCAGGCCGATCCGATCCTGCTGCGCCGCGCGCTGGAAAATCTGGTGCTGAATTCGCTGGACGCCATGCCCGCGGGCGGCACGCTCACCGTGCGCACGTCCCAGCGCAATGGCTCGGTTCAGATGGAAGTCAGCGACACCGGCGCCGGCCTGACGCCGGAGGAATGCGCGCGCCTGTTCACGCCGTATTACACCACCAAACGGCACGGCACCGGCCTCGGCCTGGCGATTGTTCAGTCGGTGGTCAGCGATCATGGCGGAAAAATTGCCGTGGAATCCGAACCCGGCGCGGGCGCGACGTTTCGCATTGAGTTGCCCGTCGAGCACCACAACCATCGCCCACAGACGCCCGACGCCGAAGTTCCTCCGGCCGATCCGCCGCTTCTGTTCAACTCGGAACTCAAATCATGACCCCGCTCAAACCGCACCTCCTGCTGATCGACGACGATCCCAACACGCTCGCGTCTCTGTCGCGCGCATTTCGCCTCGCCGGATACGAGGCCACCGTATGCGACAGCGCCGCGCGCGCCCTGGAGCTGATCCGCGCGGAGCGCTTCGACGTCATCTTTTCGGACGTGGTGATGCCCGGCAAGGACGGAATTTCCCTGCTCGAGGATATCAAGGCCATCGGAGTGACCACACCGGTGGTGATGATTTCCGGCCAGGCCAGCGTGGAAACGGCGGTGCGCGCCACGCGCCTGGGCGCGGTGGATTTTCTGGAAAAGCCGCTGTCCACCGAAAAACTTCTGGTCACGGTCGAAAACGTCCTGCGATTGCGGCACCTCGAGGATGAAAACCGCGATTTGCGGCGCCGGCTGGGCAAGCACGAAGTCGTCTGGTCAGGACCCGCGATGGAACGCCTGCTGGCGCAAGTGGAACGCGTCGCCGCCAGCGAATCGCGCGTGGCGATCCTTGGCGAAACGGGCACGGGCAAGGAACTCATCGCGCGAACCATTCATCAGAAGAGCGCGCGCCACGCGGGCCCCTTTGTGACGCTGAATTGCGCTGCCGTTCCCGCGGAGTTGATCGAATCCGAACTATTCGGCCACGAAAAAGGTTCCTTCACCGGCGCGGCCGGACGCCACATCGGCAAATTCGAGCAAGCTGCGGGCGGCACGCTCTTCCTGGATGAAATCGGGGACATGCCGCTGGCCATGCAATCGAAACTGCTGCGCGTGCTGGAGGAGGGCGAGGTCGAGCGCGTCGGCGGCGACAAGCCCATTCCGGTGGATGCGCGCGTGGTGGTCGCGACGCACCGCAATCTCGAGGAGATGGTCCAGCAGGGAACTTTCCGCGCTGATCTGTTTCATCGCGTGTACGTGTTTCCGATTGTGCTGCCGCCGTTGCGCGAGCGCAAAGAGGAAATTCCCGTGCTCGTGGAATATTTCGCCTCGCAGGTGGCCGCGCAAAACGGTTGGCGGGAAAAACATTTTTCCACTGAGGCGCTGGAGATCTTGAAACGCTACGCCTGGCCCGGGAACGTCCGCGAATTGCGCAACGTCGTCGAGCGTGTGCTGCTTCTTTCCGTGGGCGAGGCGATCACCGCGGAGGAAGTGAATCAGGCCTTGCCCATGTCGCGCAACGGTCAACCCTCATCGGACACCGGCAGCGGAACCCTGGCCCAGCGCATGGAATCCTACGAACGCGAAGTCCTGCTCGCCGAATTGCGCCGCAGCCATCACCACATGACCAACGCCGCCCGTGCCCTGGGCCTGGAACGCAGCCACCTCTACAAAAAATGCCAGCAACTCGGGATTGACCTGCGCTCGGAACGAAAGCCGGAATAAATTCGAAAAGATGCGGGATTTTAGTGGCACAGGCTTCAGCCTGTGCGGTTTAGATCTTACCTGCGCACATTTTAAACCGCGCAGGCTGCATCCTGAGCCACTGGAGAGATCCCAACCATTCGCACCCACCGCAAGCGGGTCACACAAACCACGTTGTGAGCATTACAAACTACGGAAACACCGATTCCACCACGGGGTCGGCGGGCCGCGTGCTCCAAAGGTTGGTGGACTCTTCGCGGATGGCGCTGAGCAGGCGGGCGGCGGCTTCGTCGTGCAGCATGGGATCGGCGAGTTCGGCCATCACTTTCTCGAATCCGCCGCCGAGTTCGAGCGCGGAAATCATGGCGTGCAGGGCGTAGCGGTCGCGCGAATCGACCACATTTTTGAGAATTTCGACGGTCTCGCGTTCAAATTTGGCGAGTGCCGTGGCCGCGCGAATCCGAACCAGCCGGTTGGAGTCGCGCACCGCTTCGAGCAGGACCGGGATAGTGCGGGGATGAAACAGCTGGCTCAGCGCAATGGTGGCGCGCAGGCGCACGAACCAGACTTCATCGCGGGCCAGGTCGCCGAGCGCGGGAATCGCCAGCGGAAGCGGGGCGTAAGCCAAAGCCTTTGCCGCGGATGCCCGCACCTCGGGTTGCGGATCGGCGGCGAGGACGATCATTTCATCGGCCATGGCGGGCGTGGCGATCTCGGCGGCAACGCGGGCAAGCAATTCGCGGGATTCTCCCAACGCCCGCCGGATATAGGGAAGTAGTGCCTCCGGACAATCCTGGAAGCAGCGGACCAGAGCGTTGTCCACGGGGGTCGCCGGCACTTTCAGGGCGCCGACCATAAGCATTTCGATGATGGGCGACGCGGCTTCGGCCAGGCCCGTGCGCCCCAGGCTTTGTACGGCCGTCATGCGTGTATCGAGTTGCCAGTCGTCCAGCAATTCCGCCAGCGGCGCAATCGCCTCCGGCACGCGCATCGCGCCTAGCGCCATCATGGCCCGGCGGCGTCCCCAGCCGCGTCCGTCATACACTTTTTGAATACACCGGTCGACCAAACCGCTCGACCGCAAAAATTCCTGTAGCCCCGCCCGGTCCTTGTCCACCGCCGCATCGATTTCCTGAATCACAATGGACTGCACGATGTCGCATTTTGCGGAATCGTGGATCCACTCTTCCGCGGGTATATCCCCTCGCACGATTTCCCGCCCCTGCTTGTGCAATTTGAAAGCGAGGGCGTCAAATCGATGCGCGCGAAGGTACCGGATGCCGCGCTGTGCCACCAGGAACAAAGACAACAAGACAACTCCACCCAATGCAGCAACAATGCCGCCCGTCAAAAGGGATATGTTTTCCAGCCGCGCAACAATCATTAGAAGGGATTCCATTGATCTCTCTCCCAACTCCCCAAGTAAGCTCTCTCGCCAGGTGTAGCAAAATGGAACAATGCGGAGAACACACTTCGCCTACTCGTGGAATCCATCGTCCGCCTTGGACCCTTGCTTTAGTAGAAAGGGCAAAAAGTTTCTGCCGGCACGCAGCCATTCTCAACTTCGAGACCGCATCGTGTTGCTGGTCTGTCATCCAAGCGGCTCTTTCCCTCTCCCGGGGACACCCAGCAAGGATCACGCCAAATGGATTAAGCGGTGTTCTTCCCTCTCATTCTCTAAGTCTCTGCCGGGGAAATGGTTGCGAGGTGCGAAATTTGTGCGCTTCCGAGTTGGTTCGGGGAGATGTACCAAAACGACTCGCTAGTTTCAAATGGGGAGCATGAGTAGCGTAGACTTCAGTTTGCGCGGTTTAGATTGCGAACGTGCAAACTCCAAACCGCGCAAACTGAAGTCTACGCCACAAAAAGCCAGTCTCGCATCGAAAGACGCAGCCTAATTGTTCGACGGAAGAGCGGACGGAATCGCAGCCGCCGGCCTGGCCGCGGGCCGGATCGCGAAATAGTTTCGCGCAAACGCGGCATAGGTTGTTCCTGCATCGACCGCGACGGCTTGTACCGTATAGCGTCCGGCGTTCAGCCCCGCAAGCGGCAGGCTGATCCGGAACGCGGCGGTATGCGTTTTCTCGTCGTACTCGGCGGGCGCGACCATGGGTGTGTCCGACAGGCGCTGCCCGTTGCGGAAAAATACCAAACCGGCGCGCAGCGATTCGGCCTGCGCCTTCTGCGGCAAGTACGCCTGGAAGAAAACGTAGAGCGTCTGCTGATCCGTAAACACGCGCGTAACGCTCGGAATGATGCGCTCGCCGCCCACTTCCAGCGGAGACGATTTCATTTTCGCATCAAGGCCCAGTGCCTGAGTCTTTACCTGAGCGGCGTTGCGCACGGCTTCAACCTGGCTCGACAGCAGGACCGAACTCAATTGCAATCGATCGGACTGCAACGGCGCCAGGGTGAGAGTGTCTTCAAATGTGCCGATGCGGCCGGATTCATTTTCGCGCGCCAGGAATTTCAATTTGTATTGTCCCGGCGAAAGAATGATGCCGCCCTGGTAGACCAGCGAGCGCTGCTGCATGTCCTGGAAATGCTCGGCGTCGATTTTCACGGTGATGGTGTCGCGCAGCGCGCCGACAACGCGGTTGGATTTTGCGTCGCGCACCTCGGCCGCGAAATCGAATGCGGTTTCGCGGCTGCCGCGCTTTTGCGCCCATTGCAGGGCGCTGGGCGCGAGCTTGGCGGCGATGGGCACGAACACTTGATTCGCGCTCAGGCGGAACTCCGCGGTCTCCATGGCTACGGGCAGCTCGACCTCGGGAGTTTCCGAGCGGAACGCTTCCTCAAGCTGCCGCTCGCGGTCTTCCGTCGTGTAGATGCCGAAATCCTTCGGCGCGTAATATCCCTCGCGTGTGCGCACATGAGCGCCGGCGGGAAGTTTGTCTATTTTTACGTGCACGCTGCGCCAGGCGCCGTCGTGCGCCGCGTCCGAGCTGTAGTAGCCGACCAGGTAGTAGCCCGACGTATCGTTCTGCACGCTCTGAAAAATCTTGCCGAAGTCTCCGGTATCGAAAAACGAGCGCCCGCCGGTGTCGCCCGCCAGCGTCGCCAACGTTTCTCGGGAATCCTCGCGCGACTGGCTCTGGGAAATGACCGTGGCGCCGCTGAACATGGCCGTGCCGCCCGACGCGCCCATGCTGGCGTCGCCTCCCGGCGTGGCCGTCAGCAGGCCGCGCGAGTCCACCGTGTAGATGGAAACGTTCGAGCGGTTCGCGGAATTGGTGGCGGCGATGAGTTCCGATCTATTTTCCTCGCCCGTTTGCGTAATGCCGCTGGTGAATTGAATGAGCGATTTTTTCCCGGGAATGCTTTCCAGGACTTCGCAAATGGCCTCGACGGCGGCCAGCTTCCGGTCGGTATTAAAGACGTTGAACTCGGTGTCATCCGCCGTAAATGCTGCCCCTGTGTCTTCGGTGACGGCGGCCTCTCCGTTCGCGGCGGTGGCGGCATCGGCCAGTTGCGCCAGCGCCGCTTCGTGGCCGGGCACCAGGGCTTCCACCGACTGCTGCAACAGTTCGCGATTGTTCGTGAAATTCGCGATCACTTTGAGCGTATTGCCGAACGCGACCACGCCCACCAGGTCCGCCGGCGTCATCTGCTCGCGAATGTATTTCTCGGCGGCGCGTGTCGACCGCAGCAGATCCTCGGCCTGTAGGGACGTCATGTCAAAGAACAGGACGATCATGCGGTGATCGTGCACGACGGCCTTGATTTCTTCCGGCGCGGACACCGTTCCCAACGGAACCGTGATGGGCGCCTCAACGGCCGTGGATGCCGTTTCGATTTGCTCGATATCGTTGTACTCGAAGGTGGAAACTTTTTGCGGCTTGCCGTCTTCGCTGACGCTGAGCTGCTCCTGCTTCAGCCCCTTGATGGGCTTGCCTTCGCGATCGGTGACTTGCACGTCGATTTCCACCAGGCTCACGGTGGAGCGGATGGTGCTTCTTCCGCGCGGAAGCGGCGCCGGCGGCGGCGCGGGTCCCTGGCGCGGGTTGACGGGCACGACTTGCGGCTGTTGCGCCTGCGGCGTTGCCGCATCTTGAGACCGCAGCGGCCCCGCCAGCAGGGAACCGGCTGCAAGAACGGCAAGACATTGCCGCGCGAATGTGGCATGCCTGCGCATCAGAAATTCACCCGCATGCGGAACTGCATCGTGCGCATTCCCGCCGCTCCGGTGATTTGTCCGAACGTGGATGAGCCCAGCACCGTGGACAATCCGGAATAGTTCACGCGATTGAACAGATTATTGGCGTTCCAGCTGAAATCGAGCCGCCGCAAGCCGTCGCGCCCGAATTGAAATGTTTTGGAAAGCCCCGAATTGATCGTGAACGCGCCGGGGCCGATCACGGAATTTCGCGGCGCATCGCCGAAGCACGCGGCTGGCGCGCTGAAGACGGCCGTATTGAACCATTCCTGAATCGTCGGATTGGCCAGCGCCGCGCTGCCAAGCTGGTCCGCCCGTTCGGAATTTACTCCGGGAACGTTTTGGCACGACGGATCCTTCGAGAAAACCCGCACGGTAAACGGAGTGCCCGAGTGAGCGGTGAACGAGCCGTTCAAGCGCCACGCGCCGAATACCTGCTTTTCCCAGCCCTTGCGGGCAAAGCGTTCGCGCTCGCCAAACGGCAACTGGTATACGAAATTTCCCAGGAACTGGTGAGTCATATTGAACGACGACAGCCCGTAATCGGCGCGCGGGTCGGCGTTATTTTGGATCACGGTCTGCCCGCCTCCGCCGATGTTGCTGGCGTCGTCCAGCGATTTCGAGTACGTGTATCGCGCCATGAACATCACGCCGTGGCTCATGCGTTTCTGCACGCGAAGTTGCAAGGCGTTGAAATTGGAAAACGCCCCCGTGGTGTCGTATGTGAATCCCGCTGCATTTGCCGTCAAATTCGTGGGGCCGAATCCAAGAAGTTCGTCGAGATGCACGCCCCGCGTGCCCGTGTACATCGCCTCCACGAATGTGCCGCGCGCCAGATCGTATTGGATCGACGCGTTCCAGATCATCGCGTATGGAACCTGGTAGTTTGGATTCACCGCGACGGTGTTGGTCAGCGTGGCGGGCAGCGCGGTCGAGAGGTTCGTGCCAAAACTCAGCGGCGGGCTGGCCACCGTCTGCGTCGTCAGCGTATTTGCCGTGGCGAAGGGCGGCTGATTGGCCATTTCGCTCGACAGTGTGTTCAAGTACGACTCGACATAGAACATGCTGTACCCGGCGCGAAGCGTCAGTTGGTGCTGCCCGGAAAACCATTTTCCAGGGGGCTGCCAGGCCAGCCCGATGCGCGGCGCCCAGTTATTGTAGTGGCCGTTGAATAACGACGCGGATGTCCCCTGCGCACAATTTCCTGTCGCGACCGGCGTGACGCATTGCACCGTGCTAAAGTCCGGGCTGACCGTAAGATTAGCGATGTGGCCGTTAATTTCCGTGGGCGGCGTGAAGGCTTCGTAGCGCACGCCGTATGTCAGCGTGAATTTCGGAAACATGTGCCAGTCGTCCGAGGCGTACCCGATGAAGCCCCAATTACGAAAATACGTGGCCGTGTCGCCGAATTGAACTTTCGTGTTGGCCGGCAAGCCGAGAAGAAAATCAGCGAAATCGCTTCCGAAGCACGGCCCTGACGGCGTGGCCGAAAGGCAATCCGAGGGAGACGCAACCGGCGCGCCCGCCGAAGTCAGCTGGCTGGTCATCAATCCGGTGAACGCGAACTGGCCGTTGGCCGCGGGGTCGGTGTTGCGGTTGATATCCATCTTGCGGATCTCGCCGCCGGCGCTGACCGTGTGCTTATCCTTCATCCAACGGAGATTGTCCACGTACCGCCAGGTCTGGCTGCGGTTCAGCGAAGGATTCGGATCATTGAGGCCGGTAAAATTCGTGAAGCCGATTTGCGGCAGGCCGTAATCGAACGGATTCGTGGAAATTCCCGTGAGCCCGAGCTGCGCGCCGACGTTCGTGACATTCGAGAATTCATTCAGCCCCAGCGAGCGGTTGCGCGAAAAATAAAGCTGGGAGGTGTGCATGAACGCCTTGGTCCAGTTCTGTGTCAGGCCGACCATCACGCTCTGCCCGCGCGTGAATGTGTTTCCCTCGATGCCCGGAAAACTGCTCAGCGAATGCGAAGTGCCGTTGCTGAGGTTGTAATTCACTTGCAGGCTCAGCTTCGAGGAAATCTGGTGCGTGACGTTCACATTCAGCCGGTTGCTCAGGCCCGGAAGATTCGTCTGCAGGTGGTAATTGAACCTCTGCCCGTTGATGCTTGTCACTGGAATATTCGGCGCCGGGATGTAGCTGAGCAAGCTGATGGCCTGCTGGCTGATTCGATTCGCGGGAATGCACGTGCCGGGAGCGTTGGCCGCGTTCTGGGTGCAGCCGGAATTCGACATCAACGCTCTGGGGCCGGTGAGATTCGAGAGCGGATCGTAAATCTGCACGTTGGCCGCGCTGAAATCGCCGCTTCTTTCCGCCAGCGTCGGTACCGTGGCAAATGAATCCACGGGATTGCGCGACCAGTTGCCTTCCAGATTGACGTAGAAAAAAGTTTTGTCCGTGCCGTCGTAAACATGGGGAATTTTTAGCGGCCCGCCAATGTTGATCCCGGCCGATTCGGTCCAACTGGAGATCTTCGGCGGATTGGCCTGATAGAGCGAGTACGGCCGCGCATTCAGCGCGGAATCTCCAACATTGTCGTAGAAGCTGTAGTGCACGCGGTTGATGCGCTGGCGCATCACGCGCTGCGCTCCCCAGAGCGCGTCCACTCCCTGCGGACCGCCACGCGGGCCTCGCCCTCCGCGGCCGCCTCCGCCGCGCTGCACAAATACAGGCCCGCCTCCCGGCCCGCCGCCGAATCCTCCGGGCCCGCCCATCGCGCCCATGCCCGGCGCCGCCTGTCCCGGAATCGCGTTGCCGCCGTTGCCGAACGCGCCCTGCGTGTCCGGCCCCCCGGGCCCGCCATCGCCCGGTTGCGGAAAGCCGCCCATTTGATTCTGCGTCTGGCCCATGGCCACCGTGCCGATCATTTGCACGGCGTCGGCTGAAGAGGCCTGGCCGAGCTGCGATCCGCCGTTGTCGGTGGCCCCGAGATCTTCTTCCCCGGCGTCCGCGCTATTTTGATTTTGCGCATTCAGCCCGACCTGCTGAAACGCGCGGCGCCCGCCGCCCTGGCTCGGGGCGCCATTACCACCAACCTGGCCGCTGCGCCCACTTGCAGGCCCGCCACCTTGCGCACCGCCCGCGCTGCCGAACCTTCGGCCTTGCGATCCAGAATTTGCCGCCGACGTGGTGCCAGAAGCCTCGCCAGGCGTGCCGTTCGCCGGCGCGATTTGATTTCCCGGAGCGCCCGTGCCTGAATTTGCCGAGGCCGTGGAAGATGGCCCGAATTTCACGGGTTCTTTCGCGGCCGCAACATTTTCCGATGATGCAGGAGCGGTGATTGCGGCCAGCGTCCCAATATCTAATTTTAATTCAAGCGACGGCTGGCCACCGGCTCCCAGATCGATCTCCCGGGTTGCCGCGGCAAAACCGAGCTGCGAAATTTCCACCCGATAGTGGCCCGCCGGCAGGGCAGGGAAGGCGAACTTGCCGCTCTCGTCGGTCCAGCTTACCCAGGCTTTTCCGGTGGAAGTTTGGATCACGCGCAACGTGGAACCGGGAACGGCTGCGCCACCCGCAGTCCGCACCACTCCGGTAAGTTGCAGACCTGCCCCAGCGGCGTCGGGCGTGGAATTGTCCTGGGCCGCAAGCGAGCCGCCAAAAACGCCCATCAAGCCGAGCGACATCGCCAGCCATGCCGCGCCCCGGACTACAGGCTTTCTAGACAACACCTCTCACGCCCCTTCGACCCCACTGAAGATACGGCCTTGCCGCCATCTGAGTTCCAATTTTCACGTTGCTCAAAGTGCGGTTGTTCCATTTCCTATCGCTGTCGATACGCTTTAGACGCCCCGAAAATAACAAGGGTTACCCGGCGCGACTCCCGGCAACCCCACCATGCGATTGATCCAAGACTGGCCGGGAAGATAGTACTTTCGTACCGATTAGATTGAACCTTGCGTCATTGCATGCACGATGGCAAGCTTGTTTTAGTTTTACGATGTACCTCTGAGCGGGCGTAGTTCAACGAGAACGGGAGCCTTCCCGGCTCCAGGTAAGGGTTCGACACCCTTCGTCCGCTCCAAACTTTCCTCCCGTTTTTCCGCACTGCCAATCACCTGAGTCTCGTTCCTGACAAACGTTATTTTAGGAAGTGCACCGTTGTCGCCCGAAGACCGACTGGCACGCAAGCCACGGCCATGCGAAGATTGAAACAGGTGACGCCTTGAATCCCTGGTCCATATTCGCGTCCGCAGGCGCTGCGGCTGCAGCTGGAATCGCGGCCTGGGGAGCTGTCGCCCCCTCGTCGGAATTGTACGGACCAACCGTACGCCACACGATATCGCCAAAAAAAATTGCGCTCACTTTTGACGACGGTCCCAACCCGGCAGTCACGCCGCAGCTTCTCGATCTGCTCGATCGCTACTCCGCCCGCGCAACCTTCTTTCTGATCGGGAAATTTGTAAGGGAATGCCCCGGCCTGGTCCGGGAAATGTCGGCCCGCGGCCACTTGCTGGGCAATCACACGGAAACACATGCAAATTTATTCCTGCAGTCTCGCGTGGGAATTCGCAGCGAACTGGAGCGATGCCAGGCGGCAATAGCGGCCGCCACGGGGGGGCCGCCGCGATGGATGCGTCCGCCCTATGGCTACCGCAGCCCGCTGTTGGGCGGGGAAGCGCGCCGCGCGGGAATCGCGGGTGTGGTGATGTGGTCGAAAATTTGCTGGGACTGGAAGCCGCAGCCGCCGCAGCGCTTGATCGAGCGGCTCGCAAGCGTCGCGCGCGCGGACCGGCCGCACGGGGACATCGTGGTGCTGCATGACGGCGATCATCGCGCCCTGGGCGGCGACCGCCAGCACGTCGTCGCGGCCCTCGAACATTGGCTTCCCCGATGGCGTGACGCGGGCAACGAATTTGTTACAATCGAATCAGCCGCGGGCAGTCCAGCGGGCCTTTGAAATAGCGATTTCAGAAGTGCGAATTAAGATACAAGGAAAGGCGGCCGCGATGCGTTCTGTGCGCCGCTGATTCGACCCAACCTCAGCCCGAACGGAAAGAGCAGGGACATCATGGACGAGCGCCAGTTCTACAACGAAAAGCCGGAAACCAAGAACATTACCCTCATGTGCCCGGCGTGCCGAAAGGAAGACAGCTATCCGGTTCGCTGGATCGTGCGCACCAAGAAAAATGAGTTGCCGCGCGGCGCCGGCGAGGAAGACAAGAAGCGCTTTGCCCTGGCGCGCTCCTACATGGTCCGCGTGGATGAATTGGTGGCCTGCCGGAAATGCAGGAAACGGTTTGAACTGACCGGGCAGAGCGTCGTGCTGATTTCCTCGGACGTGCCCTCGCCGAATTCGCCGGATTTCGATCCGGAAAATTTCGGAAATAGGTAGGACAGGCTTTTCGCCCTGAGCGTGCGAAGGGCAGCCTGTCCTACTTAAATTTCCGGATACATCTCAAAAAACGCTTCGACCGATTGCTCCAGGGTTTTCTCGATCTGTTCCTTGCTTCCCTCGATTAAGTGCATGGTGACTCGCGAAGTGCGGCCGTCCTTCAGCGTAATCACCGCCTCGCTCACTTCGCCCAAATCTTCCGCCGGAAATAATCGCATCCCGTAGACCAGCGCCAGTTTTGCCATGGTTCCCCCCTCGCCATGTGCAAGCTTAAGCTGGCTCGCACACCCCGTCAAACCGAACTGGCTGCGGAGATACTTCGCGTTAGCTCCAAATTGTTGGGCAGGAATTTTCTTGCATACAATCGGGAGAAGGTGTCGCGCCAACCGCGCGAAGGTGACTAACCCGGGGCAACGCCCCGGGTGGCGGACCAAACCCTTTCCCTCCGCCCTGAAGGGGCGGAGGGTCCTACGCCCCTTCAGGGCGCACCGCAATTCATGAAATCGGAAACCCGGGGTGTTGCCCCGGGCTGGCCACCGCCGGCACTCTTAGCGCCGGGAAAAAATCGCCAACCTACTTCTTATCCAACCCCTCATTCAGCTCGATATACGTTCCCCAGGGATCGGTCATGAATGCCAGGGAAATGCCCATGTCCGGCATCTTGGTGAAGGGCCTGTCGAACTTCACGCCGTTGGCCTCGGCCTTTTTGCAAAAGGCCTCGAGGTCCTTGATCTCGAATCCGATGTGATCCACCATGCGCCCTTTGGTCGGCACGGTCGGCGTGTCGGATTTCGTGAATGTGAGGTTGACTCCCGGCAGATCGGCGGCGTCGAACGGGCCGCGCTTCCCCGGGATGGCGCCAAACATCTTGGCGTACCACGATTGCATTTCCTGAATCGAGGTGCCCGAAGGGTCCGCAACGTAAAAATGCACGTGGTGGAACGCGATGGGGGCGGTCTGCGTCTTGTCTTCCAATATTTCAATGCGCGTCAAATTATCCGGAGTCCACACAAATCCCTGGCCCGGGTTCTGGCCGACTTCCGTCTTCAAACCGGCCGCCTTCCACCTGGCCAGCGCCGCCGTGGTATCCGGCACATGAAACCCAAAATGGCCCACGACCGATCCCACGCTGGGCAGTGTCGCATCGCTTTTCCGCAGAAGAATCAGCACGCCAGGGAATTTGAAAATCTCATTCGCGCCCATCTGGCTGTGCACTCCGCCCATCGCCGTCCAGAATGTCTTGGCGGCATCCAGGTCCTGCACCATCAGATGAACATGGCCCATGCTCACGCCCGTGGAATTCGGTGCGGCGAGCTGCGCATGCGCTGGACTGGCCGGAAGCAGAGCCAGCAACCCCAACACCCCTAGAACAAAAATCAGTCTTTTCATCGGTGACTCCTTAGTGGATTCGTACGCTGGAAATTGCAATGCCCCTATCCTGTGCGGACTCTTGCTGTTGCGTTGAGCGCCATGGCCGGATCGGGGCGCGATGCCCGCCAGAATATAGGCCCTAACTTACTTTTCCATTCAGTACAACATGATTTGGTTTTGGTGCTCGGCACCCGACGATACGGCGGCAACCCTCGAGTGTCAAGCTCGGCCTGCCAATGACGTGGTCTCGGATCGAGAGTCTCGGCTCGTGGTGGTCCGAGCTTTAGCTCGGACGATAAAGCTCGCTTGGATCGAGGGCTTTAGCCCCTGAGACTTCAGGGGCTAAGATCCCTGATCAGATTTTGCGTCGGGGCTCAAGCCCCGACCTCCCAAAATCCGATCGATTCCAAATCATGGCACTGCGTTGTGGTTTGGCGAGCGAAAGGATCGTCGCATCCCCGCTGTGAGCGGCGCTACTGCAGCACTTTGGCAATCTGCCCGGTCGTGCGCAGCAGATCGAGCTCCGCCTGCTGCCGCGCATAATTCGCATCCAGGAAAGCCAGCCATTTGTCGTTTTCCTCCAGATGCGCTGTTTCCAAATCCTTCAGGCTGCCGCGCCCCTGGTCGAACTGCGCCTGCAAGACCCGCACATTTTCCTGCGCCAGTTGCAGTTCCAGGCGCGTCACTTCGCCCCCCAGGTCCGTCTCGCGGACTTGCCTGGCCTTCCGGCGGACATCCAGCGAAAGCTCGCTGCGCTTATTCTGCACCGCTAGATTCGCGGCATTCAGGTCGGCCTGCGCGAACGCGACCGAAGGCGAAGTGTGCCCCGCGAAAATCGGGATCTGCACCTGCAAGCCGAAGACGACGTTGTTGCGTTGAAACTTGTTGAAGAAGTCTGTGTAGTTGTTGATCTTGCTCAGTACGTTGTACTGTCCGATCAGTCCGACGGTGGGCCAGTAGCCGCCGCGCGCGCCCTTGAGTTTTTCCTCGCGGGCGCGCTTTTCCGTTTCCGCCACTTTCAGCTCGATATTGTTGGCCATGGCCTGGGAGACAAGGTCCTGGGTCGCGCCGACGGCCGCAAGAGGGAAATCCTCGGTCGTGACCTCGATCTGCTGGTCCTCCGGCAGGCCCATCATGTCCCGCAGTTCGCCGGAGAGGGAATCGTCGCGATCCTCGAGTTGCGCAACGCGCTGCTCGATCCTCGCCGTGGTCAACTGCGCGCGTGTCACCTCGACGGGAAGCTCGCGCCCGGCGTCGGCGCGCTCGCGCGTCGCGTCCAGGATGCGCCCCGCGCTCAGCCGTTCGCTGCGCATCAGTTCCAACTCGTGCCGCACTTTCGCCAGTTCCAGATACCCCAGCGCCGCGCGCACCATCACGGCGTCGCGCGTGCTTTCAATGGAAAGCTGCTGGCCCTGCGCCCGCTGCTCGGCGGCGCGCTGGTCGCCCTTCAGCGGAGGATTGAAGATCTGCTGATTGTAGGTCAGCGAAAAAATAGCGGGCGCCCCTCCGCCCTCCAGCAAAGGGAATCCGTTGGTATACGCCACGCCGGTTCCTGTATACAAATTCGGGCGAAAGACCGACCGCGACACTCCCGCCTCGCGTTGCACGATTCCATACTGCAGCCGTGCCAGAGTGAGGTCGCGGCTATTGCCGATGGCCAGATTCACTGCTTCCTTCAACGTCAATTTTCGTGCATTCTCCGCGTCTTGCGCGCGGCCCGGCGCCGCAAAACATAAGAGTAAAATCGCAACAGCGGCCGCAAATCCGCCGCTCCACCGCAATTGTCCGGTTCGTTCTTCATCTTTTCGTTCGTTCATTGTTCCGTACCTGCTTTTTCAAGGAGTGCGAAAATTAAATTACGGCACACGGATATCCTCGCCATCATTCATACCGCAACGATTCCGTCGGCTGCAGCTTGGCCGCCCGGTCCGCCGGCAGATAACCGAAGAAAACGCCCACCGAGCAGGACACCAGAAAGGATAGAACCACCGACTGCCACGGCACGGGCACGCGCAGATTCCCCGGCAGCAGCGGCTGCACCATCACGGGAATCGCCACCGCAATCAATATCCCCAACACCGATCCGAATCCGCTGATCAGGAACGCCTCCAGCAGGAACTGCTGGAGAATTTCACTGCGCCGCGCCCCGATAGCCTTGCGGATCCCGATCTCCCGGGTACGTTCCTGCACGGTCACCAGCATGATGTTCATGATTCCTATGCCGCTCACCAGCAACGCGATGAAACCGATCAGCACCAGAACGATGGTCAGCGCCAGCGCGATTCTTCGCGCCGCCTCCAGGATCAAGCTGAGGTTCTGCACCGAATATTTCGCGCGCGTGGGGTGCCGGCTTTGCAGCAGCGCTTCCAGGCGATTCGTCGTCGGGATCACTGCTTCGGGAGTGCTTGCCTGCACGTAGAGCATCTCGAGGGATGTATCGCCCAGATAGTATTTCATCAGCGGGAAGGGAATCAGAACGGTGTAGTCCTGGATTTCGGAAAGACCGAAGGTTTCCACACGCTCCTTGAATACGCCGATGACGGTGAAACTCAGCTCCCCGACGCGCAGGTTGTGTCCGATCGGATCGCTCAGGGGAAACATCAGGTTTGCAAGCTGCGTGGTGATCAGGCAGACCCTGCTGCGCGCGGAAACATCGTCGGTGTCCAGGAACCTGCCGCGCAAAATCAGCAAATTGCGGATCTGCTGAAATCCTTCGGTGACGCCCACAAGGCTGACGTTGTGCTCGACCGATCCGGCGATCACGCTGCTGCCCATGCCGCGCGTTCCGGCCACGGTCACCACGCCCGGTATCGCCGTTTTCGCGGCGTTCATGTCCTCCAGCGATAATTCGTCCTGGAGCATGGCCGGCCGGTTGGGATCGATATCCAGGCGCGCGTAGACCAGGTTCGAGCCCACTCCCTCGATCTGCGCGATGACGTAGCGCCGCCCGCTCAGCGCCACCGTCACGACCAGAACAATGCACGCGCTGCCGATGATCACGCCCAGCGTGGTCAAAAACGCGCGGATCTTATTGGCCCACAGGGCCTCCAGCGCCACCATCCAGGTTTCGTTTCGCAGCATCATGTCGGTTGCTGTCTAATCCACGTTTCCTGCCAATTCTTGCCGGGGAAATTGGGCCGAATTCCTTCGGGGGCTCCAGTAGGACAGGCTTTAGCCTGTCGGTTTTCGTCTCCAGCGGCACTAAACCCGACAGGCTGAAGCCTGTCTTACTTCTTCTCCACGCGCTTCAGCGCCTCTTCCACCGACTTGTTGTGCGGGTCCAGCGACAATGAGAGCCGATACTGCTGCGCCGCTTCGGCGTAGCGCTTTTGCCCCTCGTAGAGTTTGCCGAGCCATTCCCGCGCGGAAGCGTGGGGTGGAAGATCGGAATTGTTCGGAACCGTGGCCAGATAGGATTTCAGCACGAGTTCCGCCTGATTCAGCCTTTTCCCCTCAAGCACCATGGCGACGCCCCGGTAATATTTCAACCGGCGGTCCTCCGGGTCGACCTTTTCCGCGGCGGCAATCGCCTCGCTCATTTTTTCGGGATTGGGGCGGTCGCGGTAATAATCCGCCGCCTCGAAGTAGACGCCGATGCGGTCGGTGTTCGATTCCAATATTTTTTGGAAGACTGCGTCGGCTTTTTCCATCTCCTTCTTGGTGGTCAGGAATTCGCCGCGCGCCAGTTGCCCTTCCAGGCTGTCCAATTTTTCCAGATCCTCGATATGTTTCAGGGCCTTCCCGTCGCCGCCGTCCACGATGCCGGGAGCGTTCATTTCGTAGCGGATTAAATCGCGCTGCGCCTCGAAATTATTGGGGTTGAGCTGCACGGCGATCTCGAATTCCTTATGCGTTTTTCGCGCCCAGCCCATCGCACTCAGAAACATGCTGCTCTCGGCTTTGCGTCCGTACGCTTTGCCCAGCCAGTCGTGGTAAGCGGATTCCTTGGGAGCCAATTGCACGGCTCGTTCCAGGACGGTAATCGCGCGCGGGAATTCCCCCAGCTGGTAATAGCTCTGGCCCAGAAGAAAATGCAGGGCAGCGTCATCCCGAGCGCTTTCGACCTCTCTTGCCAGCGCGTCCACCACGCGGGTGTAGCGCCCCGCGTTGTAGTCTTTTTGCGCGTCGGCCATGGGTGTCTGGCCCGCGCCGGCGGGCATCGCGTGCATCCCTTGGGCCAGGAGAATTGCCAGAACTGCAAACGCAATTCGTCGGCTCATTCCGGACGCACCGCCCGGATCCGCAAGTTTTCCTTCAGCGACACATCGCCCGGCAAGGCCACCACGTCTCCCTGATTCAAGCCCGAAACCACTTCGATCATCGTCGGATTGGCAACGCCCACCTGAATGTCCCGGCGGTTGATGCGGTCATTCTCCACGCGGAATACGAATCGTTTGCTGCCGTCGATGTACACCGCGCCGCGGGGAACCGCCAGCACGTTCGAGCGCTCGCCCACCTGGATGCGGACGTCGACCGTCGTGTTCGGAAGCAGGTCCAGCTTGTCGTTCGTGACCGAGCAAAGCAATTCTCCCACGCTGCGCGTGCCGCGGTTCACCACCTGTTTCGGAAGCACTTCGGTCCGCCCGGTCCACACGCGGTCCGGGTGCGCATCCCACAAAATCTCCACCGGCTGGCCGACCGCGATCTGTCCGAGTTCCGGTTCGTCGATGAACGCCCGGATGCGGACGTGATGCAGATCGGCAAGCTCGGCAAGCGGATCGCCGGCCTTCACGAAATCTCCGGCGCGGATGGGCAGCGAGTACAGCGTGCCGTCCAGCGGCGATGTGCGGTGCGTCGAGGCGGCTTTCGCTTCCAGGTCCTGCACTTGAGCGCGGGCGTGCTCCACCAGCAGCGCAACGCGGCCCTCGTCCAGTTGTGCTTGCTTTTCCGCGGCTTGCTTTACCTTTTCCAGCGACTGCACCTCGGCTTCGGCCTGCGCCAGCGCCACTCGATTCTGCTCCAGTTCCTGCGGAGTTGCGGCCTTGTCCGCCACCAGTTTTGTGAGCGCGTCGTTATCGCGCCGCAATTGATCCCGTGACGCCTTTGCTTTTTCCAACTCCGCCGCGGCTTTGGCCAACTGGCTCGCCTGCCCGCCTGCCTTGGCCACGCGCAAAGCGTCTTCCTCGGAGGCCAATTCGGCGCGGGCCTCGGCAAGTTGCGCGCGAGTTTCCGTGTCGTCCAGCGAGTACAGCAATTGCCCCCGCTTTACCTGCTGGCCTTCGACCGCGTACACGCGCTCGACAAACGCGGGAAACCCGGCGCGAAACGATGCCGGCGAAACAGGCTCCACTTTTCCGTTGCTGGATACCATCGAGCTCAAATTCTCGCGCACCACGTCCGCAACCGCCACGCGCGCCGTCGATCCCCGGCCGCTCACGAAGACCAGCACGCCGGTCAATGCGAGCGCCGCGACCACACCGATCCACAGTCTTCGCGCTAGTGCCGACATCGTTTCATCCTCGCTCCGGCGGGCCGCACGCTTCCCTTGATGTTCTTCGCTTGAAGGACCCAGGATAAACGTTCAGCGTAAAAGTACAGCCTGCACCCGGCTATTGCGGTCCGTGCTTCCCGGTCATGCCGGGAGGTGCAGCGTAAAAGTACAGGTCACGTCCGGCTCTGCCACGTCCTGCCGGCCGGGTTAAAACGCGGCATTTTAACAAAGTTTCGGGCAGCAAACGAGCGAGGCAACCCTCACCTCCGACTACACCCTCTAGGATGCGCCAATCCCCACGCAGGATGCTGCCAACTGGATACCCGGTGCGTGCCACTCCTGTCGAGTTGCCTGCTGCTGTGCTAGAATTTCCCCATGGCAAATGAACCTGCACCGACGCAGCCTCATGCTCACAAACTGGAAGCTCCGACGCCTGGGCAGCCCGTTCTGCATCGCGTTTGCATCCAGTGTAACAACATGTTTCGTGTTACGCCGGAAAATTTCGACGCCAAGCAGTGCCCCAACTGCCACAAGGGCTAGGCTCGGGCTTCGCGCCTCGAATTTCATTCCTGCTGTGTGCCATTCCGTCTTCCGTTCGGCTACAATCTGCGCCAAACCGATACCGGTTTTGGCGGCGCGGTCGCGCCCGGGCATGCAGCGCAATCCGGAAAATGAGACGGAATGATTGAAGCGCAACATCTGGTAAAGAGGTTCCGGGACAAAAAGCGCGGCACGCTTCCGGCCGTGGACGGGATTAGTTTCACATGCCGGCCCGGCGAGATTTACGGTCTACTGGGCGCCAACGGCGCGGGCAAGACCACCACACTGCGCATGCTGGCCACGATTCTCGCGCCCACCGAAGGAACCGCCATCGTCGCCGGCCACGACGTCAACAAGGAACCCGAAAAAGTCCGCGCGTGCGTTGGCTTTCTTTCCACCGCCACCGCCCTGTACGGTCGTCTCTCCGCCTTCGAGATGGTGCAGTATTTCGGCCGCCTGCACGGCATGGATGAATCCTCCCTTCGCTGCCGAATCGACACCATTTTTGAGCGCCTGGAAATGAACGAGTTTCGCGACCGACGCTGCGACAAGCTTTCCACCGGAATGAAACAAAAAGTTTCCATTGCCCGCACATTGGTGCACGATCCCTCGGTGATGATCTTCGACGAACCCACCGTGGGCCTGGACGTCATGGCCGCGCGCACCATCGCCGGATTCATCCGCGAGTGCCGCGACGCCGGCAAGACCGTCATCTTTTCCACCCACGTGATGAGTGAAGTCGAAAAGCTGTGCGACCATATCGGCATCATCCACAACGGCAAGCTAATGGCCGAAGGCACTCTCGCCGAACTGCGCCGCAGGTTCGCCCTGCAGGATCTGGAGGATATCTTCGTGAAGGTCGTGGAGTCATGAGCCTCCGCAACATCGGCATCGTCTACCGCAAGGAACTCATCGATTCGCTGCGCGATCGCCGGACCGTGATCTCCATGATCGTCGTCCCCATCTTCGTGATGCCCCTGCTGACCATCGGGATCGGAGGCGTCCTGGTGAGCCAGGTGGGCCGGGCCATGGAAGAAGTTCCGAAGGTGATGATCCTCGGCGGACACGATTCGCCCAACGTGCGAAAGCAGCTCGAACAACTAAAGCAGGTGAACATCGTTCCCGAAAAACCCGATTACGCCGAGGAAATTTCCAACAAGCAGATTCGCGCCGCCGTCGATATCCCCGAAGGTTTCGACGCGAAGCTCGCGGCCGGCGAGCCCATGACCGTGAAGATCTACATGTACGAAGGAGAAATAAAATCGGGTTTCGGCGCGGACCGCCTGCAAAAATTCTTTCGCGACTTGCGGGACCAGACCGTCCAGCAAAATCTGCGGGCGCGCCAGCTCCCCGAAAGCCTGATCCAGCCGTTCACCATCAAGGAGCAGAATGTGGCCCCTCCCGAAAAGGTAGGCGGAGCGGTCTTGGGCGGGCTGGTCCCCTATTTCGTCATCTTGCTGTGCCTGACCGGCGCGATGTATCCGGCCATGGACCTGACCGCGGGCGAAAAGGAACGCGGCACGATCGAAACGATCCTGTGCAGCCCGATTTCACGCACCCATCTGGTCCTCGGAAAATTCCTGATGGTTCTCACCGCTTCGGTGGCGACCGCGGTGCTGGCTCTCTCCTCGATGGCCGTTTCCTTCGGGGCGGGAAAGAAACTGCTGCTCGGCGTGGCGCATGGAGCCGCCGATACCGCCATGCAAATCACCATCTCGGGAAAAGCAGTCGCATCCATTTTTCTCGTCGTTTTTCCTCTCGCGGTATTTTTTTCCGCGGCCCTGCTGGCAATTTCTCTTTTCGCGAAAAGTTTCAAGGAAGCCCAGAGCTACCTTTCACCGCTCATGATCGTCGTGGTCCTGCCTGCGGTGGCCGCGATGATCCCCGGCGTTGATCTCAATGCCAAACTGGCGCTCGTGCCGGTCCTCAACACCAGCCTGGTCAGCAAGGAAATCATCACCGGCACCTATCACTGGAATTACATCGCGCTGATTTTCGTGTCCTCCAGCGTCTACGCCGCTGCCGCGATTGCCATCGCCGTAAAACTTTTTCAAAGCGAAGACGTGCTGTTCAGGACTTGAAGCAAGGGGCAAAGAGGCAGGGAGGTAAAGAAGCAAGGAGGAGTGTGTGCGCCCAATCCGGTTTCTTCTTTGCCTCATGCTCACGCCGGCCTTGCATGCTCGTGCCGTTCCTCCCAGGCATTGGACAGGCGCCGCACGGTTTCGCGCAGGCGCACGGCCAGCTCGGCGATCGTTTGCAGGCGCTCGATGGCGCCGGGCGGCAGGCGGTCGCGCCGCGCGAGTAGAAGTTCGGTGTTGCCAAGAATTCCGGTCAGCGGATTGTTCACTTCGTGGCGGAGAATTTCCCCGAAATCGCCCGCCAATTCGTCGTGCGGGAACTGCACCATTCCGGCGACGCGCTCGGCCATGCGCACGCGGCGGTCCAGCATGCCCGCGACGATGGGCAAGAAATTGCCCGTGCGCGCCACAAAATCCACCGCGCCCGCGGTGATCAGGAACGCCAGGTCGCCTTGCCGTTCCGGCGTCCCGGCCACCACTACGGGAGCGATTTCCGCCAGCGCGGCGACGGCCGACGCCAGGGATTCGTCGCTATGCTGGGTATCGATCGCGGATTGATCCAGGAATATGATCGAGGGCGGCATTTTCCCGAACGCCTTGCGCGCCTTTTCCACCGAATTCGCCAGCTGTGTGCGGTAGCGTTCGCCGAAAGCGGCAAGCTCATCGATGCACGCCTGCGCCGTCGTTGCATCGGCGCTGATCATGAAAATCGTACGTCTCACGGAATTCATTGTTCCCTCGCAATGGCACGCGGCCAATCCTGCCGGGCGGCGGTCTGATCGCCGGCCGGCGCGGCGGCAAGCGCGTGGCGCACCGCCTCGTTCAATTCTTCCACCAGAAACGGCTTGGCCAGATAGGGCAGGCCGCTGGACTTCAGAAACTCGGTGGTGCGCGGGCTCATGGTGTCGCCGGTGACAAACAAAATCCGGTGCTGCGCCGGATTCCCGCGCTGCACCAGCGCGCGATAAATTCCCGGCCCGTCCAGGTGCGGCATTTTCAAATCGCAGATGACCAGGTCGTAGTTCGTTTCCTCGAGGCGAGCCAGCGCCTCGCGGCTGTCCAGCAGCGTCTCGACCACGTGACCCTCTTCGGTCATCACGTCGGCGATCAGTTGCGCCACGGTCGGTTCGTCTTCCACCACCAGGATGCGTTCGGCCCGCGCCGCCGGACGGCCCGGGGGCGACATCGGAAAAATTCTGGCCGTGTGCGGCGCGATGGAGGGCTCTGCGGCGGCCGCGAAATCAAAGCCGGTTACCGGCAACGCCGGAAGCTCAACAGTGAGAATGGCTCCCTGGCTCGGATGGCTTTCTACGCTGACTTCTCCTCCGTGTTCCTGAATGATGCCGTACACGATGGAAAGCCCTAGGCCGGTGCCCACGCCCACCGGCTTGGTGGTAAAAAACGGGTCGAAAATCCGCGAGACCACTTCGGGCGATATTCCCGGACCGTCATCGGACACTTCCATGGAAATGCGGTCGCCCGGCAGGCGCCGCGTGCGAAGCTGTATGTGACCGCGCCGGGAATCTTCCCCGCGCTCCAGCGCGATCGCTTGTTCGGCGTTGACCACCAGATTGAGGACCACCTGCTGGAGTTGCGCCGCATCGGCCAGGGTATTCGGCAAGCCGGGATCGAGTGCGAGTTCCACGTCGATGTTTTCCAGTTTCAATTCGTACGATCGAAGCGAAAGCGTCCGCTCGATCACTTCGTTCAGATTGACGGCGCGGCGCTCCGGTTTGGTCTCGCGCGAAAACAACAGAAGGTTCTTGACGATGCGCGTGGCGCGCTCGGCTTCCAGCGAAATTCGCCGGGCGTCGGCGGCGCGTTCGGAAGCGCCGCGCCGCCCCAGCAGAATCTGCGCGTAGCCCTGAATGCTGGTGAGAGGATTGTTGAGTTCGTGCGCGATTCCGGAAACGAGCTGTCCGAGCGCGGCCATTTTTTCCGTTTGCAGCAGCTTGGACTGAATCAGCCGCTGTCCGGTGATGTCGCGGTAGACCTCGAGCCACCCGAGGCGCGCTCCATCAGGGCCGTACAGGGGTTTCGCAAACCGCTCCACGATCTTGCGCGAAGGGCACGTCAGCTCGAATTCCTCCCAGCTCGATTCGTTGCCGGCGCGCACATGCTCGCGCCACCGCGCCGCCGTTTCCGCCGGTCGGCTGAACTGCCCGACCACGTGGTCGATCAACGATTCGATGTTTCCCATTTCCTGCAGGCGGCGGGTTTCAAATCCCAGGATGGCTGCCAGCCGGTCGCTCACCAGGCGGATGTTTCCCGATTCATCCAGCACCAATACCCCGGATTCGATGGAATCCAGCAGTCCGGCGATTTCGGTTTCCAGCCGCGTTTCCGTGTCTACTTGGGCCTGCCGCGTCTCCCGGTCCTCCAGCGCGATCACCCACCGGTTCGGCTCGCCTCCGAATCCTTCAATCTGGGCACGCAGATGCAGCCGGACCACGCCGCCTTGCTCGAGCGGGGCCTCCAGCGCCGCGGGAGGCTGCTCTTGCCTCGATTCCTCCCCGGAGTCGGCCGAAGCCAGCCGGTGGCGCCATTCAGCCACCGCATCGCGCGCATCCGGAGAAAACAGATCCTCGAACAGGGTTTCCTCCCGGCGCCTGCGTTGCGGGAACAGCAGTGCGGCGCCGGCCGGGCTGGTTTCGCGCACCAACCCGCCGGCATCGACGGCCACCAGACACTCGCCGCTGTCCTCGGTCATTTTCCGCAGCAATTTCTTGAACGACGTCCGCTCCCCCCGCACAATTTCCTGATCCAGCGCGCAAGCGCCCAGCAGGGCGTAGGGCTCGAGTCTGGAAATGTCTTCCGGAGAGCCTTCGGAAGCTTCGAGCCCTGCCATCAGGACGCCCCCGGGGCGGTTGCGGACTTCGATGGGAATGGCCACCACGCGCTCAAGCGCCGTGTGTGAAGAGTCCAGCAGCGAGCCGGACCGCGCCGGAATCGAATCCCCGGCGATCTCGCACGATTGCCCGGATTCATAGGCCTTTCGCCACAGATCGAGCAGCGGTCCCTGGCGGATCGCCGTCGCCCATTCGACGGGCCCGTCCCAGCCTTCGCCCGATACCGGAGGCTCGCTTCCGCGTCCCACGGCGATGAATTCCGCTCGCAGGTGGTGCCGAGCCGTGTGCGCGATCTGCGGAATAATGAAATCGGCCGATACGCCACACAAAATCGCCCGCGAAAGCCGCGTCTGCGCACGAATCTCTTCCGAAGCAAGCTCCATCTGCCGCGAGTCGCGCTGGTGCCTGACCGCCAGGGCAATCTCATCGGCGCGCGCCCGCAACGCCTCCAGATCCGTATGCGCGGCATGCCGGACATGCGCCGCCATGGCCAATCCGAATGTATGGTTCCTGGTCCGCAGCGGGATCCAGATCGCCGTGCGCATCCCCGCCAGCGGCCCCAGGTGCGGCATCGTTTCATTGGGCCCGATTTCCACCCGCAGAGGTTCCGAGCTATCGAGCGCCGCCCGGAGGAACGGCGTCGATATATCCAGATGCTTCCAGTGTTCCGGGATGGGACCCGGCGATCGCTCCAACACGCGGCCCCGTCTCGATTCCCCCTGCCGGTCCCCTGCAAGCCACAGCCCGGCCCGGTCCGCATCCGCCGCTGCCAGCAGCGCCTGCACGCCTAAGTCAAGCAGCAGGTCCAGGGAATCTCCCCCCGTGGCCGCGCGCACCAGCGCACTCGCGTGATCCTCCGCGGATCGCGCCCCCTTCCATTTTCGCAACCAGCCGGATGTGGCCACCGGACCCCTACCACCGAACCTGCAGAACCAGGTAGGCTAGGAATCCCGCCGCGCCTATCGTGAACAGTGCGGCCACAGCCTTGTAAATCAAGTCGTAGTTTTGGAAGAACAGGTGACGGATCATGGCAAATCTCCTGCAGTGGGTAATGCATCGCAGTGGCCAATGGGAGAGGTTATGTAAATCACTCTAAATTAGTGGGATAGAGAAGGTGAGGGGGACGGCGCGTCGCCATCGATTTCCCATCCCGATACTCCGGCAATGCGACTTTCCCGGATGGGAAAATCGTGACAATGGCGCATACCGCTTCCGAAGAGCCTGTTTTTGCGGGGAAAACACAGCGTCGCAATGCCAGGCCGTGCGATGCGCGATCCTGGGTTAGAACGCGCCGGCATCGAAAAGCCAATCAACCGCCGCGCCATGGTCAGCCCCGGCAGACAAGCATCTGGTGCCTGCGGAACCGAATCATAACCCCGGTTGAATGGATGGAGGTGGCGGGTGGGGCATTCTTCGAAGAGGATTTGCAATTTCGGGTGGCACATCCTTCACATCTTCTTTTATGAAGGACGCGGATTTCCCGTTCAAGCGGCTTTCAAACTGACTTCCTGGAGATTCCCGGCAAGCCGCAGTCTCGCAAACGCGCGAACGCTCCATCGATTGTCGCGCGCACACGCCCGGCTCACGCCGCCGGACGCCCCGATTCATACTGCTTGAGCTTCCGGTACAGTGTGGTCTTTCCAATTCCCAGCAGGCGCGCCGCCGCCAGCTTGTCTCCCGAAGTTTCCCGCAACGCGCGGAAAATCGCGCGCCGTTCTAGCGCTTCCAGCGGAACCAGTTCATCGACGTCGGGAAGTTTCTCGGCCGAAGTATACTGCAGGTTGGACGGTAGGTCGCCGACATGCAAAATTGGCCCGGAACCCAGGGCCACCGCCCGCTCGATGGCGTTTTCCAGTTCGCGGATGTTTCCCGGCCAGTCGTAGGCCATGATCCGGCGCATGGCGTCATCGGAAAGCGAGTGAATGGGTCGCGCCGGATCGCTGAATTTTTCCAGGAACGCGCTGACCAACAGCGGAACGTCCGCCTTGCGTTCGCGCAGCGGCGGCAGCTTGATCTGCACCACGTTCAGGCGGAAATAGAGGTCCTGGCGGAATTCGCCGGTTCGAATGGCGGCCTCCAGGTCCCGGTTGGTTGCGGCAATCACGCGCGCGCGGATGCCCACGCGTTCGTTCGAACCCACCGGTTTGATTTCGCGCTCTTGCAGCGCGCGCAACAGCTTGGATTGCAGATCGATCGGGAGTTCGCCGATCTCGTCCAGAAACAGCGTTCCGTCTCCGGCCGATTCGAACAATCCCTGCTTGGAATGCTGCGCTCCGGTGAACGCTCCCTTGACGTAGCCGAACAGCTCGGATTCGATCAGCGTGGGAACCAGCGAGGAGCAGTCCACCGGAGCAAATACTTTATTCTTGCGCGCGCCGGAAAAATGGATGGAACGCGCCACCAGTTCCTTGCCCGTGCCGCTTTCTCCCAGGATCAGGACCGGGTAATTGTGCTGCGCCACTTTCTGAATCAGCTTGTATACGCGTTGCATCTTCGGGGAGACGCCGATAAAGCTGCCGAAGCCCGGGCGGCTTTTCAGCTGCTCGCGCAGCAGGCGGTTTTCCTGATCGGTTTCGATGGAGTGCGATATGCGATCCAGCTTGGTGCGCAATTCCTCGACGTGAAACGGCTTGGTGATGTAGTCGGCCGCGCCCAGCTTGGTGGCCTCGATGGCCGTCTTGATGGTCCCGTATTGCGTCAGCATGATGACCGCGCATTCCGGATAATCGGCGCGGATTTTTTTCAGCAATTCCAGCCCGCCGATTTGCGGCACCTGCAGGTCGGTGATCACGATGTCGATCGCGCGCTGGTCCAGAATTTCCAGTGCCTCCCCCGTGGTGGTCGCCGAGAGAACGTGGAACCCCGCGTCGGTGGCGACGTCCTTGCAGAGATCGCGCGTGCTGCTTTCGTCGTCCACGACGAGCAGCGTGAGCGTTGAGGTTCGTGGTGCGAATGGTTCAATACGAGTTTCGGTTTGCATGGCTGGACGCCTCTTCTCAATTTAGGAGCAACGCGTGTGCCAAATCAGGAGATAACTATAACCCTGCGGCGAACAGTCACTTATCGTGACACGCGCAATCTATTGGAGGGTGATTCTATTGCCGAATCGGGAAATTATGCAAGCGGTTTCATGGTTCAAAACAGGGAAGTCCTTCCCGCGCAGTGTAAAGCAAGAATGGGAATCGCTTGCGGTTCAATTTGGAACATTACGTGACATTTTGGAGCTCGCGGCGCCGTTCGCGCCCGCAGCATTTGTCCCGGCTGACGCGGAATTGCTCCACTGGATCGAATATAGCCCCTCTGTGGCGGAGGCAGCGAAGATGACTCCGGCATGGCCTTCCCGCAGGATCGCCGGGAAGAAGCCCTCGCCCAGCGTGCCAGCCAGGCGCGTCCACGTCCGGCCGGCGTCAGACGAGACGTACAGCCCGCCGGTGCGCATGGACGCCAGAAAAACACCTTCGGAGGCCGCAAAATCCTGCACCGGCGTCGCGGGCAGGCCCGCCCCGGCCTGCTGCCAGGTGCTCCCGGCGTCGCGCGAAATATAAAGCCCATTGTGCGCCCTTGCGATCATCGTGCTTGGGTCGTCACGGTCCAATTCCAGGGAAAGGGTCCCGCCGGAGCTTAGCGGTAAGTCATGCCAGGACCATGACTTCCCGCCGTCCATGGAAAATACAAGCCCCCGCAACGACACCACCCAGATCCTTTCTCCGTCCGGTGAAACGCGCACGGATTGCACCGGCAGCGTGGTGAGCGGCCCTATGGGTTTCGGGGTCCAGGTTCTGCCTCGATCCGAGGACCAGTACAATCCCGCGTCCGTAGCCGCATACCACGCGTTCGAGCTGAAGGCCATTTCGTTGACAATCTGCTGAAGATTCTGCCCGCCCGCTATCCCGTTGCGCGGGCCACCGGAAGCACGCGCAAATGACGTCACCGAACCGCCTGCGGCCTCTTTGACGGACGATCCGGCGCGCGCCCAGGCCTTGCGTTGGACGTCATATTTCATCAGTCCGCCGCCGGCCAGTGACATCCACCAGCCCTCCGGCGACGCATACACACGAAGGACCTGCCCTGTCTGCAAGCCCGGCGCGAGAGGCTTCCAGGACTTGCCGTCATCGTCGGTGACAAGGACTGGTTCCGGGGCATGTGCCAGCACGGCCAGGATGCGTCCCGGATGCGCCTCGTCGGCTGCAAGGGCCAGAATTTGCCGGTGAAAAAATCCGTCGTTGGCATCCTGAAAATGCTCGCCGGAATCGTCGCTCGCGAGCATCCCAAACTCCTCGGTGCCGATCAGTACGCGCCCAGGATGGCCCGCGGCGACCGCCACGGTGTTCACCACCCAGGTCTCGGGGGTGGTTCGCCGCCAGTCTTTTCCGGCATCTTCCGTCTTCCACAGTCCTTCCGAAGTCGCGGCATACACGCGGTCCGGATTCGAGGGATCCTCGATGATCGCGTAGGTGCGGCGCGCGGTGTAGGGAATGCCCTGGATCTTTCTCCATTGCGCGGCGCCATCATCGCTGCGGTAGATCCCCGAACAGGCGCTGGCGTAGAGGCGCCCGGGATGGGGACTGTCGATCAAAAGGCTCATTACGTCCGAGTCATCGATCATGCCATCATGAATGGGACGCCAGGTGTGCCCGCCATCGGTGGTTTTCCAGGGGAGATGAAACGTTCCGGCATAAATGGTCCGCGGATCGCGCGGATCGATGGCCAGCGAATCCAGATTGCGGAGTTCCTCGTGATGCTCGGGAGAAATTCGCTCCCACGATTTCGATCCATCAACCGAGCGGTACACGCCGTCCAGCGTCCCGGCCACAAGCACGTTGGGATCGGAGGGCGCCATGCCCAGTGCACGCACGGCCTGTCCGGCAAGGCCCGCCTCGGTCCAGGTCTTGCCGCCGTCCGCGCTGCGAAATACCCCGCCCCCCGCGACCGAGTCGCGCGTCCAGGACGACGCAAACAGTACTTGCGAATCGCGCGGGTCCACGACAATCGCGGTGATCACGGCATCGAGGCGCTCACTTGCGCGCCCCAGCAGCGTCCAATGTGCGCCGGAATCCGCGGAGCCGAAAACGTGGCCATCAGCGGTGCCAAGAAAAACACGCCCGGAATGCGCGGAATCGGTAGCGAGCGCGCGAACATCTCCTCCCGGAGGGCCAAGCGGTTTCCACGTCTGCGCCTGCGCGGCCGCTGCGGCTAGCAAGAGACACGCCGGAATGAAAGACCTGCGCATTGCTGAATATTGAACTTTCCTGCTCTGACGCACAACGGGGAAATCTGCATCATGCGGCAAGCACAAGGCTCTACTTCGCCAAAAAGAAAATGGGCCCCACACCTTCCGCGGCGGCGGAACGGCGCGGGGCCCGGAGATTGCTGGATCCGGCGGGGGCTAGTACGTGGCGCCCTCGGGAACCCAGATGACGTCGATGCGGCGGTTGTTGGTGGCCCCGGCCTGGCCGGCACCGGTGCGCGTCGTGATGCGCGAGGCGTCGATGCCTTTTTCGCCGAGGTATTTCACGGCGTTGGTGGCGCGGTCTCCTCCGATTTTATCGGGCTTGGCTTCCTTCGGATCGGAATAGCCGATGATGACGGCCGAAGCGCGCGGCTCGCTTTGCAGGCGCAGGGCCACGTCATCGAGGATGCGCTTGCAGACGTTGTCGATGCGCGTGCTGAGCGGTTTGCCGAAGGCGCAATCGCTGATCTTGCTTGCCTGCGGCGGCGGAGGCACGGGCTTCACGTCGATCGTGGACGAGCAATCAGCCGCGCCGCCTTTGCCATCCTCGACTCGCACGGTGACGCTGTAGGTGCCGGGAGCCAGACCCGTGGTGTCAAAGTCCACTGCGGCGCCGTTGCCCACAACCTGTCCGGCGTTGGCGCGCCAAGTGTAAGTCAGCGGATCGCCGTCGGGATCGCTGGCGTTGGTGGTGATGTGCACGCGCTCGCCGGCGAAGACCGAGGAGCGGTCCGCCGAGCAGTTGATGGTAGGCGGATGATTGGGTTTCACTTGCACGAGAGTTTCCGTGGAGACGCTTGCGAAGCCGCCGTGCGCGTCGTCCACTTTTACCGTCGTTGTGCAGGCTCCCACGGGGGTGCCGGCGGAGAGCCAACGTACATGAGGCCCGTCGCCATCAATATGGCCGCATGTGCTGGACCATGTGTAGGTGAGCGGATCGTTGTCCGGATCGGAAGCCGTCGCGGTCAGCCCGACCGCATCGCCGGAGCCCTCATACACCATGTTCCTATCCGCGGAAAGCAAAACCGTGGGCGGGTGATTGGGCGGTGGCGGCGCTTTTTCAGGCCAGTACGCCGTGCCAAGCTTGATCACAAATCCATGGCGATCGTTCAGCTGCTTCAAATTCAACATGGCCCGGTAGCCGACGTCCATCGCGAGGTACTTCCACGGATACATCCGGAGACCCACAACCTCATCGACAGGATCGCGGGCGCCGAAGGTGGTGTCCGGAGTGCCGCCGCTAAAGAAAACAGCGGAATACTCGCTCATGGGCTGGAAACGGCTTTCCGGAAAGAGAAGAAAACCCGCGGAGGTCCTGAACTGATCGGCCATCAGGAAGGCCTGCTGGTGCATGAAGTCTCTCGGGCTGGTGGTTCGCAGATAACCCAGGTTCAACGTGGTCGTCATCACGTTGCTCCACTTCTTGCTGACGGCCATGGAAACCAAATCGCTGAGCGGGCTTCCAAGCGTTCCATTCGCGAGCAATTTCGGGATGTTCGATCGCGTCGAAATGATCAAATCATTGCGAACAGAAAGGCTGAAGGGATCTCCCAATCGCTCGGATAGAAATGCAAATTTAAATCCCAGAGTGACGGGGCCGATCCCGCCGCCATTATTGGCGGCGAACGGATAATCCTCGACGGAGCCGGGCGTGCCGGTGGATGGAATTATCGGGAAAATAGTCGTCAGGTAAGTCGGGTTCAAGCTGTTCAGTGGCGACAGGCTCAACTGGCTGCCATTTCCGATATGGGCATGTTGATACGGGTCGAAGGAAGCATACAAATTGATGCGGTCGGTCACGCCGTAGCTCAGATCCAGGCCCAGTTGGAAAATGGTGATGCTTCCCGGCGTTCGCCCGAACTTATTTCCAAAAGCGGAAAATGCAAAACCGCCCTTTGGCAGCGTGTCGGCCGTTTCCACCGTGAACAGGCCGATAGTGCCGGTGGTCGCCAGCATGGGGAGAAATTTCGGCACGGGTTTGGAATCGGCCAAGTCCGCATCCGCTTTTTTCTTGCTCGCAGTCTGAGCCGCAGGTGCGGGCGCCGCGGGAGTTGGCGGGACTTCCGTCCCCGCGTTTGCCGGAGACGTCACAGCCGAATCATTGGCGTCCGCGGGTCTTGCGTGTTTGCGTTTCGCCGGGGTACGGGCGAAAGCCGACGGCAGCAAGACCAGCCCCAGCGTGACGATCGTCCCAGCCCTCAACAGCAGTCGCATCATGAACGTGAACCTCCACGGTGACCTTGAACAGCACAAAACCAGCAAACATTCCGGTAGCCGAACCATTGCCTTGACCGCTTAACTCGGCACGCAGAATCCGCAATCGCCGGCCCATCTGTACCATCCTGAGCCAACGAGCCGCCGCCATTATATATTCCCAAAATCGCCCACAACAATTTTTTCCGTCTTGTACACGCGAATGGCAAGGCCTGGATCCCATCCGCAAGCAGGGCCACTTCAAGAGATGGATTTCTCGCGGGCCACCCGCAAGCCTTTGGCGTCATCTGACTTGCAGGCCTCAAACCAGTGGAGGCTTCTGATCCGGGTGCGAGTCTGGAAAAATTCAGGGTCATGCGGCCATGGAGTTCAAGGGCCCGAATTGGCCGGAGGAGTCACATGCGGACGAAATTCAAATCGTTGGCGCTGGGCGGTGCTGTCCTGGCGATGTCGCTTGGCCTGTTTGTGTGCACCGAATCCGAGTTGGCGGCGCAGGGCGAGGATACGGTCCCGACCGCAGTCGCCAATCTGGTCCCCAACGGAACGCATTTTCTGGTTCGCCTAGATGACGAATTGAATTCCGGTAAGAACCCCGTAAACAAGAAATTTCGAGCCACGACACTCGATCCGCTGCAAACCACAGGTGGCAGCATCCTTCCCCCGGGAGCAAAAATTCGCGGGCACATCACCCGGATCGAGCCAGGCGGGCTAACCGGCCGCGCACGCCTGTGGCTGACGTTTGACGACATCGACACCCACCACGGCCGCTTGCCCCTGGTGGCGGAAGTCTCAAGCGTTCCTGGAGATTTTGCCGTGCGCCCCGGCGAAAGCAAAGAGGGAGAGATCGAGGCGCGCACCAGCAAAGGGACGCGAGACCTGGAAGCCGCAGCCACGGGCGCGGCGATCGGCGCTGCCGCGGGAGCCGCAGCTCACGGCGGCAAAGGGGCCGCGATTGGCGCGGCGGCTGGCGGGGTAGCCGGGTTCGTGGCCTCTTCCGGCATTGGCCAGGAATTGGATTTGCCCAAGGGCACTAAGCTCGATCTCGTGCTGGACCGCCCGCTGTACATGGCGCCCTAGGCTGACGGAGGGATCCAACTACCCCCGCTATTGTGGTTTTGTGTACATTTCGACCGAGAACCTGCCAAAATTCCTTCAGGTCTTAGATTAGGTTATGGAATCCGGATGGGAAGTCGAACGCTGCCAGGATTCACCGTTTCTCCTATTATTGGAAATAAATAACTTAGCTGTTATTCTTCCGCCACATTACTCAACCACTAAGCTGGTGCCCAAAGCGGGAATGCTGTAAGTAGCTTATTTTGTAACCTTTTCACCCACCCCCCTGCCCGTATTGGGACACCGGTCTCCTCCGCAACCCGTGTAGCGCTTTGTAATCAGACACATACGCGATGGCCATTCATGGTGCAAGACTTGCACCTTGATTGGGCGGAAATTAAGAGAAAACAAGCGCTACAGCTGTGCTTTGCCGGAAGTTTTGGGACTTTACGCGTAGCACTTGGTTTTCCGGGGTTTTCTAGTCTCACGATTCAACCGGGGTTGATTCTTGACGCGGACTGCAAGTCTTCCCTGCGATTCATAGAGTCACAAATTCCCGAACGACGCCCGGGGGAAGAAAACGAAAGACCTTGAAAACAGGGTCTGGGTGTGGAACGGCCAAATGCGAGGGAAATTCCTCAAAGCGTGAAGGAGCTAGAGCAATGATGAAGTCGCCGCTCAAACAGTTTCCGCTTTATGTGCTCGTTTGTCTCTCACTGTTGCTTTCTGCCTGCCGGGTGAACAGCCTCGGTGGCATCGGTGGATCCTCGTCTGGATCTGGATCCGGCTCAGGATCCGGTTCGGGATCCGGATCAACGCCGACACAAACAATTGCCGGCACGGTCATCGGCCTTCTGGGAACTGGGATGGTGCTCGAGGACAATGCCGGTGACGACCTCCCCATTAATGCAAACGGCGCTTTCACCTTCAAGACTCCGGTGAGCGGGGCTTATGCGGTGACGATCAAAACGCAGCCTTCCACCCCCACACAGAATTGCACCGTGGCGAACGGTTCGGGCGCCGCCACTACTAATATTAACAACGTGCAAATTAATTGCGGCCAGGGCCTGACGATCGGCGGTTCGATTACCGGGCTAATTGGAGGCGGGTTGGCCCTGCAAAATAATGGGGGCAACACGTTCAATGTTTCCGGGACGGGAAGTCTGACCTTCACGTTTTCGGCGCCGGTTACCCCTGGCTCCGCGTATGCTGTGACCGTCCTGACTCAGCCAACCAACCCGACGCAAGCTTGCTTTGTCTCCAACGGCACGGGCACCGTGAGCGGGAATGTCACGAACATTCAGGTTTCTTGCTCGCAACCTTCCTTCACCATTGGAGGTTCGGTCGTGGGCATGGTTGTCGGGCCGGGTGACACCCTCGAATTGCAAGACAATGCGGGCGACGATCTTTTCGTTACCGGCGATACCGTGTTTACGTTCCCCATTCCGGTGACATATGGTGGCATTTACAATGTCCAGACATTTATTTCGCCGACAAGCAACAAGCCGCAGGCCTGCAACGACTTCTTTTATACGGGCATAACTACCGCTAATATCAATACGGTAGTGGTTGATTGCCAGCACAATGATTGGAATTGGGAAACCTGGTATATTCCCACCACGAATTCGGCAAATCAGTACGCTTCGGTAACCATGCCGCTGTTTCCTTCGGATTCCCAGTATCCTCAGAATCTCGGCACGCCAGGCGGAAGGGATTTTGCCGGGACTTGGACGGATGGGTTGGGGAGAAAGTGGCTCTTCGGCGGAAATGGCTTCCCTTACCCCTCTCCCATTGGCAAACAACCTGCCGCTTTACTGAACGATCTTTGGGTCAACGACGGCACAGGTTGGGTTCCCGCCAATCTTCCTACCTTTACGAACAAAGCCGGCGATTGGCAGGTGAATATCGCCAATCTGATTGATGAAAACGTCGAGAGTGCATACACGGCAAGTCCGGCATTTCCCGGCTCTCGCTGGGGTATGACCACCTGGACGCAACCAACCGGCCCCAACCAACCCGGTAACCTTTGGATGTTTGGCGGTCAGGGCCCGAGTATGGATGCAAAGGGAGTTCCCGAGGACGCCCTTCTCAATGACGTTTGGGAGTGGATTCCGGGCACTCCGCCGAGTCCAGTTCCTGCCGGCACTTCCGTCAATGCTGGCACCTTCACAGGCCAGTGGGTCTGGCGAGGCGGTTCGCAAACTGGTAACCAGCCAGGCGCTTATGGCACGAAGGGCACTGGCTCCACAGCGAACCTCCCAGGGGCGCGTTGGGCGGCCGCCAGCGCGACGGATTCAACCGGGGCCAACGTTTGGTTGTTCGGCGGCCAAGGAGTCGATTCGGCTGGCAGCACTGGCTTGCTCAGCGATCTCTGGAAGTACAATATCGCCAGCGGACAGTGGACATGGGTTGCCGGGCCGAACCTCATCAACACCAACGGGGTTTATGGCACAAAGGGATCCGCGACGGGAGGCGCACCCGGTGCGCGTCAGGCTGCGACTCTCTGGGTCGATGTTTCCGGTAACATATGGCTGTTCGGTGGATTCGGCTTTGATTCCGCCGGAACGGGTAGCCCGGCAGGAGGGACGCCCCAAGGAGCGATCCTCAACGATTTATGGGAATTTACCGGCGGCCAGTGGATCTGGATATCGGGCGGCAATCTTGCCAATCAGACCGGCGTATACGGCACGCAGGCTACAAGCAACGTCAGTCCCGGCGCGGCAACGGATTTTCCAGGTTCGCGCTGGGGCGCCGCCGGCTGGACCGATATCCACAGCAATCTCTGGTTCTATGGAGGATGGGGGTTCGGTTCGGTTACCACGGACCCGACCGGATTCCTGGATGACATCTGGGAGTATCAGAACAGCACAGGCCAGTGGATCTGGTGGAAGGGCTCTACCAACGTGAACCAGAATGGCACCTATACCATCCCCGGACTTGTCAACGGCGTACCTTTTGTAAAGTACGAAGCTGGCGCGCGCCGAGGAGCGGCACTATGGCAGCCGGATAGGAATGGCTATGTCTGGGTATTCGGCGGCGAGGGGTTGGATGTCACCCAGGGCAATCCGCCTGGATACCTCAACGATCTGTGGACCTATCTGCCGTTCCTGAACTAGGGCATGCGATATGGTTAGGCCGGGGTTGCTGGATTGATTCTCCAGCGGCTCCGGACTAATCGTAGCGATACCTTCGTACCTGCAACGGACTGGAATTTTCCCGGCTCTCTTAAGAGGTCTCGTCCTACATTAAGCTTACATCCTTCCTATTCTCTCGGCATGCCGTGCCGTTCAAAAGACTGGAACCGGCAATCATCGCAAATGTAATCAGGACGCGGACCCGCGTGCGAGCGTGGAAGCCACCACTTCGCGATCTCAGCTTGGCAGCGGCTCGCGCTGCTGGTAGATTCGTTATGAGGCCGCAGTCCCGGGGGATTATGGGCTGCCTGCAAACTCCATGGCTGACGCAACTCGCTTTGAATCGACCAAACCCGCTGCCGACCGCATCCTGATCGTGGAGGATGAGGAGAACGCGCGCATCGGTTACGAAGCGTTGCTGCGGCGGTGGGGTTTTGAGGTTTTGGGAGTGGGTACCGCGGAAGACGCGCTGGCGCGTTTTTCCGAGTTTGCGCCCGCGGCATTGATCGCCGACGTTGAGCTGCCAGGGATGAACGGGCTGGACCTGCTGGCGCGGCTCGGCGAAGAATTGAAAAACGTTCCGGCGATCATCATCACGGGAAAAGGCAGCGAAGAACGCATCATCGCGGCGATTGAAGCGGGCGCGTTCTGGTATATCGAGAAGCCACTGAAGGGCGCGGTGCTGCGCACGCTGTTGGACCGGGCGCTGGGGCGCGTGCGCGATCAGCGGCAGGTGGCGGCGCTGACGCGGCAGTTGCGCGAAAGCGGCAGGCTCGGCGATCTGGTCGGCGAATCGAAAGTGATGCAGGACATCATGCGCGTGGTCGAGCAGGTCGCGCCGTCGTCGGCGTCGGTGCTGATCACCGGGGAGACCGGATCGGGTAAAGAGATTCTGGCGCGCACGATTCACCGGCTGTCGCCGCGAGCGGACCGTCCGTTCATTGCCATCAACTGTTCGGCGATTCCCGAATCCTTGATGGAAAGCGAAATTTTCGGGCATGAGCGCGGGGCATTTACGGGCGCGGCGGAGCGGCGGATCGGATGCTTCGAGCTGGCAGATGGCGGCACGCTGCTGCTGGACGAAATCGGCGAGATGCCGGCGCAAACGCAGGCGAAACTGTTGCGCGTGCTGGAAGATCACAAGGTGCGGCGTCTCGGGAGCAAAGTGGAAACTCCCGTGGATGTGCGCGTGCTTGCGGCCACCAACAAGGAACCTGAGCAGGCCGTGGCCAAGGGCGAGTTGCGGCAGGATCTTTATTTCCGGCTGAACGTATTTCATATTCACCTGCCGCCGCTGCGCGATCGCAAGGAAGATATATCGCTGCTGGTGGAACATATTTTGCGGGACATCAACGCGAAGCACGGGCGGCAGGTGCGCGGCGTGAATCCCGAGGTCATTGAAATGTTCGCGAGCTACTCCTGGCCGGGAAACGTGCGAGAGCTGCGCAACGTTCTGGAGCGCGCCGCGATCATGGCCAACCGCGATCTGATCGGACGCGCGAACCTGCCCGCCGATTTCGGACATGCCCCGGCGGCTTCGGCGTCGGAACTGACTTCCATCCGGTTCCCGATAGGGACCACGGTGGAGGCGGCTGAGCGCGAACTCATCCTGCAGACGCTGGCGTCGACCAACAACAAGACGCGCGCCGCCGAATTGCTGGGGATCAGCTTAAAAACGCTGCACAACAAGTTGAAGGAATACGAGGCCGCGAAAGCTCCCTCGCACTAAGGCGCGGTGCGACCCATGCAACTCCGGCTGAAAACCAAAATCACGCTGACCATGGCGGCTCTGGTGCTGGCCGTGGTGGGCGTGAACTCCACCCTGTACGTGATGACGCTGACGCGCCAGGTCATCCGCCAGGCCAATGAGCGCGCGCTTGTCGTTACCCACCACGTTTTCTTTCAAATTCAGACGGCCCTGGCCGATTCAGCGAAGGAAGGAAAAGTACCGGCTTCGGACAGCGCCGAGGATTTACGCGCTTACCTGCAAAGTTCCCTGGAAGACAGCGATTCGCTGAAATCCTCGATCACAGCGGAAATGGGATACTCTCCGCTGATCTACGAGATTTCCATTACGGATGCCAACGGGATGGTGCTGGCCTCCAGCGATCTTTCCCTGCCCGAGAAGCAATTGCCCGAAAGGACGGATTTCCAGCAATTGGTTTCCGGCGGCTTTTCGAGCCAGCTTCGCACACTTTATGGTCCGGCACGGTCCTATGAGGTTTCCTACGCATTTGAACAGGGCCCGGCGGGGAATAAAGCTCCGTTCGGGGCGATCCACGTGGCAGTGCAAAGCGGCCTGCTGCGCAATGAGATAACGCCCGCGTTGCGCTCAGCGGGGCTGCTGGCGTTGGCCTCGGTCATCGGTTCAGTTTTGCTGGCGGGCCTGGTCAGCAGCATCTCTCTCTCTCCTTTGCCGCGGATCACGGCGCAGTTGGACCGGATCTCGAAAGGCGAATTCGACCAGAAGCCGCTGCAGCGCGGCGACGAATTCGGCCAGGTCAGCACGAAGATCAGCCAGATTGGAATGCAGTTGCGGGGCGTGCGGGAAATTTTCAGCACGTTGCGCGAGAACCTGGACCAGGTGCTTGGCGGGCTGGACGACGGGCTGCTCTTATTTTCACTCGATGGCCGCGCGGTCATGGTCAGTCCAGCCGTCGAGCGGTTTTTGTCCATGCCTTCCGACAGGTTACTGGGGCGGCGCGCCGAGGATATTTTTCCGCCCGACCATCCGGTCCGGGAAGCGATCAAACTGGTGGGCGGGGAATTCGAGCCGGTCGCGTCGACCGAGGTAATCCTGGCCGGGCCGGACATGCCGCCGCGGCGCGTGGGCTTGAGCGTGGAAGTCATCACCGAGGGCGGAACGCGCATGGGCGCGCTGGTAAAATTCACGGACCTGGAATCGCGCGAGCGCATCAGCACGCAATTGCAGGTCTCCGAGCGCATGGCGCAGCTCGGGCGGATCACGGCGGGCGTGGCGCATGAAGTGAAGAATCCGTTGAACTCGATGCGCCTGTGGCTGGAAAATCTGAAGGCCAGCTTGCCCGCGGGCGACGAGATGCCGCAGCAGGCCGTGCGCGTTTTGGACAATGAAATTGACCGGCTGGACAACGTCGTGAAACGATTCCTGGATTTCACACGTCCTCCAGAGATGCACCAGGAAGAGGCCAGCCTGAAGACAATTTTAGAAGAAGTTCTCAGCGTCCAGGCGCCGCAGATGGACAAGGCCAACATCAAGGTAGTCACGCGGTTTGACGATGTGCCGCCGGTGCTGGTGGACCGGGAGCTGCTGAAGCAGGCGCTGGTGAATCTGCTGGTGAACGCGGTGGAAGCGATGCCGGGTGGCGGAGTGCTCACGCTGTCGCTGGCGCGGCACGGAGAAATGGCGGAAATTCAGATTGGCGACACGGGCCGGGGAATTGCTCCTGAAAACAAGCAGCGAGTTTTCCAGCTGTTCTTTACAACTCGGCCCAAAGGAAGCGGCATCGGACTGGCAAGCACGTTTCGGACGGTGCAGCTGCACAACGGATCCATCGAATTTGACTCGGAATTGGGACGCGGCACGACGTTTCGGATTGAATTGCCGCTGGCCCGGCAGTTGGAGACCGTGCTCTCTCGTCCTCGCGAAACAGGCGCGGCCGTAGCGCGGAATACATGATGCGGAAACCCGGATTTCTGGTTTTGTTGTGTGCCGCCGCCCTGGGAACCGCGGGGTGCGCGAGCAAACATATTGTACGCGCGGCCCCTCCCTCGGTAAGCACGCCGCCCCCGGACATAGCCGAACCGATGCCGGTTCCGGCAACGCCCCCGCCGGCGGAAGCGCCCGCGGAACCTCCTCCGGCGGCTGCGGCGCCGGCGCCGCCACTGGTTCCGGCGAAACGTCCCGCGCCGCCGCGCCCGCGGCCCGCACAGACCGATACCACCGAAGCGACGCCTCCGAAGCCTGCCCCGCCGCAGATTTCGCCGCAGCTTTCGGCCAAGGACCTGGCCGCAACGCAATCCAATACCAAGAAGAATATTTTGACGGCGGAACAGAATCTGCAGCTGTCCAGTGGCAAGCCGCTCAACCCCGCGCAAAAGGACTTGGCCGACAAGATCAGCGGTTTTCTGAACGAGGCTCACGAAGCGATCACGGCCGACGACTGGGTGCGGGCGCAGAACCTTGCGGAAAAGGCGCGCGTGCTTTCCGTCGAACTGGTGAAAACGTTTTAATCCGCGTTTCCCGCCGGGGATTCAAAATCTTACAGCCAGCCGGCGCAAAGGACATGGCGTACGCCGTGTTCACCTCGTCTCACCACTCCCAGCGCACGAAGCGCGATCCGCGCGTCAGAGGCTAAAGCCAAGTTCTTAAGACTTTCTGATGTCGCGGCTGAAGCCGCGACCCACAAGGCTGGATTGCTGATAATATATGGAGATGAGTACATGCGATGTGTTGATCGTGGGCGGGGGGATTATCGGAACCTCCATCGCCTTCGAGCTGGCGCAGCGAAAATTGAGCGTTGCCGTGTTGGACCGTCAGGAATTTCTGCGGGAGTCTTCGTGGGCGGCGGCGGGAATGCTTTCCTCCGCACCGCATTTTCCTGCTGATATCCCTTTGGTGCCGCTGGGACGCGCCAGCCTCACGTTGTATCCGCAGTATGTCGCGGCCATCGAAGAGGCTTCCTCCCTGCGAACCGGGTATCGCGCGGATGGAGCCATCGAAACTTTGTGTCATGGCGATGCGGAGCGCGAACTGAGCACGCTGGTGGCGCTTCACCACGGACTGGGCCTTGCCTGCGAGGCTCTTCCGCTGGATGACGCGCTGGAAATGGAGCCGGCGCTCGGGCGCGATGTCCGCGCCGCGGCCTTGCTTCCGGACGAGTGCACGGTGAACACGCGCCGCCTGACCGCCGCACTGCTGGCGGCTGCGGAAAACTCCGGCGTGACGCTGCTGCCGGGTGTGGAAGCGATCGCGCTGGCCCGCGAAGGGAACCGCTGCACGGGGGTGAAAACTTCGGTGGGTAAAATGTTTTCGGCGGCTCACGTCATTTTTGCGGCGGGCTGCTGGACCAGCCGGATTCCGGAAGTCGCGCGCTATGCGCCGACGGATCCGGTGCGCGGGCAGATGGCCGCCCTGGTGCATGCGGGCAAACCCATACGCCGCGTGCTGCGGTCCGAGCGCGGTTATATTGTGCCGCGGGACTTTGACAGTCCGCAGATGCTCGTCGTCGGCAGCACGCTCGAACACGTTGGGTACGAAACGGGCGTCACCTCGGGCGGGATGGAGAAAATATTTTCTGGCGTCAACGAACTGGTTCCGGAACTAGCCCGCGCGGAAATCACCGAGACATGGTCCGGCCTGCGTCCGGGGACTCCGGATCAATTGCCGATCCTGGGGCCGACGGACATGGAAGGATTGCTGCTGGCGACGGGGCATTACCGGAACGGGATTCTGCTGGCTCCCATTACTGCGAAACTGATTGCGGAATGGATCACTGAGCGCAGGACATCGCTGAGTTGGGATGAGTTCAGTCCGATGCGATTTGCGCGGGGGAATGCGGATCGGCCCGCAGCGGCGTCGTAGCGAACAATTGCCCGGGGGGCATTCAGCCGCTGAAGTGAGACAAGATTGTCCAGTTGCGGCCCCTCCTACCACGCCGTCATTCCGATGCCGCTCCTGCGGGTGAGGAATCCCTCTTCGGTGTAGACGCAAAAAAAGGAGGGATTCCTCGGCGATAAACCTGCCTCGGAATGACGATGTCTTGTTTTATTTCACATCCTCGTTACTTGTTGCTTTCCCTAAATCAAAAGCATACAGGTGCAGCCAGTTTTACTTAAAACGGCGACCGGCTGCGCGTGGGCTCGCGATTTTCCGGGCCGGGCATGGTCGAGGAGTGTCCGGGATCGGTGAAATTGATTCTGCTGGAATCAAGGCGGACGTCTCGGTCGAGGATGACGTCGACCGTGGTGCCGCGCGGCAACTCCAGTTCCGGGCCGCGCGTGAGCAGGACTGTCGCGAGTCCGACGGCCGCTCCGGCTCCCGCGCCGATCCCCGCGCCTGCGGCGCTCCTCCCGGCGATGGCCCCGATGCCCGCGCCAATCCCGGTGGTTTTTACGACCGTCCCCACATCGGTCCCTTTGTCGGTATCGCCGTGAATGTTTCCTTCGGGATCGGTGGCTTCATTTCTGCCCGTGCCAGCATTGGTGGGAACGGCGTTGAAATCCACGGTGTAGCCGTTGGGAAGAATCATGGTGTTCAGGCGCATGCGGATTTCACCGGTGCCTTTTACCTTGCCGGGACGCTTCGCGTCGGTAATCTCGCCTTGCACGTAGGAGCCCGCGGGAATCAGGATGCGGTTTTGAATCACGATGGGGAAAAGGGTTTCGAGATAGACGGGGTCGCCCGGCTTGGCATTGCGCGTGGTCAGCGCGTTGTGCAGGATCAGCGGCAAGCGCGTGCCCAGGGGAACGGTCAGCGTTTCCGGCCGCGCTTTCGCCGCAGGGGCCGGGGCAGGGGAAGCCTGGGCGGACGGTGCATCGGGCGCCTGGGCATGTAACGCACCGCCGCTGGCCAGCAACGCGGCAAGCGTGAGAAGCGGCCATTTTGTCTTCATGTTGACCCTCGCAGACAACTACGATGCAGTCTTGCCCCGCAGAGATGCCGCCAGTATACGCCCATCCGGGCTCGAATTTGCGTTGCCGTGGGCCGCAGATGCTGCTTTGCGACAACGCGGTACAGCCTGCGCTCCTGGGCGATTTCCCGGGAACGCTTTTTGGAATAGCGTGCCCGGCGCGGTTGACGGATTTCGTTTTCCTGTCTACAGTAAAGAAGCTGGGTCGTGAAGCCGCACGAAGTACGCGGCTTGCCGCGACCCTTTTCTTTGCTCTCCCTCGGCTGGGAGGTCGTACAATCGGCAGTACATCAGACTCTGACTCTGATTATCCTGGTTCGAGTCCAGGCCTCCCAGCCAAATTTTCTCGAAGGCAATAAAAAGCCAATAAAAACGCTGGTACTAGCGGGGTAGCCTGAACGGGCTATTTCTGCGCCTACTGTAACCGCCTACTATTTCCTGAGTAGAGTATTAGAGCCAGGAGTGGGAAATGGCGAACACGACGGTCAGCATATTCATCTGTTTCACCGCAAATAGTAGGCGGCGCACAGTGCCAGCGGCCTACGCGGGCAACTCAAAACTCAAGCCTCTGGTCGGAAAATCCAAAAATCGTGAGTTTCCATGTCCCGGAGGGGTTTATTACATCCGGTGGTATGAGGGCAAAAAACAGGTCTGGAAGCGGGTTGGCCCGGACCCGAATGACGCCCTTCTGGCTCAATTCAGGCAAGAGAGGGTCCTCGCCGGGGAAGCTCTCCCTTCTGAGGAACGATCTCCAGCCGTCAGGCCCACCCTCACAGAAGCCATTGAATCGTTCCTCTCTGAGCGTTCTACGCAGACCGATGCCCGAGGGCTAGCTCGATGGAAGTGGGAATTGGAGCTATTCGCCGAGGTTTGCGGGAAAAGGTATCTGGCTGATGTCGATCGGTCCGACATCTTCAAGCTCATCGCGCATTACCAGAAGAAACTCAAGAGTCAGCCTCGGACCGTGTTCAACCGAATTCAATCCCTCGGGACGTTCCTCAGCAATTGCAAGCATGAGGTGGAGTTCAAATTCCGAGCCGTCGGCCACCGCAAGGGCGGCGACATCCCGAAGTATGTGGAGCCGGAGGTCGACTATTACAGCGATGAGGAGTTGAAGGCATTCTTCGCGGCTTTCCGAGCAATACCAAAGCACTCCTGTACCTCTTTGTTGGGCTCAGGTGCGGAATGTGCTCGCCATCTCCGGCCCGATCATTCTCTTGATATACTTCTTGGCTCGTTGAAAGCGTTCCGACTAGCGGGATAGTACGGCTCGCAGACGATTTTGTCCGTGCGGCTGATTCTACCACTGCTCGCATCTCAAGAGCCGCTCTTAACCGGGCGGCTCTTTTCTTTTCGCTCACGAGGTATGTTTGCCCAGCTTCTCCAAAATAGCCTTTCCGAACTTGGCTGGCGATTTATCGGGAAGGGAAATATAGTGGACGCTTGGCAAGATTCCGGGGACTTCTGTGTCGTCGAATCGGGCAGGCAGAATATACTCTACTTGTTCATTCAGCGCCCGTGACAATGCGGCGCGGCGTTCATGTCTCGTCCACATTTTCTTGACGTAGTCTTTGGAAATAAAAATTACGCAGTATTGGCCGCTGCGTCGGTATACAAGTTCAAAGTGTTCGGCCAAATCCTTTCCCCAAAGATGCACCTGTTCGTATTCGTCGTAGAAAATTTTAACTCCCCTGGCTTGCAAATAAGCTGCAACCTGCTTGACGTATTTTCGGTCCTCCCCCGCGAAAGAAAGTACGACGTCATAGGAGAGCATCAATCTGGCGAGCATAGCCCTTGGCAGGCCCGCATCCTTTACCGCCCAATGGGTCCTGTGTTGTTCCCATGAGTCAATTCCAAGGCGTCCAGCAAACTCCTCCACGACAGACCGTTGAAATTTCCCCTTTTCTTCAAATCGGAAAACCATGTCCTTGCCAGACACTTTAATATTATGCAAGCTTCCGTAGGGAAGAACACCGTAATTTTAACGGGTGCGAATGCAGATTCGATGTTGGTGTTCGATCCCAAGAAGGAAACATTTTTGGTTATACGAATGCCATACCCGATGCCTTTCTACACGCGAGGTTTGGACGGGCGAATCGACGATGCCAACGCAGGCTGGAAAGGCCGTGGGCTGTGGGCGACATTTAGTTCGTACTTGCCCAGATTTACGGAAACACGAATGGGCTATGTTACTCACATCCGGCTGCGCCCAAGCCCGCTCGCTAATTAAAGCTAGCAGAGACATCGTTTTCCAAGAAGGACGAAATGCTATACATTTGCATAAAGATGTAGTTATTGCTATTCAATCTATAAAGAGAGTTAACTGGAAAAAAGAGTAGGATCTTATCGGCGATGGTGTACGAGCTACCCGCTTCAGCGCATTATTTCACTTGGTTTCCATGGGTGATCGTGACCTGATCGAATTAGGCGTGCGCAATTGCCTCTCTTCAAAATCCGCTCGATCTGTGGCATTGAGAAAAAACGAGCCAATCCTTCAGCAGCCGTCTTGGGCATGGGTCCCCTAAAATCTCCCAGAGGACACTAGGACGCAAACATTTGCGCCACGTCTCAATCGGATCCCTTTGGCCCGAGAACGAGACTCGAAGATTGAGCGGTCAAAGTCTCAACTTCCAGAAACGTTGGAGTTCAATCACCGTTCCACAACGGTTGATTTGTCGGGCAAGTGCAATTCCCGATGGAGTACGTACGAAGTCTGCGTCGAGACTCCGTCCTTGAATTTCACTTTGAACAGGATCTGGTAATAGCGCGGCAACTCTCCAGAGGGCGTCTTCTTGATCTTTTCTACCAAGGTTTGTGCCAGATTTGGATTGGTGAACCACTCGACAGCTCCCAGAAAACCGGGTGACCGGCTGCTAGTGAAGCTGAGAATGTCGCTGCTCCCCAATTTTCCCGGAATGTGCGTCACCACCACGTAAAGCTCCCCGTCATCCGCGCCCCCCGGCCCGTTTTGATCCAGGAATATTTCCGGTTCACCCAGGCCCGGCTTCAGATTCTGGACGCCGCTTCTGACTTGCACCAACTGCGGCACCAGTGGCATTCCGACCGAAGAAACATCAAAAAACGGGCTCGACCCGACGTACACCACATTTTCGTCGGAAAGCTCACGCCAGGAAATCTGGCTGCTCTTTACCATCGAGATATTCTGCTGCCGTGTCCCCAAGAGCTTCCCCAGTAAAAACGAAGAGACCACTTCCGACGCCATGGTCAAGGATTGGTCCGGATCCACTCGCGAATTTTTCAGCGCGCTGCGAATCGCTTTCACGTTTGGGGAATTGTCAACTTGCGACCATTCGTTGACCGTGGTGTCGCGGAACAGCAGCGACCGGTCTCCCGGATGGAATCGCAATCGCAAAAACAGAAGATCCTCGAACACGATGATGATGCGATGGTTGGTTGTAAAAAACGGCTGCCACAGCTGCTCTATTGCCGGGGACAAAATCACCCGAGTGGAGGCATTTTTCTGGTGTTCGCGCTTGAACATTACCGTCGCATAAGTTCCCCAGACAGTTGATATTGCCAGGGCCGCGTAAACTAGAATCTGACCGATGGAAGCCATCGATCTGCGCTGGGCAGCCTCGCTAACCGGTTGCCGCAACTCAAAGGACAGTTGAAAACGCCCTTTTGGCAAATCAATGATGATTTCCTCGCCGCTCCCTTCGGTTCGATAGTATTCCGCCAGCTTCTGCCGCAGCCTTCCGACCTGAATCCGCACGGCCGACTCATGCCGGGGATCATACGTGGACGGCCGCCCGAGCGCTTCCACCGCGACCGTGTACTCCTTGAGTTGCTGAGCTTCGCCGGAGATGTATTTATCCGCCAGAAATCTTAGAAGGCGTTGCAGGACTCTGGAGTTGCGGAAGGCTTCACTTTGGACAATCCGGTCCATTTGGGCCAGAATTTTTTCATCTGTGAGGCCTGAACTTGCCTGAATTGCGGGTACCGTACCCATGATTGGCGCGAGTATACTGCCCTCATTATTGGAAGTCCACGGTTCCGTCCCGATTCCTGTAGAAAAAGGGAAGGCGTATTCTCCTGAGGAGACTTGAACAAAGAACCCGGAATCTCTTAGCAGGAGGTTTCGGGCACAGGAGGATACGCCATGGCGAAGACTAGCATTGGCAGAGAAGTGGTCCAAGAGGGTTCTCTACAAGAGAGGTTAGAGGCGGCGATTCGGGAACGCGTGCGGGAAGTAATCGAGTTGATCCTGGAGGAAGAAGTGGATGCAGCGCTGGGAGCGGGGTGCAGCCAGCGGGTGGCCGAGCGGTGCGGGTATCGGCATGGACGCAAGCCGAGGAGGTTGACGCTGCGCACGGGCGCGGTCGATTTGGCAGTGCCGCGGGGGCGGTTGGTCACGCCCGACGGCGGCGAGCGGGAATGGCACAGTCAACTGGTGCCACGGTACCGGCGGAGCAGCGCCGAAGTCGAGCAGAGCGTGCTGAGCGTGTATCTATCGGGATCGAATACGCGGCGGATCCGCGGGGCGCCGGAAGCGTTGCTTAGCGGGGCGGCATTGTCGAAGAGCGCGGTATCCCGCCTGGTGTTGCGGCTGGAAGAAAGCTATCGCCTCTGGCAGCGGCGCGATCTGGCGGAAGAGAGGATTCTGTATTTGTACTTTGTACATGGATGCGATTCATCCGACGGTGCGCAGCGCGGGGAGAGTGGTGTCGCTGGCGGTGCTGGTGGCGTTGGGAGTGAAGGACACGGGCGAGAAGGTGTTGCTGAGTCTGATGAGCGCCGGAGCGGAGAGCACCGACGGCTGGCAGATGTTGCTGGAAGACCTGGCCTCACGGAAGATGGGCCGTCCGCGACTGGTGATGAGTGACGGCAACCCGGGGCTGGGAGCGGCGCTGGACCGCCTGTGGCCGGGCGTGGCTCACCAACGCTGCACGGTGCACAAGCTACGGAATCTGATGGCCAAGGCGCCGAAACACGCGCACGAAGCGGTGCGTGAGGACTACCACCGGATCGTCTACGCCGGAACTCGGGACGCGGGCCAACGGGCGCGCGCGGCGTTTCTGTTGAAGTGGAAGAAACTGTGCCCTGCGGTCGCGGCGAGTTTGGAAGAGGCCGGCGAGCAATTGCTGACGTTCTACCAGTTCCCGGCGAGCCAGCACCTGTCGCTGCGCACGACAAACATCATCGAGCGGATGCAGCAAGAGTTTCACCGCCGAATCAAAACCCAGGCGGCCCTGCCCAACAAAGGTGCCATGCTGCGGGTGTTCTTCGGGTTGTGGATCAGCGGACAGATGAATCTGCGCGGCATCAGAGACTACCGCGAATTAGAAGGGAAAGAAGAAGCTGCTGCTTAGAAAAGAATGGAATGAATCTTCAGACAAAATGCGCTATCAACTTTTCTACAGAATTCGGGACACCACCGAAGTCCAGCAGATCGATCAGTTTCCTTATTTTCGCTAAATGTTGGTAGGTCAGCGACATAGATGCCTTGTAACACCGCCGAAAAAGTATGACACCTGTTTCTCACCTACTCGCACTTGCCAACCTTCTTGTGTCCATGCTATTTCCCACAACCGACCAGCATCCAAAAAGCTGCTCACGCTAGACGGGCATGTTAATCACTTAGGGAGGTAAGGAAATGCAATTTCTACGTCTACGAAAAGTACATTCCGGGGCCTGGGTCGTACTTCTGACGGCAATCCTATTCGTTCTTTTCGATGCGCAGGCATATGCGCAGTTGGCAGGAGCAAACCTGTCCGGGGTTGTGCAGGATGAATCGGGCTCGGCCGTGCCCAACGCGAACGTCTCCATTCAAAACGTTGCCAACGGCACCGTTCGAGTGGTGACATCAAACCCGGAGGGCTTGTATTCAGCCCCAAACCTCCTGCCGGGCGTCTACGACGTTACGGTCAAGGCGTCGGGATTTGAAACGATGGTGCAGAGGGGCCTGACACTATCCGTCGGCGCCAACCAGGTGCTGAATCTGCCGTTGAAAGTCGGGCAACTTCAACAGGCCGTGGAAGTGAGCGCTGCGCCTCCGAGTGTGGACACCACCTCATCCACGATGAGCGGGACTGTGGAACAGAAAACGGTCGTCGAACTGCCGCTGAACGGCCGCGACTGGACGCAACTCGCGACTCTGCAACCCGGCATCACCGCGATCCGCGCCCAGACTTCCACCAACAGCACCGCCAACCGCGCCCAGCGCGGTTTTGGAAATCAACTGAGCGACAGCGGCCATCGCCCGAACGAAAACACCTACCGCATCGACGGCATTAACGTGAACGATTATACAAATGGAGCCCCGGGCAGCGTTCTCGCCGCCGATTTGGGCGTCGATGCCATACAGGAATTCAGTGTGGTTACCACTAACTACACCGCTGAGTATGGGAGAACCTCGGGTGCCGTCATCAACGCCATCACCAAGTCCGGGACGAACCAGCTCCATGGCACCGCGTATTTCTTCGACCGCGATCAGGTTTTTGACGCCCGCAATTTCTTCGACCCGGCCAAAATCCCGCCTTTTCAACAGAAACAGTTTGGCGCGTCCGCGGGAGCCCCGATTATTAAAGACAAGCTGTTCATCTTCGGAGATTACGAGGCGGTCCGTCAGAATTTGAGCGAAACTTTCAGCGACGTCGTCCCGTCGGCGGCGGCCGAAGCTGGAAACATGTGCTCGATCCCGATCGCCAGCGGTCCCAACGCATGTTCGCCGCATACCATAACCGTGTCTCCGAACATTGTGCCGTATCTCGCCCTTTACCCGAATCCCGCCACGGCGCAACTGCTCCCTGTGGGCGGGCCTAGTGACAACGGCAACGCGGCCATCTACCACACCTTCGGCGGCAAAATTTCCAATGAGGACTACTTTACGCTGCGGGGCGACTACAAAATTTCCAACACCGACAGCCTCGCCTTAAGCTATTTCTTTGATAATTCTCCACAAACCGTTCCCGACGCCCTGAACAATGTGGTCAACAAAGAGCTGGCTCGACGGCAGATGGCCGGCGTCACCGAGACCCATATTTTCACTCCTTCGCTTGTCAACATCGTCAGGATTGGCTACAACCGAGGCGCAGGGCTGGCCAACCAGCCGTATATAGCAAACAATCCGGCGTCGGTGAATGTGGGACTCGCAATTCCCGGTCAAGCGCTCGCAGGAGGGCCGCCGCAATTTCTTTTCAGCGGTTCCAACTCCCCCGTAACCATGGGAGGGGAGGGCATCTCTCACTGGCAGCATCGAATCAATTCCTATCAAGCCTATGACGATCTATCCCTGATCCGCGGGTTGCATTCTTTGAGATTCGGGTTTGCCTTCGAGCGGATCCAGTACGAGGTCGGCTCGGGCGGGCTGTTGGAGGGCGAAAACAACGGCAGCATCACGTTCGCTTCCACCGTCGTCGGCGGAGCAACCATTGCGGACGCGATGGAGAATTTCCTGCTCGACAAGCCACGGACTGGCGGGGCCACCCCGCTCGCAAGCTTAGCAACTCCTGGAATAGGCCAACAGATCGAGCCCAGGGACAGTATCTTTGGGGGATATGTTCAAGACGACTGGCGCGCCCGCCCCTACTTCACAGTTAATTTGGGCCTGCGCTACGAAATGCTGACCAACCCTACCGAGGCTTATAACCGCTTTACGCGGCTCAACAGTTTCACCGCGCCCCCGGGATCCGGACCCTGTACCAACCTCTATCCCAATACTTTCGGTCCCACGTCTGTCCCCGGATGTCCGGTTCCCATTTCAAAACTCTGGAACTCTAACCCCACTGTTCGCGATTTCGACCCCAGGGTTGGATTCTCCTGGGATCCGTTCCATGACGGAAAAACAGCGGTGCGCGCAGGGTACGGAATCTTCGATGTGCTCCCGCTTCCCTATATTTATTCGGACGGATTCGTGGTCACCTACCCATTCTCCATTGGATTCACCGCGCCAGTGAATAGCATAGCGCAAGGTGCATTCCCGAACATTATCCCTTACGTTGCCCAAGGCGTTCCGGGTGGACGCTACGTGGAGCCAAACCCGAAGCGCGCCTACTCCCAGAATTGGAACCTGAACATCGAGCACCAGATTTCCAGGAATCTGACGGCGATGGTGGGGTACGTGGGCTCGATCACGACCCATAATTCGTTCACCACGGACCAGACCAACATGGTTCTGCCTACGCTGGTCAACGGAGTTTTTACCTGGCCCTTGCCGATTGGCAGCGGGACAGTCCTTGACCCGAACGTTCGTACCCTTCGACAGATATTCTGGGATAACACTGCCAAGTATGAAGGTCTTCAATCCGAGCTCAAACTTCGACCGACGCACAATCTCCAGGGGCAGATTACGTATGTTTATAGCCACTGCAGCTCCGGTGGAGATGCGGCGCAATTTGGAGATCCCTTCCAGAATTCGCTCACATCGCTTCAGTACTTTAACCCGGCAATGAGGTACGGCCCGTGCGACTTCGACTTACGCCAAAACCTTTCCATCAACTACCTTTATGACATTCCGGGGCCTAAGAGAGACTCAGCTCTTCGGTGGGTTGCCGGCGGATGGCAGTTCGGAGGGATTGGAACCGTGAGCTCCGGCGTACCCTTTACCGTGGTCACGGGGGGCGACCCGTTGGGCTCGAATAGCACGGACGCGATCGACTTCCCGAACAGAGTATCTGGTTGCAACCCAATCCAGGGCGGCGTCCACTATCTCAACGCGAGCTGCTTCATTGTCGCGCCAATCACCGCCGCCGGTCCGGTTCTCGGCAACAATGGGCGCAACTCGTTGGTTGGTCCGCGCCTTGTGAACTTCGATATGTCCTTCGTCAAGAACACGTATGTTCCGAAAATCTCGGAGAACTTTAACCTGCAACTACGGTTTGAATTCTTCAATATTTTTAATCACACCAATCTCCAGGCACCAGTGGACAACAATTCGATGGGAGGGACTCTCGGTCTGATCGACTCAACATCCACCCCAGCACGCATCATTCAACTGGGAGCGAAGATTGTCTGGTAAGAATCAACTTCGATTGAAAAGGGCCGGGTCGACCATGCCCGGCCTTGTTCCGTCGCCGGGAGAATACACCCGGCTCGGGACCGGGTGTATTCCATCGGCCCGTTCGGAACGTCGTAAGGAAAAGTCCGGCCCATTTTTTTCGAGAGATGCGAATTCCAGGAGAATACTGATGCCAAGAGAATTAAAATATGGCCGCCTCACGCTGGCAGCAATCTGCCTGGCCATCGCACTCACGAATGCGGCCGCCGCGTGGCCGCAGGCGGCTCCTATCAAAATCGTTTTGACCGGGCAATCCATGATCCGGTCCGATATCCGCCTATACAAACCCGGCGAAATTTCGACGATGGCTCCGCTGCTGAAAGGCGATGTGGTCTTCACTGATTTCGAGGCCACCGTCGCCGAAAAGGGCCAGCCCAACAATGCGGCGCCTCGCGAAGGCAACTCCCTCGCCCCACCGGAGGCGATGGACGCGCTCAAGGACATGGGCTTCAATATGTTTTCGCTGGCCAACAATCACGTGTGGGATCTCAGAATTCCAGGCGTGCAAAACGCCATCCTCGAAGCCAACAAACGCAACTTCACTCACGCCGGAACCGGCAACACTTTGGAGGAAGCGGCCGGCCCAGGCATGCTGCGGACACCCAAAGGCACAGTTGCACTGATCGCCATGGCATCGGGCGGAGTCCGCGCGGGAGCGCCGGCCACGATGAATCGACCGGGAGTGAATGAACTGCGCGTAGAAACCGGAAACGTTCCGAGCAAGGAGGACACGCAGCGCATCCTGCAAAGCATCCGCGATGCCAGCAAGCACGCCGACCTGGTGATCGTCTACCAGCACAATCACATCTACGATAAAGATTTCGGCATGATTTTCAGCGAAGAATTGCCGGACCGCCTGGCGCCTCCGGATTGGATCAAGAAATGGACGCACGCGGAAGTCGATGCGGGTGCGGACATCATCGTGATGCATGGCGCGCCATTGGTGCAAGGCGTGGAAATCTACAAAGGCCGCCCGATTTTCTACGACCTCGGTAATTTCATTTTCAATCTGCCGCTGATGGAAGCGACACAGCTTCTCGAACCGATCGTCTGGGAAAGCGTAATCGCGTCGGTGGAATTTCAAGGAAAAAATCTGAAGTCGATCACCTTCCGCCCGATCGCGTTGAATCAGATGGGCCACGGTCAGCCCGACTCGGAAGAAGACCGTCCGTTCAGTCTGCCGGAGTTTCCGCGGCCATTCATCGCCACACGCGGCTTGCCCGCGCCGGCTACGGGCGAAAAGGCGCATTATATCCTCGAGCGTCTGGCCGATTCCTCGCGCCCCTTCGGCACAAATGTGGTAGTAAATGGCGACACGGCGGAAATTAATTTGAGGCACACGGGAAATTAGAACGTATCGTTATCGATCGCGCGCAGCGCAGCTGCTGTAGCCTGTCCGCCGCGGCGGACGGGGATTTCTTCGTGGCAACCGCAACCGGCGTAGCGAAGGAACTCGACGCTTTCGGTTATATGACAATATCTTCCAGGAGGCGCACCATGAGCAAATCGAAAAACAATCCCAACTCTTCCCGTCGGGATTTCCTGAAGACGGCCGGCGCCACCGCCGGCGCGGCCTTAATTGGGGAACCACTTTGGACCCAAGGCATGCCCGTGGCCGCAGCCGCGAAGAGCAACCTCGCATTCCCGAAAATCGATCAGAAGCTCATGATTACGCCCGAGCAAGCACTGGAGTGGGCTAAGTTCAAAGCCAAGTGCGGTCCCACATGGGCGGGCAGCGCGGGCTGGAAACAATTCACCGATTTTCTGATCTCGAAAATGCCGCAGTTCGGTGCCGTCGACCTAGATTTTATTGAAATCCCCTACGATCATCACATCGTGGACGATTGGCCCGATCGCAGGACCCACATTTATGACTCCGGAATGGCTGTGGAGAAGCTTGTTACCGACGGCACACCCGTTCCGGTGGTCGCGTCGTACGGCATGACATCGGGCTTCACGCCGCCCGAAGGAATTACCGCTCCAATGCTGTTTTACGATCCGTCCAATCCACCGTCCGACGCGGAAATTGCCGGGAAAATTCTGGTCTTCCAAACCGATCCATACCCACCGCCCCCCTACAGCAAAGCGTTTCTGGATAGTTACACCATGACCGATTACGAGTGGCGCTCCCCGGGCAAGTGGGGCCCTTTGTTTGAGCCGGTGCCCACAAGCGTAACCACCTCATATCATTCCCGTTGGGTCTGGAGTCAGATCGGCCAGGCTGTGGACCCTTTTTTCCTTTCACCTTTTGTTCCAAACGCGACTGGCCGTTCTGCCAGGATCGGCATCAACGGACATGCTGCCGGCATGGTTGTTGTCTACGACCTGTCGCCTGGAGCAGCGTTCGGGCTTACACAACGAAGCGTCTTCACGCCCGACGGCAAAGCCGGACTCGGCGCGAAATATGTCAACTGCCCCACTCTTGCTCTCGATCGTGTAAACGGAGCAAAAGTGCTCGCGGACGCGAAGGCCGGCAAGACGGCTACTTTGACGCTGATCGGCCATTTCCAGCGGGACGTAGGAAAAGCCATGATCGCGTATTTACCGGGGAAAAATTACGGCACGCCGCTTGACGAGCAGGTCATGCTCGCAACGCACACCGATGCGATGTCCTTGGTCGAGGAAGTCGGCGGCCTGGGCATGCTGGCCATCATGTCTTACTTCAATAAAATTCCGAAGTCGGCCAGGCCGCGGACGTTGGTGTTCTACTTCGATTGCCGGCATTTCATGCCGGGCGGTGAGCCCGCGTGGCCGCAGTTCGATTACTACAACATTCACCCCGAGCACTTGAAATCCATCGTCGCAACGCTCGGCATGGAGCACATGGGCGGCCGCCAGACCATCGAAACCGGACCCGGCCGCAACGAGTACGTCTATTCCCCCGAAACCCCGGAAAATGGCGGCGTCATCACCAGCCTGTTCGACGTCTACAACAACAACGTCTGGCTGGTCGAAGCGATCGCCAAAGCCGCCACCGACAATCATTGGCCAAGGGTCGATGTAAAAGCCGGCAGCACTCAGCCTGGCGTCAACGGTGGGTTTCAGGGCCAAGTAAAAAGTCCGATGAACAAGGGTAGGATGTTCAAGATCCCGGGAATCGGACTTGCTGCCGACTGGCCCGGTGCCTGGACCCAGAGTTTTGCGCAAGTGGACACGGAAGCGGGGCCTCACGGCTTTGACGAAAAGTATTTCATGCAGCAGATATCCGGATTGTCTCAGTTGGCGGGTGAATTATCGCTGGTCAAGCCCGTTGTCATTGACCTCGGATGGGGCGATCTCAAATCAGCGCTAATCAAAATTCCGGATTCTGACTTCGTCTCCCGGCAAGACGGCGCGACTCAACGGCAGAAATTAGTGGACCAATACGTCGCCGCATTCAGAAAGGTGGAAGTTGCAGCCAACGCGGATGCCAGGAGCGCGCTCAAAAACTTGGCAACCAATGTTTCCTCCTGGATTGTGCCGGACAAGCAAGCTCCATTGAGTGCCTTGGTGGATGGCCAAATTTCCAAGTTGTCCTGAGCCGCCGCTAAAATTTTTGGGGGGGGAGCGCATTATGATCCAAATGCGATTCTGCAATGGCCGGCAGTGGGCCTCGCGCATTCTAGTTCTGGCACTCACGGCGGGGATCCTCTTCGTCGCGCACGCGCTGTCGCAGGGCTTCGCGAACCCAATTTATGCCCAGCAGCAGGTCGCGAGACCCACTCCCGCCGCAGGCGGCGTCCCGCAAGGCGCTCGCCTGCCGCTCGAATTCCAAGACCTGGGCATGAAGATAAAGGAGCCGTTCACCTTCGCAGGCGTCGGCGACATAATCATTCGGCACCCCGTGGCGCAACTCGCCGACCCGAAATTCCAATCTCTGATCCAGCACCTGCGCGACGCCGACGTCTCCTTCGCCAACATGGAAGGCACGCTGCTCGACTTCGACAATTTCCCGAACCCCATCGGCGGTGGCGCGCCCAAGGGGGCTCTCGCCGATATCAAGGCCATGGGCATACGCATCATGAGCACCGCAAACAACCACTCCTGGGACGGATCGGCACCCGGTCTTTTCGAGACGATCAAAAACCTGGACGAGGGTGGCATCGTCCACGCTGGCACCGGCCGGAATCTGCAAGAGGCGCGAGCGGCGGCTTTCTATAACGGAGCAAAGGGCAGCGTAGGCCTGGTTTCCATGTGGTCCATCGATCCCACCAGCGAACCGAGTCCCGTGGTCGCCGCAACCTACCGCGAAGGCGACCAGGGCGGCGCGCCCGGTATGAATCCCTTGCACGTCACGCCGCACTTCATCGTCACCCAGGAACAACTCGACGCCCTGCGAAAAATTCGCGATTCCGTCTACGCCCGCCGCAGCGAAGTCCCCGCTACGTCTCTAGCCGTCCCTCCCATCGATCCCAATGAACCCCCCGACCAGCTCCAGCTCTTCGGCATCTGGTACAAGGCCGGCCCCAAGGCAGGCGACATCAGCTACACCATGGACCCTCGCGATGAGCAGGAAATCCTGCGCAGCATCCGCCTCGGCAAGGAAAACTCGGACTTCATGGTCGCATCCATCCACTGCCATCAGGCCAACTACGCCTTCCAGGAATACAGCCTCGACGACGATGTCCCCGACTTTCTGGTCGAGCTCGCGCACAAGGCCATCGACAACGGCGCCGACGTCTTCATCGGCGAAGGCGTCCACACCCTGCGCGGCGTCGAGATCTACAAGGGCAAACCAATCTTCTACGGAATCGCAAGCTTCGTCTCCCAGGGTCTTTATGGAATCCGCGCCGAACCCGCCAACCCGGGCAATGGACCTTTCACCGAAATAGAAAGCGGGTGGCGCGGCCAGCGGTACCATCCTGACGAACTGGAAGTGCTTTTGGTGTCGGCCCACTACGAGGGCGGCAAGCTGGTGGAGGTGCGCCTGTACCCGGCAGATCTTGGCCAGGAAATGATGCGCCCCCTATCGCGTTTAGGAATCCCCATGACGCCGTCGCCCGAAGTAGCCCAAAAAATACTCGCGAAGATGCAGAAGATCTCCAAGCAGTTTGGGACAACCATCTCCATAGAGAACAACGTCGGCGTGATCCGCATGCCGACCGGCGGAGTCAACGAATCGCGCGCAGGCCGAAGCGGGGCGAAGTAGGCCGGAACTTCCGATTTGACTCTCTGTCGTGCGCTTCGTACTTGGCTCTATGGTTCAACATAGAGAATTTGCCACCAAAGAGCAATTACACAATGTACCTCTATGGCGGTGTCCTTGAGCCGGACCAGTTTTAGAGGGGAGCAATACAAACCTAACCTAAGCCGAGGATGATAATTTGGGGGAGTTTCGTGCGCTCCTGAACGGCTTGATTATAAGGGTTCTTTGTGTCGAGATGGTTCTCGACAGGAAGAAGACTTGGGAAATCCGCGGAAGATACACGCACGTGCGTGGTAGGTGTGGCAGATACTGGCTCAAACTTCCGCATAAGCGATTGCCAGTATATTTACAATCTCGACGCAAAACACCTCGGTACAGGAGTGCATGCGGTCAAGATCAAAGTGCGCCACTCCCAGGCAGGGCGGTTCTGGAAGTTTCTAGTGGCCATACATCGAAATTTGCTGCCCCTTTCAAATGTCTGTTTGGAGATTCACTGAAGCCGTGTCTTCCACTATCCAGGGGCTCCACGGCCAGGGCTACTTCGACTTTTTTCTATCGATCGGAAGAACCAGCCCCTGACTGGAAAGTTCAGTTTTTCTCGTACTGCCAGTTGCGAGCTCCACCCTCCGCTTAAACGCGCGCAGGAGATGTTTCCTGCGAAACCCCACGATCTAAATTTAGCTCAGGCCCGATACTTCTAAGGTAGGCTTTCAGGGCGGCCACTTCGGACAAGGCGGGCTTGCCGCGGATCTCGACCAATGGTTGTGTCGTGGTCAGGCTGCCCTTCAAACGCTTGACGGTCAGCGTGCGGTCCTTCCAATTAATGCTGCCCTCTATATTGAGCTCCAAGACCTCGGTAACGCGCAAACCATGATGAAAAGCCAAAACTAATATCACCCAATCGCGAGCATTGGTCTTGCGCGCCAGTTCGAGGATATCGAGCATTTCTGACTCGCTGAGATGAGTTCTCTGGTTTGCTGACTGTGCCTGTTGAGCTTCGGTTTGGTTATACATAATGTTCTCTACTAGAATGATAAGAAGCCGTCCGTTTAGGTTTGTCGATCTAAATCGACTGCACTGTAGAAGCATTCTGTGCATTCGACGAGAACTATAAGTCGTGTGTATTGAATGTAAAGCCAACTTTTCCAGGGGATCGCCTTGAGAAATGTCCCAAAATGCTTCAGAGCGACGTAAAGTGTCATACGCAAATCAATGGGTAACTACTACACTTAAGCTGTACAGAATTGGACAAACTGACCGGATGGGTTTACAAAAATAGTATGAAGGAAGATATTGTGTTGCGAGCGGCACGTATCCTGGCTCAACGGGGCGGAAGAACCAAATCAAAGGCTAAAGCCGCGGCGGCGCGCAGCAATGGCAAACTTGGTGGGAGACCGCGTGAGTTCCCTAAATGTCCTCGCTATGGCTCTCACCGCTTTAACGTGAAGACAAAGCGATGCCCCTGTGGATATCGGCGCCGCGCGTAGAATCACTGTAAGCAAACGTCGAACACCACCTTCAGCCAGCGTAGGTTCTTGTTTGGGCCATTTATGGTACTTCAGCGCGTTTCTCAATGTCGAGCCGTGGCTTTCGCAACGGGAGCAACGCCGCAAAAAAGGCGGCAAACAATCTCATTGAAAAGAATGGTCGGGGCGAGAAGATTTGAACCTCCGACCTCCTGGTCCCGAACCAGATGCCAACTCTTGTTGAAGTCTGTTGAATCTTGTGGTTTCTAGGTGATTGCTGTTGAAACGTTTGCGGCTCGCTTGTTGAACTCTGTTGAATCTTGTTGAAGTTTGGTGCTTTCGCAGCTACAAAATTGCCAACACTATGAAATCACGAAGCATTATTCTAGGGGTGTCTGAAAGCCAACGCGATTACCCATGAGTCGAGCAGTGCCAGAACAAAGTTTGAAAATGCCGCTCGCCCAAGACTTGGGGGACTTTGCCTTCAAAATTGACTGATCGTCGGTTCTTAGGCACGACTGTTCCGACCAGCGCTCCGCCAATCTCAATCTTCGAGTTTTACGTGGCCAAAATCGAATTCGCAGCTCACCAGATCGTCCCTTCGTAAAGTGGGCCCTCATGGTTAAAGGTTGGTGGCCCCCCAATCGAACGCCAGTTCGCACGGAGACAGTTCCACTGAGACCGCTATCAGTGATGCCAACAGTGATCGCGTTGGATCAGCTGACGAACGGAAAAGCCAGCCAATTCACTTTTAGACACGTATGCAACTTTGAATCCAGCGTGATGCGATTGTGTGAAGTAAAATTTGAAACATTGGCCCCCATGCTCTCTCCCACTGGGAGCCAACCCAACCCTATGAGCGCTCTTAGGGACTTTTCGAAACATATGTCCTTGCCGACCCAACACTCGAGAAGACCATGCAGAACATCGTCCATCCGGTCGGCTATGTGCACTCGACGTAGAGTCGCCTCAACGATCGGAATCTGGCTCGTTTTGCTGCCGTTCACGCTCAAAGGTAGTTGGGCACGCGACTCGCAAAATAGCCAGGATAACAGTGGGAATCTTAAGCAACTGAGCTTGGAACAACTGGGAAACGTTGAAGTGACCACTGTTTCCAAGGACCCGCGGCAGGTTCTGAAGACTCCCGCAGCGATCTTTGTCATCACGCAGGAAGACATCCGGCGTTCCGGAGCCACGAGCATCCCGGAGGCCCTTCGCCTGGCGCCGGGTGTGGAGGTGGCGCGCATCGATGCGGATCATTGGTCTGTCGCGATTCGCGGGTTAGCCGGCCAGTTCTCAAAGGACCTGCTGGTTTTGATTGACGGCCGGAGCGTCTACACACCGCTCTTCGCAGGAGTGTATTGGGACGTGCAGAGCGTGATGCTCGAGGACGTTGAACGCATCGAGGTGGTCCGCGGACCGGGTGGTACGATCTGGGGAGCGAACGCGGTCAACGGGGTGATCAACATCATCACGAAGAGTGCAGAGAACACCCATGGTGCGTTGGTCACACTGGGCGGCGGAAATGTCGATCAGGGGACGGGCAGCGTTCGTTATGGCGGCACGGTCGGAAAGGATTTCAACTATCGCATCTATGGCACAGGTTCTATTCGCGGGCCGGAGTTTCACCCGGATGGGGACGGCTTCGACCGCTGGCGGATGGGCCAGGTGGGCTTCCGTACAGATTGGAAGAGCGGCGACAAAGACACCTTTACCGTGCAAGGCGATACTTACAGTGCGGGAAGCGGAGAGACATCCCTTCTCGCTTTATTTTCTCCGGGTGCCGAAGTGCGGCAGGACGCCATAGCGTCCGCCACCGGAGGCAATTTGCTGGCACGATGGCAGCGCACGACCGGGGAAGGCTCGGACATCCAGATTAAAGCGTACTTCGACCGGACCAATCGGGGGGACATTGAAGGCGCTGAGACGCGCGATACGTTCGATATTGATTATGTCCAGCATGCGCGCATCCTTGGCGACCAGGATTTAACCTGGGGCCTGGGGGCAAGGGTGAGCCCGAGCAACTTCATTCAGACTGCGCCAGGCGTGAATTTTCTGCCGAGCAAACAAACCGACAGTATCTACAGCGGCTTTCTGCAATATGAATTTCCTATCGTCCACGACAAGCTCACGCTGACAGCGGGAACCAAGCTGGAGCACAACAACTTCAGCGGTTTTGAATACGAGCCCAGCGTGCGGCTGCTGTGGACGCCGACGGAGCACCAGTCCATCTGGGCCGCAGTGACGCGGGCCGTACGGACACCGTCGCGCCAGGACCAGGATGTTGTGTTCGACATCTTTGCTGGCAACTTTAATCTCGGAACGCCGCCATCACCCGTACCCGTTTACTTCGAGATCCAGGGAAATCCCAAGGCTAAGGCGGAGCAATTGATCGGCTATGAAGTGGGATACCGCACCCAGGTCAACAGCAACGTGTACCTGGATTTTACCGCATTTTACAATACGTATAACGATCTGCAGGGCTACGGCCCAGCCGTGGTCAGCCAGGACTCGCCCACCGCGCCCGTTTTCTTCATCCTGCCCTATGCCAACATTATCGAGGGCCACACGGCCGGCGTGGAAATCGCTCCCGATTGGAAAATTACGCATTGGTGGCAGCTGCGCGGGTCTTATTCCTATCTGGATATGGCGCTGAAGGACAAGCCGGGGTTCACGGATGTGGGAAATTTGCTCGCGAACTACATGGGCTCAAGCCCTCGCCACGTCCTGGGCTTCCAATCGCTCATCAACTTGCCAGAGCATTTCGAACTCGACATGACGTACCGATACATGAGCGGGCTTCCTCAATACAACGTGAGCGCCTATAGCACGGCTGACGTCCGGCTAGGATGGCACCGTGGAGAGGGTCTCGATCTTTCGGTCATCGGGCAGAACCTCCTGCAGCCCTCTCACAACGAATTTGGAGGGGATGCTGGCCCGTTGGTCGGGATCAAGAGAAGCATTTACGGAAAGGTTACGTGGAGAAGGTAATTGGTACCGATATCCATGACGCGCTCGAGTAGCTCCGCATCGGACCAATGCGCTCCGCGCAACCGTGTTTCCAATCGTTACCTTGGCGTGTGGCAGTGCCCCACAGCGGTTATCGTGATGTTGGCTTTTCTACACATTCCCGTCCTGCAAGCCCAACAACCAAAAGTGTCCGAGTATCAGGTGAAGGCCACCTATCTTTATAATTTCGGTCGATTTGTCCAATGGCCCCCCAATGCCACTGCGGCGAAGGGCGATTCGTTTTCCATTTGCGTGATTGGGCAGGATCCATTCGGCACCGCTCTTGACGGCATGCTTGCGGGTGAAACCATAGACGGCAAGGCTGTGGTGGCGAAGCGAGTTGCAAAACCGCAAGATGCCGCGAATTGCCGCGTTCTGTATATAAGCTCGTCCGAGGGCAGTCGACTAAAGGAACTCCTGGCGGCGCTCGATAAGGCGGGGGTCCTGACCGTCAGTGACATGCCGCAGTTCTCGCAGCGCGGCGGGATGATCCAGTTCGTCATGGTGGGGAGCAAGATTCGTTTCGAGGTGAATCTCACAAGCGCCCAGGACGCAGGTCTGACTTTAAGCTCTGATTTATTGAAAGTAGCTGCTGCTGTGAGAAGAACTTCACAGCCTGGAGACTGATCGACGATGTTCAGACATTATTCGATCGCCAAGAAGCTGACATGGATGAACATACTGGTTAGCGGCGCGGCGCTGCTTCTGGCCTGTACGTCATTTATTGCCTACGATCGGGTCTCCTTTCGACAAAGCACGATCTACAACCTTTCCATCCAGGCACAAATCGCTGGATCCAATACTGTTTCCGCGTTGCTGTTTGACGATTCGATTTCGGCAGAGAATACATTGTCCGCGCTGCAGGCTTCGCCCAACATCATTTCCGCGGGCATTTTAACGCTCGACGGCCGTCCATTTGCGACGTATTCGCGCGATCGCGACACCCAAGTCCCAGCGCTGCCTCCAATTCCCGTGGGACAGACCGAGACGTATCGCTTCGGGAGTGGCGATGTATTGTTGGTCCGCTCGATTGTATTCAAGGGCAAGCCGACTGGAATCGTTTATATCCGGTCGGACTTGCAAAGATTGAATGCTCGCCTTTGGCTATATGGGGGAATCTCCGGCATCGTAATGGTCGTTTGTCTACTGGCAGCCTTACTGGTTTCGCCGATTTTTCGCCGGGCCATCGCTAAACCGATCGTTCATTTGGCGGAGGTCGCCAGCATCGTCTCTCGCGACAAGAATTATTCGGTACGAGCCACACCTACAGGCAACCACGATGAATTGTCAGTCTTAATTGAAGCATTCAACGGGATGTTGTCGCAGATCCAAGAGCGCGACGCGGCCTTACAACAGGCTCACGACGAGCTGGAGCAACGGGTTCAAGAGCGAACGGCCGAGCTGGCTACGATCAATAAGGAGCTCGAATCCTTTTCCTACTCTGTCTCTCACGACTTGCGAGCACCGCTCCGCAGCATCGATGGATTCAGTCAAGCGCTCCTGGAAGATTATGCCGACAAGCTCGATTCCAACGCCCAGGATCATCTTCAGCGCGTGCGCCGCGCGGCCCAGCATATGGCCACACTGATTGACGACATGCTGAATCTCTCCCGCGTGACCAGAAGCGCGATACACCGCGAGAATCTCGACTTGAGCGCTGTTGCAAAATCAATTGCCGCGGAACTTCAGGAAGCGGAGCCGAGCCGCCGAGTGGAGTTCTTGATCGAAAATGATTTAACGGCCACGGGAGATTTGCAGCTACTGCGAGCGGCGATGGAAAACCTGCTTCGCAATGCTTGGAAATACACCTCCAGCCACCCGTGTGCCCGGATCGAATTCGGCAAGAACGAGCAGAACGGCAAGAGTTCATTTTTCGTGCGCGACGACGGCGCGGGTTTTGATCCGCGTTACGCGGACCGTCTCTTCGGAGCCTTCCAGCGCCTTCACACGGCGACTGAGTTCCCAGGGACGGGCGTCGGTCTCGCCACGGTGCAACGAATCATCCACAGGCATGGAGGAAAGATTTGGGCGGAAGGGGTTGTCGAAAAGGGTGCAACTTTCTACTTTACATTGTGACCAACTCGGTTCGTTCAAGGATGAAACAATGAGTGACAACGTCATACTTTTGGTCGAAGACAATCCGGACGACGAAGCGCTTACGCTTCGGGCGCTTAAAAAGAACAATATTCTCAATCAAGTGGTCGTCGCACGCGACGGCGCTGAAGCGCTCGATTACTTGTTTGGCGCCGGAAAATACTCCGGGAGAGACCCGAACCTATTACCACATGTTGTCTTATTGGACTTGAAGTTACCCAAAGTCGATGGCTTGGAAGTCTTGCGGCAGCTAAGGGCAAGCGAGCGTACAAAACTGCTGCCCGTAGTGATTCTGACGTCTTCCAACGAAGAGCAGGACCGGTACCGCGGGTATGATTTGGGCGCGAATAGTTATGTGCGCAAGCCCGTCGACTTCACTAAGTTCATCGAGGCCGTTCGCCAACTCGGATTGTACTGGCTGGTTCTCAACGAACGGCCACCGGCGAGGAGATGATAAATGCCAATCCCCCTTCGTTTGTTGATGATTGAAGACTCCGAGGACGACGCAGCGTTGCTTCTGCGCGAATTGCGGCGTGGTGGCTACGATGTCAGCCACGAGCGTGTGTATACCTCTGTTGCGCTGACTGCGGCGTTGCACAATCATAAATGGGACCTCGTGATCTCAGATCACTCCATGCCGCATTTTTCCGGAATCGATGCGCTGAACATTCTGAGATCTCATGGATCCGAAATACCTTTCATTTTTGTCTCTGGAACGATTGGGGAAGAGACTGCCGTCGCCGCATTGAAGGACGGCGCCCAAGATTACCTCATGAAAACGAACTTGAAGCGGCTCGTTTCTGCCGTTCAACGCGAACTCCGGGAGGCCAAGGAACGGCATGAGCGTAAGCAGTTGGAACACCAGGTGCAACAATTACAAAAGTTTGAGGCGATCGGACGGTTAGCAGGTGGAATAGCCCATGATTTCAATAATGTTATTGGCGCAATATTGGGCTGGGCAGAACTCTGCCATGAGGAAACAAAACCAGGCACGCATCTTCACGAACGTTTGCAGAAGATTATGGACCAAACGAAGCGGGCTGCGGGATTGACTTCTCAACTTCTTTCGTTTGCGCGACGCCAAATCCTGCAACCGAGAAGGATCGACCTGAACATGCACGTCTTGCAAGGCATAAGTCTCCTTCGCAGAGTTATCGGGGAACACATCACAGTTTCAGTTCAAACTGCGCATGACTTACACATCACGCTAGTGGACCCGGTGCAGGCCGACCAAGTGCTTATGAACCTCTGCTTAAACGCGAGGGATGCCATGCCGAACGGCGGGCAACTGATTATCGAAACCAGTAATGTTGAGATCGGAGAAGAATACTGCTGTCTCCACAGCTACGCGCGCCCAGGAGGCTATGTATTGCTGTCGGTGTCAGACACGGGCCTTGGGATGGATGCAGAAACGATTGAGCAAATCTTCGAACCATTTTTCACCACAAAGGAATTAGGACAAGGAACAGGGCTCGGTTTGGCAACTGTGTACGGGATCGTGAAGCAGCATGGCGGCTTCATCGACGTGGATAGTGCGGTGGGGAAAGGAACAACATTTCGAATCTATCTTCCAGCCAGTAGTGGAGCATCAGAAACCTGTGAGGCTCAATCTGAAGAAATACCACGGAGAGGCAACGAAACAATCCTGTTGGCCGAAGATCACGAGGGACTCCGGCAATCGGCCCAAGAAATATTGGAAACACTCGGCTATCGCGTTATTGCCGCGGCCGATGGCCTGGAAGCAGTCCGACTGTTCAAGGCGAATTGCGAACACGTAGTTCTGGTTGTTCTGGACGTAGTGATGCCCGGATTATCCGGACCGGACGCATTTCTGCAAATGGCTAGCCTCCAGCCCAATTTGCGAGTGGTCTTCACTACTGGTTATACGAGCGAAGCAGCATCTCTGACTTCGATGATTGAAAGGGGTGCGTCCTTCCTTCAAAAACCGTACTCCCAGCGCAGCATTAGTCAAATGATCAGGGGTGTATTGGACCACCCACGCCCAGTGCGACTTGTCTGATGGGTAGGTAGGTATCCTGTGTCGGAAACAGACTGTAGAAGTTTTTGTTACAACTCAAGCACACTCATTGCCGCTAGAATTCGTTATTTCTTGCGCGTTTTCGCGCTAGGTCACCTGGGCTGAAACCAGAGGTTTGAGTTTCGGGCCACGCCCAACGGCATATATCATTGAAAATAAATGGTCGGGGCGAGAGGATTTGAACCTCCGGCCTCCTGGTCCCGAACCAGGCGCCAAGGCTTGTTCAGCCCTATTGAATCTTGTGGATTCTAAGTGGTTCTTGTTGAATCGTTTGCGGTCCACCTGTTGAACTTTGTTGAAGCTTGTTGAAGTTTGGTGCTTTCGAAGTTACAAAATCATCTACACCCGGATGAGAAATCATCGCTTCCGCAGGCATCTCGAGCCGCGACAAACAGCCGAGTAATCAGCGGCGAAGCGCTTCGCGGGCTGCGCAAGCGGCCTTCACGCCGGCATATGAAATGAGCAAGACCATAAGGGGCTCAATCGCGTGCCGATAACGCGATACACTGAACGTTGCGTTTGACAACCTGATTTGGCCCACCTTTGATAGTTTCATTTGGCCCACCCTAAGGCCGTTTCTGTTCCTTCTTCTTCCGGGGGGGTTCCTTTCCGTATCCCCGGAGGGAGCGGAGTCCTGCGGTCCGATTTCCAGGACCGCGTTTAGGACGCAGCGGACTCCGGGGATACGGAGTCGCATGGCAGCGTCCGGTTCAGCCCGTTACGAAGCTTTTTTCTTCTGTCGTCCTTCCACCGTGCGCCGGAAGCGATATGACTCCGTGCCGGTTTCGATGATGTGTGCGCGGTCGGTGATGCGATCCAGCAGCGCCTTGCACAATCGCGGATTCGGAAATACTTGCGTCCATTCCGAAAAGGGTAAGTTCGTGGTCACGATCAGCGTGGCTCGTTCGGCCCGCTCGGCGATCACCTGGAATAAAAACTCCGCGCCGATTTCCGCCAGCGGCACGTAGCCCACTTTGGTCAGCTGGAAAGCAATCTCCCCACCCAGAACTTTCGTTATCAGACCATCTGGTTTTCCGAAAAGGCGCCCTGTAATTGTCACCTTACTTGATTCATATATCGCGGCAATTGAGAGCTAGTGCACCATAGTTACGATAGAAGCGTGAGCGGCCGCGCAGATCCAAGCCCCTTTTTCCTTTACCCAAACTTCGGTAAAACGCCCCTCCTGCCCCCCAGGAACATCCTGTGTCCAATACTCGACGACAGTGTCGCCATTGTAAGCATCAAATTTTTCTTCTCTGCGTTTTACTGGTGGCTGGATTCCGCCGGCGGGAGGGTTTGTTTTAATCTTGGCCACACGCGCCACGGCTATCTCCTTGTTTTCGACATGGCCGTCGAGCAAAGTGACGTGGAAGTTGTCGCTGGTGTAGCGCGCGTACGTTTCGGCGTCCCCCGTACGTAGAGCTTCGAGTCGGGCCACTTTGGCATGTTCAAATTCGGACGGGATCGATTGGGCAAGTGCTATTGTGGGGAGGAATAGTGAAATCGCAAAAGCTATCCTAGCAATCCTGGCTGCATTGTTCATAGCTCAGTCCTCTCTCGCTTAATTTAAAATGATAATACCGCTGCGTATTCTACGGAAGTATTGCCAGAATACAAGAAAATTTTATTAATAGAAATATTTATTTTCATTGACTGAGAAATAGTGATGATGTAGATTCGCGAGGAAATAACCTCTCTCACAAAGGCGGGGACATGCGAATTTATCACCGATGGTACGTGGGTCTCTTTGCTTTCGCGTTGATGCTGGTTCAATGCTTTTCAGGACGGGTAGTGTCTGCACAGAAAGAGGCGAAGGGTGGCGATGAGCCTCTCATTGGCGCCTGGCAGATCGATCTTTCCAAGACAAAACTGAATCGCGAAGGCCCTGGTCATCCAGGGACTCCACGATCCAGTACATTTACCTGGATCTTCACGCATGAAAATGAAGGTTTTCGAATGAGCGTTTACAGTAGCTATCCCTCGCCAGCTCCCGTTCGCTCATTCTTTTTTAGAATGGACGGTAAAGATTATCCGTGCTTGCAAGAGCGCTCCTGCTATGCAGAAGGGGGGAGCGGGAAGGGTGAAACAATTGCTTACTTGAAGATTAGTCCTTACTTGTTAGCGCGGTTGGCAAAGACGAACGGGCAGATGGGGGAGTACGTTACGTATGCAATTTCCTCGGATGGCAAAGTTCTCAGTATCGTAAGCTGGAGTCCAGAGACTCCCGAGTATCACAATGTACAGGTTTTTAATAGGCAGAACTGAACTTAGTCCTGCATTTTCGAGCGACCAGCAGCCTGATGCATGTGGCTCTGGGAGTGGCGGCGTTGCTCGAAGAAATCGGGATCGGTGCCCTGATCGGTGACCCTCGGGCGACCTGGAAGTTGGATGAAAACGCTCATTGAATCAGCAAGAAATTCGTGGGCCACTGTGGTGGATAAAAGTACGAGAGGTGACGGGCGTCGCCAATTGTCGCGGGAGCGTTCTGCGGTCTGGACATTTCGCTCTAAAGGGGTCGGAGCGATGCATGCGTCGGTTCCGTTTTCCCCACGGAATATTCGAGTTGTCAGTATCTTGCATCGAACGATAGTAGTGGACTGGGAACAGCGGGTAGACTTCGATCGTTTGCGCTGGGAACTTCCTGCGCGGGAAGGCGAACTCATCTCTGTTGGCCACATCATCACGTCTATCCCGAGGGCCAAATTAGACGCGAATAAATGACTCGACCCTCAATAAAACGGCTGCTTGCTGGCGCCTTGCTCTTCGGCGTGCTTATGCCAAGTATTTCCGCTCTTGCTGATGGCCATGATGCTTGCCAAGAGTTGGTCCTCTATAATGGCAAGATCGCCACGATGGATCGACACGATGCGATCGTATCATCTGTAACAATTAAGTATGGTCGAATCGCTGCAATAGGTTCCGGCCATGGGATTCCGAAGCATCTGCCGTGCGCGGAAACAGTTGATCTACGCGGCCGCATGGTGATTCCAGGGCTGATCGACAGCCATGATCACTTTGTTGTCCTCAGTAGGCGACCTGGGCATGATGTACGTCTTGAGACTGCGACTTCGGTTTCAGAAGTACAAGAAATGATTCATTTCAAGAGTAAATCCCTCAATAACGGTGAATGGATTTCATCTATTGGAGGTTGGGACGCAATCGCACAATTGGCGGAGAAGCGATTGCCAAACCTGTCCGAACTCGACCGTGCCGTTCCGAATAATCCAGTTTTGCTTTCTATCGGTTTGGTTGGTCCGAGTAGCACGAACACCTTGGGAAAGAGATTTTTTGAGAGCAACGGAATTGCCGTAGGCTCAGACGGCATTATATCAGGTGGGAATTTTGGGGGGGCAAACTCCAGCCTTGAAGCTATAGATGCTTTGAGATCGATCCAGACGGAGAAAGACTTAAGGCAAGCGGCGCTCGATGCGATGAAGTACTCATTGAGCGTCGGTCTCACGACCCATGATGACCAAGGCGGAGGATTTCCGCCAGTCAATTTCGGCCCCCCGCCTGAATTCGGAACCACGCCGCCCTGGAAAGGGCTGGTTGAGACATCCAATAATTCGAGTTCGTTGGATCCATTCACCGGATATAACACCCTCGTTCAGCTTGATCGAGAGGGTCAAATGTCCGTACGGTTGCGCCTGTTCTTCTATATCAAGGATCTGGGACCGCACCTTATTTTCCTGAGGCAGCGTCTCAATAATACCTTTCCCAATTTCGGTGATGGCTATCTTAAGACAACTGGAGTGGGCGAATGGATCGCGGCCGGTACTCTAAAGGATCCGCTCCCCATCTATGAAGCGGCTGCCCGCCTTGTTGCCGAAAGGGGATGGAGCTACGATCAACACAGTGAAGCGCTGGAAGACGAAAGGGCTATTACCAGTGTGTGGGAGAAAGTTAATGCGACGACACCGATCGCCGGACTTCGATGGTGTCTTGCTCATGTGCCAGGCGTTGATGCGGTCACCATAAACCGTCTCAAAGCGATCGGAGCGGCGGTGGCGCCGGCGGGTTCTTACCTAGGCGAGGTCCGAAGACAACCTGCGCCATTGCGTAGCCTAATAGATAGCGGCATCCGGATAGGATACGGCAGTGATGGTGGCAGTGCGGCACCCTTAGATCCCTGGTTGCATATATACTATATGGTTACAAATAAAAATAGTATAGGGGCGAAGGTTGATTCCGGCCAAACGGTCACTCGGATGGAAGCACTTCGCCTGTACACCATTGATAATGCGTGGTTCGCCCGGGATGAAGAAGAACTTGGCTCCATCGAGCCAGGTAAACTCGCCGATCTAGTAGTTTTGAGCGATGATTTCCTTGATCGCGTTCGAGTTCCCGATGAATCCATTAAGCATATCTCATCGGTTCTTACAATTGTTGGAGGAAAAATCGTTTACGACACGGGCGTCCTTGCAAAACGTTGAGCTGTCGAATGGAGCGACCCGGCCTAAATTCAGTTTTCTCAATTCGCCTGTGACACAGAGTGATCGTAGGCACAGATCGTAAAGCGATAGAAGTTAACAATTTTGGGAGGTTCCCATGAAGCGTTACCAGTGGCTAGCCAACGCAATTGTCATTCTTTTAGCCGCATCGCCGGTCCTGGCTCAAAAAGGAACGGATGGCGGGGGGCACGCAGACGCGAAAGCAGGAATTGCCCAGCAGGCGCCTCCAATTAGTTGGAATACGAAAATGCCGTGGGGACCAATGGAAGCGGCGGTTCGGACGCGATGGGCGGGGCTTCCGCTAACTGCGGAGAAGGTTGAGCCTTTCAAAGTTTTCGACAACGTTTACTATGTTGGCGTTCAAGTCGTCGGGGCATACATCATTACGACGAGCGAGGGGCTTATTCTGATCGACGCGACCTATGCCGAGACAGCGGACACCGTGCTGGAGGGCATTCGTAAACTCGGCTTCGATCCGGCGAGCATCAAATATTTGATTATTACGCATCAACACTTTGATCACTTCGGTGGCGCTGGGCGGATCCAAAGAGTGACACACGCACGAGTTGGAATGTCGGCGGTGGATTGGGAAGGCGTCGAGCGCCAGCAGAGTGGCCCTCAGGTAGGCGACCAGAATCTCGGCCTGCCCTTGGAACGTGATCTCATCATCAAGGATGGCGACACCATCAAGCTCGGCGACACCACGCTGAAATTCTATGTGACGCCGGGCCATACTCCGGGTTCATTGGCAGTAGAAATTCCCGCCCGTGCGGGCGGGAAGACTTATCGCGCCCTAAGCCCGTGCGTAGGAATCAATCCCAGCCCCGATTTGACGAAGCCCTATATCAATAGCATCGAACGCCTCAAGAACATGGGTCCGTGGGATACACTGTTGCCGAACCATGCGTTTTTGATGCCACGTGATTCCGCAATCGCGCCGAGCGATTTTATTTTTCAGGATTTGAAGCCTGTGAAGGAGTCTTATCCGGGGGTTATTGGACCCGAAAGAATCAATCAGTGGTTTGATGAAATCCTCATGGTCGCAAAAGAGAAATTAGCCTCCGAGGAGAAGTAATCTAGAATTGCTCTGCTAATTCGTAGGTTAACAGATCAGATCTGATTGTACCGAATAGGGCGGCTTCCAGACCCGAGCCGACTTTGCCGTTGGTTGAGGACCTTTCCATTCCGATCCTGGCTAATATTTGCTGCCGGTCGAATGCATTGAGGTTGTGATCTTGCGGAGTTTTGGGACTCTAACTGATGCAGCTAAAAACTTTGCCATCGGAAAAAACCGCGTAGGTTACAAGTTTCCACATTTGTCCATTCTCCGTTACCACGTACGTAAGCAGATTAAGATTAGTGAGTCGCAAAGAATATGGTCTCGTGCTTTCCTGAAGTTGGGTTGCTATCAAAGCATGACCGTTCTATCTTGCAGGGATGTTCTTTGCCATCGAGCGTCGCGAAGTAAGTACGCCTCGTGTCTCCGAGATGTCCACGCTCTTGATGCCCTCCTGCACGAACTGCCACCTTTCTTCGTAGGTTCGATTTACGCGTGGGTTCCTGCCCATGTTGCTTCCTGACTTGGGACGTGCTGATTCTACCTGAAGGGTCAGTGACTCAGTTTGCTGAGTGGGATAGACACTCTTGTCTGCCCCGCATCATTCGCCCCAAGACAAGCGGATAGGCAAGATTGACTATCCTACACAATGAAGCTGACTGCGAGCAAACTGGTTCACTACGCCTTAATGGAGTCTCTCGTTTTTTTTCGGAACGTTCTACAATTTATTGAATTATCATTATGTGCTAATTTTGATCATATAACATTGCATTTTTCTTAAAATATGGCTTGACTTTATCTTGCATATACCATAGAAGTTCACCAAGCGACAAAGATTCACAAGATTGAGAAACGACCACAACGACCAAAGACACCCATCCACGTGCGCGTCTCAAGAACGTGTTGGGTCAAAAAGGGGGGGGGCGATGACGAACTCTTGGTTAAGTGCGGAGAAACGTTCGTTGGCTGTTTCAACTGTTGTGGCAATGATTTTGCTGTTTTTATTTGCAAGTTGTCCGCTTTTGGCCCAGATCCCGACAGGTACGATTTTGGGCGCGGTGAAAGATCAGAGTGGTGCGTCGATCTTTAATGCCACAGTCACAATGAAAAACGAGGAGTCAAATCTCACTCGGACGGCGATGACTGGCGAGGATGGCACGTACCGTTTCTCAGGGTTGCCAGTTGGGCGCTACACGGCAAGAGTGGAAATTACCGGGTTTAAGGGGCAGGCACAGACTGGGATAACTCTCGATATCGCGCAAGCGGCGGCGATTAATTTTACCCTCCAGGTCGGCTCATCGCAGGAGGAAATCACTGTAATGGGGGAAGCTCCACAAATCGATGTATCCGGCAGCACGCTGGCTCACTTAGTGGACCAAGATCAGATTGCCCAACTACCTCTCAACGGTCGAAATTTCATCGATCTGAGCCTTATGCAGCCGGGGATAACACAATATAGTCGATTTACGACTGCACAGGGTTTTGCGGGCACATGGTACAGCAGCAATGGCGCCCCTATGCGATCGAACATGTACATGCTCGATGGAGCCATCATGGGAGGCGTCGTGGGCGCGACCGCCTCATCTGTAACGGGCACATCTCTTGGTGTGGACGGCATTCAAGAATACAAAGTGATGACCAACTCATTCAGCGCCGAATACGGTTTGACAATGGGTAGTCAGATGACAATTGCGACCAAGAGCGGGACGAACACATTTCACGGTGATATCTTCGAGTATTTCAGGAACAGCGTGCTCGACGCGCGGAATTTTTTCGATGTTTTGAATCAATTACCTTCGACTGTTCCTGGAGGGGGGCGGCGTGTAGCACCTTTCCAGAGAAATCAGTTCGGTGGATCGGTGGGTGGGCCTATAAGAAAAAACAAAACCTTCTTTTTCACCACCTTCGAAGGTTATAGGGACTACCTTAGCAACCCGTCTTACATTGGAGTGGCCAATGTACCTGCTGCGGCATGTCACGGATCGGCCGGAACTGTCGTCTGGAACGGTCAAGGTACTCAACCCGCAGGATCAATTGGGCCATGCTCTCAACTCGGATCTAACCCCGGAGGTGCCGGCACAAACTCGGTAACCATTTCACCGGTTATGGCCCCATTCCTAGCAGAATTTCCAAATCCAAATACGGCTTCATCTACGAAACAACCACAGTTTGGCTATTTGAGCAAGCAGCAAGTCAACGAAAACTACGGGCAGATGCGCATTGATCACAATTTCTCAGCCAATGACTCCTTGTTTGGTCGTTATACCATCGATGATGCAGATGAAAATCGGCCCTTCTCTTTGCCGCAGTGGACCGATCACTGGGTGGAAAGAGAGCAGTACCTAACGCTTGCCGAGAATCACATTTTTTCTCAATCGCTGCTTAATTCGGCGAGGATCTCCTTCAGTAGGGTCACTGTGCACACCCACTCGACCAATTCGGCTGGCTATAACGTTGCACCTTACATCCTTACACCCTTGAACATAAATGATGTGCAGCAAGGCCAGGTCGCCTACTCGGGTGGGACACCTTTGGTTGGAGAAGGTGGAGGGGGCGGATTTTTAACTAACATTCAAAATGTATATAGCTTTGGTGACGATCTCTTCTGGACAAAGGGCAAACACTCTTTGAAATTTGGGACTCTAATTAATCATTATATCCAGGACGCTGACAACGAATCGCGTGTTTACAGTAATGTGGCGTTTGCTGGCCTCGCACAATTTATGACCGGCAAGTTTCAGACCTATTTCGTCTACGCTCCGAGTTTTACTGGGCAACAGCAATACATGCTCTATAACACAGCCGGGTTCTATATTCAGGACGACTACCGCGTATTGCCAAGGTTGACCCTCAATCTGGGACTACGCTATGAATTCGCCACGACACCTAACGAAAAAGATGGGCGGCAAGGACATTTCGATAATCCTCCGTTCGACAATACTCCTGTCGTCGGGCCCCTTCTCGGAAATCCCACCTTACACGATTTCGGTCCTCGTGTTGGGTTCGCGTGGGACGTGTTTGGGAATGGCAAGACCTCAGTTCGCGGAGGCGCTTCACTGCTCTACGACATTGCCACCTTGGGAGAAGTTTTTGTGAATTCCGGCGCAGGCACTCCTCCCTTTTCGGTTTTCTATACCGTTACGAATCCAACCAATGCTCCGCTTCAGCCTCTCCCGTTGATAATTCCCGCCACCGCTTGCACCACGGCAACTCAAGCAGCAACTTCGCCGTCGACATGCCTGCAGGGGACAACTCCTCTCATCTCAAACTACAATTATCGGTCGCCCAGAATGGTTGATCTGAACCTGGCGATTCAAAGACAACTACCCTTTGGTATGGCATTAAGCGTTGTTTACGCGGGCTCTCGAGGTACGCACCTCTGGTCGTACACGGAAGCGAATCCCCGCTGCCCCGTATCGAATCCATTTCTTCCGGCAGGCTGCAGTGCGACCGTGACCCTATCGGATGGCACGACCGTTCCTTTTACAATAGGGCCTACTGCATGGTCTTCGAAAGTCAATCCGGCTACCAATGCAGGCGTTACCACTCCGAGGCTGAACCCCTTCTGGGGCAATATCACGGAAAATAATACAGTGGGTGTATCTTGGTATAACGCCCTCCAAGTTGATCTTGCCAAGCGCATAAGTCACGGATTGGAGTTCCATAGCGCGTACACATGGGCTAAGGCTCTCGACGATTCGCAAGGCTTCCTGGGACAGGAAAACTCGGCGAGTCCGCTGAACGTTCAAAATCCGTTTTCTCCGATTTCTGATTGGGCCCGAGCCTCATTCGATGTTAAGCAAAACTGGCGCTTCAGTCTCCTTTACCATTTCCCGACAATCCAGGCAGAGGGCCTCAAGAGCAAGCTCGTGAATGGCTGGTGGATGGGAAATATTGTTTCAGTCCAAACAGGTTACCCGTTCTCGCCCGTGCTCGGGACAGACCGCGAACAATCTGGCATTGGTGGGGCTGCGTCAGGCATTGACAGACCCGATTATGTCACCTCCGCTAATCTAGCGGCAGTCAAAGCGAATGGCCAGCCAAATGCCGTCGTGTACGATCCCAACGCTGTTATTACGGGTAATCCAGGCCAATGGTTTAACGCGAATATGTTCACATTGCCGGCGGTTGGTAGTCCCGGGAATGTTGGAAGGAATAGTCTTACGGGTCCCGGGCTTGCCACGTGGGATATGTCTTTGAATAAAGACACGCGCGCCAAATTTCTTGGGGAATCAGGGATGGTTCAATTTCGAGCTGAAGTTTTTAACCTCATGAATCATGCCAATTTCGGCATTGTGAGCCAAACGGCATTTACGGGGAGTGTTGCGACTGCAGCGCAATCACCGAGTTCGACTGCGGGCAGTATTACAACAACATCAACCGATCCAAGAGAGATTCAGTTTTCCCTAAAGATATTATTCTGAGGTCATGATGCGGATTAGATGGCAGGTTTGTGGTAACACGATTTCCACTAATGCGGAGATATCTATGAGGTTTCGCCTAGTAGGATTATTGTTGACGGGTGCGCTCTTCGCTTTGGCACCCGTTCTATTTGCGCAGGGCCCGGCAAAGTCGGTCGATGTACCGGATAGTGACAAGACATTTGACCCTCATGATCTATCCGGGGTTTGGCGGCTCTCGGAGATACCCAAGTCAAGTATTCCATTCATTAGCTCAGAACCGGAACCTCCGTTGACGGCTTGGGGCAAGCAACACCTTTTTCCGGAAGGAATTACGCATGCCGCCAAAGACAAAGACATAACGGTCAGCGGTGGATTTGCGGGACAGAACTGTGATCCGATCGGTTTCCCTGCGCAGTTCGCCTATCTACAATTCTACCCTCTGGAAAACATTCAACTTCCCGGTCGGATCCATCAGGCTTTCGAGCTTCATCGGGAGTTTCGCGATATTTGGATTGGCGAAGAACATCCCAAGGGCAATGATTTGTTGCCTACGTACATGGGGGATTCGATTGGGAAATGGGACGGCGACACACTTGTAGTCGACACGATCGGATATAACGGCAAAGATTGGATTACTGAGTATGTGGATCACCCCATGAGTGACCAATTTCACCTTATCGAGCGATATAGACGCACCAGCTACAACACGATAAAAGTGGAAATGACGTTCTACGATGCGAAATTTTGGGGCGATAAGCCGTGGGCAGGCTTCACAAGAGAGCTGAAGTTGCAAAACGATCGCTTCCAGGAATGGATCTGTGTTCCAGGCGTCGACGCAGAGTATAACCAAGAAGTAATGAAGCCCGCATACGGCTCCAAGAAGCTTAACGTGCCAAAGGCCGCACCCAAGAAGTAGGCGATAACGACTTTTGGCCGAGGAGCAACAGTCAAAATAGCCGTGAGGTTAAAAAGACAAGGGAGATTATTTTATATGCTGAAAAGGCTAATGATTTTGGGAGCTGGATTGTTTATTTCTCTAGTTGGTGTAGTTTCCGTCTCGGCTCACCATGGATATGCGGCATATGACGAAACCAAGGTCCTTTCACTGAAGGGTACGGTAACTAATTATCAGGAGATGAATCCCCATTCAACAGTTTCCTTTGACACGAAGGACGAAAAGGGGAAAGTGGAGCATTGGATTGCGGAATTCGGTCACGTTCGTATGGTGAGGGATGAAGGTTGGACTCCAGACACGCTGAAGCCTGGCGACGAAGTCACCTTTTACCTTCACCGCGCTAAAAATGGCGAGCTCAGGGGGGCTCTGGTGAAGGTTGAGTTCGCTGACGGGCGTATATTTTGGGGTTTCAGTTCGCACAAGTAGTTTAGTGAATTGGCATTTCAATTCCGTTGTGGGTAGGGGCGGGTTTAGCGCACATTAAGATTTGGAGGAGGATCGATGTATAAAATCGCTTTTCGTCTTTCATTGTTTATCGCCACTCTCGGGATGGGTTCTCTATTGATTGGCAATGTGACGCTTGCGCAGAAAGCTGACCAGCAGGATCAGATCATTGGTACGTGGAGAATCAACCTTGCCAAGTCATCATTCGGCCGAAATGGCCCAGGAACAGTCACTATGCATCCTTCCGATACATGGACCTGGATCTTTGCGAAAGAGAAGGATGGTTTGAAATTTAGCAATTATCCGACCTATCCCTCTCCAAAGCCTGCCCGATCGTTTGTGCTCATAGCAGACGGTAAGGACTATCCATGCGTTGAGAAGATGTCATGTTTCGAGTCTGGAACGAGCGAAGGCGAAACACTCTCGTTCACGCGGATCAACCCTTACTTCTTTATCCGGGTGGGAAAGAGAAATGGGGAGGTCAAGGAGTTTGTGTCCTACGCAATTTCGTCCGATGGCAAAGTATATACAGTCACGGCATGGAGTCCCGAGACCCCCGAATATCAGAATGTCTTTGTATTCGATCGGCAAGAATAGTAGCGATTTGGCACTTTGTTGTGCTCCAAGTCGTGAATCAGGGATTTGGGTTTGATTAGGCGCCGAGTTTCTCAATTAAGAGCGCTAGTGCTTGCGAGCACTGGTCAGCCGGATTTCGCGGACCCCACGCACCATGATGATTATAAAAGGGCACTTACAAGCTCTGGTAGAAATCCAGCTTGAACCGTGAATGTTAACCCTAGGTACGGAGAGAAATTATTCCAGGGGTGTGGCCGGTCCGCAGGACTTCAGCGTGGATTCCAATGGTAATCTATATATTTCGAATGGGCTAGATTACTGAGTAGATAAATATATCCCTATAAAAATGCCGATCCCAGCCGGGTAATGGGTTGCAGCCCGCACACTCTGAAACCGGTCTTAATCTGTTTGTGTTTGCGCGAAAGGCCTGAAGCTTTTGGTTTTCGGTTTCACTTTTTGCCAACGAAGGAGGCATGCATGGCACTATCCACTTACGGTGCAATGGCGGTTGATTGGGAACAGCGCATCGATTTCGAGCGATTGCGCCGTGAGCGTCTTGCCCGCGTAAAGGCGCTCCTCGCGAAATCGGAAATGGGCGCATTGCTTTGCTTCGACATGAACAATGTACGCTACATTACGGCGACGCACATTGGTACCTGGGCGCAGGATAAGATGAGCCGCTTCACTCTGCTGCCGCAAAACGACGAACCCATCCTCTGGGATTTCGGCTCGGCCGCAAAGCATCACCAGATCCATTGCCCGTGGCTCGGCGAACGTTCGCGCGCCGGAATTCCCCTGCTGCGCGGCGCAATGTCTCCGGAGATGGGCCGCGCCGAAGACGTGGCCAAAAAAATTCGCGTGGAACTCGAGATGCGCGGCCTGCACAAGGAACCGCTCGGCGTGGACATCGTCGAGCCGCCGATTTTATTCGCCCTGCAGAAGGAAGGAATCACCGTGGTCGACGGGCAGCAGTTGATGTCCGACGCGCGCGTGATCAAGACGCGCGATGAAATCACGCTGCTCAATACGTCGGCCATGATGGTGGACGCGGCGTACCACGATCTGTATTGCGCGATGAAGCCGGGCATGCGCGAGAACGAAGCCGTGGGCTTGGTCAGCAAGGTTTTGTACGATCTCGGCTCCGAATACGTGGAAGCGGTGAACGCCATTTCGGGCGAGCGCTGCAATCCCCACCCGCACGTATTTTCCGATCGCATTTTGCGGCCCGGCGATCCGGTGTATTACGACATCCTTCATTCCTACATGGGCTACCGCACGTGCTACTACCGCACCTTCACCATCGGCTACGGATCGCGCGCGATGGTAGACGCCTACAAACGCTGCCGCGACTACCTTGACGCCGCGATCTCGCTGGTGCGCCCCGGGCGCACGACTGCGGAAATCGCCGCGGTATGGCCGAAAGCGAAGGAGTTCGGATTCCCCGATGAAGAAGCGGCCTTCGCGCTGCAGTACGGGCACGGCATTGGCCTGGCGATCTGGGAAAAGCCGGTCATCAGCCGCCTGGTGTCACTGGAACATTCGCACGAAATCAAGCCGGGCATGGTATTCGCGCTGGAGACGTATTGGCCGGCAACCGACGGGTGGAGCGCGGCGCGCATCGAGGAAGAAATTGTGGTCACCGAAACGGGCCACGAAGTGATCACGCGCTTCCCTGCGGAAAAGTTGCTGGTCGCCGGCGCGCACTATGTGAGTGTCGATGGACCGCTGGAAACCACGCGCGAGACCGAAGCTCCGCCCAGCCAGAATGTGGTGGAGATGGTCGAAGCCAGCGCCAGATCGGAGCGCGTCGGCGTTACCGACTGATTTGCAATTGCGGTTGCCGAGTTGCATCGAAATTGTCTCGAGATTGTCACCCGATCCTGGTTGCTGTTTTGGCGCACGGGGGCGGCGATCTGTTTTTTGTTTTCGCTGCGATTCGTAAATTTCCAATAGGATTACCTAACCGAATATGGCCATCAGCGTTGTAATCCCCGCGCTCAAAATGGCCCAGGACACTGGGAAGCTTATCTCCTGGCGGAAAAAACACGTGAATCGGTCACCAAGGGTGAAATTCTCCTCGAGGTCGAGACGGACAAAGCCGTCGTCGAAGTCGAAGCGCCCGCCGACGGAGGTCTCGGTGGCAAGGCGCAGCCCGGTGACGTGATTACGATCGGGCGGATGATCGCGTAGCTGCTTGCCCCGGGCGAGAGCATTCCCTCGGGCGTTGGTCCCACGCAAACCGCTGCTGATGCCGGTCCCCCGCATCCTCGGCCGTCGCGCAAGGAGCGAAGGCCGCGCCAGCGACAGCAATCCAGCAAGGGGCCCGTCAGCTGCGCCTCACGCCCAAGGCGCGCCGCCTCGCGAAAGAGCGCAATATCAGCCTCACGAGGTGGCTTGGCTCATGCCCGAATGGCGAATTCCTCGCCGCTGATATTCTCTCTGCAGCCACGGTATCCGGCCCCGTTTTGGGTGCCCCATCCTCTCGTGTAAGGATTGCGGCCAGCCCGCTGCGCGCCCCGTCATTTCCATGACACTATCCTCCGACAACCGCGTGGTCGACAGAGTTCACGCCGCCGCATTTCTCCACGGCCTTGCTGGTACGCTGATTGAGCCTCGGCAATCTCACCTCGCGCCATAGTCTTCTGATGCAAAGAAAGTCGATGAGAAAAATCCTCGCTTCATAGCCCGAATATTACGCGTAATTTCAGATGAACCATTACGCTTATTGCCCCAGAACATGCGTTTGCGTGTTGAACGGGCGTGACCGTCTCTTTTTTTTGCACAGAGTTAACGCGGCTCCGCTCGACATCGTGTGTCGAACGGACAGTTATGTTTTTGATTTAGAAGCTTGCTATTTTAGAAACTAGAAGTGTCGCCATGAAGATTCAAGAGACCAGCGTGAATCTCTTGCCCAGCGGCGTCGACAAGAGCGGACACATTAGCAACCATCTGTGGAGAAGCTTGACTCTGCATCATAACTACTGTAATGCTGCCTATTATTTTTTTGTCAGGATAGAAGACAGGCGCAGCAATTCCTACTAGGTTCTGGTCGACTTCGCCCCGCGCGACCACGAGGCCAGCTTTGCGGATTTTCCGAAGATTGGCCTTGAGTGTCTCCCAATTAGATCCGAGTCCGGCTTTGGCGATGTCCTTGGGGCATCTTTCAAAGAACAAACGGATAGAGCGCGCCGGAAGGTGTGCGAAAATGATTTTCGACGATGCTCCCCGGAACAGCGGCATTGGCCGCCCGCGTTCGTAGCTCACACCGTTTCTTGGTGAAGCGTCGCCTTCCTGATGGACGCACATGACACAATTTCGGTAGACGCGGCACAGGAGTGCTATTCCGGTGCCGCCCGAACGGGTGATAAGGCGCTGCATTACGGCCCGTCCCACTTTAATCATAGGATCGTTCACACGCATCAGCCGATCGTACTCGATAAGTCCAGGCCCCAGGACGTACGCGTCGCTATTAAATGAATCGAGGAGGCCAATCTTACAGAGGCTTCTGAAGTACCTATAGGCCGTGCTCACGGAAACACCGAGTTCTAAGGCGGCTTCCTCTACAGTCCATTCAGATTTCTTGACGGTATACAGCTGCAAGATTGATAGAAGCTTATCTCCGGTATTCAATCGATAACCCCAAGAAAGTCAGCGCTAGATTTTACGAAACCTAATAATAGCATGAGAACATCGATTTCCCTCTGTCGAGTAGAGAACTTAAGTCAATCTTCTATTTACGGTCAGAAGGCATGCTTGAAAGCCAAACATGGAATTATTGCCAGAGACAAGAGCCGACCCCCATTCTTTTTGGTTGACATTTTATTTTACAAAAGTGTATAAATTATTCGCGATTCAATAAAACTATTATTCAACCAGGGTGTTAGTGTCGCATGCTAATAAATTAAGATAGCAAAGACTATAATCCGAAACGATTCTATTGTTTGATGATTTCTGCCCACAGCTGTGTTCGGGGAAGAGGAGGCGTGAAATAAGTGGCCTATATATTCCATGAAGATCAATTACCTAGGTTGGTATCGGTAGTGCCTGGTCATGAGCGCACATTTTTTGTAAATAAGGAACTCTCGCATATGGATGACATGCTTGCGGGTATTATGCGATATGAAAAAGGCGCTGCATCCCCTTACCACTTCCATAAGAATTGTGAGCATTTTTACTTCATTATGGAAGGCAATGGCACCATTGAAACGGAGGAAGGAACCAGAAAGGTCGGCCCTGGCGCGATGGTATTTATTCCGGCTGAGGAAAGCCATCGCCTTTCTGCGGTCGATGGCCTTTTCTATTTCGAATTTCAAGCGCCGAATCGTTTCGAGACGACAATATTGGACGGAACGGCGGACGATCTACGATGGGAAAGAGTAGATGGTAGCGTTTGGGTGCAAAGCTAATATCTACTGCGCACCAAATCAGCGGAAGGGGATATGCATTATGTCAGTTACTATCATCAACACAAACGAGCTGGCACGACTAAAAACTTCAGAGTCGGGCGAATTCACGGAGATATTAAACAAGGCGCTCTGCGGAGCTGAACGCTCTGTTGTGACACTGCATTGGTTGCGCGATGGGGAGACATTGAATCTGCAAGGCAACAGCGAAACGCATGAGCTATATTATGTGATGGAGGGGGAGGGAATCGTTACGTTAAACGCGAACCAGCATACTTTAAAAAAGGGGGCCGGCGTCTATCTTGAGCCTCGCGATGAGGCGCAAATCAAACAAACAGCGGTTACGTCTCTAAAGCTCTTTCACTTGTCTGTTCCTAAGATTCCAAGTTGACATAAGTGAACCACTCTCTCACGGTTAGCGAAATAATAGACAAGGCACCCCTGAGTCGATATCAAATAACAACGGTCCTACTTTGTGGGCTCGTGCTTGTTCTGGATGGTTTCGACACACAGAGTATTGGTTTTCTTGCGCCCGCGATGGCTGAATCTCTTCAGGTTCCCGTGAAAACATTCGGTCCTGTTTTCGCAGCAGCACTATTAGGGCTAATGATCTCCTCTATGACGGCAGGCCCGATCGCCGACCGGCTTGGCCGCAAATGGCCGATCGTAACTTCCACTCTGATATTTGCAACTTTTGCTCTAATTACAACCAGTGTTTCGTCATTGAATCAGCTGATGGCTTATCGTTTTTTGACAGGGCTCGGCTTAGGCGGTGCTATGCCCAATGTCGTCGCTTTAACTTCCGAGTACGCTCCCAAAAAGCTACAGCAGATTTTGGTGACGATGCTCTTTTGTGGCATGCCTCTAGGTGCGTTTCTTGGAGGTATTGTCAGCGCGGTGATATTGCCCATATGGGGCTGGCGGGCCGTTTTTTACGTCGGGGGCATACTGCCAATCGTGGTGGCGCTAGTTCTGATTAAGATCCTTCCCGAATCGATCCGATTTCTAGCCTTGACGAGTGCTGATCGAACGAACGCCGATGGGATTCTTTCGCGGATTTCGCCTGGATTTGTACGGGGCTCCGTCGATTATTCAATTTCCGTTGACAAACTGCGGACAGGAGTTCCCTTTATGTACCTGTTTACCCAAGGGCGCGCAGTGGGAACATTATTGTTATGGATACCCTTCTTCATGAACCTTCTGATCTTGTATTTCATCGTGAGTTGGCTGCCAGCACTGCTCCTGCAGACCCACATGCCGCTTTCAGGAGGAATTATTGCTGTGTCTGTTTTTAGTTTAGGGGGCGTCGTCGGATCTCTACTACAAGGTCGCCCGATGCGCGCATGGGGTGGTTTTGCCACGCTGTTGACGGAGTTTGTGTTCTGCGCGATCCTGATTAGATCGCTTGCAGTTGTCACCGGATTTCCGCTCCTTATTATTGTCACGTTTCTGTTAGGTATTTTCGTTCAGGGGGCGCAGGCTGGACTTAACGCTCTAGCCGCGACTTTTTACCCGACCTCGATCCGGTCTACCGGCGTGGGCTGGGCTTTGGGTCTGGGCCGTCTCGGGTCCATAGCCGGTCCGGTATTTGGCGGGATTATGATGTCACTGGATTGGTCGGCGCGGCAGATATTGGCCGCTGGGGCGATTCCTGCGATCCTGGCCGCTGCCGCTATTCTGGCGAGTCACTTTCTTCGGAGCAACACCGCCTACCACTTGCAGGCTGATCCGGACCTGTAAATGTGCATCAATTGTATCAGGGCCAACCTCCTCAGCAACATACACTTCGTCCGTCTACCCGCTACCATCCTTCAGTTCGCAGGGACGAGGGTCAATCCAGCGGCCTATATGGCAAATTATCTGGGCGCTTACAGGACTCAGGCCCCTTCCCAGCGTTTAGCCCTGCCTGCAACATCGGCAGATTGATTAGGGCCTTACCCTGACTTGTTGGTAGGATGATGATTACGTCTCTTGTAATCAGGTGATGGGCAAACCAACAACCGAGCACAGCGAGCCAGAACGGGCCGGGCCTGAGCACATGGAACGAGTTACTCAAATACGAAGGATTTGATAAGGCTTGTTTTGATGTCGTAAAGACCAAGGAGTATATCAAGAACGAAGACAAGATGATGGATGTAGACTACACCAACGAACAAGGCCGGAAGATCCATCAGGTTGTCACGCTACAATCACCGCACCAGATGGATGAAGTCCGCGTCAGCATGAAGAGCGACAACACAATCTGCAATTAAAGGAGGGGCATCCATCCAGGCCTCTAACGCACGTCGAGTCGCTTGTCAAATTCGGCACCAGTGTCTTTCATATACCCCACACTGGCCATCCCGGGGGCAATGGACCTCTATCGTCGGGCCTCGGAGACCAGAAATGCGACCATCGTGGAGAGAGACCGGCACCTAGTATTTTGGGCTTCAGAAGTTTGTGACGTCTATTCCTCAATTACCCGCAACTCTTCCCTCTCATTGCAGTCCTCAGGTGTAACCGAAAGAGGCACGCTTTCTGAAACGTCATGACCTTCCACCGATGAACTGTAACAGGTCGAATATTGCGGATCAGCTTCTTGAGGGCCGATCTCGGATATTTCATTTTTCCCCAAATTCTTCCCTCGTTTCTCATCGAGTTTCAGCTCGCAACTCCGCTACCCATGCACTTAGCATGTAAGAAATCGGCTTCCGGCCCAAGACTCCGACGGCACGGACGGCAAGCCGATGCTCAAAGACAGCCCCCAAAAGCTAGCATTGCATAGATTGGGCCTGAGGCAAGTTTTGCGCGCCCCCTTCTTGAGATATCTCTCCCCCCAAATAGGCTTGACTTTGGATCTAGTTCCAGGATTTAGAATCAAAGCGTGGTTTAGAAAACGCGCTCTTGCTCTGACGAGCTCGCAAGTCAAGCGGAGATCAGCCCAGACACCTTGCCTTCAAACTATTTGGGCTGCGCTGATACAGCCGTCCCACTTCGAATTGAATCTGTTGCATTGGCCACAACAACGTCGCCGGGCTGCAAGTCGCCAAAGACCTCAGTCTTCCCATTCACCGTGACGCCAGCTTTGATGTCAACCCATTCCGTTTTTCCTTGACGCACGCGAATGACGAATGTGCGTTGAAGGTCCGTCGTTACCGCCGACGAGGGTACGAACAGGGTTGCGTAAGAACGATGGATCGGCCATTCCACGCTTGTATATGTTCCCGGTGTGATTTGAGAATCGGCATTATGCAAATCGAGTTCTACCTGCATGGTTCGAGTGTTCTGATTAATATCGTGAGAGATGCGCGCGACTGGAGCGCGAAAAGTCCGTCCCGGATAGGCAGGTACGCTGAACGCGACTTGCTGGCCCTCTTGAATTCCGCCAACATATGCTTCGGGCACAGGAACGACAACTCGCAAGCGGCTTACACTTTCGATTTGGACGATGGGCTGTGCCCCGCCCTGCCCTGATGCGGGGCCGACAAGTGCTCCAGGATGCAGGTTCCGCTGAGTCACCACGCCGTCAAACGGGGCGTGGATTTCCAGGTAGGACTCCAATTGAGCTACGCCGCGCAAACTTTCGCGCGCCGCCTGTACATTATTCGAAGCGGCCTCCAGTTGCGCATTGTCGGCTGCGGCAGTCTGTTCGGCCACTTGAAGATCATTTCCCGCGACAACTCCGGGCGTCTTTGCAGCTGCTGCCAAATGCAAATATGTTCCATGATCGGATGCGAACTTCGCCTGTGCAGCAGCAAGCTGCGCTTCGGCGCTATGCAGACCGGCCTCCGCCTGTGTGCGTTGCGCGACTAGTTCCGGAGCCGATAGACGGACGATGACTTCGCCAGATTTCACATGTGATCCGCGATCAACGAGGATTATGTCAATAAATCCGGTTACCTTCGGGTATACGTCCACAGCCTCGTACGGCGTGATCTGAGCAGGTAGACTCAGGGTCGTATCCAGCTTCTGAGATTCGACCGACGCCGCTGCGACATGCTGAGGAGACCTTGCAGCGGCTGCCTCATTGGCCTGCGACTGCTGGACGGCGGAACTGCTACAGCCAATAACCGTGAGGCTGAAGACAAGGGCTAAGAAATACGATCTCATTACGAAGTCTCCAAGGCTGTTGCCTGCGGGCTATTCGGGTCTTCAGGATCGAGAGAAGGCGAGAGAAGAGAAGCGCGTTTTTGCACGAGTCCAAAAACAGTTGGCAGCACAAGCAAAGTTGCTGCGGTTGCTGCTATCAGCCCGCCAATGACAGCCCGGCCAAGTGGCGCGGTTTCCTCGCTTCCGCGTCCAATCGCGAGCGCCATAGGGATCATCCCCGTGATCATCGCAAGGCTGGTCATCAGCACGGGGCGGAGGCGCTCGCCAGCGGCATTTCGTGCGGCGGTCTTAGCATCCGCGCCATTCTTCCTGTTCTTTTCGGCGAAGGTGACGAGCAGAATCGCGTTTGCTACGGCAACGCCAATCGCCATGATTGCGCCCATGAAGCTTTCAAGGTTCAGGCTTGTCCCGGTGACTAACAGCATCAGGACGACGCCCGTAAGCACAGCGGGAACAGTGGAGAATACGATCAACGGGAGTCGGATGGACTCGAAATTCGCCGCGAGTAACAATAGGATTACGAAGATGGCGAGTGCAAGCCCTATGCTCAGGTTGCCGAAAATCTGCCGCATGGCGCTGACCTGTCCTCGCACCTGTGCGGTTACCCCACGTGGCGGGCTGCCGGCATTTGCGATGGCTTGGTCGATGTCGGAGGCTGCACGAGATAGGTCGCTCTTTGCAAGATTGGCGGAAAGTCCAATCATCCAAAGTCCGTTCTGACGGTCCAGTTCACCGGGCACGCTCCCGGCGCGCACAGAGGCCACTTGGTTGATGAGCGGATCCGCTCCGGTTAGGCTCGCGACCGGTATTGTCTCAATATCCTTGATGGAGGTCATTTGTGCCTGAGGCACTTCCACCTGCACTTGGTAGCTGACACCGGACGCTGGATCACGCCAGTAGTTGGGGGCCACGAAGCGGCTCGAAGCGGTTGCGGATACGACCGCCTGTCCAACCTGATCCGCCGTTACGCCAAGCTGGCCTGCCAACACGCGGTTTATGCGGACATCAACCGAGGGGTAATGGAGCGGCTGTTCGTATCCGAGATCCCGCAGTTCGTCGATTTTCGCAAGTTCCCGCTCAACCCGTCCAGCATAGCTCAGCACATCGTTGTACGCCGGACCAGTCGTCGCAATCTCAATTACCGAAGGCGTACCGAAATTGAGCGTCTGGCTGACTAGGTCGCCAGGATCGAAGGAGAAGTGCGATCCCGGGATTTGTTGCGGCAACGTGTTGCGGAGCTTTTCTTCCAAGTTGCGAAGCGAGATGGATGCCCCAGGACGAAGCCCGACGTTTAGGACGGCTTCGTGCGGCCCGTTCGTCCAGAGAAATATTGCGTTAATTGGATATGAGGAACCTTGCGTGCCCACATAACTCAGAGTCAGAGCAACATCGCTGGGTCCCGCCTCGCGATGAATCGTATCGAGGACTCGCCGCGCCATCTCCTCGGTCACCGGCATGCGCGTGCCGTCGGGAGCATCGAAGCGCAGACGAAATTGATTTGCCGCCGCTGAAGGAAAGATTTCCTGGGAGAGCCGCGGACCGGCCAAAAGCAGCACGGCGACCACCACTACCGTGTAACCCCCCAGGAGCAATGCCGGACGAGCCATGAGACTGTCCAGCCGGTTGTAAAATCTCTTTCGGAAGCGGTCGAAACCTGATTCTGCGGAGCCGTCCACATGCACTTTCTCTGCCTTGAGGAGCCAGTTGGAAAGCACCGGCACCAGAGAGCTGGATAGCAGATACGATGCGCCCATCGAAAATCCGACCGCGAGCGAAAGCGGAACAAAAAGAGATCGGGCCGGGCCAACCATGAAAAAGGAAGGCAAGAAGACGGCGAGCACGCATAGCATCGCAAGCAATCGCGGGATGGCCACCTCACGGCTGGCTTCTAAAACCGCACGCGACTTCGGTTCGCCCTGGGCCAGATGCACATGAATGTTTTCGAGAAGCACGGTGCCCTCGTCAACAAGCACCCCGACGGCAAGGGCCAGCCCACCAAGGGTCATGATGTTAATGGTTTGTCCCGTGGCCCACAAAGCTACTACCGCCATAAGTAGAGCAAGTGGGATGGTAATGACGACGACTAGCGAACTGCGCCAATCGCGCAAAAAGAAAAGCAAGGTGAGTCCCGTAAGAATCGCGCCAAGTAATCCTTCGCGCAGGACCGAGAACAACGCATCGCGAACATACTGGGATTGATCGAATTCGTAGGTAATCTTGATGTCTTCGGGAACCAGAGACTGAAATCGCGGGAGGCTCGCGCGAACTTCGTTAACCACGGTAATGGTCGAAGCATCGGGGCGCTTCGTGACTGGAATGTACACGGTTCGTTTGTCGTTCAGCAGAGCGTAACCCGCGGGAATGTCCGAGGAATCGGAAACGGTTCCGACATCACGCAGATAAACCGAAGGTCCCGAGCCGGTGCGTAATGGTATATCGAGCAAATCGGAAATCTGCCCGACGGTTGAATCGGTGGTGACAATCGTCTGGTAATTTCCGACGTTGGCATTTCCTGCCGGTTCGATACTGTTTCCTGCCACCAGGGCCTGAATGACACTCTGTGCGGACAGTCCGTATGCGTGTAATTTGCTCGGATCAACACTGACGACGATTGTGCGTTGGTTGCCTCCAAAAGGTGGTGGCGAGGAAACTCCCGGCAGTGTTGCAAAAACCGGCCGCACGCGGTTCAACGCAAGGTCCTGAATTTCGCCGAGCGTGCGCGATTCGCTCGAAAAAACGAGATACCCGACCGGCAGGGTGCCGGCATCGTAACGGAACACAAATGGAGAAACGGTGCCAGGCGGCATGAAGGCGCGAGCGCGATTCACGTAGGAAATCGTCTGTGCCAGCGCCTCGCTCATATCCGTCCCGGGATGGAAAGTAAGCCGGAGCAGCGCGATGCCCTGAATTGATTTTGCCTCCACGCTCTCGATTCCATTGATGTACAGAAAGTGGTACTCGTAGTAGTAGGAGAGAAAGCCTTCCATCTGCTGCGGGCTCATACCGCCATAGGGCTGGGCCACATAAATGACGGGCAGATTCAAATCCGGGAAAATGTCAATACGCGTGCGCAGCAGCGCAAGAATGGAAGAAAGAGCTAGGGCGACCACGATGACGATCATCGTAATCGGCCTGCGCAACGCTGCCCGAATTAACCACACAGCCTGTGACCTCCCAAATCTTCTAGTGCAGAAGTTGCATGAACGGCTGCAAATCACCCTGGGCGGCGTTGACCAATGCCAGGTCGTCCCACACGGCAAGACGCGCTAAAGCATCATCGGTCTCCGCCTGGACCAGCAGGCCTTGCGCCTCGACGACCTCCACAATCGTGGCAAGTCCAGCCTCGTAGCGCGCGCGTGCCTGCGTTTCGGCTTCCCGTGCCGCTTGCAATTCGATTGGCGTGTTTTCAGCGACTCGGCGCGCCCCGTCCAGAGCAGCCTGCGCCTGCTGCAATTGAGACGTCAGGTCAGCTATAGTCTGCTGATAAAGTTCACGTTCTGTCCGCTCATTGGCCGATTCAATTTTTTTTTGGGCCCGGATGGGGAAAAAATCAAAAGCTGGGAATGTAACCGTAAGCCCTGTTGCCCAGTTCGAACGATCGAGTCCCAATCCATTCGCGCCGCCTTGTAGCGTGCCGTCTGTGTTGGCGCCGGTTCCTCGGCCGAAAATCGTGGATTGAAAATAGAAGCGCGGGAAGTAGGAACGATCCAGTATGTGTTCTCGCGCGACGATCTGATTGACTCGCTCTTGTTCGGCAGTAGCGAATGGATGTGACGTGAGCGCCGCGGCGGGGGGATTGGGGGCTGGCGGATTGCCCAGTAATGAATCCGCATTGATTTGCACATCGTTCGCGCCAAGCCCAAGATATTCCGCCAAAACAGCACGGCCAACTGCTTCCGCTTGTTCAGCCTGAATGAGTGAGACCCTGGCGCGCGCCAAATCCGCATCCGCGCGGGAAGCATCTGCTCCTGGCCTCAGCTGGTTTGTTACAAGTGAGTGGACAGCATTGGCGAACACCTGTCGCCTTTCCACATCGGCCTTTGAGGCGGTGACCCTTTGTCGAGCAGCCACCACATTGAAGAATGCAGTTGTGGCTGCCACCGCGATGTCCAGACGAGTCACGGAGACCTGAGAATTGGCGAAGCTCTGCCCGGCTCGTGCCGCGTTGACCGTAGCCCCCCGCCGCCCAAAATCAAATGGTTCCCATGTAAAAAGAAGCCCTGCGGCACTTCCCCAAACAGAGTCATTCGACGCGGAGGCAAGGACGGGTCCGGAAATTGGTGAAATAACCGATTGCGGGAGGAGCAGTCCAAAAACGTTATTTCGAGTTGCACGATTCCCCTGCCAAAGCATGTCGGCTCGCGGCAGGTAGTTTGTCTTTGCGAGGGTTACGTTAGCCTGGGCCGCGGAAACCTGCTCCTGCGACGCGTGGATCATGGGATAGTTTTGAACAGCGTAATCCACCGCTTGTTCCAATGTGAACGTTCTGGGTGGTATCTGTTGACCCTGCGCCATGGCCCTGGGGAGGACAAACACACATAAAGAGAGATATGCGACTGTGCAGGAAAGAGTTCGCGGATGAATAGGCACTCCAGACCCCTTCTATGTATATCGCGATACGCTATCGGGCCACGATAGTAAGGGAATGTCGGGGGTGCTGTCAATTGTCGATTGAAATGTTAGAGCATGGCTAAATCGCTAACAGATTAGAACAAGGATCGAGCCCAGCAACCAAGTGGATCGCTTGCTTCAAGTGACGGAGCGGCGTCTATCCTCAAACAGATCTGGATATTTCTTCGTTGCGGGAACTCTGCAGGGCTCCGTCGTGAGTGAAATCTTTGCGGGACACTTCAACGTGCACCGAGCTGCCTGCTCGATTTTATCCTACGCGAATTCGGCCGCTAGCAGCGCTTTGCAATGGCTAGTTTTCGGGCTTGAACTTTTGCAACCCGCCGCCGCGTTCCGGCAAGATGCGTTCTAGTCTCGTCCTCGAAGAGTTCGCCAAACAATTCTCGGACTTTTTCTTTCGCAGCCATCAAGACCCTCTGGCCCACTGCGGTCGCTCGATACATGCGCCGAATCTTCCCGGCCAGGCAGCGCTCATAGCAGCGTAGCAAACCCTCATGTTCGAGTCCGTGCAGGATCGGATACAGCGTTCCGGGGCTGAGTTTATAGCCGTGCCTAGCTAGTTCCTCGATAATACCTAGGCCAAAGATTTCCTCTTTTGCTGCATGGTGAAGAACATGGAGACGAATCATTCCCGAGTAGAGCTGTCCCGAATCCAGTTGTCTTGTTGAATTCACCAGTCGTATTCTGTCCATCAATACCTCCTCCCGGAAGCCTACCCGTGGTTGGCCAATAGAGGTGTAAGCATCTTGTAAAGACTTCGTGAGCGAATGGCCCCCTCAACATTGCCTCGGATGGACGTCTCAGCGACTCCGCACTATCGAGTGGCGATATCGGTATACAAAAATAAATTCTTGACATGCTCCATTGGCAGTGATAGAAGGCAGCCACAGTTTCCAAAAGAACCTTATCTGCCATCTGATGAGTAGTTGGGCCCCTTACTCGTTTTTCATAGGAGGCTTCCCGTGCTTCTCAAAATGAGAACAGACAAGATTCGCGCTGCCCTCGCGGTGTTCGTGGTGATGGCCATC
>JAIQFB010000035.1 GCA_020073485.1 Terriglobia bacterium | reverse complement strand
CTCGGACTGCTCTCCTTCACTTTCATTAAAATTGGCACGGGAAGAATCCGCGAAATCAGCCCGCTGATCTGGGTCCTCTCGGTTCTCTTTCTGCTACGCTACGCGTTCTTGGGGACGGAATAAGGCAAGTAAGGAGCGCAATTGAATCAGAAGGCAATTACGGAACTAGTGCCTATTCCCCATAATGGTAAGCGCAATTCAAAGTATTGTGGCTGCTAATAGACATCTCGGGGCCAACCCCACCCCGCCGTCCGGCTCGTTAGAGAGGGTCACCGCACAATCCGATCCGGAGTTTCGCCACTGGACGTGACCGGAGTTACCTCACTTGCAAAGACGCCAGATAGTTGCAGAGGTTCTTGATACGTAGCTGTATGACACGCTCGTTGTTCTTATCAAGGGATTTGAAGATGGGACCCCATATGGGCATATCCTTTGCACCGTGAAGAATCGTAGCACCCGTTCCAAAACGGAAAACGCCTGAAACATACTCGTATGGGAATTTCCCCCCGTGACGATTGGCAAGAGTCGTGAGATCCGCTGGTGGCAGCTTCAACATATGAGCCATAGGTCCGTTGCCTTTGGCGTCGAGACCATGACAGGCGGCGCAATAATCTTTGTACATCGCCTTACCGGAGGGCACATAGTTCGAAGGAAGCTGTGGGCTATCCATCTCTGATCGCCCATCGGCTCTTAATGAGCTGACTATGCAAAGCAAGACGCTAAACAAGACTGCAAAGCGCATCGTCATGGCAACCTCCAAACACCATAAAACTGCATGCCGTTATGCGCGACAAAGAAAGTAGTACCCTCGAAGCATCCTCAGTCGCCGTTTCTCCGCAGCTTGCAGCGTTGCTCGCTAGGTCGAGGCTGCACTTTATAAGTCAATCAAGAACTTTCCCCCGAGATCACGCAAGATCGTAGCGATCAAGGTTCATCACCTTGTTCCAGGCCGCCACAAAGTCACGCACGAACGCCTGCTGAGAGTCGCTGCACGCATAGACTTCCGCGAGGGCTCGGAGCTGGGAGTTCGAACCGAAGACGAGATCAACGACGGTGCCCGTCCACTTGAGCTCGTCCGTTGCCCGATCGCGCCCCTCCAACACGCCTTCGGATGTGGCGGACTTCTCCCACTTCGTGCTCATGTCGAGGAGATTCACGAAGAAGTCATTGGTTAATGTTTCGGGTCGCTTGGTGAAAACACCGTGCTTGGACTGCCCAACGTTTGCATTCAAGACGCGCATGCCACCAATCAGAGCTGTCATCTCAGGGGCAGTCAGATTCATCAGTTGCGCTTTATCCACCAGCATCTCCGCTGCTGCTCCTTCGTGTTCCTTTCGGACGTAGTTGCGGAAACCATCCGCGGTCGGCTCCAGTACAGCGAACGAATGCACATCGGTCTGCTCCTGCGACGCATCCATGCGCCCCGGCGCGAAGGGAACCTTCACGTCGTGGCCGGCCTTCTTCGCAGCTGCCTCGACCGCTGCGCAGCCGCCCAGAACGATCAGGTCAGCAAGAGAGATCTTCTTGCCGCCAGACTGTGCGCTGTTGAAGTCCTTCTGGATCGCTTCCAGCTTCTGCATGACCTTGGCCAGTTCAGCCGGCTGGTTGACCTCCCAATTCTTCTGCGGCGCCAGGCGAATACGCGCGCCGTTCGCTCCACCGCGCTTGTCGCTGCCGCGGAACGATGCAGCAGACGCCCAGGTCGTGGTTACCAGTTGGGAGATGGAAACGCCGGATGCGAGGATCTTGGCCTTCAGGGCGGCAATATCCTGCTCGTCGATCAATTTGTGATCCACTGCGGGAATGGGATCCTGCCACAGCAGCTGCTCCTTAGGAACGAGCGGGCCAAGATAACGCGATAGGGGGCCCATATCGCGGTGCGTCAGCTTGAACCACGCCCGGGCGAATGCGTCCGCGAACTGATCCGGATTCTCGAAGAAGCGCCTCGAAATTTTTTCGTAGACAGGGTCGGACCGCAACGCGAGGTCGGTGGTCAGCATGGCCGGCGAGTGATGCTTCGACGGGTCGTGGGCATCCGGCACTGCACCGGCACCCGCGCCACCCTTCGGCTTCCACTGGTGCGCACCAGCCGGGCTCTTCGTCAGCTCCCATTCGTAGCCGAACAGGTTCTGGAAGAAGTTGTTGCTCCACTTCGTCGGCGTGCTGGTCCAGGTAACTTCCAGGCCGCTGGAGATCGTGTCACCACCTTTGCCTGTGCCAAAGCGGCTCTTCCAGCCAAGGCCTTGCTCCTCTATGCCGGCAGCTTCCGGCACAGGACCCACCAGTGCCACATCGCCGGCGCCGTGGGTTTTGCCGAAGGTGTGACCGCCAGCGATGAGCGCAACCGTCTCTTCGTCGTTCATCGCCATGCGGGCGAAGGTCTCGCGGATATCCCGCGCTGCAGCGATCGGATCCGGGTTGCCGTTCGGACCTTCCGGATTGACGTAAATCAGACCCATCTGCACGGCAGCAAGCGGATTTTCGAGATCCCGGTCGCCGGAGTAGCGTTTGTCACCCAGCCAGGTGTTCTCAGAGCCCCAGTAGATGCCTTCTTCCGGTTCCCAGATGTCCTCACGCCCCCCGGCGAAACCGAAAGTCTTGAGTCCCATCGACTCCAGAGCGACGTTACCGGCGAGAATCATCAGGTCGGCCCAGGAGAGTTTCCGGCCGTACTTCTGCTTGATCGGCCAGAGCAAGCGGCGCGCCTTGTCGAGGTTGACGTTGTCCGGCCAGCTGTTCAGGGGAGCAAAGCGCTGGCTGCCGCTCCCTGCACCGCCCCGACCGTCGCCGATGCGGTACGTGCCGGCGCTGTGCCATGCCATGCGAATGAACAAAGGGCCGTAGTGGCCGAAGTCCGCCGGCCACCAGTCCTGCGAATCCGTCATCAAGGCGTGGAGGTCCTTGACGACGGCGTTCAGGTCAAGGCTCTTGAACTCCTTGGCGTAGTCGAACTCCTTGTCCATGGGATTGGACATTGGGGAGTGCTGGTGCAAGATCTTCAGGTTCAGTTGATTGGGCCACCAGGCTGCGTTCGTTGGGGCTCCAGCAATTGTGTGTTTGCGAGCGTCGCCCGAGAACGGGCACTTTGTTTCTGTTGACATACTTTTCTCCCATCGTCGTCTACAATTTGCTACTCGTTTAAGCGTAGAGCATAGAGCTTGCTTACAGATCGGTCAATTGAGTTACCGTTTTCTCTCTGTCCCGCCAGTCCGGTATTGGCGTCCTTGTATCCATATATCGTAGTCGCAAGAATCGCTCTGCGCCCAATATTTTGAAATCGCTTGATTATCCTGGATTTAAACGGATTTGTCATGGAGACAGCTGCCCCCTGTTTTTACAAATCCTCACCCTCATCGGTATCTTTGACGCTTTTTGATGATTTCTCCGCTTTTCTAACATTACTGAGTTCAGCATCCAGCATGTTTTTGATATGTGCCGCATAGTGCTTCTCGATCATCTCGACGCTGATGCAGCAGTTTTTCGCAAGCTGATAAACATCAGCCCCTTCCATCAACCTTAAACAGATGTAGGTCTGCCATCTGCTTCTAAGCATGATAGTTCACTCTTTCAGGTGGTGTCGCGTGCTAGAAATTCTCTCACCGGGGCAACAATCTCGGCGATAAGAACGGCACGGAAGAAAGTGACAGCGGTGTCTGGAAGGGAAACTTTTGCGGTGCGCGAGGCTATCAGAACGGCGGGGACACGCTGGACCAGATTCCGGATTCTAGGGCCGTCAAGAAGCTTGGCGGTTGCTTCGAGGACAACGACATTGGGAAGCCTGCCCGTTGCGATGGCACGGCTGGTGTCTTCCGCCGAATCCATCCCGAGCGCCTCGATGCCTAGCTGGCCATGCGCTGACTGGCTCCTTGACGCTTGACGTTTACACACACAGGGGATGGAAAGAGAACGAGGAAGCTGCGAAGCTGGCGGGAGACTCAATCGAAAAAGCGGTGAATTCTGTCAGCTTAGCTGCGATTCAAGTAAAAGGGCTTCCGACTCGAAAATCGGAAGCCCTTGAAGCTGCGTAAGATTGCTGGTTGCGGGGGTTGGATTTGAACCAACGACCTTCGGGTTATGAGCCCAATCACAGTTTGCACGCGGAACAACTCCAAACAACTAAACCCAAACAAATCATGATACCGACACCACGTTGGTAGCTCCCTTTCGCTGGCCTTTGCACCCCGTTCGTCCATAGAATATCCATAGTGCAGGCGCGCGGATGATATTCACTCCACTTCGTCTCACTGTCAGCATAGCCCATTTGACACACCTATATCATTAACTGCTATATAAACTAGACGTAGCCTAAAGCATGGAGGTTCATATGCCAACCCAAGCCGTCAGGGTATTCTCTCGCAGCACCGTTCACACGGCGATCAGCATGTGGGCATCACTTCACCTTGGCGAAACCGGGAAAGCGATAGACTGGCTCGTGGACACTTGGACTGAAATAGGCGTTACGCCACCGCTTAAACCCAAGTTGCACTGGGTGTCGCATGAAGACGGAAAGTTTTACGATGTACAATTGAATATCGACTTTCGGAGTTCTCTTAAACTCTTTGGTAAAGATTCCGAGATCGAACCGAATCGCGCCGCATTCATTCGTGCTACGTTGCGAGCTTGGGAATAGGAATTCGCGAATAACCAGGCAGGGTCTACACCTACTACCCTCGACACTTAGATAGTTAGTCTTGCATTGTAATCTGCACACGTCACTCGTGCAGTTGACAGCGTGACTTCTTTAAGAGTAAACGTTTAGGGTCGAAGTGTGGACTAGACGATTACAATAAATGCGATGGTAATGACCGGGTCGAGATTTTAGTCCAGGAGAAGTGAGAGAGTTTTATATCACAGTCATTGGTTTCGAAATTGAGTTTGGTGGAACCAGGGGGCTATAGGCCGCCAGCGCCGGCGGCCTATAGCCGAGCGCCGAGTGTGGTCTCCTGGTGTTGTATTCCACCCGCCACTTTTCGATCACGATCTGCGCCTCCTTCAGCGAGTAAAAGATCTCCCCGTTCAGGCATTCATCCCGTAGCTTTCCGTTGAAGCTCTCGCAGTAGCCGTTCTCCCAGGGACTCCCGGGCTCGATGTACAGCGTGCCCGTTCCGATCATCCCCAGCCACTTCCGCAGTTCTTTGGCTACGAACTCTGGGCCGTTGTCAGACCGAATGTGCTCCGGGATACCTCGCCACACCATCACGTCTGCCAACGTCTCGATCACTTCAGAGTTCCCCAACCGCCTTGCCACTCGAATTGCCAGGCATTCCCGTGTGTATTCGTCGATCAGCACCAGAAGGCGCAGCATCCGCCCGTCGTGCGTCATCGCGCTCACGAAATCATAGGCCCAAACGTGGTTGGCCCGCTCTGGCCTCAGCCGCACGCATGATCCATCGTTGAACCATAGCCGCCCTCTGGGCTTCTGCTTCTGTGGTACCCTCAGCCCCTCCCGCCGCCAGATGCGCTGGACCCGATCCTTACCCACCTGCCAGCCCGCTTTACGCAACTCCACAGTGATCCTCCGATAGCCGTAGCGCCCATATTCACTGGTCAGGGCAATGATCGTTCCGGTCAGCTCATCCTCGTCGATCCTCTGGATCGCGGCATAGCGTTGTGTCCTTCGCCACTGCCCCAGCAGCCGACAGGCATGCCGCTCGCTTACTTCATACTTTTCGCGCGCATGCTCCACCGCACAACGCCGCCGCTCAGGGCTTAGAAGTTTCCCGAGGCCACATCCTTCAGGATCTGCTTCTCCAGAGACAGTTCCGCCACTAAACGCTTCAGCTTCGCGTTCTCCCGTTCCAGTTCCTTCATCCGTTTCGCTTGATCCAGCTTTAGACCGCCGAATTCTTTTCTCCAGCGGTAGTAGGTCTGCTGAGTAATCTCTGCTTCCTTGCAGGCTTGCGGTGTGGTTTTTCCGTTCGCGATTTCCACTTCGATCTGCCGCAGGAGATTCACGATCTGCTCCGGCTTGTATCTCTTCATCGGCATGTCCAGCTCTCCTTTAGAGTGATTTTCTCTCACTCCCGCTGGACTAATTCAAGCCGGTCACGTCAAATAAGGCATCCTCATTACCAGCGTCAACAGAAAAAACCAAAACCGCCAATGCCGGATTCTACAAGCGGCGTCGCGGGATACTAGAACACATTGAGAATGACAAGATTGATCTCTTGGAGAATGGGATACACGATTATCTCTGTCTTAAAGCCAATCTCGTTATCGGCAGCAAGTCTTCGATCCCTGCTGGCGTTTGCTTCACCAGTGCCCCGGCCATACACGCCCATTGCCGTCGTGTTTCCGAACGTACCATCCAGCGATGCCTGAAGCATTTAGAGGCTATCGGATGGTTGAAGACGTTCAAAACCCCAGGAAAGCGTGGTAACTATCCGACGATACTTTGTCGGGGAAGTGTTCATGATCTGTCGGGGAAGGAATACAGGGTAAACGCCGAAGCTACAACCGATTGGCGTCACCCGGTGTACGAGCCTGTCGGGGAAGTGTCGGAAAGCTGTCGTCACTTTGTCCGCAAAGTGGCGGGTAATAGAGAGATGAGAGGGCAGAGTGACAACAGAGAGAAAGAACCTAATCCCCTAGAAGCGGGGGGTGGAGGTTTTGACGAGTTTTGGAAGGTATATCCAAGAAAGGTGAACAAGAGGAGGTCTTCTCAATCTTGGAAGAAAATCAAACCCTCAGAGGTCCCAGCTATTCTTTCTTCTGTCGAGGAGTGGAAGAAAACCGACCAATGGAGCCGCGATGGTGGGCGATACATTCCCTACCCTGCCACCTTTCTGAATGATCGTCGCTGGGACGAACAAGTTGTGGCGACCCTGTCGCGAGCATCACATTCCGAAGAAAAGAGTAAATTCGATGACCTACCAGTCTATTAATCCATGCGTTGAGATTCGCGAGACGATACAACGCCTTGATGCCAAAGCGCACTGCAACTGCCAAGAAACTCCGACTCACGGGCATTGTTTGACTTGTGATGACCGCCTTCCAGAAGGCGAAACCGAGTGCTCAGTGTGCAGAGACCGCAAGAATCGCCAGAGATACTGCCGAGGATGTAATGAGCGATTCGAGCTTCCGCCCGCCCAGGATGAAATTCCAAACCATCAGCGGTTCGGCTATTGCAGTGAACAATGCCACGAGAAGTGTGTGCGGACTACGCTTCAACGCTTTGGAGTTCCCCTCAAATGCTTGGACCGCACGTTTTCCGGATTTACAGCCCACACTGAGCGATTGTCAGAAAAGGTCAGATTTATACGGAACTGGACCTCCAGCGATCTGGGGGTTGGCCTGTATCTGTTCGGCAGTGTCGGAACCGGCAAAACGCATTTAGCCGTGGCGGCAATGCGAGAGCTAATTAAGCGTGGCCTTCGCGGCAGGTTCATAAATGCTCGCCGTTTCATATTGCTTTGCCAGACAGCGTTCGGTCGGAGGGAGAGCGCGGAAGAAGTTGTTTACGAGATTCTTGACACCGCCGACTTTCTGATCTTGGATGACTTCGGCTCGGAAAAAGCTACCGACTACGTTCGCCAGTCACTTCTACACCTTGTGGACGAATGCTACACCCGCGAGATCGTGCTTGTGGTGACGAGCAACATCGATTTTGAGGCGCTAAACCAGATTGACGAGCGCATTGCAAGCCGACTTATGGAGATGTGTGACCGGGTTAAGTTCTCAGAACAGGACTACCGGGTCCGAATCGCCAAGAATCGCCGGGGATCCATCGTTGAGGAGGTAAAGGACAATGAAAAAAACAAGCGCACGCGGACACTGGAACGCCTAGCGCGCCGATGGCCGCAGGACGATGAAAGTTGCCGTGAGGCATTTTGGGCACTTGCGGGAATGCTTCTGCGAGCCGAGTGGAACCCGGATGATGTGGTAGATGTCGTCATTGAATTGGCTACGCTAACTGGGCACAGCGAGCCGGCAACGCAAGAGCATGCGGCAGATGTGGAACTGACAGCAGAACGGCTTGATAGTGATGAGCCGACCTTCGGCGCTCCCACGATGGCCGGACTGATTGGGTGGGATGCTGTTGATTGGATCAGGGCTGGACTTGTGCGGGACTATTCAGCCCCCATCCATCGGCGTGATGTTGAAGCGATTGTTTGGCCACCGATGCAAACTGATTTGATTCAATAGGCATGTTCCAAAAACCCTTCGAATTCGGGCCGTGTAAACCGCTGATTTCTCGGCATCGATCCTTCAAAGAAAATTAGTTCCAGAAACAAGTGTTTTTGGGAGACGTCAGAAGGTGAATTAGCAATTTAGCGAATGTCTACTGCGCTCCAACTCGAAGTCTCTTTGCCATCGGCAACGGTCGCGGTTAAACTCTCCAACCAAGGGCAACACGTCAACGGCCTAGGAGGCTCGTTGGCGAGACGTCGGTACCAGAAAGGTCAGGTACTGCTGAAAAAGAAGTTCGATGAAAACGGCCACATTGACAAAGAGCAGAGCGAATGGATAGGTCGTTGGAGAGAAGACGAAGTTCGGAACGGCCAGCTCGTTCGTCTCCGCTGTCGACGTTTTCTCGGAACGTTAAAGCAGTTAGAAACAAAGAAGCTGGCCCTTCGGGCGCTCGAAGGCCATATCAAAAATGTGGGCGTTAACCGTGAAGACTATCGTCCACTCCAAGCCGCGAAGTTCGCTGATTTCGCGGAACGATGGGAAAAAGAAGTCGTCACACAAATGAAACCATCAACTCAGGCTAATTTCCGATCACACCTTCGGAAGTACCTGATGCCGTTCTTTGGAGAAATACATTTGAGAGAGCTGCGCGCTGAAAAAGTACAACAGTTCGTCGCTTCTCTGACGGTCTCTCCGAAGACGGCAAAGAATACAGTCGCAACTCTCCGCGTCCTTTGGAATTCCGCAAGAGCCTGGGGCTATGTCGACCACGATCCATTCGCCGGCATCAGGCTTCCGAAGTCGCGGAGTCCAAGGCGAATGAGTTTCACGCTCGAAGAGGTGCAACGACTGCTTGCTGCGGCCGACGAGCCGTACAGAACGTTCTACTGGCTGGCAGCCGAAACGGGTATGCGCGCTGGAGAGCTTTGCGGTCTGCGTATCGAGGACCTGAGTCTTGAACGATGCCAGGTCACCGTCAATCAAAGTGCATGGCGCGGCCGCATATTGGATCCGAAGAGTGCGAACGGAATCCGTTGTTTCTCACTCTCACATCAACTCGCATTGCATCTAAGCAATTTCGTACTTAGGTGGAGGCCAAACGATAACCGGCTACTTTTCGCTAGTCGAAACGGAACTCCGTGGGATGCAAACTTGCTCGTAAAGCGGAAGCTTCATCCGCTGCTCGCGCAACTCAAAATCGCACGGTGTGGCCTTCACGCATTCCGGCATGCCAATGCAACGTTGATGGACCGACTGCACGTACCGATGAAGATCCGTCAACAGCGACTCGGACACAGCGACCCGAGGATTACACTTGGAACTTACACCCACCTCGCGAGCGGTGACGACGAACGAATCGCGATGCAATTGGGAGAAATTTTGGACCCAGATGGACCTAACAACAAAAAAACCGGAGTCAGCGTTTCCGCTAACCCCGGTCTTATCAACTAGAATTTGGTTGCGGGGGTTGGATTTGAACCAACGACCTTCGGGTTATGAGCCCGACGAGCTACCAGGCTGCTCCACCCCGCGAATCCATAGTAGCGGATGCACTGCAGTTCGTCAAATCTAGCTCAGCTACGAGCGTTGCGGTGTCCCGGGTCCCAGAGCGCTGAACTTCGAGGCTGCCATTTAGCAAAACACCGTAGTCCAGGCCCATGTGCAATCCCGGGGCATGGGCCCGCGGGATCGATTAGTTTTGCGATGCGAGCACCAACGCTTTCAGGTTTGCGCCGGTGCGAAGCTTTTCCAATCGATTCCGAAAATGCGCGGGATCAACTCCAGCCGAGCAGCAGACCATGCGGTAGTCTTCGTTGTCTTCAAAAAGGAATTGCTCGGCTTCCCGCTTCTTGCGCAGCGGGCCGCTGATCCACTCCTGCACCGTGCTGGCGAGCACGGCGCGCCAAAGCCTCTGTTCCGGCACTTCTTCAGTTTCAGAATTGTGAACTTGAACTTCCAACATTTTGCCCCCTCAGGTCCGGCGGCCTTTTGGCGCGCTGAACTTACGAGGTTGAGTAAGGCAAATTTGCGACCATTTACTGGAAATCCCCCAAGAAATACGGGACGCAGCACGGCTGATTTAAAGGGGTTAGAGGTGGGCGCCGCGGAAGTTAGGAACCTGGGCAAGTATGAGTGTTTCAATCTCAAACAAACGACCCGGGATTGTGCCAGCCTGCGACGGATCTTTCTATATGCGCCAACGCTGGGCAGATGAAGTGGGCGCCCCGGACCGAGACGAAATTCGCGGCGTCAAATCTAGCTGGAAAACCAGCCGGGTGATCTCTGGTATTTCCGCCGGTACGTGATCTTGCTTTTCTTCCCGCCGGAAACGAATTCGAAGATGATCCACTTGCTACCATCCAAACGAGCCTTGCCATGATTCTTGGACGTCGAAAGAACAAGCCAGTGGCCCGCCACAATTTCGTACGTCCCGCGCTCGCTCAGAATCTGATAGCTCCCGTCTGAATTCAGCTCCAGGGACGGAGCCGAGCACGGCTGAGTCTTTCCCGCGACTTCAACCTTCGTGCAATCATAAGTGCCGGAGAGGTAGGTTTCCGCGCGCGCAGGCAGCGCGTAGATGGTAAGCGCGACGGCACCCAGAAAGAATAGCCTGGTCACGCTGCAGACCGCTTTGTGGCAGGTTGGCATAAGGGGTCCTAGGTTCATGTTCTAGAGCGGTCCAGAGGGGCTGCGGTCCGGCCCGGAGCGCTTTCCCTATGAAGCAGTGCAAGGCCCATGCCAGATCGAAAGTCTTTTAAATAACACATAATACACGCCTTAACGAAAATGCGGGCGAGGAAGAGACCGCGCATGTGCACGGGACTTGTGTCTAAGTGCACACTAGAGGAATGAATTTTCCACTCTTCAGCCAGCTCCTATGAGAGCTTAAGGACTCCAATTCTCCATTGATTATGGAGAGAATGCGCTCTTCATCTACGCAGGTACCCTGATAGAATTGAAGGCATCGAGGGGGGAGTTCAGTTGGACGTAGTCAAGCAATCAACCGACGAACGCGCCGAGGAAGCCGACTTGGTGAGCGAGTTCGAGCGCGACATCGCGCTCCTGCTGTGCGCGGAAAACCGCGATCCCTTCCGATTGCTTGGGCCCCATATTGTCGAGGAGGCCGAAGAAAAGCGGCTCGTGGTTCGCGGCTTTTTTCCAAGGGCGAGCGATGTGTCCGTGGTGCTGAAGGGGCATCCCGACCCGATCCCCGCAGGGCGCATTTCCGCGGAAGGAATCTTTGAAGCCGTCCTCCCGTTGTTTCCGGAACTTCCTATTTCGCCATCCAGCTATTGCTGGACCGTGCGTCAACCGGGCCAGGCGAATGCCGAATCCCACGATCCGTACGCGTTCCCTCCCCTGCTGTCCGATTTCGATTTGTACTTGATGGGCGAGGGAACGCATTACTTGAAATACGAAAAAATGGGCGCCCATCCAACAACGGTCGACGGCGTTGCCGGAGTACAGTTCGCCGTGTGGGCTCCGAATGCGATGCGCGTGAGCGTCGTCGGGGATTTTAATTCGTGGGACGGCCGGACGCACCCGATGAGAAACCGCGGTCCTTCCGGTGTCTGGGAACTTTTTGTGCCGGGATTGTCGGAAGGCTCGCTCTATAAATACGAAATTCGTCCGTTGTCCACGGATTTGCCGGTGCTCAAGAGCGATCCCTACGCCTTCCGGTCGGAACTGCGCCCTTACACCAGCTCCATTGTGGCCAGCCTGGAGCACCATATTTGGAACGACCAAGGTTGGATGGACTACCGCGCGAGGAACGATTGGTTTACCTCCCCGGTTTCGATCTATGAAGTCCATCTTGGCTCCTGGCGGCGCGTCGTGGAAGACGGCAGCCGGTGGCTCACTTACACGGAACTCGCCGACCAGCTCATTCCGTATCTGAAACGGATGGGATACTCGCACGTGGAATTGCTGCCGGTGATGGAACATCCGTTTGACGCGTCGTGGGGCTATCAGACGCTCGGCTATTTTGCGGCCACCAGCCGTTTCGGGTCTCCCGACGACTTCATGACTCTTGTGGACCGGTTTCATCAGGCCGGCATCGGCGTGTTTCTGGATTGGACTCCGGCCCATTTCCCCCGGGACGCGCACGGGCTCGCGGAATTTGACGGCACGCATCTGTATGAGCACGCGGACCCGCGGCAGGGCACGCACCCCGACTGGGGAACGCTGGTCTTCAACTACGGCCGCAATGAAGTCCAGAATTTCCTGATCTCGAACGCCCTTTTCTGGATCGACAAGTACCACATCGACGGGTTGCGCGTGGATGCGGTGGCGTCGATGTTGTACCTGGATTATTCGCGGCGCGAAGGCGAATGGGTGCCGAACGAATTCGGCGGGCGCGAAAATCTTGCGGCCATCGCGTTCTTGAAGCGGCTGAATGAAGTCGTTTACACGCGGCACTCCGGCGTGCTGATGATTGCGGAGGAATCCACGTCCTGGCCCATGGTGTCCCGCCCGACGTATCTGGGCGGACTCGGCTTCAGCCTGAAGTGGAACATGGGCTGGATGAACGACACGTTAGGGTATTTCTCGCAGGAACCCATCCATCGAAAGTATCACCACAACCGCATGACGTTTTCGATGCTCTACGCGTTCACGGAAAATTTCGTGCTGCCTTTTTCTCATGATGAAGTGGTCCACGGCAAATCCTCATTGCTGAACAAAATGCCGGGCGACCTGTGGCAGCAGTTCGCGAACTTGCGACTGCTCTATGGCTACATGTACGCGCATCCCGGCAAGAAGCTGATGTTCATGGGCGGCGAGTTCGGGCAGCGCGCCGAGTGGGATTCCAGCACAAGCCTCGAATGGCATTTGCTAGCCTACGCGCCCCATCAAGGGCTGCAAAATCTTACCGCCGATTTGAACGCCGTCTATCGCAACGAGCCGGCCCTGCACCAGGTGGATTTTGACTGGCACGGATTCGAGTGGCTGGATTGCAGCGACGCCGATGCCAGCGTGCTTTCTTTCCTGCGCCGGGCGCATGATCCCGGCGATTTCATCGCCGTCGTCACCAACAACACTCCCGTGCTAAGGGAAAATTACCGCGTGGGCGTGCCCGAGATGGGCTTCTACCGCGAAATCATGAACACCGATGCGGAAAAATACGGCGGAACCAACGTGGGGAACCTTGGCGGCCTGAATGCCGAGGCCATTCCCTGGGGAAATTATCCCTATTCCATCAATTTGCGCTTGCCGCCCCTGGCCGCCGTCTATTTCAAGCGCGAGCGCTGGTAATCCGGGACAAACGGATTAGCCCTTGCCTGCAGCTCTCGATCAATCTTCAGGCTCTCCCGCATAGCCGTGCCGAGGCGGAACGAAATAGGCTTCCGCCTGGATGCCATTCTCCATCCAGCCGCGTCGCCTGACGATACCTCTCGTGTTCTCTACCATTTCTGGATGGCCGCACAGATAGATCTTCGTATCCGCAGGGTTCAGATTCCACATGTCCGTATACTTGCGGATCAAGTCGTCCACTCGGCCTGTTTCCCCGCGCCATCCCTCGTCCTCCCATGGCCTGCTGACGGTGGGAATATACGTTAACCAGGGGACTTCACCGGCTACCTTCTGAAGTTCCTCGGAATAGCCCATCTCCCAGGACCGGCTCGCCCCCTCGAGGATAAATAACCTGGGCGCTCCGCTCCACTGTGCCGTTTTCCACTCGTTGTACAAAGACCGGACATAGCTGACATACGGCGCGACGCCTGTGACCGTGGCAATCAGAAAATGATTGGCGCGCCCGCCGGACAGGTCGAGCGTAAAACTGCCTCTGGCAACTTTTCGCATGCTGATCTGGTCGCCCACCTGCGCGCGGTGAAGACGAGGAGTCAATTGACCATGGGGAACGAGCTCGAAGAAAAATTCCAGATATTTTTCGTGAGGAGCCGATACGATCGAGTAGGGGCGCTCGTGATGCTTTTCAGGCGTGACGACTCCCAGGGTTGCATATTGCCCCGAGCGATACACGAATTCCCCTCCCGGATCCACGCGAATCGCCCAAAGGTCGTTTGAAATATCCCGCCGGTCCAAAATCCGGGCGGAGTAGAACTTGTCACTCGAAGGGGTCATCCAAGGTTCCTTTCGCATTTCTGCGAGAACGTTCAAACGAACAGGTCGCGCGGGTTAGGCGTGCGGCTAGCTGGACCATTTCCAACTGTTTAATATATCGGCGAAGTGGCTGGAATCCCCTTAAGAAGGCGAATATGGCCGAAAAGGTGGGTCCCGCTGGCCTCGTTTTCCCATGCAATCCCGCATCACATGCTTCGGTTCCGATTCTTCGGGCACGCCCTAACGCAGCGTCTGGCACCAGTGGCCACCCATGCCGGGAGTTCAGTACAATCCTTGATTCCGCCGGGTAAAGTCTGAAGGGTTACTTGGCCTCCGCCATGCACGGCGGGACCTCTATGTCGCCGCCCTTATTGAAGTCGGTGTAATCCATCTGCATGCCGCCGTGCATCCGGGGATCGTTCATCTCGATTCGTGCCGGGAGACCTGTATCTTTCGCGACGTGCATGAGCAACGGGCCGTGGTACTGGCCGTTGTCCAGCACGTAAAACTCGTAGGTTGTGACCGCGGCGCCGTTCAACATCTGGTCGCCGACCACCCGCAAGTCGGTCAGCGGAGGCGGCGTCTTCCGATTCACGCTTTCTTTTTGCTCCTGGTTCTTGGCGGGCAGACATTGCCAAGTGTAAAAATCGTGGGCCTTTTGACGCAGCGAAACTGCCATGGCATCGGAAGCCGCCGTGGAGGCAGCCATAACCGACGCGCTGATCAATCCCATCGGCCCCTGAGCCAGCGATTCCGCAATTGCCCGGCCCGCCATCTGGTTCTGTTGCGCCATCTGTGCCGCAAGCTGTGCGTCAGCGAGCTTGAGAAGGCGAGGCACGGCGGGAGATGTAATCAGCCGCGCCGTCCGTCCATTGCGCGAGACGGCTCGAAACTCCCAGTCGTCAATCTGGCCGGGCACATCCGTCGCCGGCATCTTCATGTGCATGATGACTTGCTTGGTGTCGCCCGCGACGATGGTTTCGGTCGGACCCATGCCCATCTGCGCCATCATTTGCGCCATTTGCGGATCGTTTGAAACCATTGTGATTCGCGTGTGATAGGCCGTTTGCTGCCCGAGTTTCTGGAAGGACTGGAAGATGGGACTATCCATGGGAACCGGCACGCCCGGCGGTTTCACCTGCGAATCATCGTTTCTTTGCCCGCGCTGCTGGCCTTGTGGCGGCATTTGTGGCATCTGCGGCATTTGTGAGGGGTCTTCTGGCGACGTATCCGGCTGGGGTTGATTCTTGCCCTTCTTGCTGCCAGGCATTCCCGGAAGATGAAATTGTGCGGCCGCAGAATCGACAAATACAAAGCTGCACAGCGCACAGACGACAACCAGCGCGCTTCTGATACGCCGTCTTTTTAGGTTCATCATTGGATGTGTTTCTCCTCCTTGCCCAAGGATCCAGACGCCGGAAGGCCCAATACAATCTGTGGAGTCATTCTTTCCTGAGGATGGCCCAATTTTCAGTCTCCGACGCCGGATTATCGGCAGTTGCGGCGTAGTTTACCCGACGCCCTCAGAGAAAATCAACCGCTCCTGCGCGAGAACTGAGGATTTTGGAGGATCATTCGTAAGCAAGGGCTTCCACCGGATCACTTTGCGCGGCGCGCAGCGCGGGATAGGTAGCCCCGGCAATCGCGCCGCCGATGGTCAGCAGAATGGCTCGCACAATCCACGCGCCCTCAATTGAGATTTGCAGCGTTGGCGAGGTCCGGTGCAATATCGCAACGACCCCGTACGTGGAACACAATCCGACCACCACGCCCAGCGCCACCATCACCAGCGTCTCGCCCAGAATCATTCCGCAAATCTCCAGGCGCGAAGATCCCAGCGCCTTGAGAACGCCGATGTCGCGCGTGCGCTCGAGGACCATGGTGTGCATGGTCAGCAGAATGACCAGGAAGCTGATGATGACCCCGAGAGTGGTGAAGGACCGGAGAAACGGCTTCAATTCCGGCAGGTTGGACGACGTCATCAGCGTGCTGAACTCGGCCATGGAGCGGATCTTGTACGTGGGAAGCTTTTTGACCAGTTCGTTGCGCACCGCTTCGGTGTCGCCCTTGCTGCGCACGTAGAACATGGAGACGCGCTTGTCGGCGCCGGCGATATCCTGCGCGGTCTTGATGGGAATGAAGAATCGCGCGCCCTTGCCGTGCACGACGATGCCCGAAACCATGAACTCGTGGCCTAGAAGCGCCACCGGCCGCCCCACACGCAGCTTGCGCGATTGCGCCGCCAGGTCGTCGGCTATCGCTTGGTTCGGCTGCGTGAACGGGCCCCCATCGAGGAATGTAAAACCATGGCTCAGCCCGGCGAACCGGTCGAAATCGATCCCGTAAACCACTCCCAGATTGTGTTGATCGACGACGATCAGAACCGGCGCCACCTCGTCAACTCCCGGAAGGCTGGCAATCTCATCGGTCAGCGATTCCGGCATGACCGCACTGGAAAACGCAAAGAAGATGGACGAGTTTGGCGGCTGAACGATGATGTCCGCGCCCACTCCTTCGGCGCGCGTGCGCCAGTCCGACAACGCGCCGGAGGTCAACCCCACGATCAGCAGGACCAGAAACACCTGCAACGACAGCGCCATCACGCTGAGCGCCGAGCGCAGCGGGCGCATCCCAAGGTTGCTCCACAGGAGATGCCAGATCACGAATCCTTTGTACGGTTTTTCATCCATGCGCTGAACAAATTCCTGACTCACAATCTAACATCCCGCGCCGCGATGTCCAAGCGCGCAATCGGAACGGATTCAAAAAAAGTTTTCAACAGTTGTGTTGAAAACTTTGTGGAAATCGGTCCGCCATCGCGCAAATTGCATGAGAAACACAGCGGTTCATGCGATTTGCACAAAGATGAAGCACCCGACGCGTGACCTCAATCACGAACTGCATTCGCTTTTTGTTTTCCAATTTTACAAATTCGCGCGATAGAACGCGCGTTTACGAATGCACGCGCCGCGGAAAAACGAGAATTCTCAGGAAAAGATTTCAATACCACTTGGGGGGACGCACAAGTTCAATGTGGATGGTCTGCTCCACCTGGGTGATGTCGTAGTATTCGCCGAAGGTTTTCCATCCCTCGGCAATCACCTGGATCAGGAATTTCCCCGGGGGAAGAACGGGCACGTGGCACACGCCGGACTGGTTCGTCTTCAAGTTCATCTCGATCTTCTTGTCTTTGCTCAGTTTGCGCTCTTCGACGAATTTCACGTACACGCTGGCGCTATCGACCGGCTTCTTTTCCTCGCCGCCGGTAACGATGATCGTCAGGCGCGAATCTTGCGCGACGGCAGCGTCCTTCCCTCTTGCGGCGTCCCCCTTGTCCTGCGCGCGCAGGCTCACGGCGAAACACAGCAACAGAGAAGAAAAAATCAGGCCGATATTTTTCAGTGCGTTTGGATCCATTCTCACAGCGCCACCCTGGCAAGGCCGTCCGAGCCGCCTGTGCTTCACATTCTTGTCCTTTTGAAGGAATCGCGCAAGCAAGATATGTTTCAAACGCGTACGAGGCTGCCGGATGCCCGGGACATAATTGACTCGGCTGCCCTCCTGAGCTACTTTCAATCCGCGCACGAATTTAGCGCAATCCACGGCCATTGAGTACTCTCGGTTGAAGACCCGCCGATGCCATTGCTGGAATCGATTTTCCAGCCCGCAGCCGTGCAAGGCCGCCAAGATCAAGGAGATCTTCCCATGGGCTTCGCAACCGACGCCATCCATGTAGGGCAGGAGCCTGAGCCGTCGACTGGCGCAATCGTCGCGCCGATCTTCCAGACCTCCACCTACGTTCAGCCGGAACTTGGAAAGAACAAAGGCTACGACTATGCCCGAACGGCGCATCCCAACCGCCGCGCGCTCGAACGCACCGTGGCCAAACTCGAGGGCGGCAGTGCGGCGTTTGTCTTCACGTCGGGCATGGCCGCCATCGACTCCGTGTTTCGCCTGCTGCGGCCGGGCGACCACGCCATCATTTCGGAAGCGGTCTACGGCGGCGTCATACGCCTCACGACACAATTTCTGGTGCAATGGGGACTCGAGTTCAGCTTTGTGGATACGTCCTCGCCCGCGCAGGTCGAGCGTACTATCAAACCGAACACGAAGATGATCTACGTTGAGACGCCCACCAATCCGACCATGTGCGTCACTGATATCGCCGCCATCTCGAAAATTTCCGCGGCCCACGGCGCAACCCTGGTGGTGGACAACACTTTTTTGAGCCCGTACCTGCAGTCGCCCATCGCCCTGGGCGCACAAATCGTCGTCCATTCGATGACCAAATATCTGAACGGCCACAGCGATGCGGTCGGCGGCGCCGTAATCCTCACGAATCAATCCGATGCCGACAAAATATATTTTCTGCAGCGCTCGACCGGAGCGGGCCTGGCGCCCATGGATTGTTTCCTGATCTCGCGCGGCATCAAAACGCTGGCCGTGCGCATGAAGCAGCACGACGCCAACGGCCGGACCATCGCGCGTTTTCTGGAAGACCATCCTCGCGTGCAGCGCGTGCTCTACCCCGGACTCCCTTCGCACCCGCAGCACGACATTGCCGTGCGCCAGCAGCGCGGTTTCGGCGCCATGATTTCGTTTGATGTCGTCACGTTGGAAAACGCGCGCACCGTGCTCAATCACGTGAAACTCTGTTCGCTGGCGGAAAGCCTCGGCGGAGTGGAAACCCTGATCTCGCATCCGGCGACCATGACGCACGCCTCGGTCCCGCCCGAAACCCGCCGGCGTGTCGGAATCACTGACGGCCTGATCCGCATTTCGGTCGGAATCGAAGACGTCGAAGATTTGATTACCGACCTCGATCAGGCGCTGCGAAGAATCTAGCCGCCGCGCTTGGCCGTAGCTTCACAAGTTCTCTTCGATCCAGTCGAGGTACGCGGGCGACCCTGCGGCGATCGGCAGCGCGATGAACTCGGGAACGTCATAGGAATGCATCCGCACGACCGCTGCCCGGAGTTTCGCCAACTGCTTTTTTGATGTCTTGATCAGCAGGAGCCGCTCGCTTGCGGATTCCACCTTCCCTTTCCAACGATAAATCGACGTCACCGCTCCGGGAAGAATGTTCACGCACGCCGCGAGGCGCGCCTGCACGACGGCGCGAGCGATTCGCCGGGCCTCCGCAGCGCTCCCACACGTCACAAGGACCACTAATTTATCCGTCAATGGACCCTCCACGCCCGTTACTCTTTCTCGCGCAGCACATTTCCATTCTGTTTGAAACTTGCGCTCCACGCTACAATACTTCGCCGGAGGCGATCGTATTTTTTTTTCACAACGAGTACGCCACTGAACATTCATTCACTAAAATGACTGCCACAATCAAATTCGGGACCTCGGGCTGGCGCGCGATCATCGCCGATGATTTTACGTTCGCGAATGTCCGCCTGGCCGCTGCAGCCATCGCGGAACATGCCTGCAGCCGCAACGCCAAGCCCACGATGATCGTGGGACACGACACACGATTTTTCGGCGAGGAATTCGCGCGCGCCGCTTCGGAAATTTTGCGCGAGTACGGCATCCACGTGTTGCAGTGCCAGGGCGCAACGCCCACGCCCGCCATCGCCTACGAAATCCGCCGTCGCAAGGCCGATGGAGCCATCAACTTTACGGCCAGCCATAATCCCGCCGAGTATCAAGGCCTGAAATTTTCCGGCCCGGACGGTGGCCCTGCCCTGCCCGAAGTCACGCGCGACATCGAAGCGCGAGCCGCAAAACTCGGCCAGCGCGCTCCAGCAAAGCCAAATGAAAAACCGTTCGAGAAGATCGACCTGCGCGATGCGTATCTCGCACGCCTCGCCGAACTCGTGAATTTCAAGGCGATCGCCGGCGCGAAGCGCGCCGTCGTCACCGACGCGCTGCACGGATGTGGTGGAGGATATCTCGACCGCGTCCTGGCGGCGAACGGAGTCGATGTGCAAGCCCTGCGCACCGAGCGCGACGTGCTGTTCGAGGGCTCCGGGCCCGACGTCTCCGATGAAAATCTGCGCCCGTTGCGCGACGCATTGCTGGCGAAGAAAGCCGCCGTGGGCCTCGCAACCGATGGCGACGCCGACCGCTTCGGCATCCTCGATTCCGACGGCACCTGGATGCAGCCCAATCACATCCTGGCTCTGCTCTACGACTACATCGTGGAAACGCGCGGCTGGAAAATGCCCGCGGCGCGCAGCGTGGCCACTTCGCACTTGATGGATGCCGTCGCCCGCCACTATGGCGCAAAAGTTTTTCAAACCCCGGTGGGGTTCAAATACATCGGCGAGCTGATCCAACAGGACAAAATCGCCATGGGCGGCGAAGAGAGCGCGGGAATGACCATGCGCGGCCATGTTCCGGAAAAAGACGGAATCCTGGCCTGCCTGCTGGTGGCTGAGATGGTCGCGACGCGTCGCGCGCCGATTGCCGAGCAATTGCGCGCGCTGTTCAAACGTGTGGGCGGCGAATTCTGGCCATTGCGCACCAACCTGCACCTGCCCGAGGCCGTAAAATTGAAAACGGTAGACCGCTTGAAATCCGATTTCACAAAATTTCTGGGACGGTCCGTGAAAAGCCTGGACCGCACCGACGGCTTGAAATTCGAGTTCGGAAACGGTTCCTGGGTGCTGCTGCGGCTTTCCGGCACCGAACCGTTGCTGAGAATTTACACGGAGGCCGCGACGCTGAAGGAGTCGTCGAGCCTTGCGAAGGAGACGGAATCCTGGGTCATGGGCACCGCGCAGGAAGCAAAGGCATGATGGACGCAAAACGAATTCTGAAAATTTCCCCAAGCGAAGCGGCCGCCTATCTGCGGCGAAATGCGCGGCAAGTTCTGGGCATCGCCCTGCTGGCACTGCTGGTGCATGACATTTTCGGCGCACACGGGTTTGTGGCCATGCGCCGCACGCAAAAAGAGATCGATCAAATCCGCGATCAAATCGGCAGGCTCAATGCGGAAAACAAATCGCTCGCCAGCGAGGTCAATTCGCTCAAGTCCGATCCCAAAGCCATTGAACGCATCGCACGCGAGGAAATGGGCCTGGCGCGCCCGGGAGAAATGATTTTCAAGCTTCCCGATCCGGCCAAGCCGGGAGATCCGCAAGCACCGGACACGCGGCATTAATTTTCAAATTTCTTCTACGCACGCACGGTGCGCCGGAAAAACGCCACGATTTCCGCCTTGTGACCAGGAAAGCGGTTGCGCGCCACGGCCAGCAGGGTCATCGCCACGAAGATCACCGCCAGTCCGAAAGTCGCTATCCCAATCCCTTCGCCACGCTTGTGCAGGATGGATAGTCCCCCGTAGACAAACTGCATATGCACCCAGTAGACCAGCAGCGAACATTTGCCCATTTCGATGAGTGGACTAAAGCCCCATTCGCCTGCTCCCCACCGGCACCACACGTAACCCACAAGGAGAACCACGAGGAGAACCCCTACGCGCGCCAGAAAAAAATTAGGGCTGGTGTGCCAGAAGTCATGAACGGAGTAGATTTGTAAAGGCCGAGCGTCAAGCCACAGCCCCAACGCAATCAGGCCAACTCCGCCGGCGCCGGCCAACGCCACCGTTGCAGATTCATTCCGGCGCGACCAGTCCGAGAGCAGCAGAAAGCCAATCGCCAGTCCCGCGAACGCGAACGCGGACCAGGGGAACATCGGAAACAGCCAAGTTTGCGGCGTGCCAAACGTATGTACTCCGTTGACGTAAGACTCCAGCCACCACGCACGCCAGTGTGGCCGCCACGTGGTCCAAAGTGGCGGCGTCAGCGCGGAAATTGCCGCAGCACAGGCCACTGCGACCGCTATTGTTCTTGTCCGCAGTTGCCGAAAATCCGCGGCCCCGCCGGCGGCCGCGATCCTGCAAACGATGCCCATGAGGATCAGTGAAATCCCGATGACGTTCAGAACGTCCACGCGGAGCAAATCCGTCCACGGCGCATAGCCCATCGCCAGCACGAATTCCTGCAGGCGGAAAAGCAGCGCCAGCAGAAATATTTCGCCGCCGCGCAGAATCGTCGTGCGTGCAACTTCGTTGGGCGATGCCCCCCTTTGGCGCAGTTTGTCCGTGATTAGCGCAAAGGACACACCCGCAAGGAACAAGAACAACGGCGCGGGTAGCGTGCCGCCGAGCTGAGACAACTTGAAAAAGCCCGAGTCGCGCGCGGAACCGCCGAGCCAGGAGTCGTAACAATGCGTCTGGAACATCACCACGCAGGCGAGCCCCCGCAGCCAGTCGATGTAGGCGATTCGTTTTGTGGTCTTGTCGGCCATCAATCTTTGGGCGCGCTCTGAGTAGGGTGCTGTTCTAATTTCACCATTTCCTTCGTTCGGAGGTCCGAGCTTCAGCTCGGACATAGCAGCTCCGTTTAGTCCTGGGCTTTAGCCTCTGCGGCTTCAGGGGTTAAAACCCCTGATCAGACGGGACGTTTCATCGAGGCTGAAGCCCCGACATTCTAAAATCTGATCTCACACAAAATAGAACACTGCGCCGAGTAGAGCCTGCGACCGTACATGATTCAAATGCGTTACACTATCGCGCCATGTCCGGTGGACGCCAGCTTACTGTGTGGACCGCGCTCGGCTTGTGGACCGCAGCCGTTGCCAGTGCAGCCGTCTACGGCGCGTGGCACGGATTTGGCGGCCGCGCCTTCGCCGCCGCAATTGGCGTGTTCGCGTTCTTCCTCGCCGTCCAGCTGTTTTTTGCGGCTGGAAATCTCGGCGAACGCCTGGCGCGGCGGACCGGTCCTCAGATCGGCATCCTGGTCTGCACCATCCCCTTCTTTGCATACCTGATTTATCTGCTGGGAACAAACAGTTTTACGTGGTGGCGTGTCGCAATCTCAGCGGCGTACATCCTGGCGCCCGTCCTGATCGCCATTTCCGCGGGCAGTGCGAGGCCCGGCGCGTGGCAGGACTATCTCGCCATGCTCGCAATTTTTCTGCCCTTGAAGCTGCGATGGCTCAACGGTTTCTGGCCTTACCCGGGAGCGAGAATCGGGTACATGGCCACGGCGCTGCTGGCCATGAGCGTGGCGCTGGCCACATTTCTGTTCGTGCGCCAATTCGACGGCATCGGCTACAACATTGTGTGGGGAGGCGATGTCGCGTTTAACATCGCACTTCACTTTGGCTTGCTGGCGTTGATCGTGATCCCTCTGGGGACCGTGCTCCATTTCATCCGTTTCGATCCCGCGCAAGCGCACTGGAGATCGCTGCCTCTCGACGCGCTGGGAATTTTCCTGCTCACGGCTATGCCCGAGGAATTGCTGTTTCGCGGATTGCTGCAGAATTCGTTTTCGCGCACCTTCTCAAGCCAGGCGGGCGGCTGGATCGCAGCCTCCGTGGTCTTCGGCCTGGCGCACATCAATAACAACGGCGTGTTCCCCAACTGGCGCTATGCACTGCTGGCTGCCATTGCTGGAATTTTCTATGGCCGCACCTGGCGCAAAACCGGAAGCATATTCCCAGCCGCAATCGTCCACGCCCTGGTGGACACGACCTGGCATTTGCTGTTCCGGACTTTGTAAGAATCGCGAAGCATTCGCGGGTGCAGGGTATTGATTTGTGAAGCGGACACCGTCTTCATGGCGCCGGCGTCTCGCCGACGCCACCACCTTGCGGCGAATCCCATATTCAAGCTTGCGCTACCGTACCACGCCCGAAAGAGGACTCGACGCCGAGGCGTAGAGTTTCTTGGGCATGCGCCCGGCAAGAAACGCTTTGCGTCCGGCGGAAACCGCGTCGCGCATCGCTTCCGCCATCATGACCGCGTCCTGGGCCTCGGCAATTGCCGTGTTCATCAGGACTCCATCGGCTCCCAATTCCATGGCCACCGCGGCATCGGAAGCCGTGCCCACGCCGGCGTCGACAATCATGGGCACTTCGGTAATGCGTTCACGCAGAATCCGCAGGTTCGCGTGATTCTGAATGCCCATACCGGAGCCGATCGGCGCGCCCAGCGGCATCACCGCCGCCGCGCCCGCATCGATTAATTTCCGCGCGACCACCAGATCATCATTCGTGTAGGGCAGCACCACGAACCCTTCGCTTACCAGAACCTTCGTCGCGCGCACGAGCTCCTCGGTGTCCGGGAACAGCGTCTGCTGGTCGCCAATCACTTCGAGCTTTACCCAGTTCGAGAGCCCCACTTCGCGGCCCAGGCGCGCGGCGCGGATGGCCTCGTCGGCGTTGTAGCATCCCGCCGTGTTCGGAAGGATGAAGATTTTTTCGCGGTCGATATAGTCGAGCAGCGATTCCTTCGTGCGGTCGGTGAGATTCACGCGGCGCACCGCGACCGTCACCATGTCCGCGCCGGAAGCGGCATGCGCGCGCGCCATTTCCTGAAAGCTGCGGTATTTCCCCGTTCCTACAATCAGGCGCGAACGAAACGCCCGCCCTGCAATCACCAGTTCATCGCTCATTGTATTTCTCCCGGAGATATTGTAGCGCGGTCTGCCCTCGGTGGCACAGGCTTCAGCCTGTGCGGTTTTAATTCCCGTACGATCGAAACTGCGCACAGGCTGAAGCCTGTGCCAACAAAATCCTTAATCACCGCCGTTACGTATCGGCATAAAGCCCCTCAATGATTTTCGCGTAGCGTTCCTCAATCATGCGGCGCTTCAGCTTCAGCGTAAACGTAAGCTGCCCGCCATCGAACGTAAAATCATGGTCGAGCAGCGCGAAGCGCTTGATCGTTTCATACTGTGCGAGCTTCGCATTGATCCGCGCCACTTCCCCGCCGATCAGATCGTGCACCCAGGGATCCGCGGCCATCTGCTCGTGCGAGGCGAACGTTCGTCCCTGCCGGCGCGCGGCCGCCTCGACGTTCGCGAAATTGGGCACGATGAGCGCCGAAATAAATTTGTGCCGGTCGCCGACCAGAACCGCATTCAGGATCAGCGCGCTCGACTTCAGCTGATTCTCGATCGGTTGCGGCGCGACAAATTTTCCCGCCGCCGTCTTGAACAGGTCCTTCTTGCGGTCGGTGACGCTGAGATAGCCGTCTTCGTCGAGATTGCCGATATCTCCGGTCGCAATCCATCCGTCCGCCGAAAGCACGGCGGCGGTCTCTTCCGGCTTCAGGTAATAGCCCTTCATCACACAGGGGCCGTGCACAAAAATTTCTCCGTCTTCGGCGATGCGTACGCTCACGTCCGCGATCGGCTTCCCGACCGTTCCCACTTTGTTCGCGCCGGGACAATTCGCGCTGGCCACCGGCGAAGTCTCCGTCAGCCCGTAGCCCTGATAGACGGGCACGCCCACGGCCCAAAAGAATTCCGCCAACTCACGGGCAAGCGGGCCTCCGCCCGAGATGAAGGCGCGCATGCGGCCGCCCACGCCCTCGCGTACTTTTGAAAAGACAACGCGGTCCGCAATCGCCCAGCGCATGCGCAGGCCGAGCTTCGCCGTTTCGCCGTACGCTTTCCACCGGATCGAATCGTGCGCCACGCGTACCGCCCAGTCAAACAGGCGCCGCTTCACTCCCGTATTCGCGTGGCCTTTTTGCAGGATGTTGGCGTAGGTCTTCTCAAACACCCGGGGGACCGCCGCCGAGAGCGTGGGACGGATTTCCACCAGCGCCTGCGGCAGGTTGTCCATCTGCTCGACGTAGGCCAACTGGACTCCCTGAAACAGATAGGAGTAATCGATGGCGCGCTCGTAAACGTGGGAAAGCGGGAGAAAACTCACGGCAGTATCCGCCGGGGTCATGTGAAACGCAGCCGAAGCGGATTGCTCATTGGAACTCAAGTTATTATGTGTGAGCATCACGCCCTTGGGCTCACCCGTCGTGCCCGAGGTGTAGATGATCGTGGCGAGCTGGTCGGAAGTCACGCGCGCGGCGCGCAACTTGTATTCCGCGACCGCGTCATCGCCGGTGGCGGCCGCGAAGGACTCGTACCGCAAGACGTCGTCCCCGACATCTTCCGGAGCGGCGGCGCAGACAATGTGCTTCACCGTCCTCAGCCTGCCGCGGCATTCCAGCAACCGGCGCGTCTGCATTTCACCGGCGACGAACACGACTTCGGCCCCGGAGTGATTCAGGATGTACACAATGCGATCCGGTGATTCGTTGAAGTAAATCGGGACGTCGGCTGCGCCCAGTCCCAGGATCGCAAAATCCGCGATATGCCATTCCGGCCGGTTGGGGGACAGCAAGCCTACGCGGTCTCCGGGTTTCACGCCAAGCTGTTCCAGGGCGTTCGAGAGCCCCGCGATCCGGCGAAGAAATTCAGCCGATGACAGCGGCTCCCAGAGGCCATTTACGCGGAGCCGCAAAGCCCGGTCGCAGGGGAAACGGTTTATCGCGTTCAGCAGCTTTTCAGTGAGCGTTGCGTAAGCCATGGCGAAGTGGAACATTACCGCACGATTCTCGGTGTGCGCAATGAAACTTCCTGCCCGCCGCCGGGTTCCTAGAGGTTGGCAGATAGACGGACGGGATGATCTTCGGTCTGGAGCCCTGTTGCAAAATATAATAATATCTATAGGTTGGCTGCGGCGCACCGGACCGCGGCGATTGGTAACCATATCCCCGTTCAGGAACTGACCCTGCCCAGTTCCTCAAGACATCATGAACCGCCTGATCGAATGCGTGCCGAATTTCTCTGAAGGGCGCGACCTTGCAAAGGTCGACGCTATCGTCGCGGCCATGAGCGGCGTTCCGGGGGCCTGGATCCTCGACCGCTCGAGCGACGCCGATCATAATCGCACCGTCGTCACTCTGGCCGGCGAGCCCGAGGCCGTGGCCGAGGCCGCCATTCGTGGAGTGGGCAAGGCCGCCGAACTCATCGATATGACCAAGCAGTCCGGGGCGCATCCGCGCATCGGCGCGACCGACGTCCTGCCCTTCATTCCCCTGGAGGGCGTCTCGATCGAGGAGTGTGTGGCGCTGGCCCGCGAATCGGCCCGCGAAATTTGGGAACGCTTTCGGATACCCGTTTATTTCTATGAAGCCGCCGCAACCAGGCCGGAACGCGCGAACCTGGAGAATGTGCGCAAGGGACAGTTTGAAGGCCTGCGCGAAGCCGCGCTGCGCGATCCGGACCGTTCGCCCGATGTGGGCGAGCCGCGGCTACACCCGACGGCAGGCGCCACCGCGGTGGGCGTGCGCAAGGTCCTGATCGCCTACAACATTCACCTCAATACCAGCGACGTCACCATTGCCAAGTCCATCGCCAAATCGATACGGTTTTCCAGCGGCGGCCTGCGCCACGTCAAAGCCATCGGCATAAACCTGGTATCCCGCGGCATCGCCCAGGTTTCCATTAATTTGACCGATTTCGAACAGACGCCGCTGCATCGCGTGTTCGAAATGGTCAAACGCGAAGCCGAACGACACGGCTGCAAGGTGGTCGGCAGCGAGGTGATCGGCCTGCTTCCGAGAAGGGCTCTCGAGCTTTCGGCGGAATATTATCTGCAGCTTGAGAATTTTTCGCCGGCGCGAATACTCGAGAACCGCCTGTCCGCCGTGATGAATGCGCCCGCTCAGCCGGGATTGGACACTTTGCGTGAGGCAAACCTCGGACTGGCGCACGATCTCGCCTCAGGGGCCTCCGCAGAACGCCTGGCGGCCTCCCGGAGCGCCGCCCAGAATGCCGCCCGGGCAAACCTGGAGACGGCTCTTGCCGCGCTACAAGAATTCGAACGGTGGATACAACTCGAAACTCTAGCTGGGCCGTCTATCCTTTCAGACTTTCGCGCGGGGCGCCAATTGGCGGCAACGGCTGCCCGCGACGCTTTGGACACCGTGGACGCGAATCTTAAATCGATTCACGCGACTCGGAACGCTTCTTCGGATTAAGATCAATCTTTAGGCAAAGCAAGGCGGGAGAAAACCGATGAAAGTAAAAATCATAATTTGGACCAGCATTCTTGTCGCGATGGTTTGCGCCGTGCCGCGAACCTCTCGCGCGGGCAGCGTCGGATCCGATATTCTCAGCATGTTCCCCAAGGAATCGGGCGAACTTGCGTATGCCGACCTGAAGCAGGCGCGGCAATTTCCGTGGTTCGCGCAGCTCAAGGAACAAATGCTGCCGCCGAAGTTCCGCGACTTTGAGACCTTCCTCGCCTCGGCAGGCATCGATCCGAACACTCAGGTCACGGAACTGGCCTGGGCGCTGGTCCCAGGCAAGGCGACCACCGACAGCGCCGTGGGCTCGGTCCCCAGCGCGGACCAGATTGTTGGAGTCGCCCTCGGACAGTTTCAACCCGCCACCGCCGAAGCCTATTTCACGGCTAAAAAGCTGCCCATCGTGAAGATTCGGACCTTCTCATTGTTTGCGTTTGGCGGCGGCAGCGGCCCCAACGATCTTTTCTTCTTTTTCATCGACTCCAATACCGCAGCCTTCGGCCAGCGCGCGCAGCTCGAAAAAATGATCGGCGTGCGGTTCGGCGAGGCGCAGGGACTTTACGCCAACACCGATTTTTCGGCTCTGGTCGATCAAGCCAATGGCAGCGGCACGGTCTGGGCCGTGCTCAATCCGGCGTATACGCGCCTGGCGATGCAGCAGCTGGTGCCTGAAACCGGACAATTCCCCGCCGCCGCGCAACTCACCTCCAAACTGAAGGCCATGACCATCAGTATCAAAGGCGGCAGCGGAGTGGATGCCAAGTTTGAAGCGGTCTGCGGCTCCACCGACGACGCCAACACCTTTGCCGCGCTGCTTCAGGCCGGTCTGATGTACAAGAAATATCAGGTGGGAAGCACAAACCCGGACCTGGGCCAGTTGCTCGACAGCGCGCAAATCGCCCCTGCCGGCGACCGGCTCGACCTCAAGCTGACCCTCAGCGACGATCAGATGCAATCGCTGATCCGCCGCAATACGTTTGTCGTGAAGATGTAGCGTAAGCTTTGCGACGAGCGGAATCACTTAATTAGCACAGCCGCTTTTTATCCCCAGCCCCATCGAGGGGCTGGCTGTGCGGTTTTGGAAACGGCACGTACGCCGGCGATTGAAGCACGATTGCACAAATCACACAGGTCCGCCGCGGCGGATGCCTGTGCTACTCAACCCTGCTTCAATCAATTTTTTTGCGGCTGTCCGTTTAGCCCACGGTGTAGGAAACTGCTTTCATGCGTGTTCGTGGGAAACCAGCGAGTAAAGGAAAAACAGGATTCCAGCGCCCACCAGCGGGCACCCAATTAGAAGAAAACACACGAAGGCCAGCGGATGCGTCCAAAGCAAAGACAGCATCTGCACCACCAACCCGATCACGATGAGCCGGCCCGACCAGCGGATGTTTCGTTGGATCACGACCGGCGTCATTGCCCACCCGCCTTCGGCTTCCAGAATGCTGCGCCGCCGATGTCCGCCACGTCATGCACAAATTCGTGGCAATCGCTGGACATGCACGAGAGCTGATTGGACGCCGCGCGCGCGAGCATGTCCGGGGTCTTGTGATGCGGGGCGGCTTCCTCGTACACGCGTGAGCCCGCGTGGCAATGCAGGCATTCGCGGTTGTTGTAGGGCGTGTAAAGCTTGATGTCCGCGGGCTTTGGAATCGTTCCCAAATACTGCACGATGACGTGGTGCACGCCGCGCCACTTCGCCTTGTAATCTCCGAACATGGTGTAATCGGTATGGCAGGTGAAGCAGGCATGATCGCGCGGGACGAAGTTGTTTTGGAAGTGCGCTGCCGGGAGATAGCTCTTGTCATCCACATAAAGACTCTTGCCGAAATCGGCCATGACATGGCAGGAAAGGCAGAACTGTGTGGAAGTCGAACGGTCTAATTGAGCATCAAAGCCTGCCCACACGGAGAGCACCGGCAAAATGCAGAGCGCCACAAAGGCAAGGATCTTGCCGCCGCGCGCCGATGTAAATTCCGGGCGCATGGCGGTGAACAGACCGAGTACGGCCACAATCATTGTGAAGAAAATCGGAATGAGTGTTGTGGTATCCATGGGAAAAGACCGGCTCCATATTTCGGCGGGCTGTCCTTATCTTCATCAGGACAAGCAAGTGCAACCCGCACCCGTGCGATCAGCGAAACTGTTCGGGAGCAATCTGCTAAGACGCATGCTCCCCCATCCCGGAAACCTTCAAAAAGAGAGCCCGCGTGACGAAAACTGGCGCTCGTTCTGTCACGTAACGGGCCTTTTCTTGCTGAAACTCAGGCCACCAGAAACTTCAACTATTGTGAAGCTTTCGGCCCGCGCGCGTCACTGCTTGGCGAGCGAGCGGCAGTAGGCGACGAGTTGCTTCACCATATCGGCGCCGAGCTCCTTCTCAAACCCGTCCATGTCCTTGCCCTTGCCTTGGGCAACGTCGTGGATCAGGTCGGCGTCGCTCATTTTCTGGATCTCGGCCGAGCGCAAATCCTTGGCCTTGACCTTGCGGCCCTTGGCCGTGTTCCCGGAGCCGTCCTTTGCGTGGCACACGGAGCACTTGTCGAGGTACACGTCCTGTGCGCTCTTCTGAGGAAGCGGGGAGGCTCGCAAAACGCCCTCCGCCCCTGAAATAAGGGCCAAGGCAAGGCCTGCGCTAACCACGAGTCTTGCAAATCCGATCGCCTTAATCATTGGATTTCCTTCGACCTCCGAAGAGTATATTTTTCAAGATCTTCCCCTGCTCAAAACGCCTTCGTCCAGCGAAGGGTCAACAGATTGGCGCTGAAATTATTCACCGGCACAATCTGCTCGACGTAGTAAGTGCGCTGCAAGTCTACTGCGAACTGCCCGACGACGGGAAGATTGTAATATACCGTGCCGGTAATGAGCGGAAAGACCATGGGCCCGTAGGCAGGCGGTTCGCCGGAGATTGCGCCGACGCCGCTCGAGCGGTCGTAATTCCCCGAAATGCGCAGTCCGAGCCGCTTCGTGGGCTTTCCCTCGATGCCGCCCGACCAGGTGCGGTTCAGTTCCTGATCCTGCAGAGTTTGGGACAATAGCCCCGTTCCGCGCGCGTACTGGATGTCTCCGGCCGCATAGTAGCTGTCGTAGCTGAATCCTCCAAAGACTGAGAACCGGTCTCCCAGCGCGTAGGAAACGGTGATGGCATTGGAGCGGATATTGTTCTGGTAATTAGCCGCGAGCAAGCGGTTGTTGGCGATACTCAGTTCATCCTCGATGGTGACCTTGTCGATCGGATGGATGCGCACCACAAAATGGGTGGCCTGCTGCGTGTGCGGGGAGATCGCCGTATAGGAGGCGCTGTTGTCCGTGCTGTGATAGTCGCCGCGGATACTGAACAGCTTCGACGGCTCGAAGCCGAAACTGATTTCCGGCCGCGCCGTTTTCGTCCTCAAGGTGCGTCCGGGACTGATCACGCCGTTGGTAAAGGTCTCGACGTCGGACTTCATGAATTGAACACCGGGGCGGATCACCAGCGAGCGGATGGGCGTGAAGTCCATGCTGATGGCCAGGTCGCTCAGGCCGTCGCGCCAGATCGTTTCGGTGGTCCCGGACGCCGCGGTCACGCCGTTGAACAGACTTTGGTACTTTCCCGTGGAGTCGCTGGTGAAGCGCGAATAGCGATAGTCGAGATCGAGCTTCCACCAAGGGAGAATTGTGAAGGTCAGCCCCTGGCTAAGGATGTGGTTTGGCTCTGTGACATTGGCGTTCGCCCCTTCACTCACCGTGAAAGGCGCCACCGGGCCGGAGGCGGGGGGAGCGAATCCGTTGAACGCTTGGGTGAAGTTGACCGGGCCCTCGTAGCGGTAATACATGTAACTGCCGCGCCATTCCAGCCTGGAGATTGGCTTGCCGACAAAGTTAAATTCGCTGATAGGAGTGGATAGACGCCGGAATTGCGACCAGGAAACATTCTCCAAGGGTTCGGTAAGAGAACTGGCAATCGGATTAATGCTCAACTCGCCCGCGGTCACGTTGTTCAAGGCTATATCTTCCGTAAAAGTCTGGTAGCCGATGGAATAATGGAAGTTCCAATCCTTCAGCGTGTAATCGAACCCGCCGGTAATCCGGTTGGTGTTATCGGTGAGCGGAGCAAGCATGACATATGGGTTGGCCCGGACATAGGTGCCCCAAAAGTTCGGAGAGCCGAAGAAGTCCATCCCGCGCGTGGTGTACGTGTTGCCCTGGTCGGACGGGCGATAGTAATCGAAATGGAAGCGCAGGTTGTCGGTGGCGTAGAGAGTGAGATCCATGGACCCGAACTTGCGCACCGTGGCCCAGCTTTGATTCGCGGTCAGGCCCTTGGAGATTGCTCCCGGCGCGGCCGCTGCGACGATCGGCAGGACCACGTTGTCATTCTGGTTCCAGTAGAAGTAGCTCTGCCGCCAGTCGGCGCGGAAGTCGTACACTTTTTTCTTGGAAATCGCGAACTGGGCCGTGGGAAACGGATCGCCGCCCAAGCTTCCCAGTTGCAGCGAGAATTCGTCAGCGAAAGGATTCTTGCCCTCACTCGCTTCGCCATAGAGGCTGAAATCGAGCACCCGGAAGCCTTTTCCCAGATTGAGCATTTCCTGGTACTCGGGCTGGTATCCCTTGACGTCGGTGAAGCGGTATCCGGCCGTTGTGGAGCCGGACAATGTGAAATCGCCCAGAACGATGGGAGTGGGCTGCGAATTGTCCTGCGCGCCGGCCAAAGGCGCCAACATCAGAAAACCTGCTACGAGCAGAATGGATCGGGCGCTGGATTTCATGACATCATCCCTCATCGCAGAAAATTCGGATCCAAGCTCGATCCGTGTACGGTCACGTGGCAGCGGATGCACTCGCCGCTGGTCTGGAATCCAAGTTTGCCGTGCGGAGCGCCCAGCTGCCCGTGGAATCCGGTGTGGCACTGCAGGCAGAGCTGCCGGCCTTCGCGACGCACCAGAAGCATGCGGTTGGCAGTCCCGTGCGGATTGTGGCAGGTGACGCATCCTTCGACCTTCACCGCCGGGTGCTCGAATACGAATGGCCCGCGCTTCTCGACATGGCATTTCACGCAGGTTTCCGCGCCGGGATGGTTCAGGGCCGCCACATTCTCCGAACCGTGCGGGTTGTGGCAGTCTGAACATTTCATCAGCCCCTCGGGAACGCGGTGGTGTTCGGGCTGCGCGAATTGCGCTTGCACGGTTTGATGGCAGTCGTAGCACAGCGCAGGCTCGGCTCGCTTGAGCATGCTGTTGTGCCGCCAGCGGTTTTCATCGGCGATCTGCGGAAGCTGGAAGAAGTGACCCTGGGGATAACTCATGTCGCCCTTTGCGGCGTCCTTGACTTCATCCACCAAGTGGGCCGAGTGGCATTGGTTGCAGGAAATACCGTGGCCGGCGTGCTCGGAATGTTCAAATAGCGATTGCTGCTTGCTGGAGACGTGGCAGGACAGGCAGCGCGATGCGTTTTCTTCCGCCTTGCCCTTAAATGCGAAGATCGGGTGCGCCACGAGCGCCTTGGCGATATCCGCATCGTCGCCATGCGCCGCCTGAACGGCGTCGCTGTGCGCTTTTCCCGGGCCGTGGCAGGTTTCGCAGCCGTGAATATAATCTTTGCCCGGGAAAACGATCTTGGCGTGACCGGTCTTCTCGTATTGGATGGTTTCGTTCTTGTGGCAATCCCTGCAAGCTTCGGGGCCGGCAAACTCGCTGGCGGGCGCGTCATAGGCCGGAGTGCGACTGGCGACCGAAGGGCCTTGGAGCGATTCGGTGCGCTTTTGAGCGTAGCTTGCGGCGGCCATGCAAGCAAAAATAGCGAAAGCGGCAAATAACGCTCGCAAGATGCCGGGTGAGGCCGTGGGCTTTCCTGCAAATGGCTGGCGCATCATTCTCAGGCCTTATACTTTCTGAAAGGGATCGAGAAACTCTTTCCCTTTCAATGATTTGCAACGCTCCGAGTCAAAGGTTGCCCTACTGTTTCAAACAAGTCTGTGATCCGTATCACTGATTGCGGTGACACGGGATTGATTTACATGTGATATTTTCCAAGACCCGAATCCCACACCCTTGCAGATCCCAACAGGTTTGTCTTGCCAGGCACCGTTTCCGAAATCGGCAAGACGGCAAGAAACTTCAGGCAAGACGCCAAAGAACGCCTTACGGTCTTCCAGAGGCCGAAGGAATTCTACAATCTTTCTCCAGCATTGATGAGCACAAAACGTGCCATTGGTTTCCACTTCCACCCGAATCAGCTTGGGCCCGGATTCGGTGCGGATGGCTCGATCCGCCACCCAGTCTGCTCGCATCTTCGGGCGCTGCATCATCTTACCGCTGTTGAGACGGTTGAGCTTCGCTCCGCTCGCGTGCATTCGTTTTCATCACCTGATGGATTTCCAGGATCACGGGATCCGTTTTTCCCGTAATGGTCGCCGGGGCCGAATCGCCTTTTCCATTTTGGCAATCTACAAGATTGGCGAATTCCGGCGGCAGCGTCTCGGGAGCCGTACGCGCCGGAAAAACCGTGCCGCAGGGAACGCGGTTCGGCCTGTCGAACCGGTATGGAGTTTCGCGGTATGTGCGGGAATTTTGAGCTAGTTGTGAGGTTTCAAGAACTTCACCAGCGTGGTCCGAACTCTTCCGTTTTCCGTGTTGTAAAGCACGCGATCGACTCGCGAAAGCAATTCCAGCCCATTGATTCCTTCGGAGCCCGTGGCGAAATCAGCGGGCAGCGCGAACTTTTCCAGCCCGACGGCAGGCGCCGCTTGCCCGCGATGCAGGAAGGAAACCTCCATGCGGTCAGCATAGGTATCCAGGGCAATGTCGAGCCCGCCGTCCGCATCGGTCACTTGAGAGAGCGTTTCGCGGCAGACGGCCTCGGAAGCCGCGGCAATTTCCGCGCTGCTTTCGGCCTCAAATCCCGCCTGCACGGCTTGAAATTGCACCGCGCCGCGCAACACGCCGACCAGAGCGGAATTCTGGTCCAAGTGAAACATCACTTGGACCGGTTCACTGGTCATCGCTGTCCGCGATGTGAATCTCGCAGGCCTCCCGGCAATCCGGACAATAATATTTGCCATCCATGCACAGGCGAATATTTTCCAATCCCTGGCAGTAGCAACAATAGCGGTCGCAATCGCACTTGCTCTCCGCCTTATCGCATTGCGAACATAAAACGACGCTTTGCATAATCTTCCTTCGCGATTCTTCCGATAGATCCCATGTGGAGCCCGCTTCCGAGGGTTTCAGCCAGGCCAGCCGGGAAGAATCCTAGGATGACTATAGGCTACCCCGGAGCGCCGGAACAAGCCGCTGGTGCCATCCCGGTTAACAGGACAGCCGGGGTTGCAATCCATCGGAGTTGGGACCAACCATGGGCGATGATGCTCCAAAACTGAGCACGGGCCAGAAAGCCCTGAAAGTCAACCTCGATCCGGTACGCTACGGAACGTTCGCCGAAATCGGCGCCGGGCAGGAGGTGGCCCGCTGGTTTTTTAAGGTGGGTGCGGCGGCGGGAACGATTTCCAAATCCATTTCCGCGTATGACATGGCCGTCAGCGACGCGATCTACGGCCGCTGCAAGCGGTACGTATCGCGCGAACGATTGCACAGCATGCTCGATTACGAGCACCGCCTGAACCTGGAGCGCCTGCGCGCGTTGCGCGGAGATTCCACCGCTTTTTTTGCCTTTGCCGACACGGTGGCGGCGCTCAACTACGAAGGCACCAACGAGTGCCACGGGTGGATGGGCGTCAAATTCCAAACGCACCCGCGCGATGAAGACAGCCAGGTCATCATTCACGTGCGCATGCTCGATCACGAGAACAGCCTGCAGCAGGAGGTGCTGGGAATTGTCGGAGTGAATCTTCTCTATGGCGCTTTTTTCCTGCATCACAGGCCGGACCTGATGCTGGAGTCGCTGCTCGACAATCTCAGCATCGAGCGCATCGAGATCGACATGATCGAGTTTTCGGGCATCGAGTTCCGGCACGTCGACAACCGCGTGATGAGCCTCAAGCTGGTGCAGTTGGGCCTGAGCGGCGCGGCGATGTTCGGCCCGGCGGGCGAAGTGCTGCAGCCTTCGGAAGTGCTGCGCAAAAAACATATTCTAGTGGAACGCGGCAGCTTCCGCCCCGTCACGAAAGTGAATATTGATATGGTTCGCAGCGCCCACGAGCGATTTTCCTCCGAACTCGGGGTCAGACCCGAGGTCATCGTCGAGTTGATGGAAATTACCATGCGCAACCTGCTGGTCACGGGCAAGATCGATCTGAGCGATTTCCTGGCCCGAGCCGACATGCTGGCGGCGGCCGGCAAGACCGTCCTGATCTCCGATTATTCCGAGTACTACCGCCTGGCGGCCTACCTGACGCGCTACACCAACGAACCCATCGCCTTGACCATGGGCGCCGGGAGCCTGAAGGACTTGTTTCAGCAGGAGTATTACTCGAAACTCGAGGGCGGCATTTTGGAAGCTTTCGGAAAGCTGTTCACCAAGAATCTGCGCGTCTATGTGTATCCTCTTCGGGACGCGGACACGGGCATGATCCATACCGTGGATAACGTGGAATTGCCGCTGGAAATGCTTAATCTCTACCGGCATCTGGTGGATTGCGAACGGATCAGGCAGCTCGACAATTTCGACGAGGGCGTGCTGCATATCTTTTCGCGCGACGTGCTGAATCGAATCAAGGACGGCGATCCAGCATGGGAATCCATGGTGCCTCCGGAGATTGCCGAGGTCATCAAGAGCCGTCACTTTTTCGGCTACCGGGAAGTCCAGCTGCAGGATTAAGTAGAACAGGCACTCTTGCCTGTCCGGTTTAGATTCTCTTCGTTGCACACCAATCCGGACAGGCAAGAGTGCCTGTCCTACAGGGTCCCGCGATACTGGATCAGTTTGAAATTTAGGGGGGAACTGGCTACAATTTTAGGCGTAAGGTGTGGTCTCATTTCCGGTGGTGCGCCTCGGGCGCGGAGAAAAGCCCCATCCAAAAACCTTTTCCCGCGGGTAGTGCATGTCTTGTTTCATGAATCAGCCGAAATCCACGTACTGCGAGCGATTCGCGCAGCCATGCGGGACTGATCACGGAAAAGTGAGACTTCAGATTTTGAATCGAGGAAAACTGGCTTGCGCCTACTGTTTGTCCGCTTTCGGTCGGCAACTGGAGCACGACAGACAAATTCCCACCTGGAACAATCATTGATATGGCGTTCTCGAAACAACTGCCGGCTCCCGCGTGCTCGAAAATTAAAGCCGCGTGAACGAATTGAACGGGTTCCAATTGGGCGTGCTGTTCAGCCAGATCGACGCACTGGAGCTCAAGACCAGGCAGATGCGAATAGCGCTTCCTGACGGCTTCGAGGTACAGCGGGTTTAGGTCCAGTCCAACGACTCGTGCCGTGATGCTGGTGTCGATATGGTCCAGTCCGTTTCCTCCGGCGATTCCCAGGACTGCGATCGAGACTGGGCGGCAGCGTCCTATCGCTTCCGCGAATAGATCGGAGAGAGCACCTAATTGCTGGACTTCGACCGAGCTCATATGCTGTTCGTAGTCGGAGAGAGGCACGGCCAACCAAGGGTTCGACATGCCGCTATGCTACCTCGCCAGGGCGGCGAGTCGCAATTCTAGTAGCCCGTTTGTCACGCCTAAAATTTCAAACTGACCCACTACCAACCCCCGTCCCTTTTCTTGACACGTTTCAAACGCGCGTGTTAGTTTCGATTTTGCTCTTTGCTTGTTGAGAACTCCGCGTGACATCTCCGACCACGGCACAACTTCGCAAGACCGCCCTGAACGCCGAACACCGGCGGCTCAAGGCCAAGATGGTCAACTTCGGCGGCTGGGATATGCCCGTCGAATACTCGGGAATTGTGTCCGAGCACCTGGCGACGCGCACCGCTGCTGGCCTGTTTGACGTCAGCCACATGGGCGAAATCGAAGTGTTCGGCGACGACGCCCTCGCTCTGGTGCAGCATGTCACATGCAACGACGCGTCCAAACTCTCCATTGGACAGGCCCAATATTCCGGCCTGATGACGCCGCAAGGCACGTTCGTCGACGACCTGCTGGTTCACAAAATTTCCGACAAGCATTATTTTCTGTGCGTCAACGCGGGCACTCAGGACCAGGATTTTGAATACATCCGGGCCAACAATCACACCGGAGCGCAGATTGAAAACGCTGGGGCGCGGTATTCTCAACTAGCCATTCAGGGCCCCAAGGCGCTTGGCATTCTGCAAGCCCTTACGCCAGTACCGCTCGAATCCGTCCCCTATTATCATTTCACGTTCGGCGAAGTAGACGGCGTCGATTGCCTGATCGCGCGCACCGGTTATACGGGCGAGGACGGCTTTGAAATTTATTTTGTGCCCGAACATTCTGAAAAACTTTGGAACGATCTGATGGAGGCGGGCAGCGATGTGGGAATACTTCCCTGCGGCCTGGGCGCGCGAAACACGCTGCGCCTGGAAGCGTCCATGTGCCTGTACGGCCACGAAATCGACGACACCACCACGCCCTATGAGGCGGGGCTCGGTTGGATCTGTAAGCCGAACAAGGGCGAGTTTCTAGGGCGCGAAGCGCTCGTGCGGCAAAAGGAAAAGGGAGTGGAACGTACGCTGGTGGGCTTCGAGATGCAGGACCGGCTGATTGCGCGCGACGCCTGCGGCGTTTGCGCCGGCGGCAAGGCCATTGGACGAGTGACCAGCGGCTCCCCCGCGCCGTTCCTGAAGAAAAATATCGGCATGGCCTACGTACCTCCGGAATTTCGCGCTCCCGGCACGGAAATCAGTGTCGAGATTCGCGGCAAGCAGGCCCCCGCGCGGATTGTTCCGATGCCGTTTTACAAGCGAGCAAAGTAAAATCGTGACCGTAGAATTCGCGGGCCGCAAGCATGCGTCCCCGGACGCTTTTCCAAGGAGCCGGAATGTACCCAAGCGACTATCGCTATACCAAGGAACATGAGTGGATCAAAGTGTCCGGCAACACCGGCACCATCGGCATCACCGACTACGCGCAGCATGAGCTGGGCGACGTCGTGTTCGTGGAACTCCCCGCCGTGGGCGCAAAAATCACAACCGGCGACGTCTTCGGCACCGTCGAATCCGTGAAGGCCGTCAGCGAAATCTATGCGCCCGTTTCCGGAGAAGTGATCGAAGCGAACGCGGCGCTTTCCGGCGCTCCCGAAACCGTCAACTCGGACCCGCACGGCGCCGCCTGGCTGATCAAAATCAAGCTCGCCAATCCGGCCGAAGTCACCAGCCTGATGGGCGCCGCCGCCTACCAAGCCTTCGTCTCCGAAAAGGAAGCCTCCGCCTGATGCGCTATCTTCCGAAAAGCACTGCGGAACGCCGCGACATGCTTGCGGCCATCGGGGCCCGGTCCATCGAAAGTTTATTCGCGTCAATTCCCGAAAAGTTTCGGCTGAAAGAGCCGTTGCGGCTTCCCGCGGCGATGTCCGAACAGGAGATCATCGACTATTTCCGCGCGCGCGCCGCAGAAAATTCCGGCGGCTACACCAGCTTCCTGGGCGCGGGCGTCTACAATCACCTGCGCTCGGTGGTCACCGATTCGCTGATCCAGCGCGGTGAATTTCTGACTTCCTACACGCCCTACCAGGCGGAGATCAGCCAGGGGACACTGCAGGCGATTTTTGAATTTCAGACGCTGATGTGCGAACTCACTGGCATGGAAGTGGCCAATGCGTCGATGTGGGACGGCTCGACCGCGACCACCGAAGCGGTGCTGATGGCCGAGAGGCTGACCGGACGGCATCGCGTGGTCGTGGCGCGCTCGTTGCATCCCGAATACCGCCAGGTGCTGGACACCTACACGCGCAATCTGGGCGTGCACATCCACGAAATCGGATTTACCAGTTCCGGCCAGGCGGACATCGCGCGCCTGGAAGCGGCGATCGACAAAGAAACCGCCGCCGTGGTCGTGCAGTCGCCAAACTTTTTCGGCGTGCTGGAGCAAATTCCGCATCTGGCCGAACTCGCACACGCCAAAGGCGCGTTGCTCGTTGTCGCGATCACCGAAGGCGTTTCGCTAGGTGCGGTGCGGCCACCCGCCGAGGCCGACATCGTGGCCATGGAGACGCAGAGCTTCGGCCTCGCGCCGAGTTACGGCGGGCCGTATGCCGGCGTCATCGCCACGCGCGACAAATTCGTGCGCCAGATGCCGGGGCGCCTCGCGGGAGAAACCGTAGACAGCAACGGGCGGCGCGGCTACGTTCTGACGCTTGCCACTCGGGAGCAGCACATCCGCCGCGAGAAGGCCACGTCGAACATCTGCACCAATCAGGCCTTGTGCGCGCTTGCCGTTACGATTCACCTCTGCCTGCTCGGCAAGGAAGGCCTGAAGGAACTCGCCGCGCAGAATCTGGCCAAGGCGCGCTTTGCCCTGGACCTGCTCGAATCCATTCCCGGCGTGCGCCGCGCGTTCTCCGGCCCGTTTTTCAATGAATTTGCCGTGCAATTCCCGCGCTCAGTAAAACTGGTGAATCGGGATCTGCTGCGGGAGAAGATTATCGGCCCGCTGCCTCTGGGCAGTTCCTATGCGGACTTGACCAAGCGCGCGTTGTTTTGCGTCACCGAAACCACTTCGCGCGCCGAGATCGAACGCATGGCTGCGGCCGTCCGCGAAATATTGTCGAAGCCGGTGTAGTGCCCGCCTTCAGGCAGGCGCTACAAAAGCCTGAAGATTGACGAGATATCTTCCCGGGAGAATTGCATTGACCGATCGAATCAAGAAAGCAGGACGCCACGTCAGCCAGAACGAAGGCCTGATCTTCGAGCAGTCCGCGCCCGGCAAGCGCGGCGTGGAGTTTCCTCCCCTGGATGTCCCGGCGATCGACGCGCGGACCGCGCTGGGCACGGCCTACGCGCGCGAAAGCGTCGCGGGATTTCCGGAAGTCAGCGAAATCGAAGTGATGCGCCATTTCACGCGCCTATCGACGTGGAACTACGCCATCGACCTGGGCATGTACCCGCTCGGGTCCTGCACCATGAAGTACAACCCGCGCGTCAACGAATTCGTCGCGCGCCTGGAAGGCATCGCCACCGAGCATCCCTACCAACCTCAGGAACTCTCGCAGGGCTGCCTGAAAATTTTGAAGTTGCTGCTGGATTGCCTCGCCGAAATCACGGGAATGGATACCGGTACGCTCGAACCGGCCGCCGGCGCGCAGGGCGAACTCACCGGACTGCTGCTGATTCGTGCGTACCTCGAAGACACGCAGGGGGGCCCGCGCAAAAAAGTTCTGATTCCCGATTCCGCGCACGGCACCAATCCCGCCACCGCGGTCATCGCAGGCTACGAAGTCGAAAACGTGCCGTCCGACGAGCACGGCCAGATCGACATCGCGCGCCTGAAGGAAATTGTGACCGGCGACGTGGCCGCCATGATGGTCACCAACCCGTCAACGCTCGGCGTGTTCGAGCAAAACATCGCCGAGGCCGCCGAAGTGCTACACGCGCACGGCGCCCTGCTCTACATGGACGGCGCGAACATGAATGCGCTGGCCGGCGTCGCGCGCCCCGGCGATTTTGGCGTAGACGTGATGCACCTGAACCTGCACAAGACATTTTCCACCCCGCATGGCGGCGGTGGCCCGGGCGCTGGCCCCGTGATGGTCAAAAAAATCCTCGAGCCGTATTTGCCGGTTCCGGTTTTGGACGAAAAAGACGGGCACTTGGCGCTCGACCATCACAAACGCAAATCCATCGGCAGGGTGCGGGCGTTCGGCGGCAACTTCGGCGTGCTGGTACGCGCCTTGGCCTACACGCTGGCTTACGGCCCGGGCATCCGCCAGGCCACCGAAGACGCCGTCCTCAATGCGAATTACATCCGCAAGAAACTCGAGGACGTGTACGACATGCCGTTCAACTCGCCCTCCATGCACGAAGTGGTTTTCAGCGATGCGCGGCAGAAAAAAAATGGTGTGAGCACCATGGATATCGCCAAGCGCCTGATCGATTACGGCTTTCACCCTTACACTACGGCGTTTCCGCTGATCGTGCCCGGCGCGATGATGATTGAACCGACCGAGTCGGAATCCAGGCAGGAGTGCGATTTATTTGTGGAGGCCATGCGCGCGATTGCCGAGGAAGCCGCAACGACTCCGGACCTGGTCAAGACCGCGCCGCACAACACGCGCGTGAGCCGCCTGGATGAAGTTGCCGCCGCGCGCAAGCCCGTTCTGCGCTGGAAGCCGAAGGCGCATAGTTCGTAGACGTATCAAATAGAAAAGGCTTGAGCCTGCCTGGTTTCGCTGTGTTACGGCAAAAAACCCGACAGGCTGAAGCCTTTTCTACATTTTAGAGGGAAGCATCTAACTCAGAACTGGTTCCCACTCCCGGACAGGCACTTTCCCTCCGTCCTCACTCGCAGCAGTGACCGCCACCCGCGTTGCCGGTGCTCGTGCCGGTTTCCTAGCTGGCACCACAATGACAGCCCCTTGCCCTTCGCGATGAAATGACAGGCCCTGCGCGTCCGCGTCTTTATCCACAACCAGCATGTCGCCGAAATGGATTTGCTCGGTGGCCAGCAGATTCGCCAGCGGGTACACCACGAACTTCTCGATCGCCCGCTTCAAGTGCCGCGCCCCGTACTTCAGGTCCGTACCTTCCTGCAGCAGGAATTTCCTCGCCGGTTGCGTCACACGGAACAAAAACTGCCCGCGTCCCGTGTCCAGCACGCGCTGCTGCACCATCCCCAATTCAATTTCCAGAATCTGCTCCAACTGCTCTTCCCGTAGCGGGTGGAACACCACCACCTTATCGAGACGATTCATGAATTCCGGCGAAAACTTCTTCTTCGCCGCTTCCTGCGCCGTCCGCTCCACCTTCACGTCGAGATGATCCTCGACCTTATCCTTCGGCTGCACAAAGCCCATGCCGCCGGTCATCAGTTCCGTGATTTCCCCGCCGCCCAGGTTCGACGTCAGAAAAATCATGGTCTGCGACAAGTCCACGCGACGGTTATCGCCCAAGGTCAGCGTCGCCTT